>NZ_CAXOFU010000004.1:0-296025 GCF_964208575.1 Enterobacter soli | reverse complement strand
GCCGCTGTAAGTGATTTATTCTTACGACGAATTTTAATCGCTTAATAAGATTAAATTTTTGGGGATTCCTCAGCCCAAAGGGAGAGGAAAGCCCACACTACTGTGGCTTAAACTGCGGATTCGCCAGCATAAACCCACCGTCGACGATAAACGACTGCCCGGTGGTGTAGCTGGCATCGCTATCGCAAAGCCAGGCGACCAGGCTGGCAATCTCCTGGGTACGCCCCGGCCTTCCCAGCGGAATTTCCGGCATCGAACCCTCCTTGACCGCGCTCTCGTCCATGTCGTTCATCGGCGTGGCAATCGCGCCGGGCGCAACGGCGTTAACGAGGATCTTATGATGTACCAGCTCCATCGCCATCGATTTGGTTAAGCCGCCCAGGGCGTGTTTCGCCGCCGTGTAGGCGCTGGCGTCCGGCAGCGGCGTGTGTTCATGCACCGAGGTGATGTTCACGATCCGCCCCCCTTCCCCCTGCTTCACCATCTGACGGGCGGCAATCTGCGAGCAGAGAAACGCGCCGTCAACGTCCACGGTAAAAATGCTGCGCCACGCCTCGAACGTCATTTCGAGGAAAGGCGATTTGGTCATTGCGCCGGCGTTGTTCACCAGCACGTCCAGCCGCCCCAGCCTTGCGATCAGCGTTTCAATCGCGTTTGCGCCTTCAGGTAGCACGCTCAAATCCAGCTGGATAGCCTCCGCCCGCTGCCCGCGCGCTTCGACTTCGCGGCAGGTTTCCAGCGCCCCTTTTTCGTCGGAATGCCAGGTGATGCCAATATCAAAACCGCGCTCGGCCAGCATCAGCGCCGTGGTTTTGCCAATGCCGGAATCCGATGCGGTCACAATAGCCACTCGAGTCATGCTTACCTCCAGAAGAGTCACAAAGAGGTAAGTATAGATAATGCGTTTTTTTAGCCGTGGTGATAGCCGCCGCCGAGCGCGGAGGTGAGCTGGAGCGTGGCGTCAACGTACTGCCCTTTCAGCGTCAGCCCGGCGATCTGCTCCTGCAATGCAGGAATTTTCGCTTCGTTTACGCGCGACCCGGCAATCAGCCCGGCGTTAAACCGCGCCTGCGCCAGGGTCACCACCCGCGCCGCGTCGTGTTCGACCCGCTGCTGCTGCTGCGTTTTGGTCGCCAGGGTTTCGACTTCGCTGGCGGTGCGCGCCACCTGATTGACCGCCTCCACCACCGCTTTGTTGTAATCCGCTATCGACAGGTTGCTCTGCGCCTGAGCGATATCCAGCTGGGCGTTCAGACGACCGCTGTCAAACACCGGGAGCGTAAACCCGGCGGTGACGCCCATCTGCTGCGCGGAGTGGCGGAACAGATCGCTTAAGTGCAGCGCATCCTGCTGTAAAAAGGCCATCAGGTTGAAATCCGGGTAGAACGCGGCTTTCGCGGCGTCGACGTTGCTCATGGACGCCTCAATGACCCAGTGCGCTTCCTGCAAATCAGGGCGGCGCGCCAGCAGCGCGTAGCCGAGCGTGGACGGCAGCGAGGCCTCAACCGCCGGGAGATCGCGACGGGTCAGCTTCACCGACGCGGTGTTGGTCAGCGCCTGCAGGCGCGCCTCTATCGCCTTCATCTTGCCGTGAACCTCCGCGATGCGTTCGTCGGTTTTGCTGGCGTTAATGTCGGTTTCAACCCCTTCAACGGACGACGTAATGCCGTGCTGGTACAGTTCTTTGTCGGCGTCAATGATGGAGGTTTGATCCTGCTTAATGGTAGCGAGCACGCTGTCGATGGCGGCCTCCGTCTGCCACTCCCAGTACAGACGTGCGACGCCGGTGGCGAGCAGCTGGCGGGTCTGCTCCAGCTCGGCTTTTTGCGCGTTCACCTTGCCGATCCGCGCCTCAACGAGGTCGCGGTTTTTGCCCCACAGATCCAGATCCCAGCCCGCGCTGAGGCCGAAGGTGCCGTTGGTGTACCACGGCCCGGTGGTGCCCGCCGCCGGATCGGTAATGGCAAACGGCCCCATGACCCCCTCCGCGGACATTTTTTGCCGTTCGATATCGCCAGACAGCTCAACCTGCGGGCCGTCGGCGGCCATGGTGGCTTTGGCCTGGGCTTCGGCAAGGGTAATGCGCTGGCGGGCAATGTGCATGTCCGGCGCGTCGCGCAAGGCTTTGGCGATCAGCGAGGTGAGCTGCGGATCGTGATAGGCCGTCCACCAGTCGTTTTTCGGCCAGTCGGTGTGGCTAAGCCGCGTATTCACCGACGCATTTACGCTTTGCGTTTTTTCAGGTGACACGGTGGGATGCTGGGGGGCACAGGCCGCCAGAATTAACGCCAGCGGAGCACTCAGAGATAAAATAAGAGAACGTTTCATTACGCCATTCACACAAAAAATAAAGGCGCAAATTACGCCTGCCGCCGGGCCTTTTTTTAGTAACGCGTGGCAATCCGCAATTTGTCATACATTTATATATTCGGAAAATTATTCATGGCGAGAATGCGTTAATTCAACACATTCAAATTAATCATTAATTCGCTGCTACACTTAATCAGGACATACACGAGCAGGAGAAGGGAATGAAAATATTACTGTGGGCAATTTTGATTATATTTCTGATTGGGCTATTGGTGGTTACCGGCGTGTTTAAAATGATCTTCTGATGTTATTGCCCGGCTTAGCACCGGGCAACGTCACTTCTTTTACGGCTTCAGGGATGCGCCCTTCGTCGCAATCACCTCTTTATACCAGTGGAAACTCTTCTTACGGCTGCGCTCAAGCGTGCCTTTGCCGCTGTCGTCGCGATCGACGTAAATAAAGCCGTAGCGCTTGGACAGCTCCGCTTTTGACGCGCTCACCAGATCGATAGGCCCCCAGCTGGTGTAGCCCATCACCTCAACGCCGTCTTCGATGGCTTCCCGCACCTGCACCAGATGATCGTTAAGATAGCTAATGCGGTAATCGTCCTGCACCACCCCGTTCGCGTCCGGTTTGTCCTTCGCCCCGAGGCCGTTTTCGACTATGAACAGCGGCTTCTGATAGCGATCCCACAGCACGTTCAGCAGCGTGCGCAGGCCAACCGGGTCAATCTGCCAGCCCCACTCGGAGCTTGCGAGGTGCGGGTTAGGCACCATGCTCAGAATATTGCCGCGCGCCTGCTGGTTCAGGGCTTCATCGGTCGTCACGCACCCGGTCATGTAGTAGCTGAACGAGATGAAATCGACGGTCGATTTCAGCGCGTCGCGATCCGCGTCGGTGATGTCGAGCTCAATGCCGTTATCGCGGAAGAAGCGCAGCATGTAGCCCGGATACACGCCGCGGCACTGCACGTCGCCAAAGAACTGCCAGGTGCGGTTTTCCTGCAATGCTTCCAGCACGTCGTCCGGCTTGCAGGTGAGCGGATAAACCAGACCGCCCAGCAGCATATTGCCGATTCTGGCGTCCGGGATAATCTCATGGCAGGCTTTAACCGCCAGGGCGCTGGCCACCAGCTGGTGGTGGATCGCCTGATACACCTCGCCCTTGCTGCTGCTTTCCGGCAGCCCCACGCCGGTCAGCGGCGCGTGCAGGGACATGTTGATCTCGTTGAAGGTGAGCCACAGCTTCACTTTCTCTTTGTAACGGGCAAACACGGTGCGGGCGTAGCGGTCGAAGAATTCAATGACCTGACGGCTGCCCCAGCCGCCGTACTGCTTCACCAGCCCCCACGGCATTTCGTAGTGCGACAGCGTCACCAGCGGCGTGATGCCGTGCGCCGCCAGCTCGTCGAACAGCCGGTCGTAAAACGCCAGGCCCGCCTCGTTCGGCTGCTGCTCATCACCGTCAGGGAAAATACGCGTCCAGGCAATAGACACGCGCAGGCAGCTAAAGCCCATTTCGGCGAACAGCTTAATGTCCTCCGGATAGCGATGATAGAAGTCGATCGCCACGTCCTTGATGCCGCTGTCGCCCGCCACGCGCTCCACCACAGGGCCAAACACCCCCTGCGGCTGCACGTCAGAGGTGGACAGCCCTTTGCCATCGTCCAGATAAGCCCCTTCTACCTGGTTTGCGGCAACCGCGCCGCCCCATAAAAAATCATCCGGGAAAGTCTTCATCACGTTCTCCTGTTATTGATGGCTGACGCTGAGCAGCGGGGCTCCGGCGCTGACGGACGTTGCCGCCACGGTCACCACCTCGCGGTACTCATCGCTGTTACTGATAATAATCGGGGTCGCCAGGTCGTATCCGGCATCGATAATCGCCTGACGGTCAAACTCCAGCAGCAGGTCGCCCGGCTGCACTCGGTCGCCCACCTTCACGTGGGCGGTAAACGGCCTGCCGTCGAGCTTCACGGTGTCGATACCCACGTGGATCAACACTTCGATGCCGCTGTCGCTCAGCAGGCCGATGGCGTGTTTGGTCTGGAACAGCGAGGCCACCTCGCCCGCAAAGGGGGCAATGACTTTGTTATCGGAAGGAATAATCGCCGCGCCGCTGCCGAGCAGGCCGCTGGCAAAGGTGGTGTCCGGCACCTGGTCCAGCGCCAGCACGGTGCCGCTCATCGGTGACAGCACGTCGTTTTCGCCCACGGTCGCCGGCACAGCGGCATCTGACGCCGCGCGCTTTGGCATTCCGGCCACCAGCGTCAGGGCGCAGCTCAGCACCAGCGCGACGACGGTGCCGAGAATGCCGCCCCACAGGGTCGCATCCACGCCGCCCGGCGGGATCATCTGGGCGAAGGTAAAGATATTGCCGAAGCCGAAGGAGTAAACGTGGGTATCGCTGAAGCCGACAATCCCGCCGCCAATCGCCCCCGCCACGCAGCCGAAGATAAACGGACGGCGCAGCGGCAGGTTCACGCCGTACACCGCCGGCTCGGTAATGCCGAAAATCCCCGCCGTGACGGACGAGCCCGCCAGCATTTTCAGGCGCGCATCCCGGGTGCGCAGGAAGACCCCCAGCGCGGCGCCCACCTGGCCGAACACGGCCGGGAGCAGCATCGGCAGCATCGAATCATGACCCAGCACCGCCAGGTTGTTGATCATCAGCGGCACCAGCCCCCAGTGCAGGCCGAAGATCACGCACACCTGCCACACCGCACCCATCGCCGCGCCCGCGAGCCACGGCGCCAGGACGTAAATCGCCAGGTAGGCGTTCGCCAGCATCTGGCTGAGCCAAGTCGCCACCGGGCCAATCACCAGGAAGGTCAGCGGCACGGTAATTCCTAAGCAGATCAGCGGCGCAAAGAAGTTTTTCATCGACGACGGCAGCAGCGCCATGCTCTTTTTCTCCAGCCAGCAGCTGACCCAGGAGGCGAGAATGATCGGGATAACCGACGAGCTGTAGTTGAACCAGGTCACCGGAATGCCGAGAAAGCCGTCGGCTATCGCGCCCGGCTGCTGGCTGGCGTCGAAGGCGGCGATCATCACCGGGTGGGTGAGCGCGCCGCCAATCACCATGGTGATAAACGGGTTGCCGCCAAACTTTTTCCCGGCGGTGTAGCCCAGCACCAGCGGGAAGAAGAAGAACAGCGCATCGCTGGCGGCGAACCAGATTTTGTAGGTTCCGCTGTCGGTGGTCAGCCAGCCGCAGACCACGGCCAGCGCAAGCAGGCCTTTAAGGATACCGGAGGCCGCCAGGATGCCGATAAACGGCGTGAAGATCCCGGAGATGATGTCGATCAGGCTACCGAGCAGGCTGCTCTTTTCGCCTTTTTCGCTGCTGACAGGCGCGTCGTCCGAGAGCCCGCCTTCGCTGCGCACCGCCTGCCAGACGTCGTGAACGTGGTTGCCAATCACCACCTGAAACTGGCCGCCGCTTTCGACCACCATAATCACGCCGGGATTTTTCTTCAGCCCTTCCGCATCCGCTTTTTGGTTATCCTTCAGCTTGAAGCGCAGCCGGGTGGCGCAGTGTACAAGACTGACGATGTTCTCTTTTCCGCCAACGTGGCCGAGAATATCCTTTGCTAAAGCCTGGTATTGCATCTCGCTTTCCTTAACATCCGATGTCCGAAGACACCTGTTGACTGAGTTTAAAAATAAAAAAAACCCGAGAACGTCCTCCTTGCGAAGGCCGCGCTCAGGTTTTGCCTGCGTAGTGCAGTAACAATCCAGCGTTGGGGCTTAGCGCCCCTCTTTTCTTACCCGCTCAATATGAATGGCGAGGAACATAATCTCTTCGGTGGTCAGCTCGCGCTGATAGCTTTTCTGCAAATGCTGCGCGATTTTCTCGGCGCACTTCCAGGCCTTCGCGTAGTTGTCCTTCACCGCCGCATGCAGCGACACATCGTCGTCGTCCACCACGGTGCGGGTTAACATCCGCTGGGCGAAGAACTTCAGATGGGTGACAAAACGCTGGTAGCTCAGCGACTCCTCGTCGTACTCAAGATGCAGCTGATACTTCACCAGCTGCAGGATCTCCTGCATTACCCGGGTCACGTGCATCACCTCGGGCATTTCGCTGTTCAGCTGCGCCGTCACCAGATGTAGCGCGATAAACCCGGCCTCATCTTCCGCCAGCTCCACGTTCAGGCGCCTGGCGATAATCGCCCGCGCCTCCTGCCCCAGCTCGAACTCTTTGGGATACAGGCGCTTAATATCCCACAGCAGCACGTTTTTGATGGCCAGCCCTTTCTTCTGCCGCTCAATCGCAAAGTAGCAGTGGTCGGTCAGCGTGATGTACAGGCTGTCCTGCAGCTTGCCCAACCGCTGCGCCGCCAGCCCGATGATGCGGTCGCAGGTGGTCATCACCTCCAGCGGGATCTGGTTTAGCAGTTCCCCCAGGCGGCGCACCAGCTCATCGCTTTGCAGCGCGAAGACTTTTTCTATCAGCGCGGTATCCAGTGCCTCACCGACGCGCTTCTGGAAGGCCAGCCCTCGCCCCATCACCACCTGTTCGCGCCCGCGCTCATCCTGAACAACCACCACATTATTATTTAGAATTTTGGCGATTTTCATCGGAACCCCAGAAACAAAAAAACCTGACCTCCGGCGGATGCCAGAAAATCAGGTTTTGCCTGCCGAAGCAGTAACAATCCAGTGCCCGCACTGTATCAGTTTCGTTCGCAGCCTCAAGGTGCCATGAGTAAAAAACGTGACGCAGATCGTTTAACGTCGCCTATTTTGACTGGATCACCCGCGCAATCTCCGCCGAGGTTTGCAGCGTGCGGATCTCCTGAAAAAGCCCCAGCGCTTCAACGTATTCTTTACGCAAATAGCTCAGCCACTGTTTGATACGCGCGACGTGATAAAGCCCGGTATCGCCCTGCTTTTCCAGGCGGCTGTACTTTTGCAGCAGGGTGACCACGTCGGGCCAGGCCATGCGCGGCTCGTTGTACTTCACCACCCGGCTCAGGTTCGGCACGTTGAGCGCCCCGCGCCCAATCATCACCGCGTCGCAGCCGGTCTCTTTCATGCAGGCTTGCGCGCTGTCGTAATCCCAGATCTCGCCGTTGGCGATAACCGGAATGTTCAGCCGCCTGCGGATCTCGCCAATCGCCTGCCAGTTGATGCGCTCGGCCCGGTAGCCGTCCTCTTTGGTACGCCCGTGAACCACCAGCTCCGTGGCGCCGGCCTGCTGCACGGCGTCGGCAATTTCAAACTGTTTATCGCCGCTGTCCCAGCCCAGACGCACCTTCACCGTCACCGGCAGATGGGAAGGCACCGCTTCGCGCATGGCCTTCGCGCCGCGATAGATAAGCTCGGGATCTTTCAGCAGGGTCGCCCCGCCGCCGCTACCGTTGACCATTTTCGACGGGCAGCCGCAGTTGAGATCGACGCCGTAAGAGCCCAGCTCGACCGCGCGGGCGGCGTTTTCCGCCAGCCACTCGGGGTACTGGCCCAGCAGCTGAATGCGCACCAGCGTGCCGGAGGTGGTGCGGCTCTGACGATGCAGCTCCGGGCAGAGCCGGTAGAATGATTTGACTGGCAGCAGCATATCGACCACGCGCAAAAACTCCGTCACGCAGAGATCGTAATCGTTCACCTCGGTCAGCAGCTCGCGCACGAGGGAGTCGAGCACGCCTTCCATTGGGGCCAGTAAAACACGCATTCTGAGTACCTGTGAAAAAAGACGCGCTATGGTAGCCGCTCTCCAGGTATGTGGGAAGCCCGGCGTTACGCCGGGAGGCTCTCTTCCGGGCGCAGGGTTAGGACTTCAAAGCCGTCCGCCGTCACGGCAACGGTGTGCTCCCACTGCGCGGAGAGCTTTTTGTCCCGGGTGACGACCGTCCAGCCGTCTTTTTTGGTTTTGATGCGGCTGTCGCCCTGATTGACCATCGGCTCGATGGTAAACACCATTCCCTCTTTTAATACCGGGCCTTCGCCGGGCTTACCGTAGTGCAGCACCTGCGGATCTTCGTGCATCTCTCTGCCGATGCCGTGCCCGCAGTACTCGCGCACCACGCTGTAGCCGTTGCCTTCAACGTGGCTCTGAATGGCATGGCCGATATCCCCAAGCGTGGCGCCCGGCTTCACCGCCTTAATGCCCTTCCACATCGCTTCGTAGGTCTTTTTCACCAGCCGACGCGCCAGCGGGGAGACGTCGCCAATCAGGTACATTTTGCTGGAGTCCGCAATCAGGCCGTCTTTCTCAAGCGTAATGTCCACGTTCACAATCGAGCCGGTCTTCAGATGCTCGGACTCTTTCGGAATGCCGTGGCACACCACTTCGTTCACGGAGGTGTTCAGCACGTAGGGAAAATCGTACTGCCCTTTACTCGCGGGGCGGGCGTGCAGCTCGTCAACGATGAACGCTTCCACGCGGTTGTTAATCGCCATGGTGGTGACCCCAGGCTGGATAAATCCGTCTAACATTGTAAAAACAGAGGCTAAAAGCTCGCCCGCGTGACGCTGCTTTGCCAGCTCGTCGGCGGTTTTGATGATGATGGACGACATGGTCATCTCCTGCGTCGTTCTGCTTAATCGATTGATTCATATATAAATCAAATACTGGCATTTAAACGAACGCCTGTCCATTTGTGGAATTGCCAGACGTTCCATTCAGGAATGTCTGGTATGCTCAAAATTCATGATGTGATCCGTGGCACATTTCTGGGTTTAATTGTATGATGAATGCGTTTCATCAAGGACTTTCACCATGAGCAAATCATTGAATACTATCTGGCAGTATCTGCGCGCATTCGTCCTGATTTACGCCTGTCTCTATGCCGGGATCTATATCGCGTCACTTCTCCCTATCACCATTCCTGGCAGCATTATCGGCATGCTGATCCTCTTTGTTCTGCTGGCGCTTCAGGTGCTACCGGCCAAATGGGTTAACCCCGGCTGCTTCGTGCTTATCCGCTATATGGCGCTGCTGTTCGTGCCTATCGGCGTCGGAGTGATGCAGTATTACGACGTGCTCAAAGCGCAGTTCGGCCCGATTGTGGTCTCGTGCGCGGTCAGCACGCTGGTGGTCTTCCTGGTGGTGAGCTGGAGTTCGCATCTGGTGCATGGCGAACGTAAAGTGGTTGGGCAGAAAGGAACAAAACAATGATGGCCAATATCTGGTGGTCGCTGCCGCTAACGCTGGCGGTGTTCTTCGCCGCGCGTAAACTCGCCGCGCGCTTCAAAATGCCGCTGCTGAACCCGCTGCTGGTGGCAATGGTGGTGATAATTCCTTTCCTGCTGCTGACGGGGATCCCCTACGAGCGCTATTTCGCCGGCAGCAAAGTGTTAAACGACCTGCTGCAGCCCGCCGTGGTCGCGCTGGCGTTTCCTTTATATGAGCAGCTACACCAGATCCGCGCCCGCTGGAAGTCCATCATCACCATCTGCTTTATCGGCAGCCTGGTGGCGATGATAACGGGCACAACGGTCGCCCTGCTGATGGGCGCCTCCCCGCAGATTGCCGCCTCTATTTTGCCCAAATCCGTGACCACGCCGATTGCGATGGCGGTTGGCGGCAGCATCGGCGGCATTCCGGCCATCAGCGCGGTGTGCGTCATCTTTGTCGGTATCCTCGGGGCGGTGTTTGGTCACACCCTGCTGAACGCGATGCGTATTCATACCAAAGCGGCGCGCGGGCTGGCGATGGGTACGGCGTCCCACGCGCTGGGCACCGCGCGCAGCGCCGAGATGGACTATCAGGAAGGCGCATTTAGCTCGCTGGCGCTGGTGATTTGCGGGATCATGACCTCGCTTATCGCCCCGTTCCTGTTCCCGATTATTCTGGCCGTGGTGGGCTAAAATTTGCGATGCGTCGCGCAAATTTCATTTTGTTTTCATAAGTTGCATACATAATTTGAAGTGGATCACATATTAAGGCCCAGTGGCTCCGTACACTACCGATCCATTAACCTTTATGAGGCTTCGCCATGCACCCACGTTTTCACGCTGCTTACGCCCAGCTTGCCGAGAATTTGCAGTCAGCCCTGGCCCCGGTTCTGGCGGATGCGCATTTCCCCGCCCTGCTGACGGCAGAGCAAGTCACGACGCTTAAAACCGCGACGGGGCTTGACGAAGACGCGCTGGCCTTCGCGCTGCTGCCGCTGGCTGCCGCCTGCGCCCGCGCCGATCTCTCCCACTTCAACGTTGGCGCCATCGCGCGCGGCGTGAGCGGCACCTGGTATTTCGGCGCGAACATGGAATTCCTCGGTGCGACGATGCAGCAAACCGTTCACGCCGAGCAAAGCGCCATCAGCCACGCCTGGCTGCGCGGTGAAAAAGCGCTGAGCGCCGTTACCGTAAACTACACCCCGTGCGGCCACTGCCGTCAGTTTATGAATGAGCTGAACAGCGGGCTGGAGCTGCGCATCAACCTGCCGGGCCGCGAGCCGCATACGCTTGGGGATTACCTGCCTGACGCCTTCGGCCCCCGAGATCTGGAGATCAAAACGCTGCTGATGGACGCGCAGGATCACGGGTTTGCGCTTTCCGGCGACGCGCTGAGCGAAGCGGCGATTACGGCCGCGAACAAGAGCCACACCCCGTACAGCCATTCCCCAAGCGGCGTTGCGCTGCAGTGCCGCGATGGCCGCATCTTTATCGGCAGCTACGCCGAGAACGCCGCGTTCAACCCAACGCTGCCGCCGCTGCAGGGCGCGCTGAACCTGCTGAGTCTTAACGGTTACGACTATCCTGATATCCAGCGAGCGATTCTGGCCGAAAAAGCCGACGCGCCGTTAATTCAGTGGGACGCCACCGCCGCAACCCTGAAAGCGCTGGGCTGCACCAACATAGACCGCGTGCTGCTTGCATAACCCCTTCCCGGGCGGGCAGAAATGCCCGCCCATCTGATGAAAAAGCCCTCAGTTGAATCGCTGTTTCTTGCTCTTACCTGACGGGTACAGTAGCCTGAGTTAATTCTCATCTACGGAACGAGCCATCTGTATGTTAAAGCGCGTTTTTTACAGCCTGTCTGTCCTGGTCGGCATACTGCTGTTGATCGTGCTGGGTCTTGACCGCTGGATGAGCTGGAAAACAGCGCCTTACATCTTCGATGACCTGCAGGACCTCCCCTATCGCCAGGTGGGCGTGGTGCTCGGCACCGCAAAATACTACCGCACCGGCGTGATTAATCAGTATTACCGCTACCGTATTCAGGGCGCGCTGAACGCCTACAACAGCGGCAAGGTTAACTATCTGCTGCTCAGCGGGGACAACGCGCTGCAAAGCTACAACGAGCCGGTGACGATGCGTAAGGATTTGATTGCCGCAGGCGTCGATCCGGCGGATATCGTGCTCGACTACGCCGGGTTCCGCACCCTCGACTCCATCGTGCGCACCCGCAAGGTGTTCGATACCAACGATTTCATCATCATCACCCAGCGTTTCCACTGCGAGCGCGCGCTGTTTATCGCCCTGCACATGGGGATTCAGGCGCAGTGCTACGCGGTGCCTTCACCGAAAGATATGCTGAGCGTTCGCGTGCGCGAATTTGGCGCGCGTTTCGGCGCGCTGGCCGACCTCTACCTCTTCAAGCGTGAGCCGCGCTTTTTAGGCCCGCTGGTGCCCATCCCGACAATGCATGAAGTGCCCGAAGACGCGCAGGGTTACCCGGCGGTCACGCCTGAGCAGCTGCTGGAAATTCAGAAAAAAGCAAAATCCCAGACAAATTAACGCGTAATATTTCACGCATTAACCGCCTTCTCAGTTGCTAATGAGTAATAAACTACACATTAATTGCCGTACTGGTATTTAATGCGTAATATTGTACGCATTAGCGATTCGGGAGGCGAAATGGAAACCTTGACTGTACAGGCATATCTGGACGAGCAGTGGACGGATGTGGCGATCGTGACTTTTCCTGAAAGCGACGCTGGAAACTGGCAAACGACCCGGGTCGAATACCTCACCGAATATGCTATCGCTTTCCTCGACCGCGATGATAATCACGCCGTGTCAGTTAATTATCCCGTGTCTCTGTTTTTTGACGACCAGGGTCAGCCCGGCTGGCTGAGGTTTATCGACGACATTATCCCGAGCGGTGCAAGCCGCCGTTACTGGATTAATGCGCTGGATATCAGCGAACTTCCGGCCGGCCAGCAAAATTTTATTTTGCTGAAGTTTGGCACCATGTCGCCGGTGGGCAATCTGCGTATTAAAGAGTCCGTGCCGGAGTGGAGCGAATCGGCGAGCACAAAAACCTTCACGGTTGAGGATGTCATTAACAGAGCCGCGGACTTCCTGGATTATGCGCAGGAAAGAGGCGCCGCAGCGGGCGGGGCAACGGGCGCAGGTGGCGAAGCCCCAAAATTATTACTGCGCTGTAGCGATAGCGAGGCTATCTGGATCGATACCTGGCAAGACGATCCGGGCTGTCAGGATCGCTACTATCTGGTGAAATATCCCCGAGGCGGCAGAACGGAAGTTGACTGTAATATTCTCAGAGCCGAATACCACTATTACCATGAACTCACCGAAATGGGATTTTCTACCATCCCCACGGCCACAATGCGCCTCGAAGAGGGTCAACATTATCCTTCGCTGTGGCTGCCGCGATTCGATCTCAGACGAAACGAACAGGGGCAGCTGATCAGGCTGGGAATGGAATCGGTTTATTCAATCTTGCAGAAAGCGCCGGGTACGATGCTTGACCACGTAGCCACATTGCATGCGTTGATCGAAAAAATAGTGACCAGCAATACGGTCACCGAACAGGGATACCAGTTCGATGTGCAGGGCTTTGTGATCGAGTGGGTTCGCCGGGATCTGTTAAATATTATCTTTGGTAACAGCGATAACCACGGGCGAAACACGGCGTTTATCAGGGACGATGGCCAGATTAGGCTCTCCCCTATTTATGATTTTGCCCCAATGAAAGCCGATCCCGAGGGCATACCCAGAACGATAAAGTGGCCGTTAAGCTGTGAATCTGGCGGAGAGTATAATTTCCACGCGATTGCTCAGTCGCTATCTGAGTGGGTTCCGCCCGCGGTTTTGCTTGATGCACTGCATGACACAGCCACCCGGCTGGTCGACCTCCCGGAAAGGCTGGCCGCGCGCGGCGTTCCGGCGCAAATAATGGATATGCCCGCCATTGGTTTCAAATATGTTCCGGACAAACTCACACGCTGGGGACTGGTATGAAAGCACCCGAGAAAAAAGCGGAAATCTCCCGCGTAACCAGACAGCGGGTCTCACCCGGCCTGACCAGAGTGGCAACGCTGGATCGCCAGTCGGTCTTGCACGCGGTAATCCGCGATATTCTGCTGGGGGAAATAACTCAGGGAGAGGCCCTGAAAAAACTCAGGGTCGATGTGCTGGGGCTAAAGCAGGACCAGTACGCTGAACTGGTCAAGGTATCGCGCAAGACCTTGTCGGACGTGGAGAATGACAAAGGCAACTACTCCGTTGACGTTATCAACAAAATCTTTAAACCCTTCGGGCTCGAAACGGGCCTGGTGCCCACCTCAAAAACGCTGATGAGTTCACTTCTGGCATAAAAAAGCCCGCTACAAGAGCGGGCTTTTTCACGTCACGACGATTATTTCTTACGGGCGTATTTCAGCGAATCCAGCGCGACCGCGAAGATAATGATTGCGCCTTTGATGATGTACTGCCAGTACGGGTTCACGCCGATGTAGGTCAGGCCGTAGTTGATGACGGTGAAGATGATCACACCGGTCACCACGCCGAGCACCGTACCCACGCCGCCGCTGAAGGAGACACCGCCCACCACGCAGGCCGCGATGGCGTCCAGCTCGTACATGAAGCCGAGGTTGTTGGTTGCCGAGCCGATACGACCCGCTTCCAGCATCCCGCCGAAGGCGTAGAACACACCGGACAGCGCGTAAATCATCAGCAGGTTCAGGGCAACGTTAACGCCGGAGACTTTCGCCGCTTCCGGGTTACCGCCGATGGCGAAGATGTTTTTACCGAAGCGGGTTTTGTTCCACAGGATCCAGACGAAGGCCACCGCAATCAGCGCATAGAAGGTGATGTACGACAGGCGGAAGCTGCCCAGCGCGACAAACCCCTGCGTGAAGGTCGAGAATCCGCTGTCGAAGCCGGAAATGGGGGACGCGCCCACAAAGTCGTAGTACAGGGAGTTGATACCGTAAACGATGATCATCGTACCCAGCGTGGTGATGAACGGCGTCACGTTCAGGTAAGCGATGATAATACCGTTAATCAGGCCAATCACCGCGCCGATGGCGCACACGATCAGGATCACCACGAAAATCGGCATGGTCGCCATTTCCGGGAACACCTTGTTGGCGTTTTCCATCGACTGCAGCAATGTCGCCGCAATAACCGCTGCCAGCCCCACCTGACGACCTGCGGACAGGTCAGTACCCTGGGTGACGATAAGCCCCGCCACGCCCAGCGCAATGATGATACGCACGGAAGACTGGGTCAGAATGTTACTCAAGTTCAGCAGACTTAAGAACGTAGGATCCTGGAAAATAATGATGGCCAGTAATACTAAAAGAACAACGTAAATACCGCCTTCTTTCAGATAAGTGAGAAAACTTTTTTTATTTAACGCACTCATGAGGAGCCCCTGATCTTAAAGGTGCAAAGACGCAAGACGGAGAATTTCGTTTTGCGTTGTTGTTTTAGTGTCAACAATACCGGCAACGAGACCATTGCTCATAACCAGAATACGATCTGTGATCCCTAACAATTCCGGCATTTCGGAAGAAATAATAATGATCCCTTTATTCTTTTTCGCCAGCTCCGCAATCAGCTGATAAATCTCAAACTTTGCCCCCACGTCGATACCGCGGGTAGGTTCGTCCAGCATCAGAATTTCTGGCTGAGTTAATAACCAACGACCGATAATGACCTTCTGCTGGTTACCCCCCGACAGCGACCCGATTTGCGTGCGGTGGCCTGGCGTTTTCACGCGCATTGAGTCGATAACCCACTGGGTATCACTCTTCATGCGGGAATTATCCAACAGGCCGATTTTGCTTTTATAGTTGCGGATATTAGAAATTAACGAGTTAAAGTTAATATCCAGGTAGGCATAAATACCGGTCGAGCGGCGCTCTTCGGTCACCAGCGCAAAACCATTATTGATGGCTTCGTTGGCGTTGTGGTTATTAATTTTCTTCCCGTGCAGCGTAATGGTGCCGCCCGATTTTTCACGGATACCAAATAAGGTTTCCACGATATCGGTACGTTTGGCGCCCACCAGCCCGGCGATCCCCAGAATTTCGCCCTTGTGCAGGTCGAAGGAGACATCGCGAATAGAGGGCTGACGCAGGGACGTGAGGTTACGCACCTCCAGGATCACTTCCCCCGGCTTGTTTTCTTTATCCGGGAAGCGCTGGTTCAGGGAGCGACCGACCATCATGGCGATGATCTTGTCCATATCCAGCCCTTCAAGAGGCTGGGTGGCAATCCACTGACCGTCGCGCAGAATGGTGATTTCGTCGCACAGCTGGAAGATCTCTTCCATTTTATGCGAGATATAGACAATGCCGCAGCCGCGATCTTTCAGTTTACGGATAATAGTAAAAAGGTGATTCACCTCTTTTTCCGTTAATGAAGACGTGGGCTCATCCATGATGACAATTTTGGCATCATAGGAGAAGGCTTTCGCAATTTCGATCATCTGCATCTGGGAAACGGATAAGGTTCCCACGCGGGCGCGCGGATCGATATCAATATCCAGTTCGTCGAAAATTGCCTTGGTGTCGCGATACATTTTATCCTGATCGACGAAGACACCTTTGGTTGGGTAACGCCCCAGCCACATATTATCCATAACCGAACGTTGCAGTACCAGGTTCAATTCCTGGTGAACCATTGAGATGCCGTTTTCCAGTGCTTCTTTCGCGGAATGGAAATCGATCTCTTTCCCCTGAAAAAGGATGCTGCCAGAATCTTTTTGATAGATCCCAAAAAGACATTTTAATAATGTTGATTTACCCGCACCGTTCTCCCCCATTAAAGCGTGAATAGAGTGAGGACGGACTTTTAAATTAACGTTATCGAGTGCCTTAACACCGGGAAATGACTTGTTAATACCGCTCATTTCCAACAAGTATTCACCGGACGACTGAGTAGTTGTGCTGACCATAATTATACCTTGTTGGCCTCGCATATCGCGTTATAAAAGGGCGCAACGAATTGCGCCCAGTGAAGACATTTTTACCCGACATACTTCACGTTGCAGATGCGATGGCTACGCGAATTATTCAGGGTATCTGGCACTTATTTACCGATAAACTCAGCCAGGTTGGACTGGTCTACGCCCACGTAAGGTACGCGAACGATTTTGTTTTCAATTTTCCAGTTAGTGCCGTCTGCTGCACCTTTACCGTCGGCCAGGTTTTTCGCCAGGTCGAAGGTGGCTTTCGCCTGGTTGTTCGCATCGTTCAGCACGGTACCGGCCATTGCGCCAGATTTAACCAGCGCCAGCGCTTCTGGCAGGGCATCCACACCGAACACTGGAATGGAGGATTTGTTGTGCGCTTTCAGCGCTTCTACCGCACCCATTGCCATTGCATCGTTGTTGGCGATAACTACTTCGATTTTGTTCGCATTCGGGCCAGACAGCCACGCGTCCATCTTATCTTTCGCCTGAGCGGTGTCCCACATGGCGGTATCTAACGCCAGCTGCTGGGTTTTCAGACCTTTGTCGTTCAGCTCTTTGATAACGTAGGTGGTACGTGCTTCAGCATCCGGGTGACCGGGTTCGCCTTTCAGCAGAACGAACTGGATCTGACCGTCTTTGTTCAGGTCCCAGTTAGGGTTTGCCGCCCAGTGCTTCGCGATCAGATCGCCCTGGATAATACCGGACTCTTTAGAGTCGGTGCCCACGTAGAACGCTTTGTCATAGCTATCCAGCGCTTTACGGGAAGGTTCTTTGTTGAAGAAGACGATTGGCACGTTCTGCCCGCGCGCTTTCTCAATCACGGTGCCTGCTGCCGCCGGGTCAACCAGGTTGATTGCCAGCGCTTTCACGCCTTTTGCCAGCAGAACGTCGATCTGGTCGTTCTGTTTGGACTGGTCGTTCTGGGAGTCATTCATCAGCAGCTGAACGTCTGGCGCTGCTTTAGCATCTTTCTCGATAGCTTTACGCACAACGGACATGAAGTTGTCGTCGTATTTATAGATAGTCACACCGATGCGGGTATCCGCAGCGTGCGCTGCTGCACCAAAAAGCATACTTGCCATAACAGCGGACAGGGTCAACACCTTCTTATTCATGGTATCTCCGGTTTTTTTATGCAGGGTAGTTCTTGTGAATAACGGTCGGCGGGCAGGTGTTAATGAAACGTTACTGTCAGCCGAAGTTCACTTATAAAATTTCTATCTTCCGTGTTCGGTAACGCTCCAGAAATGCGTTTTATTGGTTGTTTGGGGCGTATTGGCTATGGTTAAAGTGATTAATCACCGTTACATAGCGTTTCAGCCCCTAAAACGCTGACATCATAGTAAGCGTCTTGTTAAGATACTGTGAATTTACTCACAGATTGAAAACGGTTACATCACCTCGTGTAATCAGTTAGTGATCGGAACCACAGTTTGCCGAATGGATACCGAATGACGACGCACTAAAGTCGGCATGAAACAGTGCGTTGCGCCGGGATCGAGCAGCCCTGCCGCGCCCTGTAACGCCAGCTCAGTGGCCAGCTTCGCCATTGAGGCAATCGGGTAGCGCACGGTAGTGAGCTGCGGGTCGGTGTAACGGGCAATGGGGATATCGTCAAAACCAATCAGCGATAAATGCTGCGGCACCGCAATGCCATTATCTTTCAGCGCCGTCAGCGCCCCTGCCGCCATGCTGTCGTTGTAGGCAAAGACGGCGGAAAGCTGCAGGTTGCGCCCGAGCAGTTCGACCATCGCCGCTTCCCCGCCCTGCATGTCCGGCGAGCCGGTGCCAATCCAGCTTTCAGATGCCGCAATGCCGTGCTCTTTCAGCGCTCTCTGCCAGCCTTCGCGGCGCATATCATCGTCTTCAATATGGTGGCTGGACGCCAGATACCCGATGCGCTGATGGCCGTTGTTGATGAGCATTCGGGTGGCCATCATCGCGCCGCTGACGTTATCCAGCCCGACGCAGCGGTGCGCGTAGCCCGGCACAATGCGGTTGATCAGCACCATGCCCGGGATCTGCTCCATAAAGCCGGCAAGCTCCTCATCGCTCAGGGCTTTTGAGTGAACAATCAGGGCATTACAGCGCTGGCGGATCAGCACCTCAATGGCATGACGCTCTTTTTCAGCCTCATGATAGCTGTTGCCGATCAGGACATATTTTTGATGCTGCTGGGCGACCACATCGACCGCCTTCACCAGCGCGCCAAAAAATGCGTCCGACACGTCCATTACCACCACGCCGATGGTGTCGCTCACCTGGGTGGCGAGCGCCTGGGCATTAGCGTTTGGCCGGTATCCGAGCTGCGTAACAGCTTTCATCACGGCTTCACGGGTATCAGGGCTGACCAGCGCGCTGTTGTTCAGCACGCGGGATACGGTGGCAACAGAAACACCCGCCTGGCGGGCGACGTCACGAATGGTGATCATATTCACCATCCTTCAAAGGATTGCAGCAACTCACAGACACCCCCTGTGTTAAGCAAGGTGGCTATTCTGGCAGCGAGAGAAAGGGGACTACGTGAAGAAGGTCACACAGATGAAAACGCTTACATCCGTTTTGTTAATGATTGTGATCCAGATCGTTATCTGGATGTATTATTCAATGATACACCCGAAGCATGTGCGGTTAATTGTCGCCAGAGCCATTCCAGCGGTCCCTGGCGGAAATAGCGCAGCCAGATAACGGAAAACGCCACGTTTACCGCCCACACCGGAACAACAAACGCCAGCAGCGCCAGCCGGTCGAATTTCATAAACAGACCAAACCGGTAGAAAAGCGTGGTGCATATCAGGGTTTGCAGCAGGTAATTGCTTAATGCCATCCGCCCGACGCAGGCAACGGCGTTAACGAGCCAGACGCGACACAGCTGCGGCCAGAAGCCGTAAATCAGCGCCGCATAGCCAATGGTCTGGAACGGCGCGCCCAGTTCGCGCGGCACCTGAAGCAGGAACGCGCACCAGCGGTAGTCCCAGTTGAGATGCCACTGGGCGATAATTGCCGGGAGATTAATCACCACGCCAGTCAGCACCAGCCCTGCCCCCACGCGGCGGTAGTGGCGCAGGCTAAATTCCCCCTTCAGCCAGCCGGTGCGCATCAGCGATGCGCCCATCAGCATCATGCCCGCCAGCTGCCAGCCGTACTGCGCCCCCAGCGCCAGCAGGTTATCCCCCAGCATATCGGCGCGATTGCTTATCGCCTCCGTACCGCCCTTGAGCTTCCAGAACTGCTCGTACTGAAGGTTGGCGGCGTCCGGGATCCACGACCGGTTAGTGGCGTCTCCCGAGATCGCACCCAGCAGGATCAGCACGCCAATGCCCATCAGATAGAGCATCGCGCCGGTATTAAAGAGGCTCTTGACGCTGTGCGCGTCGCGGATCAGCCGCCAGCAGATCAGCCCCACCAGCCCGTAGGCCAGCAGAATATCGCCGTCCCAGAACAGCAGGCCGTGGATAAAGCCGAGGATCACGAGCAGCGTCAGGCGCGACTGGATCCAGCGCGTGCCGCGCTTAAGAAGCAGCTGTAAACCTGCGCCAAACAGCAGCGCAAAGAGGGTCAGGAATTTAACCTGGGCGAAGAGATCAAGGATCGCCCATGTCCAGGCGTCGCTGCGGGTAATGTCGCCATACCACGCGGGATTAAGATAGGCGGCCTTCGGCAAGCCAAAGGCGCTGATATTGAGCAGCAGGATACCGAGAATGGCGACGCCGCGAACAAAATCGAGCGTGACGTTTCGCTCCATGGTCCCTGCCCTGCCTGATTAGTTGTGGTGACGTACCGCGCGCAGGAACTCCTGGCGAGTGTTCTGGCTGGATTTAAACAGGCCACCCAGCGAGGTGGTGGTGGTTGCGCTGGTGGCATCGCGCACGCCGCGCGCCTTCACGCAGTAGTGAACGGCATCGATAGAGACCGCCACGTTGTTGGTGCCAAGCAGCGTTTGCAGCGCGGTCAGGATCTGCTGCGTCAGGCGCTCCTGCACCTGCGGACGCTGGGCAAAGAACTGCACGATGCGGTTGATTTTGGACAGGCCAATCACCGTATCTTTTGGAATGTAGGCCACGGTGGCTTTACCGTCGATGGTCACAAAGTGATGCTCGCAGGTGCTGGTCAGGGTGATATCGCGAACCGTCACCATCTCATCCACCTTCATCTTGTTTTCGATGACGGTGATTTTCGGGAAGTTGGCGTAATCCAGGCCTGAGAAGATCTCGTCGACGTACATCTTGGCGATGCGGTGCGGCGTTTCCATCAGGCTGTCATCGCTCAGATCGAGATTCAGCAGTTGCATGATCTCGGTCATGTGCCCTGAAATCAGACGTTTACGTGTTTCATTGTCCATCTCATGAACCGGTGGACGCAGTGGCGTTTCGAGGCCGCGCGCAACCAGGGCTTCATGGACAAGGGCAGCTTCTTTACTGAGTGATGGCATTTTGTTCTCCTGCAGGTGTGGCTGTCTTTCGCCCTCGTTGTGGCAAAAGTGTGCGCTCATTGTGCGTGAGGCGGCGCACATAATCCAGTATTCACGACGATAATTATTGCAATTGATGCTGTCTTTCAGGATGGCGGTTCCAGACCAGCGCGCCCCCGATAAACAGCGCAATCCCCGCAAGGCCTAGCGCGGGTTCAAGCTGATGCATAAGCCAGGTGGATAATGCCGAGGTCATCGGGCCGACCAGCTGCCCAATGGCATAGCCCGTGGTCAGCAGTCCTGCCATATACCGCGTGTGGTTAGGGGCCAGCTCGCGGCCGTACAGCAGCGAGAGCTGCACGGCGCAGAGGAAGCCCCCGCCCACCAGCAATCCTCCCAGCAGCAGGCCCGCAATTCCCGGCACCAGCCAGGCGGCGAGCACGCCCACGCCCTGCAGCCAGAGAACCATCGCCAGCCTGCGGTTAGACGTTGAAATGTGGCGCAGCAGAATACTCAGCCCAATACCAACCACCGACGCCGCGCCGAAAATCGGCCAGACGAACTGGGCAAACAGGCTGCCGGGAAAACGCGCCACCGCCATTTGCGACAGAAACGTTGCCGGAAGGATGTAGCCGAAGCCCGCCAGGCTGTAGCTCCAGACCAGACGGCGCAGATCGGGCGTCAGCACCAGCGGCTCGGGCGCGGTGTCAGGCCGATGAAGCTGCCCGCCGCGAGGAAGATAGCGCGCCACCAGGGTAATTAAGACCAGCGCCAGCACGCCGTAGATTTGCCACGCCGCCCCGGCGGAAAGCGAACGCGACTGGATATACACCGCGAGCAGCCCGCTCAGGGCGATACCCGCGCCCGGCCCGGCAAACACCGCCGCGCTGAGGCCCGGTTTTCCCAGCTGCCCCAGCCGTTCGTTGGTCCAGGCGGCGATGAGCACCATCGACCAGCCGCTCATGCAGCCGATGACAAAGCGCATCAGGCCGTGAACCACGGCGTTATCCGCAGCGGCAGAGAGCAGCGTCAGCGCCACTGCGCCAGCAATTCCGAGCCACAGGCGCCCTTCCACAAAGCGGTGCGCCCGCATGGCGTCCCAGGCGCCCACCAGGTAGCCGAGATAGTTCATCGCCGCCACCAGGCCGGCGCTCGTCAGCGTAAGCTGTCCGGCGGCAATCATCAGCGGCACCTGAGGCGTAAAGGCGAAGCGCCCTATCCCCATCGCCACCACCAGAACCACAAATCCGCTGAGCGCAATACGCAGCGCCATGACCGCTCCAATTGTTAAAAATAAGTTAATTTATGATGCAGCATCTGACCGCCGAGCGAAAGTGAAAGTTACTCACAGGTAAATGAAAACTCTGTATTATGGCCTTAATGAATATCACTTCGTATAAGGAGCCTTGCATGGAACTGCTCGAAGAGCACCGTTGTTTTGAAGGTCGACAGCAGCGCTGGCGGCACGACTCCACCGTTCTCAACTGCGCCATGACGTTCAGTATTTTTCTGCCTCCCACCGCGAAAAACGCAAAGCCGCCCGTGCTCTTTTGGCTGTCGGGCCTGACCTGCAACGACGAGAACTTCACCACCAAAGCGGGCGCGCAGCGTATTGCCGCCGAGCTGGGCATCGCCCTGGTGATGCCGGACACCAGCCCGCGCGGCGATGAGGTTGCCGACGATGCCGGATACGATCTCGGCAAAGGCGCGGGCTTCTATCTGAACGCCACCGAACAACCCTGGGCCCGCCACTACCGCATGTACGACTACATTCGCGATGAGCTGCCCGCGCTTATCCAGGCGGAGTTCGCGGTGGGCGATCGCTGCGCCATCAGCGGGCATTCGATGGGCGGTCACGGCGCGCTGGTCATGGCGCTGAAAAATCCGGGTAAATACGTAAGCGTGTCGGCATTTGCGCCGATCGTGAACCCGACTCAGGTGCCGTGGGGACAGAAAGCCTTTACGCATTATCTGGGCAATGACGCTGAAAAATGGCAGGAATGGGACAGCTGCGCGCTGATGCTGGCGGGTAAAACG
Source organism: Enterobacter soli (assembly GCF_964208575.1). GTDB lineage: Bacteria > Pseudomonadota > Gammaproteobacteria > Enterobacterales > Enterobacteriaceae > Enterobacter > Enterobacter soli_A. The sequence goes on along the minus strand of NZ_CAXOFU010000004.1, from coordinate 273,149 downwards.
GAAGACGCGATCCCGATGCTTATCGATCAGGGCGATGCGGATCAGTTCCTCGCCGGACAGCTCCAGCCCGCAGTGTTTGCCGAAGCGGCGCGCCAGAAGGACTGGCCGCTGACGCTGCGCATTCAGCCGGGGTACGATCACAGCTATTACTTTATGGCGTCCTTTATTGAGGATCATCTCCGCTTCCATGCGGAGCATTTATTCGGCTAACGGCGGCCTTTCTTGCCCGGTGGCGCGTCGCTCACCGGGCGTGTCCCCTTTTGCAGGCCGGGTAAGGCGCTGCCGCCCCCCCGGCACGTTGCCGCATCAGAACCTGTAATCCACCGCAACAAAGTAACGACGGCCGTCTTCCGTATAGCTGTAGTCATCGCGGCTGAGGTCTTTATCCCCGAGGTTCAGCACGCCGGTGCGCAGCTTCACGCTCTTCGTGGCCTGCCAGGCCGCGCCCGCATTCCAGATAACGTAGCCGCCCACGTTTTTATCCGTCGCGCTGACGGCACGCTTTTCACCGGTATAGTTGCCTGAAACATAGAATGACCAGTCATCAAGCGGCTTCCAGTCCAGCGTGCCGTTGGCGGTGTGGAACGGCAGGGTTTCAAGCGGCTTGTTTCCGCCATCGCTCAGGTCGCGACCGTCGGTATACGTGTAGTTCAGCGACAGCTTCCACTCGTCGCTGAACGGCACTTTCAGCTCGGTTTCAACCCCGGTGATGCGCGCTTTGTTGACGTTGTAATAGCGGAACACCGGCACGCGTTTGCCGCTGCTGTTGGTGTACCAGCCGACAAAGTTCGGGTAGCCCGGCGCGGCGCTGGCGTCGGCGGTGCGGTTGATGTTAATCATGTCATCAACGTTGTTCTGGAAGGTGGTCACGCTGGCCTGAACGCCCTCGAGGATCCCCTCTTCACCGCTGTAGTACAGCCCCACTTCGAAGCTTTCGCTGGTTTCCGGTTTCAGGTCCGGGCTACCCACGATGCGGCAGGATCCGCGGCAGGAGTTGGTCGCCCAGTCCGGGCTGAGCTGCAGCAGCGATGGCGCCTTGAACGCGGTCGCCCAGCCCCCTTTCACCGTCACGGTATCCGTGGCGTTGTAGACCAGATACGCGCGCGGGCTCCAGTGATCGCCATAGGTTTCGTGGTCGTCCATGCGCACGCCGGTGGTCAGCGCCAGCGGCTCGAAGATCCGCCATTCGTCTTCTACAAACAGCGCGTACTGGCTGGCGGAGGTGTTGCTGCTGTTGCCGCCCGTCAGGTTAACTGGATCCTCAAGCTTATCGTGACGCCATTCGCCGCCGACGGTCAGAACCTGGTTAATAACGCCCAGCGGCAGGACATATTTGCCGTCAATCGCGTTGCTTTCAGAGGTGATTGTGCCGGCGTTTTCCGGGTTCTTGTTGTCGACCTTCTCGCCGTAGAATTTCAGCTCGCTGTTGCCCGTGCCCCAGCGGCCGTTGTGGCTCAGGGAGTAGTTCTGGCGCTCAAGGCGGTTTTGGTTCAGGGAGTCGGAATCGCGATCCTGACGATCAAACCCGTAGCCTGCCGTGAAGTCATGATTTTCCGACGGCGTCCAGGCGAATTCCACGTTAGCGTCGCGGCTGGTGAAGCCTTCAATGCGCGGCGTTTCCCCGGTGGCAGTGGTGGAGGACGTTTGCTGATCGTCTTTTTCACGCTTCGACAGGTTGCCGTAGGCCTTCAGCCCCAGCACGCCATCCACCAGCGGGCCGCTGGTATAGAACTGACCGTTGTAGGTATCACCGCGATCGCGATGCTCCTGAATAGTGCTGTCGGCGCTGAGGGTGCCGGTCCATTTCTGGCCGATTTTTTTGGTGATGATGTTCACCACGCCGCCCAGCGCATCGGAGCCGTAAAGCGATGACATCGGCCCGCGCACCACTTCGATACGCTCGATGGCATCTACCGGCACCCAGTTCAGATCGAAATCGTTATGGCGGAAGACGGCGTTGCGGGAGTTCACACGTTTGCCGTCGATCAGGATCAGGGTATAGCTGCTGTCCAGGCCACGAATACTTACCCCTTTGCGGTTATCCCCTTCGCTCGTGAGCTGCACGCCTGGTACATCCTGTAACACATCTTTCAGGTTCTGGACGGGTTTACGCTGCAAATCTTCCTGGGTAATGACGCTGATGCTGGCCGGGGCGTCTTTCAGGTTTTGCTCGGTCGCGGATGCCGTTACAACCAGTGTGTCGCCAGACTCCGCAGCGATGACGGGCAGTGCCAGGGACATAGCGGACGCGCACAGTCCTCCCCTGACGAAGGGATTCAACCTAAACATTCCATATCTCCATGAGGTAAATACAACTAAATCAAAAAATTATTGCTCAGATTGCTTTATTGCCCGCCTGCATCTCCGGCAGGTCTGGGGGTCTTTATTTGAGCGTAACGATAAAGCAAACGATAACCATTATCAATTTAATTGTTAAAATTTATATCCGTTTTGCATACTCAGGACATAAAAAAGCCCGCTCAACCGAGCGGGCTAAAAGAGAGGAAGTGCGTTTATTTTTTGAATCGTTCCGGGAAATCCATTTCGCTGTAGCGAACGAATCGGGTTCCTTTCGTCAGTTTGTAACCAAACCAGATGACCAGGAACAGCGGAATACCAATGTAGGTGGCCGTGACAGCGCCCCAGTCAATGGTGTCCGCAAGGAAAGCTTCATAGTTCTGTCCCAGGGTAATGATCAGGCACAGAATGAAGGCGAAAATCGGCCCCAGCGGGAAGAAGCCTGAACGGTACGGCAGGTTGTTCAGATCGTGCCCCTGCATTACGTAGCCGCGACGGAAGCGATAGTGGCTGATGGCAATCCCGAGCCAGGCGATAAAGCCCGTCATACCCGAGGTGTTGAGCAGCCACAAGTACACGGTCTGGTTGCCGAACATGGAGGTCAGGAAGCACAGACCCGCAATGACCGTCGTAGCGTACAGCGCGTTGCGCGGCACGCCGCCGCGGGACAGCTTAGCGAAAATGCGCGGCGCTTTGCCATCGCACGCCAGGGTGTAGAGCATACGGGTGGAGGCGTACATGCCGGAGTTACCCGCAGAGAGCACCGCCGTCAGGATCACGGCGTTCATCACCGCCGCCGCCGAGAGCAGACCCGCGTGCTGGAAGACCAGCGTGAACGGGCTGACGCTGATGTCTTTCACATCGTTACGCAGCAGGCTCGGATCGGTGTAAGGAATGATCAGGCTGATAATCAGGATAGCGAACACGTAGAACAGCAGGATTCGCCAGAACACCTGACGCACCGCGCGCGGAATGTTTTTCTCCGGATCTTCAGACTCACCCGCCGCGATACCAATCAGCTCGGTGCCCTGGAAAGAGAAGCCGACAATCATCGCCACGCCAATCATCGCCGATAGCCCACCGGCAAACGGCGCATCGCCTATCGTCCAGTTGCTCCAGCCCGCAGGCTCTGTGCCTTTGAAGATGCCGACAATCATCGCCAGGCCGACGACGATAAAGATAATGACGGTCGCCACTTTGATCAGGGAGAACCAGTATTCCGCTTCACCGAACCCGCGAACGGAGATGTAGTTCAGCAGGAAAATCACCGCCAGGAACAGGGCGCTCCAGATCCAGCCCGGCGTATCCGGGAACCACCAGTTCATCACCAGCTGTGCGGCCACGAGGTCAACGGCGATGGTCACCGCCCAGTTGTACCAGTAGTTCCAGCCCAGCGCGAAGCCGAAGCCTTCTTCAACGTATTTTTGACCGTAGGTAGAGAAAGAGCCGGACACTGGCATGTACGCCGCCAGTTCGCCCAGACTGGTCATCAGGAAGTACACCATCAGGCCAATCAGGATATAAGAGAAGAGTGCCCCGCCCGGGCCTGCTGCCGAAATCGTTGCGCCAGAGGCAACGAAAAGACCTGTACCGATTGAGCCGCCAATCGCGATCATCGTCAGGTGACGCGCCTTGAGTTCGCGACGTAGCGCGGGCGCTTCTGTGGTTTTAGTTTCTGAAACCATGTGAAAATGCTGTCCATTTAATAAATGAGGCGCGATTGTAGCAGACGATACGCGTTCCTTCCGGCAGAAATACCCAGTTATAAGAGAGCTTCATGACGCGGCCTGGATTATAAGTAAAGCATAAAAAGACGGGGCGAAAAGATCGCGTAGCCCCGGTAAGCGAAGCGCCACCGGGGAACAGATTTTGCTCATATCTCGCAATAGCGCAGAAAGCGCTGCAGCGAGCTGGAAAGGTGTTTCTGGCGATGATGAATGCACCACAGGGTACGCACCAGCTTCGGCAGCGGCACCGGTATTTCCACCAGCGTGCCGGACTCGAGCTGCTCCGCAATCACTCTTCGGGAGAGGCAGCTGATCCCTAATCCGTGGCGCACCGCGTGCTTGATGGCCTCGGAATTGCCGAGCTCCATCCCCAGCTGAAACTGCGGCAGGTGCGACAGCAGCAGGTAATCGACAATCTCGCGCGTGCCGGAACCCTGCTCACGCAAAATCCACTGCGCCTTCGCCAGCCGCTCCAGCGTCACCTCCCCCTGTAATAAAGAAGAAGCCGGAGACGCAAACACCACCAGCTCGTCCTCAAGCCAGGGCTCGGCAACCACATCGACGTTATGGCACGGCCCTTCGATAAGCCCGATGTCGACGCGAAAATCAATCACCGCGTTAATCACGTCCTGGCTGTTCCCCACGCTCATCTCCAGCGGCAGGGTCGGGAAATCGCGGCGATAGCGGGCGATCACTTCCGGCAGGATGTAGTTCCCGATGGTGCTGCTGGCGTACACGCGGATCGCGCCATTCTCTTCACGGAACAGCTGTTCTATCTCGGTCGCCTGTTCCAGCAGCGCCAGCGCGCGCGGGTAAAGCAGGCGGCCATGTTCGTTCACCACCAGGCGCTTCCCTACCCTGTCGAAAAGCTGAACGCCGAGCTGACCTTCCAGATCCGTTAACGCGGCGCTGACCGCAGACTGGGACAACGCCAGCATCTGCGAGGCCTGGGTTGTCGATCCGCATTTCAGCACTTCGGCAAAAACTTCCAGCTGACGCAATGTAATGTGCATGGTTTCTTACCACTTATTCAGATTAATTATAAATATATAATCAATTTTATTTTTAAGCCAGAGGGCCGTAACCTTTTAGCCAGAGAAAGGAGAAGGTTATGACAGATATCACCCTACACAATCATCGTACAGTGTGGCACTTCGTGCCCGGTCTGGCGCTCAGCGCCGTCGTGACGGGCGTGGCGCTATGGGGCGGCAGTATTCCCTCGGTCGCGGGCGCCGGTTTTAGCGCCCTTACGCTGGCTATTTTGCTCGGCATGGTGGTGGGTAACACCGTTTACCCGCAGATCTGGAAGGCCTGCGACGGCGGCGTGATTTTCGCCAAGCAGCACCTGCTCCGCCTGGGGATTATCCTCTACGGCTTTCGCCTGACTTTTTCGCAGATTGCGGACGTCGGCGTCAGCGGCATCGCCATTGACGTGCTGACCCTAAGCAGCACCTTTTTGCTCGCCTGCTTTATCGGGCAGAAGATCTTCGGCCTCGACAGGCAAACCAGCTGGCTGATCGGTGCGGGCAGCAGCATCTGCGGTGCCGCCGCGGTGCTGGCAACGGAGCCCGTAGTTAAAGCAGAATCCAGCAAGGTCACCGTGGCGGTCGCAACGGTCGTTATCTTCGGTACGCTGGCCATCTTCCTTTATCCGGCGATGTATCCGCTGGTCGCCCACTGGTTTACCCCGGAAACCTACGGCATTTATATCGGCTCAACCATGCACGAAGTGGCGCAGGTCGTGGCGGCCGGGCATGCGATTAACCCGGACGCCGAAAACGCCGCGGTGATTGCCAAAATGCTGCGCGTAATGATGCTGGCTCCGTTCCTGATTTTCCTGGCAGCGCGCGTTAAGCAGCTTGCCCCGGCGGGCAGCAGCCAGAAAAACAAAATCACCATCCCGTGGTTTGCCATTCTGTTCATCGTGGTGGCGATTTTTAACTCCTTCCACCTGCTGCCGAAAGCGGTCGTGGATATGCTGGTGACCCTGGACACGGTGCTGCTGGCGATGGCGATGGCGGCGCTGGGGATCACCACCCACGTTAGCGCGCTGAAAAAAGCCGGTGCAAAACCGCTGCTGATGGCGCTGGTGTTATTCATCTGGCTGATTGTGGGCGGGGGCGCCATTAACCTGGCCGTTCATAGCCTGCTGGCATAAACCATCTCGTCCTTCTCCTGTTAACCCGCTATCATAAGCGTTTCGGGTTAACAGGAGTTTTTTTATGAAATATGTTGGAGCGCACGTTAGCGCTGCCGGTGGCCTCGCGAATGCCGCCATTCGCGCCGCCGAAATCGAGGCGACCGCTTTCGCCCTGTTCACCAAAAACCAGCGTCAGTGGCGCGCGGCCCCGCTCACCGCGGAAGTGATTGATGATTTCAAAGCCGCCTGCGAAAAGTACCACTTCGGGCCTGGGCAAATTCTCCCCCACGACAGCTATCTGATAAACCTCGGCCATCCCGTTGAAGAGGCGCTGGAAAAATCCCGCGAAGCCTTCCTCGACGAAGTGCAGCGCTGCGAACTGCTGGGGCTGACGCTGCTGAACTTCCATCCGGGCAGCCACCTGATGCAAATCGACGAAGACGCCTGCCTGGCGCGCATTGCCGAGTCCATCAACATCACGCTGGACAAGACCAAGGGCGTGACGGCGGTGATCGAAAACACCGCAGGCCAGGGCAGCAACCTCGGATTTAAGTTTGAACATCTGGCGGCCATTATCGACGGCGTGGAAGACAAATCCCGCGTTGGCGTCTGCATTGATACCTGCCACGCCTTCGCCGCCGGGTACGATCTGCGCACCCCTGAGGCCTGCAAAGAAACCTTTGACGATTTCGAACGCATCGTGGGCTTCAAATACCTGCGCGGAATGCACTTAAACGACGCGAAAAGCGCCTTTGGCAGCCGCGTTGACCGCCACCACAGCCTGGGTGAAGGCAACATCGGCCACGATGCCTTCCGCTTTATCATGCAGGACCCGCGCTTTGACGGGATCCCGATGGTGCTTGAAACCATCAACCCGGATATCTGGGCCGAAGAGATTGCCTGGCTGAAAGCACAGCAGACTGAAAAGGCGGTTGCGTAATAATGAACGACAGAGAGAAGCAGATCCTCAAAATCCTGCGGCGTAACCCTCTGATCCAGCAGAACGAAATCGCCGATATTTTGCAGATCAGCCGCTCGCGCGTGGCGGCGCACATTATGGATTTAATGCGCAAAGGCGTGATCAAAGGCAAAGGCTATATCCTGACCGAGCAGGAATACTGCGTGGTGGTCGGCGCCATCAACATGGACATTCGCGGCGTGGCGGATATCCACTACCCGCAGGCGGCGTCTAATCCCGGCAGCATTCAGTGTTCCGCGGGCGGCGTGGGGCGCAACATCGCGCACAACCTGGCGCTGCTCGGTCGCGACGTGCATCTGATCTCTGCCGTCGGCAGCGATTTTTACGGTGAAACCCTGCTGGAGCAAACCCGTCAGGCGGGGGTGAATATCTCCAGCTGCATTCGCTTGCACGGGCACAACACCTCGACCTATCTGTCGATTGCCAACCAGCAGGAAGAAACCGTCCTGGCCATTAACGATACCCATATTCTGCAAAAGCTGACGCCGCAGCTGCTCAACGGCTCGCGGGATCTGATCCGTCACGCCGGCGTGGTGCTGGCCGACTGCAACCTGACGCCGGAAGCCATCGAGTGGGTCTTTACCATTGCCGATGATATTCCGGTGTTTGTGGATACCGTTTCTGAGTTTAAAGCCGAAAAAATCAAGACCTGGTATTCGCGCATCCACACCCTGAAACCGACGCAAAAAGAGCTGGAGATCCTCTGGGGTCAGCCGATTACCTCCGCTGACGAGCGTATCAAGGCGGTGAACTGGCTGCACGATCGGGGCATTGAGCACATCTACGTGTGCCTGAAAGATGAATCGGTGTTTTGCAGCCAAAAGAACGGCGAGCAGTTCCTGCTCTCCCCGCCAGCACACACGGTGGTGGACAGCTTTGGCGCCGACGACGGCTTTATGGCGGGGCTTATCTACAGCTTCCTGGAAGGGAGCGATTTTCGCGACAGCGCGAACTTCGCGATGGCCTGTGCCGCGTTATCCCGCGCCAGCGTCAGCATTAACAACCCGACCCTCTCCGCGGATAACGCGCAGTATCTGATCCAGACAGCCCAGGCATAGCGCCCGGGCTGCAGTTCATTACAACCCAATAAAGAAACCGGCTATCGTGGCGCTCATCAGGTTGGAGAGCGTCGCGGCGGCCAGCGCGCGCATGCCAAGCTGGGCAATTTCCGGCGCGCGCTGCGGCGCTATCGCGGAAAACGCCCCTACCACCACCCCGATGGAGCCGAAGTTAGCGAAGCCGCACAGGGCGAAAGAGATAATCGCTATCGTTTTGACGTCCAGCGCCCCTGCGGTTTGCAGATACGGTGAGAAGTTGAGGTACGCGACAAATTCGTTAATCGCCAGCTTTTGCCCAATCAGGCTTCCGGCAAGCGTTGCATCGCTCCAGTCAACGCCCATGATCCACGCCAGCGGTGCCAGCGCGTAGCCGAAGATGCCTTCAAGCGTTGCGTGACCAAACCCTAGCCAGCCGCTAACGCCGCCGATAATGCCGTTAATCAGCGCAATAATCGCAACGAACGCCATCACCACCGTGGCCACGCCCGCCGCGATTTTCAGGCCGGTCATCGCCCCGCTTGCCGCCGCTTCAATGATGCTTTTTGGCGGCGTTTCGGTGAACGACAGGTTTTCAAACGTGACCTGTGACGCTTCCGTTGCCGGACTGAGCATTCTGGCGAACAAGATACCGCCAGGAATCGCCATCAGCGACGCCGCCAGCAGGTAATCAATCGGCACGCCCATGCCCGCATAGCCGATCATCATCGACCCGGCGATAGAGGCCATCCCGCTACAGATAGCGGTGAACAGCTCGTTGCGGTTCAGGCGGTCGATAAAGGGTTTCACAATCGCCGGGATCTCGTTCTGCCCGAGGAAGATCGTGGTAACCGCGACAAAGGATTCAATCTTGCTGATGTTAAGCGCTTTCTGGAAAATCCCGCCAAGAATGCGGATCAGCAGCCCCATTACGCCGATGTAGTAAAGCAGGCTAATCAGCGCGGTGACAAAAATGATGGCAGGCAACACGCGGAAGGCGAAGATGAACCCCGCGCCGTCGAACAGCACGTCCATTTTTGGCCCCACCAGCGAACCAAAGATAAACGCGCTACCCGCATCGCTGTAGGACATGACCTTGTGAACCCCCAGCGCGGCCTGCTCTACCAGCCACTTACCCGGCGGGAAGTAAAGCATGATCCCGCCAATAGCGATTTGTAACACCAGCGCTGCGCCTACGGTTCTCAGGCTGATGCGCTTTTTGTTTACTGACAGCAGGAACGCAATTGCCAGTAATACCACCATCCCCACAACACTTCTTATGATGTCCATAATGAATTCCCTTCATGCCAGGAAACCCGGCGTAACCGCCAGGTTTTGGTATGTGTGACAGGCGTGGGCGACAGCTTTCTGCCCGACGGTTTTATCAGACGAGGCGTTGATACTCTTTCGCGATCTCGCAGGCCAGAATGGCGTTGTTGAACACCAGCTGAATATTGGACTTCAGGCTGTCGCCGCCGGTGAGATCCGCCACGCGCGCCAGCAGGAACGGCGTGCTCTCTTTGCCAACGATGCCCTGCTCTTCTGCTTCCTGCACCGCCTGGTCGATTGCCGCATTGATTTTCCCTTCCGCCATCGCGAACTGTTCCGGGATTGGGTTCGCCACCACCAGGCCGCCGTTCAGGCCGGTTTGCCACTTCACCGCCATCGCGCGGGCAATTTCTTCGGCGCTGTCCAGACGAATGCTCACCTCAAACGGGCTGGTACGGCAGAAGAAGGCCGGCAGCGCTTTGGTTTGATAACCAATTAGCGGCACGCCGAAGGTTTCTAAATATTCCGTGGTTAAACCGAGGTCGAGAATAGATTTCGCACCGGCACAAACGACGGTGACATTGGTGTGCGCCAGCTCCTGGAGATCGGCGGAAATATCAAAGGTATGTTCAGCACCGCGATGCACGCCGCCGATACCGCCGGTGGCAAATACCTTAATTCCGGCAAGGGCGGCAATAATCATGGTAGATGCAACCGTAGTGGCACCATTTTTCTTCGCGGCGACCACAAAGGGTAAATCACGACGGCTGACTTTGGTGACGCTATGCCCTTCACGACCCAGCAATTCAATTTCTTCTTTGCTCAGGCCAACTTTCATGACGCCGCCAATAATAGCAATCGTCGCCGGAACCGCACCGTGATTACGAATAGTTTGTTCAACTTCAATTGCCGTCTGCGCATTTTGCGGGAAAGGCATGCCGTGAGAAATAATAGTGGATTCGAGCGCAACAATTGGTTTATTTACTTTAAGCGCTTCCTGTACTTCCGGTGAAATTTGTAATAATTCAGCGTTCAGCATTAATTCAGACATTCTGTGTTCTCCACTAAGGATGTAACATTTTCAACAGATAAATCAGGGTTATTGGTATAATCACAGGCCAGCGCCATGGATGAACAACCCTGTGCAAATCGAACGGAATCAATAAACGAGCGGCCTTCAACCCAGCAGGAAACCAGCCCTGCCATCATTGCGTCCCCGGCGCCCGTGACGTTCACCACCTGGGTTTTAACCGGTAACGACCAGCCGCTTTCACCGTTTGCGTGGCTGTAATAAACCCCGTCGCCGCCCATACTCAGCACCAGACGCGTCAGCCCGTGTTCGTGGAACCAGGCGGCAACGTTCGCCACATCTTCCCGGCCAGAGAGGGTAATGCCGCTCAGCGTTTCGGCTTCAAGACGGTTCGGCTTCAGAGTGTGGATTTTGCTTAGCCGCTCGCGGATTTTGACGCACTTCCAGGCCGACACCGGGTCAACAAACACCGGCGCATCGCCCGCGTTTTCCAGTAGCCAGGCCAGCGTGTCTTCGCTGATATTACAGTCCGCCACGATAGCCGCCGCGCCGCGAATAAACGCCAGATGTTGTTCTAAAAACGCGACCGAAATATGTTCTGAAATTGACATATCGTTAATCGCCACCAGCATTTCGCCGGTATTATCGAGCAAGGATAAATAACAGGATGTGTTTTCCCCTGGCACCAGCAAACATTTATCAACATGCACGCCATGTTGACTGGTTTGTGCCAATAATGACTGACCGTAAAAATCGCTGCCCACCGCCGTAAGCAGCCATGAGTTTTTTCCAAGCAGCGCCAGATTATGTGCAATATTCCGCCCTACGCCGCCTGGCGTAAATTTTATTTTTCCGGGGTTTGAATCCGCATAATTTAATAAGGCATGAGAATATCCGGCAACATCCATATTTGCCGAGCCAATCGTTACTATGTATTCCTTTCCACGCATAGCACATCCTCTGGCAATAAAGCGCCATAACAATGAGTTCGTTAAGAATATTTACGACAACACCTAACAACTTTTAGAGCACGTGTTCACTTATGAACATGTGCTCATAATATGCGTGTTTTTAATAAAGTAAATCCGTCCGCAAGCGCGAAAGCGAATAGATATGAACAGAGTCACAATTTTTTAGAGATACAGTTCAGGCGGGGAAATAAAGTTGCGAGACAGTGCACAAAACGCAGGCATAAAAAAGGGCAGAGAAATCTCTGCCCTTAATGAGTGGGGTGAACTTAGGCGACTTTTGCCGCCGCAGCCGCGGCGTCCACTTCCGGACGTTTCAGTACGGCATAGGACAGGCCCGCCACCAGCGTACCGGCGATAATCGCCAGCAGATATCCCAGAACCGGCGTGATCGCGCCAGGGATCAGCAGAACGAACAGGCCGCCGTGAGGTGCCATCAGCTTCGCGCCAATCGCCATAGAGATAGCGCCGGTTACCGCGCCGCCAACGATGCAGCATGGCAGGACGCGCATTGGATCGCGCGCCGCGAACGGAATCGCACCTTCGGTGATGAAGCACAGACCCAGCACCAGCGCGGCTTTACCGCCTTCCTGCTGCGCTTTATCGAACTTACGGCGCGCAATGATGGTCGCCAGACCCAGTGCCAGAGGCGGCACCATGCCCGCAGCCATGATAGCGGCCATTGGCGCATAGGTTTGGGTACTCAGCAGACCCACGCCAAAGGCGTATGCCGCTTTGTTCACCGGGCCACCCATGTCGGTACACATCATGCCACCCAGGATTGCGCCCAGCAGCACCGCGTTCGCCGTGCCCATGGTTTGCAGCCAGTGGGTCAGACCTTCCAGAATGCCCGCAACCGGTTTACCAATCAGGTAAATCATGGCCAGACCGACCACCAGGCTGGAAATCAGCGGGATGATAAGGATAGGCTTCAGCGCTTCCATGCTCTGCGGCAGCTTCAGCTTCGAGCTAATCAGCTTCGCAACGTAGCCCGCCAGGAAGCCCGCAATGATACCGCCGATAAAGCCAGAGCCGGTGCTCACCGCCAGCATACCGCCGATAAGACCCGGGGTCAGACCCGGACGGTCAGCGATGGAGAAAGCGATAAAACCAGCCAGAACCGGCACCATCAGCGCGAAGGCTGAACCGCCGCCAATCTGCATCAGCGCCGCTGCCAGCGTGCCCTGCTCTTTGAAAGCTTCGATACCGAACGCGAAGGAGAGCGCGATACACAGACCGCCCGCCACCACCATCGGCAGCATGTAAGACACGCCGGTCAGCAGGTGACGATACGCGCCCGCAGACTCTTTCTTACCTTCGGTCGCCGTCTGGGCTTTGCCCGTTGCCTGATACGGCTTGGCTTCCGCCAGCGCTTTATCAAACTCCTGCGCCGTTTTCTTCAGCGCGAGGCCGGTTGAGGTGCGGTACATCGGCTTACCGGCGAATTTCGCCAGATCCACTTCGATATCCGCCGCCACGATAACCAGATCCGCTTCAGCCACTTCTTCCGGGGTGATGGCATTGCCAGCGCCCACGGAACCGCGGGTTTCAACTTTTACCCACCAGCCGCGTTTTTTCGCTTCGGTTTCAATGGCTTCAGCCGCCATAAAGGTATGGGCTACGCCGGTCGGGCAAGCCGTAACCGCCACCACGCGTTTCGGGCCAGCTGCCGCAGCCGGAGCCGCCGCCGCAGGGGCGCTGTAGACAGACGCATGGCCTTTGGCTTCGCTCAGGAACAGCTCAGGATGTGCCACCGCGCGATTGATATCGCCCAGCCACACTTTTTTGCCGTTCAGGGCGCTATCCGCAGGAATTTTATCGCCCAGCACGATCGCCATTTCGGCATCGCCCGGATTATCGATAAAGTCCAGATGTGCTTTGCTTGCAGCCGCTCCCAGTAAGGTCTTCGCCATATAGGCGCGGGCCTGTCCAAGACCGGAATCAATGATCAGCAGCGTTTTCATTGTGCCTCTCCTGCTGTTAGTTAAAAGGTTTCAAGTCAACGCGCGCCATCATCGCGGCCAACTGGGGACGATCGGTAATGCCGACATTGCTTTGGCTCACGGCCAGGGCTGCAACGGCGGTAGCAAGACGTAACGTGTGTTCGCTGGATTCACGCATCAGCAGGCCGTAAATCAGGCCGCCAACCATGGAATCCCCTGCGCCAACGGTGCTGACAACGTCAACAGACGGCGGCTTGGCAATCCACTCGCCAGAGGCGTTAACCCACAGCGCGCCTTCTGCGCCAAGAGAAATCACCACGTGCGCAATACCCTGCTCGCGCAGCGCATGGGCAGCTTCAATCACATCTTTTAATTCTGGCAGCTTACGGCCGGCCCAGATCTCCAGCTCGCGGCGATTTGGCTTAACCAGCCACGGAGACGCCTTCAGGCCGGCAACCAGCGCGTCGCGGCTGCTGTCGAAAATGATGCACGGACACTGGCTGCGCAGTCGCGTCATCCAGTCGGTGAAGGCTTCCGGGCTGACGCCGGACGGCAGGCTGCCGCTCACGCAAACCATGTCGAACTGGCCCAGCCAGGTGAGGGAGTCAGCGACAAAACGCTCCCAGTCAGCCGGGGTCACTTCGAAACCGGAGAAGTTCAGGTCTGTCACTTCGCCATCTTTCTCAGTCAGCTTAACGTTGATGCGGGTACGGCCCTGCACCACCTGGAAACGGTTAGCAATGCCCAGCTCGCTGAACAGCTGCTGAAAACCGTCCTGATTATCTTTGCCGAGGAATCCGCCTACGGTGACATCGATACCGAGATCCTTGAGGACTTTCGCGACGTTAATCCCTTTACCGGCAGCATGCAGGCCGGTGGTACGCACGAGGTTGACTTCGCCGCGCTCAATTTCCGGGCAAAAACCGACCAGGTCGTAAGCCGGGTTCAGCGTAATAGTCGCAACACGTCTGCTCATTATGCGCCCTCCCCAAGACCGGCGGCGATGGCATCGCCAATCGCTTTCAGCGCCTGTTCAGCATCGGCACCCTGCGCGGTGAAACGCAGACGGTGGCCTTTTTTCACGCCCAGGGCGACAACCTTCATCAGGCTGCGGCCGTTAGCCGGTTTGCCTGAACCATCGAGGTTGGTCACGGTGATTTCGCTCTGGAATTGCTTGATGGTATTGACCAGCATCGTACCCGGACGGGCGTGCAGGCCGTGTTCGTTACGCACCACGAATTCTGCGTTCAGCACATCGTCAGTAAGCGCATCGTCGCTGGTCAGCAGGGCCAGCACGGTTGCGGCATCGGCCGTCAGCAGCTTTTCAGCTTTGTTGTTCAGCAGCAGGTCGCTCAGGCGCTTCAGCACGGCTACCGGCTGGTCGTCGGTCATGGCAACGGTCACCAGCATCGCGGCGCGTTCGCCTTCAACGTCGAAAGCGGTCGCAGCACGGCTCACGGCCACGGCGCTGCGCAGGTTGCCTTCAGCGCTGTCGTTCAGCCAGATGCCCTGACCGAGGTTCAGCGGTTTATCGTTGATGACGTGCGCCACAAACGCCGCATCGACCGCGCCGGCTTCTTTCAGGCGGCCAGCGTTCAGCGCCTGCAGGGTGACTAGGTCGGACGCAGACGCGTCCAGCGTCAGCGTGTCGTTGTCGAGTTTCAGCGCTTCACTCTGTTTTTCGCCCATCAGCAGCGCGCGCAGCTCTTCTGCGGTGGTTGCGGATTTCAGCTGTTCTGCCACGGAGTCATCGCTCAGCACGTGCGTCAGCTGGCGCAGCAGGCCTAAGTGTTCGTCGCTGCTGGCGGCAATACCGATAGCCACGTAAGCCACCTGGCCTTCACCCCAGACCACGCCCTCAGGGAACTGGTAAACCTGAACGCCGGTTTTCAGCACCTGGTCGCGGGTGTCGGTGGTGCCGTGCGGAATGGCGATACCGTTGCCAAGGAAGGTAGAGGTTTGCTGCTCGCGGGCAAGCATCCCGTTGACATAGCCGTCAGCCACGTTGCCGGCCTGTACGAGCGCGGCAGCAACCTGGCGAATGGCCTCTTCTTTATTCCCGGCGCGTTCGCCCGGGTGGATATCCTGAACAGATAACTGGAACATGGTTCTCCTCTCCTGCTGAACTTGAATCGTTTCAGCTTAACTGAGAAAAAATGCGCTAACCTGCTCCGTCAGTTAAAACAAGATAGCGCTGAAACGTTTCAAGAAGTCTTGCGCTTTCTGCTGAAGCTTGCAAGAAAAGTTACAAACTGCTGTTCAGAATTTAGAAGTGCAGCACATTTCCACAACCGTTGAACAACATTTGCTGAATCTGCAACGACGTCAGCAGATAACTTTCAGCAAGGTTCAGCTTGCGTTTTTGTTTTGAAATGCCATTTTGATTTTTTGTGGCGAATTTGATCCCGCTATCTGTTTATTTTCTGACAAGCGGCGTACACTCCGCGACACTCAAGCAATCACTGATATAGAAACATGCACAACACCCCCGCTGCCGCCTCACCAAAGCCATTTGATTTGACGTCAACGGCGTTTTTGATTGTTGCCTTCCTCACCGGGATTGCCGGTGCGTTACAAACGCCAACGCTGAGTCTGTTCCTGACTAACGAAGTCCATGCCCGCCCGGCGATGGTCGGCTTCTTCTTTACCGGAAGCGCCATCATCGGCATCCTGGTGAGCCAGTTTCTGGCCGGACGCTCCGACAGAAAAGGCGATCGCAAAAGCCTGATCGTTTTCTGCTGCCTGCTCGGCGTCTTTGCCTGCCTGCTGTTTGCCTGGAACCGTAACTACTTCGTTTTGCTGTTTGTTGGCGTGTTTCTGAGCAGCTTTGGCTCTACCGCTAACCCGCAAATGTTTGCCCTCGCCCGCGAGCACGCCGACCATACCGGGCGCGAAGCGGTCATGTTCAGCTCTATTCTGCGTGCGCAGGTCTCTCTTGCCTGGGTGATTGGCCCGCCGCTGGCCTACGCGCTGGCGATGGGGTTTGGCTTCACGGTGATGTACCTGAGCGCGGCGATTGCCTTCGTGGTGTGCGGCGCGATGGTGTGGTTTTTCCTGCCGTCGATGCGCAAAGAGCCCAAAGTGGCGACCGGTACGCTGGAGGCCCCGCGCCGTAACCGTCGGGATGCGCTGCTGTTATTCACCGTCTGCACGCTGATGTGGGGCACCAACAGCCTGTACATCATTAATATGCCGCTGTTTATCATTGATGAGCTGCACCTGCCGGAAAAACTGGCGGGGATCATGATGGGCACCGCGGCCGGGCTTGAGATCCCGACCATGCTGATTGCAGGTTACTACGCGAAGCGCTTCGGGAAACGTTTTCTGATGCGCATCGCGGCGGTGGCCGGACTGCTGTTTTACGTTGGAATGCTGACGGTTCATACCCCTGCGCTGCTGCTGGCGCTACAGCTGCTGAACGCCATTTATATCGGCATTCTGGCCGGGATCGGGATGCTCTATTTCCAGGATCTGATGCCGGGCCAGGCGGGCTCTGCCACCACCCTTTATACTAATACCACCCGCGTGGGCTGGATTATTGCGGGTTCGATGGCCGGAATTGTCGCCGAAATCTGGAACTACCACACGGTGTTCTGGATTGCACTGGCGATGTGCGTCCTGACCCTTTCCTGTCTGGCCCGCATCAAAGACGTTTAAGGCGCGGTGAGCGACTCTAGCTCAAGAAGATAGATCATCGCCTGCGCCCGCGTGCTGCCGCACATTTCAGCCGAGGGCTGCAGCCCGGCGCACACTTTCGGGCGCAGCGGTGAGCCAAAAATCATGCACAGGTTGGTTTCAGAAAGCTGAACGCAGCGCGTATTGGCAGGCTTGCCGTCAGGCATCCCGGGAATGGGGCTGGAAATGGACGGTGCGGTGCAACATGCGCCACAGTCCGGGCGGCAATCCATACGTGTTCTCTTTTGGCGATGAATGCCCGTGCAGCCGGGCGTGTGGCGCACAGTAACACCTTTTATGTATTGATAGCAAAAGCCGCGAATTCCGCTTGCCTGAAAGCCCGCGCGCGAGTAATTTGGCGCGATATTTTTGACCTTCCGTAGACAGGATTACTGCAATGCCAAGAGCGAACGAAATTAAGAAAGGTATGGTACTGAATTACAACGGCAAGCTGCTGATTGTGAAAGATATCGATATTCAGGCCCCGAGCGCCCGTGGTGCAGCAACGCTGTACAAAATGCGTTTCGCCGATGTTCGTACCGGCCTCAAAGTTGAAGAACGCTTCAAGGGCGACGATATCGTGGATACCGTGACCCTGACCCGTCGCTACGTTGATTTCTCCTACATCGACGGCAACGAATACGTGTTCATGGATAAAGAAGACTACACCCCGTACATCTTCACCAAAGATCAGATTGAAGAAGAGCTGCAGTTCATTCCTGAAGGTGGGATGCCAGACATGCAGGTTCTGACCTGGGACGGCGTGCTGCTGGCGCTGGAGCTGCCGCAGACCGTCGATCTGGAAATCGTGGAAACGGCACCGGGCATTAAAGGCGCGTCAGCAAGTGCGCGTAACAAACCTGCGACCCTGACCACTGGCCTGGTAGTACAGGTGCCAGAGTACCTGTCAGCAGGCGAGAAAATTCGTATCCATATCGAAGAAAAACGCTATATGGGCCGTGCTGACTGATTACGGCATTTGCCCGGGGCGCTACGCTTACCGGGCTAACGAAAAAAACCGGCCTCAGGGCCGGTTTTTGTGTTTTTGTAGGCCGGGTAAGACGAAGCCGCCCGGCAATTCCGGTTACAGAAGTTCCGGATACTTCGTCATTTTCAGCGCCAGCTCAACGCCGCGCACTTCTGCCATCCCTTTCAGGCGGCCAATGGCGGAATAACCCGGGTTGGTTTTCTTACGCAGGTCGTCCAGCATCTGGTGCCCGTGATCCGGACGGAACGGAATCGGACGCAAATCGCCCGCCGCTTTACGGCGCTTCTCTTCGCTGAGGATCGCATCCACCACCGCCACCATGTTCACGTCGCCGTTCAGGTGAGCCGCTTCGTGGAAGGTTTTCGGGTTGTCCTCGCGGCACGTTGCGCGCAGGTGCGTAAAGTGAATACGGTCGCCGAAGGTTTCAATCATCCGCACCAGATCGTTATCAGCGCGCACGCCGTAAGAGCCGGTACACATGGTGAAGCCGTTATAGATGCTGTTAACGGTTTCTTTAAGCCACTGCATATCTTCGATGGTTGATACGATACGCGGCAGGCCGAGGATCGGACGCGGAGGATCGTCCGGGTGAACCGCCAGGCGCACGCCCGCCTCTTCCGCAACCGGCACAATCGCGCGCAGGAAGTGGGCCATGTTTTCGCGAAGCTGGTTTTTATCGATATCGCCGTATTCAGCGAGGCGCGCGCGGAACTGATCCAGCGTGTAGCCCTCTTCTGCGCCCGGCAGGCCGGCGATGATATTGCGGGTCAGTTTTTCAATGTCGGCTTCGCTTGCCGCGTTAAACCAGGCCAGCGCTTGCTGCTGCTCTTCTGCGGTGTAGTCCGCGTCAGCGCCTTCGCGCTTAAGGATGTGCAGCTCGAACGCCGCGAACGCGATCTGGTCAAAGCGCAGCGCTTTTGAACCGTCCGGCAGCTGATATTCCAGGTCGGTACGCGTCCAGTCCAGAATCGGCATGAAGTTATAGCACACGGTGTCGATACCGCAGGCCGCCAGGTTACGAATGCTTTGCTGATAGTTAGCAATCCAGGTTTCACAGTCACCGGAACGGGTTTTGATATCTTCGTGAACCGGGATACTTTCCACCACAGACCAGGTTAAGCCTTTCTCCGCAAGCAGCGCCTGACGCGCTTTGATCTCTTCCACCGGCCAGACCTGACCGTTAGGAATATGGTGCAGCGCCGTCACAACGCCCGTCGCGCCAGCCTGACGCACATCATCAAGAGAAACCGGATCGTTCGGCCCGTACCAACGCCAGGTTTGTTCCATAGCCCACCCTCTTAAGTTGTTATACCAATATGTGTTAGTGCAATGACGACTACCATACATGTTTAATATGGAGGGTCAATATCTCACGCCACATTGATTGATCAAACTCACAGAACGGGGATATTTACGGCTCACCAATTTAATTTGTTGTCATATAACTTTACACTGCCATTGTTAATTAATGGTTAATCAGGTGTGTACTTAATGAAGACTATAGCCTCCACTTCGCTCCCCGCCCAGGTTCAGCAACCGCGCTACGACCG
Organism: Enterobacter soli; assembly: GCF_964208575.1. Taxonomy (GTDB): domain Bacteria; phylum Pseudomonadota; class Gammaproteobacteria; order Enterobacterales; family Enterobacteriaceae; genus Enterobacter; species Enterobacter soli_A. The sequence goes on along the minus strand of NZ_CAXOFU010000004.1, from coordinate 253,548 downwards.
CCAGCAGCTGCGTTCGCGCATTGTGCATTTCGGGTTCGGCGCATTTCACCGCGCGCATCAGGCGTTATTAACCGACCGCGTGCTGAATGCGAAAGGCGGCGACTGGGGGATTTGCGAAATCAGCCTCTTCAGCGGCGATGTGCTGATGAGCCAGCTGCGCGCGCAGGACCACCTGTTTACCGTTCTGGAAAAAGGGGCGGACGGCAATCAGCCGATTATTGTCGGCGCGGTACGCGAATGCCTGAATGCAAAGCTGGATTCACTGGCAGCCATTATTGAGAAGTTTTGTGAGCCGCAGGTGGCGATTGTTTCCCTGACCATCACCGAAAAAGGCTATTGCATCGATCCGGCAACCGGAAAGCTGGATCTGCACAACGCGCGCATTATTCACGATCTGGAGAACCCGTCCGAGCCCCATTCGGCGCCGGGCATTCTGGTCGAAGCCCTGAACCGCCGCCGCGAGCGCGGCCTGCCCGCCTTTACCGTGCTGTCCTGCGATAACATCCCCGACAACGGGCATGTGGTGAAAAACGCGGTGCTGGGCATGGCGCACAAGCGCTCCGCCGCGCTTGCCGACTGGATAAGCGCGCACGTGAGCTTCCCCGGCACCATGGTTGATAGAATTGTGCCCGCCGCCACCGAAGAGTCTCTGGCGGAAATCACCCGCGAGCTGGGAGTGGAAGATCCGTGCGCCATCAGCTGCGAGCCGTTTATTCAGTGGGTTATCGAAGATAATTTCGTCGCCGGTCGCCCGGCGTGGGAAGCGGCTGGCGTGCAGATGGTGCAGGACGTTTTGCCCTGGGAACAGATGAAGCTGCGGATGCTCAACGGCTCCCACTCGTTCCTGGCCTACCTGGGCTATCTGGCGGGCTATGCGCATATTAATGAATGCATGCAGGACGACGATTTTCGCGATGCGGCGCGCCGCCTGATGCTGGACGAACAGGCGCCGACGCTGCGCATCACCGATGTGGATCTGACGGCCTACGCCGACAGCCTGATCGAACGCTTTGCCAATCCGGCGCTACAGCACCGCACCTGGCAGATCGCTATGGACGGCAGCCAGAAGCTGCCGCAGCGCATGCTGGACGGCATTCGGGTGCATCTTCAGCGTGACAGCGCGTGGCCGCTGCTGGCGCTGGGCGTTGCGGGGTGGATACGCTACGTCAGCGGCGTGGATGACAGCGGTCGTGCGATCGACGTTCGCGATCCGCTCAGCGAAAAGATCAGCGCCATCGTTGAAGCCAGCAGCGATGAAAATCGCGTGGCCGCCCTGCTGACGCTTAATGAAGTGTTCGGCCAGGATTTAGCCCAGTCCCAACCGTTCGCTGACGCGGTCAGCCAGGCCTATCAGCGTATTGTTCAGCACGGCGCGCGTCAGGCCGTTATCGAAACGTTAAAAATTTAGCGATAGTTGCGTTTAAGGCGAACGGCAAACTGCTCCGTTCGCCCCCCCTCTTCTCATCGCGCTCTTTTTTCGTCAGGATGATGGATAATTGTTACAGCATCACACGATTATCTGGAGCGCACGTGACCAAAACCAACCTCATCACCGGCTTTCTCGGCAGCGGTAAAACCACCTCTATTCTTCACCTGCTGGCAAATAAAGATCCGGCGGAAAAATGGGCCGTACTGGTTAACGAATTTGGCGAGGTCGGCATCGATGGCGCACTGCTGGCCGACAGCGGCGCGATGATTAAAGAGATCCCCGGTGGATGCATGTGCTGCGTGAATGGTTTACCCATGCAGGTGGGGCTGAATACCCTACTGCGCCAGGGCAAGCCGGACAGATTGCTGATTGAACCCACCGGGCTTGGCCATCCAAAGCAGATCCTTGACCTGCTCACCGCCCCGGTTTACGAGCCGTGGATCGACCTGCGCGCTACCCTGTGCCTGCTCGACCCGCGCCAGCTGCTTGATGAAAAAGCCGTGAACAACGAAAACTTCCGCGACCAGCTCGCCTGCGCGGATATCATCGTCGCCAACAAGGCGGATCGCGCCACGCCAGAAAGCCAGGCCGCATTTGACGCCTGGTGGCAGCAGGCGGGCGGCGGGCGTCAGTATGTTCAAACCACTCAGGGCAATCTCGAGAGCGCCCTGCTCGATCTCCCGCGCCTGAACCAGACAGAACTCCCAGCCAGCGCGGCGCACAGCCACGGCAATAGCGTGAAGCAGGGCCTGGCGGCGCTGAGCTTGCCCGAGCACCAGCGCTGGCGTCGCAACCTGAACGGCGGCCAAGGCCATCAGGCCTGCGGCTGGATTTTTGATGCCGACACGGTTTTTGACACCATCGGTATTCTGGAATGGGCCAGACTCGCTCCGGTCGAGCGCGTTAAAGGCATTATGCGCACCCCGGACGGGCTGGTGAGGATCAACCGCCAGGGGGAAGACTTTTTCATTGAAACGCAAAATGTCGCGCCGCCGGATAGTCGTATAGAGTTAATTAGTGCGCTTAACACCGACTGGAACGCACTTCAGTCCAGCCTGTTGAAGCTTCGTTTAACTTTGGGCGGCTAACGTTGCCCCTGATTTCACTGCCTGCAGAATAATGATGACAACTCGATTTCCCCTGATTTTGCTGCTTAACGCCGCTGGCTTTGCGCTCTTTTTCTCCTGGTATCTGCCCGTGGATCATGGTTTTTGGTTCCCGCTGGACTCCGCGATTTTTCACTTCTTCAATGAAGCGCTGGTGAAAAGTCAGGCGTTTCTGTGGCTGGTGGCCATCACCAATAATCGCGCGTTCGACGGCTGCTCCCTGCTGGCAATGGGCGCATTAATGCTCTCTTTCTGGCTTAAAGAAGATAAAGCAGGCCGCAGACGTATTCTGATTATTGGTCTGGTGATGCTGCTTTTCGCGGTGATTATTAATCAGCTGGCGACCGCCATTATTCCGGTTAAGCGTTCAAGCCCGACGCTGTTTTTCACCGATATTCATCGCGTCAGTGAATTGCTGCATATTCCAACGAAAGATGCGTCCAAAGACAGTTTCCCGGGCGATCACGGCATGATGCTGCTTATTTTTTCCGCAATCATGCTGCGTTATTTCGGTAAAAAAGCCTTCGCCATAGCCCTGATTATTGTTGTGGTTTTTGCCTTCCCGCGGGTAATGATTGGCGCGCACTGGTTCACCGATATTGCCGTCGGCTCGCTTTCCGTTGCGTTGATTGCGCTGCCGTGGTGCCTGATTACGCCGCTGAGCGATCGTCTGATTGCCCTGTTTGACCGTTTTCTGCCGGGCAGAACGCAACAAATTAAAAACAAATAAATAACGTTAATTAACACCATCCATCAGGGATCATTTTCGATCCCTGCTGTTTTTTTCACTGTTTCCCGCCCGTGTTGTCATACTCCCGTCATCTTATTCGTGATAAAAATGAACGCGTTGCGCGATTTTTAACCTAAATTGACGGCATTTTGAGCAAATCGATTTATTCACTTTCTGTATCACTTTTTCTTATAAAAAAACGGTTATTTTTGCTCGCAATACCCCTTGCAATCGGTTACTCTCGAACTCGTTTTGCCCCATAGAGACAATTATTCTCACGGTGAATAAAATTGTGCGTTGTTCCACAAAATTGACCATAAAGAATTGTCTCATTGTGAACAGATAATTAGTCTCGTCACGTTTGGCATTTTTATAACGATATTTATCGTTAAGGACTTCAAGGGAAAATAAACAAAATGGTCAAATCTCAACCGATTTTGAGATATATCTTGCGGGGCATCCCGGCGATTGCAGTGGCGGTTCTGCTTTCAGCTTGTAGTACAACGAACACCGCGAAGAATATGCATCCTGAGACGCGTGTTGTGGGAATGGAAGATTCCTCTTCACTGCAAGCCTCTCAGGATGAATTTGAAAATATGGTACGTAATCTGGACGTGAAGTCCCGCATTATGGACCAGTATGCTGACTGGAAAGGCGTGCGCTATCGTCTTGGCGGCAGCACTAAAAAAGGCATCGATTGTTCCGGTTTCGTACAGCGTACATTCCGCGAGCAATTTGGGTTAGATCTTCCGCGTTCAACTTATGAACAGCAGGAGATGGGCAAGTCGATTTCGCGTACCAAACTGCGCACAGGTGATTTAGTCCTGTTCAAAGCCGGTTCTACAGGTCGACACGTTGGCATCTACATTGGTAACGACCAGTTTGTTCATGCCTCCACCAGCAGCGGTGTGACCATCTCCAGTATGAATGAACCTTACTGGAAGAAGCGTTACAACGAAGCGCGCCGCGTTCTGACCCGCAGTTAATCTGTCATGTTGCCGGTTATCCCTTGGCTGGTAACACGATAAAAAAAAGCACTGCTCCGGCAGTGTTTTTTTTTGCCTGTCACCCGAAATACGCTTAATGCTATTCCAGGCTATAGTCTTGTAATTACGTAAGTTTAGCCGTCCCGGCGGCGCAGATGGTAATCCAGGAACGACAACCTCTATGTTTACCCGCTACTTCTCCAGTAACCGCAAGATACTGACGCTCAGTATTCTCACCGGCTTATTCATCGCCCTTCTGCTCGGGACATTGCAGTTTTTCTGGAGCGACCACAAGCGGGAAGCCAAATTCGATGCGTTAATCCTCGATTTACGCGTGTACATGGAAAGCTATTTCGGCGAGCTGAAAACCTCTATCGATACCCTCCAGCCGCTGACGCTGAATAACTGCCACGACGTCAGCGCGGAATTAACCTCCCGCGCCGCCTTTAGCCTGAACGTTCGCGCTTTTTTGCTGGTGCGCGATAAGAATGCGTTTTGCTCCTCGGCCACCGGGGCGATGAACGTCCCGATGGAGGAGCTGATCCCCGAGCTGCACATCAGCAAGCCGGTTGATATGGCGCTTCTGCCCGGCACGCCCATGCTACCTAAAACGCCCGCCATCGCGATCTGGTACCGAAACCCGCTGGTGAAGGACGGCGGCGTGTTCACCTCGGTCAATCTCAACCTCACGCCGTATCTCATCTATACCGCGCGTCAGGACGAGTTCACCGGCATTGCGGTGATTATCGGCAAGTACGCGCTATCCACCAGCTCGGACGCGCTGGTGAACGCGCAGGATTTACATCAGGCCCCTGCCCGCACCGCCACCCTGAAGGACATCCCTCTTACGATTAACCTGTACGCCGAGCGGTGGACGACGGATGAGATCCTGTTTGCGATCCTCTTTGGCCTGGTGTGCGGGATTGCCGCCGGATCGCTGAATTTCTATATCCTGACCATCCGCCTGAATCCGGGTAAAGAAATTTTAACCGCCATTAAGCGCGATCAGTTTTACGTGGTCTATCAGCCGGTAGTGGATGCCAAAGAGCTTAAAATGCGGGGCGTTGAAGTGCTGATGCGCTGGAAACATCCGGTGATGGGCGAAATCCCGCCGGATGCGTTTATCAATTTTGCCGAAGCGCAGAAGCTGATTGTCCCGCTGACGCTGCACCTTTTCGATCTGATCATTAAAGACGCGCCGGTGCTGCAAACCCTGCTGCCGCCGGGCGCCAAGCTCGGCATTAACATTGCCCCTGGCCATCTGCATTCCGACGGTTTTAAAGAGGACATGCGCGCCTTTAACGCTGCGCTGCCGCCGGATCATTTCCAGACCGTGCTGGAAATCACCGAACGCGACATGATCCAGCAGCGCGAGGCCAACCAGCTTTTCGAGTGGCTCCATCGCGAAGGTTTTGAAATCGCGATCGACGACTTCGGCACCGGGCACAGCGCGCTGATTTACCTTGAGCGCTTCACCATGGACTACCTGAAGATTGACCGGGGCTTTGTGAACGCGATCGGGACCGAAACCGTCACCTCCCCGGTGCTGGACGCCGTGCTGACCCTGGCAAGGCGGTTAAATATGTACACGGTTGCTGAAGGCGTTGAAACGCCTGAACAGGCGGCCTGGCTGCGTGAGCACGGGGTTCAGTTCCTGCAAGGCTACTGGATCAGCCGCCCGATGCCGCTGGAGCAGTTCAAAAACTGGCAGCCGGACGTGCCGCCGGGCAGTGAATAATTTCACAACCGCGGCGGCGTCACTTATTATTCAGCTTAACAACGTGCGCCGAGGCGCATGATTCAGAATAAAAGAGGGAAACGCCGCGAGATGTTTATGCGCTCCGTACTGATGCTGCTGGCGCTGGTGAGTTTTTCCGGCCAGACGCAAACCATCAAAGAAAGCTATGCGTTTGCCGTGCTGGGCGAGCCGAAGTACGCCATTAACTTTACGCATTTCGACTACGTTAACCCCGCGGCGCCCAAAGGCGGAAACGTCACGCTGTCGGCCATCGGCACCTTCGATAACTTCAACCGCTTCGCCCTGCGGGGCGTGGCGGCGGCGCGCACCGAATCCCTTTACGATACGCTTTTTGTCACCTCTGACGATGAGCCGGGTAGTTACTATCCGCTGGTGGCAGAGAACGTCCGCTACGCCGATGACTTCTCCTGGGCTGAAATCGCGATAAACCCGCGGGCCCGCTTTCACGACGGCACGCCGGTTAAGGCCAGCGATGTCGCCTTTACGTTTCATAAATTCATGACCGAAGGTGTGCCGCAGTTCCGCCTGGTGTATAAAGGCGCCACGGTGAAGGCCATCGCCCCGCTGACCGTGCGTATCGAACTGACCGAGCCGAACAAAGAGAACATGCTCAGCCTGTTCACCCTCCCCGTCATGCCGGAGTCATTCTGGAAAGCCCACAAGCTGAGCGACCCCATCTCCACGCCGCCGCTGGCGGGCGGGCCCTATCGCATCACCGACTGGCGGATGGGACAGTACGTGGTCTATTCCCGCGTCAAGGACTACTGGGCGGCGGATCTGCCGGTAAACCGCGGGCGCTGGAACTTCGACACCCTTCGCTACGATTACTATCTCGATGACAACGTGGCGTTCGAGGCGTTTAAAGCAGGCGCCTTTGACATGCGCGTGGAAAGCAGCGCTAAAAACTGGGCCACGCGCTATATCGGGAAAAACTTTGCCAATGGCTACATCGTCAAGGATGAGCACAAGAACGCGTCGGCGCAGGACACGCGCTGGCTGGCGTTTAATATTCAGCGTCCGGTGTTCACCGACCGCCGGGTTCGCGAAGCCATTACCCTGGCCTTTGATTTCGAATGGATGAACAAAGCGCTGTTTTACGGGGCCTACAGCCGCGCTAACAGCTATTTCCAGAATACCGAGTATGCCGCGCGGGGCTATCCCGACGCCGATGAGCTGACCCTGCTCGCGCCGCTGAAGGCGGAAATCCCGCCCGAGGTGTTTACCCACGTCTTTGAGCCACCGGCCTCCGACGGTAAAGGCTTCGATCGCGAAAACCTGCTGAAAGCCAGCAGGCTGCTGGATGACGCGGGCTGGGTGTTGAAGAATCAAAAGCGGGTTAACGCGCAAACGGGCAAACCGCTCAGCTTTGAGCTGCTGCTGCCGTCGGGCGGTAATGACCAGTGGGTGTTGCCGTTTAAGCAGAATCTGAGCCGCCTGGGGATTAGCATGGAGATTCGCCAGGTGGATATTGCCCAGGTAACCAACCGCATGCGCAGCCGCGATTACGACATGATGCCGCGCCTGTGGCAGGCCATGCCGTGGCCGAGCACGGATCTGCAGATCTCGTGGGCCTCCAGCTACATTAATTCGTCCTATAACGCCCCCGGGGTAAAAAGCCCGGCTATCGACGCGCTGATCGCCAAAATCGTTGCGGCGCAGGGCGATAAAAGCAAGCTGCTGCCGCTGGGACGCGCCCTGGACAGGGTGTTAACCTGGAACTACTACATGCTGCCGATGTGGTACATGGGCGAAGACCGCCTTGCCCGTTGGGATAAATTCTCTCAGCCATCCGTGCGCCCCATCTATTCCCTGGGGTTCGATACCTGGTGGTATGACGTCAATAAAGCCGCAAAATTACCCGCAGAGCGGCGGTAAGGGATCGAGATGGGTGCTTACTTAGTTCGCCGTTTACTGCTGGTGATCCCCACGCTGTGGGCGATTATCACCATTAACTTTTTTATCGTGCAAATTGCCCCCGGCGGCCCGGTGGACCAGGCGATTGCCGCCATTGAATTTGGTCACCAGGGCGCGATGCCCGGCGGGGGCGGTGAAGGGCTGGGGGCAACCCACGCCAGAACCGGCACCAGAAACATCAGCGAAAGCAACTATCGCGGCGGCCGCGGCCTTGATCCGGAGGTGATCGCCGAGATCACCCACCGCTACGGCTTCGATAAGCCTCTGCACGAGCGCTACTTCAAAATGCTCTGGGATTACGTGCGCTTTGATTTCGGCGACAGCCTGTTTCGCAGCGCCTCGGTGCTGAGCCTGATCGAACAAAGCCTGCCGGTGTCCATCACCCTTGGGCTGTGGGGCACGCTGATTATCTATCTGGTGTCGATCCCGCTCGGGATCCGCAAGGCGGTGTACAACGGCAGCCGTTTCGATATCTGGAGCAGCACGCTGATTATCGTCGGCTACGCGATCCCGGCCTTCCTGTTTGCGGTTCTGCTGATCGTCTTTTTCGCGGGCGGGAGCTACTTCGACATCTTCCCGCTGCGCGGGCTGGTGTCAGCCGATTTCAGCAGCCTGCCGTGGTACAAAAAAATCACCGACTATCTCTGGCACATCACGCTTCCCGTGCTGGCAACGGTGATTGGCGGATTTGCCGCCCTGACGATGCTGACCAAAAACGCCTTTATGGATGAGATCCGCAAGCAGTACGTGGTGACCGCCAGAGCCAAAGGGGTGAGCGAAAAGCAGATCATGTGGAAGCACGTTTTTCGCAACGCCATGCTGCTGGTGATTGCCGGCTTCCCGGCGACCTTTATCAGCATGTTTTTCACCGGTTCGCTGCTGATTGAGGTGATGTTCTCCCTGAACGGCCTTGGCCTGTTGGGCTATGAGGCCACCGTGTCGCGCGATTACCCGGTGATGTTCGGCACGCTCTATATTTTCACCCTGATTGGCCTGCTGCTGAATATCATCAGCGATATCAGCTATACGCTGGTCGATCCGCGCATTGATTTCGAGGGTCGCTGATGTCGCGCTTAAGCCCCGTTAACCAGGCCCGCTGGGCTCGTTTTCGCCACAACCGCCGCGGCTACTGGTCGCTGTGGATCTTCGCCGTGGTCTTCGTCCTGAGCATGTGCTCAGAGCTGATTGCCAACGATAAGCCTCTGCTGGTCCACTTTAACGACCGCTGGTACGTGCCCGTGCTGAAAAACTACAGCGAGAGCGATTTCGGCGGCCCGTTCGCGACGCCGGCGCAATATCAGGATCCGTGGCTGCGCGACCAGATTGACCAGCACGGCTGGGCGCTGTGGGCGCCGGTGCGCTTTGGCGCCAACAGCATCAACTACGCCACCACCGCCCCCTTCCCTTCCCCGCCCTCCGCGCAAAACTGGCTGGGAACGGATGCCAACGGCGGCGACGTGCTGGCGCGTATCCTCTACGGCACGCGGATCTCCATTCTGTTTGGCCTGATGCTGACGCTCTTTTCCAGCGTGATGGGCGTAGTCGCGGGCGCGGTTCAGGGCTACTACGGGGGTAAAATCGACCTCTGGGGACAGCGCTTCATTGAGGTCTGGTCGGGCATGCCGACCCTGTTTTTAATCATCCTGCTCTCAAGCGTGGTGCAGCCTAACTTCTGGTGGCTGCTGGCGATTACCGTGCTTTTCGGCTGGATGGCGCTGGTCGGCGTGGTGCGCGCGGAGTTCCTGCGTACCCGCAACTTCGACTATATCCGCGCCGCGCAGGCGCTGGGGGTGAGCGATCGCGGGATTATCTTCCGCCATATGCTCCCGAACGCGGTGGTGGCGACCCTCACCTTCCTGCCGTTTATTTTGTGCAGCTCTATCACCACGCTGACCTCGCTCGATTTTCTCGGCTTCGGGCTGCCGCTCGGCTCGCCGTCGCTGGGCGAATTACTGCTCCAGGGCAAGAACAACCTGCAGGCGCCCTGGCTTGGCATTACCGCGTTTCTCTCCGTAGCAGTTCTGCTCTCGCTGCTGATTTTCATTGGCGAAGCCGTGCGCGATGCCTTCGATCCCAACAAGGCGGTATAAGATGACGCAGCCTCTACTCAGTATCGACAATCTGTCGATTGCGTTCTCCAGGCAGGGCGAAACCAATACCGTGGTCAGCGATCTGTCGCTGCACATCCAGCGTGGTGAAACCCTGGCGCTGGTGGGCGAGTCCGGCTCGGGCAAGAGCGTGTCGGCGCTCTCGGTGCTGCGCCTGCTGCCCTCCCCGCCGGTGAGCTATCCGCAGGGGGATATCCTGTTCCACGGCGCGTCGCTGCTGCACGCAGACGAACACACCCTGCGCGGCATTCGCGGCAACAAAATCGCCATGATTTTTCAGGAGCCGATGGTTTCCCTAAACCCGCTGCATACCCTGGAAAAGCAGCTGTACGAGGTGCTGTCGCTGCACCGGGGCATGCGCAAAGAGGCGGCGCGGGGGGAGATCCTCGACTGTCTTGAGCGCACGGGCATTAGCAACGCGGCAAAACGGCTGACGGACTTCCCGCACCAGCTTTCCGGCGGCGAGCGCCAGCGCGTGATGATTGCGATGGCCCTGCTCACGCGCCCGGAGCTGCTGATCGCCGATGAGCCCACGACGGCGCTGGACGTCACCGTGCAGGCGCAGATTCTCCAGCTGCTGCGGGAGCTGCGCGACGAGCTGAACATGAGCCTGCTGTTCATCACCCACAATCTGAGCATCGTGAAAAAACTGGCCGACAGCGTTGCCGTCATGCAAAACGGCCGCTGCGTCGAGCAGAACAGCGCCCGCACGCTGCTGGCCGACCCTCAGCACCCTTACACCCGCCGCCTGCTCGACAGCGAGCCGTCTGGCGACCCGGTACCTCTCCCGCCGGGCGGTGCGCCGCTGCTGCGCGTTGATAATCTGGCGGTGTCGTTCCCCATCCGCAGGGGCATCTTGCGGCGCGTGGTGGATGAAAATCCGGTGCTGAAGAATATTAGCTTCACCCTGCGACCGGGCGAGTCGTTGGGGCTGGTGGGCGAGTCGGGTTCCGGCAAGAGCACTACCGGTCTGGCGCTGCTGCGCCTGATCGCCTCGAAAGGGGACATTCTGTTTGACGGCATGGCGCTGCACAGCCGCAACCGCCGCCAGATGCTGCCCGTGCGCCCGCGGATGCAGGTGGTGTTTCAGGATCCGAACTCTTCGCTTAACCCGCGCCTGAGCGTGCTGCAGATTATCGAAGAGGGACTGCGCGTGCATCGCCCTGACCTTACGCCGCCGCAGCGCGAGCAGGAGGTGATGAGCGCGATGGAGGAAGTTGGGCTGGATCCGGGCACGCGGCATCGCTACCCCGCCGAGTTTTCGGGCGGCCAGCGTCAGCGCATCGCGATTGCCCGCGCGCTGATCCTCAAGCCGGAGCTGATCGTCTTAGACGAGCCAACGTCCTCGCTGGACAGAACCGTGCAGGCGCAGATCCTGGCGCTCCTGAAAGGACTACAGGAAAAGCATCGGCTGGCCTATATCTTTATCAGCCACGATTTACAGGTGGTGCGGGCGCTATGCCATCAGGTGATTGTGTTGCGGCAGGGAGAGGTCGTTGAGCAGGGAGAGTGCCGGCACGTGTTCGCTGCGCCGACGCAGAGCTACACGCGCCAGCTGTTAGCGTTAAGCTAGCGCCTAGAAGGGATATTGCCCGGAAAACGGCTCGGCAATCGCCACGCCAAAGTTTTTCAGACGGCAGGTCGCGGCGAATTCGTCCTGGCTTTTCACAAACAGGCACGGCTCGCCTTCGCACTCCAGCACGGAGCTATCCACTTCGATATCGGTCAGCGCCTGGCTCAGGCGTTCCATGACCGGCCATGCGTTTTCATCGCTCGGGCTCAGCAGCTTTAGGGCGACCAGACAATTCTCGCACCCGGCGCCGTTTTGCGGAATCGGTTCAACTTTTGAACCTGCAAAACCCGCCGACCAGCGATAGCTCTGGGGCAAGCGATGGACAATGGAGAGTTGTAATGTATTCACGTTCGATCCCCGGAAGCAAAATTTACTTCACAATTTATTTACATTTATAGTAACACATCATCGTTAACCTGCACTATTCGGCAGTTTTTATAGGCGTTACAGGCTGGCGTCGGCGCTATATGTACCCGTTTCTGCGATCTAACTCAACCTTTTTAAATACAATGACGTGACTTTTTACACAAATATATTTTACATAAAAGAAACAAACACAGGGTAAACGAACAACGCTTTGGTTGATGTGTATCAAGAAAAAAGGCCCGTTACGGGCCTTTTGATGCGCTAGCGTGCCGTTTTACGCGGCCGGCTGGCGTACAGGTAGAAGAGGATCGAGCTGGTGGCGCAGAAGGCGATGGCCCACAGCATCGGCCAGGCGGTGTTGAAGGTTGCCATCGAGAGCAGCGCACCAACAATCGCGCCGATACCAAACCGGAACGTCCCGGCCAGGGATGACGCCGTTCCCGCCATGTGCGGGAATTCATCCAGAATAACCGCCATCGCGTTGGATGAGATCATCGAAACGCATCCCACAAACGCCGCCACGCCCAGCACCAGCGTCCAGAACCCCACGTCGAACCAGGCCGTCACCACCAGCCAGATAGCCATCACAAACTGGATCCACAGCCCGGCGCGGAACATGTTCAGCGCCCCCACCCGCCGGACAAAGCGGCTGTTGATGATGGTCAGAATAAACAGGAACACAATGTTTAGCGCAAAGTAATAGCCGAAGTGCTGCGGCGAAACGTGGTTAAGCTCGATGTACACAAACGGCCCGGCGCTCAGGAAGGAGAACATCCCGGCAAAGCTAAAGCCGCTTGCCAGCATATAGCTCAGCACGCGCTTGTGGCGAAACAGCGAGGCGAAATTCCCCATTGTGGTACGAATGTGGAACTTCTGACGCCGCTCAACCGGCAGGGTTTCATCAATAAAGAAGAAGATCATCGCCGACGCCAGCAGCGCGGCAAGCGCCAGGATCCAGAAAATCGCGTGCCAGCTAAACCACACCAGCACCGCCCCACCCGCCATCGGCGCAATCAGCGGCGCGATGGTGGTGACCAGCATGACGAACGACATCATGCGCGAAAACTCTTCTTTCGGATAAATATCGCGCATCAGGGCGTTGATCACCACGCTCGCCGCCGCAGCCGCCAGGCCGTGGAAAAAGCGCATGATAATCAGATGATCGATAGTCTGCGCAAGGGCACAGGCCACCGCCGCGCCCGCGAACACCAGCGTTCCGCCCAGAATCACCGGCTTACGCCCGAGGCTGTCGGCCATGGGGCCATACAGCAGCTGGCCAATCGCAAAGCCGAGAATATAGGTGCTGAGCGTCATCTGCGCGCTGCCCGCCGGAACGCCAAACTGCTCGGAAATCACCGGCAGCGCGGGCAGATACATATCGATGGAGAGCGGCATCAGCATGGCCAGCAGGCCAAGAATGAAGACGATTTTGAACGACGAGTGTGGCCTGGTGGTCACAGAGTTCTCCTGAAATTAGCGCGAAGGGAGTCCGACGCTGGCGATTTCTTCTTCCGTTAATGGGCGGTATTCACCTGGCTCCAGCTCCGGATCGAGTTCAATCGCGCCGATACGTTCACGGTGTAAGCCGACTACGTGGTTTCCCACCGCCGCAAACATGCGTTTTACCTGGTGGTAGCGCCCTTCGCTGATGGTCAGACGCACTTCGGTCGGGGTGATGACTTCGAGCACCGCCGGTTTGGTGAGGTCTTTCTCATTATGCAGCTGAACGCCGTTGGCGAATTGTTCTGCCGTGTCATCGGCAACCGGGGATTCGAGGGTCACCAGATAGGTTTTTTCGCAATGATGGCGCGGAGAGGTAATGCGGTGCGACCACTGACCGTCGTCGGTCATCAGCACCAGACCGGTGGTGTCGATATCCAGACGTCCCGCCGCGTGGAGCTTATGGGCAACCGGTTCGTCGATAAAATAGAGCACCGTCGGGTGATCCGGGTCGTCCGTTGAGCAGACGTAGCCTTCCGGCTTGTTGAGCATGAAATAGCGCGGGCCATGCTGCTGGGTCAGCGGATTGCCTTCGTACTCGACCTGATGTTCAGGCTGAAGTTTGAAAGAGGTGTCTTTTACAATGTCGCCATCCACGGTAACGCGGCTGGCGCGAATTTCACGCCCGGCAATAGCGCGGCTAACGCTGAGTTGCTGAGCGATAAACTTATCAAGTCGCATGAAATCTTTTTAGCCTTAATGGTGCTGGAAGTCGGACGACGCGTCCGTAAAAAAAGAAGCAGTCAAGAACGGTTCAGTATAATGGTCTGGTCGCGCCACTCAAGGGAAAAAGTTTCGTGGCATACTATGTGCGAGTTAACCAAACTGAGAACCCATGACTTTTACACTTCGCCCCTATCAGCAGGAAGCCGTTGACGCCACCCTCGCCTGGTTTCGCAAACACACAGAGCCCGCGGCCATCGTGCTGCCGACCGGCGCAGGCAAAAGCCTGGTCATCGCCGAGCTGGCGCGCGTGGCCCGCGGGCGCGTGCTGGTGCTTGCTCACGTGAAAGAGCTGGTGGCGCAAAACCACGCTAAGTATTGCGCCCTGGGCCTGGAAGCGGATATCTTCGCCGCCGGATTAAAGCGTAAGGAGAGCCACGGCAAAGTGGTGTTCGGCAGCGTGCAGTCGGTGGCGCGGAATCTGGAGCACTTTCGCGGCGAGTTTTCGCTGCTGATCGTCGACGAATGTCACCGCATCAGCGATGACGACGACAGCCAGTATCAGCAAATCCTCACTCACCTGAAAGAGGTGAACCCTCACTTACGTCTTCTGGGGCTGACCGCCACGCCGTTTCGCCTGGGCAAAGGCTGGATTTATCAGTTCCACTATCACGGGATGGTGCGCGGCAATGAGAAGGCACTGTTCCGCGACTGCATTTATGAACTTCCGCTGCGGTACATGATCAAGCACGGCTACCTGACGCCACCGGAGCGCCTGGATATGCCGGTAGTGCAGTACGATTTCAGCCGCCTGCAGGCGCAGAGCAACGGCCTGTTCAGCGAAGCAGACCTTAACCACGAGCTGAAAAAGCAGCAGCGCATTACCCCGCACATCGTCAGCCAGATTGAAGAGTTCGCCCAGACCCGCAGGGGAGTGATGATTTTTGCCGCCACCGTGGAGCACGCCCGGGAAATCACCGGGCTGCTTCCCGCCGATGACGCGGCGCTGATCACCGGCGAAACGCCGGGCCCCGAGCGCGACCGGTTAATTGAGGCCTTTAAGGCGCAGCGATTCCGCTATCTGGTGAACGTATCGGTATTAACGACCGGGTTTGATGCGCCGCACGTTGACCTGATTGCGATCCTGCGCCCGACCGAATCGGTCAGCCTGTACCAGCAAATTGTCGGGCGCGGACTACGCCTGGCACCGGGCAAAACCGACTGTCTGATCCTCGATTACGCCGGGAACCCGCACGACCTTTACTCGCCGGAGGTCGGCACGCCGAAAGGCAAAAGTGACAACGTGCCGGTGCAGGTGTTCTGCCCCGCCTGCGGGTTTGCCAACACCTTCTGGGGCAAAACCACCGCCGACGGCACGCTGATTGAGCACTTTGGCCGCCGCTGTCAGGGCTGGTTTGAAGATGACGACGGGCATCGCGAGCAGTGCGATTTTCGTTTCCGCTTTAAAAACTGTCCGCAGTGTAATGCGGAAAACGACATCGCCGCGCGTCGCTGCCGGGAGTGTGACACGGTGCTGGTTGACCCGGACGACATGCTCAAGGCGGCGCTGAAGTTAAAAGACGCGCTGGTGCTGCGATGTTCCGGTATGGATCTGCAAACGGGGGCGGATGAAAAAGGCGAGTGGCTAAAAATCACCTACTACGATGAGGATGGCGCGGACGTGAGCGAGCGCTTTCGCCTGCACACGCCCGCCCAGCGCACCGCGTTCGAGCAGCTCTTTATTCGCCCGCACACCCGCACGCCCGGCGTGCCGCTGCGCTGGATCACCGCGGCGGATATCCTCCATCAGCAGGCGCTGCTGCGCCATCCCGATTTCGTGGTCGCCCGCATGAAAGGCCAGTACTGGCAGGTGCGCGAGAAGGTTTTCGACTACGAAGGACGTTTTCGCCGGGCAAATGAATTGCGCGGTTAGCGGGACTTTTCGTTGATGTGAGGGGCATTTGAGTATAAAATGCCGCCCGCTTCACATCCGTGAGGCAGAACATTCACCTGCTGCTGGGTCGCCTGTAGTGGGGTCTTAAATACAGAGAGAAATCAATGTTTACTATCGAAGCAGAAGTACGTAACGTGCAGGGTAAGGGTGCGAGCCGCCGCCTGCGTACCGCTAACAAGTTCCCGGCTATCGTTTACGGTGGCGAAGCTGCTCCAGTTGCAATCGAACTGGATCACGACAAAGTGTGGAACCTGCAGACTAAAGCTGAATTCTACAGCGAAGTTCTGACTATCGTTGTTAACGGTAAAGAAGAAAAAGTGAAAGTTCAGGCTGTTCAGCGTCACGCGTTCAAGCCAAAACTGACTCACATCGACTTCGTTCGCGCGTAATCGCAAACCTGTCGAGAAAAACCCCGCTTCTGCGGGGTTTTTTTATGGCTGCTATTTACCACCCGACGAGCGGCGCTGCAGCTGATCGCGCAGGTTCGGCGGCGTGCCCTTAATCGTCAGGGTGTCGGTCGCCGGATCCCAGAAGATGCGTTCGCCCAGCAGCATGGCATCAAAGTTAATCGTTAAGCCACCGCCGCTACCGGCAAACTTCGTCAGCTGACGCAGCGTACTGCGATCCGCCGGGAAGCTCTCTTCCAGCTCGTAGCCTTTCTCGGCAGTGAATTCCTGGAAGCTCACTTCGCTGACGCCCGCCAGCTCTTTGGAGAGCGACTCCAGCTCAATCTCTTCGCCCGCCTGCAGCTGCTCGTTGCAGTAGCTGTAAACCTGCTGACGCACGGTCTGGCGCTCTGATTTGTCGAGCTGCGCTTCGGCGGTGAAGTCATCAACCGCCTGCAGCAGACCTTTGTTCTGCGCCTTGGCGTTCAGACCTTCGCTCGCGCCGAGGAAGTCCATGAAGAAATCAGCCACCTTGCGCCCAACGCGCCCTTTCAGGAAGGTCAGGTAGCGCGTGGATTCCGGGTTGGTTTCCCACTCGGTTAAATCAATACGCGCCACGATATCGGCATGGTTGATGTCCAGATAGTGCGTGGAGCTGATATCCAGCTGCTCATTCACGCGCATACTGCTTAAATTGTTCAGCACGGTAACCAGCAGATATTCCACCGCCAGATAGCGATACTGGCAGAACAGAACAATGCCGCCGTCCGCAAACGGGTATTTCGCCAGCTCATCGCGCAGACGCCCGGTTGCCGCGCGGCTGAACGCCAGAAAATCTTCTTCGCCCTGGCGCTGAAGGCGCAGGCTATCCGCCAGTTCGCTCTCTTCGCTAAACAGGCCGTAGGCTTTATTTTTAGCGCTATAGACGCGATGCAGTTCCGCCATCATTTCTACAACGGTCGGCGTTGGTTCAAGTAACGAATCGCGCAGCACCACTTCAAGGGTTTGCTCATCACGCTTGATAAGCTGGTGCAAGGCAATCTGGTTGATATCCAGACTCATGATAAACTCTCCTTTTAGACCGGGCGGTATTCAACCACCACCAACGCATGTGTGCAACACAGAGATAAAAAAGGGGAAAAAAAGCTGTTGCTACGGTAATATGTTGCCCTTTCATCCACGAACTGATTTTGATTTATGCCACAACATTCCCGCTACAGTGATGAACACGTTGAACAACTGCTCAGTGAGCTGGTCAACGTACTGGAAAAACATAAAACGCCAACCGATCTTTCCCTGATGGTGTTGGGAAATATGGTTACCAACCTTATCAATACCAGCGTTGCTCCGGCTCAGCGTCAGGCGATCGCCAAATCTTTCGCCCAGGCCCTGCAGTCATCCGTAAGCGACGACAAGGCTCATTAAGGGAAACGAACAACAGTTTATGGTGACGAATCGTCAGCGCTACCGTGAAAAAGTCTCCCAGATGGTTAGCTGGGGGCACTGGTTTGCCTTGTTCAACATTCTGTTGGCCATGGTGCTTGGCTGCCGTTATCTGTTTGTGGCGGACTGGCCGACCACGTTAACCGGGCGTATCTACTCCTGGATGAGCGTCGTCGGGCACTTTAGCTTTCTGGTTTTCGCCACCTACCTGCTGATTCTGTTCCCCCTGACGTTTATCGTCATGTCGCAGCGCCTGATGCGGTTCTTGTCCGCCATCCTCGCGACGGCTGGCATGACGCTGCTGCTGATCGACAGCGAAGTCTTTACCCGTTTTCACCTCCATCTCAATCCCATCGTCTGGGAACTGGTGATTAACCCCGACCAGAACGAAACCGCCCGAGACTGGCAGCTGATGTTTATCAGCGTGCCGGTGATCCTGCTGATTGAGATGCTGTTTGCGACCTGGAGCTGGCAAAAGCTCCGCAGTCTGACCCGACGTCGCCACTACGCGAAGCCCGTCGCGGCGCTGTTTTTCGTTTCGTTTATTAGCTCGCACATCATGTACATCTGGGCGGATGCGAATTTCTATCGCCCGATTACCATGCAGCGCGCCAACCTGCCGCTCTCTTACCCAATGACGGCGCGCCGCTTCCTTGAAAAACACGGCCTGCTGGATGCGCAGGAGTATCAGCGTCGTCTGGTGGAGCAAGGCAATCCGGAAGCGGTTACCGTTCAGTATCCGCTGAGCGACCTGCGCTACCGCGATATGGGCCGGGGTCAAAACGTTCTGCTGATCACCGTCGATGGCCTGAACTACTCGCGCTATGAAAAGCAGATGCCAGCCCTTGCTGAGTTTGCGAATCAGAACGTGTCATTTACGCAGCATATGAGTTCAGGCACCACCACCGATGCCGGGATCTTTGGCCTGTTTTACGGTATTTCTGCTGGCTATATGGATGGCGTGCTGTCGGCGCGTATCCCTGCCGCGCTCATTACGGGCCTGAACCAGCAGGGTTACCAGCTAGGTCTGTTCTCTTCGGACGGCTTTAACAGTTCCCTGTATCGTCAGGCGCTGCTCTCCGACTTCTCGCTGCCTGCGGCCCAGAGCCAGTCCGACCAGCAGACCGCGAACCAGTGGATAAACTGGCTCCAGCGCTACGCGCAGGAAGATAACCGCTGGTTCTCCTGGGTTGCCTTTAACGGCACGACGCTCGACGACAGCAACCAGAAAGGGTTTGCCCGCCGCTACAGCCGCGCTGCAGGTGATGTTGACGCGCAAATTTCCCGCGTGCTGGCCGCGCTGCGCGAGTCCGGCAAGCTGGATAACACCGTGGTCATCATTACCGCCGGTCACGGCGTGCCGCTGGGTGACGAAAACAAGAGCATGAGCTGGTCGCGCCCTAACCTGCACGTCCCGCTGGTGATCCACTGGCCGGGCACGCCGGCGCAGCAAATTAGTATGCTGACCGACCATAAAGACGTCATGACCACGCTGATGCAACGCCTGCTGCACGTAAGCACGCCAGCGAACGAGTATTCGCAGGGGCAGGATCTGTTTAGCGCAACCCGTCGCCACAACTGGGTGACCGCCGCCGGGAACAACACGCTGGCCGTTACCACGCCGGAGCTGACCCTGGTGCTGAACAGCAACGGCAATTACCAGACGTACAACCTGCAGGGCGAGAGATTGCGCGATCAAAAACCGCAGCTCAGCCTGCTGCTGCAGGTGCTGACGGATGAGAAGCGCTTTATCGCTAACTGATTAATTTTAAATCAGTTAGCGCGGACTTCCCTTGCAATCAAAAACGAATCGAGTAGTATTCTTTTTATGCGTCGGCACGTAGCGCAGCCTGGTAGCGCACCGTCATGGGGTGTCGGGGGTCGGAGGTTCAAATCCTCTCGTGCCGACCAAAAATATAAAAAAAGCCAACCTCAAGAGTTGGCTTTTTTGTTTTGAACGAATACTCAGTGCTTATCGCGCCCACCAAGGAAAAATATCCCCAGCGGGATAGCCAGCAGAACGGTAAACACCAGGCTGTAAACGAAGATCATCGCGGATTGCAGGACGTACATGCTGGTCGTCCACTGGGAGAGTGGAATGTTGTACTGCTCGATGACGCCGACGATGGTTGCTCGCCCTACTCCTGCGGCAGCAATCATAAACACAACGAACAGCGCCAGTAAAAACTTACGGCCTTCAGGTGTTTTCAGTTTTGCGCGAACCATGTCTCTCTTTCCTTTACAGATGAATAACATTATTAAGCGCTAACACTAACACGATCTCCCCTTCGACTCCACACCAGCATTATCAACCAGCTTTATTCCTAAAAAGCAGTTTATTTAACTGAATGAAATGAAAATCTAGGTAAATCCATCCAACCATTCACCTGCATTATGCTAATCTTCTCAGGATCGTTTTGACATAAAGGAATGACTGTGAAAAACGCACCTAAATTTGCTCTTGCCCTGATTGCCGCCGCGTGCGTTAGCACCAGCGCCTTCGCCGACCAAACGCCCGTGCAGCCGCTGGAAAAAGTGGCGCCTTATCCGAAAGCGGAAAGCGGGATGAAACGTCAGGTCATTCAGCTGCCGGCCCAGCAGGATGAAGCGAACTACAAGGTTGAGCTGCTGCTCGGGCAAACGCTGGAAGTCGACTGTAACCAGCACCGTCTGGGCGGTCAGCTGGAAAGCAAAACCCTGGAAGGCTGGGGCTATGACTACTACGTCTTCGACAAAGTGACCTCTCCGGTATCGACCATGATGGCGTGCCCGGACGGTAAGAAAGAGAAGAAATTTATTACCGCGTATCTGGGCGACAATAGCCTGCTGCGCTACAACAGCAAGCTGCCAATCGTGGTCTATACGCCGGAAAACATCGACGTGAAATATCGCGTGTGGAAAGCGGAAGATAACGTCCAGCAGGCGACAGTACGTTAATACGGCATTCTCTGCCCACCTCTCTTCCACGCGGGAGGGAGCAAAAAAAAACGGTAACCGAAGTTACCGTTTTTTTTATTACAGGGCGATATCCGCAACCGGTTTGTTTTCCGGCTGAGGCTTAAGCTCTGCCTTCGGTGCTTCGTCCACAGCCTGCGGCTTCACGTACTGCAGCTGCAGAACGCGGCTGGTGTATTCCAGCTCTTGCTCCGTCGCGGCCACGTTGCCGTTCAGCTTCGTACCGTAGGATGGAATGATGGTTTTCAGCTTCGCCTGCCATTCCGGGCTGGCGACTTTATCTTTAAACACTTTTTCCATCAGGTGCAGCATGATTGGCGCCGCGGTGGATGCCCCCGGAGAAGCCCCCAGTAGCGCAGCAATGGTGCCTTCTTTATCGCTCACCACCTCGGTACCCAGACGCAGCACGCCGCCCTCTTTCGGATCGCGTTTGATAATCTGCACGCGCTGGCCCGCCTGCCACAGACGCCAGTCTGCTTTCTTCGCCTGCGGGTAGTACTCCTTCAGCGCTTCGAAGCGATCGTCATCTGAGAGCATCACCTGGCTAATCAGGTATTTCACCAGATCGAAGTTATCCAGCCCCACGTTCACCATCGGCTTGAAGTTAGAGGTGGTTGTCGCACTCAGCAGATCGAACAGAGAGCCGTTTTTCAGGAACTTGGTGGAGAAGGTCGCGAACGGCCCGAACAGCACCACGCGCTTACCGTCAAGAATACGGGTATCGATGTGCGGAACCGACATTGGCGGTGCGCCAACGGAGGCCTGACCGTACACTTTCGCCAGATGACGATTCACCACTTCCGGGTTGTCAGACACCAGGAACTGACCGCCCACCGGGAAGCCCGCGTAGTCGTCGGCCTCAGGAATACCGGACTCCTGCAGCAGCTTCAGCGCCGCGCCGCCCGCACCGATAAAGACGAACTTCGCCTTGATGACATGTTCGGCTTCGTTGTTTTTCAGGTCGGCAACCGTCACGCTCCAGCTGTTGTCCGCGTTGCGCTTAAAGCCGCGCACTTCGGTGCTGAGCTGCAGGTTAAAGTTCTCTTTTTTCTTCAGCGCGCCCACCAGCTGGCGGGTGATTTCACCGTAGTTCACATCGGTGCCGATTTCAGTGCGGGTCGCAGCCACTTTCTGATTCGGATCGCGCCCTTCCATGACCAGCGGCGCCCACTCTTTGATCTGCGCATGATCTTCAGAGTATTTCATGCCGCGGAACAGGGTGCTCTGCTGCAGGGCGGCGTAGCGCGCGCGCAGGAAGTTCACGTTTTGATCGCCCCACACGAAGTTCATGTGCGGCACGGTATTAATGAAAGAGTGCGGATCGTGCATCACGCCGCTGTTGACCTGGTGTGACCAGAACTGACGGGAGATCTGAAACGCTTCGTTGATCTCTACCGCCTTCTCGATACTAATGGAACCGTCCTTCTTCTGCGGCGTGTAGTTCAGTTCCATCAGTGCCGAGTGCCCCGTACCGGCGTTGTTCCAGCCGTTAGAGCTCTCCTGCGCGACGCCGTCCAGACGCTCGACCATGGTCATCGACCAGTCCGGCTGCAGCTCTTGCAGATAGGTTCCCAGCGTGGCGCTCATGATGCCGCCGCCAATTAAAAGGACGTCCGTTTCCTGCTCTTTTGGTGCGTCGGCTTTCGCTGCCATAGGGATAGCGTTCAGCCCTACCGCCAGAGAAAAGAGCATGGCAGTCATTTTTTTCATAATTTATGCCTTAGTTGAAAAGTGCTTTATGCGTGGAAATTGCAGGTGAAAAAAGCTGCGGGGGGAACGGTAGCAACTTTTAAATATTGTTTAAAGGTTACGAAATTATTGTAATTGTGAAATTTAATGATGGATTGTTTGTAGGGAATTACCCCGCTGGCTGGCAAAACAGGGGTTTTCTGGCTACTATGCTGCACTTTGTGATCGCGCGCACGGAAGCCTGCCCTAACCTGCGAATTGTTATGTCATTACCACACTCTTCTCTACCCCATGAAGGCCAGGTCGCCGCAGTCCTGCGCTCCCCAAAACTGTTTATGCGCGAAACGCTGGCGGGCGTCATCACCGCCCTGGCGCTGATCCCGGAAGTGATCTCGTTTTCCGTGGTGGCGGGCGTTGATCCGAAGGTGAGCCTGATCGCCTCCGTGGTGCTGTGCCTCGTGCTTTCCGTGCTGGGCGGCCGCCCGGCGATGGTTACGGCCGCGGCGGGCTCCGTTGCGCTGGTGATTGGCCCGATGGTGCACCAGCACGGCGTACAGTACATTTTGCCCGCCGTTATCCTGGCGGGTGGCATTCAGATCCTGTTTGGCGCGCTGGGGATGGCGCGGCTGATGCGCTTTATTCCGCAGTCGGTCATGACCGGCTTCGTGAATGCCCTCGGCATTTTGATTTTCTTTGCCCAGGTGCCGCACTTCTGGAGCAAAAGCCCGCTGATTGTCGGCCTGTTCGTGCTGACGCTGCTGATCGTCCTGTGGGTGCCGCGCGTTGTGAAAAGCATCCCGTCGCCGTTAATCGCTATCTTGCTGTTAACCCTGTTTACCGTCGCCAGCGGCCAAATCCTGCCGACCGTCGGCGATGAGGGCTCCATGAGCGGCGGCCTGCCGGGCTTTACCGCGCTGCTGGTGCCGCTGAATTTACATACCCTGAGCATTATCTGGCCGTGCGCGCTAAGCATTGCCTTTGTCGGGCTGCTGGAGTCGCTGCTGACGGCGAAACTGGTGGATGAACTGACCGCCACGCCGTCGAGCAAGCGCCGGGAGAGCATCGGGCTTGGCATCGGCAATATCATGGCTGGCTTCTACGGCGGGATTGCGGGCTGCGCGATGATAGGCCAGACCATCGTAAACGTGGAGATGGGCAAGGGCCGCAGCCGCATATCGACCATTGCCGCAGGCGTGGTGCTGCTGGTGCTGGTCACGGCCCTTAGCGAGGTAATGGCAAAAATCCCGATGGCCGTGCTGGCGGGGATCATGGCGATCGTGGCGGTGAAGACCTTTAGCTGGCACAGCATTCAGCCTGCCACGCTGAAAAGCGTTCCCCTCGCCGAAACGGTGGTGATGCTGGTGACCGTTGCCGCGACGGTCACCACGGGCAACCTGGCGATTGGCGTACTCGGCGGGATAATTATTACCCTCATGGTGCCCGCGCGGCTGAAGCGCAGGCATGAACCTACATCAGAAACACCGTCGCCAGCCCCAGAAAAATAAAGAAGCCGCCGGTATCGGTAATGGCGGTAATCATCACGCTCGACCCCACCGCGGGGTCGCGCCCCAGCCTGGTCATGGTCAGCGGAATGATGACGCCCATCATCGAGGCCACCAGCAGGTTCAGCACCATCGCCAGCATCATCACCCCGCCTAAGGCCATGTCGTCATAAAGCCACCAGGTGATGCCGCCCATAATGCCGCCCCACACCAGACCGTTAATCAGCGCCACGCCCATCTCGCGTAAAATCAGAAACGTGAAGTTGCCTGGCTGAATGTTCTCCAGCGCCAGCGCGCGGACAATCATGGTGATGGTCTGGTTGCCGGTGTTGCCGCCAATCCCCGCCACGATAGGCATCAGCGAGGCCAGCGCCACCAGCTGGGAGATGGTGTGTTCGAAACCGTCAATCACGCGGGAGGCGATAAACGCGGTGCAGAGGTTAATGGCGAGCCACGCCCAGCGGGTTTTCACCGCCTTGCCAACGGAGGCATGCACGTCGTCTTCGGCGCTGATCCCGCCGAGAGCACGCAGGTCGTTGTCGGTCTCTTCGTAAACCACGTCAACGATCTCATCGATGGTCAGACGCCCCATCAGTTTGCCCACGGAGTCCACCACCGCCGCGCTGACAAGGTCGTCACGTTCGAAGGTACGCGCGGCTTTCTCCGCATCATCCTCCGGGGAGAAGACCATCGGCTCCGTTTCCATCACTTCACTCACCCGCTTCTGGGCGCTGTTCAGCAGGATGGTTTTCAGCTCAAGCTCGCCCAACAGCGTTTTGTCGCGGGAGGTGACGAAGAGTTTATCGGTGTTGTCCGGCATTTTGCCCAGACGGCGCAGATAGCGCTGCACGGTGCCGAGCGTGACGTCCGGACGCACCATGATGACGCCAAACTCCATGATCGCGCCGACGCTGTTTTTCTCGTAGTGCATCACCTGGCGCACCCGGGCGCGCTCGTCGGCTGGCAGCGAGGCCAGCAGGCGTCCGGTCAGGTTTCGCGGCAGGTGCTGGACGAGGTAAATCTGCTCGTCGATATCCAGCGTCTGCACCGCGTCGAGAATATCCCGGTCGCTCATCTCATCGATAAGGTCATCCCAGACGTTTTCCGAAGCTTCAAGCAATACCTGCCCGCGCTCGTGATCCTGCACCAGACGCCAGAGGGCGTGACGCTCCTCCGAGGGCAGCGCTTCGAGGGTATCCGCCAGATCCGGCGGAGGAAGATGAGCAACCAGCGCACCTACCTCAGCAATATCGTCGGATAAAGTGCCGACATCATATTGCTCAGCCAGGGTCAGTTTACCGAGTAGTGCAGAGGTGACCGCTTTATCGGTCGTGAGAAGCCAGATGAGCCGCGCGCGCTCCTGATCGCGCAACCGTGCGCTGTTTTTGGTTAATACCGACATCAGTCATAAATCCATCAAATAAGATGGCATTAAGCATAGCGCGGGGATATGTAAATAAGAATAAACAACGGGGCGGGATGGATAAAAAAGCGGCATATCGTACAAATCATTGTGCCCGGCGGCGCGACGCTTGCACGGGCCAACAAAATCGTAGGCCGGGTAAGGCGAAGCCGCCACCCGGCACATTGGCATCAGGCCGTCCGCGCCACCGCATCACGCGACGCCGCATCGCGCTCCTCTCCGGTCAGCTCGGTGAGGGTACCGTTGCGCATCTCCAGCAGACGATCGGCGTGAATAAAGTAGTGATCGTCGTGGCTGATGGCAAAAATAGTCTTGCCCATCTCCTGCATTAATGGCAGCAGCACCTGATAGAACTCGCGGCGGAAATGCGGGTCCTGATCGGCTGCCCACTCGTCAAGCAGGATAATGTCGCGCTCTTCCGCCAGCGCCAGCAGCAGCGCCACGCGCTTTTTCTGCCCTTTGGAGAGCTTGAGGTTGAGGATTTTGCCGTCCTGCAGCTCCAGCTTGTGCGACATCTGTAAATGCGTCAGCCACTTCTCCACCAGCGCCGGGTTGGCCTGCTGCCCTTCCGGCCCCAGCAGCTGGTCGAACAGCCAGACGTCGGTAAACACCGCCGAGAACAGCTTGCGGTAATCTTCCGGTTTCTCTGCGTTCAGCGCCCTCCCGTCGAGGAGGATCTCGCCGGACTGCGGCTGATACAGCCCGGTCAACAGCATCGCCAGCGTGGATTTCCCGCTGCCGTTGCCGCCGATCAGAAACAGCAGCTCACCGCGGTGGATGGTCAGATTCACCGGCCCCACGGAGAAGGCGTTATCCTGGTAGCGGAACGACACGTTGCGCAGCTCCAGAGTTTTCCAGTTCGGGAACGCCTGGGGACGCGGGAACTCGGCCTTAAACGGGGCGAGGTCGAATTTCTTGAGCTTGTTGAAGGCCACCTGGGCGCTCAGCAGCGTCGGCAGCGCCCCCACCGCGGAGAGAAGCGGCGTGCGCAGGAACAGCAGCGTCAGCGAGTAGGTTGCCGCCACGTTGGTGTCGGCCCAGCCCAGGCTGTTTGCCATCCAGAACACCAGGCCGATGGCGCCGAGCATCATAATGTTCGACCAGTTCACCGCGCTCAGGTGGAAGGTATCGGCGCGAATAATGTGGTGGCGATACTCGCGCGCGTCCGGAATATAAAGGTTGTTGAAGATGTGCTCGGCGCGCTCGCGGTTCAGCGTCAGCTCTTTGCGCCCTTCCAGCACCGTCTGGTAATCGTTGTAGAGCTTATCTTCCGTTTCGCGCAGCACCGCCATGTGTTTATACACGCGGGAGACAAGCAGATAGCCGCCCCAGATCGTGACCACAATCCACAGCGCGGTCACCGCCAGCATCTTGGTGGAAAGCCAGGCCAGATACGCCGCCGAGCCGAAGGTGAGGATGATCCCCTGCACCAGCTCCGGCAGACGCACAAACGCAATGGTGATCGCCCGGACGTCGCTGGTCAGCCCCGCCAGCAGCGACGCGCTGCCCAGCTGCTCCACGCGCTCTACCTGGGTATCGAGGATCCGCTTGATGAATTCACTGCGCAGGCGATAAACAAAGTGGTGTCCGAGCATGGTAAGGGCCAGCTGGGAGCCCAGCGTCACCGCCATCAGCAGCAGCAGCAGCCCGAGAAACTCCGGCAGCACCGACAACGAGGTGTCGACCATCTCTATCAAACGCACGTTGATAAACGCGATCAGGCCAATGCCCAGCGCGGCGCTGGCAAGGCTTAAGGCCATCACGGCAATAAAGGGCCAGCGGTACTGACGCCAGACGAGAAGAAGTAGTTGCATGCAAAGCAATCCGGGCAATAAAAATCAGCCAGCAGTTTAAACTGCCCTGCGCTCACATCAAGAATAATTCTTATTTTTATTCGCTATACGATGCCTGACGGAAGGTCAGGTTATAGCGAAATTCTTGCGTCAGCGGGTGAAAGCCCGGCTTGAGCGGCTGAATGCCGTGATAGTACAGGCGCGATTCACCGCCCCACACCACCACATCGCCGTGTTCCAGCAGCAGGCGCGTGAGCGGATCGTTACGCCTCAGGCCGCCAAACTGGAAAATCGCGGGCAGCCCTAAAGAGACCGACACGATCGGCGCGCGCAAATCAGGCTCGTCTTTATCCTGATGCAGCGACAGCTTCGCGCCCACGGCGTAGCGGTTGATCAGACAGGCATCGGGGACAAAGTCGGGATAACCTGCCGCCACCGCGGCGTCGTGGCATAACGCCTGAAACGCATCGGGAACGGGCGGCCAGGGATGACCGGTGAGCGGATCGTGTGCGGCATACACATACCCCCGCGCGTCCGTGGCCCAGCCGAGCGTACCGCAGTTGGTCATTGCCACCGACATGGTGTAGCCGCCCGGCGTCACCATGTGGCGAAACGGCGCGCGGGCCGCCACGGAGGCAATCCCCTCCAGCAGCTGCGGGACGCGGGAGAGTGCAAAGCGGCGCAGAACAGTCGCCCCCGGCGCAAGCGGCTCCTGCCAGGGTTCAGACTCTGCGAAAAGATCGAGCATTACGCCTCCTGAGTTTTGGCCTCGCGCCGAAGCAGCAGCGACTTGCGCCCGGTGCCCCAGCGATAGCCGGAGAGCGCCCCGTCGTTACGCACCACGCGATGGCATGGAATGATAATCGCCAGCTTATTCGCCGCGCAGGCGCCCGCCACGGCGCGAACCGCATTCGGTTTACCGATGGCGTTTGCCACCTGCTGATAGCTGGCGGTTTCGCCGCAGGGTATCGCGCGTAGCGCCTGCCAGACCTGCTGCTGAAAGGCCGTTCCGCGAATGTCCAGAGGCAGCGCCAGCGGCACGCCGTTGTCTTCGATGCTGTCTATCACCTGCCGGACGCGCAGGGCGAACGCGCCATCCGTCGGTTCAGGGCGAGCGTGGGGGAACAGCGTCAGCAGCTCGGCCGCCAGCGCCGGGTCATCATCACCCAGCAGAATGGCGCAAATGCCCCGCTCGCTTTCCGCCACCAGGCAGCGGCCCAGCGTGCAGTCGCTGATGGCGTAGCGCACGGCGGCTTCGCCTTTGCGGTACTGTCTGGCGGTCATGCCCAGCGCGCTGTCGGCCCTGCGGTAGTAGGTGCTGCTGTCCGGGAACCCGGCGGCCAGCACCGCCTCGGTAACGTTTTCCCCCTGAGCCAGGGCGCTGCGCAGGCGGCGCTCCCGGGCGGCCTGCTGCCAGGCTTTGGGGGTCATCCCGGTGACCGATTTAAACAGGCGATGAAAATGAAACGGGCTCATCGCCACCTCCTGCGCCAGCGCTTCAAGGGTTATCGACGATGCCTGCTCCAGCAGACGGCAGGCTTTTTCGACGCGCGCCAGCTTCTGCGCCTGAGGATCAGGCCTGTCCGGCAGACAGCGCTTGCACGGGCGAAATCCGGCCTCCCCGGCGCGTTCGGCATCGGGATAGAAGCGGACGTTTTTGCGCAGCGCGCGGCGGGCGCGGCAGGATGGGCGGCAAAAGATGCCGGTCGTCTGGACGGCGAAGACAAACTGATTATCCGCCTGCGGATCGCGGGCAACCACGGCCTGCCAGCGATCCTCATCGGTATTAAAGGTTGGTTTTTTCATCATCGGCTCCTCTTACAAGCATACTCATACCTTGCCCGAGCGCCAGCGAACAAAAACCCGCAACCTTGCTTTTTAATTCTGTTCGCTCACCAGGAAGCTGCGGAACTGCGGCGAGCTCCAGGTTTTAAACCCGTCGCCCTCTTTCGTTATCATGTACACGGCCAGCCCTTCCTGACGCACCACCTCTTTGGCTTTTTCAGGGCCGAGCACCATCAGCCCGGTATCCCAGGCATCGGCTTCCAGCGCCGTCGGGGCGATCACCGTCACCGAAACCAGATTGTGCTGGATCGGGCTTCCCGTTTGCGGATCGATAACGTGGGAAATGCGTTTCCCGTCAAGCTCG
Source organism: Enterobacter soli (assembly GCF_964208575.1). GTDB lineage: Bacteria > Pseudomonadota > Gammaproteobacteria > Enterobacterales > Enterobacteriaceae > Enterobacter > Enterobacter soli_A. The sequence goes on along the minus strand of NZ_CAXOFU010000004.1, from coordinate 224,120 downwards.
TAATAGTTGCGGTAGCTGCCGGAGGTGCTGATGCCGTGGCCGTTGATATCCACCACCGCCTGCACCGCGTTTTGCCGATCCGTTGGCTTCTGGATCGCCACGCGCCACGGTTTGCCGCTGGCGTTCATCCCCCGGCTGACCAGCGCGCCGCCGACAGAGACCAGATAGCGCGAAATGCCCTCTTCGGTCATCAGCGCCGCCAGATGATCCGCCGCGTAGCCCTCGCCGACCGTGGAGAGATCGACAAACAGATCGGGGATGTCTTTTTGCAGATACTGCTGGCCGTACTGATTAATCACCGTCAGGTGCTGCAACCCGGTGCGCGCGCGGGCGTCGTCGATAGCGGCCTGGTCGGGCGTTTGCACCGGCTGCTTGTTCGGGCCAAAGCCCCACAGGTTCACCAGCGGACCCACGGTGATATCCATCGCGCCGTTGGTTTTGTAGCCCACGCGCATCGATTCGGTGACGATATCCGCCATCGCTTCGCTTACCGGCCAAAGCGAGGTGCTTTTGGAGAGGTTAAAGCGCATCAGCGCGGAGTCATTTTTGTAGGTCGAGAGCAGCTGGTCGTCTGCATCAAGCTGTGACTGAATTTTGCCGCGAAGTTCATCCGCCCGCGCGCTGTCGAGGTTCATCACGCTGACGCGCCAGAAGGTGCCCATCGTTTTGCCTTCAAGCACCGTCGCCGCAGGCGCGTCAGGTTTCGCCGCAGGGGTGGAAGAGTCACATGCAGTCAGGAAAAAAAGGCTAGCCAGAAAGCTGGCGCGTAAAAAAGTCATATCCATTCGTTATTATCCTCATGCCAGGGCGGCAAGAGTACACCAAAAACAGGGGATTGTAAGACCCCAAAAAATGACAAAAAAAGGGGCCAGATGGCCCCCTTTGCAATACTGACTGGCGATTAGAACTGGTAAACCAGACCCAGCGCTACGATATCATCAGTACCGATACCCGCTTTTTTGGTGAAGTCGTTGTCATCCAGCAGGTTGATTTTGTAGTCCACGTAGGTAGACATGTTTTTGTTGAAGTAGTAAGTCGCGCCAACGTCAACGTATTTCAGCAGATCCTGGTCGCCGTAACCTTCGATGTCCTTACCTTTAGACTGGAGGTAAGCCACGGAAGGACGCAGGCCGAAATCGAACTGGTACTGAGCAACCACTTCGAAGTTCTGCGCTTTGTTTGCGAAACCGTAGATCGCATCAGCGTCGTCAGTTTTGGAATCACCGAAGCGCGTTGCGTTATAGGTCTGAGAGTACTGCGCTGCCAGATAGATGTTGTTCGCATCATATTTCAGGCCACCGGAGTACACTTCTGCGTGGTCGCCGTTGCCTTTCAGCTGCAGATCGGAAGTGTCGTTCTGGTCAGCAGTACGCTTGGAAGAAGACATTGCACCACCGATGCTGAAGCCTTCGCCCAGGTTGTAGGTCAGGGATGCACCGTAGCCGTCACCGTTCTGTTTCAGAGTGCTACGACCGGTGTCGTTTTCGCCGCTTACGCTGCCGTTTTTGCCCTGGTACTGCAGAGCGAAGTTCAGACCATCAACCAGACCGAAGAAGTCCTGGTTACGGTAAGTTGCCACGCCGTTAGCACGAGACTGCAGGAAGTTGTCAGAACCGTAGGTGTCACCGCCGAATTCTGGCAGTACGTCAGTCCAGGAGGTTACGTCGTAGATCACGCCGTAGTTACGACCGTAGTCGAAAGAACCGGCTTCAGCGAACTTCAGACCTGCGAACGCCACACGGGTCCAGGACTGGTTGCTGCTGCTTTCCGTGTCGTTTGCCTGGATGTTGTATTCCCACTGGCCGTAACCGGAAATCTGGTCGTTAACCTGAGTTTCGCCTTTGAAGCCGAAACGCACGTAGGTCTGGTCGCCATCAGCGCCGTCGTCATCAGAGAAATAGTGCAGGCCGTCTACTTTGCCGTACAGATCTAATTTGTTGCCGTCTTTGTTATAAATTTCAGCCGCATTTGCTGCGCCCGCTACCAGCAGTGCTGGTACCAGGAGGGACAGTACTTTAACTTTCATTTTATTAACCCTCTGTTATATGCCTTATTATTACCACTGCTTACTGGTTAACCCTCTTAACCAATCGGCAATTTCATTCTCCTCAAAAATACAGAATAATCCAACGGGAATATGATACGAAAACTTTGAAGATGTTTCATTTATCCACCAAGATGTTTCAGCATGTAAACAAAGTGGAACTTTTACAAAGCACGAAGCGCTTAAAAATAGCGCACGTATAATCAAACGAAATTATGATTATTGTAAAATCAATAACTTATATGAATAATCCTTACAGCACTGAATGACAAAACAAATTTCCTTGAGATCACTAAAATAACTCTCGCTATCATCATTAACTTTATTTATTACCGTCATTCAGCTTTGAATGTCTGTTTATCCCTAATTCTACCGAATGCTAAGCATTCGGTTTTTTTTTACCTTTCTTTACGTAAATATAATCTCGTTGTGCTACCGCCCGGAAATCATAACGACTATTAATTAAACTCCCCTGAAATCATATCGTTGTATTCACAATTGCCCTGAATCTTAATTTCTTGTTAATTCGTGCTATTTTCCTGGGCTAACCGCGCTTTATTTGTACAACCCGGTACTGTTTGTACATCTTTACTCCACTCACCCGGCGGCTATTCCCCCTGCAAAAAGTCAGCTATTCACCGGTATCGACGCTGGAAATTCAGGTATTACCCTTTATACTGCCCTATCGTCCTTACAGTGCGGCCACAACGGGTTAACAAATCAATGAGTCAGACTGAAACTACCGCCCCGAGCAAATTTTCCCTTCTCCCCGGGAGCATCACCCGTTTCTTTCTTTTATTGATCGTCGTGCTGTTAGTCACGATGGGCGTGATGGTTCAAAGCGCGGTTAACGCCTGGCTGAAGGATAAAAGCTATCAGATCGTAGATATCACCCATGCGGTGCATAAGCGCATTGATACCTGGCGCTACGCCACTTGGCAGATTTACGACAACATTGCTGCAGCGCCTTCCACCTCGTCGGGTGAGGGTTTACAGGAAACGCGCCTTAAGCAGGACGTCTACTACCTGGAAAAACCGCAGCGCAAAACCGAAGCGCTTATTTTTGGCTCCCACGACAGCGCCACGCTTGAGATGACCCAGCGTATTTCGTCGTATCTCGACACCCTGTGGGGCGCTGAAACGGTGCCGTGGTCGATGTACTACCTGAACGGCCAGGACAACAGCATGATCCTGGTCTCAACGCTGCCGCTAAAGGATCTCTCGTCAGGGTTTAAAGAATCCACCGTGGGCAACATCGTGGATTCGCGCCGCGCGGAAATGCTCCAGCAGGCCAACGCCCTGGATGAGCGCGAGAGCTTCTCCTCCCTGCGCCGCCTGGCCTGGCAAAACGGCCACTACTTTACCCTGCGCACCACCTTCAACCAGCCCGGACATCTGGCGACCGTGGTCGCGTTTGACCTGCCGATCAACGATTTGATCCCGCCGGATATGCCGCTGGACAGCTTCCGTCTGGATCCGGATAACAGCACGCAGAATATGCGCACGCCGCCGGACAAAGAAGGAGCCGAAAGCGTTGCCATCTCCTTTAACGGCTCGAAGATTGAGATTGCCTCGTCGCTAAACTCCACCGGGATGCGCCTGGTATGGCAGGTGCCGTTCGGCACATTGCTTCTGGATACGCTGCAAAACATTCTTCTGCCGCTGCTGCTGAATATCGGCCTGCTGGCGCTGGCGCTGTTTGGCTACAGCACCTTCCGTTTCCAGCCGGGTCGTCAGAGCGAAACGGCCTCCGTTTCCGCAGGAACCAGCAACGAGCTGCGCGTCCTCCGGGCGCTGAATGAAGAGATTGTGTCCGTGCTGCCGCTCGGCGTGCTGGTTCACGACCAGGAGGCAAACCGCACGGTGATGAGCAACAAGATTGCCGATCACCTGCTGCCGCATCTGAATTTACAGAACATCACCACCATGGCGGATCAGCACCAGGGGGTGATTCAGGCCACCATCAATAACGAGCTGTACGAAATCCGACAGTTCCGCAGCCAGGTCGCCTCCCGCACGCAAATCTTTGTTATTCGCGATCAGGATCGCGAAGTGCTGGTGAATAAAAAACTCAAGCAGGCGCAGCGCCTGTACGAGAAAAACCAGCAGGGTCGCGCCGCGTTCATGCAAAACATTGGCGAGGCGTTCAAGGCGCCGCTAAAAGCGCTGGCAAATCAGGCTGCAACGCTCAGCACGCCGGAAAGCCACCAGCTGGCAAGCAAAGCCGATACGCTGGTGCGTCTGGTGGATGAAATTCAGCTGGCGAACATGCTGGAAAATGACACCTGGAAAGGCAGCTCTACCCTCTTCTCAATTCAGGATTTGATCGACGAAGTGGTGCCTGAGGTACTGCCGGTTATCAAGCGCAAAGGGCTGCAGCTGCTGATCAACAACCACCTGCCGGCCAACGATGAGCGCCATGGCGATCGCGAAGCGCTGCGCCGCATCCTGCTGATGCTGATCCAGTATTCCGTCACCACCACGCAGATTGGCAAAGTCACGCTCGAAGTCAGCACCGACGAATCCGCAGACGATCGCCTGACGTTCCGCATTATGGATACCGGCGAAGGGGTGACGGCGAGCGAAATCGATAACCTGCACTTCCCTTTCCTGAACGACACTCAGGGCGATCATTACGGCAAAGCTAACGCCCTCACCTTCTGGCTGAGCGATCAGCTGGCGCGTAAGCTGGGCGGGCATCTGAATATTAAAGCGCGCGAGTCGCTCGGCACCCGCTATTCTCTGCACGTGAAAATGGCGGCGAATCCGCAGGAAGAAGATGAAGAGCGCCTGCTGGACGAAGTGACAATCATGGTGGATGTGACCTCAAACGAGATCCGCAACATTGTGGTTCGCCAGTTAGAAAACTGGGGCGCGTCGTGCATCACGCCGGATGAAAGGCTCACGAGTCAAGAATTTGATCTCTTTTTAACTGATAATCCGTCTAATCTTACTGCCTCGGGCTTGCTTTTAAGCGATGATGAGCCAGGCGTGCGAAAAATCGGCCCAGGCCAGATGCGCGTCAACTTTAATATGAGCAATGCGATGCAGGAAGCTGTACTACAACTTATAGAAGAACAGCTGGCGCAAGAAGAAATCCTGGAGTCCCCTCTGGGCGGTGACGAAAATGCCGAACTCCATGCCAGCGGCTACTATTCACTCTTTGTTGATACAGTACCAGATGATGTTAAGCGGTTGTATACTGAGTCCGCCGCAAATGATTTTGCAGCGCTGGCGCAGACAGCACACCGGCTTAAAGGGGTGTTTGCCATGCTTAATCTGGTTCCCGGCAAGCAGTTATGTGAAACGCTGGAACATCTAATTCGTGAGAAAGATGCCTCTGGCATTGAAAAATACATCAGCGACATTGACGCTTACGTCAAAAGCTTGCTGTAGCAAGGTAGCCTTATACATGAACAATATGAACGTAATTATTGCCGATGACCATCCGATTGTACTGTTCGGTATTCGCAAATCACTTGAACAGATCGAGTGGGTGAATGTAGTCGGTGAATTTGAAGACTCCACAGCACTGATCAATAACCTGCCAAAACTTGATGCCCACGTGCTCATTACCGATCTCTCCATGCCGGGAGATAAATACGGTGATGGGATCACGCTCATCAAATATATTAAACGTCACTTCCCGGATATTTCGATTATCGTTCTGACCATGAACAACAACCCGGCTATTTTAAGCGCCGTGTTGGATCTGGATATCGAAGGGATCGTCCTGAAACAGGGCGCACCAACCGACCTGCCAAAAGCGCTGGCGGCCCTGCAAAAAGGCAAGAAATTTACGCCGGAAAGCGTGTCCCGTCTGCTGGAGAAAATCAGCGCGGGTGGCTACGGTGATAAGCGTCTGTCGCCAAAAGAGAGTGAAGTTCTGCGCCTGTTCGCAGAAGGTTTCCTGGTCACCGAAATCGCCAAGAAGCTGAACCGCAGCATCAAAACCATCAGTAGCCAGAAGAAATCAGCAATGATGAAACTGGGCGTGGATAACGATATTGCGCTGCTGAACTACCTCTCATCCGTTACGCTGAGCGCGACGGACAAGGATTAATCCCCGGCGGGTGTGCGGCCTGATGCCCTCACCCTGCCCCTCTCCACAGGGAGAGGGAGAACAAACAAAAAGGCCCTTGCGGGCCTTTTTTATATTCTCGTTTTCCTGACCCTGTCCGCGTAAACGGATAGCGTCTGCTTGAGAACGTCCAGCGTTACCGGCTTCGACAGGCAGCTGTCCATGCCGGATTCCAGGCAGCGCTGCTTCTCCTCCGCCAGCGCGTTCGCCGTCACGCCCACCACCGGCAGCGTGAGGCCAAGCTGGCGGATGCGCTGCGTCAGGCGATAGCCGTCCATGTTCGGCATGTTCACGTCGCTGAGCACGATATCGATATGGTTCTTGCTCAGCACATTCAGGGCATCCACGCCGTCGTTGGCGGTTTTGCACTGATAGCCCAGCGAACCAAGCTGGTCGGCCAGCAGCCGGCGGTTAATCGGATGGTCATCCACCACCAGAATCATCATATCGTCGTTAAGCGACGCCAGGGCGTCCGGTGACGGCAGCGCCGTCGCGCCGCTGTTCTCTTCCAGCTCGACGCTGTAAATTCGCGCCAGCAGCCCCAGCAGCTCGTGCGGCGTGGCCACGCTGTGTACCCACTCGCCCGGTGAACGCTCAAGGGGAATGCCAATGTGACGACGGCAGAAGGTCACCACGCCTCTTCCCGGCCACGCCTGCTCCAGCTCGCCGTCGGTTATCAGCATATCGTCAGCGTCAGGCGTCTGGCCCTCGTAGTTCGACACGCGCATTCCGCTATTGCCCAGAAGCGAGGTGAGGAAATCATTCAGCGACGCGTTGTGAACCGCCAGCCAGCAGCGCTTGTCGTTCAGCCCGTCGACGGTCGATTTCACCGGATACTGCGCCGAATAGAGCGGAATACGGATGGTGAACTGGCTGCCCATGCCGGGCTCGGTATCCACCGAGATGTCCCCGTCCATCATGCTGATCAGCTTTTCACAAATCGCCAGCCCCAGACCGGTGCCCTGGAAGTTGCGCTGCACGCCGGTGCCGACCTGGAAGAACGGATCAAACAGACGCACCACCTCTTTCGCCGGAATGCCGACGCCGGTATCGCGCACGCGAATGCTCAGGTAATCCCCCGCCCGGCAGACGTGCAGAACGATACAGCCGATGTCGGTGAATTTAATGGCGTTGCTGAGCAGGTTGGAAATCACCTGCTGCAAACGCATCGGATCGCCGTGCAGGGTAAGCGGCACGTCCGGCTCGATAAAGCAGTACAGGCCAAGCTGCTTGCGCACCACCAGCGGCATGTAGTTGGCGCTGATGTGGTTCATTACCTCGCGCGGGGAGAACTCGCGCGGCTCGATTTTCAGCTGCTCGGACTCAATTTTCGAGAAGTCGAGAATGTCGCTGATGATTTTCAGCAGCAGGCTCGACGAGTTGTTCATGGCCGTCACCAGGCGCTCAACGCCGTTCGGCAGCTCCTTGGTTTGCAGAAGATCCAGGTTACCGATGATGCCGTACAGCGGGGTGCGCAGCTCGTGGCTGACGGTGGCAAGGAACATCGATTTCGACTGGCTGGCCTGCTCCGCCGCCTGCGCCATCTCCTGTAGCGACTCTTCCATCTTCACGCGCGCCGAGACGTCCACCAGCACGCAAATCGCCACGTTTTCATTGCGATAGCGGGAGTGCACAAAGCTGATTTGCAGGTTGGTGTGGGTACTGGTCAGCACATCGACAAAGTTAACCTGCTGCCCGCAGATGATTTGCGTCAGCCGCTGGCGGTCTTCGTGGGTCAGCATGTTCAGGTAGTTGTGGGCCAGCTCGTTACTCAGGATGTTGGTGCCGTCCTGGGTACGTAAAATACAGATCCCGACGGGCGCGGAGGCCACAATCTTGCGGTTAAACTGCTCGTGCTCTTCCAGGCGCTGGGCGTCGGTTTCCGCCGGAATAAAGATCCGGCGCTCGTACATTCGCGCCAGGGTGAACAGCGCAATCCCGACCAGCACGTTAAGGATGATGGCGTTCAGGATAAGAATGCGAATGCGCTCCAGCACAAGATCCACCGGCACCGAGTAGACAATGCTAAGTGACGACGGCGGCAAGCTTTTCTTGAGCACCAGCTCGCGGAAGCCGGAGGTATAGCCAAACCACGAGCGCTCCTGCATCCAGTGGGAGTCAACTTTTAAGCGGTTTTCCGGCCCGGTCAGGGAGATCAGCGTGTGGCCGTTTTCATCCAGCACGGTGACGCCCATCGGCAGGCTGCCTGGCGTGAAGAAGTTCTCCATGCGGATGGTTTGCTCAATGCCCAGCAGCGCCTGCAGGCGATTGCCGAGGTAGACCGGCGTCAGGGCATAGAAATAGCCCACGCCCATGCGCGGCCCCTGGCTTATCCAGAAGAGGTTGTTGCCGCGCTCATCCTGCGGCGCGTTGCGGTACTTAACGATGCGCTCGTGCAGGCTTTTCAGGGCATCGTCGCGCTCAACCGGAATGTCCCGCAGGCCGAAATCGGCCATGCAGAGGTTGTCGCTGCCAATCAGGAACACGCGGTTGAGATCGTAGGCGGCAGAGAAATTATCGCGCCAGTAGCGCATGAACCAGGCCAGGGATTCCAGCGAGCCGCGCCAGGTGCTGCCCATTGCCGAGCAGTCCGAGTCCGGAAACAGCGGCTCGAAATCCGGCACTTCGGCTTTGTCATTGCGCCCGCGCGTGGCGAGCACCCCGTTCTCCGCCGTCAGGCGGTTCTCAGCGATGTACTTCAGCTCTTTCATCACATCCGAGGTGCGCTGGATATAGCGCTGAGCCTGATCGGAGCTGAGATTAAATTCCTGGCGGATCTCGGACTCTTTCTGGTGCAGCGCGTTAACGATGTAAAACACCGAAAACAGCGCCACCAGCAGCCACAGCAATAGCGCCAGCGCCCGAAACAGATAGCGAGAAACTTTTAGCGTAGTACGGAAAGAAACGAGGTATTTCAAAGGGGCGAGGCTCCGCCGTCGGGGTCAAAAAGAATGAGGTTTAAGGTAGCGGTAAACGCGCCTTGTCGCAACGTTCACTTATCTGCAACTGCAAAAGAAAAGGGCCGGAATCCGGCCCTTTTTGCATCAGGAGACATTACTCGTCAGCGTCGTCCGCTGCGTCGTCGTCGGTGTCCGCTTCCGGCGCGATTTCATCATCGCCTTCCGCCACGCTACCGTCGATCGAGTCGAGCTCTTCGTCGTCTACGGGTTCAGCAACGCGCTGCAGACCCACAACGTTTTCGTCTTCCGCGGTGCGGATGAGGATAACGCCCTGGGTGTTACGACCCACCACGCTGATCTCGGATACGCGAGTACGCACCAGCGTACCAGCATCGGTGATCATCATGATCTGGTCGGTGTCATCTACCTGCACCGCGCCAACAACGGAACCGTTGCGCTCGGTCACTTTGATAGAGATAACGCCCTGCGTGCCGCGGGACTTGGTCGGGTATTCGCTTTCAGCGGTACGTTTACCGTAGCCGTTCTGCGTCACGGTCAGGATTGCACCTTCGCCGCGCGGAACGATCAGGGAAACCACCGCGTCTTCACCCGCCAGTTTGATACCGCGAACGCCGGTCGCTGTACGACCCATCGCGCGCACCGCGTTCTCTTTGAAGCGCACCACCTTACCGGCAGCAGAGAACAGCATGACTTCATCGGAGCCCGAGGTCAGGTCAACGCCAATCAGCTCGTCGCCTTCGTTCAGGTTAACCGCGATGATACCGGCAGAGCGTGGACGGCTGAACTCGGTCAGCGCGGTTTTCTTCACCGTACCGCTGGCGGTCGCCATGAAGACGTTCACGCCTTCTGCGTACTCGCGTACCGGCAGAATAGCGGTGATACGCTCGTTCGGCTCAAGCGGCAGCAGGTTGACGATTGGACGACCGCGCGCGCCACGGCTCGCTTCCGGCAGTTGATACACCTTCATCCAGTACAGACGACCGCGGCTTGAGAAGCAGAGGATCGTGTCGTGGGTGTTGGCCACCAGCAGACGGTCAATAAAGTCTTCTTCTTTAATACGTGCCGCAGATTTGCCTTTACCGCCACGGCGCTGTGCTTCGTAGTCGGTCAACGGCTGATACTTCACGTAGCCCTGGTGAGACAGGGTCACCACAACGTCTTCCTGGTTGATCAGGTCTTCGATGTTGATGTCCGCCGTGTTGGCGGTGATTTCAGTGCGACGCTCATCGCCGAACTGATCGCGAACCAGCTCCAGCTCTTCACGGATCACTTCCATCAGGCGGTCTGCGCTACCCAGGATATGCAGCAGCTCTGCGATCTGCTCCAGCAGCTCTTTGTACTCGTCGAGCAGTTTTTCGTGCTCAAGGCCGGTCAGTTTCTGCAGACGCAGATCCAGAATCGCCTGGGCCTGCTGTTCAGTCAGGTAGTACTGACCGTCACGCACGCCGAACTCAGGCTCCAGCCACTCAGGACGCGCAGCGTCGTCGCCAGCACGTTCCAGCATCGCAGCCACGTTGCCCAGATCCCACGGACGTGAAACCAGGGACGCTTTCGCTTCTGCCGGCGTTGGCGCGCGGCGAATCAGCTCGATGATAGGATCGATGTTTGCCAGCGCTACGGCCAGTGCTTCAAGGATATGGGCACGGTCGCGGGCTTTACGCAGTTCGAAGATGGTACGGCGCGTCACCACTTCACGGCGGTGACGAACGAACGCGCTCAGGATCTCTTTCAGGTTCATGATCTTCGGCTGACCATGGTGCAGTGCAACCATGTTGATACCGAAGGACACCTGCAGCTGGGTCTGGGAGTACAGGTTGTTCAGCACAACCTCGCCCACCGCGTCGCGTTTGATTTCAATCACGATGCGCATACCGTCTTTATCAGACTCGTCGCGCAGCGCGCTGATACCTTCAACGCGTTTCTCTTTCACCAGCTCGGCGATTTTCTCAATCAGGCGCGCTTTGTTCACCTGATACGGAATTTCGTGAACGATGATGGTTTCACGGCCGGTTTTCGCGTCCGCTTCCACCTCCGCGCGGGCGCGGATATAAATTTTGCCACGACCGGTGCGGTACGCTTCTTCGATACCGCGACGACCGTTGATGATTGCCGCTGTCGGGAAGTCCGGGCCCGGGATGTGTTCCATCAGCCCTTCAATGCTGATGTCTTCATCGTCGATATAGGCCAGGCAGCCGTTGATCACTTCCGTGATGTTGTGCGGCGGAATGTTGGTCGCCATACCTACGGCGATACCGGACGAACCGTTCACCAGCAGGTTAGGGATTTTCGTTGGCATCACGTCAGGGATTTTTTCCGTGCCGTCATAGTTATCAACGAAATCAACAGTCTCTTTTTCCAGATCGGCCATCAGTTCATGGGCAATTTTCGCCAGACGGATTTCCGTATAACGCATTGCCGCGGCGGAGTCGCCGTCGATAGAACCAAAGTTACCCTGACCATCTACCAGCATGTAGCGCAGCGAGAATGGCTGCGCCATACGGACGATGGTGTCGTACACCGCGGAATCACCATGAGGATGGTATTTACCGATTACGTCACCAACGACACGGGCAGATTTTTTGTAGGCTTTATTCCAGTCATTGCCCAATACGTTCATGGCGTATAGTACGCGACGGTGTACCGGCTTAAGGCCATCGCGGACGTCCGGCAGCGCACGGCCAACAATGACCGACATCGCATAGTCCAGATAGGAGCTCTTCAGCTCTTCCTCGATGTTGACCGGTGTAATTTCTCTCGCAAGGTCGCTCATCTAACCGCTATCCCTCTACTGTATCCCGGATTCAAAGGTCGCAAATTATAACACAGCCGCAGAGGTTTAAACTAATTTGCTTTATTATCCTGATATACTTCCCCCGTCTTTAAATAACGGAGTAAAAGCGTCCATGAATGCCGAAAAATCCCCGGTGGCTCACAACGTTGACCATGAAGAGATTGCCAAGTTTGAAGCGGTGGCGTCCCGCTGGTGGGATCTCGAAGGTGAGTTTAAACCCCTGCATCGCATTAACCCGCTGCGTCTGGGCTATATCGCGGAGCGTTCCGGCGGTCTGTTCGGTAAAAAAGTGCTCGACGTTGGCTGCGGCGGCGGCATCCTGGCCGAAAGCATGGCCCGTGAAGGCGCAACCGTCACCGGGCTGGACATGGGCTTTGAGCCTTTACAGGTCGCACGCCTGCACGCGCTGGAATCCGGCGTTCAGGTGGAATACGTCCAGGAAACCGTCGAGGAGCACGCGGCAAAACACGCGCATCAGTACGATGTGGTGACCTGCATGGAGATGCTGGAACATGTGCCTGACCCGCAGTCGGTGGTCAATGCCTGCGCCAAACTGGTAAAACCGGGCGGCCAGGTGTTCTTCTCCACCATCAACCGTAACGGCAAAGCCTGGCTGATGGCGGTGGTCGGCGCGGAATATGTGCTGCGCATGGTGCCGAAAGGCACGCACGACGTGAAGAAATTCATCAAGCCTGCCGAACTGCTGAACTGGGTTGACCAGACCTGGCTAAAAGAGCAGCACATGACCGGCCTGCACTACAATCCGGTGCTGGATAAATTCAAACTCGCACCGGGCGTAGATGTTAACTATATGTTGCACACAACCGCCAAAAACGACTAACGTCATTCGTTATTCTTATAAAGATTGCGCGACATCATGTTGCGCAATTCTGACCTCCCGTTGAAGAAATCAGCACTCGATCAAATTTTCGATTTTTTTTGCGAAATATTGACATCTCGTCCAGGCCTTACGATACGTGGACTTAGCCTTTATCACGCTTTAGCAACCTGAATTTAACGTCAAAATCAACTCTTGTACTCAAAAGAATCCTTACTAGAATACTCACCATCTTGCGTTAATCTTATCGTAGAACCCCTATATGTAGTATTTATCCACAACAACCTGTGGATAAGCGGGGGATATTTTTTTATTTCACGGACAGGTAAAAACCCACATGAATCAGAGTCTGCTGGTGACAAAGCGCGACGGTACTACCGAGCGTATCAATCTGGACAAAATCCATCGAGTTCTCGACTGGGCAGCAGAAGGACTGAACAACGTATCTATCTCCCAGGTTGAACTGCGTTCTCACATTCAGTTCTACGACGGCATCAAAACGTCTGATATCCATGAAACCATCATCAAAGCGGCGGCAGATCTGATCTCCCGCGAAGCGCCGGATTATCAGTACCTCGCTGCGCGTCTGGCCATCTTCCACCTGCGTAAAAAAGCCTACGGCCAGTTTGAGCCGCCAGCGCTGTATGACCACGTAGTGAAAATGGTTGAGTTAGGGAAGTACGACACGCATCTGCTGGAAGACTATACGGAAGAAGAGTTCAAGCAGATGGACGGGTTTATCGATCACTGGCGTGATATGAACTTCTCCTACGCGGCGGTGAAGCAGCTCGAAGGTAAATATCTGGTGCAGAACCGCGTGACGGGCGCCATCTACGAGAGCGCACAGTTCCTGTATATTCTGGTCGCCGCCTGCCTGTTCTCTAACTACCCGCGTGAGACGCGTCTGTCCTACGTGAAGCGTTTCTACGATGCGGTGTCGACGTTTAAAATTTCTCTGCCTACGCCAATCATGTCCGGCGTGCGCACCCCGACCCGTCAGTTCAGCTCCTGCGTACTGATCGAGTGCGGCGACAGCCTGGATTCCATCAACGCCACCTCCAGCGCCATTGTGAAATACGTGTCCCAGCGTGCCGGTATCGGCATCAACGCCGGTCGTATTCGCGCGCTGGGTAGCCCAATTCGCGGCGGTGAAGCGTTCCACACCGGCTGTATCCCGTTCTATAAACACTTCCAGACCGCAGTGAAATCCTGCTCTCAGGGCGGCGTGCGCGGCGGCGCGGCAACCCTGTTCTACCCGATGTGGCACCTGGAAGTGGAAAGCCTGCTGGTTCTGAAAAACAACCGCGGCGTGGAAGGCAATCGCGTGCGTCACATGGACTACGGCGTACAGATCAACAAGCTGATGTACACCCGTCTGCTGAAAGGTGAAGAGATCACCCTGTTCAGCCCGTCAGACGTCCCGGGCCTGTACGACGCGTTCTTCGCCGATCAGGACGAGTTCGAGCGTCTGTACACCAAATACGAAAAAGACAACAGCATCCGCAAGCAGCGCGTAAAAGCCGTGGACCTGTTCTCTCTGATGATGCAGGAACGTGCTTCCACTGGCCGTATCTACATCCAGAACGTTGACCACTGCAACACCCACAGCCCGTTCGACCCGGTTGTAGCGCCTGTTCGCCAGTCTAACCTGTGCCTGGAAATCGCCCTGCCGACCAAGCCGCTGGAAGATGTGAACGACGAAAACGGTGAAATCGCGCTGTGTACGCTGTCCGCGTTCAACCTGGGTGCGATTAAGAGCCTGGACGAGCTGGAAGAGCTGGCGGTGCTGGCGGTTCGTGCGCTGGATGCCCTGCTGGACTACCAGGATTACCCAATCCCGGCCGCAAAACGTGGTGCAATGGGCCGTCGTACCCTGGGTATCGGCGTGATCAACTTCGCCTACTGGCTGGCGAAAAACGGCAAGCGTTACTCCGACGGCAGCGCCAACAACCTGACGCACCAGACGTTCGAAGCGATTCAGTACTACCTGATGAAAGCCTCCAACGAGCTGGCGAAAGAGCAAGGCGCGTGCCCGTGGTTCAACGAAACCACCTATGCGAAAGGCATTATGCCGATCGATACCTACAAGAAAGACCTGGATGCGATCGTCAGCGAGCCGCTGCACCTCGACTGGGAAGGTCTGCGCGAGTCCATTAAAACTCACGGCCTGCGCAACTCCACGCTCTCTGCCCTGATGCCGTCCGAGACCTCCTCGCAGATCTCCAACGCCACCAACGGTATCGAGCCGCCGCGCGGCCACGTCAGCATTAAGGCGTCGAAAGACGGCGTGCTGCGCCAGGTTGTGCCGGATTACGAAACGCTGGGCAGCAACTACGAGCTGCTGTGGGAAATGCCGAACAACGACGGTTACCTGCAGCTGGTGGGTATCATGCAGAAGTTTATCGATCAGTCGATCTCTGCCAATACCAACTACGACCCGACGCGCTTCCCGTCCGGCAAGGTTCCGATGCAGCAACTGCTGAAAGACCTGCTTACCGCCTATAAATTTGGCGTGAAAACCCTGTACTATCACAACACCCGTGATGGTGCGGAAGACGCCCAGGACGACATGGTTCAGTCCATTCAGGACGACGGCTGCGAAAGCGGCGCATGTAAGATCTAAGCACTTCGCCGGGTGGCGCTTCGCTTACCCGGCCTACGGTTTTGTAGGCCCGGCAAACGCAGTGCCGCCGGGCAATAAAATCTCAACAGGACTCACCGCAATGGCATACACCACCTTTTCACAGACGAAAAACGACCAGCTCAAAGAGCCGATGTTCTTCGGCCAGCCGGTCAACGTGGCACGCTACGATCAGCAAAAATATGACATCTTCGAAAAGCTGATCGAAAAGCAACTCTCCTTCTTCTGGCGTCCGGAAGAAGTGGACGTTTCCCGCGACCGCATTGACTTCCAGTCGCTGCCGGATCACGAAAAGCACATTTTCATCAGCAACCTGAAATACCAGACGCTGCTGGACTCCATTCAGGGCCGTAGCCCGAACGTGGCGCTGCTGCCGCTGATCTCCATTCCGGAGCTGGAAACCTGGGTTGAGACCTGGGCGTTTTCAGAAACTATTCACTCTCGCTCTTACACCCATATCATCCGCAACATCGTCAACGATCCGGCGGTGGTGTTTGACGATATCGTTACCAACGAGCAGATCCAGAAGCGTGCGGAAGGCATCGCGCACTACTACGACGAGCTGATCGAGATGACCAGCTACTGGCATCTGCTGGGCGAAGGCACGCACAACGTGGACGGCAAAACCGTGACCGTGAACCTGCGCGCGCTGAAAAAGCAGCTGTACCTGTGCCTGATGAGCGTGAACGCGCTGGAAGCGATTCGTTTCTACGTCAGCTTCGCCTGCTCCTTCGCCTTTGCCGAGCGCAAGCTGATGGAAGGTAACGCGAAAATCATCCGCCTGATCGCCCGCGACGAGGCCCTGCACCTGACCGGCACCCAGCACATGCTGAACCTGCTGCGCAGCGGCGTGGACGACCCGGAGATGGCGGAGATCGCCGAAGAGTGCAAGCAAGAGTGCTACGACCTGTTCGTACTGGCCGCTCAGCAGGAGAAAGAGTGGGCAGACTACCTGTTCCGCGACGGCTCCATGATTGGCCTGAACAAGGACATTCTGTGCCAGTACGTTGAGTACATCACCAACATCCGCATGCAGGCGGTCGGTCTCGATCTGCCGTTCCAGACCCGCTCCAACCCGATCCCGTGGATCAACACCTGGCTGGTGTCCGATAACGTGCAGGTTGCCCCGCAGGAAGTGGAAGTGAGTTCTTACCTGGTCGGTCAGATTGATTCCGAAGTCAATACTGACGACCTGAGCAACTTCCAGCTCTGATGTCCCGCGTAACCCTGAGTCTTTCTGGCACACAGGTGCTGTGCCAGGAAGAGCACCCTTCTCTGCTGGTGGCGCTTGAAGCCCATAAAGTGGAAGTGGAGTACCAGTGTCGCGAAGGCTATTGCGGCTCCTGTCGCTGCCGTCTGGTCGCAGGCCAGGTGGACTGGCTGACCGAACCGCTGGCCTTTATCAGCGAAGGTGAAATTCTGCCCTGCTGCTGCCGGGCAAACGGCGATATCGAAATCGAGATGTGATGGTGTCCTTATCCCCTCGCCCCTTTGGGGAGAGGGCCAGGGTGAGGGGAACATACGGCTGTAGTGGTCATTCCGTTCACCTTACGTTTCCTGCTTCTCTGTCACCACAAGGGCGGCTCAGTAGGTCCCCTCTCCCCATGGGAGAGGGTTAGGGTGAGGGCATCAGGCCGCAGAAACTGACTGTCGGGTGGCGGCTTCGCCTGACCCGACCTACAAACCTACTTCCGGTGGATGAATTCGACCGCTTTATCCGGGAAATCCGTAAACAGTCCGTCCACGCCCGCCTGGTTATACAACACGTCGTAAAGCTGATTCACGTCCGTCGCATACTCCGGCAGCTGATCGGCACGCACCGTGTACGGATGCACCTGCATATGGCTTGCGTGGGCTTCTTTCACCATGGCCGTCAGCTTCACGTGGCCCGGGGTTGAGCCTTCCGCCACCAGCATGTGGTAGTCCGGCCCGATGCCGTCGGCGTACTGCGCAATCTGCTTCATCGCGCCAGGCTTGAACATCCAGTCGTAGCTGTAGTTCACCCACTTGCCGTCAGGCTTTTTCTCCTGGGTTTCGTTCCAGTCGGTGTAGGCAATCAGCTGCACCAGATTGAGGTTCATCCCCATCTTCGGCTCCAGCTCGTTCTTAATGCGCTTGAGCTCTGCCGCATCAAAACACTGCAAATACACCTTGTCCTGCTTGCTGGTGTAGCCGTACTGCTTCAACACCTCGAGCGTTTTCGCCGCGATGTCTTTGCCTTCCTGATGGTGGAACCACGGCGCTTTGATTTCCGGGTAGATGCCGATATTTTTGCCGGTGGAGTGGTTCAACCCCTGAACAAACTCGATCTCTTCCTGGAAGGTATGAATGCGGAAGTCAGACTTGCCCATCGGGAAACGCCCCTGATAGACCTGCACCTTCTTGCCGTTTTCAATTTCAAAGCCTTCGGTAAATTTCAGCGAGCGGATCTCCGCCAGCGTGAAATCAATCGCGTAGTAACGCCCGTCCTGACGGGCGCGATCCGGGAAGCGTTCCGCCACATCCGTCACACGGTCAAGGTAGTGGTCATGCAGGACGACCAGCTGGTCGTCCTTCGTCATCACCAGATCCTGCTCAAGATAGTCCGCGCCCTGGGCATAGGCCATCGCTTTCGCCGGGAGCGTGTGCTCCGGCAGATAGCCGCTGGCGCCGCGGTGGGCGATAACAATCTTCTCGGCCGCCAGCGCGGAGCCGGTCAGTAAACCGGCCAGCAGCAGGCCGGTGGCTAATTGCGTTAATTTCATCCCAATGCTCCTTATTGACGACGCGCCTGCACTTCGGCGTGATGGCGTTTTTCACCGATCATGACCACAATCAGCAGCAGTACCGCCAGCACGCTGCCGCCGATCATCACCATAAAGCCGCCGTCCCAGCCGAAGAAGTCAACGGTGTAGCCCACAATGGCGCTCGCCGCGACCGAGCCGCCCAGGTAGCCGAACAGACCGGTAAAGCCTGCCGCCGTGCCTGCCGCCTTCTTCGGTGCCAGCTCAAGGGCGTGAAGGCCAATCAGCATTACCGGGCCGTAAATCAGGAAGCCGATAACGATCATGCAGGCCATGTCCACGGACGGGTTGCCCGGCGGGTTGAGCCAGTACACCACGGTGGCGATAGTCACCAGCGTCATGAAGAACACGCCGGTCGCGCCGCGGTTGCCCCTGAACACTTTGTCCGACATCCAGCCGCAGATCAGCGTCCCGGGAATGCCCGCGTATTCATACAGGAAGTAGGCCCAGGAGGACTTATCCAGCGCGAAGTGCTTCACCTCCTTCAGGTAGGTCGGAGACCAGTCGAGGATGCCGTAGCGCAGCAGGTAAACGAAGACGTTCGCCACCGCGATGTACCACAGCAGCTTGTTCGGCAGAACGTATTTCATGAAGATCTGCTTAGCCGTCAGCTCCTCTTCGTGCTGCTCGCTGTAATCGTCCGGGTAATCGTTTTTGTACTCTTCAATCGGCGGCAGACCGCAGGACTGCGGGGTGTCGCGCATCAGGGCGAAGGCGATAATCGCCACCAGAATGGCGCCAAACGCAGGCATATACAGCGCGGCGTGCCAGTCGTTGAACCAGGCCATCCCCAGCAGGAACAGCAGCGGCGGAATACCGCCGCCCACGTTGTGCGCGCAGTTCCACACCGACACAATGCCGCCGCGCTCCTTCTGCGACCACCAGTGCACCATGGTACGTCCGCACGGCGGCCAGCCCATACCCTGGAACCAGCCGCAGAGGAACAGCAGCACAAACATAATGGCAATGCTGGACGTCGCCCAGGGCACAAAGCCCATAAACAGCATTACCGCCGCCGCCAGGATCAGCCCGGCAGGCAGGAACACGCGCGGATTAGAGCGATCCGACACCGAGCCCATAATGAATTTAGAGAAGCCGTAGGCAATCGAGATCCCCGAAAGCGCAAAGCCTAAGTCACCGCGCGAAAAGCCCTGCTCCACCAGATACGGCATGGCGAGCGCGAAGTTTTTACGTACCAGGTAGTACGCCGCGTACCCGAAGAAGATCCCCAGGAAAATTTGCCAACGCAGACGGCGGTAGAGCGGATCGATTTCTGCCTCTGGCAGACGCGCCCGATGCGGCGCAGGTTTGAAGATACTGAGCATGACAGCCTCCGTGGCCAGATTGAATTTTCAGGGGGGTTAACGGCCCCCAAACTCCAGAGAGGCGGCGATGTTAAAAAATCACGGTGATTGTTACTGTGAATCAACGCACAGATTGTTACAGAAATATGACAGAATGCGCAAAAAGGCGCATGAAATCACGTTTCACTTTCGGTTTTCGCTCGTTTGTGTTCGAAATCAAACAAACCACAAAATTCTTGTGGCTAAATGGTAAAAAAACGAACACGAGGGAAGACAATGACAATTCACGATCCCCGCTACAGCGATGTGATTATCATTGGCGGTGGCGCAACCGGTGCGGGCATTGCGCGCGACTGCGCCCTGCGCGGGCTGAAGGTCACGCTGCTGGAGCGCCACGATATCGCCACCGGGGCGACCGGACGCAACCACGGCCTGCTGCACAGCGGCGCACGCTATGCGGTGACGGACGGCGAATCCGCCCGCGAGTGCATTGCCGAAAACCAGATCCTCAAGCGCATCGCCCGCCACTGCATTGAGCCCACCGACGGCCTGTTTATCACCCTTCCTGAAGACGATCTCGCGTTCCAGCAGACCTTTATCAGCGCCTGCCGCGCCGCCGGAATTCAGGCCGAAGCGCTCGATCCCGCGCTGGCGCGTCGGCTCGAGCCCTCCGTTAACCCGGCCCTGATCGGCGCCGTGAAAGTGCCCGACGGCACCGTGGATCCGTTCCGCCTGACCGCCGCCAACATGCTCGACGCCCGCGAGCACGGGGCGCGTATCCTCACCGGGCACGAAGTGACCGGGCTTATCCGCGAGGGTGACAGAGTGAGCGGTGTGCGGGTGTTCGACCCGCAATACAATGAGTTCAGCGAGCTGTATGCCCCCGTGGTGGTGAACGCGGCGGGGATTTGGGGACAGCGCATCGCCGAATATGCCGACCTCTCCATCCGCATGTTCCCGGCCAAAGGCTCGCTGCTGATCCTCGACCATCGCATCAACAACCATGTGATCAACCGCTGCCGCAAGCCTTCCGACGCCGATATCCTGGTGCCCGGCGACACCATTTCACTGATCGGCACCACCTCCACCCACATTGACTACCGCGACATTGACGACAACCGGGTGACCGCCGATGAGGTGGATATCCTGCTGCGCGAAGGCGAGAAGCTGGCGCCGATAATGGCCCAGACCCGCATCCTGCGCGCGTATGCCGGGGTGCGCCCGCTGGTTGCCAGCGATAACGACCCGAGCGGGCGCAGCGTCAGCCGGGGCATCGTGCTGCTTGACCACGCGGAGCGCGACGGGCTGGAAGGGTTTATCACCATCACCGGCGGCAAGCTGATGACCTACCGCCTGATGGCGGAGTGGGCCACCGACGCCGTGTGCCGCAAGCTCGGCAACTCGCAGGCCTGCGTCACGGCGGAAAAAGCGCTGCCCGGCTCGCAGCAGTCCACGGAAAAAACGCTGCAAAAAATCATCTCGCTGCCTGCGCCCCTGCGCGGCTCGGCGATTTACCGTCACGGCGATCGCACCCCGACGTGGCTCGGCGAAGGACGCCTTAGCCGCAGCCTGGTGTGCGAATGCGAAGCCGTCACCGCCGGGGAAGTGCAGTACGCGGTGGAAAACCTGACGGTCAATAACCTGCTCGATTTACGCCGCCGCACGCGCGTCGGGATGGGCACCTGTCAGGGCGAGCTGTGCGCCTGTCGCGCCGCGGGGCTGCTGCAGCGTTTTCATGCCACCACGTCAACCCAGTCGCTCGCGCAGCTGAGCGATTTTTTAAACGAGCGCTGGAAAGGCATTCAGCCTGTCGCCTGGGGCGATGCCCTGCGCGAAAGCGAATTCACCCGCTGGGTCTACCAGGGGCTTTGCGGTCTGGAGAAGGAACCACACGATGAAGTTTGATACCGCGATTGTTGGCGGCGGGCTGGCGGGCCTGCTTTGCGGGATTGCGCTCACCCGTCAGGGGCTGCGCTGCGCGATCGTTACCCGGGGCCAAAGCGCCCTGCACTTCTCGTCCGGCTCGCTGGATCTGCTGGGCGCACTGCCGGACGGCACGCCCGTTGATTCCCCGCTGACGGCGCTCGCAGGTCTGCCGCCGGAACATCCCTACAGCCTGATCGGTGCAGAAAACGTGGCGCGCTTCGCCCATCAAACCGAAGCGCTATTGACGATCTGCGCCGCGCGCTTGCAGGGCTGTACGCAGCATAATCATCAGCGGGTCACGCCGCTCGGCACCCTGCGCTCCGCCTGGCTCAGCCCGGAAGAGGTGCCCGTTGCGCCCTTTGCCGCCGCGCGCGTGCGGGTGGTGGGGATTAGCGGTTTTCTTGATTTTCAGCCCCATCTCGCCGCCGCGTCGCTCGCCCGGCAGGGCATTCAGGCGGAAACGGCAGAGATCGACCTGCCGGAGCTGGACGTGCTGCGCGAAAACCCGAGCGAGTTCCGCGCGGTGAATATCGCCCGCCTGCTTGATAACGAGGACAGCTGGCGGCTGCTGCTTGATGCGCTCAAGCCGCTCGGCGAAACCTGCGACGCGCTGTTTATGCCCGCCTGCTTTGGCCTGGCGGACAACCGACTGTGGCGCTGGCTGTCGGATCGCCTGCCGTGCACGCTCGGTTTACTCCCGACGCTTCCACCATCGGTGCCCGGCATTCGCCTGCACCAGCAGCTGCAGCGCCAGTTTATCGCCCAGGGCGGCGTGTGGATGGCGGGGGACGAAGTGAAAAACATCACTCTGGCCGGCGGCAAAGTCCGCGAGATCTGGACGAGAAACCATGAGGATATCCCGCTGCGCCCCCGCTTCACGGTGCTCGCCAGCGGCAGCTTCTTCAGCAACGGGCTGTTGAGCACCCGCGAGGGCATTCGCGAGGCGATCCTCGGGCTGGACGTGCGCCAAAGCGCCTCCCGCGCGGACTGGTATCAGAGCGATTTCCTCACGCCCCAGCCGTGGCAGCAGTTCGGCGTCATTGTTGATAACGCCCTGCGCCCGCAGATTTCCGGGGCGTGCATCGACAATCTTTACGCCATCGGGTCGATTCTCGGTGGATACGATCCCATTGCTCAGGGCTGCGGCGGCGGCGTGTGCGCCACCACCGCGCTCAGCGTGGCAGAACATATTTCTAAGCGCGTGGAGGCAGAACAATGAACGACACCCGTTTCGAAAGCTGTATCAAATGCACGGTCTGCACCACCGTCTGCCCGGTCAGCGGCGTCAATCCGGGCTATCCCGGGCCGAAGCAGGCCGGGCCGGACGGGGAGCGCCTGCGCCTGAAAGACGGCGCGCTCTACGATGAAGCGCTGAAGTACTGCATCAACTGCAAGCGCTGCGAGGTGGCCTGTCCGTCGGACGTGAAGATTGGCGATATCATCCAGCGGGCCCGGGCGCGCTACAGCCGTCAAAAGCCTACCCTGCGCGATGCGATCCTCAGCCACACCGACCTGATGGGCACCGTCTCCACACCCTTCGCGCCGCTGGTGAACGCCGCGACGTCCCTTAAGCCGGTGCGCCGGCTGCTGGACGCAACGCTGAAAATCGACCATCACCGCAGCCTGCCGAAATACTCCCACGGCACCTTTCGACGCTGGTACAAATCCGTGGCGGCAGAGCAGGCGCAGTTTGCTGACCAGGTCGCCTTCTTCCACGGCTGCTACGTCAATTACAACCATCCGCAGCTTGGTAAGGATCTGGTGAAAGTGCTGAACGCGATGGGGACCGGGGTGCAGCTGCTCAGCAAAGAGAAGTGCTGCGGCGTGCCGCTCATCGCCAACGGCTTTACCGATAAGGCGCGTAAGCAGGCCAAAAGCAACGTCACCTCGCTGCGCGAGGCCATCGTCGACAAGGGGATCCCGGTGCTGGCGACCTCCTCCACCTGCACCTTTACCCTGCGCGACGAGTACCCGCACCTGCTGGACGTGGATAACAGCGGCCTGCGCGAGCACATTGAGCTGGCGACGCGCTTCCTGTGGCGCAGGCTGGACGACGGACAGACGCTGCCGCTGGGCAACCTGCCGCTGAAGGTGGTGTATCACACGCCGTGCCACATGGAAAAAATGGGCTGGTCGCTCTACACGCTGGAGCTGCTGCGGCTGATCCCCGGCCTGGAGCTGACGGTGCTGGACTCCCGCTGCTGCGGGATTGCGGGAACCTACGGGTTTAAGCGGGAAAACTACGGCACTTCGCAGGCGATTGGCGCGCCGCTGTTCCGCCAGATAGAAGAGAGCGGCGCGGATCTCGTGGTGACCGACTGTGAAACCTGCAAGTGGCAGATTGAGATGTCCACCAGCAAGCGCTGCGAACATCCGATAACCCTGCTCGCGCGGGCGCTGGGATAAAACCTGCCGGGGCGGGAATGCCCCGGCGATGTGTTATTCGATAAACAGCGATTCGACGACGTTTATCCAGCCGTGCTCGCTGGCAACCGCTTTGCCGTTCAGCCAGCGGCGCAGCATGTTCAGCGCCATCATGGCGCACACTTCCTGACGCACCGCCACGCTGTGGCGGGTAATGCTCATCTTCACCCGCTGCGCGTGCGTCCCTTCCGGGGTGGAAAGCGCGAGGTTAAGGTGCTCATCGTCCACGCCGCCCACGGCCAGCGCCAGCCCGGCAAAATGGTTAACCCTGCGCTCGGACGCCCAGCGCGCCGTTTGCGCCAGCGTTTCCTGCTGGAACGGCACCACTTCGCTGGCCAGCAGCGGCGCGCTGGCCCGTGAAAGCTGCAGCGCCAGCAGCCCGCCGGTGAACTGCTCGCTCAACGTCAGGCTCAGCTGCCGGGATTGCAAATGCTGCGCAATCTGCGCCGGCAGCCCTTCGGTGCCTTCGAAGATCAGGCTCTCCCCCGCCACGCGCTGCACTTCCGGCCACAGGGCCAGCATCGCGTCCTTCTGCGTGGCCGGGCCGGTCAGCTTGAGTTCAATGATCGGCATGGACGAGCGATAGCCCATCGACACGCCGGGAGGCAGCTCAAGGCTATCGAGGCTCTGGGCGAGATCGCTTTCAGAGCGACCAAACGTGGTCAGGCGCAGGCACAGCGGCGGCTCGGGCAGGGTAAAGTTCGCGCGCAGGCGCGGCATGATTTGCTGCTCGACCATCACTTTAAATTCAGAGGGGACGCCCGGCGTGAAGAACATCAGGCAGCGGTTAAGCTTGAGGGCAAACCCGCAGGCGGTGCCGACCGGGTTATCCACCAGCTCCGCGCTGGCGGGGATTTCTGCCTGCTTGCGGTTGCTCGGCGCCATTACGCGGCCGCGATCGCTGAAGAAACGCTCCATCTGGGTCAGCCAGGCTTCATGCAGCACCAGCCCTTCCCCTTTCGCGGTGGCGGCGGCCAGCGCGCTCAAATCATCGCTGGTGGGGCCAAGACCGCCGTTAACGATCAGCACGTCCGCATGTTCACTGCGCTCGCGCAGGATAGCGACCAGCGATTCCAGGTTATCGCCCACCGTATTGCGCCGGGTTAACGGCAATCCTTGCTCAAAGAAAAAGTCGGCCAGCCAGGCGGCATTGGTATCGATGATTTGACCATGCAGCACTTCGTCGCCGGTGGATAGCATTTCCACGTTTATCATTGTGTTCTCCCACTTCTATGGTCGAAACACTATAGCGCAATCAGCGAGGGGAAGAGGAAAGAAACTGGCGCGGCAGGACGCCGCGCCGAAGCGATTAGAAGCCTGCGCTCACGCCAACGTACGGGCCATCGGCCAGCGCGTTGTCGCGATTGCCGTCTTTACCGGCCAGGTTCAGATAGCGATAGCCCGCTTCAATCGTGATCGGACGCATGATAGTCCAGCGCGCACCGGCGTTGGCTTCTTCATAGCTTTCGATACCGCTGGAGAGGGAGTCCGGAGAGTAGTAGTACTCGCCGAACAGGGCGAAGCTGTCGCCGATTTTCCACTGCAGGCCGCCGCCCACTGCCGCCGCGTAGCCTTCGTCACCGTCGTTCGGGTTGGTGTAGATACCTTTACCGCCCACGGTTGCCAGGAACGGGCCGAGAGGCACGTTCAGACCCAGACCCAGGCTTGCCGCATCGCCGTCGTCATCGTTATGCGTCCAGCCGCCGGTCATTGCCAGGCCGGAGGTTTCCGTGCCCAGGCCAAAGCCCAGGTGGGTGTAATCCTGACCCGCCGAGCCGTTGAAGCTAATCGCGTTAGCCGCCGCAGAAACAAACATCAGGCCTAAGCCCGCTAATGCCACTTTTTTCATTGTCGTGATCCCGCACAATTGAGTAGAGATGTCCCAAAACCGCGAGATTTTAACCTGAGGCGGCACGGGATCAATGCTCTCAGCGCGTTCATGACAATTAGTTTGTAACGATATGATTCTTCCGCGAAAACAGGCGGCAGCGTTTTAGCGCTTGAGCGCGGCGTTAACCCACTGCTGTAACGCCCTGCGCGAGATTTTGATCCCGCCGGTTTTCAGCTCTGCGGGGAGAATGAGCCAGTGAACCGGCTGCTCAAAACGCGCCAGCCTGTCGCGTATCCATGTCGGAAATTGCGTAACGTCGGTGCCGGGCTCGCACTCCACCACCGCCACCGGGCGCTGGCCGAACTCCGCGTCATCCAGCGGAACGACAAACGCCTGATGTATCTGCGGATGGGTCGCAATCACCCGCTCCAGCGATTCCGGCTGAATGCCTTCTCCGCCGCTGAAAAACAGATTATCCATGCGCCCCAGGATGGTCAGACGTTCGTGATGCAGCTCTCCGCGGTCGCGGGTGGCAAACCAGCCCTGCGCGTTCACCAGCGGGATCAGCGCCCCGTCACGCCAGTAGCCCGACGCCATGCTTTGCGCGCGGATCCACACCTCGCCTTCTACCACCTGCACTTCCCTGCCCGGCAGCGCGCGGCCCACGTCCGCTTCGCCATCGGCCTCTTTCGCGCAGACGGTAGAGGCAAACTCCGTCAGGCCGTAGCCGCAGAAGGTGCGAACGCCCTGCTCGCGCGCCCGCTGGGTTAATTCGACGGGGATCGCCGCGCCGCCCAGCAGCACCGCTTTTAGCGCAATCGGGCTTTCGCCGTTTAGCAATCGCCAGAGCTGGGTTGGCACCAGCGAGGCGTGGGTACAGCCCCGCAGCGCCTGCTCCAGCGGCTGTTTTTCGCGCACGGTTAAGCGCGCCCCTACCAGCAGCCAGCGCCACAAAATCCCCTGACCGGAGACGTGGAACAGCGGCAGCGACAGCAGCCAGTCGTCATCGCCGCCGTAGGGCATTAATGAGAGCACGCCCTGCGCGCTGGCAAGGTGCGCGGCGCAGGTATGCACCGCGGCTTTCGGCAGCCCGGTCGAGCCGGAGGTCAGCGTCATGGACGCCAGCCGTTCGGGCCGCCACGCCGCCGCGTGGTGTCCTGGCTGCGCGTCCATCTTCAGCGCCGCCAGTCCGTTAAAGGTCCCGTTCAGCACCAGCGCGAAGCGCAGGGTCATCTGCGGGATCAGCACGTCCAGCAGCGGCGGCGGGAGCTGCGGGTTAACGGGCAGGATGCGCGCGCCGCACTGCAGCAGCGCCAGCCAGGCGAGCAGGGTTTGCGGGTGATTATGGGCGAGCAGCATCACGCCGTCGCCCTCCTTCAGCCCCTGCTGATGAAAGCCGCTGGCGAGGCTATCGATGCGTTCGCACAGGCTTTCCCAGCTCAGGGTTTGCGCATCGACGCGCAACGCCGGTTTGTCCGCGTGCTGCACGCGCCAGTGCCGCCACGGCCAGTCGGTAAAACTCATAGCAGCGGCTCCAGCGCCTCTGCGCCGAGGCGCGGCAGCGGGCTTTGCGGCCACGGGCGAATAAGCTGCGCCTGCATCAGACTGAGCGTGTCGAGGCCGGGGATCGCGTCCGGCGTGAGCCAGGCGGCAATGCGGGCCAGCTGCGTGAGGCCGAGGCTGGATTCAATGGACGAGCTGATCACCGCCGTCATTCCCAGACGATGCGCGGCAGCAACCTGCTCGCGCACCCTGTCGAGGCTCCCGGTCAGGGTCGGCTTAATCACCACGGCGCTGACGCCCGGCTCGGCGATAAACGCGAAATCAGGCTCGCGCAGGCTCTCATCCCAGGCGATGGCGATGCCGGTTTCCTGAGAAAAGGCGCGGGAGTCGTCGCGGGTTTTGCACGGCTCTTCGAGGAAGGCGATGCGGCTGCGGTACGCCGGATTGACGTATTTGGCAAACTGCTGCGCCTTGAGCGGCGTCCAGGCGCGGTTGGCATCCAGACGCAAGCGCAGGTCAGGGATCGCCTCCAGCAGCAGGTTGACCACCATGCCGTCGCGCACGGCTTCGTAGAGGCCGACTTTGATTTTGGCCACCTTCTCACCCGGCATCGCGGAAAGCAGTGCAAAGAGTTCGTCGGGATCGCCGGTACACAGCGGCGCCGCGCGGGTGTTCGCCTCGTCGGGCAAGCTGCCGTCAAGCTCCGCCAGCGCACAGCTGATGCCGAAGGCGGCGGAAGGAACATCCGGCAAAACGGGCTCTCCGCCGTCGCGCCACGCGCTCGCCCAGGCCACCAGCGCGGCCTGAGCGTCTTCAAGCGACTCCAGGCTAAAGCCCGGCAGGGGCGACACTTCGCCCCAGCCTTCACGCTCGCCCTGCTGCAAATGCACGAAGAGCCCGTCGCGGGTTTTTAACCGCCGCTCGCGCAGCACCACGCCCGCGTCCATCGGTATCTGCCAGCGGTAAACCTGTGCGCGGCGCATTACGGGTTCCGTTTGTATTTGCTGAAGTCAGGCTGGCGTTTTTCGTTAAACGCGTTGCGCCCTTCCTGACCTTCTTCGGTCATGTAGAACAGCATGGTGGCGTTACCCGCCAGCTCCTGCAGACCCGCCTGACCGTCGCAGTCGGCGTTGAGGGCCGCTTTCAGGCAGCGCAGCGCCATCGGGCTGTTTTGCAGCATTTCGCGACACCAGCGCACGGTCTCTTTTTCGAGGTCGGCAATCGGCACCACGGTGTTCACCAGCCCCATGTCCAGCGCTTCCTGCGCGTTGTACTGACGGCACAGGAACCAGATTTCGCGGGCTTTCTTTTGCCCAACGATGCGCGCCATGTAGGATGCGCCCCAGCCGCCGTCGAAGGAGCCGACTTTCGGGCCGGTCTGACCGAAGATGGCGTTTTCCGCCGCAATGGTCAGGTCGCACATCATGTGCAGCACGTGGCCGCCGCCGATAGAGTAGCCCGCCACCATCGCCACCACCGGTTTTGGACAGGTGCGGATCTGGCGCTGGAAGTCGAGCACGTTCAGGTGGTGCGTGCCCGCGTCGTCCTGGTATCCGCCGTAATCGCCGCGCACTTTCTGATCGCCGCCGGAGCAGAACGCTTTGTCGCCTTCGCCGGTGAGCACGATAACGCCGATGTTATCGTCATAGCGGGCATCCGCCAGCGCCTGAATCATCTCTTTCACGGTTAACGGGCGAAACGCGTTACGCACCTGCGGACGGTTAATGGTGATTTTGGCAATGCCGTCGGCGGACTTGTGGTAGCGAATGTCCGTGTAACCTTCGGAGCAGTCTTGCCATTCAACCGGTGCGTAAAGCATGTGTTCATCAGGATAGATCATAGAGTGTCCTTTGTTCGAAGACGCAGTATCTGAGCCAGACTCGCCGCCGCGGCGGCCGGGTTTTCCCGGTGGGCGTTGTGTCCGGCGTTGGGGATCACATGGCAATCGGCATCAAGCTCGCGGGCAATGGCCGCGAACCTGGCGTCACGTTCACCATACATATAGTAAAAAGGCGTACCGACGGCGCTCAGCGCCGCGCGTAAATCAGGCTGTACCGCAAGCGAGGTGGCTTCCAGCATCCCGGCCAGGTGCTCGCCGCTGTTCTGGCTGCGCAAGGCCACCAGCTCCCGGCGCTGGGCGGCGGTCAGCGAGGCGAAAACGGGCTGCTGATACCAGTCTGCAAATACGCTTTCGAGCGGTTCATGACGAAAGCGCACGCTCCAGCGCCAGTCCGACTGGCGACGCGCGTCGCGCTCGGCGGGGGTTTGCAGCCCCGGATGTCCGCCTTCCACAATCAGGCCATACAAACCCGTCGGGCGCTGGCAGGCGTGGAACATCGCAATGCGGCCGCCGAGGGAGTACCCCACCAGCCAGTAGTTGAGTATGTTGTAACTAAGCAGCGTTTTTTCCAGCAGCGCGTTCACTGCGGCAAAATCGGACACGCCGAGCTGCGCGGAGCCGCCGTGTCCGGGCAGGTCGAGGTACAGGCGGGGATAGTCGCTAAGCGCCTCACCGACCGTCTGCCATTCCCGACCGTCGCCGGAAAAACCGTGCAAAAAGACCAGCCAGGGATAGCCTGGCTTTCCGGCCCGCTGCACGCCCGCGAGGATCACAGGTGGCTCACCTGCGCCAGCAGGTTTTGCAGCTTCTGCGCGCCGTCGGCATAGTTCACCACCATCTCAATCACCGTCGCGCTCGGCTGACGCCAGGCGGCGTCCAGCGCCGTTTCCAGCGCGTCCCAGCTTTCCGGGCGATGGTATTTGAGGCTGAACATCGCCGCCGCGTGCTCAAACTGCACGTTTTGCGGCATCAGATAAAACTGCTCGCGCTCGCTCTGCGGCGTGGGCAGCAGCGAGAAAATCTGCCCGCCGTTGTTGTTCACCACAATCAGCACAAACGGCGCGGAGGCCTGACGCAGCAGCGCCAGCGCGTTAAGGTCGTACAGCGCGGAGAGATCGCCGACAATCGCCAGCGTCGATTTGGCGCTGGCGCGCTGCACGCCCGCCGCGGTGGAGATCAGCCCGTCGATGCCGCTCGCGCCGCGGTTGCTGTAAACCGGATACCCGGCAGGCAGCTTCGAGAAGGCGTCAATCAGGCGCACCACGAGGCTGTTGCCGACGAACAGCTGCCCCTGCTCGGGCAGATACTGGCGAACACGGTGCGCCAGCTCCGCCTCGCCGAAACCTTCGCACTGCTGACTGGTCAGTTCCCACGCCTGACGGGAAAGCGCCGGGATCTCAACCGCCCAGGGCTTACGTTTTTCAGCCGGATGCAGCGCAAGCCAGGCCTCAACGTCGCTGACCAGACGGCGGCCGCGATGGTGCGCCGGGTCGAGCCGCCCTTCCAGCGGGTCGATCAGCCAGTACTCTTCCGGCGTGCAGGTGGCCTGCCATTGCAGCACGCGTTTTCCCGTGAGGCTCGCGCCAATCTGCACGACGATTTGCGCCTGCGCCAGCTCGGTCACCGCCTTCGCGTTCCCCAGCCAGAGATCGGCGCACGGCAGCGGCTGCCCGGTCTGTGAAAGCACATCGCCAATCAAAGGCCAGCCGAGGGTTTGCGCCCATTCCGCCACCAGCTTGCCTTCGGCGGCGCTCATGCGTCCGGCCAGCACCACGCCGCGCTTCTGTCGCCAGAAGAACCAGTCGCGCTGCTTCGCGCTTTCAAGGTGGGTTTGCTCCCGCAGCCAGGTTTTCTCGCTGTTCCACCAGTCGCCGAGGGTCTGCTGCCACGCCAGCCCGGTGTCGTCGAGTTCGCCGTACAGCGGCTCGGCGAACGGGCAGTTAATATGCAGCGCCCCGCTGCGCAGCGAACCCATCGCGTGATCGAGGGTAGACACCAGCCAGCTTGCCGGAATGTCCTGGGTCGGGCGCGGCAGCGCGATGGCCTGAGAAGGATGAGAGGCAAAAATACCCGGCTGGCGGATCGCCTGATTCGCGCCGCAGTCAATAAGCTCCGGCGGGCGGTCTGCGGTCAGCAGGATCAGCTTTTCGCCGGTTAATCCGGCCTCGATAATCGCCGGATAGAGGTTCGCCACCGCCGTACCGGACGTGACAATGACCGCCACGGGCGCTTTGCTGACCTTTGCCAGCCCCAGCGCCAGATGGCCTAAACCCCGTTCATCGAAATGGGTGTGACGAATAAATGCCCGGTTTTCCGCCGCCGCCAGCGTGAGCGGCGTTGAGCGAGAGCCTGGAGCAATGCACACGTGCCTGACGCCGTGGCGGGTCAGGGCTTCGAGGATCACCGTCGCCCAGCGTCGGTTGAAAGAACTTACTGACATGAGTTTGTCCGGTATCAATATTGCGACACAGTATAAATAATAGAAAAAGATGAGATTTTGATATGAATCGGGAATGCGCGACTCAGTATTAATCCCTAAGGAGCAGAGAGCGCAGCCCCGCGGCTTTATTTTCTATCTCCAGCCACTCCTGCTCCGGGTCGGAGCCGCTGACAATCCCGGCCCCGGCGTACAGCCTCAGCTCGGCATCCTGCACGCGCGCCGAGCGAAGCGCCACGCAGAACTCGCTCTGCTCGCGGGATAAATACCCGGCGGAGCCGGCATACCACTCGCGATCGAACGGCTCATTATTCTGGATAAAGTCCCGGGCGGCCTGACGCGGCAGGCCCGCCACCGCCGCGGTGGGCTGCAGGACGTGCAGGCACTGCGCGTCATCCGCCTGTTTTAACGCCGTCCAGATGCACCGGCGCAGATGCTGCACCTTGCGCAGGCGCACAATCTGCGCAGGCAGAACGTCCAGCGTTTCGGTGTAATGCTGCAGGCGCTGGCAGATGTCTTCCACTACCAGCATATTTTCCCGCTGATTTTTATCGTCGTTCATCAGCCAGTCGCCCAGACGCTGCGCCTGTTTATCATTCGCGTGGCTGGCGACCGTGCCGGCCAGCGCCTCGGTGCGCAGCAGATCGCCCCTGCGCCGCCACAGCCGCTCCGGCGAGGAGCCAAGAAACGCCCGGCTGGCGTCAAACGCCATGCAGAAGTGATAGCAGTTGAAGTTCAGCGCGCGGCTGGCGGCCATCAGGGCGACGGCGTTAACCGGCCGGGTAAACTGCAGATCCGTCGCCCGCGCGAGAACCACTTTCTCGAAATCGCCCCGGGCGATGGTGTCGGTGGCCAGGCGCACCAGGCGCAGCCATTCGGGCTTGTCGGGCTGGTGCGTTTCGCGCTGGATGTGTGCCGACAGCGTCGGGATCGGCGCGGATTCGCGCAGCTGCTGCAAGAAATCCAGCGCCTGACGGGCATCGTCCTCGAGGGAGAAGTCGCTCCACAGCTGCAGGCGGAGCGTGGCCATTCCTGCGTGACGCAGCCACAGCAGGCGCGGCAGAAACAGGCTGCCCTGCTGCGGATTAAAGGCGTTGAGCCCGCAAATGCGGGTGGTGGCCGGCGCATCCTCCGCGTTTAAGAACCGCGAGGCGGCGTCAAGGGAAGAAAAATGCACCACCGCACCGAGCGCGGCGAGCTCTTCATCGCCGTTGCGCTGCTGCCAGTAGAATTGGGGATAGCACGCCTGTGCGCCAATCCACGCAAGGGGGTCGAAGGCGTCGTTTAACGGGAAAGAGACATCGAAATGACGTAAACCGGGCGTCGCCGGTAGCGCCTGAGCAAGCTGAATACGCAGATGTTCCAGCGCGAGGAAAATCGATTGCACGCGAACCTCTCCCTGTTAAAACCTCGCATTATACGGGGTACTGCGGATAAAAAGCAGTACCCACGTATAGGGAGTGGTTAAGCGTCTGCGTCAGAGGATTAACGACGTGCGAGCAGAAGCCCTAATACCAGACCCGCCGCCGCGCCAATCCCGATGCCCTGCCAGGGTTTTTCGTGGACATAGTCGTCGGTGCGATAGACCGCGCGCTTGGCGCGATAGTAGTAGGTGTCCGATGCCTGGCTGATGCGGGACTGCACATCGCGCAGGGCCTGTTCGGCACGCTCTTTTAGCTCAATATACTTTTGATCGGCAGGATCGCCTGATGAACGCAGCACCTCTTCCAGCGTGTCGCTCAGTAAAGCCAGGTCGTCGTCGATACGGGTTTCCCACGAATTAAATGACATATTCTTCTCCATGTTAGTAAACCAGTCCGCTAACTATAGACAACGGCGACGCATTACGCCTGTTTCGCTTCCCGCGCCATGCCGATGTGCGGAATGCCGTCTTCGTCGTAAACCTCGGTCACCGGCGTAAAGCCAAAGTGGGCGTAGAACGCCTGGAGATGCGCCTGCGCGCCCAGGTATAACGCCTTGTCCGGCCACTGTTTTTCGCACGCCGCCAGGGTTTGCTCCATCAGGCGATAGCCGAGCTTTTCGCCCCGCGCCCTGCCGCTGATGATGACGCGGCCTATCACCACGGGCTCGAAATCGTCTTCACTTTTCAGAATCCTCGCATACGCGACCAGCTCGTTATCTTTCCAGCCGAGGATGTGGCGGTTTTCCCCCACCAGGTCATCCCCGTCGATATCCTGGTATGGGCAGGTTTGTTCAACGACGAACACTTCGCAGCGCAGCTTGAGCAGCGCGTAAAGCGACGGAATCGTCAGCTCACTATGGTGTAAATCTTGCCACTGGATCATGTCAGGCTCCTTCTTGGGGTTCATCACGTTATACTAAACACCCTCCTGTTCAGCAAAGGGCTGATTGCGTTATGGAACTGATTTTTCTGGGGACATCTGCCGGGGTGCCAACCCGCTCACGAAACGTCACGGCGATGCTGCTGGATTTGCAGCACCCGACCCGCGCCGGGCTGTGGCTGTTTGACTGCGGCGAAGGCACGCAGCACCGGCTGTTACACACGGCGTATCACCCGGGCAAGCTGGATAAAATCTTTATTACGCACCTGCACGGCGATCATCTGTTTGGCCTGCCGGGACTGCTGTGCAGCCGCTCGATGGCGGGGAACGCCAGTCCGTTGACTATCTACGGCCCGGCGGGCATTCGCGAGTTCGTTGAAACCACGCTGCGCCTGAGCGGCTCGTGGACCGATTACCCGATGGAGGTGGTTGAAATCACCGAAGGCGTGGTGTTTGAAGACGCGTTTTATACCGTGACGGCCGAGCCGCTAAATCATCCGGTGGAGTGCTACGGCTACCGCGTGGACGAGCACGACCGGCCCGGCGCGCTCGACGCCGCCGCGCTGATTGCCGATGGTATTAAGCCCGGGCCGCTGTTCCAGCGCCTGAAGCAGGGCGAGACCGTCACGCTGGACGACGGGCGCGTGGTCAAGGGTCAGGACTATCTTTCCGCCCCGCTGCCGGGCAAGAAGCTGGCGATTTTCGGCGATACCGCCCCCTGCCCCGGCGCGCTGCGGCTGGCGCAGGGCGTGGATGTGATGGTGCATGAGGCGACGCTCGAAACGGCGATGGAAGAGAAAGCCAACGGCCGGGGCCACAGCTCCACGCGCCAGGCGGCGCAGCTTGCCCGGGATGCAGGCGCCGGGAAGCTGATTGTGACCCACGTTAGCTCGCGCTACGACGCCCGGGGCTGCGCCAGCCTGCTGGCAGAGTGCCGCGAGGTGTTCGCCAACTGCGAGCTGGCGGAAGATTTCGCGCAGGTGAGCGTTTAGTCCTTCACTTTTCCCTCGGAATGCCGATAACGATTAAAAGGTCAGCATTTTAGTTGAGGGTAGAATGGATAATTTCCAGAAAGACATTGATGACAGGGCAAATTTGACCCTGTCGAACCGCTTTGAGCTGCTGTTGTTCCGTCTCGGCACGTCGCTTAACGAAAACAAATCCGAGCTGTTTGGCATTAACGTGTTTAAGCTGCGCGAAATTGTGCCGATGCCGGAATTCACCAAACCTGCGGGGATGAAGTCGCCGCTGATGGGGATGGTGAATATTCGCGACCAGGTGATCCCGGTGATTGACCTGGCCGCGGTGGCGGGGTGTAAACCGACGACCGGCCTGAATATTTTGCTGATCACCGAATACGCCCGCAGCGTGCAGGCGTTTGCCGTGGAATCCGTCGAGAACATTATGCGTCTGGACTGGAAGCAGGTTCACGCCGCGGAGACCGCCGTCAGCGGGCGCTACATCACCAGCATTGCCTGTCTCGATGAGAAGACCGACACCAACGATCTGGCGATGGTGCTGGACGTGGAGCAGATCCTCTATGACATCACCCCGGCTAACCACGATCTGCACGCCACCAACCTGAAAACCACCAAGTTCAACATCAAACCGGGGTCGGTTGCCATCGTGGCGGAAGACTCCAAGGTCGCGCGTTCGATGCTGGAGAAAGGGTTGCAGGCGATGGAGATCCCGGCGCAGCTGCATATCACCGGGAAAGACGCGTGGGAGAAAATTGGCGTGCTGGCCGCCGAGGCGCAGGCCGAAGGTGTGCCGATCACCGATAAAATCGCCCTCGTGCTGACCGACCTCGAAATGCCGGAGATGGACGGTTTTACGCTGACGCGCAAAATCAAAACCGACCCGGTGCTGAAGGATATTCCGGTGGTGATCCACTCGTCGCTTTCCGGCAACGCCAACGAAGACCATATCCGCAAGGTGAAGGCCGACGGGTACGTGGCGAAGTTTGAGCTGAACGAGCTGTCGTCGGTGATTGAGGAAGTGCTGGACCGCTCGATGAAGAAGATTGACGGGCCGCTAATTAGCCGCAAGCAGCTGGCTTGAGTCTGGTGCGGGCGGGTGCCCTCACCCCGGCCCTCTCCCACAGGGGGAGGGAGTCTCAGTAACATTGGCCTTTCGAAGCAATTCCCTCTCCCCTTGGGAGAGGGTTAGGGTGAGGGGAACATACGGCTCTGATGGTCAGGGCGGCTTCCGGCAAGAAAATTGCCGCTTCACGAGGATCCCTTAGCCCGCACTGAGCGGGAGAAAACCATAAAAAAACCCGCCGAGGCGGGTTTTTAGTTCGGTGCGGTCTGGTGCCCTCACCCCGGCCCTCTCCCACAGGGAGAGGGAGAAAATCATTCTGTGCGGGCGGGTGCCCTCACCCCGGCCCTCTCCCACGGGGAGAGGGTGCAACCATAAAAAAAACCCGCCGAGGCGGGTTTTTTACTTTTACCTTACTTACATCAGCGGCATCGCGTGCTGCACGATGGTGATGAGCGGCTGCGGGTAGATACCGAAGATCAGCACCAGCAGTGCGGAAATCAGTACCACAATACCGCCCGCGCTGTACTGCCAGTTGCCTGGCGCATCGCGGTTGAGCTGCTGAGGTGCGCTCAGGTACAGGCTCACGGCAACGCGCAGGTAGTAGTACAAACCAATCGCAGAGCCGATAACCACGCCCGCGGTCAGCCACCACAGACCCGCCTGCACACCGACGGCCAGTACGTAGAACTTACCGATGAAGCCCAGCGTCATCGGGATACCCGCCAGAGAGAGCATCATCACGGTCATCACCGCAGACAGGATCGGACGGTGCCAGAACAGACCACGGTAGGAGAACAGTGAATCGGCATCCGGGCCGCGGTACGGGCTGGACATCAGGCTCACCACGCCGAACGCGCCGAGGCTGCTGAACAGGTAACCGGCCAGATACACGCCCACGGTTTCCATCGACATCTCACCGCTTTGCAGCGCAATCAGCGCCACCAGCAGATAGCCCAGATGGGAGATAGACGAGTAGCCCAGCAGACGTTTGATGTTGGTCTGGCTCAGCGCCATCAGGTTACCGAAGATGATGGACACGAACGCGATAATGCCGAGCACCACGCGTACCGCTTCGCTGTCACCCACCGGCGCGTACAGGAACAGACGCATCACCACGCCGAAGATAGCGATTTTGCTCGCCGTCGCCAGGAAGGTGGAAACCGGAGCCGGAGCGCCCTGGTATACGTCTGGCGTCCACAGGTGGAACGGCACCAGAGAGAGCTTAAAGCCGAGGCCTACAATCATCATGCCCAGACCCGCCAGCAGCAGCGGCTCGTGCAGCATACCGTCGCCGAGGCTCTTGCCGAGCGCCACGAAGGAGAGGTTACCGGACTGTGCGTACAGCAGCGCAATACCAAACAGCAGGAACGACGACGCCGCCGCTGACAGAATGGTGTATTTGATCGCCGCTTCCAGAGAACGCTTCTGGCGGAAGGCGTAGCCAATCAGGCCGAACAGCGGCAGAGAGATAAGCTCAATACCGAGGAACAGCGCGGCCAGGTGGTTCGCATTCGCCAGCAGAATGCCGCCCAGTGCGGCAATCAGAACCAGCAGGTAAAACTCTTCTTTGTTGTCGTTGTAGCCTTCGAGCCACGGGTACGCAAAGGTACAGGTTGCCAGACTCGCCAGCAGAACCAGACCCGTATACAGCATGGCGTAGCCGTCAACGCGCATCAGCGGCGTGACGTCCATCGTCCCCGCCTGGCCAACAAACCAGAGAGAAACTAACGCAGCGTTCAGTCCGATGACCGACAGCGTGGCATTCAGGAAGTGATTGCGTCGCCACGCAATGGAGAGCATCACAACCACCACCGTCAATCCGACGATCAGCAGCGGTAGCAGCGCGATCAGTTGTTGTGGAGTTATTGTCATGGCGAATTACGGCCTTGTAGTAGAAGCAGAATTAACAAACCACTGCTGGATATTACCCATCGCGGAGTGCGAGGTATCCAGAATCGGCTGTGGATAGAAGCCCAACAGCACCAGCAGTACGACCAGCAGCAGGATGATGAACAGCTCACGCAGCGACATCCCAGGCAGCTGTTGTGCGGCAATTTCGCTCTTCGCTTTACCGAAGTAGGCGCGATGCAGCATCGCCAGGGAATAGACGGAAGCGAACACCAGACCAAAGGTGGAGATCACGGTAATCACCGGCACCACTTTGAAGCTGCCGAACAGAATCATAAATTCGCCGACGAAGTTACCGGTGCCTGGCATACCCAGGGTCGCCACCGCGAAGAACATCGACAGCGCTGGCAGCCACTTCATTTTGCCCCACAGGCCGCCCATCATGCGCATGTCGCGGGTGTGCAGACGTTCGTACAGCTGACCACACAGAATGAACAGACCCGCCGCAGACAGACCGTGCGCAATCATCTGGATAACCGCACCCTGGTACGCGAGCTGGCTGCCGGTGTAGATCGCAATCAGCACGAAGCCCATGTGGGAAACGGAGGTGTAGGCAATCAGACGCTTGATGTCGTACTGGGTAAACGCCATCCACGCGCCGTAGAAGATGCCGATCACGCCGAGCCACATGGCGATTGGCGCGAACTCAGCGGAAGCGTTCGGGAACAGCGGCAGCGCAAAGCGCAGCAGACCGTAGGCCGCGGTTTTCAGCAAGATACCGGCCAGGTCAACGGAACCCGCGGTTGGCGCCTGGGAGTGCGCGTCCGGCAGCCAGCCGTGCAGTGGAACCACCGGCATTTTCACCGCGAAGGCGATGAAGAAGCCCAGCATCAGCAGATATTCCACGCCGTGGGACATCGGGGTCTTCAGCAGCTCTTCATAGTTGAAGGTCCAGACGCCGGTCGCGTTGTAGTGAACAAACACCAGCGCCAGGATGGCAATCAGCATCACCAGACCGCTCGCCTGGGTATAGATGAAGAACTTGGTTGCCGCCGTGATACGCGTTTTACCGTCGGACGCCTTATGGCCCCACAGCGCGATCAGGAAGTACATCGGCACCAGCATCATTTCCCAGAAGAAGAAGAACAGGAACATGTCGATGGCAAGGAACACGCCGATAACGCCGCCCAGGATCCACATCAGGTTCAGGTGGAAGAAGCCCTGGTATTTTTCGATTTCTCGCCAGGAGCAGAGTACCGCCAGAACGCCGAGCAGACCGGTCAGCACCACCATCAGCAGCGACAGACCGTCAATCGCCAGGTGAATCGTGATACCGAAACGCGGGATCCACGGGAGAATGAACTCATCCTGCCACTGCGGAATGCCCGCAGACTGGGTCAGTGAGTAGCCACCCTGCAACCACAGTTGCAGACCAAGCGCGAGCGTCAATCCCATGGTGATCAGCGCGATCCAGCGCGGCATCTTCACGCCAAAGCGTTCAGTCTGCCAGCACAGGAAGCCGCCGATGAAGGGAATTAATATTAGCCAGGGTAATAACATGGCGATTTTTATTCCTTGTTAAAGTCCCTAAGGGACCGATTTTCAACAAATTCGACAAAATTCACGCGTTAGTGCGGTTTGTGGTGTCGGGTGGCGCTCACGCTTACCCGACCTACGGTCTCGTAGGCCCGGTAAGCGCAGCGCCACCGGGCAAAACCACTATCGCAACACCATCAGCAGCGCCAGCACGACAACCGCACCGATGCTCATGGACGCCACATACCAGCGCAGGTAACCGTTCTCGCTTAACAGCAGGCCTTTACCTGCAAAGCGGGAGAGGATCGCCGGGATATTCATCATGCTGTTCATCGGGTCGCGCTTCAGCAGCCACGCAATGCCCAGGAACGGCTTAACGAAGATCATGTCGTACAGCCAGTCGAAGCCCCACGCGTTGTACCACCAGGTACCCAGCAGGCGGCCCGGCGCACTGTTGGCAACCGCGGTCACCAGCGTGCGTTTACCCAGCCACAGCCATGCGGCAATCAGGATGCCCGCGATAGCGACCACACCGGAGGTGATTTCAAGCGTCAGAACGCGACCGTGCTCAAGCTCGGTAGTGGCCGGCAGTACGCCCTGCAGCGGTGGCACAATCATCGCGCCAACGAAGGTGGAGAGTACCAGCAGCACAATCAGCGGCAGGTGGTGGGTAATCCCCTTCCCTGCGTGAGCGTGAATTTGTTCTTTACCGTGGAATACGATGAAAATCATACGGAAGGTATACAGGGAGGTCATGAACGCACCGACCAGACCCGCAACCATCAGATTGATATGACCATTCGCCATGGCACCCGCAAGGATTTCGTCCTTACTGAAGAAGCCCGCGGTAATCAGCGGCAGTGCCGCCAGCGCCGCGCCGCCCACCAGGAAGCAGACATAGACCAGCGGGATGGACTTACGCAGTCCGCCCATCTTGAAGATGTTCTGCTCGTGGTGGCAGGCCAGGATCACCGAACCGGATGACAGGAACAGCAGCGCTTTAAAGAACGCGTGCGTCATCAGGTGGAAAATGGCCGCGTCCCACGCCTGAACGCCCAGCGCCAGGAACATATAGCCAATCTGGCTCATGGTGGAGTAAGCAAGAACGCGTTTGATGTCGGTCTGTACCAGCGCGGCAAAGCCTGCCAGCACCAGCGTGACCGCACCGACGATACCCACCAGATGCAGGATTTCCGGGGTCATCAGGAACAGACCGTGGGTACGCGCAATCAGGTAAACGCCCGCGGTTACCATGGTTGCCGCGTGGATCAGCGCGGAGACAGGGGTTGGACCCGCCATCGCGTCGGCCAGCCAGGTCTGCAACGGCAGCTGCGCGGATTTACCCACGGCGCCACCCAGCAGCATCAGCGTTGCCCACCACAGCATGTTGTTGCCTGCTTCGAAGTGCGCCGGCGCCAGTTCCACCATTTCGCGGAAGTTCAGCGTGCCCAGTTCGTTGTAGAGAATGAACAGCGCGAAGGCGAGGAACACGTCACCCACGCGGGTCACGACGAACGCTTTCATGGCCGCTGCGCCATTCTTCGGATCGGTGTAGTAGAAACCGATCAGCAGATAAGAACACAGACCCACGCCTTCCCAGCCCAGATACATCAGCAGCAGGTTATCGGCCAGCACCAGAACAACCATGCTGGCGATAAACAGGTTGGTGTAGGCGAAGAAGCGGGAGTAACCCTCTTCACCGCGCATATACCAGGAGGCGAACATGTGGATCAGGAAGCCCACGCCGGTCACCACGGAGAGCATGGTCAGGGACAGACCATCCAGCACCAGGTTGAAACCGATGTTGAAATCACCGACCGACATCCAGGTCCACAGCGGTACGCTGAACGGCTGGCGTCCGCTGTTTAAGAAGTCGATACCCGCATACGCTGTGACCAGCGCAGCCAGACCGATAGAGCCAATGCCCACGGTTGCGGACAGATTCTCAGACCAGCGGCCGCGAGAAAACGCCAGCAGCACAAAGCCAATCAGCGGAAAAATAATGGTTAAGGCAAGCATGTTCATCCACGCAACTCACTTACTGAATCGATGTTCAGGTTCTGGCGGCGACGATGGAGCTGCAGCAACAGCGCCAGGCCAATACTCGCTTCGGCAGCCGCGAGGCTGATGGCGAGAATGTACATCACCTGACCATCGGTCTGGCCCCAGTAGCTTCCGGCGACCACGAAGGCCAGCGCGGAGGCGTTAATCATGATTTCCAGACCGATCAGCATAAACAGCA
This sequence comes from Enterobacter soli, assembly GCF_964208575.1. Lineage (GTDB taxonomy): Bacteria > Pseudomonadota > Gammaproteobacteria > Enterobacterales > Enterobacteriaceae > Enterobacter > Enterobacter soli_A. The sequence continues at coordinate 182,784 of NZ_CAXOFU010000004.1, read as the reverse complement.
GATTGCGGCGGATAACCAGTCCGGTTAAGCCCAGAACGAATAAAATCGCAGCAAGGATCAATCCATGTGTTAAGGGGATCATGCGCGTTCCTCCGTTTTTCTTTTCGCGCGGTCGTCAGTGCGGTTGCTCAGCACCTCACCGGCACGCTCTTCGCGGCCAACGTGGAATGCCACAACCAGACCTGCCAGCAACAGCATCGACGCCAGTTCTACCGCCAGAACGTACGGTCCAAACAGGGTGATACCCACGGCTTTCGCGCTGATCGGCGTGCCGTCAATGCCCTGGTCGTTCACGCCCAGAATGGCGTAAACAATCACCACCAGCATGATGGCCGACAGGATCGCCGGGCCAATCCACACCTGCGGTTTTAACCACTGACGTTCCTGTTCGATTTCAGAGCCGCCCAGGTTCAGCATCATCACCACGAAGACGAACAGCACCATGATGGCCCCGGCGTACACGATGATTTCAAGCGCACCGGCAAAGTGTGCGCCCAGCGCAAAGAACACCCCGGAAATAGCCAGCAGCGAAATGATTAAATAGAGCAGCGCATGCACCGGGTTGGTGTGCGTAATCACTCGCAGCGTAGCCAGGATGGCGATCAGGCCACAGATATAAAAAGCGAATTCCATTGCCCCTCTCCTTACGGTAACAGGCTCTTGACGTCGATAGGCTTAGCTTCGTTCTCTGCTTCGCCCTTATCTTTGCCGTCGATTGCCATACCCGCCATCCGGTAGAAGTTATATTCCGGGTATTTGCCCGGACCGGAAATCAGCAGATCCTCTTTCTCGTACACCAGGTCCTGACGCTTGTACTCACCCAGCTCGAAGTCTGGAGTCAGCTGAATCGCCGTGGTTGGGCACGCTTCTTCACACAGACCGCAGAAGATGCAGCGTGAGAAGTTGATGCGGAAGAACTCAGGGTACCAGCGACCGTCTACCGTCTCGGCTTTTTGCAGAGAGATACAGCCGACCGGACAGGCCACCGCACACAGGTTACAGGCCACGCAGCGCTCGGAACCGTCCGGGTCGCGCGTCAGCACGATACGGCCACGGTAGCGCGGCGGCAGATATACCGGCTCTTCCGGGTACATCTGGGTTTCGCGTTTGGCAAACGCGTGCAGGCCGATCATCCAGATACTGCGTACCTGGGTGCCGAAACCTACCAATAATTCTTTTAAGGTCATGGTCTAAAGCCCCTTATGGCTGCTGCCAGAGAATGACAGCCGCCGTTACCAACAAGTTGACGAGCGTCAGCGGCAGGCACACTTTCCAGCCGAAGGACATTACCTGGTCATAACGAGGACGCGGTAACGACGCACGAATCAAAATGAACATCATCATGAAGAACGCGGTTTTCAGCGCGAACCAGATGAACGGCGGTAAGAACGGGCCATGCCAGCCACCAAAGAAAAGCGTTACCATCAACGCGGAAATGGTGACGATACCGATGTACTCGCCCACGAAGAACAGACCGAATTTCATACCGGAATATTCAATGTGGTAACCGTCGGCCAGTTCCTGTTCGGCTTCTGGCTGGTCAAATGGGTGACGGTGACACACCGCCACGCCCGCGATAGCAAAGGTAACAAAACCAAAGAACTGCGGGATGACGTTCCAGATGTCGGCCTGGTTGTTGACGATGTCGGTCATGTTGAATGAACCGGCCTGCGCCACCACGCCCATCAGGGACAGCCCCAGGAACACTTCGTAGCTCAGCGTCTGCGCGGAAGCACGCATCGCACCCAGCAGCGAGTATTTGTTGTTACTGGACCAGCCTGCGAACAGCACCGCGTAAACCGCGAGGCCTGCCATCATCAGGAAGAACAGAATGCCGATGTTCAGGTCAGCCACAACCCAGGTCGGGCTGACGGGAACGATAGCAAACGCCAGCAGCAGCGAGGTAAAGGCGATCATCGGTGCCAGAGTAAAGATCACGCGATCCGAGAAGCGCGGGATCCAGTCCTCTTTAAAGAACATTTTGATCATGTCCGCCACCAGCTGGAGTGAACCACCCCAGCCTACGCGGTTCGGCCCGTAGCGGTTCTGGAACAGACCGAGCAGACGACGTTCACCAAAGCTCATGAACGCGCCGCAGGTGACCACCACCAGCAGAATGACGATTGCCTTAAGGATGCTAAGCAGAATGTCGATAAGATCCGGCGTTAACCAACTCATGCTTTAGCCTCCTGCAAATTATCAAGACGCGCACCCGCCAGTACCGGCGCGATGCCAGGCATACCCATCGGCAGACCCACCTGCCCTGCGCTCAGACCTTCAGAGATAACCAGCGGCAGGCTGATTGTCTGACCTTCATAGCTAAAGGCGATGTTCGCACCCGCGTTGACGCCAAGCTTCGCGGCGTCTGCCGGGTTGAGCTTGATGTACGGCTGCGGCATACGGGTCTGGAAGACCGGTGAACGCTGAGACAGCTCGTCGCTGCCGAACAGGTGATAGTAAGGCGCGATACGCCAGCTACCGTCCTGCGCTTCGAAGCGTGCCGGAACCGAGGTAAAGAACTCGAGACCGGTGTCGGACGCTTCAATCAGGCGCACGCCCGGATCACCGTGACGCAGAGAACCGCCCACTTCAGCCTGGAACTTGTTCCATGCCTGCGGGGAGTTCCAGCCCGGTGCCCATGCGAACGGAACCTGAGAGCGCGGCGCGGACGGCTGGTTGTTCCCTTCCATCGAGAAGGCGAACATCGTGTCTTTGTCCTGCGGCTGGCGCGGTTCGTGAACGCTGATGTTGGCACGCATTGCGGTACGACCGCTGTAACGGTGCGGTTCACGCGCCAGCTTCTGACCGCGAATGCGGAAGCTTGCGTCAGGGGCTGCATCTTTGATGCCCGCCAGCTGAGGCAGCTTCTCGACGACCGCGTCGATAACGTGGTCGAGCTGCGTCCAGTCCACTTCACGGCTCTGCACGGTGCTGTGCAGGGAGTGCAGCCAGCGCCAGCTTTCCAGCATTACGGTGTTGCTGTCGTAATACGCCGGGTCATACACCTGGAAGAAGCGCTGCGCGCGGCCTTCGTTGTTGATAACCGTACCGTCGCTTTCCGCGAAGCTTGCCGCGGAGAGCACCAGGTGCGCTTTGTCCATAATCGCGGTGCGCTGATGGTCGATAACCATCACCAGCGGCGCTTTCGAGAGCGCTGCGTCAACGCGTGCCGCAGAAGCGTGGCGATGCAGGTCGTTTTCCAGCACCACAACGGCGTCAGCGGAACCGGATTCCAGTTCGCTCAGCGCAGCTTCCAGCGAGCCGCCGCCAATCATGCCCAGACCGATGCTGTTAACCGCACGGGCAATCATGGTCACGCCGACGTCCGCACCGCGGCCTTTCAGCGCTTTGGCAACGTTCGCCGCCGCCTGAATGATTTCGGCGCTGCCGGCGTTTGTCCCGGAGATAATCAGCGGCTTTTTCGCCCCTGCCAGCGCCTGAACGATCACGTCGACCTTGTTTTGCAGGTCGCGATCCAGTTCAACGGCCGGAGAGCTGTTGTCCAGCGCGTGGGCGATGGCGAAACCAAGACGCGCCTGATCTTCAACCGGCGCACGGTAGGTCCACGCGGCGATATCGTCCAGACGGGTATTGTCGATGTTGGTCACGAACAGCGGATGCTTCGCGCGCTGGCCGATGTTAAGGATTGCCGCAATCTGCCAGTCAGCCACTTTCTGGGCCGCCGCCATTTCGCGCGCTTTACCTTTCACCGCCTGGCGAACCGCCAGAGCCGCACGTGCGCCGGTCTGCGTGAGGTCTTCACCCAGCACCAGAACCGCATCGTAAGATTCGATTTCGCGCAGCGCAGGGGTATGAATACCGCCTTCGCGCAGCACTTTCAGCACCAGTTGCAGACGTTCCTGCTCGCCTTCGGCGATACCGGTGTAGAAGTTTTCCGCCCCAACCAGCTCGCGCAGCGCGAAGTTGCTTTCAACGCTGGCGCGCGGGGAGCCGATACCGATTACTTTCTTCGACTGGCGCAGAATGTCTGCCGCGCCCTGCATCGCCTGTTCGGCGTTCAGGGTGATAACGTCGTCGCCACGGCGCTGAACCGGCTGACGCGGACGGTCTTTCAGGTTCACATAGCCATAGCCGAAACGACCGCGGTCGCAGAGGAAGTAGTGGTTAACGGTACCGTTATAGCGGTTTTCGATGCGACGCAGTTCGCCGTAGCGTTCACCCGGGCTGGTGTTACAGCCGAGGGAGCACTGCTGGCAGATGCTTGGCGCAAACTGCATGTCCCACTTACGGTTGTAGCGCTCGGAGTGCGTCTTGTCGGTGAATACGCCGGTCGGGCAGATTTCAACCAGGTTACCGGAGAATTCGCTCTCCAGCGTACCGTCTTCCGGACGACCGAAGTAGACGTTGTCATGCGCGCCGTACACGCCCAGATCCTGACCGTCTGCGTAGTCTTTGTAGTAACGCACGCAGCGGTAGCAGGCGATGCAGCGGTTCATTTCGTGAGAGATGAACGGCCCCAGATCCTGGTTGCGGTGGGTACGCTTGGTAAAGCGATAGCGACGGAAGCTATGACCAGTCATTACGGTCATATCCTGAAGGTGGCAGTTACCGCCCTCTTCACACACCGGACAGTCGTGCGGGTGGTTAGTCATCAACCATTCCACAACGCTTTCGCGGAACTGTTTAGCTTCTTCGTCATCGATAGAAATAAAGGTGCCTTCGGTCGCTGGCGTCATACAGGACATCACCAGGCGACCACGCGTGTCTTCCGCGTTTTGATATTGCTTCACCGCACACTGGCGGCAAGCACCGACGCTGCCCAGCGCCGGATGCCAGCAAAAATACGGAATATCAAGGCCGAGCGACAGACAAGCTTCCAGCAGGTTGTCCGCCCCGTTGACCTCGTATTCTTTGCCGTCTACATGAATCGTAGCCATTAGCATGCTTCCAGTTGTCTCAGTCGAAACCGAGCGTTAATCAAAATTCTTGTCGTTACCAGCGCGCTTTCAGCAGGTTCGGCTGAATACCATTGATTGAATGGGTATTGCTGAACGGCTGCTTGATGCCAGCTTCGAATTCGTCGCGGAAATATTTAATCGCGCTCTGCAGTGGCTCTACGGCACCCGGTGCGTGGGCGCAGAAGGTTTTACCCGGGCCCAGGAATCGACACAGTTGCTCAAGTGTCTCGATATCGCCCGGCTGGCCTTCGCCACGCTCGATTGCGCGCAGGATCTTCACGCTCCACGGCAGACCGTCACGGCACGGTGTACACCAGCCGCAGGACTCACGGGCGAAGAACTCTTCCAGGTTACGCACCAGCGATACCATGCCAATCTCGTGGTCAACGGCCATCGCCAGCGCCGTACCCAGACGGCTGCCCGCTTTACCGATGCTTTCGAATTCCATTGGCAGGTCAAGGTGCGCTTCGGTCAGGAAGTCAGTCCCTGCGCCACCCGGCTGCCAGGCTTTGAACTTCAGGCCATCGCGCATGCCGCCAGCGTAGTCTTCAAGAATTTCGCGCGCGGTAGTGCCGAACGGCAGTTCCCAGACGCCAGGGTTTTTCACGCGACCGGAGAAGCCCATCAGCTTGGTACCGGCATCTTTGCTTGAGGAGATGCCCTGATACCACTCCACGCCGTTGGCGAGGATAGCCGGAACGTTACACAGGGTTTCGACGTTGTTTACGCAGGTCGGTTTACCCCACACACCGGAGCTTGCCGGGAACGGTGGCTTGGAGCGCGGGTTCGCGCGGCGGCCTTCGAGGGAGTTAATCAGCGCGGTTTCTTCACCGCAGATATAGCGCCCTGCCCCGGTGTGAACGAACAGTTCGAAGTCAAAACCGGTGCCGAGGATGTTTTTGCCAAGCAGGCCCGCTTCGGTCGCTTCGGCAATCGCGCGACGCAGGTTTTCTGCCGCCTCGATGTACTCGCCGCGCAGGAAGATGTAGCCACGGTAGGCTTTCAGCGCAAACGCGGAGATCAGCATGCCTTCCACCAGCAGGTGCGGCAGCTGCTCCATCAGCAGGCGGTCTTTATAGGTGCCCGGCTCCATTTCATCGGCGTTACACAGCAGGTAACGGATGTTCATGGATTCGTCTTTAGGCATCAGGCTCCACTTCAGACCGGTGGAGAAGCCCGCCCCGCCGCGCCCTTTCAGGCCAGCGTCTTTAACCGCGTTAACGATTTCATCCGGCGCCATGCCGCCCAGGGCTTTACGCGCACCGGCATAGCCATTTTTGCTCTGGTATTCGTCAAGCCATACCGGCTGTTTGTCATCGCGCAGACGCCAGGTCAGCGGATGAGTTTCAGCAGTACGAATTACAGTTTTCATTTGTACTGCTCCAGCAGGTCAGGAATGGCTTCCGGCGTCAGATGGCTGTGAGTGTCCTCATCAATCATCATGGTCGGCCCCTTGTCGCAGTTACCCAGGCAGCAGGTTGGCAGCAGAGTAAAGCGACCATCAAACGTGGTCTGGCCCGGCTTGATATTGAGCTTCTTCTCAATCGCAGCCTGAATGCCCTGATAACCGGTGATGTGACAGACAACGCTGTCACAGTAGCGGATCACGTGGCGGCCCACCGGCTGGCGGAAGATCTGGCTGTAGAACGTTGCCACCCCTTCCACGTCGCTCGCCGGAATACCCAGCACTTTTGCGATCTCGTAGATCGCGCCATCCGGCACCCAACCACGCTGTTTCTGTACGATTTTCAGCGCTTCAATGGACGCCGCACGCGGGTCTTCGTAGTGGTGCATCTCGTGCTCAATAGCGGCACGCTCTGCTTCACTCAGCTCAAAAGCCTCGGTTTGTGGTTGTTGATTCTCGTGCATAATTAGCGGTCCACATCTGACATAACAAAATCGATACTACCCAGATACACAATCAGGTCGGAGACCAGACTGCCGCGGATGGCGGCCGGGATCTGCTGCAGGTGCGCGAAGCTTGGCGTACGCACGCGGGTACGGTAGCTCATGGTGCTGCCGTCGCTGGTCAGGTAGTAACTGTTGATACCCTTGGTCGCTTCAATCATCTGGAAGGATTCTTGCGCCGGCATGACCGGGCCCCAGGAAACCTGCAGGAAGTGAGTGATCAGGGTTTCGATATGTTGCAGCGTGCGCTCTTTCGGCGGCGGCGTGGTCAGCGGGTGATCCGCTTTGAACGGGCCTTCTGGCATGTTGTTGAGGCACTGCTCAAGGATGCGCAGACTCTGGCGCAGCTCTTCTACTTTCAGCATCACGCGGGTATAGCAGTCGGACACGCCGCCGCCAACCGGGACTTCAAAGTCGAAGTTCTCGTAGCCAGAGTAAGGACGGGCTTTACGCACGTCGAAATCAATACCGGTTGCACGCAGGCCAGCACCGGTGGTGCCCCACTCCAGCGCTTCTTTCGCGCCGTAGGCAGCAACGCCCTGGGAACGGCCTTTCAGGATGGTGTTGCGCAGCGCGGCTTTCTCGTAAGAGGCCAGGCGTTTCGGCATCCAGTCGAGGAACTCACGCAGCAGACGATCCCATCCGCGCGGCAGATCGTGTGCCACACCGCCGATACGGAACCAGGCCGGGTGCATACGGAAACCGGTAATCGCTTCCACCAGATCGTAGATTTTCTGACGGTCGGTAAAGGCGAAGAACACCGGGGTCATCGCGCCGACGTCCTGAATGAACGTGGAGATGTACAGCAGGTGGCTGTTAATACGGAACAGTTCAGACAGCATCACGCGAATCACGTTAACGCGATCCGGGGTGGTGATGCCTGCCAGCTTCTCAACGGCCAGCACGTATGGCATTTCGTTCACGCAGCCGCCGAGGTACTCGATACGGTCGGTGTACGGAATATAGCTGTGCCAGGACTGGCGCTCGCCCATCTTCTCAGCACCACGGTGGTGGTAGCCGATATCCGGTACGCAGTCGACAATCTCTTCGCCATCAAGCTGAAGAATAATACGGAAAGCACCGTGTGCAGACGGGTGGTTCGGGCCGAGGTTGAGGAACATGAAGTCCTCGTTTTCGGTACCGCGCTTCATGCCCCAGTCTTCCGGCTTGAAGGTCAGCGCTTCCATCTCCAGATCCTGCTTGGCTTTGGTCAGCTCAAACGGATCGAATTCGGTGGCACGAGCCGGGTAGTCTTTACGCAACGGGTGACCGGTCCAGGTCTGCGGCATCATGATGCGCGTCAGGTGCGGGTGGCCGTCGAAGGTCATGCCGAACATTTCCCAGGTTTCGCGCTCATACCAGTTGGCATTCGGGAAAAGTTTGGTGATCGTCGGCAGATGCATGTCGTTTTCGGACAATGCCACCTTGAGCATGATATCCGTGTTGCGGTCTATTGAGATCAGGTGGTAGAAAACGGAAAAATCCGCGGCAGGGAGACCCTGGCGGTGCGTTCTCAGACGTTCGTCCATGCCGTGTAAGTCAAACAGCATGACGTAAGGTTTTGGTAATTTCTTGAGGAAATCAACCACTTCCAGTAATTGCTCACGCTTCACCCAAACAACGGGTACCCCGGTGCGGGTGGCCTGAACAGTAAAGGCATCCGGCCCTAAACGGTTGCGCAGTTCGCCAATGACGGGGTCATCCAGATGATCCCTTGTCTGCCAGGCGGCTTCTTGCGCGGTTAAGTCGGTCATATTGTTCACCATTGCAAATGGTCCGTGGTGACTGTTGGGCGTGGCTTCGCGCTATTTGAGTAGTGATATGCGAAGGTTTACTCCATGCCCACAGGCGCAAATTAAATTTCGTCAGGCGTACGCAGGTTGGTTACTGCAATACGTTCGCCGCGTTTACGCTCGCGCTCAGACTGCATGTTCGCGCGGTACACACCCTGATCGCCTACAACCCAGGAGAGCGGACGGCGTTCTTTACCGATGGACTCCTGCAGCAGCATCAGCGCCTGCATGTAAGCTTCCGGACGTGGCGGGCAGCCCGGGATGTACACATCCACAGGGATGAACTTATCAACGCCCTGCACAACGGAATAAATGTCGTACATACCGCCGGAGTTTGCACATGCGCCCATGGAAATAACCCATTTCGGCTCAAGCATCTGGTCATAAAGACGCTGAATCACGGGTGCCATTTTGGTAAAGCATGTACCGGCAACCACCATCAGGTCAGCCTGACGCGGGGAAGCACGCAGTACCTCTGCCCCAAAACGCGCAACGTCATGCACCGCAGTGAATGACGTCACCATTTCAACGTAGCAGCAAGAAAGGCCAAAGTTGTAAGGCCAGATGGAGTTCTTACGACCCCAGTTGACCATATCGTGCATGGCATGTTCGAGCTTGCCCATGTACACGCTTTTATTGACTTCTTGCTCCAGGGGGTCGGTTACGATCTCCTGTTTTTGCAGGGGGTAACGGTCATTCTCACCGTTAGGATCTATGCGGGTGAGCGTATAATCCATCTTATTGCCTCGCTGTTACTGCTGACGATTAGAGATACTGTTTTCCGGGTTGATGTGTTCACGGCGTGAACGCACAGGTGTCCAGTCCAGCGCGCCAATACGCACCAGATAAACCAGACCGGCCAGTAACACTAAAATGAAAATTGCGGCCTCGACAAAGCCCACCCAACCACTTTCGCGGATGGAAGTAGACCATGCGAAAAGGTAAAGCGCTTCCACGTCGAAGATGACGAAGAACATGGCTACCAGATAGAACTTGGCAGACAGGCGTAAGCGAGCGGTACCTACTGAATCAATACCTGATTCGAAAGGTGTGTTTTTGTGCCTTGCGCGGGCGCGACCGCCCAGGAACCAGCCGCCGACTAACATCAGGCAGCACAGGCCAATGGCTACAATAAGAAAGATTGCGAATGCCCAGTGATGAGCGATGACTTCTGTGGATGTTGACATACTCATTGCTTACTCATCAAAAGTGATACCAGTGACACTGCTCTTGCTGGCAGATGGGTATCACATCGATTCATGGGGAGGAACAAATAACCTTACACTAACTGTCGGAAATGAGGCGTAGACAGCAAAATGATGTGGTTTTTTACTCCTTTCTATAACCTTTTGTCAACTTTAACAAAGGTTTCTTCACATTAAATTACATCGAGCGATTCTCATTAACAATTCATGCCCTTTAACCCTGGTGGGTGTCTGACTTTACGTCAAATGCATGTTGTTGAATCGTGTCCGTTTTGGAAGTAAAAAAAATAACCCTCCTATTTTGACAGGATTCTCCAACGATTCCTCCCCCCAAATAGGAGTATTTTCTTGATCTGCGACACGCTTTTGTTAATTCAATCAAAAAAACGGCAACATATTTCCTGTTTTTTTAACATGAACCGGGGATGCAGGCTGTGAGAACAGAAATCGTTTAAATTTTAAACCATTCCATGCATCTTGATGATATATAACAAGTAAAGGTTTAACCCGCGTCAGCGGGAAGGTTATTTGTGGCAAAAAAAAACCACTCCGCTGAAAATTCGCGCGAGTGGCCTTTTTTTACACTTACAAATTGTTACCAGTTTTTTGAGCTATCGATCACTCAAAATCACCTTCGACGATCAGGGAGTCATCCCCCCCTTCGGGAGTAACGTGCTCGTATTGCCATGGATTGTGGTAATTCTCCATCGCCTCGAACACCACCTTCGCCAGCTCGTTATTGCTTGCTGAGTTATGGCAAAGCAGATACTCCGTGTCCGGCAGCGCAGGAAGGCCATCGGCCTTGCCCAGCACGCGCAGATCCGGGCTCATCATCTCCACCGGACGGGCGGTAACGCCAAGCCCCGCCTTCACCGCGGCGCGCACGGCGGGCAGCGTCGATGCGACATACGCCAGACGCCACGGAATATTGGCTTCATTCAGCGCGGCGATCACCATATCCCGGAACGGGCTTGGATCGTCGAGCAATACCAGCGGAATGGGTTCGCCTTTTTGCAGAACATATTCCGCCGCGCAGTACCAGTGCGTGGGTGAGGTACGCAGCGTCAGGCAATCAAACTGCCCCGGACGGTGCGTGGTCACCACCAGATCCACCTCGTTCTCTTTCAGCATCTCAACCATAAAGGCATTACGCTTTACGCTGACATCCAGCGCAAGTTTCGGATAAACCGAACTAATTCGATTGAGCAGGAAAGGCAAAATGGTATCAGCGGATTCATCAGAGGCCCCTAATGTTAACACTCCCTGGAGATTGCTAAACATTAATGACATACATGCTTCATCATTAAAGCGAAGTATTTTCCTGGCATATCCTAAAAGCTGAATACCGTGTTCAGTTAAAAGTTTATTCCGCCCGTGTCGGGCAAATAGCTCTTTACCGACCAGTTGCTCCAGCCTTTGCATTTGTTGGCTAACGGCTGACTGGGTACGACAGACTGCGGCAGCAGCTGCTGCAAAAGTGTTGAGATCGGCGACCGCAACAAACGTTCTCAGCAGATCGAGGTCGAGATTCATTATCGGACGATTTGCATTTATCATATCTATTCACTTACAGGTTGCTCGTGCGGAGCTGCCCGGGTTGAAGCTGTGTGTAACAGTTAAACAATTCCTTCTGAAGGATTTCCCTCGCATCCCGGCCCGGCAGACTGCCTGACAGATAGTTATTGTGCTGGTGTATATCAACAGTCAGAAATCACGTTTCATGACGATATTTTTATTCTCTAAAACGTTCAGGATATTTAGATGAATGCAGATTTTATGTAAATTCCATTAAAGGAATCACAGGGTATCTGCCATCTTTATCGCAGCGCTGTCAACTTAGCAGGATGTGGTTCACACATTCACGTAAGAGATAACTCTAACAATAACAATCAATTAATGCAGAAAAGCAGGTTCGGATATACCACTCTGGTCTACTTTTCCGAAAGACATCTTAACCCAAATCCACTTTATTTATAAGTATTATTGCAATATTGAAGATTTAACAGTGTTGATAAGCGGCTAAACTAATTTTATTAAAATTAACGAAAGTTGCATTTTCGTCGGCAATAATAAATAAATTTTAATTTAGATTAAGTGTATTCATTAATAACACTTAACATTAAATTTACATGGGCAACTTTTATCCAGAAGGATTTATTCACATAAACTATAACAAAGGACTCAGGTTTTACGAAAAGTCACTTATGGCAACTGATCTTCTTCTCTTCCTCGCCCTGCGCCGCCATTTTTATTTACTCCAGCACAAAATTCAACAATAACGGCGTTGGACAGCACAATAAACGCAAACCCACATTTAAAGCATTACTTTAAAGCAGAAAAAACGCTCATGAATAGCGGAATAGATTACAAAGATTTTATGCCATTGAGCAAAATCTTCTTCTGTATGCCCTTCAAAACGCAGCGATGTGGGAGTACATTGTTCCGTGCTGACTTCCACGGCAGGGAGTGGCGATAATAGCAAAAGGTTAAAGGTTCATGTCCCCTATCGAAAAATCCAGCAAACTCGACAACGTCTGTTACGACATCCGCGGCCCGGTTCTGAAAGAGGCCAAACGCCTTGAAGAAGAAGGCAATAAGGTTCTGAAACTCAACATTGGTAACCCCGCGCCATTTGGTTTTGATGCGCCGGATGAGATCCTGGTTGACGTGATCCGCAATCTGCCAACCGCGCAGGGTTATTGCGATTCAAAAGGCCTTTATTCCGCCCGCAAAGCCATCATGCAGCATTATCAGGCGCGTGGAATGCGCGATGTCACCGTTGAAGATATTTATATCGGCAACGGCGTTTCCGAACTGATCGTGCAGGCGATGCAGGCGCTGCTGAACAGCGGCGACGAAATGCTGGTTCCGGCCCCGGATTACCCGCTGTGGACGGCGGCCGTGTCGCTCTCCAGCGGCAAAGCGGTGCATTATCTGTGCGACGAGTCGTCCGACTGGTTCCCGGATCTGGACGATATCCGCGCGAAGATCACGCCCCGCACCCGCGGCATCGTGATTATCAACCCGAACAACCCAACCGGCGCGGTTTATTCGAAGGAGCTGCTGATGGAGATCGTGGAGATCGCCCGCCAGCACAACCTGATCATCTTTGCCGACGAAATTTACGACAAGATCCTGTACGACGCCGCGCAGCACCACTCGATTGCCGCTCTGGCGCCTGACCTGCTGACCGTGACCTTTAACGGCCTGTCAAAAACCTACCGCGTGGCGGGCTTCCGTCAGGGCTGGATGGTGCTTAACGGCCCGAAAAAGCACGCCAAAGGCTATATCGAAGGGCTGGAAATGCTGGCCTCGATGCGTCTGTGCGCAAACGTACCGGCGCAGCACGCGATCCAGACCGCGCTTGGCGGCTACCAGAGCATCAGCGAATTCATCACTCCTGGCGGGCGTTTGTACGAGCAGCGCAACCGCGCGTGGGAGCTGATCAACGATATTCCCGGCGTGTCCTGCGTGAAGCCAAACGGCGCGCTCTACATGTTCCCGAAAATTGACGCTAAACGCTTTAATATTCACGACGACCAGAAAATGGTGCTCGACTTCCTGCTGCAGGAAAAAGTGCTGCTGGTTCAGGGAACCGCCTTTAACTGGCCGTGGCCGGATCACGTGCGCATCGTGACCCTGCCGCGCGAAGACGACCTCGAAATGGCGATAAGCCGCTTTGGTCGATTCCTCTCGGGTTATCACCAGTAATCTTAAAATCAGGCTACTTCGGTAGCCTGATTTGCATCTTGCCTCCCCTCCCCGCACAATGAAGTCCGTCGCAGTGAAGACAGAAGGTAACCCATGAGTCAGAGCCATTTTTTTGCCCACCTCTCCCGCCTAAAACTCATCAATCGCTGGCCGCTGATGCGCAACGTGCGTACCGAGAACGTGTCCGAGCACAGCCTCCAGGTTGCGATGGTCGCTCACGCGCTGGCAGCGATTAAAAACCGCAAGTTCAACGGACAGGTCAATCCCGAGCGAATCGCGCTGCTGGCGATGTACCACGACGCCTCAGAAGTGCTGACCGGCGATCTGCCCACCCCCGTGAAATATTTCAATTCGCAAATCGCCCAGGAATATAAGGCCATCGAGAAGATTGCCCAGCAAAAGCTGATCGACATGGTGCCGGACGAGCTGCGCGATATCTTTGAACCGCTGATTGATGAGCACAGCTATACCGAAGATGAAAAATCGCTGGTTAAACAGGCGGATGCGCTTTGCGCCTACCTGAAATGTCTGGAAGAGCTGTCTGCGGGGAATAACGAATTCTTGCTGGCAAAAACGCGGCTGGAAAAGACGCTTGAAACCCGCCGCAGCGCGGAGATGGATTATTTCATGCAGGTGTTTGTGCCGAGCTTCCATTTGTCTCTGGACGAGATAAGCCAGGATTCGCCGCTGTAATTTTTTGCCGGGCGGCGGCTTCGCCTTACCCGGCCTGCGTTTCTACGCTCACGCTTAAAACGGGAACAGCACCGGAATCAACACCACGCACACCACCATCACCAGCACGGTGAACGGCACGCCAATCTTCACGAAGTCGCTGAATTTATAGTTACCCGGCCCGAGCACCAGCGTGTTGACCGGCGAAGAGACGGGCGTCATGAACGCCGCGGACGCGGCCATCGCCACCATCATGGCGAACGGATACGGCGAAACGCCCATTGATTTCGCCATCGCCAGCGCGATAGGCGCCATCAGCACCGCCGTTGCGGTATTGGAAATAAACAGGCCGATGGACGCGCACATCACGAACAGGCAGACCAGCATCAAGTAAGGGCCGTAGCCGCCGCCGATGTCCATCAGCCCTTTCACCACCAGATCCACACCGCCGGTCTTCTGCAGCGCGAGGGCGAACGGCATCATCCCGACAATCAGAATAATGCTCGGCCAGTGAATCGCTTTATAGGCGCTTTCCGCGTCGATGCAGCGGAATTTGCCCATCAGCAGGCAGGCTATGATCGCGGCGATTGGGTTCGGGATTTCGTCGGTCAGCATCAGGGCGACCATCAGCACCAGACAGAAAATCGCGTGCGGCGCCTGGCTGTGCGCGGGCGAGGCGTCGCTCTCCTCAACCGGCATATTGAGCACCACAAAATCGCGGCCTTTTTGCCCGAGCTGGCTGATAAGCTTCCAGTTGCCCACCACCAGAAAAATATCCCCAAGCAGGATCGGCTCATCCACCACCGCCCCTTCCAGCGCCACGCCGTCGCGCTTTAACCCGACAACGTTGAGGCCATAGCGGGTGCGAAAACCCATTTCCCGCACGGTTTTGCCCAGCAGCTCGGATTCCGGGATCAGCGAGACTTCGGCCATCCCGACGTCCAGTGCCTGATCGGAGAAATACTCCCCGCGCAGCACCATTGGCTCAAGCAGCTGTTCGCTGCAAAACTCGCGCAAATCGACGTCCGCCGTGGACATATCGATCAGCAGCACGTCCCGCGCGCGGAATTCCGACACCCCGTTAACGTTCACAATCACCCGGCGAAAACGACGCCAGCGCTCCACGCCGATTACGTTCGCCCCGTAGCGCTCGCGCAGTTTTAAATCATCAAGGCGTTGACCGATCATCGGCGAACCCGGGCGTATTGCCAGACGGCGCGCCCGCCCGGTCAGGCGGTACTCTTTAATCAGATCCCGGAAGGTGCGGCGCTTCCAGCCGTCTTTCGCTTTATCCTGCTTTTCCCCCTGCAGCGCAAAGCGGGTCAGGAGCATGTAAATGACGCCCATCACCAGGATCACCAGTCCGAGCGGCGTGACGCTGAAGAAGCTAAACCCCTCCAGCCCTTCCCGGATCAGCTCGCTGTTCACCACCAGGTTTGGCGGCGTTGCCACCAGGGTCATCATGCCGCTGATAAGCCCGGCGAAGCTGAGCGGCATCATCAGGCGGGAGGGCGAGGTTTGCATCCGCATTGAGACGCTTAACACCACCGGAATAAAGATGGCGACCACGCCGGTGGAGCTCATAAAGGCCCCCAGCCCGGCGACGGTCAGCATCAGGTAAACCAGCATCTTGGTTTCGCTGTTGCCCGCTACCTTCACCAGCCAGGAGCCCATAATGGTCGCCACGCCCGTGCGCACCAGCCCGTCGCCGATGATAAACAGCGCGGCAATCAGAATTACGTTCGGGTCGCTAAAGCCGGAGAAGGCTTCAGGAAGTGTAAGCGTGCCGCTTAATACAAAGGCGACGATGACAAACAAGGCCACCGCATCCATGCGAACCTTGCCCGTGGCAAAGAGAATAATGGCGATAAAAAGCAGGCTGAGTACCCAAATCAGTTCACCGTTCACAACGTATCCTTGTCAGAGGAATCAGGGAGAGAAAAGAGTCTGCCATAAAAAAGCCCCAACAATGTGGGGCTAAATCATGGGATTACATTTTCAGCGAGACGGTTACAATTCCGTCCGGCGATTTAGAAACGGCGAGCGCCGTGAGCGAACTCAGCACAAAATCGGCTTCGTTCAGTCGGGGTGAATCGGCAGGGACGTTCACCGCAATCACGTGGCTTCCGGCATTCAACCCCGCCAGCACGCCTGCCGCCGCATCTTCAACCACCACGCACTCCGCTGGCGCTAACCCCAGCAGCTCGGCGCCGAGTAAAAACGCGTCCGGTTCGGGCTTTCCGCGCTTCACGCGCTCTGCGGTGATAAACACTTCGGGTTCAGGCAAACCCGCAGCCTTGTGGCGGGCGTGAGCAACGGGAACAGAGCCGGAGGTCACAATCGCCCACGGGATCTGCGCGTCGTTCAGGTGCAGGAGCAGCTCGCGCGCGCCCGGCAGCGCGGTGATACCGTCGGTGTCGGTGGCTTCAATCTGCTCAAGGTATTTGAACTCGGCCTGGATCTCTTCCTCAGCGCGCCCCGCCAGGAAGTGGCGTAAAGAGGTAATGGCCTGTTTGCCGTGGATAAAATTCAGTACTTCCTGATGGTCGATGCCATGCCTGTCGGCCCAATGGCACCACGAGCGCTCCACAACCGGCAGCGAATCCACCAGCGTACCGTCCAGATCAAACAGAAAACCTTTACACTGCACACGCACCTCCGTCAGGCATTAATGATTTGTTGAATTTCGTTGCTGCTTAAATGGTACTGGCGCGGGCAAGCGTGCCAAACGCTTAACATGCGCTGATATTTTTCCCACATTGGGGTCTGCGCGTTAAAGCCGTGGGTGCCCGCGTCGAAGTGGGTGTAACGCCCTTCGGTGTTCACCATAAAGCGGACATAGCTCAGATAGCGGGATTCCGTTGCGGCATCGAAGCCTAAGAAGGTCACGCGGCGCTCGTCGATGGTCTGGGGATCTTTCAAATTGGTCCAGGAAACGTGCAGCGCGTGGTACATCTCCATGATGTCGATAACGATGCGGCAGGTTTCTTCTTTAAGCTCGCCGAACTCGCGGTCCAGTTCGCGCATCTGCAAACCAAATCCACGTTCGACGATAGTCTGCAAGCGGCTGTAGCGCGCAGCGTTGTCGGGATCAAGCATTGTCATCATCTTGTACTGGTTAGACAAAATCAGACGTTGAGCATGGGTCATTTCCATCTTTCGACTCCTGTAGCGCTTTGCACTTGAAAAAAAAGACACGGTAACGGCCTGTTACTGTGCCCTCTTTTAATAGTCGTTTCGATGATCAATCACAAATCATCGAGGAATGTTTTATCAAGTTGTTTAAAAGCCCGCTTAAGGGTGTCTGCCAGTGCCTGGTAATCCGGCTTGCCTTCAACCGGGGCTAACGCCTGCCCCGCCTCTTCAAGTTTTCCACGCACTTCATAAAACCAGTGTAAAATTGTTGGTGGCAGCGGCGTGACAGAACGCTTCCCTAACCACCACAGCCCCTGCATTGGAAGGCTAAGCGCAAACAGCGCGGTGGCAACCGCGGGGCCCAGCTGACCGCCGAGCGCGATTTGCCAGCACAGGGTAAATATGGCGAGCGGCGTCATAAAGCGGATCGCATAGCGCGTGGCGCGGATGACGCGGTTCTCAATGAACATGGGCGCAAGGCGCTTTTCTAAGGGCCACGTCTTTGCGTAGTGCTGGCCCCGACGAAACAGGCTGAAAAAGCTCACGGAGGGGATCTCAGGTGTCGACATGGCTGTACCTCAACTTCACATATAAAAATTAAAATTTTCGTGCAAAACCACAACAA
The DNA here is from genome assembly GCF_964208575.1 of Enterobacter soli. Taxonomy (GTDB): domain Bacteria; phylum Pseudomonadota; class Gammaproteobacteria; order Enterobacterales; family Enterobacteriaceae; genus Enterobacter; species Enterobacter soli_A. Next base: position 164,816 of record NZ_CAXOFU010000004.1, on the reverse strand, counting down.
GCTATGACAACGTTCAAAATATTTTGTCATCGCTACCCAGTATCGGGTATTCTGTGCCAGCCTCATAGGGCCGTAGACGAGAATCGTTAAGTCGTCAAATTATCGCATATTATGCCATTGCCTGAAAAATGTTCAAAATGGCGTAAAATCAGATGTATTTCTTCCATCATGCCAGAATGTACGTTCGGCATGATGTTAATCATAAACGTCCAGGTCTGATTGCGTTACGCTTCACGACTCACTGACGTTTTTTTAGCCACGTATCAATAATAGGTACTTCCATGTCGAGTAAGTTAGTACTGGTTCTGAACTGCGGTAGCTCCTCACTGAAATTCGCCATCATCGATGCGCTCAACGGTGACGAGTACCTCTCTGGTTTGGCCGAATGTTTCCACCTTCCAGAAGCACGTATCAAGTGGAAGATGGACGGTAGCAAACAAGAAGCGGCTTTAGGTGCAGGCGCCGCTCACAGTGAAGCGCTGAACTTTATCGTTAACACTATTCTGGCACAAAAACCAGAACTGTCTGCTCAGCTGACTGCGATTGGTCACCGTATCGTCCACGGCGGCGAAAAATACACCAGCTCCGTAGTGATCGACGAATCCGTGATCCAGGGCATCAAAGACTCTGCCTCTTTCGCACCGCTGCACAACCCAGCTCACCTGATCGGTATCGCTGAAGCACTGAAATCCTTCCCGAATCTGAAAGACAAAAACGTGGCCGTGTTCGACACCGCGTTCCATCAGACCATGCCGGAAGAATCTTACCTCTATGCCCTGCCGTACAGCCTGTACAAAGAGCACGGCGTTCGTCGCTACGGCGCACACGGCACCAGCCACTTCTATGTGACTCAGGAAGCCGCAAAAGTTCTGAACAAGCCGGTTGAAGAAGTGAACATCATTACCTGCCACCTGGGTAACGGTGGTTCCGTTTCTGCAATCCGTAACGGTAAATGTGTGGATACCTCCATGGGTCTGACCCCGCTGGAAGGTCTGGTGATGGGTACCCGTTCCGGTGACATCGACCCGGCTATCATCTTCCACCTGCACGACACCCTGGGCATGAGCGTTGACGACATCAACAAAATGCTGACCAAAGAGTCTGGCCTGCTGGGTCTGACCGAAGTCACCAGCGACTGCCGTTACGTTGAAGACAACTACGAATCCAAAGCCGACGCTAAGCGCGCAATGGACGTTTACTGCCACCGTCTGGCGAAGTACATCGGTTCTTACACTGCACTGATGGACGGTCGTCTGGACGCGGTTATCTTCACCGGTGGTATCGGTGAGAACGCGGCAATGGTTCGTGAACTGTCCCTGGGTAAACTGGGCGTTCTGGGCTTCGAAGTTGACCACGAGCGTAACCTGGCTGCCCGCTTCGGCAAGTCTGGCTTCATCAACAAAGAAGGCACCCGTCCTGCTATCGTTATTCCAACTAACGAAGAGCTGGTCATCGCGCAAGACGCGAACCGCCTGACTGCCTGATTCCACACCGCCAGCAATGCTGGCGGTGCTGTTTTGTAGCCCGCCCAACGTCGGCGGTAACGAAAGAGGATAAACCGTGTCCCGTACTATTATGCTGATCCCTACCGGAACCAGCGTCGGCCTGACCAGCGTCAGCCTCGGCGTGATCCGTGCTATGGAACGCAAAGGCGTTCGTCTGAGCGTCTTTAAGCCAATCGCCCAGCCGCGCGCCGGTGGCGATGCGCCAGACCAGACCACCAGCATCGTTCGTAAGAACTCCAATCTGCCGGCGGCTGAACCGCTGAAGATGAGCCACGTTGAGTCTCTGCTCTCCAGCAACCAGAAAGACGTGCTGATGGAAGAGATCATCGCCAACTACCACGCGAACGCGCAAGACGCGGAAGTTGTACTGGTTGAAGGCCTGGTCCCGACCCGTAAACACCAGTTTGCCCAGTCTCTGAACTTCGAAATCGCGAAAACGCTGAACGCGGAAATCGTCTTCGTTATGTCTCAGGGCACTGACACCCCAGAACAGCTGAAAGAGCGTATCGAACTGACTCGCAGCAGCTTTGGCGGCGCAAAAAACAGCAACATCACCGGCGTTATCGTCAACAAACTGAACGCCCCGGTTGATGAGCAGGGCCGCACTCGCCCTGACCTGTCCGAAATCTTTGACGACTCTTCCAAAGCGAAAGTGGTTAAAGTTGACCCGGCTAAACTGCAGGAATCCAGCCCGCTGCCGGTTCTGGGCGCGGTGCCGTGGAGCTTCGATCTGATTGCGACCCGCGCAATCGACATGGCGCGTCACCTGAACGCGACCGTGGTTAACGAAGGCGACATCAACACTCGTCGCGTGAAGTCTGTCACCTTCTGTGCGCGCAGCATTCCGCACATGCTGGAACACTTCCGCGCAGGTTCCCTGCTGGTAACCTCTGCTGACCGTCCTGACGTGCTGGTTGCAGCCTGTCTGGCTGCGATGAACGGCGTGGAAATCGGTGCCATCCTGCTGACCGGCGCTTACGAGATGGACCCACGCGTAAGCAAGCTGTGCGAACGCGCGTTCGCCACCGGCCTGCCAGTGTTCATGGTGAACACCAACACCTGGCAGACCTCTCTGAGCCTGCAGAGCTTCAACCTGGAAGTGCCGGTTGATGACCACGAGCGTATCGAGAAAGTTCAGGAATACGTTGCAGGCTACATTAACGCAGACTGGATCGAATCCCTGACCGCAACCTCCGAGCGCAGTCGTCGTCTGTCTCCGCCAGCCTTCCGCTACCAGCTGACCGAGCTGGCGCGTAAAGCGGGCAAACGCGTTGTTCTGCCAGAAGGCGACGAACCGCGTACCGTTAAAGCAGCGGCTATCTGTGCAGAGCGCGGCATCGCGACCTGTGTGCTGCTGGGTAACCCTGACGAGATTAACCGCGTCGCGGCTTCTCAGGGCGTTGAGCTGGGCGCTGGCATCGAAATCGTTGACCCGGAAGTGGTTCGCGAGAGCTACGTTGCCCGTCTGGTTGAGCTGCGTAAGAGCAAAGGCATGACCGAAGCCGTTGCGCGCGAGCAGCTGGAAGACAACGTGGTGCTGGGTACGCTGATGCTGGAGCAGGACGAAGTTGACGGCCTGGTTTCCGGTGCGGTTCACACCACTGCGAACACCATTCGTCCACCGCTGCAGCTGATCAAAACGGCTCCGGGCAGCTCTCTGGTTTCTTCCGTGTTCTTCATGCTGCTGCCTGAACAGGTTTACGTTTACGGCGACTGCGCGATCAACCCGGATCCAACCGCAGAACAGCTGGCTGAAATCGCTATCCAGTCTGCTGACTCCGCGATTGCCTTCGGTATCGAACCGCGCGTTGCGATGCTCTCCTACTCCACCGGCACCTCTGGTGCGGGTAGCGACGTAGAGAAAGTGCGTGAAGCCACCCGTCTGGCGCAGGAAAAACGTCCTGACCTGATGATCGACGGCCCGCTGCAGTACGACGCCGCCGTTATGGCTGACGTTGCGAAATCCAAAGCGCCGAACTCGCCGGTTGCAGGTCGCGCTACCGTGTTCATCTTCCCGGATCTGAACACCGGTAACACCACCTACAAAGCCGTTCAGCGTTCAGCTGACCTGATCTCCATCGGGCCAATGCTGCAGGGTATGCGCAAACCTGTGAACGACCTGTCCCGTGGCGCGCTGGTTGACGACATCGTCTACACCATCGCGCTGACCGCGATCCAGTCTTCACAGCAGCAGTAATGTATTGCCGGATGGCGCTTCGCTTATCCGGCCTACAAAACCGTAGGCCCGGTGAGCGCTAGCGCCACCGGGCAACAAAAAGGCGACCACCCGGTCGCCTTTTTTATTTACAGCAGCTCTCTCGCCGCCGACACGATGTCGTGTGCCGTCAGGCCGTACTCTTTTTGCAGGAAGTCCTGCGTCCCCACCTGACCATAGCGCTCCTTCACCCCCACCCGGCGCATGGGCACCGGACAGGTTTCCACCAGCACTTCCGCCACCGCCGAACCCAGCCCGTTATGAATGCTGTGGTTTTCGCAGGTCACGATGCGCCCGGTTTTCTCGGCGTAGTTTTTCACCAGCATCCGGTCGATAGGCTTGAGGGTGAACATATCAATCACCGCGGCGCTCACGCTCTCCTGCTCCAGTTGACGCGCCGCTTCCAGCGCTTCCGCCACCATAATGCCGTTGGCAATCAGCGTGATGTCGCTGCCTTCGCGCAGCACGTTGCCCTTGCCGATGGTAAAGGTCGAGCCCGGGGCATAGACGCTCGGCGCCTGCTTGCGAATGGTGCGCACCCAGTAAAAGCCCTCAAGATCCATCAGCTGGCGCAGCACGTCCTCAAACATCACCGCGTCGGTCACTTCCAGCACCACGGAGTGCGCCAGCCCGCGCACAATGCCCATGTCCTCGAACGACATGTGGGTACCGCCGTTGTGACAGGCCGTGACGCCCGCATCCGAGGCAATCACCTTCACGTTATTGCGCTGATAGTCCAGGGACATAAACAGCTGGTCAAAGCAGCGGCGGCTGGCAAAGGCCGTAAAAGTATGCACGAAGGGTTTGCGCCCGGTGAGGGACAAGCCCGCCGCCGTGCCGATGACGTTAGCCTCCATGATGCCGCAGTTGATGACGTGCTGCGGGTAATCTCGCGCCACGCCGTCCATCGCTATCGAGCTCATCAGATCCGCCTCCAGGGCGATGATTTCGCTGCCGGCCTCAATCTGCTTCGCCACAAACCCGGCGTAGACCTTACGCATCTCAACGGCATCTTTTTGTCCTGCGGGTGCAACCTTAATCATGTGAAGCCTCCAGTTGGCGAATTGTCTCGTTAAGCGCCGCTTTGCTCTCCTCGGTCAGCCGCAGGTGGTGCGAGTTGCCGAGCTGCTCCAGATACGGCACCCCCTGCCCTTTAATGCTGTCGAGGATGACGACCAGCGGGCGGGCATCGGCTTCCGGCACCAGCGAGGTCACCTCCAGCAGCGCCGGGATGTCGTCCCCTTTCACCGTCACCACGTCAAAGCCGAAGGCGCGGAATTTACCTTCCAGGTCGAACGCGCAGATGATGTCGTCCAGCTCGCCGTCGAGCTGCTGTTTGTTCCAGTCCACGAACACCGTCAGGTTGTTCAGACGATGGTGGGCAATAAACTGGAACGCTTCCCAGCACTGCCCCTCGTTCAGCTCGCCGTCGCCGACGATGCAGAAGACGCGGTTAGGACGGCCAGCCAGCTTGTGGGACAGCGCCATGCCGCCCGCGATGGAGATCCCCTGCCCCAGCGACCCGGTTGTGGCATCCACCCCGCGGGTTTTCAGCCTGTCCGGGTGGCTCGGCAGCCGCGTACCGTTCTGGTTCAGCGTGCTCAGCTCTTCCACCGGGAAGTAGCCCTTGATGGCGAGGGTGCTGTACAGCGCCGGGCCAGCGTGGCCTTTCGACAGGACAAAGTAATCCCGCTCCGGCCAGTCCGGGTCCGCCGGGTCAATCTTCATCACCGCGCCGTAGAGAACGGCCAGGGTTTCCACCACCGACATACTGCCGCCGTAGTGGCCAAAGCCAAGGTCCGTCAGGGATTTCAGGGTGGCCACGCGGATATCCCGCGCCAGCCGGGTAATTTCAGTTACGTTCATGATTTGGCTCCGGTATTTTCCTGCGCGTTACTTCCCGCAGATTTGTTTTTAGCGAACAGGTTCCAGGCCACCAGCAGCGCGAACAGCGCGACAACCAGCCCGGTGATGGCAAGCGGAGACAGGAAGCGCGCCAGGTTGCCCAGCACAATCCCGACGGCGCCGAAGTCAGCATCCGAGAAGGTGGTGTTAGCAAAGCCAATCGCCCCCAGCACCGGCAGCAGCAGAACCGGCAGGAAGGTAATCAGCAGGCCGTTGGCAAACGCACCGATCATCGCCCCGCGACGCCCGCCCGTGGCGTTCCCAAACACGCCGGCGGTCGCCCCGGTGAAGAAGTGCGGCACCACGCCCGGCAGGATCAGCACCCAGCTGAACTGACCGCAGATGAACAGCCCGACCAGACCGCCTAGGAAGCTGAACAGGAAGCCAATCAGCACCGCGTTAGGGGCATACGGATACACCACCGGGCAGTCCAGCGCAGGACGCGCGTTCGGCACCAGCTTTTCCGAGAAGCCGGTAAACGCAGGAACGATTTCCGCGAGGATCAGACGCACGCCCTGGAGGATGATGAACACCCCGGCGGCGAAGGTGATGGCCATGATGATGGCGTAGACCAGGTAGTTCTGGCCGCCGGAGAAGGTCGCTTCGACATACTCGCGCCCGGCGCTCACCGCCATGATCAGGTAGATAATCATCATGGTCAGCGAAATAGAGATTGAGCTGTCGCGCAGGAAGCTCAGGTTTTTCGGCAGGTTCATCTCTTCGGTAGAGCGCGAGCCTTTGCCGAACTTGCTGCCAATCCAGCCGGAAAGCACATATCCCAGCGTACCGAAGTGGCCAAAGGCGATATCGTCATTGCCGGTAATGCGCTTCATGTAGCGCTGGGCAATGGCCGGGAAGAAGGCCATTACCAGGCCGAGGATCAGCGAGCCGGTAAATACCAGTCCTACCCCTTCAAAGCCGGCAACCGTCAGGATCACGCCAATCATGCACGCCATATAGAAGGTATGGTGCCCGGTCAGGAAGATGTATTTCAGGCGGGTAAAGCGCGCGACGATAATATTCGCCACCATCCCGAAGGCCATAATCAGCGCCGTGGACGCGCCGTATTTTTCCAGGGCAATAGAAACAATCGCTTCGTTATTCGGGATGATGCCCTGAATAGTAAACGCGTGTTCAAACATACCGCCAAGGGGATTTAGCGAGCCCACCAGCACGGTGGCGCCGCCGCCCAGCACAATAAAGCCGAGAATGGTTTTAATGGTGCCTTTGACGACATCCGAAAAGGCTTTCTTCTGCGCAACCAGGCCAATTAAGGCAATTAACCCCACTAATACCGACGGGACCTTTAAAATATCAACAACGAAATTCAGCGTTTCAAGGATAAACATATCCACCTCGCCTAATCAGGGTTATTGTTTGTCGAACCATGCGCGCAGCTGCGCTTCGAGTTCATTGATATCGATGATGTTGTTGATCACCACCAGCTGGCTTTCCGGCACGCTGGCGCTGGCGGCGATATCCTTCGCCATCACAAAGAGATCTGCCGCACCCGGGGTGGCCGAAGAGAGATCCGAGTGTTCCACTTCGGCCTCTATTTCGAGCTTTTTAAGCACCTTTTTAATATTCATTTCGACCATAAAGCTGCTGCCGAGGCCTGAACCGCAAATAGCCATGATTTTCATTGTTATCCCCTTTTTTGAGTAGAGTACGTCCCCACCACGCTCGCGCGTAATGTAGTGACTTATCGGTTTAAAATAATTAAATCAGAAGCGGTCGATAATCGTTTTAATTTCCTCCAGCGTCTTCGCCTGATGTAATTGTTCCATATCCTCATCGCTGGAAAATAATTCCGCCAGCGCGGAGATCGTTTCGATATGGCTGTGTTTATCCGGCGCCGCCAGCATAACGATAATATCGACAGGGTCGAATTCACCGGCGCCAAATGACACTCCCTGCTGTAGTTTTAATAATGACAGGCCAAGTCCCTTTGCCCCCTCTTCTGGCCGCGCGTGCGGCATGGCCAGCCCTGGTGCCAGCACATAGTACGGGCCTAGCTTGTGATGCTGTTCGACGATGGCCGTCACGTATTCGGGCGCAATCACCTGCATGTCCAGCAGCGGTTTTGCGCATATTTCCAGCGCCTGCGGCCAGCTTTCAATGCTGTCCTGAAGGGTGATGGTTGTATCATATATCCATTTTTTGAGCACTTTTCACTCCCCGTCTGACGCCTAAGATGTGCAAACTTTATTCAACACATCAATCATTGACTGCGATCAGGATCACAAAGATAGCGCTACCAACGGTTAACATTCAGTTTTGTGATAGCGCTATCAAATTGCAATCAGGGCGTGAAATCACAGCAAAAAAAGGGATTTAAGGCGTATACTGCGTTTCACGTGAAGCGAAGGATGATAAGAAAAACGCGTCTGATCTGCAGGAAGGTGTATGTCCCTAACACGAAAACGACGTAGTACCGGTAAAGTAACGCTTGCCGATGTCGCACTGCTTGCGGGTGTAGGCACGATGACGGTGTCTCGTGCATTGCGCACACCTGAACAGGTTTCCGATAAACTGCGTGAAAAAATTGAAGCTGCCGTACAGGAGCTGGGTTACATGCCCAATCTGGCCGCCAGCGCACTGGCATCGGCCTCCTCCTGGACGATTGCCATGGTTGTTCCCAATCTTTCAGAAGCCGGCTGCTCGGAGATGTTCGCCGGGCTACAGCAGGTGCTACAGCCCGCCGGGTATCAAATCATGCTGGCAGAATCGCAGCATCGTCTTGAACAAGAAGAGAAGTTACTCGAAACGCTGCTGGCATCGAACATCGCGGCCGCCATTCTGCTCAGCGTCGACCATACCGACACCGTGCGCCACTGGCTGAAAAACGCCTCGATCCCGGTGATGGAAATGGGGGCGATGCGCGCCGATCCGCTCGATATGAACATCGGCATCGATAACGTTGCCGCCATGTACGAGCTGACGGAGATGCTTATCCAGCGCGGCTACCAGAACATCGGCCTGCTGTGCGCCAGCCAGGAGCAGTGGATTTTCCAGCAGCATCTTCAGGGCTGGTACAAAGCCATGCTGCGCCACCACATGTCGCCAAACCGGGTGATTAACGCCGCCGTTCCGCCCAACTTCTCCACGGGTGCGGCGCAGCTACCCGAGTTTTTACTCGCCTGGCCGGAGCTGGACGCGCTGGTCTGTGTGTCGGACGAGCTGGCCTGCGGCGTGCTTTACGAGTGTCAGCGTCGGCGTATTAAGGTGCCGGACGATCTGGCGGTGGTAGGATTTGGCGATAGCGACGTGAGCCGCGTCTGTCAGCCGCCGCTCACTACAATGGCGGTGCCGCACCGTAAGATTGGGATTGAAGCCGGGAAAGCGCTGCTGGCGCGTCTGAATGAGGGAGACTGGAGCGATGGGAAACCTATCGCCTCCAGCCTGTGTATGCGAGAGAGTTGCTGAGGCTTATTCGGCCTCTTCCTCTTTTTCCGCTTTGCTTTCCGGCTTAGCGGATTCGTTTTTGGCGTTGCGGGTCATCCACAGCGCCAGCGCTTTTAACGAGTCCGGCGTGAACTCATCGCAGCGGGCGGTGATCTCTTCCGGCGTCATCCAGCTGACTTCACTGACCTCTTCTTCCTGAAGCGCAAACGGCCCGTGGGAGACGCAGCTGAACAGCCCGCCCCAGACGCGGCAGTGTTCGTCTTCAAAATAGAACTGACCGTGCTCAGCAAACGGCACGCCTGCAATGCCGAGCTCTTCTTCCGCTTCGCGGCGGGCGGAATCCAGCAGCACTTCGTCTGCCTGAACCACGCCGCCCGCAGTGGCATCCAGCATTCCGGGCAGAAAATCTTTTGTGTCCGTGCGGCGTTGAACCAAAATTTTACCCATACCGTCATGAACAACGATATACGTTGCACGGTGGCGCAGCCGTTCGGCACGCATCTGTTCGCGGCTCGCCTGCGCTATCACTTCATTGTCTTCACTGACAATGTCTACCCATTCTGTACTTGCCAAATGACTCTGCTCCACCATCGGGAAACCTTCTCGTCTAAGCGCTCTTTCGGCGCGTTTGCAGTTGTGGTGTAACTTACGGATTAATCGTTACCTGCGCAATAACTTGCTGATCATTAAGTGCGATAACGCTTAGGGTATTATCGACAAGCATGCCGTAGCTGGCGGCAAATCCCCCTTTCGGGATGCTCACCGAACCGGGGTTAAAGTGATAAATCTCCCCGCGTTTTTCAGCGACCGGAATATGAGTATGACCATAAACCAGCACATCGCCAGCGGCGAGCGCCGGGAGATTGTCCGGGCTAAACAGATGACCGTGGGTCAAAAACAGGCGGCTTTTTTCGAGCAGCACCTGCTGCCACGGGGCGGTAATCGGGAAATGCAGCAGCATCTGATCCACTTCGCTGTCGCAGTTACCGCGAACGGCAATAACGCGCCCGGCAACCGCGTTCAGTTTCTCCGCCACCTGTGCCGGGGCATAGCCTTCCGGCAGGGCGTTACGCGGGCCGTGATTTAGCATATCGCCCAGGATAACCAGCCACTGCGCGCCGCTTTGTTCAAACAGAGACAACACGCGCTCTGTGGCGGGCAGCGAGCCGTGAATATCCGACGCAAACATCAGTTTCATCAGTCACTCCTCAGTAAAACAGACTGCCCTAATGATACCTCAAGCGGCTGCGCTTATCAGCCCGCGCGCCGGGCGGAGAGCGCCACAAAACGCTGCACCGAGGCACGCTGCCACTGGAAGTTGGCATAGTCCACCAGCAGCTGCGGCACCTCGTCGCCATTGAGAACCAGGCGGTTGAGCATCAGCGCCAGATCGACATCAGCGATGCACCACTCGCCAAACAGGTTTGGATTGCCGTGGGCAAGCAGCGACGATGCGGTGTCGATAAGCTTGCGGGCGCTGGCCTGCCCCTCTTCGCTCAGCGGCGGTTTTTTCACGCCTGCGAACACCACGTCGGTTGAGCGTTCAACGCGGATCGGCACCAGATCGCTGCGCAGCCACGCCTGGATCTGACGCGCACGCGCGCGCTTTTGCAGATCGTGAGGATAGATGCGCTCCCACTCCGGCGGGGAAAATCGCTCTTCGAGGTACTCCGTAATTGCCGAGGATTCGCTCAGCTCGAAGCCGTCAATTTCCAGCACCGGCACGCGGCGGGTCAGCGCGTAGCCCTTCCAGTCGGGTTTGAGGTGCGCACCGCTGTCCAAATCCAGGGTTTTCAGTGTCACCGATAGCCCCTTTTCTGCCAGCGCGACATACACGCTCATGACGTAGGGGGAAAAGAAATTGCTGTCTGACCACAGCGTTATTGCAGGTTGGTTCATAACGTCCTCATCGACTGGCGGGTTTTCACTCAACATATAATCTCTTTGCGTCGCTGTCACTTGATGAAAACTCACGATTTACAACAAGCACCTATACTCGTTTTATCGCCTCACCATTTGCCTGAACTGGAGATGAGAATGATAGACCTCTACTACGCCCCAACCGCTAACGGTCACAAAATCACCCTCTTTCTTGAAGAAGCAAACCTGGACTATCGAATCATTCGGGTCGATATCAGCAAAGGCGATCAGTTCAGGCCCGATTTTCTGGCGATTTCACCCAACAATAAAATTCCGGCTATTGTCGATAACGCGCCAGCCGACGGCGGCAGGCCGCTAAGCCTGTTTGAGTCCGGCGAGATCTTGCTGTATCTGGCGGAAAAAACCGGGCAGCTGCTGAGCGGGGAACTGCGCGAGCGCCACCACACGCTGCAGTGGCTGTTCTGGCAATCGAGCGGGCTGGGGCCGATGCTTGGGCAGAACCACCACTTTAACGCGTTTGCGCCGCAGCTTATCCCCTACGCCATCGAGCGCTATCAGGTGGAAACCCAGCGTCTTTACGGCGTGATGAACCGCAGGCTGGAGAAAACGCCGTGGCTGGGGGGCGATCACTACAGCATTGCCGATATCGCCTGCTGGCCGTGGATTAACACCCACGAGCGGCACCGTATTGATTTAGCCAGCTACCCGGCGGTGAACAACTGGTTCGAGCGGATCCGCACGCGTCCGGCCACCGAGCGCGCCATGCTTAAAGCCCAGCAGATTTAACCCTGCGCCCGGTTGGGCGCGGGTTATCTCCTCATGTATCATGGAGGAAATAACGACACGGAGAAGACCTGCAATGTCACAGCATGACGCTATTATTCGCATTAAAAACTTACGTTTACGCACCTATATCGGTATTAAGGACGAAGAGATCGCCAACCGCCAGGATATCGTGATCAATGTGGTTATCCACTACCCGGCGGACAAAGCGCGCGCCAGCGAAGATATCAACGACGCGCTGAACTACCGCACCATTACCAAAAACATCATCCAGTATGTTGAGAGTAACCGCTTCTCTTTGCTGGAAAAATTAACCCAGGATGTGCTCGATATCGCACGCGAACATCATTGGGTCACCTATGCTGAAGTAGAGATCGATAAACTTCACGCCCTGCGCTACGCCGACTCGGTTTCCATGACGTTAAGCTGGCAGCGCCAGGCGTAAACCTGGAGGTTGTATGAAGATTCTGCTGACTGGCGGCACCGGCCTGATTGGTCGTCATCTCATTCCACGCTTGCAGGCGCTGCATCACGACATCACCGTGGTGTCGCGCAGCCCGGAGAAGGCGCGTCAGGTGCTCGGTACCGGGATCGACATCTGGAAAGGGCTGGCGGAGCAGCACAATCTTGACGGCTTTGACGCCGTTATCAACCTCGCCGGCGAGCCGATTGCGGACAAGCGCTGGACGCAGGAGCAAAAGCAGCTGCTGTGCAACAGCCGCTGGGGCATTACCGAAAAGCTGGTTGAGCTTATTCGCAACAGCGCCACCCCGCCGTCGGTGTTTATCTCCGGTTCCGCCGCCGGGTATTACGGCGATCTTGGCGAAGTGGTGGTAACCGAAGAGGAGCCGCCGCACAACGAGTTCACGCACAAGCTTTGCGCCCAGTGGGAGCGCATTGCCTGCGCCGCGCAAAGCGATGATACCCGCGTCTGCCTGCTGCGCACCGGCGTGGTGCTGGCGCCAAAGGGCGGCATTCTGGCGAAGATGCTCCCGCCGTTCCGCCTTGGCCTTGGCGGGCCGATTGGCAACGGTCGCCAGTATCTCGCCTGGATCCACATCGACGACATGGTCAACGGCATTATCTGGCTGCTGGATAACGACCTGCGCGGGCCGTTCAATATGGTGTCGCCGTATCCGGTGCGCAACGAACAGTTCGCCCACGCGCTGGGCCACGCGCTGCATCGCCCGGCGGTACTGCGCGTGCCGGCCACGGCGATTCGTCTGCTGATGGGGGAATCGTCGGTGCTGGTGCTGGGCGGCCAGCGCGCATTGCCGAAGCGGCTCGAAGCGGCGGGCTTTGCGTTCCGCTGGTACGATTTAGAAGAAGCACTACAGGATGTGGTAGGCTAAAGCCCGCCCGCTGAATATGGTAAGGTTGTTCGCCACAATCCTTCGCACGGCAGCGTAATCATGGCAACGATTGACACACCCCGGCTTCACCTCACCCCTTTCGAACCCTCTGACTGGGCGTTTTTCCGCACCCTGCGTGAAGACCGCTCCGTCATGCGCTATATGGCCGCCATCGCTCCGGAAAAAGAGACGCGCCGCGTGTTCGCCGCACGGCTGACCGCCGCGCACGTGTTTGTGATCCGCCAGCACGACGATGCCACCCCGCTTGGCGACATAGGCCTGCAAATCAGCGCGGAAAACCGCGAAGAGGCGGACATCGGCTATACGGTGGTGCCCGCCGCCCAGGGAAAAGGGATCGCCAGCGAAGCGCTGCGGGCGGTGTGCGAGTACGCGTTTAACCAGAGGGGCGTGAAGGCGATAAACGCCTACGTGCTGGCGGACAACGGCGGGTCGGTGCGGGTGCTAGAGAAGGCGGGATTTGTGCGCACGCAGGTGCTGGAAAAGGCGTACGAGATTGACGGCGTGCGGTATGACGACTGGGTGTATCGGCTGGAGAGCAGTGCGGGCTGATGCCCTCACCCCGGCCCTCTCCCACAGGGAGAGGGGGAACCCCCATCCCGTAGGCCCGGTAAGCGCAGCGCCACCGGGCGATTGGGCTGTACTGCCGCCTGATGCCCTCCCACAGGAGGAGGGAGAAAGGCAAAAACTACTTCAACGATCCCTTCAGGAACTGCTGCAAACGCGGGCTTTGCGGATTCGCTAACACCTCGTCCGGGTGCCCCTGCTCCTCGATTTTCCCCTGATGCAGGAAAATAACGTGGTTGGAAACGTTACGGGCAAAGCCCATCTCGTGGGTCACCACCACCATCGTTTTCCCCTCTTCGGCGAGCTTCTGCATAATGCGCAGCACTTCGCCGACGAGCTCCGGGTCAAGCGCAGAGGTCGGTTCGTCGAACAGCAGCACTTCCGGCTCCATCGCCAGCGCGCGGGCAATGGAAACACGCTGCTGCTGACCGCCGGACAAATGCACCGGGTATTTCATCTGCTGGCGCTCGTCGATACCCACTTTCGCCAGGTATTTCACCGCGCGCTCGCGGGCTTCCTGCTTGCTTAAGCCCAGCACCTGCACCGGCGCTTCCATCACGTTCTCCAGCACCGTCATGTGGCTCCAGAGGTTGAAGTGCTGGAACACCATCGTCAGGCGCGTGCGCAGCAGGCGCAGCTGGTTTTTATCCGCCACCTTCAGCTGGCCGTCTTTATCGCGCACCAGGTTGATGTTCTGCCCGCTGACCACAATCGAGCCTTCGCTCGGTTTTTCGAGGAAGTTAATGCAGCGCAGGAAGGTACTTTTTCCCGAGCCGGATGAGCCGATAATACTGATCACGTCGCCTGCATTAGCCTGGAGCGACACCCCTTTCAGCACTTCATGTTCGCCGTAGCGTTTGTGCAAATCGATAACGTTTAGTTTGTTCTCAGCCATCATAATTCTCAATGCGTCGAAGGTTTTACATGCTGCAACCAGCGTTTTTCAGCCTTGCGGAACAGGCTGATCAGAACATACGAAATAATCAAATAGAGCACCGCCGCAATGCCAAACGCGGTAAACGGCTGATAGGTCGCGGAGTTAATGTCGCGGGCGATTTTGAGCAGATCCGGCACCGTGGCGGTAAACGCCAGCGCGGTGGAGTGCAGCATCAAAATCACTTCGTTGCTGTAGGCGGGCAGCGCGATGCGCAGCGCCGACGGCAAAATGATGCAGCGGTAAAGCTTCACTGACGAGAAACCGTAGGCGCGCGCGGCCTCTATCTCGCCGTAAGGCACCGAGCGAATGGCGCCCGCGAAAATCTCGGTGGTATAGGCGCAGGTATTCAGCGTGAGCGCCAGCACCGTACAGTTCAGCCCGCTGCGGAAGAAGGCGTTCAGCATCTCGGTGCCTTTCACGATCTCCAGGGTGTACATGCCGGAGTAAAACACCAGCAGCTGCACGTACAGCGGCGTCCCGCGAAACACGTAGGTGAACAGCCAGATAGGGAAGCGGATAAATTTGTTATTCGACACGCGGCCAATGGCGAGAAACACCGCCAGAATGCCGCCCATCACCACGGACGAAATCAACAGCCACAGCGTGATCGCCACGCCGGTAAAGCGATAGCCATCCGTCCACAGCAGCGATTTCCAGTATTCCTGAATAATCTCAATCACAGGTCAGCCCTCTTCACACCCACGGAGTAGCGACGTTCGAGCAGAAGCAGCACACCATTGGAGACGGTCGTAAAGACCAGATAAATAACGCCACACACGACGGCGAAGTAGAACGGCTCCCAGGTACTCTTACCCGCAAGCTGCGTGGCTTTGACCACGTCTTCCAGCCCGAGCAGCGACACCAGCGCGGTGGCTTTGAGAATAACCTGCCAGTTGTTGCCGATACCCGGAAGGGCAAAGCGCATCATCGCCGGGAACATGATTCGGCGGAAGGTCTGTGAGGAGGTAAAGCCGAAGGCGGTCGCCGCTTCGATATGCCCTTTCGGAACCGCCATGTAGGCGCCGCGGAAGGTCTCGGTGAAGTATGCACCGTAGATAAAGCCCAGCGTGATGATACCGGCCACCATCGGATCGATATCAATTTGCTCCATCCCAATCGCGTCCGTCACGCCGTTCAGGGCGATTTGCAGGCCGTAAAAAATCAGCAGCATCAGCACCAGATCGGGAACACCGCGAATAAGCGTGGTATAGCCTTCAAAAATCAGCGCCAGCGGTTTGTTGGCCGACAGCTTCGCACCCGCGCCCGCCAGGCCTATCAGCACGGCCAGCACCACCGAGCTGAGAGCCAGCTCAAGGGTGACCAGCGCGCCTTGTAAAATAACGCCAGAAAATCCGTACAGCATACCGCGTGCCCTGTCGTATCGTGAGTAGTGAAACCGTGTCTTTTCCCCTCCCGCGTCGGGAGGGGCCGCACGTTATTTGACGGGGCGATTAGCCGCCGTAAACGTTGAAATCAAAGTATTTTTTCGCCAGCTTGTCGTAAGTACCGTCAGCACGCATTTCCGCGAACGCCTTGTTCAGCGCTTCACGCAGCTCGTTGTCTTCTTTGCGCAGGCCCATACCGGTGCCGACGCCGAAGAGTTTCTCATCCTTAATGGACGGGCCGCCGAACTTGTAATCTTTACCGACAGGCTGCTTCAGGAAGCCTTCGCTCGCGGCAACTTCGTCCTGGAACGCGGCATCAATACGGCCAGCGGTCAGGTCGGCGTAGATATTTTCCTGGCCCTGGTAAGAGACAATTTCGATGCCCTTAGGCGCCCAGTGTTCGTTGCCGTAGGTTTCCTGCGTGGTGCCCTGCAGCACGCCGACGCGTTTGCCTTTCAGCGACTCGAGGGTTGGCTGGATATCAGACGCTTTCGCCACTACCAGACGGGAATCCGCGGCGTAGAGTTTGTCGGTGAAGGCAATCTCCTGCTGGCGTTTTTCGGTGATGGAGAGGGAAGACATAATCACGTCGATTTTTTTCGCTTTCAGCGACGGGATCAGCGCGTCCAGCGGGTTCTCAACGTAGGTACATTGCGCTTTGATGCGTTTGCACAGCTCGTTGGCCAGATCGATGTCAAAACCAACCAATTCCCCCTTCGCATTCTTCGATTCGAATGGAGCATAGGTTGGATCGGTACCAATACGAATTTTTTGCGGAATGGCAGCAAAAGCCGCGCTCGCGCTGGAAACGGCCAGCACCAGAGAAAGGGACAACATCAGTTTTTTCATATCTATCCTCAACAGACTGGATTCTTACGGGATTTTGACGACGACGGGGTGCCGTTAATGTGCCATTAATCCCCTTATCAAGGCAAAAGATAATGCCTCCACAATGGGATTTTTTGCATCATCAGTGCTTAACTATGCACTGCATGCGCAATAAATGAGCGCAAACGCACCGTTTTGGTGAGCCAACACCCGCAACGCACCATGACGGCTCCCCGTCATGGTGCATTCCCGTCAGCAATGATTAGTCGCCGTAGACGTTGAAGTCGAAGTATTTCTTCGCCAGTTTGTCGTAGGTACCGTCCTTGCGCAGTTCGGCAAAGGCTTTGTCGAACGCCGCTTTCAGCTCGGTATCGTCTTTGCGCAGGCCAATACCGGTGCCGTCACCGAAGTATTTTTTGTCTTTCACAGACGGGCCGGCAAAGGCGTAGTCTTTACCCGCAGGCTGCTTCAGGAAGCCTTCGCTCGCGGCGACTTCATCCTGGAACGCCGCGTCCAGACGCCCGGCCGCCAGGTCAGAGTAAATCAGATCCTGGTTCTGGTAGGCCACCACGTCCACGCCCTTCTCGCGCCAGTTCGCATTGGCGAAACCTTCCTGAGTCGAGCCCTGAAGTACGCCCACGTGCTTGCCTTTCAGCGAGTCGATGGTGGGCTGAATCGGGGAGCCTTTCGCCGCAATCAGACGCGAGTCAGCCGCGTAGAGCTTGTCAGAGAAGGCAATCTCCTGCTGGCGTTTTTCGGTGATGGAGAGAGAGGAGATAATTGCGTCGATTTTCTTGGCTTTCAGTGACGGGATCAGCGCGTCGAAGTCGCTGCCCACCCATGTGCATTTCACGGCAATGCGCTTGCACATCTCATTTCCCAGATCGATATCAAACCCAACGAAATCGCCTTTCGCATCCTTGGAAGAGAATGGCGCGTAGGTTGCGTCTGTACCGATACGTACCGTCTGTGGAAGCGCCGCGTAGCTACCTGCTGCTGCACTTAACCCCACGAGCAAAGACAGAGCCAGAACCGTCTTCTTCATACATTTACCCTCAAGAACCGTGATTTTATTATGTATTGTGTTGTGTGTTGTGTTGCAGGCTTCTCTTGCAGGTCTTATGCCACATTGCCGTCTGGTCAAAAATTCGACGTTAAATATGTTAATAAAACGTTGCGATATTGCCTTAATGGTGAAAGATAGCAGGTCTGCCGAACGAACCGGAGAGAGAAAAAGGGAAAAAGCGAATTAAATGTCGAGGATATGATCGCGCTTGCAGAATTGCCCTGAAACAGGGCAACTTGACTTCTCATGCACTCAGTTTGTGCACAGACTCAGGCGCCCTGCCAGCGGGTAAAGAGGTCTTCGGGCAGGTCGATATCGAACTGATCCAGCACGCGGTTAACGGTTTGATTTATCACATCATCCAGCGTCTGCGGGCGATGATAAAACGCCGGAACCGGCGGCATGATCACCGCGCCCAGCTCGGCCGCCTGGGTCATTAAACGCAGATGCCCCAGATGCAGCGGGGTTTCGCGCACGCACAGCACCAGCGGGCGCCGCTCTTTTAACACCACGTCCGCCGCGCGGGTCACCAGCGTGTCGGTGTAGCTGTTAACGATGCCGGACAGGGTTTTGATTGAGCACGGCAGTATGACCATCCCGGCGGTTTTGAACGAGCCGGAAGAGATGCTGGCGGCGATATCGCGCGCATCGTGAACCACGTCGGCCAGAGACTGCACGTCGCGCAGGGAGAGGTCGGTTTCAAGCGAGAGGGTCTGGCGCGCCGCCTGGCTCATCACCAGATGGGTTTCCACGTTCGCCACGTCGCGCAGCACCTGCAGCAGGCGCACGCCGTAAATCGCGCCGCTGGCACCGCTAATCCCTACTATGAGTCGTTTCATGATGTTCGCCCTTGCTGTTTTCAGGGCTGACTGTGCCGGAATTTACGGAGGGTTGCAAGTGAGGGCCGAAGCCCCCACCGGCGAAGGCGTTAACCTTCGTTGTGCATCTCTAAGCTTTCGAGATCGTTTTGCAGCTGAACGGCTTTCGCATCGTCGTTACGCAGCGAGTCGAGGTAGTCGAGATACTGCTGATCCACGTCTTTGGTCACGTAAACGCCGTTGAAGACCGAGCATTCGAACTGCTGAATGTCCGGGTTCTCGGCGCGCACCGCGTCGATCAGATCGTTCAGATCCTGGAAAATCAGGCCGTCGGCACCGATGATCTGGCGGATTTCATCCACTTCGCGGCCGTGTGCAATCAGCTCGTTCGCGGTTGGCATATCAATGCCGTACACGTTCGGGAAGCGGATTTCCGGCGCCGCAGAGGCCAGGTAAACCTTCTTCGCACCGGCTTCGCGCGCCATCTCGATGATCTGTTCAGAGGTGGTGCCGCGCACGATGGAGTCATCCACCAGCAGCACGTTCTTGTCGCGGAACTCGGCGCGGTTGGCGTTCAGCTTGCGGCGCACGGACTTACGGCGCAGCTGCTGGCCCGGCATGATAAAGGTACGGCCAACGTAGCGGTTCTTCACGAAGCCCTGACGGTACGGTTTATCCAGAATGCGGGCGATTTCCAGCGCGATGTCGCAGGAGGTTTCCGGAATAGGAATGACCACGTCGATATCCAGATCGTCCCACTCGCGGGCAATCTTCTCACCGAGCTTCGTCCCCATGTTCACGCGGGCGCTATACACGGAAATTTTGTCGATGAAGGAGTCCGGACGGGCGAAGT
This sequence comes from Enterobacter soli, assembly GCF_964208575.1. Taxonomy (GTDB): domain Bacteria; phylum Pseudomonadota; class Gammaproteobacteria; order Enterobacterales; family Enterobacteriaceae; genus Enterobacter; species Enterobacter soli_A. The sequence continues at coordinate 145,298 of NZ_CAXOFU010000004.1, read as the reverse complement.
AAACGTATTCGAACAGGCACGGGTTGGTGACCGGGTTATCCGCGCACTGGCGGGTAAACAGCTGGCCCTTCTCGGTGATGTACACCGCTTCGCCCGGCGCGACGTCGCGCAGGAACTCAAAGCCCAGGGTATCCAGCGCCACGCTTTCGGAGGCAACCATGTATTCGGTACGGCCATCGCCGAGGTCGCGCTTGCCGAGCACCAGCGGACGAATGCCGTTTGGATCGCGGAAGGCAACCATGCCGTGACCGATGATCATCGCCACACAGGCATACGCGCCGCGGATCTGGCGGTTGGTGGCGGCAACGGCAGCAAAAATGTTGTCTGCTTCCAGCGGATAGTGGCGGAAGTTATCCAGCTCGCTCGCGAAGATGTTGAGCAGGATTTCAGAATCAGAAGTGGTGTTAATGTGGCGACGTTTCTCTTCGAACAGCTTTTTACGCAGCTCATGGGCGTTGGTCAGGTTGCCGTTGTGAGCCAGCGTGATGCCATACGGTGAGTTGACGTAGAAAGGCTGAGCCTCGGAGGCGCTGGAGCTGCCAGCAGTAGGATAACGAACGTGACCAATCCCCATATTACCTTGCAGACGCTGCATATGGCGGGCTTCAAACACATCGTTTACCAGGCCGTTAGCCTTACGTAAACGGAAGCAGTTGTTTGCATCAATGGTGATGATACCCGCAGCATCCTGACCACGGTGTTGAAGCACCGTTAACGCGTCATAAATAGATTGGTTAACCGGCATGAAACCGGCGATACCGACAATACCGCACATTCGTCTTTTCCTCGTTAAGCCCTGGGCAAGAAACTCGACGAGCTTTGCAGATAGTCAAAGAACCATCTGATGATGAAGCTGAACTCTGGTATCAGCTGCGATTTCTGCCAGTCTTCGCTTTTTGAGAACCCGGTAAAGGTGTCAAGGAAGAACAGTATCGCGGCGACAATCAACACGCCTCTCAGCGCGCCGAAACAGATGCCGAGCACCCTGTCCGTTCCTGACAGACCGGTTTTCTCGACCAGCTGGCCTATCACGTAATTCACGATAGCGCCGACAATCAGCGTCGCGATAAACAGCACCGCGATAGCGATTCCATTTCGGACCAGTTCATCTTCAAAGCCCGTGAACCAGACAGACAGGTAAGTGTAGTAATGACTGGCAACAAAGAAAGCACAACCCCATGTCACCAGCGATAACGCTTCACGAACAAAGCCACGGATCAGGCTAACCAGACAGGAAAAACCAATCACCGCAATGATGGCGTAATCAATCCAGACCATATGTGTCCCACGATTAAACGCCCTGTCATCCAGTTCGGGGCGAATTCTAACAGAAAAAGAAAACGTTTGCGTAGGGATTTCCTTCCCGCGCGTAAATAAAAAAGGCGCTGAAAAAATGTTCAACGCCGTTGCTTTCCGCCCTCTCTCTTTCAGGGAAAGGGTCGGTGTGTAGACCTACTTAGTTCGCACTGTAGTTCATCACCACACCGCTCAGACCGGAGATCTGCTTCAGCTCGCCGAGGGAGCCTTTGAGCTTATCTTTAGACGCTTCCGGCCCCACCAGGATGCGGGTAATTTTACCCTGCACCGGCGTGGAAGGTGAAGTGTAAACACGATATCCCGCACCGCGCAGCTTGCTCACGACCTCGTTGACCTTATCGGCATTTTTAAGCGCGCCGAGCTGAACAACGTAGGCTTTACCCGCGGGCGCGGCATCTGGCTGATTCGCTTTCGCCGGAGGCGGCGTTTCTGATGCTGCCGCGAGCTGGTCAGCGGTTTTATCGCGCTGCGGCTTCGGCTGCGGCTTCTCAACGGCTTTTGGTTTTTCGACAGGCTTAGGCTGCTCTACCGGAACCGGCACAGGATCGATATCGCTGTTGCTGGTAACCGCCAGGCGAGAAGGATCGAGGGAAGGCGCTGCGGCGTCCCCTGCGCGCACCTCTTCAGCCGCCCCTTCCGGAGGCTGAGCAGGCAGCGCCTGTGTCGCCGCCGGCGACATGTCGGGCTCATCGCGGTCGCCCGGTTTTGGCACCAGCGGAATAGCCGCGAATTCGTCCTGGTAATGCTTTTTCTGCCCGTCGAGCAGGCCGGGGAGAATGATCACCCCGAGCGCAACAAGCACAATGGTTCCTGTTAAACGGTTCTGAAACTTACTCGCCACCGGTTCTCCCCGCGTCCATCACTTCCATGACATGTGCAACGGTGTGGAACGAGCCACACACCAGCACGGTATCTTCTGGTTTAGCATCCGCCATCGCAGCGTGCCAGGCCTGCGCCACGCTTTTATAGCTTTCGCCCGTGCCGAGATGTTCCATCAACTGTTCAGCAGAGGCGCCGCGCGGCCCTTCCAGAGGAGCACAATACCAGCAATCGACCACAGTCTCCATGCAGGCCAGCGTTCCGCCGATATCTTTATCGTGCAGCATACCGATAACCGCCAGCACGCGCCCGGTTTTTGGCAAGGATTTAAGACGCCCGGCAAGATAGGCCGCCGCGTGCGGGTTATGCGCCACGTCGAGGATCACGCGCGGTGACTCGCTGACAATCTGAAAACGCCCGGGCAAAATCGCATGCTGAATGCCGTCGCGGATGGCCTGCTCGCTCACATTCAACCCGCTGGCACGCAGCGCCGCCAGCGCGGTGGCGGCGTTGGGCTGCGGCACCTGCGGCAGAGGCAGGTTATCCAGCGCGCCCGCGGCGTCGCTAAAGCGCCAGCCGTCTGCGTTGACCTCATACTGCCAGTCTACGCCGCGGCGCAGCAGCGTCGCGCCCTTCTCGCTGGCGACATCGGCAATGGTGTGCGGCATATCCGGCTCGCCCACCACGGCAGGACGACCGGCGCGGAAAATACCGGCCTTTTCACGGCCAATGCTTTCGCGATCCGGCCCCAGCCAGTCGGTATGATCCAGCGCGATGCTGGTCACAACCGCCACGTCGGCGTCCACCAAGTTGGTGGCATCCAGACGCCCGCCCAGACCGACTTCAAGGATCACCACGTCGAGCTGCGCCTGCTTAAACAGCCACAGCGCGGACAGCGTGCCGTATTCAAAATAGGTTAAGGAGATCTCACCGCGCGCCGCTTCAATCTCAGCAAACGACGCCGCGTGCGCCGATTCCGGCAGCTCGGTGTTCTGAATGCGCACGCGCTCGGTATAACGCACCAGATGCGGTGAGCTGTACACGCCAACCTTGTAGCCGGCGGCCATCAGCACGGACTCCAGCGTGCGGCAGGTGGTGCCTTTACCGTTTGTTCCCGCGACGGTAAACACGAAAGGCGCTGGCTTTAACACGTCCAGACGCGCGGCGACCTGGCCTACGCGCTCAAGCCCCATGTCGATGGTTTTACTGTGCAGGTTTTCCAGATAAGAAAGCCACGCGACCAGGGGCGACGTGGCTTGGGGAATGCTTTTATTTTCCATGATGCCCGGCTGTCATTAACGGTGAGAAAGAAAAAGGGCAGCGCCAGTTGGCCCTGCCCTTTTCAGTTATCAGGCCTCGGGTTCCTGATCCGGTACGACCACGCCTTCGCGCGGCTCATCCGGGTTAGGCGCCGGCAGATTCATCAGCTTCGCCAGGATGCTGGCCAGTTTCAGGCGCATTTCCGGGCGGCGAACGATCATGTCGATGGCGCCTTTTTCGATGAGAAACTCACTGCGCTGGAAGCCCGGCGGCAGCTTTTCACGAACGGTTTGTTCGATAACGCGAGGGCCGGCAAAACCGATCAGCGCTTTTGGCTCTGCGATGTTCAGGTCGCCCAGCATCGCGAAGCTTGCAGAGACACCACCCATGGTTGGGTCGGTCAGTACGGAGATGTACGGCAGACCGCGCTCCTGCATTTTCGCCAGCGCCGCAGAGGTTTTCGCCATCTGCATCAGTGACATAAGCGCTTCCTGCATACGTGCGCCACCGGAGGCGGAGAAGCAGATCAGCGGACAGTTGTCTTCCAGCGCCTGCTCAACGGCACGCACGAAGCGCGCGCCCACAACGGAGCCCATTGAGCCGCCCATAAAGGAGAACTCAAACGCCGCAGCCACAACCGGCATTTCATGCAGGGTGCCTTTCATGACGATCAGCGCGTCTTTCTCGCCGGTCTCTTTTTGCGCAGAGGCCAGACGATCTTTGTATTTTTTGGAGTCGCGGAACTTCAGCACGTCTTTTGGCTCAAGCTCGCTGCCCAGTTCTACCAGAGAACCTTCGTCCAGCAGGCTATGCAGGCGGTTGCGCGCCGACATACGCATGTGGTGGTCACACTTAGGACACACCTCGAGGTTGCGTTCCAGCTCTGCGCGATACAGAACCTGGCCGCAGCTATCACACTTCGTCCATACCCCTTCAGGAATGCTCGCTTTGCGCGTTGGGGTAATGTTGCTTTTAATTCGTTCAATCCAGCTCATTGATAACCTTTCTGCCTGAACCTGGTCGTATGCCAGTTTTGCTATAAGAGGCGAATAATGCCATTTTTGCCTCCAACAGACCATGAATGTTGCACATTAAAACATAACAGCCCGAAACTTTGGATAAAAAAGTGGTCGAACCGCGAATGCGCTTTTACTTCACCTGCTTAGCCGCCGCGCGTCGGTGACGAATCACTTCGATAACGCCGGGCAGGATGGAGAGCACAATAATGGCTACAATCAGTAACTTAAGATTTTCCTGAACCACAGGAAGATCGCCAAACAGGTAGCCCGCGTAGGTGAACAGCAGAACCCACAGCAGCGCGCCCGCAACGTTATACAGGGCAAAATGACGATAGGACATATGTCCCATTCCCGCCACAAACGGCGCAAATGTACGCACAATAGGCACAAAACGCGCAAGGATAATGGTTTTGCCGCCGTGACGTTCGTAGAACGCGTGGGTTTTGTCTAAATAGCTGCGGCGGAAAATTTTGGAATTCGGGTTACTAAATAACCGTTCCCCAAACACGCGCCCTATGGTGTAGTTGACCGCGTCCCCCACGATGGCGGCGACGATCATCAGCATGACCATCAGATGCACGTTCAGATCGTTAGTGGGCAGTGCGGATAACGCCCCGGCAACGAACAGCAGCGAATCGCCCGGCAGGAACGGCGTGACCACCAGCCCGGTTTCACAGAACAGGATCAGGAACAGAATGGCATAGACCCAGACGCCGTACTGCGCGACCAGCTCTGCCAGGTGAACATCGATATGCAGGATGAAATCAATAAGAAAACGTATTAAATCCATGTTGTCTAAGCCTTAATTGCACCTTTGTTTAGTCCGCTAAAAACAGCGGGCCCATTGGCGGTTTAGGCAGATCGAAGCGTTCCGGATAATCAACCGCTACCAGATACAGCCCTTCTGCTTTCGCCGTTGCTGCCGCAAGCGTTCTGTCCTTCGCCGCCAGCAGTTCTGCAATCCAGCTCTCCGGCTGGTGTCCGGCGCCTACTTCCATCAGGCTGCCCACAATATTCCTAACCATATGATGTACAAAGGCATTGGCTTTGATATCCACCACCACATACGCGCCATGACGGCTGACGTGAATGTGCATGACGTTACGCCACGGCGTGCGGGACTGACACTGCACCGCACGAAACGACGTAAAGTCATTTTCACCAATCAGGGACTGCGCTGCCCGGTGCATACGCTCTGCATCCAGCGGTTCATAAAAATGCGTCACGCCCTGACCTAGCACTGCCGGACGCAGACGCTGGTTATAGATAACGTAGCGGTAGCGGCGCGCGGTGGCACTGAAGCGCGCGTGAAAATCATCCGGCACAGCTTTTACCCAACGCACCGCAATGTCACCAGGCAAATTCGCATTTACGCCCAGCGTCCAGGCGGCGTCTTTACGCACCGCCGTGGTTTCGAAATGCACCACCTGCCCGGTGCCGTGAACGCCGGCATCGGTACGGCCGGCGCACAGGACGTTAATCGGCTCGTTCGCCACCTGAGAGAGCGCTTTCTCCAGCTTTTCCTGGACGCTGCGCACCTCATTCTGACGCTGCCAGCCATAATATTTACTGCCGTCGTACTCAATACCGAGGGCAATTTTATGAACCGGCTTTTGTTCCACTTCCGACATCAGTACAGGTACTCCTGCACCAGTTTTTCGGCAATTTTCACCGCCATCAGCGCGCCGCCGAAGCGAACGTTATCGGCCACCGACCAGAACTGAACCTGCTCCGGCATCCCGTAGTCGTTACGCACGCAGCCAACGGACAGGTGCGCGCTGCCGGTGGCGTCGCCCACCTGGGTCGGGAACTCGCTCTCTTCGGACAGCACGATATCTTCGCCGCGGCCAAACGCATCGCGCGCCTCTTCTGCCGCCAGCGGACGCAGCGCCTCAAAGCTCACCATCTGCGCGTGGCCGTAGAAAACAGGCGACTGCACAACGTTGGCGGAGATCATCAGGCCGTCGTCCTGCAGAATTTTGCGCGCTTCATCAACGATGCGGCGCTCTTCGCGCACTGAGCCTTCGCGATCGGGCAGCAGCGGCAACATATTAAACGCCAGCTGACGACCAAAGTAGTCATCTTCGTCGATGGGGATACCATTCAGAAGTTTCGCACTTTGCCCGGCGAGCGCGTCGACGGCTTTTTTGCCGTGTGCGGAAGCAGAAAGCAGGCTGGTCACGGCAATGCGCGACAGGCCGCCGTCGTCAATCAGCGGTTTCAGCGCGGTCAGCAGCTGGCTGGTGAGGGCATTCGGCACGGCGATAATGTTACGGTTGCGGTAGTCCGCCAGCACGAACGGGTTCACGTCTGGCACTACCAGCGGCACGTCCGGCTCCAGCGCAAACAGGCCGCTGAGATCGATCACCAGACAGCCTGCGTTGGTGGCTTCTTCCGCATAGGCCGCAGAGGCTTCAACGCCTGCGGCGAAGAACGCCAGCTGCGCCTGCGTCCAGTCGAAATCGGCCGCGTCTTTCACCATGACGGATTTACCGGCAAAACGCAGATGTTCACCCGCGCTGTCGGTGCGCGCCAGGGCGTAAATTTCTCCCACCGGGAACTGGCGCTCGGCAAGGGTTTCGAGCAGGGCTTCGCCCACGGCGCCGGTGGCACCTAAAATGGCAATGTTCCAGCCTTCAGACATGGTGGTTTACTCCAGAAATAAAAAAGCGTCCCTGCCGGATTATTCGACAGGGAGCATTAAGAAGACATTAACGCGCCGGATGATGAACGGCGTTAAAACCCAGCTGATGCAGTAGCGTTGCAGCCGCTGCGTCATCGCACATTACGTACAGGGAAGACCATTCGCGGCGCTCAAGATAATTCTTGCGCAGCTTGTCAAATTCACCCGGAATACCCGCCACTTTTCGCAGCAGGGCGTCATCGCGGCGCACATCATACACTAAATGCACCAGCCTTTTCAGCGTAGCCTGATCGAGCGAGCCGTGCAGCGTGATGCGGCCAAACTCCGGGGCGGGCAGCAGCATGTCGAGAGCAACCTGCTGCGGCTTGCCGATAAACGCGCTATAGGCTTCAAAGACTTGCGTAGTGCCGCGCGCCTTGCCCTCCAGGGTGTAGCCTGCGATGTGCGCGGTAGCCACATCGACCTTAGCCAGCAGGTCGACGTTAAGATCCGGCTCCGGCTCCCAGACGTCCAGCACCACGCTCAGCGCCTGCCCTTCTTCCAGGCATTTCAGCAGCGCGGCGTTATCCACCACCGGGCCGCGGCAGGCGTTGATCAAAATGGTGCCCGGCTTAAGGCGACGGATCAGCGCCTCATCGGCCAGGTGCAGCGATTTATACGGCCCCTCTTTGAACAGCGGCGTGTGGAAGGTTAAAACGTCGCACTGCGCCACCAGCTCGTCGAGCGGGCGGAAATCGCCTTCGTCGCCGCTGTCTTTACGCGGGGGATCGCACAGCAGCGTGCGAATGCCTAAGGCTTCCAGACGCTTTTGCAGGCGCCCGCCCACGTTGCCCACGCCGACGATGCCCACGGTGCGATCCTTCAGGGCAAACCCGTCGCGCTCGGCCAGCATCAGCAGGGAGGAGAAAACGTATTCCACTACGGCAATGGCGTTACAGCCCGGGGCGGCGGAAAAACCGATCCCCGCCTGGCTAAGCCATTTGTCATCCACATGATCGGTCCCGGCGGTAGCCGTGCCGACAAATTTCACCGCTTTGCCGGACAGGAGCGCCTCATTTACTTTGGTCACCGAGCGCACCATCAGCGCGTCGGCATCGTCCAGTTCATTCACTGGGATCGGGCGACCCGGGACAGCCTTAACGTCACCGAGGCGGCTAAACAGCTCGCGGGCGTAAGGCATATTTTCATCAACGAGGATTTTCACGTCTGAGTACCTGTTTGAGAGGAAGAAAACCCGTCAAGTGTGCCATAATCTCGCCGCCAGGCATATATGAAACCTGGTTTACGGTGAGTAATGACTTTAAGGATTTTTGACGATGCATCCCATTTCAGGCACGCCGCCACGCCCTCCGGGTGAAGGCCCCGTCACGCCCAACATTGCAGGCGAACAACCGCTCTCCACGCAGCAGCGTACGGTGCTGGAGCGCCTGATAACGCGCCTGATTGCGCTCACTTCGCAGCAGAATGCCGAAGTCTGGGCCGGGGTGAAGCACGATCTGGGGGTCAGAAACGACGCGCCGCTTCAGTCGCGCCACTTCCCCGCCGCCGAGCAAAACCTGAACCAGCGCCTGACCACCGCGCAGCAGAATCACACCACGCGGCAGGTTATCTCGCAGCTCACCGAGCTGTTAGGCCAGGGGAATAACCGCCAGGCGGTGAGCGATTTTATTCGTCAACAGTACGGCCAGACCGCGCTGAGCCAGCTTACGCCGGAGCAGCTCAAAACCGTGCTGACGCTGCTGCAAACCAACCAGCTGGCGATCCCGCAGCCGCAGCAGCGCCCGGCCACCGAGCGCCCGCTGCAGCCCGCCGAGCACAACACGCTCAATCAGATGGTGACCAAACTCGCGGCGGCAACGGGTGAATCGCCAAAGCTCATCTGGCAGTCGATGCTGGAACTTTCCGGGGTGAAGGATGGCGAGCTGATCCCGGCAAAACAGTTTACCCATCTGGTAACCTGGCTACAGGCGCGCCAGACGCTGAGCACCCAGAGCGCCCCGACCCTGCACACGCTGCAGGCTGCGCTAAAGCAGCCGCTTGAGCCGCGCGAGTTCGAAGCCATTCGGGATTACGCCCAGCAGAGCTGGCAGGCCACGCCGCAAACGGTGCTGACCACCGCGCAGGTGCAGGATTTACTCAATCAGATCTTTACCCGCCGCGCAGAGCGCGAAGGCGGCGTTCCGGAAGCGCGCAACGTTCAACCTATATACAGCCCGCTGTTCGCGCCGGTGGTCGAAACCTTCAGAAACCTCTCTGCCCGTCCAGGGCTGATGTTTATCGCGCTGCTGATTGCGCTGGCGATTTTCTGGCTGGTCGCGTAACGCTGCCGGGTGGCGGCTTCGCCTCGGTTCGTGCGATTAGAGGTCCGGTAAGCGAAGCGCTACCGGGCAAAAACTACGATCGGCGAAACGCCACCAGCGTCACCACAATCCCCACGACCGCAGAAACCGCCCCCGCAAGAAATACGGACGGGTAACCAAACGAGGTGGCCAGCACGCCCGCCAGCGGCCCGGTCACGCCGTAGGAGATGTCCTGAAACGCGGCATAGCCGCCCAGCGCCGTACCGCGCACCTGCGGCGGCACGCGCTTCACCACTTCCACGCCGAGCGCCGGGAAAATGAGCGAGCAGCCGCAGCCGGTCAGCGCCGCGCCGAGTAAGGCAACGGACGCCACGGGCGCCTGCCAGAGCATCACCAGCCCGATGGTTTCAATCACCAGCGACGCCACCGCCACTTTTACCCCGCCGAAGCGATCCGGCATCCAGCCGAACAGCACGCGCATCAGCACGAACGCGCCGCCGAACGCGGTCAGGGTAAAGCCCGCCATCGCCCAGCCGCGGCTCATAAAGTAGAGCGAGACAAAGGTGCCAATCACCGCAAAGCCCACGCCCTGCAGGGCAAGCCCCAGGCCAGGCTGCCAGATTTTCCCGACCACGCTCAGCAGTGACGGACGCTCGCCTTTGTGCGCGGGCACTTTTCGCACCGAGCCGTTAAATGCCCAGGCCAGCAGTGGCAGGACCATGGTGGTTGCGGCCAGGGCGGCAAAGCCAAAGTGGCTATTGATCAGCAGGCCCAGCGGCGCCCCGGCGGCCAGCGCGCCGTAAATCGCCATTCCGTTCCAGGACATCACCTTGCCGGATTTCGCCGGGCCGACCAGCCCCATTCCCCAGGTTAGCGTCCCCGTCAGAAGCTGGCTTTCACCGAAACCTAAAATCAGACGCCCGAGGATCAGCAGCCCGAACCTGTAGATAGCCTCAATCGGCAGCAGCGCCGCCAGCAGCCACGCGCCGCCCGCCAGCGCGCAGGCGAACATCCCCTGCAGCGCCGAGCGCTTCGCGCCGTGCTGATCCGCCAGGCGCCCCGCGTAGCCGCGGGTCAGAACGGTTGCCAGAAACTGAATGCCCACCGCCACGCCCACCAGCGTATTACCGTAACCCAGCTCCTGGTGAACGAACAGCGGGATAACCGGCAGCGGCAGGCCAACGGTCATGTAGGTGAGAAATACCGCAAAGGCGATGCGAAACAGCGAGACATTATTAGAAGAAGCGTTCTCTGCAGGGGTGGCGACAGTCATGCAAACTCCGAATCCAGGCATAAAAAAAGGGAGCCCTCAGGCTCCCTTCTACTATACATTCAAAAGCTTAAGCTTTCAGCTTGCGCATAACCAGCGTGGCGTTGGTGCCGCCAAAGCCGAAGCTGTTAGACATGACGGTCGTCAGCGTTGCGTCAGTTGGCTGAGTCACGATGTTCAGGCCAGCAGCCTGCTCGTCCAGCTCTTCCACGTTGATGCTTGGGGCGATAAAGCCGTGTTCCAGCATCAGCAGAGAGTAGATAGCTTCCTGCACGCCCGCCGCACCCAGAGAGTGACCGGTCATGGCTTTGGTTGCAGAGATAGCCGGGCTGTTGTCGCCGAACACTTCGCAAATTGCACCCAGCTCTTTCACGTCGCCGACCGGAGTAGACGTACCGTGGGAGTTCAGGTAATCGATTGGGGTATCAACGCCCTGCATCGCCATCTTCATGCAGCGAACGGCGCCTTCACCGGATGGTGCAACCATGTCTGCGCCGTCGGACGTTGCGCCGTAGCCAACGATTTCAGCGTAGATGTGCGCACCACGTGCCAGAGCGTGCTCCAGCTCTTCAACCACAACCATACCGCCGCCGCCTGCGATAACGAAACCGTCGCGGTTGGCGTCATAGGTACGGGAAGCTTTTTCTGGGGTTTCGTTGTATTTGGTGGACAGCGCGCCCATCGCATCAAACTCACAGGCCATTTCCCAGCCCAGCTCTTCGCCGCCGCCAGCAAATACGATGTCCTGTTTGCCCAGCTGGATCTGCTCAACCGCGTTACCGATGCAGTGTGCGGAAGTAGCACAGGCGGAGCTGATGGAGTAGTTCACGCCGTGAATTTTGAAAGGCGTTGCCAGGCAAGCGGAAACCGCGGAGCCCATCGCTTTGGTCACCACGTATGGACCTACCGCTTTCAGACCGCGCGGGCTACGCATTGCGTCAGCACCGAACACCTGTGCTTTAGACGAGCCGCCGGAACCTGCAATCAGGCCCACGCGCGGGTTGTTCTGGTAAACCTCAGGGGTCAGACCGGAATCAGCAATCGCTTCCTGCATGGAAAGATAAGCATAAATAGAGGCATCGTTCATGAAACGAACCACTTTGCGGTCAATCAAACCGGTGGTGTCCAGTTTGACGTTACCCCATACGTGGCTACGCATACCTGAATCTTTAAACTCTTCAGAGAAAGTGATCCCGGAGCGTCCTTCACGCAGAGATGCCAGGACTTCCTGCTGGTTATTACCGATGCTGGAAACGATGCCCAGGCCAGTAATCACTGCACGTTTCATTCAATACCTCTGTAAGTCGCACTATATTAAGTTTCGAGTCGCACAATAGCGTACACTTGTACGCCGAACAAGTCCGATCAGCGAATTTCTGCGGAAATTTGCACCAGCGGACTCACATCGTTAAGATCGTGCCACTGCCTGCCAGACGAGTAACTTACGTGAAACAAAACGCTATACAACCCGCCAACCTCGAATTCAACGCTGAGGGTACACCTGTTTCCCGAGATTTCGATGACGTCTACTTTTCTAATGATAACGGACTGGAAGAAACGCGTTATGTTTTCCTCGACGGAAACCACCTCAGCGCCCGTTTTCCCGTTCATCCGCGCAGCCTGTTTGTGGTGGGCGAAAGCGGATTTGGCACAGGGCTTAACTTCCTGACCCTCTGGCAGGCGTTTGACGCGTTTCGCGCTGCACACCCCGACGCTACCCTACAAAGATTACATTTCATCAGTTTTGAGAAATTCCCGCTCACCGCGCACGACCTGAAGCAGGCGCATCGGCACTGGCCGGAGCTTGCCCCGTGGGCAGAGCAGCTTCAGGCCCAGTGGCCGCCGGCGATCGGCGGCTGCCATCGCCTGCTGCTGGACGGCGGGCGCGTGACGCTGGATCTGTGGCTCGGGGATATCAACGAGCTAACCGACAGGCTCGACGATTCAATGCGCCAGAAGGTGGACGCCTGGTTCCTCGACGGCTTTGCCCCGGCGAAAAATCCGGACATGTGGAGTCAGCACCTGTTTACGGCGATGGCGCGCCTGGCGCGTCCCGGCGCGACGCTCGCGACCTTTACCTCGGCCGGTTTCGTGCGCCGCGGGCTGCAGGAAGCGGGCTTTACCATGCAAAAGACCAAAGGCTTTGGCCGCAAGCGCGACATGCTCGTCGGGACGATGGAGCAAACGCCAGAGAATCCCGCCCTTGCCCCGTGGTTTGCCCGTCCCGCCAGCCGCTCGCGCGAGGTCGCCATCGTTGGCGGCGGGATTGCCAGCGCCCTGCTCTCGCTCGCGCTGCTCCATCGCGGCTGGCAGGTCACGCTGTACTGTGCGGACGCCGCCCCGGCAACGGGCGCATCCGGCAACCGTCAGGGCGCGCTCTACCCGCTGCTGAGCGCGCACGATCCGGCGCTGAGCCAGTTTTTCCCGGCGGCGTTCACCTTTGCGCGCCGTCTGTATGACATACTGCCGGTGACCTTCGACCACGACTGGTGCGGCGTAACGCAGCTCGGCTGGGACGAAAAGAGCCAGCAGAAAATCGCGCAGATGCTGTCCCTCGGCTTACCGCAGGAGATCGCCCGGGCGGTGGACGCGCGGCAGGTGGCGGAAACCGCGGGCATAGAAAGCGGCTGCGACGGTATCCAGTATCCGCTCGGCGGCTGGCTGTGCCCGGCGGAGCTTACGTCGGCGGCAATCGCGCTTGCGCAGTCCCGCGGGCTGACGGTGCACTACTCCCGCAGCGTGGCGAGCCTGGCGCATGAAACCCGGTGGACGATAGCGTTCAGCAATGGCGGGCAGGCGCAGCATGACTGCGTGGTGCTGGCAAACGGGCATCATATTAGCCAGTTTGCCCAGACGGAAAAGCTGCCGGTCTATCCGGTGAGCGGCCAGGTAAGCCACATCCCCACCGCCCCGCAGCTCGGCAATCTGCGCCAGGTGCTCTGCTACGACGGCTACCTGACGCCGCAAAATCCGTCAAACGGCCACCACTGTATCGGGGCGAGCTATCGCCGCGGGGAAACGGACGTGCAGTATCGCGAAGACGATCAGCAGCAGAACCGCCAGCGGTTGATTGACTGTTTCCCGCAGGCCGACTGGGCGAAAGAGGTGGATGTGAGCGCAGGAGAGGCCCGCTGCGGGGTACGCTGCGCCACGCGGGATCACCTGCCAATGGCGGGCAGCGTGCCGGACTATGAGGCCACGCTCGCGGCCTATCAGGATCTGGCGGACAACAAAGAGTCAGCGGTAACCGCGCCGGTTTATCCGGATCTGTACATGCTGGGCGGACTGGGATCGCGCGGGCTGTGTTCGGCGCCGCTGCTGGCGGAAGTGCTCGCCGCGCAGATGAGCGATGAGCCGATACCGCTGGACAGCACTACCCTGGCGGGGCTTAACCCAAATCGGCTGTGGGTGCGTAAGCTGCTGAAAGGGAAAATGGTGAAGTAGGGTGCGGCATGGTGCCCTCTCCCACAGGGAGAGGGATTTACAATCTTACTGCGCGCTGGCGCGCTGGAACAGGCTATCCCACATCCCCATCACGAGCGTCTGGTCGCGCGGAGAGAGTTCACCGGCCTGAATCGCTTTTTCCAGGCTGCGGGTCACTTCGTCGTGCACCGCCTGGGCAGAGTGATCGTCCCCGGCCTCTAGCTCGGCAACCGCCAGCGTCAGGTGACCACGCAGATAACCGCTGGCGAACAGCTCATCATCACTGGCGTGTTCCACCATGTCATCAATTAACGCCAGAATGCGTGATTCAAATTCTGCGATCATCTTCTTTCCTCTGTTAAAGATCTTCCGGCCACGGGAAGCATTCCGCCGTGATGTCCGGCGTGTGGTAATAATTCTGTAAGGCCTTGATAAAGCGCGCCGGACGTTCCGGGATGCCCTTCTCAAGATATTCCATTACCTGAGCGTGAACGCGGCGCTGGAACACAATACGGTCTGGCTCGAAGTCGCCCTCGAGGTTGTCGCAGCTGACGTTAAACGGATACCCCGCCGCCACGCAGAACAGCCAGTCAAACGCCTGGGGCTTCACCTCAACGTCCTCAAACTGCCCCTGAGTCGCGGCGTCGCGCCCGTCCGGGCAATACCAGTAGCCGAAGTCCACTAGCTCACGACGCGCTTTCCCGGCAATGCACCAGTGCGAAATTTCGTGTAGCGCGCTGGCATAAAAGCCGTGGGCGAACACGATGCGGTTGTAGGGCACCTCTGCATCAGCAGGAAGATAGATCGGTTCGTCGTCGCCTTTAATCAGACGGGTATTAAAATCATCGGCAAAACAGCCGTCGAAGATTTCAATCAGCTGTTCATATTTATGCGTACTGTTCATTAGTTCATCCCCAACCAGTGGAGGATCTCCTGTCCGTGGCTGTCATAAAGTAGCTTGGCACTCATCACCGCCGACACGATGACGATCATCGGACGGATCAGCTTCTGCCCCTTGCTTAATACCAGACGCGAGCCTGCGCGCGCGCCCAAAAATTGTCCCGCCATCATCACAAACCCGGTCGCCCAGATGACCTTTCCGCCGATGATAAACAGCAGCAGGCCGCCCACGTTCGAGGTGGCGTTGAGCACTTTGGCGTGAGCGGTGGATTTAGCGAGGTTAAATCCGGCCAGCGTGACAAACGCCAGCGCATAGAACGACCCGGCTCCCGGGCCGAAGAAGCCGTCGTAAAAACCGACGCAGCCCCCGGCAATCAGCGCAAACGGCAGGCCGTGCAGGCGACGCTGGCGATCTTCTTCCCCGAGCTTCGGCATCAGTAAAAAATAGAGGCCGATGCAGATAACCAGAATCGGCAGGATCTGGCGCAGGATGTCCGACTGGACGTGCTGCACCAGCAGCGCACCCGAGGTGGAGCCGATAAAGGTCATCAGGATATTGAGCTTCTGATCGGCGAGGTTTACCACCTTGCGGCGGATAAAATAGAGCGATGCCGACAGCGAGCCGCCGCAGGCCTGGAGCTTGTTGGTTGCCAGCGCCTGAGCCGGGCTCATACCGGCGGCCAGCAGCGCCGGGACGGTCAGCAGACCGCCCCCGCCCGCCAGCGCATCAATAAAACCGGCAAGCATGGCGACGAAAAACAGCACCACCAGCAGCAGCGGGGAAACCGTAAAGAGTTCGACGAAATTATCCATCAGAGTACGTGCTCATCCAGTAGCGCCTGGCAGGAAGGCGGCAGCGGAGGCGGTGTCTTCTTCTCAGGCTTGGTGGTTCCAGGTTTAGCGGGTTCAAACCAGCTTTGCAGCTCCGCGCCGCAGCCATCGCCCGGCGGCGGTAGCGGCTGATCTTCACACTCCAGGCTGTTCGCCGGGCAGCGTAAACGTACGTGCATATGCGCGCGGTGCTGGAACCACGGGCGCACTTTGCGCAGCCAGTCGCGATCGGTTCCCGCATCCAGGCACAGCTGTTGCTTAATCGCCGGGTTCACAAAAATGCGCGTAACGTCGTTATCTTTCGCCGCCAGCTTGATCATGCTCGAGACATCCTGCGTCCAGAGCGTCGGCACAACGCTTTTCCCGTCGCGTGCGACCAGATCCAGCGCCTGAGGCTTCAGCAGCTGCGACGAACTCCAGCGGGTTTTAGGCAGCTGCAGGAAGATATCGACATCCAGTCCGGTCTGGTGGCTGGCGTGGCCGCCGTTAAAACGCCCGCCCGCGGGCATGCCCATATCGCCAATCAGCATCGTGCCCAGCCCCAGGTTGTGCACCTGGTTCCCCAGACGCTGGATAAACAGCACCAGATCCGGATGGCCGAAGTAGCGGCGCTGGTCGGTACGCATCACCTGATAGGTATCGGACTGCAGCGGCAGCCCCTCTGCGCCCACGATACAGCCGTTGGAAAACGCGCCAATGGATTGCGCGCTTCCCGCCACGGGATGGGTGATTTTTTGCCACGGGGTGGCGGCCAGACTGGCTCCACTGGCGAGCAGCGCCAGCAGAGCAATTGCGGTTTTTTTCATGTTTACCAGCGTGGAATGGTGGTCGTCACGTCTGCATTCTGCGCGCGCTGGCGCAGGAAGTGATCCATCAGCACGATCGCCAGCATCGCTTCGGCGATCGGCACCGCGCGGATCCCCACGCACGGATCGTGACGTCCTTTGGTGATCATCTCAACTTCTTCACCAGAGCGGTTAATCGTGTGGCCCGGCACGGTAATGCTTGAGGTCGGCTTCAGCGCGATGTTGGCAACAATTTGCTGCCCGCTGCTGATGCCGCCAAGAATGCCGCCCGCGTGGTTGCTCTGGAAACCCTGTCTGGTGATTTCGTCGCGGTTCTGGCTGCCGCGAAGCTGAACCACGTCAAAACCGTCGCCAATCTCAACGCCTTTCACCGCGTTGATGCTCATCAGCGCATGGGCAATGTCCGCATCCAGACGGTCGAACACCGGTTCGCCCCAGCCCGCCGGCACGCCGTCGGCAACCACGGTCACTTTGGCACCGATTGAGTCGCCCTCTTTTTTCAGGCCGCGCATCAGCTCGTCCAGCGCCTCAAGCTTTGAGGCATCGGCGCAGAAGAACGGGTTCTGCTCAACCTGATCCCAGTCTTCGATCGCCAGCGGAATATCGCCCATCTGGGTCAGACAGCCGCGGATCAAGATGCCAAACTTTTGCGCCAGGTATTTTTTAGCGATAGCCCCTGCCGCCACGCGCATTGCGGTTTCACGGGCGGAAGAACGTCCGCCGCCGCGATAGTCGCGGAAACCGTATTTTTGCTCGTAGGTGTAATCGGCGTGGCCCGGACGGAACACGTCTTTGATGGCGCCGTAATCCTGGGAGCGCTGGTCGGTGTTCTCAATCAGCAAGCCAATGCTGGTGCCGGTCGTGCGGCCTTCGAAAACGCCGGAGAGAATTTTGACCTGGTCCGGCTCGCGACGCTGCGTGGTGTAGCGAGAGGTGCCTGGGCGGCGGCGGTCAAGATCGTGCTGTAAATCGGCCTCTGTCAGTTCGATGCCTGGCGGGACGCCATCAACGATACAACCCAGTGCCAGCCCGTGCGACTCACCGAAGGTGGTCACGCGGAATAATTGTCCAATACTGTTTCCTGCCATCACGGCTCCGCTGTCGTTATTGTGTTTGAGCGTTGTGAAACGGGCCGAAGCCCGCTGGATTAATCTTTGTAGATGCTGAAGTGTTCGCGCGCGTCGAGAAGCTGCGCTTTGGTCAGCATAAAGACGCCGTCACCGCCGTTATCGAACTCAAGCCAGGTGAACGGCACATCCGGGTACTGCTCTATCAGATGTACCATGCTGTTGCCCACTTCACAAATCAGAACGCCGTCGTCGGTCAGGTAATCCGGCGCGCAGGCCAGAATGCGGCGCGTCAGCTTCAGGCCGTCCGATCCCGATGCCAGACCCAGCTCCGGCTCGTGGCGATATTCGTTTGGCAGATCCGACATGTCTTCCGCGTCCACGTAAGGCGGGTTGGTGACGATCAGATCGTACTGTAGGGTTGGCAGGTCGCGGAACAGGTCAGAGCGAATCGGCGTCACGTGATGGATCAGGCCGTGCTCTTCGATGTTGTGCTCGGTAACCGCCAGCGCGTCGGTGGAGATGTCTACCGCGTCCACTTCCGCTTCCGGGAAGGCGTAGGCGCAGGCAATCGCGATGCAGCCGCTGCCGGTACACATATCGAGAATGTGCTGCGGCTGATGGTTAATCAGGCCGTCAAAATGGTTGTTGATCAGCTCGCCAATCGGTGAGCGCGGCACCAGCACGCGCTCGTCCACGTAGAACTCGTGGCCGCAGAACCAGGCTTTATTGGTCAGGTAGGCAACCGGAATACGCTCGTTAACGCGGCGAATCACGCGCTCGACGATACGGTGTTTCTCGCTTGAGGTCAGGCGCGCGGTGCGCATGTCTTCAGGAATATCGAGAGGCAGATAGAGCGAAGGCAGAACCAGCTGTACCGCCTCATCCCACGGGTTATCCGTGCCGTGGCCGTACCAGATATTGGCGGCGCTGAAGCGGCTAACGGACCAGCGCAACATGTCCTGTATGGTATGCAGCTCGTTTACTGCTTCATCGACAAAAATTTTATCCACTCTTTCCTCCAGGGCACGCTCGCATAATTTTCGGCGGCTAGTTTGCCATGAAGACGGCGATAAATCAGCATTCACGCTTGCTGCTTGAGGTTAAAAAATGCGTTTAGTCAGGTACACTATTCGAAATCAGAGATGAGACAGGCTAATGAAAAAGAAAACGACGCTCAGCCAGGAGGATCAGGCGCTCTTCCGCCAGCTTATGACCGGAACGCGTCAAATTAAGCAGGACACCATTGTCCACCGCCCGATTCGCAAGAAAGTCACCGAAGTGCCGGTCAAACGTTTATTGCAGGAGCAGGCCGACAACAGCCACTATTTTTCAGACGAATTTCAGCCGCTGCTGAACACCCAGGGCGCGGTGAAATACGTGCGCGAAGACGTCAGCCATTTTGAGCTGAAAAAGTTGCGCCGCGGGGATTATTCGCCGGAGCTGTTTCTCGATCTGCACGGCTTAACCCAGATGCAGGCGAAACAGGAGCTGGGCGCACTGATCGCCGCATGTCGTCGCGAACACGTCTTTTGCGCCTGCGTGATGCACGGGCACGGTAAACATATTCTCAAGCAGCAAACGCCGCTGTGGCTGGCTCAGCACCCACACGTGATGGCGTTTCATCAGGCACCAAAAGAGTACGGCGGAGATGCCGCATTGCTGGTGTTGATTGAAGTAGAGGAGTGGCAGCCGCCAGAGCTGCCCTGACAGACTGGCGGGAGGCCCCGCCAGCAAGCGCGTTACGTCAGATAGCTTTCGCCATTTTCAGATTGCACGGGCTCATTTGCCAGTTAAAGACCCCTTTGCCCGCTTCGTCGAGGGTGACGTTAGCAATGGCGGAGGTCGTAAACATCGGTGGCGTTTCGCCAGGGCACAGTTCAGATACCAGATAGCCAACCAGTGGCAGGTGGGAAATGACCAGTGCTGAGGAGATACCTTCATTGCACAACGCCTGAAGGTATGCGCTCACGAGGCCAACATCGCCGCACGGCGTAAGTTCCGGGAGAACATCCACACTGGTCGGCAGGTTCATGCACTCCCCTACCACGTCCAGCGTCTGTTCTGCACGCAGGAACGGACTCACCAGGACACGTTCAATGTCCACTTTTTGACCTTTAAGCCACGTTGCCATCTGACGAGATTCGTCGCAGCCACAGTTTGTTAAAGGACGTACTGAGTCACTGGCGGCATCGAGTGCCGCGTCGCCGTGACGCATGATAAAAACTTGCATATTGCACCGCTTTTGTTAACCAGAATCACCAGCGCTGACTGCCTGCGATGACATCCGGGGGCAGGAACCTGGTGGCCGGGCATTGTGCCTGATCCATTCGGTGAATGAAACGCTGTTTTTTACCTCAATGGCGTAAGTATAGTCAATCTCTGTTTACAATTTCGCCATTACAGGTTCATTCACCTCGGGATTTACCCTTCTTTGACCTTAACTTACAAGGACAGTTTCCCTTGATGGCCAAAATGTTTGGCCGCGTTCCGCCATCTGCAATAATTCGTCACAGGGTGTAAACCGCGAACCGTACTGCGTGGCAAGACGTTGCAGAATAGCAACCACTTCACCCGCGCCGAGGGAATCCATATACCGGAACGGGCCGCCCAGGAACGGCGGGAAACCAATACCAAATACGGCGCCGATGTCGCCATCGCGCGCGCTTTTGATAACCTGCTCACCGTAGCAGCGCGCCGCTTCGTTGAGCATCATCATTACACAGCGTTCAGCACACTGAACTGCCGACAGTTTTCCCTGGTCGGTCGCGGAAATAAGCCCATAAACCGAAGGGTCGACCTGTTTCTTGCTTTTACGCCCTTTCGTCGCGTAAAGATAGAAACCGCGTCCATTTTTTCTGCCTTTGCGATCGTCCTTCAAAATTGCGGAAACAATGTTTGCAGGCGGGCTAAAACGATCTCCATACGCGGCTTCGAGCACAGGTATAATTTTAGTGCCGGTGTCGATTCCCACCTCATCCAAAAGTTGGATTGGGCCAACGGGGAAGCCAAACTTCACCAGCGCCTCATCAACGTGCTCGATCTTCTCCCCTTCCGTCAGCAGCCGCATCGCCTCATTTATATAAGGTGCGAGAATACGGTTGACGTAAAAACCGGCTTTATCCGCCACCACGATCGGCGTCTTGCCCTGCTTTTTCGCCAGCTTCACCACGGTGGCGACGGTCTGCGGGCTGGTTGCGGCGTGTGGAATGACCTCCACCAGCGGCATTTTTTCAACCGGGCTAAAGAAGTGCAGCCCTATTACCTGCCCGGGACGCGCCGCGCTGGCGGCGATGTCGCCAATCGGCAATGACGACGTGTTCGAGGCAAAAATAGTGTGCGGCGCGCAGTGCTCTTCGACTTCCGCCACCATCTTTTGCTTAAGGGCTAAATCTTCAAACACGGCTTCAATCACGATGTCGCGATGGCGAAAACCGCTGTAGTCGGTGGTGCCGGAAATCAGCGCCAGCTCTCTGTCACGCTCGCTGGCCTTGATATGGCGGCGCCTGACCTTTTGATCAAGGAGCTGCCAGCTATATTGCAGCGCGTGGTTAATGCCTTTCGGGTTGATGTCCTTGATACGCACGGGCAATTTGCCTTTGCTGGCGGTGACAAAAGCAATGCCGCCCCCCATCAAACCGCCGCCCAGCACGCCGACCGCGCGAAGCGGTGCGGGCTCGGCGTCGCTGCCCGGATCTTTTTTGACCTCCGTACTGGCGAAGAAAATGCTGCGCAGGGATTGCGACTGCGGCGTCATCGCCAGCTCGCCAAAGGCTTTGGCTTCGGCGGCGTAGCCGCTGCTGGTGCCGTGCGCCAGGCCGGTCTGGATCACGTCGATAATGCGGGTCGTGGCCGGATAGTTACCTTTGGTTTTCTGCTCGGTTTTTTTACCCACCATGCTGAACAGCAGCGCGCGACCAAGCGGCCCCGCCAGAACGCGCTCGCGCACCGGCAGCTGGCGTTTCGGCTGACGGCCTTTCAGCGCCCGCTCTGCGGCCGCCTCCAGCAAAATAGAATGCGCCACCACCTCGTCCACCAGCCCCGCTTTCAGCGCCTGACGCGCGCGAAGCTGTTTGCCGGTTAAGATCATCTCCAGCGCCGTACTAACCCCCACCAGGCGCGGCAGGCGCTGCGTCCCGCCGGAGCCTGGCAGCAGGCCGAGCTGCACTTCAGGCAGGCCTAAAACGGTTTTCGCATCGTCGGTACAAATTCGGCTATGACAGGCCAGAGCAAGCTCCAGGCCGCCGCCGAGACAGGCGCCGTGGATCGCGGCAATGACCGGGATCGGCAGAGCGTGGATCTCCGCCATGACCTGCTGCCCCTGACGCGCCAGATCTTCGGCCTCTGCGGCGCTTTGCGCCCGGGCAATCATGTTGATATCCGCCCCGGCGATAAAGTTGTCCGGTTTGGCCGAGATAAAGACCAGGCCCTTGAGATCTTTGTTTTCGCGGATTTGCTTGAGCATCGCGCGAACCTGAACGCCAAATTCGGCCTTCAGGGTGTTCATCTTTTCGCCCGGAACGTCAATGGTCACAACCGCCACGTTATCGGGGCGAACGGTGAGCGTAAACGCAGATGTCATTTCCATTATTCAGCCTCCAGAACCATTGCTGCACCTAATCCGCCCGCCGCACAGGCGGTGACCAGGCCGAACCCGCCGCCGCGGCGCTGCAATTCATGAAGGGTTTGGGTGATCATGCGCGCCCCCGTCGCCGCAAACGGGTGTCCGTAAGCGATGGAGCCGCCGAGCACGTTAAATTTGCTCTCATCCACCTCGCCCGTGGCCTGGGAACGCCCGAGCACCTCGCGCGCGAACCTGTCGCTCGCCAGCAGCTGGACGTTTGCCAGCGTCTGCGCGGCAAAGGCTTCGTGCATATCAATGAGGGTTAAATCTGCAAGGGTCAGCCCCGCGCGCTCCAGCGCCAGCGGCGTGGACCAGGCCGGGCCGAGCAGCATGTCCTGCCAGACGTCAATCGCCGTAAACGCGAAGCTGCGCAGGTAGCCCAGCGGCTTAATGCCGAGCTCTTTGGCGCGGGATTCGGTCATCAGGATCACCGCCGCGGCGCCGTCGGTGAGCGGCGTACTGTTGGCCGCCGTTACCGTGCCGTGCTTGCGGTCGAACGCCGGGCGCAGTTTGGCGTAGTCCGCCAGCGTCGACGTCCCGCGAATGTTGTTATCTTCCGCAAAAGGCTCGCGGTAAGGGGGAACGTAGGCGGTCATCACCTCGTCGGCGAGCTTGCCTTCTGCCCAGGCTTTGGCGGCCAGCTGATGGGAGCGGTGCGCCAGCGCGTCCTGCTGTTCACGCGTAATGGCGTAGGTTTTCGCCATCTGTTCAGCGGTATCCCCCATGCGCAGGCCGGTGGAATACTCTGCCACGGCAGGCGGAACGGGCATGAGATCGCGCAGGCGAAGTTGAGAAAAAAGCTTGAGCTTTTGGCTGGTGGTACGGGCTTTATTGGCGTCCACCAGGATGCGCGCGAGCTTTTTGCTCACCCCGATTGGCAGTACGGAAGAGGAGTCTGCGCCTCCGGCAATCCCGGCGCGGATCGTACCCGTCATCAGGCTTTCCGCTACGTTAGCCACCGCCTGGAAGCTGGTCGCACACGCGCGGCTCACGCTGTAGGCATCGGTATGCACGTTCATGCCGGTGCCGAGCACGATTTCACGCGCGATGTTCGGCGCTTCCGGCATCTGGACGACCTGGCCGAAAACCAGCTGCTCAATGACCTCGGGCGGTATTTCGCTGCGCGCCAGCATCTCCCCCACCACCATTTTGCCGAGATCGACCGCGGGTATACCGTGGTACGCCGTCGCCTGGCGTGCAAACGGCGTGCGCAGCCCACTGACGATGGCGATGCGATCGCCCTGTCGGGTGATAAGCGGTAATGCCTGACTCATAACACTCCCCTGTAATTAAATGCTTAGCGCATAAAAGTGGTCTGACCTGATAACAGTCTTAACCATTTTTTTACATTCAGCCAATTGGGGAAACGAAAAAATGCGATGTAAAACACAGAGAAGAAAAAGAAAATGCCCCTGAGGGTCAGAGGCATTTGTGCGGTTTATTGCCGGGAAAAGATTAACGCAGGCCCAGCTGGAAAATCAGCGTTTCGGCTTCGCAGGCGAACACGAAATCGATATCCAGCTTCACGCCGCCGTCCACTTCGGTGAACGTCGATTTGATCTCGCACGGATCGGACTCAACGTCGCGCGCGCGTTTGGTCAGCGCAGCCAGGGTTTCGTCGGCTTCCGCACGGTTAGTGAACACACGGCTGTAAGAGGCGGTGCAATCGGTGTTGTCCATGATGGTACCAACATCCATACAGCAGCAAACCGGGGTTTCATCAGCACTGCATTTACTCATAGTAACTATCCTCAGTATTCGCGCCGGGCGCGAGCTAAACACGTTGCCGATATTTTACGCCCCGATGCTGAGGGGCTCCAGCCGTTAATGGCGCAAAATGAGAGAAGTGACCGATATCACACTTAAAAATGATCCAGAACAAAAATCACCATTTTGGGTGAACCGCTTTGGTCACAATTTTGCCAACCAGATCCCGTTTCGCGAAACATGTTTGAAAATATTAATAAACAAACTTGCAACATTCTAGCTGGTCAGACCTATACTCACGCCACTGGTCTGATTTGTATGTAATACCGCAGACCCTACACTTCGCGCTCCTGTTACGGTATGTAACAATTATTGAATAAAAATAACTCAATGAGGTTATGGTCATGAGCCAGAAAACCCTGTTTAAAAAGACTGCATTAGCAGTTGCAGTGGCAATAGTCTCTACGTCCGCCTGGTCAGCGGGCTTCCAGCTTAACGAATTTTCTTCCTCTGGCCTTGGCCGTGCATATTCCGGGGAAGGCGCCATCGCTGATGACGCAGGTAACGTAAGCCGTAACCCTGCCCTGATCACGATGTTTGACCGTCCCACTTTCTCTATCGGTGCCGTGTATATCGATCCCGATGTGAACATCACCGGTAAATCAGCGTTAACCGGACAGAGCGCAAACCAGGACAACATCGCGCCAAGCGCGTGGGTGCCTAACATGCACTTTGTGATGCCAATTAACGACCAGTTCGGTTGGGGTGCGTCCGTTACCTCTAACTATGGCCTGGCAACCGAATTTGGCGAAAACTACGCGGCCGGTATTTACGGCGGCAAAACCGACCTGGAAACCATTAACCTGAACCTGAGCGGTGCGTACCGTCTGGACAGCAACTGGAGCTTCGGCGTTGGCTTTGATGCGGTTTACGCAAAAGCGAAAATCGAGCGCTACGCGGGTTCTCTGGGCCCAATGCTGGCAGGCCAACTCTCCGGCATGGTGCCGCCTTCTTATCTGAACGGTATTGATTCCGCAGATGACCAGATCGCTCACCTGAAGGGTGACGAGTGGGGCTTCGGCTGGAACGCCGGTATCCTGTATGAGCTGAATAAAGACAACCGCTGGGGTCTGACCTACCGCTCCGAAGTGAAAATCGACTTCGACGGCGACTACAAGAGCTCCATCAACCCGAACCTGAGCACCATTCTGGGCAACATGGGTCTGACCGGTCTGCCGGCAGGCACCGGCGGCAGAACCGAGAACGGCTCGCTGTCTCTGCACCTGCCAGAAATGTGGGAAGTGTCCGGCTATAACCGCGTTGCGCCGCAGTGGGCTATCCACTACAGCCTGACCTACACCAGCTGGAGCCAGTTCCAGGAGCTGAAAGCCACTGGCGACAACGGCCAGACGCTGTTCTATAAAGATGAAAGCTTCAAAGACGCTTATCGTATCGCGCTGGGTACCACCTACTACTACGATAAGAACTGGACGTTCCGTACCGGTATCGCGTTTGATGACAGCCCGGTCCCGGCCGACAAGCGCTCCATCTCGATTCCGGATCAGGACCGTCTGTGGCTGAGCGCCGGTATGACCTACGCCTTTAACGACGACGCGTCTATCGACGTTGGTGCGTCTTATATGCACGGTCAGAACGTCAGCTTCACCGAAGGCGAAGGCCCTGCGGCTTATACCTTCCACTCTGACGGTAAAGCCTGGCTGTTCGGTACGAACTTTAACTACGCGTTCTAATCGCGCAGAAATAAAAAAAGGTGAGCATTGCTCACCTTTTTTATTTATTCCGAATCGATATCTTTTAATTCGTTTTCGATTGCCTTCGCGTTCGGATTCTCTTCCGGCTTCAGCTTGCCGCCGTTGGCGATAAAGTCGTGGTTCTGGAAGTAGGCTTCACGCACCATGATGTACGGATCCGAAGACTGGCGCAGCAGGCCGTCGGAATCCAGCAGCTGAGCACGCGTTTCAATCCCTTCAACCGTCCACTTCCCTATCGAGAGCGGCCACGTCAGCCACGACAGCACCGGATAGAGCGTATCGACCATGTCGCCGCCATCGTCGCGGATGGTGAAGCTGCCGTAGAACGGTAGCTGCATGTACGGGCCGTAGCCCACGCCATAGCTGCCCAGAGTACTACCAAAACGGTGCGGTTGTTCGCGCTGGAGTTTTTGGTTTGCCATACCGGCAACGTCAATAAAGCCGCCCATACCCAGAATGGTGTTCAGGAAGAAGCGCGTAAAGTGCACCATCCCCTGATAGGGATCGCCCTGCAGGAAGAAGTTCACCATCACCGCCGGCTCTTCCAGGTTGCTGGTGAAATTGCTCAACCCGTTACGGGCAGGCTGGGGAACATAATCGCGCCACGCAACCGCAACCGGACGCACTACGTAAGGATCCAGCACGTTGTAGTTGAAGTTATACATGGTGCGGTTGAACCCTTCTAAAGGATCGGAGCGCCCTGTCTGCTCACCTGAGCTTGCGCAGCCCACGAGCAACGTGGTGCCCAGCGCAAGCGCCGACAGCCGAAGTTTCATAAATATCTCCCTGTTCAGTATGGCTATCGTTGATTGCCATCCGTAACGGAGCGCCTGACGCTCCGTCTGTAAACGTGTAAGCGATTGTATCAGCACGTTTAGCGATGTCTACGTAGACGATGACGGGCAGCAAACACCGTCACTCTAATCTCAGCATAGCCTGGCTTTTTGTTTTCGTTTCGCCAGCAATTTTATAGTGGCTTTGAATGTGATGTATCGCCTTTATTGCCTTTGGCGGGAATTTAAGAGCATCCCCACGGGGAAATGGCGAAAAGTCGCTACGCTTAATAGCACGATCACCCAGCCCGGAGTTGCTATGAAGGAAATCAGTGAAGAAAAAATTGGAGGAAATGATGAAGAGCGAGAAGTGGAAAGCGAGGAGAAACGCCGGGGCGAAGAGATAGAAGTGGATGAAGACAGGCTGCCCTCGCGGGCGATGGCCATCCATGAACATATCCGTCAGGATGGGGAAAAGGAGATGGAGCGCGATGCCATGGCCCTGCTGTGGTCGGCCATTGCCGCCGGTTTATCGATGGGGGCATCGCTGCTGGCAAAAGGGATCTTTCACGTCCAGCTTGATGGCGTGCCGGGGAGCTTTTTACTGGAGAACCTCGGGTACACCTTTGGCTTTATTATCGTGATTATGGCGCGCCAGCAGCTGTTTACCGAAAACACCCTTACCGCCGTGCTGCCGGTTATGCAAAACCCGACCCTCGGCAACGTCGGCCTGCTGATGCGTCTGTGGGGCGTGGTGCTGCTGGGCAATATCATCGGCACGGGGATAGCGGCCTGGGCATTCGAATATATGCCGATATTCGATGAAGAAACCCGCGACGCGTTCGTGAAAATTGGTATGGATGTGATGAAAAATACCCCGTCCGAGATGTTCGCCAACGCGATTATCTCCGGCTGGATCATCGCCACCATGGTCTGGATGTTCCCCTCTGCGGGCAGCGCAAAAATCGTCGTCATTATCCTGATGACCTGGCTTATCGCCCTCGGCGATACCACGCACATCGTGGTGGGCACCGTTGAAATTCTCTATCTGGTCTTTAACGGGACGCTGCACTGGAGCGATTTTTTCTGGCCGTTCGCCCTGCCAACCCTTACGGGCAATATCTGCGGCGGAACCTTTATTTTCGCCCTGCTGAGCCACGCGCAAATCCGCAACGATATGTCCAACAAGCGTAAGGCGGAACTCAAGGCACGGGAAAATGATTATAAATCGACAAAAAAAACGGACTGACTGGTGACTCTTTGAGCAGTCAGGCGGCAACGAGCTTAACGCAAAGTGTAAATAAGGCTATACTCGTGCCGCTTCGTCCCCTTAGTTAAATGGATATAACGAGCCCCTCCTAAGGGCTAGTTGCAGGTTCGATTCCTGCAGGGGACATTCCCGCTTTACACCATCCCGTATCTTCTCGTCACTTTTCTCAGTTCTCCCTGAGGCGACTTAAATGAAACAAATTACCGTTAGCGATATGAAGCAGCAAAGCGAAGCGGCGGCGAACTCTCCGCGCCTGCGTGCCCACCGTAATTTTCACCCTGAGCTGAGCGACCCCGTGCAGCGTCTTGCGATTGCCATGGAGCCGGGCACCTACGTGCGACCGCACCGCCACCCGCACACCTTTGAGCTGCTGGTTCCGCTAAGCGGCCGGTTCGTGGTGCTGAATTTTGACGACAGCGGAGCCGTTACGCGCCGCGTGGTGTTAGGGGAAGAGTGCAGGGTTCTGGAGATGGCGCCAGACACCTGGCACGCGGTGCTGTCGCTGGACAACGGCGGGATCATCTTCGAAGTCAAACAGGGTGCCTATCAACCGGTTGCAGCTGAAGATTTTGCAGCCTGGGCGCCCGCAGAGGGCGAAGCCGGCACGGCAGAACTGATGGAGTGGTACAAGCACGTCCAGCCCGGCGATGGCCCTTATCGTCGCTAACTGATAAATCCTATAAATGAGTGAGCAGATACTATATAAAATCTGCTCCTGTTTATAAAAACAGCCAAATCAACGCCCTTCTCATCTGCCGCTTTTTTAATCAAAAACCAGACATAGCACATATCGTATAACGGTGCTACATTACGCCGCCAGCCAATATTGGCAGTGGACAGGTAACGCCGTAAAGATCGGTAAAGCCTGAAACCATCACCTCAAATTCTGGTCTTATCGGCACGACGTATCGCGATGTCTGCGCTACCTTTTCTGGCTCCACAAAGGTTTTTATATTGTCTGAATCCACTTTTAAACGCGCGTTTTTACACCCGCGTTACTGGTTTACCTGGTTTGGCCTTGGCGTTCTCTGGCTGTTAGTTCAACTTCCTTATCCCGTACTTCGTTTACTGGGTTCGAAACTGGGCAGCGCATCACGTCACTTCCTCAAACGTCGTGAATCCATTGCCCGCAAAAATATCGAGCTGTGCTTCCCTCAGTACAACGAGCACGAGCGCGAAAAACTGATTTCTGAAAACTTCAAATCCATCGGGATGGCGTTACTGGAAACGGGCATGGCCTGGTTCTGGCCCGACGAGCGCGTGCGCAAATGGTTTGACGTCGAAGGCCTGGAAAACCTGAAACGCGCCCAGGCGCAAAACCGCGGCGTGATGGTGGTCGGCGTTCACTTTATGTCGCTGGAGCTGGGCGGCCGCGTGATGGGGCTTTGCCAGCCAATGATGGCAACCTATCGCCCGCACAACAACCCGCTGATGGAGTGGGTGCAAACCCGCGGACGTATGCGCTCCAACAAGGCGATGATCAGCCGTAATAACCTGCGCGGCATGGTTGGCGCCCTGAAAAAAGGCGAAGCCGTCTGGTTCGCGCCGGATCAGGATTACGGCCGCAAGGGCAGCAGCTTTGCCCCGTTCTTTGCGGTGAAAGACGTTGCCACCACGAACGGCACTTTCGTAATTTCGCGTCTGTCCGGCGCGTCTATGCTGACCGTGACGATGGTGCGTAAAGCAGATAAATCAGGCTATCGCCTGCACATTGCCCCGGAGATGAGCAACTACCCGGAAAAAGAGTGCGAAGCCGCGGCGTTTATCAACAAGGTAATCGAAAGAGAAATCATGCGTGCCCCGGAGCAGTATCTGTGGGTGCACCGTCGGTTTAAAACCCGCCCGCTCGGCGAATCCTCGCTCTATATCTAAGCCATTCCTGAAGGTTAGTTTCGCAAAGAAACTAACCTTTTCAATCACCTGTAATCACGCCGTGTAACTGTTTTTCGACCGTCGCCGAACGGGAATTTATTGCGTACTGAAATCAAACTGTCGCCGTTCCACGACACTCGTAAGTGTCAGAAATTATTTAAAAAAATCCCTCTTGTCACCCCACTTTTTTAAGCGTACATTAGCGCCGTCTGGCAACAGGAAAGCACAGAATTCTGAGCGGGAGTCAGCGGCATCTGGCCCAACTTCAGCTCTCTATCATCAGGTGGACTCTGTTATTCAATGCGTACCACAAGATACGCGGAGCGATGAAACGTGAAATATTTCTTTATGGGCATTTCGGTGATTGTTTTAGTCTGGGCCGGAACCTTTGCTCTCATGATTTAGTTGAGTAAATGCAGTCAAAAAAAAGGAGCCAAAGGCTCCTTTTTTTACGTCTGAAAACCGCGTTATTCCGGCGCGCCCTTTGAGGCAAGCAGCCCGTCGGCGCGGAACATGCTCTTAATGCCCCTCACCGCCTGGCGGATACGATCGCTGTTTTCGATAAGCGCAAAGCGCACGTGGGTATCGCCATACTCGCCGAAACCGACGCCCGGCGACACGCAGACCTTAGCGTCCTGCAGCAGCTTTTTGGCAAACTCCAGCGACCCCATGTGGGCGTACTGTTCCGGGATTTTCGCCCAGACGTACATCGACGCCTTCGGCATGTCTACCATCCAGCCCGCTTCGTGCAGGCCTTTCACCAGCACGTCGCGACGGCGCTTGTACTGCGCGGCGATATCCTTTACGCACTGCTGGTCGCCTTCCAGCGCCGCAATGGCCGCGACCTGTAGCGGCGTAAAGGTGCCGTAGTCGTGGTAGCTCTTGATACGCGCCAGGGCGCTCACCAGCGTTTTATTGCCGACCATAAAGCCAATGCGCCACCCGGCCATGTTGTAGCTTTTCGAGAGCGTGAAGAACTCTACCGCCACATCGCGCGCGCCGGGCACCTGCATGATCGACGGCGCTTTCCAGCCGTCATAGACGATGTCGGCATAGGCCAGATCGTGAATCACCAGCACGTCGTAACGCCTGGCGAGGGCAACGACTTTTTCAAAGAAGTCGAGTTCGACGCACTGCGCCGTCGGGTTAGACGGGAAGCCGAGGATCATCATCTTCGGTTTTGGATAGCTTTCGCGGATGGCGCGCTCCAGCTCGTTAAAGAAATCAACGCCTTCCACCAGCGGAACGGAGCGAACCTGCGCCCCGGCAATCACCGCCCCGTAAATGTGAATCGGGTAGCTCGGGTTTGGCACCAGCACGGTATCACCGTGATCCAGCGTCGCCAGCATCAGGTGCGCCAGCCCCTCTTTCGACCCGATAGTCACAATGGCTTCGCTTTCAGGATCGATATCGACCTGATAGCGCTCCTGATACCAGCGAGAAATGGCACGACGTAAACGAGGAATGCCGCGAGAGGTCGAGTAGCCGTGCGTATCCGGACGCTGGGCAACGGTACATAATTTCTCAACGATGTGCGGCGGCGTAGGGCCGTCAGGGTTACCCATGCTGAAATCGATAATGTCTTCGCCGCGCCGACGCGCAGCCATTTTCAGTTCAGCAGTGATATTAAAAACATAAGGGGGTAAGCGATCGATACGCGTAAAACGGCGTTCAGGACTGGAGTCAGCCATAGGTTCCTCAGATTCACGTTAGCGCCCGGACCGTCCGAGCGACGCTGCCACGGCTGTGGCGTGCTTAATAAATAACCTGAAAAAAATCATGCTGTCGAGAGGGAAATTAAAAAAAATCTTACGCCTAAAACGGGAATGCGGGTTTTTCTAAAAGCGGAACGAGAAAACCGGGAAAGGCATTTTTGCTACACGCTGTTTAACACACTGATATCAAGATGATTACCTGTTGCGGTATACAGGCGAAAAACCCCGCGTGATTCAGCAACACGCTTATAATCCCCTTTGGAAATTATGGTTTATCCTCATTTCATTTAGCTGATGGATAGCTAGCCATCAGGCGTCAGGTTTTTTATCATAGTTTTTTCCCGATTTCCCAGGTTCCCCCGTGCACGAAATATTCGACATGCTCCTGGCGGTGTTTGACCGCGCGGCGCTGATGCTGATCTGCCTTTTTTTCCTGATCCGCATCCGCCTGTTTCGCGAGCTTTTACATAAATCCGCCCACTCCCCCAAAGAGCTGCTGGCCGTAACGGCTATCTTCTCCATGTTTGCGCTGTTCAGCACCTGGTCCGGCGTTCCGGTAGAGGGCTCGCTGGTCAACGTGCGCATTATCGCGGTGATGTCCGGCGGGATCTTATTCGGCCCGTGGGTGGGGATTATCACCGGCATCATTGCGGGCACGCACCGCTACCTGATTGATATCGGCGGCGTTACCGCCATTCCGTGCTTTATCACCAGCATCGTGGCGGGCGTGCTCTCCGGCGTGATTAATCGTAAGTTCCCGAAACAGCAGCACTGGCGGGCGGGGATCGTCGCCGGGATGGTGTGCGAAACGCTGACCATGATCCTGGTCGTGGTCTGGGCGCCAACCACCGCACTCGGTCTGGATATTGTCTCGAAAATCGGGATTCCGATGATCCTCGGCAGCGTCTGCATCGGCTTTATCGTTCTGCTGGTGCAGAGCGTGGAGGGCGAAAAAGAGGCCAGCGCCGCGCGCCAGGCCAAGCTTGCGCTGGATATTGCCAACAAAACGCTGCCGCTGTTTCGCCAGGTGAACGCCGAATCCCTGCGTCAGGTCTGCGACATTATCCGCCGCGACATCCACGCCGACGCCGTGGCGATCACCAATATCGACCACGTGCTGGCCTACGTCGGCGTAGGTGAACATAACTATCGCGACAACGACGACACCATCAGCCCGACGACGCGCCAGGCGATCAACTACGGCAAAATCATCATCAAAAACAATGATGAAGCCCACCGCACGCCGGAAATTCACTCGATGCTGGTGATCCCGCTGTGGGAAAAGGGCGTGGTGACCGGGACGCTGAAAATCTACTACTGCCACGCGCACCAGATAACCTCCTCCCTGCAGGAGATGGCGATCGGCCTGTCGCAGATTATCTCCACCCAGCTGGAGGTGTCCCGGGCGGAGCAGCTGCGTGAGATGGCAAATAAGGCAGAGCTGCGCGCGCTGCAAAGCAAAATTAATCCCCATTTTCTGTTTAACGCGCTGAACGCCATTTCGTCCTCTATTCGCCTGAATCCGGACACCGCGCGCCAGCTGATCTTCAATCTCTCGCGCTATCTGCGCTACAACATCGAGCTGAAAGACGACGAGCAGATCGACATCAAAAAAGAGCTGTATCAGATCAAAGACTACATCGCCATTGAGCAGGCACGCTTTGGCGACAAGCTGACGGTCATCTACGATATCGATGAAGAGGTCAACTGCGTGATCCCAAGCCTGCTGATCCAGCCGCTGGTGGAAAACGCGATTGTGCACGGCATTCAGCCGTGTAAAGGCAAGGGCGTGGTGACGATTAGCGTGACCGAAAGCGGCAACCGCGTGCGCATTGCGGTGCGCGACACCGGGCACGGTATCGATCCAAAAGTGATTGAGCGCGTGGAGTCCAACGAAATGCCGGGCAATAAGATTGGTTTGCTGAACGTCCATCACCGGGTGAAGCTGCTGTTTGGCGAGGGGCTGCACATTCGCCGCCTGGAGCCGGGCACCGAAATTGCCTTTTACGTCCCGCATGAGCGTGCCCCCGTTCAGGCACCGATTTCCCTGCTGCCCTACGCCGGAGTAACCGATGAAAGTAATCATCGTAGAAGATGAGTTTCTGGCTCAACAAGAGCTGAGCTGGCTGATTAAAACGCACAGCCAGATGGAGATTGTGGGCACCTTTGAGGATGGCCTGGACGTGCTGAAGTTTTTACAGCACAACCGGGTTGACGCCATTTTTCTGGATATCAACATCCCGTCGCTGGACGGCGTACTGCTGGCGCAAAACATCAACCAGTTTGCCCACAAGCCGTTTATCGTGTTTGTCACCGCCTGGAAAGAGCACGCGGTCGAGGCCTTCGAGCTGGAAGCTTTCGACTATATTCTGAAGCCTTACCAGGAGTCGCGCATCGTCAGCATGCTGCAAAAGCTGGAGGCCGCCTGGCAGCAGCAGGCCGCGCCGGTGAACGCCAGCCCGGTTACGCGTGAGAATGACACCATCAATCTGGTGAAAGACGAGCGCATTATCGTCACGCCCATCGACGATATTTATTACGCCGAAGCCCATGAAAAGATGACGTTTGTCTACACCCGGCGCGAGTCCTACGTGATGGCGATGAACATTACCGAGTTTTGCAGCAAGCTGCCCGCGGCGCACTTCTTCCGCTGCCACCGCTCGTTTTGCGTCAACTTAAACAAGATCCGTGAGATCGAACCCTGGTTTAACAACACCTACATTTTGCGCTTAAAGGATCTGGATTTTCAGGTGCCGGTGAGCCGCAGCAAGGTGAAAGAGTTTCGCCAGCTGATGCACCTGTGAGGGCGTCCCCCTCTCCCGCCGGAGAGGGGGTTGCGGCTTAGAGGATCTGACCTAACACCTGGCGCAGGTGCGCGCCGGAGCCCAGCAGGCCTGGGTTATCATGCACGATCAGGTAGACCGGAATGTCCTGCACGTAGCTTCTGAAACGGCCTTTGTCTTCGAACCCGCCGCGGAAGCCGGATGCGGTGAAGAAGTCGAGGAAGCGCGGCACAATCCCGCCTGCGATATACACGCCGCCGAAGGTGCCGAGGTTCAGCGCCAGGTTGCCGCCAAAGCGTCCCATGATCACGCAGAACAGCGACAGCGCGCGGCGGCAGTCGATGCAGGAATCCGCCAGCGCACGCTCGGTCACGTCTTTCGGCTGCAGGTTTTCCGGTAAACGCCCGTCGGATTTCACAATCGCACGATACAGGTTCACCAGGCCCGGGCCGGACAGCACGCGCTCGGCGGAGACGTGGCCGATTTCCGCGCGCAGCTCTTCAAGGATAATCCCCTCTTCTTCGCTGTTTGGCGCGAAATCAACGTGACCGCCTTCGCCCGGCAGGCTTACCCAGCGCTTATCGACGTGCACCAGATGCGACACACCCAGCCCGGTCCCCGCGCCGTAGACGGCAATCGGTTTACCTTCAACCGGCGCCGCGCCGCCAAACTGGATCAGGTGTTCCGGCTTTAACATCGGGATAGCCATCGAAACCGCGGTGAAGTCGTTGATGATTTCAAGATGCGCGAAGCCAAGGTTCTTTTTCATCTCAGCGATAGAGAATGCCCAGGTATGGTTGGTCATCGCCACCCAGTCGCCGGTAATCGGACAGGCGATAGCGATACACCCGTCCTCAACGCTTATCTTGTGCTCTTCCAGATAGACCCGAACCACGGCTTCCAGGCTCGGGTAATCAAGCCCTGAATAGGTTTTCGCCTGAGAGATTTCACCGCTGTTCACATCACATAGCGCAAGGCGTGCGTTTGTGCCGCCCACGTCACCTACCAAAGCATACTTTGTCATTCTTCTACTGCTCCGCTAAAGTCAAAATAAATCTTTGGGACACTGTAATTTCAAGGCTGGATAACAACAACGACCAGAACTCAGTCGCCCCAGGATAATCGATCTTCGTCACAGAATAACTTTACCGTTTCAGCATCTTTTGCACTATTGCCGCAAGGTTGAAAGTGCAAAGTCATGAAAATTGTTTTGTACAAGGAAATCATCATGCTCCATCCGCGAGCCAGAACCATGCTGTTATTGGCAATCCCGGCGCTCATCATCGGTATTGCCTCGAGCCTTGTGCTCATCGTGGTAATGAAAGTCGCCTCGGTACTGCAAACGATGTTATGGACCGCGCTTCCGCAAAATCTCGGCGTGAGCATCGACTCCCCCGCGTGGATAATCATGATGCTGACCTTAACCGGCGTGGCGGTCGGGCTGGTGATTCGTTTTAGCCCTGGACACGCGGGGCCGGACCCGGCGCTGGAGCCGCTGATTAGCGCCCCGGTTAACCCGTCTGCGCTGCCGGGTCTTATCATCGCGCTGATTGTTGGCCTGGCGGGCGGCGTGAGCCTCGGGCCGGAGCATCCCATTATGGCGGTGAATATCGCGCTGGCGGTTTTCCTCGGCTCGCGCATTTTCCCGCGCGTGGGCGCGCTAGACTGGACGATCCTGGCCTCGGCGGGCACCATCGGCGCGCTCTTTGGCACCCCCGTCGCCGCGGCGCTTATTTTCTCGCAAACCCTCAGCGGCAATAGCGACGTGCCGCTCTGGGACAGGCTCTTTGCACCGCTGATGGCCGCCGCCGCGGGGGCGCTGACCACCAGCCTGTTCTTCCATCCGCACTTTTCGCTTTCCCTCCCCCACTACGGCCAGATGCAGATCGCCGATATCTTCAGCGGCGCCGTGGTCGTGGCTATCGCCATTGCGCTGGGCATGGTGGCGGTGTGGTGCCTTCCGCGCCTGCACCGCCTGATGCACAGGCTCAAACACCCGGTGCTGATCCTCGGCGTGGGCGGGTTTATTCTGGGGATCCTGGGCGCGATTGGCGGCCGGGTGACGCTGTTCAAAGGGCTGGATGAGATGCAGCAGCTGGCCTTCAGCCAGGTGTTTAGCGTGTCCGATTATTTGCTGTTTGCGCTGATTAAGCTCGGCGCGCTGGTGGTTGCCACCGCCTGCGGCTTTCGCGGCGGGCGTATCTTCCCGGCGGTATTTATCGGCGTGGCGCTGGGGCTGATGCTGCACGAACACGTGGATGCCGTTCCGGCGTCGATCACCGTGGCCTGTTCGATTCTGGGGCTGGTTCTGGTGGTGACGCGCGACGCGTGGCTGAGCCTGTTTATGGCAGCCGTTGTGGTGCCGGATACGACGCTGATTCCGCTCCTGTGCATCGTGATGTTGCCCGCCTGGCTCCTGCTGGCGGGCAAACCGATGATGATGGCCTGGCGTAACGACAAATAGTCAGGCGCTGTTTCGCGCCTCCAGCGCTTTGGTAATGGCGCCGAGCAGAGGAGGGATATCCGCTTTGGGCAGCATCACCTCGATCAGCGACAGCCGTTCGTGATGCGCCACTTTCTCCAGCACCTCCGCCAGCTCTTCGGCTTCGCTCACTCGCCAGCACTCGGCCTGAGGATTCAGGCTGAGCGCCTGCGGGATCTGCGTCCAGTTCCACAGCGCGATATCGTTGTAGCGCTGCTCCGGCCCGTGTATAGCCCGCTCCACCGTATAGCCTTCGTTATTCAGCACCAGAATAATAGGCCGCTGTTTATCACGCAGCATTGAGCCCATCTCCTGAATGGTGAGCTGCGCCGCGCCGTCGCCCGTCAGCACGATGACCCGCCGCTGCGGGCACGCCGTTTGCGCACCGAACGCCGCCGCCAGGGTGTAGCCTATCGAGCCCCACAGCGGCTGGACGATAAAGTTCACGTCCGCCGGCAACCGCAGCGCGAACGCGCCAAAGGCAGACGTGCCCTGATCGGCCAGAATGATGTCGCCCGGGCGGATAAAGGTTTGCAGCGTGCTCCAGAAGCTCTCCTGGGTCAGCTCTCCCTGCGGCACCTCGTGGGTAAACGGACGATGGGCGGCAGGCGCTGACGAGGCCGCCATCTGCTGTTTGCACAGCTCGGTCAGAACCTCTATCGCCTGAATCATCGGAATGCCGGTAAACCAGACGTCTCCGACCCGCGACGCGTGGGGCTGCACCTCGATGGTTTGCGCGGCGGTGAGCTGGTGGGTAAAGCCGGCGGTCAGGGTATCGGTAAACCGCGTGCCGACGCACAGCACCGTATCGGCACCTTCAATGGCCTCTCTGACCGCATCGCTGCTGGCCGAGCCGCCGTAGGTGCCATAAAAGCCGGGCTGGCGCTCGTCAAAAATCCCTTTGCCCATCAGCATGGTGGCGTGCGCCATCGGAGCCTCTTTCACCCACTTCTGCATGGCGTGTTTTAAGCCGTGGCGAAGCACCAGGAAATCGGCCAAAAGCGCGGTGCGCTTGCCCGCCGCCAGCCGGTTTTTTGCCGCCTCGCGAAACGCGCTGAGGCAGCCACTGTCCGCATGAGCGGGCTTATAAGTGAGAGCGCTTACAGGCGGGGTGGCCGCTTTTTTTGCCACGTCGGCAGGCAGCATCAGATAGCCGGGACGACGCTCGCGCAGCATGGTGGTGAGCACCCGGTCAATTTCATAGCAGGCATTTTGTTCGGTAAGAATGGCCTGCGCGACGGTAACCGGCTCACTCATATGATAAAAATGACGGAATTCGCCGTCCCCCAGCGTGTGGTGCAACAGCTCACCCCGCTGCTGGGCAGCCGTTCCCGGCGCGCCGACGATATGCAGCACCGGAACATACTCCGCGAAGCTGCCCGCGATGCCGTTCATGGCACTTAATTCCCCAACGCCAAATGTCGTCAGCAGTGCGGCAAAGCCCTTACATCGGGCGTAGCCGTCAGCGGCATAGGACGCGTTAAGCTCGTTTGCACAGCCCACCCAGCAAATATCGGGGCTATCAATCACGTGGTCGAGAAACTGCAGGTTATAGTCGCCAGGCACGCCAAACAGATGATCGGCACCACAATCTGTAAGGCGGTCAAGCAGGTAATCGGCGACGCAGTACGGGGTTCGCATAACAGGTGTCCTTCTGACGTTGACCTCACTTTGAGTATTAAAGAAGCGTGATGGCTGTCCAGAATCGGCGGAAAGAAGGCTGTGGAACGAATGCTTTACAAAAAAAGGTGCGCTATTCTCATTTTCTTCGCATTCGTGTAAACGTATACACGGATTTTTCACTCCCACGCCAGAGGTCACGAGAATGGGCTATCAGCCGGATAAAAACCGTTATCAGACAATGCAGTACCGCCGCTGCGGGCAGAGCGGCCTGAAATTGCCCGCCGTTTCTCTTGGGCTTTGGCACAATTTCGGCGACGCCACGCTGGTTGAAAACAGCCGTCAACTTTTACAGCGCGCCTTCGATTTGGGCATTACGCATTTCGACCTTGCCAATAATTACGGCCCACCGCCGGGCTCTGCGGAGCGTAACTTTGGCCGTATTTTGCAGGAGGATTTTCTGCCGTGGCGCGACGAGCTGATTATCTCCACGAAAGCGGGATACACCATGTGGGACGGCCCCTACGGCGACTGGGGTTCCAGAAAATACCTGATTTCCAGCCTCGACCAGAGCCTGAAACGCATGGGGCTGGAGTATGTCGACATCTTCTATCACCACCGTCCAGACCCGGAAACGCCGCTGGCGGAAACCATGAAAGCGCTTGACCATCTGGTGCGCCAGGGAAAAGCGTTATACGTTGGGCTGTCAAACTACCCGGCGGAGCTGGCGCGTCGGGCGATTGAGATTCTCAACGATCTCGGCACGCCGTGTCTTATCCACCAGCCAAAATACTCCATGTTCGAGCGCGCGCCGGAAGCGGGGCTGCTGGATGTCTTAGGGGAAAACGGCGTGGGGTGCATCCCCTTCTCTCCTCTGGCGGGCGGCCAACTGACCAACCGCTATCTGAACGGCATTCCGCAGGATTCCCGCGCCGCCAGCGGCAGCAAGTTTCTCAATCCGGACCAGCTTACCGACGAGAAGCTGGCAAAAGTGCGTCAGCTAAACGCGCTGGCCGAACAGCGTGGGCAAAAGCTCTCCCAGATGGCGCTGGCGTGGGTATTACGCCACGATGCGGTGACGTCGGTTCTGATTGGTGCCAGTAAAACGGCGCAAATTGACGATGCGGTGGGTATGCTCGAGAACCGCCACTTCACGGCCGGGGAGCTGGCGGCGATTGACGCGATTCTGAACGGTACGAAATAAAAGCACTTTTAGCAAAAAGTGCTCTCCCCCATGAATTAGGAGTTGAGGCGATTAAACGGGTATTTACCAAATCGTAAAATTGCATTAACAGGTCGCAACGCGGCCCCGATCGTGAAGGAGAAGAGTATGTTCAGGTCACTGATTCTTGCAGCGGTACTGCTGGCTTCAGCTCCGCTGGTCGCCACAGCCGGCGAAATCACCCTGTTGCCATCAATAAAATTACAAATTGGCGATCGCGACAATTACGGTAACTACTGGGACGGCGGCGGCTGGCGCGACCGCGACTACTGGCATCGTCATTATGAATGGCGCAAAGACCGCTGGTGGAAACATGATAATGGTCGCCACCGCGGCTGGGATAACCGCAAAGCCTACGAGCGCGGCTACCGTGAAGGCTGGAACGACCGTGACGATCGTCGCGGCGGCTGGGGTCACGGGCCTGGTCGAGGCCACGGTCACGGCGGCGGTCATCGCCACTAACAATAAAAAGGAGCCATTGGCTCCTTTTCTTTTTTACAATCCTAACGCGGTGCCTATCAGCAGCCACAGGTTTAGCGCCACGACAATCACCACGATGACCCACCCCGCCCGCTTCACCAGCGTGGTATTCACTAAATCCCCCATCAGCGATTTGTTGCTGGTAAAGACCAGCAGCGGCACCAGCGCAAGGGCGATACCGAAGCTCAGCAGCACCTGGCTCATCACCAGAATTCGGGTAGGATCGAGGCCCATCAGGATCACAATAAACGACGGCAGCATGGTCACCGAGCGGCGCACCCACAGCGGAATGTGGAAGCGCACGAACCCCTGCATCACCACCTGCCCCGCCAGCGTGCCCACCACCGTTGACGACAGGCCGGCAGCCACCAGGCTCAGACCAAAGATCGTGGCCGCGGCGTGGCTGAGCAGCGGTTCGAGGGTCAGGTACGCCTGATCCAGATCCGCAATCCCGGTGTGGCCGTTGAAGTGGAAAGCCGCAGCCGCCGTCGCCATCATTGCCAGGTTAACAAAACCGGCAATCGTCATCGCAATCGCCACGTCCCACTTGGTCGCCGAGTAGCGCTCCTGGCGAGTGCCGCCGTGCATATGCTGAGTCAATGACGAGTGGAGATAAATGACGTGCGGCATGATGGTTGCGCCGAGCACCCCGGCCGCCAGGAAGACCGCTTCGGAGGTTGGCAGTGAAGGAATCACCATCCCTTTACCGAGCTGCACCATGTTCGGTTGAGAGAAAATCAGCTCGACGATATAGGCCGCCGCCACGAACAGCAGCAAACCGCCGATGACTTTTTCAAGCGGCTTTTGCCCGCGGCGCTGCAGCATCAGTATAAGGAAGGTGGCAATCCCGGTGAGCACAGCCCCCTGCAGCAGCGACACGCCGAGGATCAGCTTGAAGCCAATCGCCGCGCCGATAAATTCGGCCAGATCGGTCGCCATGGCGATAATTTCGGCCTGCACCCAGTACAGCCACACCGCCGGACGCGGGTAGTGATCGCGGATCTGCTCCGCCAGGTTTTTGCCGGTTGCGATACCGAGCTTCGCGGAGAGCATCTGGATCAGCATCGCCATCAGGTTTGCCCAGACCACGACCCACAGCAGCTTATAGCCGAAGCTGGCCCCGGCCTGAATATTGGTCGCAAAGTTACCCGGATCGATGTAGCCAATGGCAGCAATGAATGCAGGTCCCATTAATGCGAACCGCAGCTTGCGCGCTGCTCGTCCACTGCTACCCTCTACGCGACTGTTTGTCATCTCTGCCTCTGAAATATAGCCTTTGCTATGTTTAATGCTATCAAAATGAGAATGATTATCAAGATCATTTAAAACGTTTGTATTGATTTCTCTGATAGCGTTGAACGATAGATTGGCGGGAAAGCTGGCCGACCTCACAGAATGTGAAATCGTGCAGTCATTTGTGAAGCGTAGCACACAAACTTAACTTTTCACTCATTTACCTAACATAACAAAAATGTATTGTTGATCACTATTTTTGAGACTCGTCACAGGATGTGACTATAGTGTGGCTTTGATCTCGTTTTCTTTATGCTTGTTACATAGAATGTGCACGGAAATTAAACCTGCCTCAAATTTGGAGCAAATATGGACCGCGTCCTTCACTTTGTACTGGCACTTGTTGTCGTTACGGCGCTTGCGTTGCTGGTCAGCCATGACCGCAAAAAGATCCGCATTCGCTATGTTGTTCAGCTTCTCATTATTGAAGTTTTGCTCGCGTGGTTCTTCCTGAACTCCAACGTGGGGCTCGGCTTCGTGAAAGGCTTCTCCGAAATGTTCGAAAAACTGCTCGGATTCGCCAACGAAGGTACCAACTTTGTCTTCGGTAAAATGAACGACGAAGGCCTGGCGTTCTTCTTCCTGAAAGTCCTGTGCCCTATCGTCTTCATCTCCGCGCTGATCGGTATCCTGCAACACATCCGCGTTCTGCCTGTCGTTATTCGCGCCATCGGTACCGTGCTGTCGAAAGTTAACGGCATGGGCAAACTGGAATCTTTCAACGCCGTGAGCTCGCTGATCCTGGGTCAGTCCGAGAACTTCATCGCCTATAAAGACATTCTGGGCAAAATGTCCCGCAACCGCATGTACACCATGGCAGCGACGGCGATGTCTACCGTTTCCATGTCTATCGTGGGCGCGTACATGACCATGCTGGAACCTAAATACGTCGTCGCGGCGCTGGTTCTGAACATGTTCAGCACCTTTATCGTTCTGTCACTGATCAACCCATACCGCGTTGAAGAAGGCGAAGAGAACCTGCAGATGGCAAATCTGCACGAAGGTCAGAGCTTCTTCGAAATGCTGGGTGAATACATTCTGGCTGGTTTCAAGGTTGCGATTATCGTTGCCGCGATGCTGATCGGCTTTATCGCTCTGATTTCTGCACTGAACGCCCTGTTCGCCGCGGTTCTGGGTATCTCTTTCCAGGGCATTCTGGGCTACATCTTCTACCCGGTTGCATGGGTGATGGGTGTTCCGGCAAGCGAAGCGCTGCAGGTTGGCAGTATCATGGCGACCAAACTGGTTTCTAACGAATTCGTTGCAATGATGGATCTGCAGAAAATTGCCGGCACGCTCTCTCCGCGCGCGGAAGGCATTCTGTCCGTGTTCCTGGTGTCCTTCGCCAACTTCTCGTCTATCGGTATCATCGCCGGTGCGATTAAAGGCCTGAACGAAGAGCAAGGCAACGTGGTTTCTCGCTTCGGTCTGAAGCTGGTTTACGGCTCTACCCTGGTGAGCGTACTGTCTGCGTCTATCGCAGCGCTGGTACTGTAATCCATACTGCTTAAACAAAACCGGGAGCCTTCGCTCCCGGTTTTTTTATGCCTGCAGTTCGCCGAGCGGCGTGGGTTTACCCAGCAGATAGCCCTGCAAATAATCCACGCCGAAGCGCAGCAGCATGTCGCGCTGCTCCGGCGTTTCTACAAACTCCGCCACCACGCACAGGGATTTGGTTTTCGCCAGATTGCAGATCGACTGGACGATCATCGCATCCATGCTGTCAGTACAGATATCTTTCACGAAGCAACCGTCAATCTTGATGATATCGGCCTCCAGGCGCTTCAGCCGCTCGTAGTTGGCGTATCCTGTCCCAAAATCATCGATAGCAATGCGGAAGCCGTAATCGCGCAGCTGCTGAATGTTGTTGATGCTGATTTCAGAATTCGAAAACGCCTGTTCCTCGGTTATCTCAATGACTACCGCGTCCGGCGTAACGGAATACGTTTCGAAAAGAACGATCAGCTCGGTCGCCACCTC
The DNA here is from genome assembly GCF_964208575.1 of Enterobacter soli. Taxonomy (GTDB): domain Bacteria; phylum Pseudomonadota; class Gammaproteobacteria; order Enterobacterales; family Enterobacteriaceae; genus Enterobacter; species Enterobacter soli_A. The sequence continues at coordinate 102,049 of NZ_CAXOFU010000004.1, read as the reverse complement.
TTTTTGCATCAGGGTCAGCGGCATGAGGTTGACGGAGAAGCGCGTGTCATTGTGCGACACCGGATGCGCCTTCAGCCACGCCAGCAGCCGTTCAACCACGTTCAGGTCAAAACGGTGGCTCAGGTTGAACTGGGCAATCAGCGGAATAAAACGATCCGGCGTGATGATCTCGCCATCGCTTTCGAGGCGGGTAAGGATTTCGTGATATCCCTTCCCCTGCGCATCCACGATGGGCTGGGCGTAAAGGCGAATACCGCCCGCGTCGAGCGCGCGCTTGATTCGCCCCAGCATCAGCACCCGGTCGGTGGTTTGCCCCGACACGGTTTCCACGCTGTTCGTCAGGGCCAGCACGTTATGCGCGGCGCAGGACTGCTCGGACAGCCAGCTCAGCTGCCCCAGGGTGTGGTGCAGGTTTTCACCATCGGCGACTTCACCCCACGACGCACCAAACTCGATATCCAGCCCGGTGTTGTTCCAGAAAATTTTGCGGCTGTTCAGCTGGTCGATCATATGCTGCAAGCGCTGAGCCGTTTCCGGCCCCAGCAGCACCAGCACCAGCTCGCTTCCCGGCAGCTGGAAAAGCTGCTCGTCTTTTTGCAGAAAAGGCTGCAGCGAGGCGGTGACGGCCCGCTTGCAGTGGACCCGCATGAGAATGCCGTAATGGCGGCTCAAAAACTCCAGATTATCCATGCGCAGGCAGCAAATTTTGGCGTCGGGATGCCCCTGCAAAAAGACCTCCAGCGCGCGGATGTTCGGCAGCCCGGTCAGCGGATCGGTCAATGCCCTGTCCTGCCAGCCGCGCTTCATCCATTCGCTGCGTCGATAAATCCGCGACATGTAGAGCATACAAATGGCGAAAGAGATCAGCACTGAGAGGATAAACGAGAGGGAATACCCGGACTCTACCCCGTTGAGAAAGTTGTAGTTGTAGGTTAACAAAACCAGCGCCGTGACGGACCAGATGAGAGAGATAAGGGCATAGCTCAGACGGCTAATTCCGAGCGTAAAGAGAATAAATATCAGCGGCATTAAATAGCCCGCAATTATTTGTGACTCAATGGGAGCGCACAAAATTGCGACAATAAACACCAGAAGCATTAGCCAAATTACTATAAAAATGGGCTGCTTATGAGAAAGTAAAGGCTTAAGGCTCTGCTGCCAGAATGCCCTCGCATAGCGAGGATTAATTATCATTCTTAATGGGTAATAGAACATCATTGTAAATATCAGCGATGCGCATATCAGGCTTTGAATATCGACAACGTTATAAATTGCGGAACCTTCACCAAAGAAAGTCGAGATGGTCACCGGGAAATCAAATAAATAGCCGGCCAGATACATCGAAATTTTAATACCTATGGGTACGATAAAACCCAGCCAGAAAATACGGAGCCCGACGTATTTATTCGGCATGCTGTGGCGCCAGCGCTTGCCGAGCACCAGTCGGATCGCGCCGCAGGCGGCAAAGACGGAGAAGGTCTGGCAAAACAGCAACACGACATGTTGTAGCGGTGCTAAATTAAGGTTGTGTATATTAGTGACAGTTAATGTCAGCAGAATGGGAATAACGCCGCGGCGGCCAAACAATAAAATAACCGCCAGCATTACGCTTAATGGTAACCACGCTAAATAGACATCGTGCCCGTTAACAATCGCCCGCGGCGAAATATAACGAGAAAGCGGAACCGCTATCAGACATAGCAGCAACGCAATCATAAATATCTTTACATTATTGACGTGTTTGATTTTCATTAAGGTAAATGAACTATTATTCCATCATTACATTGACTGAGCGGATAGTATGTTTATTAATTGTGCGAAGCAAGTTTAAGTCTAGAATTAGACCGCTTTATTGACCTGGATTGAGGCGAGGTATAAAAAACAGGCATTTTCGCAACAAAAATGGGGTGAGGATGTTACAAAGGCATAAAAAAACCCCCGTCTGTCGACGAGGGTTCAAATTTTGGTGGAGCTAAGCGGGATCGAACCGCTGACCTCTTGCATGCCATGCAAGCGCTCTCCCAGCTGAGCTATAGCCCCACATGTTACTTTACACACCGCACTCTGTTGGGTTCAGAGTTTGGTGGAGCTAAGCGGGATCGAACCGCTGACCTCCTGCATGCCATGCAGGCGCTCTCCCAGCTGAGCTATAGCCCCATCGTAAAGCTGTCATGTTGACGGGCGGCATAATATGAATTCCGCCGCAGAGTGTCAACGGCAAAATGAACTCTGCCCTTTCAACCGTCGAAAAATCAGGCAAATGAATCACTTTGCGAGCCGACTCGCAGTCAGGAGTTAAGCCTGTCACGTTTTCACGTAAAACAGTGCTATAAAATGAACCACTAATTAACCCCATGAACACTCAGGAAATTGCATGATCAAGGAACGAATGACGCCTGAAGAGTTAGCCCTGCTCACTGGCTATAGCCGACAGACCATCAATAAATGGGTACGCAAAGAGGGTTGGATTACATCGCCAAAACCAGGAGTTCAGGGTGGTAAGGCGCGGCTGGTCCATGTTAATGAAAAGGTCAGGGAATTTATCCGCAGCGCACGCAGGGCATCAGATACGCCTGATTTACCAGAAAACGCTTACCAGGACGGTACGCTACATACCTTACTTCTGACGCTGGCAAACGAAATGACGCCGGATGAGCAAAAGCAGCTGACATCATTGTTGCTGCGGGAAGGGATTACCGGATTATTGCAACGCTTAGGGATACGCGATCAGAACTGATATGAAAAGATTACGCAGTAAAATGACCACAGAAGAGCTGGCGGACAGTTTAGGCGTCGCCAGACAAACCGTGAACCGCTGGATACGCCAGCAGGGCTGGAAAACAGAAGGTATTAATGGCGTCAAAGGTGGACGGGCACGCTTAATCCATATCGACGCCCGCGTGCGTGAGCACATCATGAGCATTCCAGCCATCCGCAAACGTCAGGCAGTCTACCAGCTGGCAGAAGCGCCCTCTTTCTACGGGGAGCCTAAATCGTCGGGCCTGCTTCCTCAAATTATCGACTCTCTGGAAAACTTAACGCTGGTTGAGCAGGAGCGTCTTCACGTTCTGCTTGCGCGGGAAGGCATTCACGGGTTTCTGAACCGCCTCGGTATTGCCGAACTGCAGGCATAAAAAAACGGCAGGTTTCCCCTGCCGTTTTTCTTCACTTAAGCGCAATTACTGCTGGCTTTCACGCACAGCGATAAAGCCCAGGGCTTTGTTGATACGCGCTACGCTGCGCGTTTTGCCGATGGCGTGCACGGTGACGTCGAGAGCCGGAGACTGGCCCGCGCCGGTAACCGCAACGCGCAGCGGCATACCGACTTTACCCATGCCCACTTCCAGCTCATCAGCGGTCGCCTGGATCGCGTGATGGACATTTTCAGCAGTCCAGTCAGTAATGGCTTCCAGCTTGTCGCGAACCACTTCCAGCGGCTGACGCGCAACCGGGCGCAGGTGTTTCTTCGCCGCATCCGCATCAAACTCGTCGAACTCTTCATAGAAGTAGCGGCAGCTCTCGGCGATCTCTTTCAGCGTCTTGCAACGTTCGCCAAGCAGTTTCACCAGATCCGCCAGCTCAGGGCCGGTGCGGGTATCGATGTTAGCCTGCTCGATGTGCCACTGCAGATAGGTCGCCACGTACTCGGGCTGCATGGTGTTGATGTAGTGATGGTTCAGCCACAGCAGCTTATCGGTATTGAACGCGCTGGCGGATTTGCTCACCGAGTTTAGGGAGAACAGGTTGATCATCTCTTCGCGGCTGAAGATCTCCTGGTCACCGCTGGCCCAGCCCAGACGCACCAGGTAGTTCAGCAGCGCTTCCGGCAGATAGCCGTCATCACGATACTGCATCACGCTGACCGCGCCGTGACGTTTGGACAGCTTTTTACCGTCGTCACCGTTGATCATCGACACGTGCGCGTAAACCGGCACCGGCGCATTCAGCGCTTTCAGGATGTTGATCTGGCGCGGAGTGTTGTTGATATGGTCTTCACCACGGATAACGTGGGTGATTTCCATATCCCAGTCGTCCACCACAACGCAGAAGTTATAGGTAGGAGAGCCATCGGTACGACGAATGATCAGGTCGTCCAGCTCCTGGTTGCTGAATTCGATTGGGCCACGGATCTGGTCGTCGAAGATAACGGAACCGTCCTGCGGGTTGGCGAAACGCACAACGCACGGCTCATCGGCGGCATGTTCGCTATGATCGTGACGGCAACGGCCGTCATAGCGTGGTTTTTCACCGTTTGCCATCTGCTCTTCACGCAGCGCATCCAGACGCTCTTTCGAGCAGTAGCATTTATACGCCGTGCCCGCGACCAGCATGTCATCGATTACCGCGTTGTAGCGGTCAAAACGTTTGGTCTGGAAATACGGGCCTTCATCCCACTCCAGGTTCAGCCAGTTCATACCATCCATGATGGCTTCGATTGCTTCCGGCGTTGAGCGCTCAAGATCGGTATCTTCAATACGCAGCACGAACTCGCCCTTGTTATGGCGTGCAAACAGCCAGGAATAGAGAGCAGTACGTGCGCCACCGACGTGCAGGTAGCCTGTCGGGCTTGGCGCGAAGCGAGTTTTGATTTTCATGAAATGGCCTTACGTTATAAAGGTGCCGCGAATCGGCAAATCCTGGGGAAAAAACGATGGGCAATATTCTATCACTGTGCGCCGAATCCTCAATGTTGATCCCTGTATCGACGTCGAGATTGCTATTTTTGTTTAGAAATCATGCGCAATAGCCCATTTCGCGATCGTTTTGTTTAATTTTACGACGAACGAATAAAAACTTTAGAAAATGCGTTGACTCATTTTCAACTCTCCCTATAATGCGACTCCACACAGCGGGGGTGATTAGCTCAGTTGGTAGAGCATCTCCTTTACACGGAGGGGGTCGGCGGTTCGAGCCCGTCATCACCCACCATCTACTTTAACGTAGACTCGCAGTGTAGATAAGAATTGAGATTGGGCGATTAGCTCAGTTGGTAGAGCATCTCCTTTACACGGAGGGGGTCGGCGGTTCGAGCCCGTCATCGCCCACCATTCTCACCTTATCGATAGCAGTTCCGAAATGGGCGATTAGCTCAGTTGGTAGAGCATCTCCTTTACACGGAGGGGGTCGGCGGTTCGAGCCCGTCATCGCCCACCATTTCGGGTCGTTAGCTCAGTTGGTAGAGCAGTTGACTTTTAATCAATTGGTCGCAGGTTCGAATCCTGCACGACCCACCAATGTAAAAAAGCGCCCTAAAGGCGCTTTTTTACTATCTGCGACTCCTGAGTCTTAAGCTCAATGCCTGATGACGCTGCGCTTATCAGGCCTACGAAAAGAGCAGACGACCTCACTTTGTAGGTCGGGTAAGGCGAAGCCGCCACCCGACAAGAACATCACCCTGCCCTCAACGCCGCAACCAGCTTTTTCACCGCTGGCGTCGCCTGCGCATCGTCATACACCACAAACAAGTCCGCCGGAATACGCGCATTGAGCGGACGGAACACCACGCCGGGCCACTGCATTTGCGCATAGCTGTCTGCCGCAAGCGTGATCCCCATGCCCATGCTGATCATTGCCAGCACCGTCTGCGGTTCAACCGCCTCGCGGACAATCATCGGGGAAAACCCGGCCTGCTGGCACACGCGCTGAAGAAAAGCCCAGTCCGAATGGGCCGACGGCATGGTGACAAAATACTCATTTTGCAGCTCAGAGAGTGAAATCGCCTCCCTGTCCACCAGCCGATGATCTTCCGGCATCGCCACCAGGAAGGCGGCGTCACGCAGGCGAATGCTGGTAAAGCCCGCCGCGGGCTCCGTTGCCATACGCCAGATCCCCACATCCAGCTCGCGCCGCTCGAGGAGCGCCATCTGCATCACCGGCGATTTCTCACGAAATACGACGTCCACATTGGGATGCTCTTTCAGGAACGTTCGCATTACCGAGCGCACCTCGCTCCACATAGCCGTGCCCACGATGCCCAGCTCAATGCGCCCTGCTTCGCCACGCCCAATTTGCTCCACTCTGGCAAGCGCCTGATTCGCGCTGGTCAGCAGCCGACGGGACTCTTCCATCAACACTTTCCCGGCGTGGGTGAGCGCAACGCTTCGCGAGTGACGGATAAAAAGCAGCGTACCGAGCTGGCTTTCGAGCTCCTTAATGTGCAGGCTCAACGGCGGCTGCGACATGTTCAGGCGAGCCGCAGCCCGCCCAAAATGCAGCTCCTCGGCCACGGCGAGGAAATAGCGCAAAAGTTTAAGGTCGGTTCGGTAGACGCGTTCCATCAAAACAAATCCCGGAGAAAGCACTGAATACCCCACCTTAAAACGTTTCACATACGGAAGAACAACATTAATGCGTAACTGTGCGCATCTCGCTGTTTTTACTGGCGTGTCGATAGTTAAAGCTCAGGAAAAACACCGCCGCGAGGATCAGCGCGTAGGCCGCGAACACCAGCCAGATGGTCTGCCAGTCCTTCACGCCATCCACGGAAAAATAGTCCACCGCCATGCCGCTCAGAAGAGAGCCCACGTACGCCCCCACGCCGTTAACTATCGTCATGAAGAGCCCCTGAGCGCTGGCGCGGATATCGGAGCTGACCTCCTGCTCAACAAATACCGAACCGGAAATGTTGAAGAAATCGAAGGCGCAGCCGTAGACAATCATCGACATCATCAGCAGGACAAACCCAGCCGCGGACGGATCGCCAAACGCGAACAGGCCAAAGCGCAGCATCCAGGCCACCATGCTCATCAGCATGACCGTTTTAATGCCAAACCGTTTAAGGAAGTACGGGATGGTCAGAATGAAGAACACTTCTGACATTTGCGAGACTGAGAGCAAAATCGACGGATACTTCACGATAAAGCTGTCGGCGTACTCCGGGTTACGGGCAAAATCATGCAGGAACGGGCTGCCGAAGGTATTGGTGATTTGCAGCACCGCGCCGAGCAGCATCGCGAAGAGGAAAAAGACCGCCATTCGCGGCTGTCTGAACAGGACAAAGGCATTCAGGCCCAACTTGCTCGCCAGCGTCTGGCCGGAGGGGCTTTTTGCCACCGGGATGCCCGGCAGCGTCAGGGAATAAAGCGCCAGCACCAGGGAGGCACCTGCGGCGATATAAAGCTGAACGTTGCTCAGCTCTACGCCCATCAGGCTGATGGCCCACATCGCTACGATAAACCCCACGGTGCCGTAAACGCGCACGGGTGGAAAATGGCTCACGGTATCCAGCCCGGCCTGCTCCAGGCAGGAGTAGGAAATGGTGTTCGAGAGCGCGATTGTCGGCATAAAGGCCATCGCGTTGACCAGCATGACCCAGAACATCAGGCCAGGCTCGTTGACCTGCGCGGCATAGCACAGCGCGGCGGCGCACACGAGGTGGCAAATCATGTAGGCCCGGTCTGCCCGCAGCCATTTATCGGCAATGATGCCCACCAGCGACGGCATGATAATCGCCGCGAGGCCTTTTGAGCTGTAGACCAGCCCCACGTCTGAACCGGTAAAATCCAGGGTATTGATCATGTAAGAGCCGAGCGTAACCAGCCAGCTCCCCCAGATAAAATATTGCATAAAGGACATCATCTTTAAGCGGGTCGTGATGTTCATAACATGTTCCTTTTCGCAGGGTGTGGCCCCGAAGGGCCACGTATTTATCAGGCTATTTTGCGCAGGAAGCCGCAGATGAGATTGATGAAGTTCTGTCGGGAAAGCTCTGCCGCCGCCAGCGTCTGCTCATGCGAGAGCTTCACGTCCCCCAGCCCTTCCGCCAGGTTGGTGATGGCCGATACGGCAACGACTTTCAGGTCGCAGTGGCGCGCGGAGATCACTTCCGGAACAACCGACATCCCCACCACGTCGCCGCCGATTATCTGCATCATGCGGATCTCCGCCGGGGTTTCGAAATTCGGCCCCGGATACGAAACGAAAACCCCTTCGCTCAGCGGGAAGCCCTCTTCGGCGGCAACGGCTTGCAGCACGGCGCGGTACTCCGCGTCGTAGGCGTTCGCCAGGGTGAAAAAACGCTCGCCGAAGCGCTCGTCGTTTAGCCCCACCATCGGCGTGCCGGGCATGGTATTGATGTGGTCGCGAAGGGAAACCAGGCTGCCCGGTCCCACTTCCGGGCGCAGAGAGCCCGCCGCATTGGTGCAAAACAGCAGTTCACAGCCCAGCAGCCTGAAGGTGCGGATAGCGTCCGTCATGACGGTCATGCCGCGGCCTTCGTAGAAGTGACCGCGGCCTTTCATGCACGCGACCGGGACGCCCGCCAGGTGACCTAACACCAGCTCTCCCGCGTGGCCGTGAACGGTGCTGACCGGAAAGCCCGGCAATTTTTCATAGGAAATAGCCACGGCGTCTTCAATCTGGCCCGCCAGCGCCCCCAGGCCAGAGCCGAGGATAAAGGCGACGCGCGGCGTGAAATTCGGTTTGTGGGCGCGAATGATATCGGCGCTGTACCAGGGATTATCGGAATGGGTCATAGAGGCTCCTTGAGAAAAAAAGCGATATCAGCGATCGCATGACCTTTTTCTTATACGTGGAGCGCGGGGGGTATCACCAATACACTTTTAAGGGGTAATCGATACCGTTTTGCTATCAATATCAGTTAACTGCCTCAAGCTATCGCGCCCGGTGCCGATATCCCTTATTTATGGCGAAAAGGAACTCAAAATGACCACTCTCAAGGCAGTTTCGCTGTCAGCGATGGAAATCGGCAGTACGGACAGCAGCTCCGGTGGAAACGATCTCGCATCGCAGATCGCCCGTCTGAGCAAACAGATAGTCAAAGTCACCCAGCAGCTCAAAGAGGTGGCGTTAAGTGAAGGCAGCGCAGAAGAAAAACAGAAGCAGCAGGAGATGCTGGAGTCACAGCTGGCCATGCTGCAGGCCCAGCTGGCGCAGCTTCAACGCCAGCAGGCGGAGGAATCTGCTCCTCAGCAAGGCCCGGTGCAGCAGGCGGTTGAAGAAGGCGTGAACAAACCCTCGGCAAACCACCAGATTGATATCTATATCTGATCCTCAGCCGGGTTAAACAGTGGATCGCGTATACGGGCTTCGGTCAGCTTCTGCGCCTGCATACGCACCACTTCCCAGATGGCGAGCGCCGCCCCGGAAATCGAGCGTTTTTTCCGCCTGACCAGCATCAGCTTGCGCTCGACCGGCGGCGTAAACCTTTTCACGGTGAGATGGCTCCCCTGGGGCAGCGGCAGCGCCAGCGCGGGCAACACGCTGATGCCAATCCCCGCCTCAACCATCGGAAACAGCGTGGCCGGATGCCCTATTTCCTGAACTATCGTCGCGTTAACCCCCTGCGCGGCCAGCGCCGCGTCAATCAGCGGGCGGCTGCCGGATGCGTAATCCTGTAAAACCAGGTTCGCTCCGTCCAGCGACTGCCAGGTCACTTCCCCCAGCGCTGCCAGCGGCGAATCCTCCCGGCACAGCAGCAGGAAAGGCTCTGATAACACCACTTCGCTTTCCAGATCGCTCACCGGACCGGGATCGATAACAATGCCAAAATCCACCTCGCCCTGACGAATGCTCTCCAGCACCCACTGCTGCGGCCTGTCGTGAAGCACAAAATCGATATCCGGGTAGCGGCGGTTACTTTCGGCAATGCACTGGGGGATCAGGTGCGCGGAGATAGTCTGGCTCGCCGCCACCCTGACGGTGCCGGAAAGCTGCTGTCCGAGCCGACCGACGTCCCGCAGCGTGCTGTTCAGCTCATCCAGTAACCTCTCCAGCCGCGAGGCGAGCTGCTGCCCCGCCTCGGTGAGCACCACTTCCCGGGTGGTGCGGTCGAGCAGGCGCACGCCGGTCTGGATTTCCAGCTCTTTAACGCTGTGGCTGACCGCCGACTGGCTGAGGCCGATGATCTCCCCTGCCCGGCTGAAGCTCCGGGCATGGGCTACGGTTACGAAGACCCGAAGCTGACGCAGTGAATAATTCATCGTTTCTATTCATGAATGGATGCAATAAATCAATTTTATTTCTCAAATGGAAAAAAGCAAAATAGCGCTATCTGATTTCAGGAGTCACTATGAAACTATTTCGTATCCTCGACCCGTTCACGCTTACGCTGATTGTTACCGTCCTGCTGGCCTCCTTTTTCCCGGCGCGCGGCGGCTTCGTTCCTTTCTTTGAAGGTTTAACCACCGCCGCCATCGCGCTGCTGTTCTTTATGCACGGCGCCAAGCTCTCACGCGAAGCGATTATCGCGGGCGGCAGCCACTGGCGGCTTCACCTCTGGGTGATGTGCAGCACCTTTATTCTGTTCCCGATCCTCGGCGTGCTGTTTGCCTGGTGGGCGCCGGTGAACGTCGATCCTGCGCTTTATACCGGCTTCCTTTATCTGTGCATTCTGCCTGCCACCGTGCAGTCGGCGATTGCGTTTACTTCGCTGGCCGGCGGCAACGTCGCGGCCGCCGTGTGCTCCGCGTCAGCGTCCAGCCTGCTGGGGATTTTTGTCTCGCCGCTGCTGGTCGGGCTGTTGATGAACATGCACGGCGCGGAAGGCAACCTGGAGCAGGTCGGTAAAATCTGCCTGCAGCTGCTGCTGCCGTTTGTGCTGGGGCACCTTTCTCGCCCGTGGACGGGAGCCTTCGTGGCGAAACACAAGAAATGGATCTCGAAAACGGACCAGACCTCGATCCTGCTGGTGGTCTATTCCGCCTTCAGCGAAGCCGTGGTGAACGGCATCTGGCATAAGGTTGGCGTGGGTTCGCTGCTGTTTATCGTGGTGGTCAGCATCGTGCTGCTGGCGATTGTGATTGCGGTGAACGTGTTTGTGGCGCGGAAATGCGGCTTTAACAAGGCGGATGAAATTACCATCGTCTTCTGCGGGTCGAAGAAGAGCCTGGCAAACGGGATCCCGATGGCCAACATTCTGTTCCCGACCTCGGTGATTGGGATGATGGTGCTGCCGCTGATGATTTTCCACCAGATCCAGCTGATGGTGTGCGCGGTGCTGGCGCGTCGTTACAAGGCCCAGACCGAAAAGCTGGCGCAGGAAGAGACCCGCACCGCGAAGGCTTAAGGACGTTTCAGGGGCTGAACCAGCTGGGTCAGCCCCTCTGTTTTAATCAGTAGCGTGATAGCCATCAGCTCGCCGAGCCGCCCGGCAGGAAATTCATCCTTGCGGGCGAACCACAATAAATACTCTTCCGGCAGATCGATCAGCCTGCGACCCTTGTACTTACCAAACGGCATCTCCGTGTTGGCGATCTCAACGAGCTGTTCTTTTTCCACGCTACTCTCCTAACAGGCGCATCATTTCCGCTTCGTCGATGACCTCGATACCCAGCTCCTGCGCTTTAGCAAGCTTGGAGCCCGCCGCTTCGCCGGCGATCACCAGATCCGTTTTCTTCGATACGCTGCCCGCCACTTTTGCCCCCAGCGCCACCAGACGCGCTTTTGCATCGTCGCGGGAAAGCTGGCTGAGGCTGCCGGTCAGCACTACGGTTTTACCGGCAAACGGGCTGTCGATCTCTTCGGCATTGATAACCACTGGCGCAGGCCAGTGAATACCCACTTCCAGCAGCTTGCCGATGACCTCGCGGTTGCTCTCTTCGGCGAAGAAGTTAAAGACGTGGGTTGCGACCACGATGCCGACGTCCGGCACTTTTTGCAGCTCGTCGAGAGTGGCTTTCTCCAGCGCGTCAAGGGTGCCAAAGTATGCCGCGAGCCCTGCCGCTGTCGCTTCGCCCACTTCGCGGATCCCGAGCGCATAAAGGAAGCGGGCAAAGGTGGTTTCTTTCGCTTTTTCCAGCGCGTTCACCACGTTTTGCGCCGACTTTGGCCCCATGCGGTCAAGCCCGGTCAGCTTTCCGGGACTCAGTGTAAACAGGTCAGCGGGAGTGTGCACATACTCTTTCTCAACCAGCTGGTCGATAATCTTGTCGCCCATGCCGTCGACGTCCATCGCCCGGCGGGACACGAAGTGCTTGAGCGACTCCTTGCGCTGGGCACCGCAGATTAGCCCGCCCGTACAGCGCGCAACGGCTTCGCCCTCCACGCGCTCCACGTCTGAACCGCAAACCGGGCAGTGGGTCGGGAATTCGATTTCACGGGTGTCGTCCGGACGCTCTGACTCGACCACGTTCACCACCTGCGGAATAACATCCCCCGCACGACGGATCACCACTTTATCGCCAATGCGCAGGCCGAGACGGGCGATCTCGTCGGCGTTATGCAGCGTGGCGTTGCTGACCAGCACGCCCGCGACCTGAACCGGCTCGAGACGCGCAACGGGGGTAATCGCCCCGGTACGCCCCACCTGAAACTCTACGTCGCGGACAAAGGTCATCTGCTCCTGAGCCGGGAACTTGAATGCCACGGCCCAGCGCGGCGCGCGGGCGACAAACCCGAGCTGCTCCTGCAGGGCAAGCGAGTTGACCTTGATCACCACGCCGTCGATATCAAAGCCGAGCGTCGGGCGGTCTTCTTCAACCTTGCGGTAAAACTCCAGCACCGCTTCCGGCGAATCGCAAAGCTGAACGCGGTTGCTGACCGGCAGCCCCCAGGCTTTAAACTGCAGCAGACGTCCCAGGTGGGTATCCGGCAGTTCTCCGCCTTCAAGGATGCCCACGCCGTAACAGAAGAAAGTAAGCGGTCGCTTCGCGGTAATGCGCGGGTCGAGCTGGCGCAAAGAGCCTGCCGCCGCGTTACGCGGGTTAGCAAACACTTTGCCGCCGGTGCGACGCGCTTCTTCGTTGATTTTTTCAAAGCCCGCCTGCGGCAGGAACACTTCACCACGCACTTCGAGGCGGGCAGGAATGTTGTCGCCATGAAGCCTGAGCGGGATCGCGCGGATCGTGCGCACGTTGGTGGTGATGTCCTCGCCCGTGGTGCCATCGCCGCGCGTTGCGGCACGCACCAGCACGCCGTTCTCATAGAGAATACTGACCGCCAGACCGTCGAGCTTCAGCTCACAGCACCAGCTCAGGGCATCGCTGCTTTTCAGCCTGTCCTGCACGCGCTTGTTGAACGCCAGGAAACTCTCTTCATCAAAGACGTTATCCAGAGACAGCATCGGCACTTCATGACGAACCTGGCTGAACGCGCCCAGAGGCTCTGCGCCGACGCGCTGGGTGGGGGAATCCGGCGTGATAAGCTCCGGGTGCTGCGTTTCCAGCTCGCGCAGCTCGCGCATCAGGCGGTCATACTCCGCATCCGGCACTTCCGGCGCGTCCATGACGTGATACAGGTATTCATGATGGCGAAGCGTGGTTCGCAGTTCAGTGATTTTTTGTTCGAGTGAGTCCATATCGCACCATCAATGAGAAAAAACCCCCGACAGGCGGGGGTTCAGGAGGAGTTGAAGTAAACGCGACGATTACGCGTTAGCTTCCTTTACTTCGCGGATGCGGTCCTGATATTCGCGCAGTTTCTGCGGCGTCATCATTCGACGCTGGTCGTCGAGCACCACACCGCCCACTTCGTCGGCGATGTGCTGAGCAGACTGGAGCATCAGCTTAAAGTTTTGCAGCTCGTCACCGTAAGACGGCACCTGCATAAAGATGGTCACGCCTGGAGTCACGAAATCACCGGTCATTTCCGGGTCAAACGTGCCTGGGTTGACCATGTTCGCCAGGCTGAACAGCGCCGGGCCGCTACCGTCCGGGCTGAGGTGACGATGGAAAATATTCATATCACCAAACTTGAAGCCGGCCTGTTGAATGCTGTTAAGCAGAACATCGCCGTTCAGATGGCTGCCGTGATGGGCGGCCACGTTCATGATGATTACCGCTTCTTTACGCTGCGGTTTTTCAACCACGGGCGCTTCCTCTACGACCGGTTCAGGCTCAACGTGAGCCGCCGGAGCAGGCTGAGGCGCGGGCTGTGGCTGAGCCGGCTGTGCGGGTTGTACCGGCTGCTGCTGTACAGGTTGATGCACAGGCTGCGGCGCAGGTTGCTGTACCGGCTGTTGAACCGGCGCTTGCACAACTGGCTGCTGATGTACGGGTTGCTGCGGCTGGCGAACGGGCTCTTCAACCGGCTGAGGTGCAGGCTGCTGGCGCGGCTGCGCAGAGGCATACGGCGGTTGATACTGGTGCTGAGGAGGCTGGCGAGGTGCGTCATGCTCCACATGGCCTGCGCCGGGCGCAGTATTGACCCGATGAACACGCACTTCCCCCACGCCGTCGTCTTCGCTACCGTCGATGTCGTAGTCACCGTCATCGTCTTCACGACTGGACTTCATGCGCTTCAGTGGGCGATCGCGAAACATAGAAGAGCGCTCTTTACGGCTGGTCCAGAAACCATGTACCAGTAAAGCGATTATGGCGATCGCGCCAACAATGATTAATATCAGACGCAAATCCTGCATCATTATATTCTCTGTTGTTCTAACACCTTGCCACCACGGCAAACATTTACTCACTAAGAGTATTTGCCGTTTAACTCAAGTGCAAGTGTGTCCGGGGCATTCACAGCATAAAGATGAGCTAAATCGTGCTTTTTGCTGTTTTTTCGAACATTTCCGAACTGGTCATTAGTCCGTAACTGGATAATATAGTCGGGCAATTCCACTGGTTGTGAAAAAAGGAGTACAGCCTGGTCATGGTTTCATCATCGACTTCCGCCCCTCGCAGCGGCGTTTACTATTTTTCTCAGGGATGGAAACTCGTTTCGCTTCCGGGGATCCGTCGCTTTGTTATTTTCCCACTGCTGATCAACATCTTATTGATGGGTGGCGCATTCTGGTGGCTATTCACGAAGCTGGAAAGCTGGGTGCCGGCCATCATGAGCCACGTGCCGGACTGGCTGCAGTGGCTGAGCTATCTGCTGTGGCCGATTGTGGTTATCTCGGTGCTGCTGGTCTTCGGCTACTTTTTCTCGACGATTGCCAACTGGATAGCCGCGCCGTTTAACGGCCTGCTTGCCGAGCAGCTGGAAGCGCGCCTTACCGGTGCCACCCCGCCCGATACCGGAGTGCTGGGAATCATGAAAGATATCCCGCGCATCATGAAGCGCGAATGGCAGAAGTTTGCCTGGTATCTGCCGCGCGCCATCGTGCTGCTTATCCTTTATTTCGTTCCCGGCATCGGCCAGACCGTCGCACCGGTGCTGTGGTTCCTGTTCAGCGCCTGGATGCTGGCTATCCAGTACTGCGATTATCCGTTCGATAACCACAAGGTGCCGTTTAAAGAGATGCGCAGCGCCCTGCGCACGCAGAAGGTGGCCAACATGCAGTTTGGCGCGCTCACCAGCCTGTTCAACATGATCCCGTTCCTTAATCTGTTCATCATGCCGGTGGCCGTATGCGGCGCCACGGCGATGTGGGTCGACTGCTATCGTGCTAAGCACGCGTTATGGAAATAATGCAAATATGTGTAAACCCGGGGTGGCTTATGCCGCCCCTTATTCCATACTGATCCCCATTATTTCCTTGCAGTATATAGATATGCGAATTCCTTACTTCCCCCCACCCTCTCAACAGGTATGCTGAGTCGGTATCCCAATTTCATACAGTTAAGGACAGGCCATGAGTAAGATTTATGAAGACAACTCGCTGACTATCGGTCATACGCCCCTGGTTCGACTGAACCGTATCGGTAATGGACGCATTCTGGCGAAGGTCGAATCACGTAACCCAAGCTTCAGCGTAAAATGCCGTATCGGTGCAAACATGATTTGGGATGCTGAAAAACGTGGCGTGCTGAAACCGGGCGTGGAGCTGGTTGAACCGACCAGCGGCAACACCGGTATCGCGCTGGCCTACGTCGCCGCCGCGCGTGGCTACAAGCTGACGCTGACCATGCCTGAAACCATGAGCATCGAACGCCGCAAGCTGCTGAAAGCGCTGGGCGCGAATCTGGTCCTGACCGAAGGCGCGAAAGGCATGAAGGGCGCAATCCAGAAGGCGGAAGAAATTGTCGCCAGCGATCCAGCCAAATACCTGCTGCTGCAGCAGTTCAGCAACCCGGCCAACCCGGAAATTCACGAGAAAACCACCGGCCCGGAAATCTGGGAAGATACCGACGGTCAGGTTGACGTGTTTATCTCAGGCGTGGGCACCGGCGGTACGCTGACCGGCGTGAGCCGCTATATTAAAGGCACCAAGGGCAAAAAAGAGCTGATTACCGTTGCCGTTGAGCCAACCGACTCCCCGGTTATTGCTCAGGCGCTGGCGGGCGAAGAGCTCAAGCCAGGCCCACACAAAATTCAGGGTATCGGCGCCGGCTTTATTCCGGGCAACCTGGATCTGAAACTGATTGATAAGGTCGTGGCTATCACCAACGAAGAAGCGATCTCTACCGCCCGTCGTCTGATGGACGAAGAAGGTATTCTGGCCGGTATCTCCTCCGGCGCCGCCGTGGCCGCTGCGCTGAAACTGCAGGAAGATGAAACCTTTACCAATAAGAATATTGTGGTTATCCTACCGTCTTCGGGTGAGCGTTACTTGAGCACGGCGCTGTTCGCAGATCTCTTTACCGAGAAAGAACTGCAACAGTAATGCCAGCATGTTAAAAACGCGTAAAAAAGCACCCTTTTGGGTGCTTTTTTGTGGCCTGCTTCAAAGTTTTACCCCTCCTGCCATTGATTCACCCCGTTGGGTCTGGTATTTAAACCAGCAATTATTTTGATGCGCGAAATTAATCAGTGAACGAAATAGCGTTGCTGAATCGATTTTATGATTTGGTTCAAGTCTTGCTTTCACTGCATAATGTTTAATGACGATCCGAAACGTCAGCGCTAACAATACAGGCTAAAGTTCAGTCGCCAGGCTAGACTTTAGTTCCACAACACTAAACCTATAAGTTGGGGAAATACAATGTTCCAGCAAGAAGTTACCATTACCGCTCCGAACGGTCTGCACACCCGCCCTGCTGCTCAGTTTGTTAAAGAAGCGAAAGGCTTCACTTCTGAAATCACTGTGACTTCCAACGGCAAAAGCGCTAGCGCAAAAAGCCTGTTCAAACTGCAGACTCTGGGCCTGACTCAGGGCACCGTAGTCACCATCTCTGCGGAAGGTGAAGACGAGCAGAAAGCAGTTGAGCATCTGGTTAAACTGATGGCTGAGCTCGAGTAAGTTTCCGGGTTCTTTTAAATATCAGTCACAAGTAAGGTAGGGTTATGATTTCAGGCATTTTAGCATCCCCGGGTATCGCTTTCGGCAAAGCACTTCTGCTGAAAGAAGACGAGATCGTCATTGACCGGAAAAAAATTTCTGCCGACAAGGTTGATCAGGAAGTTGAACGTTTTCTGAGCGGTCGTGCCAAGGCATCAGCGCAGCTGGAAACGATCAAAACTAAAGCTGGCGAAACTTTCGGTGAAGAAAAAGAAGCCATCTTCGAAGGGCACATCATGTTGCTCGAAGATGAGGAGCTGGAGCAGGAAATCATAGCCCTGATTAAAGATAAAGGCATGACGGCCGACGCGGCTGCGCATGAAGTTATCGAAGGTCAGGCAACTG
The DNA here is from genome assembly GCF_964208575.1 of Enterobacter soli. Classification (GTDB taxonomy): domain Bacteria; phylum Pseudomonadota; class Gammaproteobacteria; order Enterobacterales; family Enterobacteriaceae; genus Enterobacter; species Enterobacter soli_A. The sequence continues at coordinate 84,642 of NZ_CAXOFU010000004.1, read as the reverse complement.
CCCTGGAAGAACTGGATGATGAATACCTGAAAGAACGTGCGGCTGACGTGCGTGACATCGGTAAGCGCCTGCTGCGCAACATCCTGGGTCTGGCCATTATCGACCTGAGCGCGATTCAGGACGAAGTTATCCTGGTTGCCGCAGACCTGACCCCGTCTGAAACCGCACAGCTGAACCTGAACAAGGTGCTGGGTTTCATCACTGACGCAGGTGGACGTACCTCCCACACCTCTATCATGGCGCGTTCTCTGGAACTGCCAGCCATCGTGGGCACCGGTAGCGTCACCTCTCAGGTGAAAAACGACGACTATCTGATTCTGGATGCCGTGAACAACGTGGTTTACGTCAATCCATCAAACGAAGAGATCGAGCAGCTGCGTGCCGTTCAGGAGCAGGTTGCCACCGAGAAAGCGGAACTCGCTAAACTGAAAGATCTGCCAGCTATCACGCTGGACGGCCATCAGGTTGAAGTGTGCGCGAACATCGGTACCGTCCGTGACGTTGATGGCGCTGAGCGCAACGGTGCGGAAGGTGTAGGTCTGTATCGTACTGAATTCCTGTTCATGGATCGCGACGCGCTGCCAACTGAAGAAGAACAGTTTGCTGCGTACAAAGCCGTTGCTGAAGCCTGTGGCTCTCAGGCGGTCATCGTGCGTACCATGGATATCGGTGGCGACAAAGAGCTGCCGTACATGAACTTCCCGAAAGAAGAGAACCCGTTCCTGGGCTGGCGTGCAGTGCGTATCGCAATGGATCGCAAAGAGATCCTGCGCGACCAGGTACGCGCTATTCTCCGTGCTTCCGCTTTCGGTAAACTGCGCATCATGTTCCCGATGATCATCTCTGTTGAAGAAGTGCGTGCACTGAAAAAAGAGATCGAAATCTACAAACAGGAACTGCGCGACGAAGGTAAAGCGTTTGACGAATCAATCGAAGTGGGTGTGATGGTGGAAACGCCAGCCGCCGCGACAATTGCGCGTCATTTAGCCAAAGAAGTTGATTTCTTTAGTATCGGCACCAATGATTTAACGCAGTACACCCTGGCAGTTGACCGTGGTAATGATATGATTTCACATCTCTACCAGCCAATGTCACCGTCCGTACTGACGCTAATTAAGCAAGTTATTGATGCTTCTCATGCAGAAGGTAAATGGACTGGCATGTGTGGTGAGCTTGCAGGCGACGAACGTGCTACACTTCTGTTGCTGGGTATGGGTCTGGACGAATTCTCTATGAGCGCCATTTCCATTCCACGCATTAAGAAGATTATCCGTAACACGAACTTCGAAGATGCGAAGGTGTTAGCAGAGCAGGCTCTTGCTCAACCGACAACGGACGAGTTAATGACGCTGGTTAACAAGTTCATTGAAGAAAAAACAATCTGCTAATCCACGAGATGCGGCCCAATTTACTGCTTAGGAGAAGATCATGGGTTTGTTCGATAAACTGAAATCTCTGGTTTCTGATGATAAGAAAGACTCCGGAACTATTGAGATTGTTGCTCCGCTCTCCGGCGAGATCGTCAACATCGAAGACGTGCCGGATGTAGTGTTTGCTGAGAAAATCGTTGGTGATGGCATTGCTATCAAACCGACTGGCAACAAAATGGTTGCTCCAGTTGACGGCACCATCGGTAAAATTTTTGAAACCAACCATGCGTTCTCTATCGAATCTGATAGCGGTATCGAACTGTTCGTTCACTTCGGTATTGATACCGTTGAACTGAAAGGCGAAGGCTTCAAACGTATCGCGGAAGAAGGCCAGCGCGTTAAAGTTGGCGACCCGGTCATTGAATTCGATCTGCCACTGCTGGAAGAAAAAGCCAAGTCTACCCTGACTCCGGTTGTTATCTCCAACATGGACGAAATCAAAGAACTGATCAAACTGTCTGGCAGCGTCACCGTGGGCGAAACCCCGGTTATCCGCATCAAGAAGTAATTCTTGCCGTACAGAAAAATGGCGCCTTCGGGCGCCATTTTTGTTTATGCCGGCAGGATAAGCTCGTCGTATCCTTTCGACTGCGTCCAGGCCATCACTTCCGTGACGCGATCGCCGGCGCAGCGTATCGCTTCCGCCACCGCTTTTCCCTCAACGATCCCGCTGACCAGCTCCGAGCAGAACAGATCGCCCGTGCCTTTAAGATCGGTCGCGACGCGCGGGTGCGCGGTGGTGGTTACGCCCTCTTTCGTCACCAGTACAACGTGGATATGTTCCGGGTCGTCAGCAACCGGCGCGCTGGTGATAGCCACCCATTTCAGCGTATCCGAAAGCAGCCCGCGGGCGGCCTCAATGGCGCTTTCCGGCGAGCGGCAGGATTGACCGCTTAACATCTCAAGCTCGAACACGTTCGGCGTGATGCCCTGCGCCAGCGGCAGCAAATGCTGACGATAGGCTTCCGGGATATCCGGCTTCACGTACATACCGCTGTCGATATCCCCGATAACCGGGTCGACCAGCACCAGTAAATCAGGATGCTGCACTTTGATGGCCTGCAGCCAGCGGGACAGAAGCGCGATCTGGCTGGCGCTGCCCATATACCCGGTGGTCACCGCCTTCAGCTCGCGCAAAATATCGCGCTCTTCCAGCGCTTTCAGATAGCCACTGAACCACTCGTCCGGGATCACCCCGCCGTAGAAGGTGTCGTAGTGCGGCGTGTTGCTGAAAAGCACCGTCGGAACGGCCGTGACGTTCAGCTGATGGGTTCTGATGTTTGGCACCGCGATGCTGTTGCCCACGCTGCCGTAAACGACCTGAGACTGCACCGCGACGATGTCCGTCTGCTGCGCCCGGGTTTTATCCCGGAATAAAATCATTTCCATGACGCTTAAATCCCCGCCCCCTGCGAATAACTCTCTTCACCAAAGACGCCGGTAGACAGATAGCGATCGCCGCGATCGCAAATTATCGCCACGATCACCGCGCCGGGGTTTGCCTGCGCAACCCGAATGGCCCCTGCTACCGCACCACCCGAACTGACGCCGCAGAAGATACCTTCGCGCACGGCCAGCTCGCGCATCGTATTCTCCGCCTCGCGCTGATGAATATCCAGCACGCTGTCCACCAGCTGGGCGTTAAAAATGCCCGGCATGTACTCCGCAGGCCAGCGGCGAATACCGGGAATACTGCTCCCCTCTTCCGGCTGCAGGCCAACAATGGTGACGGCTTTATCCTGCTCGCGCAGAAAACGCGACACGCCGGTAATGGTGCCCGTGGTGCCCATGCTCGAGACAAAATGGCTGATGCGCCCGTCGGTTTGCTGCCAGATTTCCGGCCCGGTGGTGGTGTAGTGGGCGTGGGGGTTATCCGGGTTGTTGAACTGATCGAGGAGTTTGCCTTCGCCGCGCTCGGCCATCTCCAGCGCTAAATCGCGCGCGCCTTCCATGCCCTGCTCTTTGGTCACCAGAATCAGCTCTGCGCCGTAGGCGCGCATCGCGGCGCGTCGCTCCTGGCTCATGTTGTCCGGCATCAGCAGCTTCATGCGATAGCCTTTCAGCGCCGCAATCATCGCCAGCGCGATGCCGGTGTTACCGCTGGTGGCTTCAATCAGCACGTCGCCGGGCTTAATTTCGCCGCGCTTTTCGGCCTGCACAATCATCGACAGCGCAGCCCTGTCCTTCACGGAGCCCGCCGGGTTATTGCCTTCGAGTTTGACCCAGATTTCGCTGCCGTTGTCAGGCCCCATGCGCTGAAGTTTGACCAGAGGGGTATTGCCGATGGTGTGTTCGAGTGTATTCACGATTTTTACTCAATAAAAAAGCCGGGTATCGCTTCGCTTACCCGGCCTACAAGACGCAGTGATAACTGTAGGCCCGGCAAGCGCAGCGCCACCGGGCGATAAACATACTAATAACCTATCAGGCTGACTCCGCCAGAGCAACATCCTCGCGACTCTCGATGCGCTCGTTGCCGTCATAAATCCGCGCATGCTGCAAACCGACAAACAGGCGCTCGCCGCGGTACGGCGGCGCTTCATCGCGCATAACCACCGTCAGCGGTTCGGTGTACCAGCCCAGCGGCTGCACCACCAGCTGGGTGTAGTGCCCTTTAGGGCTGGCTTCCAGCACCTGTACCGGCAGCGGGGAATCCAGGCTGGTGCGGCGGCTCACGTCCACTTCCCACGGACGCAGGAACAGATCGACAGGCCCCTGATGCGCCGGGGTATAGCCGAGCGGCCAGCGGTGCGCGCCGACGTGGAACTGCCCGCCGCGAATGGTGCCCTGCAGGCGGTTCACTTCGCCCATAAACTCCAGCACAAAGCGGGTGGCCGGTTCGCGCCAGAGGTGATCCGGCTCGTCAACCTGCTCGATATTCCCCTGGCTCATCACCACCACGCGGTCGGCAACTTCCATCGCCTCTTCCTGATCGTGGGTCACGAAGACGCTGGTAAATTTCAGCTCCTCGTGCAGCTGACGCAGCCAGCGGCGCAGCTCCTTACGCACCTGCGCGTCCAGCGCGCCGAAGGGTTCATCCAGCAGCAGGATTTGCGGCTCAACGGCCAACGCGCGCGCGAGCGCCACGCGCTGCTTCTGCCCGCCGGAAAGCTGCGCCGGGAAACGATCCGCCAGATGGGCAAGCTGGACCATCTCCAGCAGTTTGGTCACTTTCGCCTTGATCGCGGCCGCATTCGGACGCTCGCGACGCGGCAGCACGGTCAGGCCGAACGCGATGTTGTCGAACACGGTCATGTGGCGGAACAGCGCGTAGTGCTGGAACACAAAGCCCACCTTACGGTCGCGCGCGTGCAGGCGGCTGACGTCGGTGCCGTGGAAGCGAATGTGTCCGCTGGTCTGATGCTCAAGCCCGGCGATAATGCGCAGCAACGTGGTTTTCCCGGAGCCGGACGGCCCCAGCAGCGCCACCATTTGTCCGGAAGGGATATCCAGCGAGATATCATTCAGCACCTGGGTGCGACCAAAAGACTTCTTAATATTGGCAATCTCAATGCTCATGATTTCCCTCCTGATGCTGACGTTTTTCCTGATTCTCTAAACGCCACTGCACCACACTCTTCAAAAACAGGGTCAAAATCGCCATCAGCGTCAGCAGCGCTGCGGCAGTAAAGGAACCGACGGTGTTGTAGTCCTGTTCCAGTAGTTCAATCTGTAACGGAAGCGACAGGGTTTCGCCGCGAATCGAGCCGGACACCACCGACACCGCGCCAAACTCGCCGATCGCGCGGGCGTTGGTCAGCACCACGCCGTAAAGCAGCGCCCAGCGGATGTTCGGTAACGTCACGCGACGGAACATCTGCCAGCCGGACGCGCCCAGCAGCACCGCCGCTTCGTCTTCGTTGCTGCCCTGGCTTAGCATCACCGGCACCAGCTCGCGCACCACAAACGGACAGGTTACAAATACCGTCACCAGCACCATGCCCGGCCAGGCGAACATGATTTGCAGGTTATGCTCATCCAGCCAGCCGCCAAGCGGGCCGTTGGAGCCGTAAAAGAGCAGATAAATCAGACCGGCCACCACCGGAGAAACCGCAAACGGAATATCCAGCAGGGTCAGCAGCATCTGGCGGCCCGGGAAGTTAAAACGCGTCACCAGCCAGGCCAGCAGCGTGCCGAACACCAGGTTAACCGGCACGGTGATCAGCGCAATCAGCACCGTCAGCCAGATGGCGTGCAGCATGTCCGGGTTCGCCAGGTTTTCCAGCGCGGGCATCAGCCCCTGGCTGAACGCCTTAACGAAGATGTACACCATGGGCACAACGAGAATAAAGGCCGAAACCAGCACCCCGGTACCAATCAGAAACCATTTAGCCCAGTTGATACGGGGCGCATCGTAACGCTTCAATTGAGTAACTTCCGCCATCAGTGACCTACCACGCGTCGACCAAAGCGACTTTGCAGAGTGTTGATTGAGTAGAGCAACAGCAGCGATGCGGCAAGAATGACCGACGCAATCGCGCTCGCCGCCGGGTAGTCAAACTCCTGCAAACGAACAAAAATCATCAGCGAGGTCACTTCCGTTTTCCACGCGATGTTTCCGGCGATAAAAATAACCGCGCCGAACTCGCCGAGGCTGCGGGTAAACGACAGCGCGACGCCCGCCAGCAGCGCCGGAGAAAGCTCCGGTAACACCACTTTGCGAAAACTCTGCCAGCGCGTTGCGCCTAAGGTTTCGGCGGCCTCTTCATATTCCGGGCCTAAATCTTCCAGCACCGGCTGCACGGTACGCACCACAAACGGGATGCTGGTAAAGGCCATCGCCACGGCGATACCGATCCAGGTGTAGGTCACTTTGATGTCCAGCTTCGCCAGCCACTCGCCGTAAAAACCGTTGACGGAGAAGAGCGATGCCAGCGTTAAGCCGGCGACCGCCGTCGGCAGCGCAAACGGCAGATCCATGAGCGCGTCGAGCAGCGTGCGCCCCGGGAAGCGGTAGCGGGTTAAGATCCACGCCATCAGCAGGCCAAACACGCCGTTGAAAATCGAGGCCACAAACGCCGACAGCAGCGTCACTTTATAGGCTGCGACCACCTGCGGGTTGGTGATCACCTCCCAGTACTGCGCCCAGCTCATCTGAGCAAGCTGCATCACCAGCGCGCTCAGCGGTAATAACAAAATCAGGCAGACGTACAGCAGGCTGGTTCCGAGGCTCAGGGTAAAGCCCGGCAGCACGCGTTTTGTCGATACTGCAAACATTACTTACGCCCCGCCGCCAGCAGTTTGTCCAGCTCACCGCCGCTGGCGAAATGCGTTTTCATGACCTCAGGCCAGGAGCCAAAATGGTCTTCCACGCGGAACAGCTCGGTCTGCGGGAATTTGTCCTTCAGCTTGTTCATCACGTCCGGGTTATTGACGCGATAGTAGTAATCGGTGATCACGGTCTGCGCCTGCGGGCTGTACAGGTAGTTGAGATAGGCTTTCGCCGCTTTCTCGGTGCCGTTGGCCTGCACGTTTTTATCTACCCACGCCACCGGGAACTCGGCCAGGATGTTGGTTTTCGGGATCACAACCTCAAAGCCCTGCGCTTCGTACTGCTTGCGGATGTTGTTCACTTCGGATTCGAAGCTGATCAGCACATCGCCCAGACCGCGCTCGGCGAAGGTGGTTGTCGCCCCGCGGCCGCCGGTATCGAACACCTCGACGTTTTTCAGGAACTGGGTCATGAACTGCTCGGTTTTCGCTTTGTCGTTACCGTAAGCTTTGTCCGCCGCGCCCCACGCCGCCAGATAGGTATAGCGGGCGTTGCCGGAGGTTTTCGGGTTCGGGAAGATCAGCTTGACGTCAGAACGCACCAGGTCGTTCCAGTCGTGGATATTCTTTGGATTGCCCTTGCGCACCAGGAAACCCATGGTGGAGTAGAACGGAGAGCTGTTGTTCGGCAAACGGCTCTGCCAGTCCGCCGCAATCAGCTTGCCTTTGTCGTGCAGGATCTGCACGTCCGTCACCTGGTTGTAGGTCACCACATCCGCTTTCAGCCCTTGCAGGATCGCCAGCGCCTGTTTCGACGAACCGGCGTGGGACTGCTTGATGGTCAGCTTGTCGCCGCCGTTGTCTTTGGCCCACTGCTGCTCAAACGGCGGGTTAAGGGCGGCAAACAGTTCGCGCGATACGTCATAGGAACTGTTCAACAGCTCAGTTGCCTGCGCCTGCGCCACCAGCAGTAAACCTGCCAGCGCCAGAGATCCTTTTTTCAGTACAGTAACGGCCATTGGGCACCCTTATAAATGTGATGACTATCTTATGGTCATAATATTTATAACGAGTATGAAAGCAGTAACGGTTTTATATACCGTTTGGTGATTTGCAAGCAGAAAAGGGAATAAGGCTGCGGGTAAAATTGCCGGGTGGCGCTAACGCTTACCCGGCCTACGTATGGAAAGCAGTTTTACAATGCCAGCAGACGCTCGACGGACGGGGCAAAGTAGTAGCCGCCGGTCACCGGTTTGGTGAAGCGCAGCATGGCGTCGCGCTTGCCGTCGGTGTCGCCGAACATGCTCAGCAGCTGCTGCTCGATGTTGTACAGGCGCGCGCAGTAGGCGCAGAAGTACAGGCCGTGCGTTCCGCTGGCGGTGCCGTAAGGCAGGCTCTGGCGAACGATCTTCAGCCCTTTGCCGTCTTCTTTAAGATCGACGCGGGTCAGGTGAGAGGTGACCGGGCGGTCGTCGCCGTCGATCTCTTCATTGGCCTCTTTGGTGCGGCCAATCATCATCTCCTGATCGTGCACGCTCATGCGGTTCAGCTGCTTGAGGTTATGCTCCCAGCGCTGGACGAACACGTAGCTGCCGCCCGCGTCCACGCCGTCTTTGATCACCGCCACGTCGCGGCGCGTTTCTTCACCCGCCGGGTTTTCGGTGCCGTCGACGAAGCCGCTCAGGTCGCGCTCTTCAACCCAGCGGAAGCCGTGAACTTCTTCCTGTACCTCAATGCAGTCGCCAAAGGCTTCCATCGCCGCCTGGGCAACGGAGAAATTCACGTCGTGACGCAGAGAAAGGATATGGATCAGCACGTCAAACTGCGTTGCCGGGGCCAGGCCTTTGCCGTAAGGGATGAAGTCTTTCAGCTCTTCAGCGCCAACGCCGCCGCTTAGCTGAAGCCAGACGTTATTGCCGAACGCCACCACCGCGCCCAGATGAGCCTCGGGGAATTTGGCCTCGAAGGTAGCCAGTTTATCAATGAAAACCTTGCTGGCCGCACGCAGGGCATCCACATCCCCTTTAAGATTGGCTTCAATCCAAATCGCCGCGCGGCAATGTTCTGGCAAAATGCCACTCTGAACCTGAGACATCGCTCCTCCTGAAAAAGAAATGCCACGACAGCGTGGCATTGATGGCGGCCATTATACCCGGATTTCAGCCAGACGGTTTGTTCCGGCGCAAATTACTGCTGCCAGATAATCTTGCTGACCTTCCAGTTTTTCAGGGTGTCGTCAGACGGCATTAACCCCTCCGGGCCACTCCATTCGCCGGTGAAAAGGTAGCTGATATGCTGGCTGCCCTCGGCTTTACATGCCACCGCCACGCGGTCGTCGGACGGCGCGCTGGTGCAGTTGCCAAAGGCCTGCTTGTAGAGGTCGCTGAATGGGGTTCCCACTTTGACGCCGCTGGCGGTAGGGATCGCGTCATCCAGCACCTCGATGTGGTTCACCGTGCCTTTATCGCCGTTAATGACCAGCGCCAGCCTGTCGCCCTTCAGGGCTTCGAAGTAGTGCACGATGGTGCCATTTTCCGTTTTCATGCCGCTACGCAGGCGGTAGTCGCTGCCGAGGCCAGACTCAATCGCCTCCTGATCCAGCGCCGTCGCGGCCGTGATTTTCCCTACGCCCTGCTCGGTCACTTCCGTTGAAGAGCCAAACCAATTCCACGGATACGCTGCCGACCAGTTGATCGAGGAGAGCGTTGAACAGCCGGTTAAGGCCAGCGGGAGAGCGCATAAAAGTAAACGCAGCGATTTCATTGAAACGTCCTTTCTTGTTAATTCAACGCTTGTTGGAGTGCGGCATCGGCAAAAAGTGCCGCGTTAATCTTTCTCAGGCGTAAAACAGGCGTGAAGGCGGGGATTGGTGAGCAGCCAGAACAGCGCCACAACGTCCGCCACCACCAGCGATACGCCCACGCCGGTTAACGGCTCGCCGTTAAGCCACAGCACCGGCTGCCAGACCAGAAGCGCAACCTGCGCGAGGATCAGCAGCCAGCGAAGCGATTGCCAGAAGCGCGGGATGGTCTGCCGACGTCCGCTGCACAAAAAAGCCAGCACGGCGGGAACGCCGGGCAACAGCCCCAGCCAGAAGGCATCGTGGTCGGGATAAAACAGCGTGAGCAGGGTATCGCCCTGCCCGCGCGAGGCGGCGGCCATCACAAACAGCACCCAGGTGCGCGCCTGCAGCAGCAGAACCGCCCAAAATAAAAAAGGCAGCCTGACGCGCCCCTGCGCATCATAGTCTGCCGGATGGATCTCAGTACTCTTCATCTTCAATCAGGCGCTTACCTAAATTCAGCACGTCAGAATGCTCGTAGCCCAGGCGTTCATACATGCCCAGCACCACGTCGTTATCCTCGCGCACCATGATCTGAATTTTCGGGCAGCCGCGGGCAATCAGCTTCTTCTCCAGACGATTCAGCAGCGCATTGGCGATGCCGCGTCCGCGAAACTCCGGATGCACGCCCAGATAATAGGCCGAGCCGCGATGGCCGTCGTAGCCGCCCATCACCGTGCCGACCACTTCGCCGTTGACCTCGGCCACCAGGAAAAGACTGACGTCGTGATGAACCTTACGCTCGATGTCCATTTCCGGATCGTTCCACGGACGTAGCAGATCGCAGCGCTCCCAAAGGGTGATCACCTCTTCGAAGTCTGCCTGGCGAAAAACGCGTATCTCCATGGTATTAACCGCCTTTTCAGGTTTAAAAACAGTGATTATGGCGCGAACGCCGCCATTAGCCAATAACCGGCGAAAATCCCACTAAAATTTGGCATAATATTGCTTTGTCACGTATTGAAATGAAAAGTAAAACAATTCTCAACAAGGACTGTCGTCACGCTAAACGCGATACGATATAACACCAGGACACCAATTTTTTACAATTCAGGCCGCATGAGCACATTCAAACCATTAAAAGCACTCACATCGCGTCGTCAGGTTCTCAAAGCGGGGCTGGCGGCCTTAACGTTATCGGGCATCGCATCCCAGGCGCAGGCAAAAGATGATTCTGCGCTGAAAACCAGTAACGGACACAGTAAACCCAAGGCCAAAAAAGCGGGCTCAAAACGCCTCGTCATGCTCGACCCGGGTCACGGCGGCATCGATACCGGCGCCATCGGAAAAAACGGCTCTAAAGAAAAGCATGTCGTGCTGGCGATTGCAAAAAATGTGCGCGCAATTTTACGCAGCAACGGTATTGACGCCCGCCTGACGCGCTCCGGCGACACCTTTATTCCCCTGTACGACCGCGTGGAGATCGCCCACCAGCACGGTGCGGATCTGTTCATGTCGATCCACGCAGACGGCTTCACCAACCCGAGCGCGGCGGGCGCATCGGTGTTTGCGCTGTCCAACCGCGGCGCGAGTAGCGCGATGGCGAAATACCTTTCCGATCGCGAAAACCGCGCGGACGAGGTCGCCGGGAAAAAGGCCACCGACAAAGATCACCTCCTCCAGCAGGTGCTGTTCGACCTGGTGCAGACGGACACCATCAAAAACAGCCTGACCCTTGGCTCGCATATTCTGAAAAAGATTAAGCCGGTGCATCGCCTGCACAGCAAAGGCACGGAGCAGGCGGCGTTCGTGGTGCTGAAATCCCCGTCGATCCCCTCCGTGCTGGTCGAAACCTCCTTTATCACCAACCCGGAAGAAGAGCGCCTGCTCGGCACAACCGCGTTTCGCCAGAAGATTGCCAACGCGATTGCCTCCGGGATCATCAGCTATTTCAACTGGTTCGATAACCAAAAAGCGCACTCCAGGAAACGTTAATGAAACCCAATGCAGAGCTGGTGAAAGCCTTTCTGATGCAGTTGCAGGATGAGATCTGCCAGAAGCTGGCTGCCGTTGACGGCGGTGAATTTCAGGAAGATACCTGGCAGCGCGACGCGGGCGGCGGCGGGCGGAGCCGCGTGCTGCGTAACGGCGGCATTTTCGAACAGGCGGGCGTGAATTTCTCCCACGTTCACGGCGACGCGATGCCGGCCTCAGCGACCGCGCATCGCCCTGAGCTGGCCGGGCGCAGCTTTGAGGCAATGGGCGTGTCCCTTGTGGTGCATCCGCTCAATCCGTTTGTGCCTACCAGCCACGCTAACGTGCGCTTTTTCATCGCCGAAAAGCCGGGCGCCGATCCGGTGTGGTGGTTTGGCGGCGGGTTCGACCTCACGCCCTTCTACGGTTTTGAAGAGGACGCCGTCCACTGGCACACCACCGCGCGGGAGATTTGCGCGCCGTTTGGCGAAGAGGTCTACCCGAAATACAAAAAGTGGTGCGATGACTACTTCTACCTGAAGCACCGCGACGAGCAGCGCGGCATCGGCGGGCTGTTCTTTGACGATCTGAACGCGCCGGATTTTGATACCGCGTTCAGCTTTATGCAGGCGGTAGGCCAGGGCTATACCGACGCCTATCTGCCGATTGTCGAACGTCGTAAAAATACCGACTACGGCGTGCGCGAGCGCGAGTTCCAGCTTTACCGCCGCGGGCGCTACGTGGAGTTCAACCTGGTGTGGGATCGCGGCACGCTGTTCGGCCTGCAAACCGGCGGACGCACGGAGTCGATTTTAATGTCGATGCCGCCGCTGGTGCGCTGGGAGTACAGCTACGAGCCAAAAGAAGGCAGCCCGGAGGCTGCCTTGAGGGAGTTTATTCAGGTTCGGGACTGGGTGTAACTGCCGGATGACGCTGCGCTTATCCGGCCTACTCTACCCGTAGGTCGGGTAAGCGAATGCGCCACCCGACTTACAGCACTTAAAGAGGCTGCGTCTGCGCCTCAACCACCGCCAGCGCCACCATGTTCACGATACGGCGCACGGAGGCAATCGGCGTCAGCACGTGCACCGGTTTCGCCACGCCCATCAGTACCGGCCCCACGGTCACCCCTTCAGAGCTTGATACGCGCAGCAGGTTGTAGCTGATACGCGCCGCCTCGACGTTTGGCATAATCAGCACGTTCGCCGAGCCTTTGAGCGGGCTGTCCGGCATACGCTCGTTGCGAATGCTCTCCACCAGCGCGGCATCGCCGTGCATCTCACCGTCAATCATCAGTTCCGGCGCGCGCTCGCGCACCAGGTCCAGGGTTTCGCGCATCTTGCAGGCCGCGGCCGACTTCGATGAGCCAAAGTTCGAGTGCGACAGCAGGGCCACCTTCGGCTCAATCCCGAAGCGGCGCACGGTTTCCGCCGCCATCACGGTGATCTCCGCCAGCTGTTCCGGGGTCGGGTCGTCGTTGACGTAGGTGTCGGCGATAAAGGTGTTGCCGCTTGGCAGCAGCAGCGCGTTCATCGCCCCGGCGGTATGCACCCCGTCGCGATAGCCGAAGATCTCCTGCACCACGCTGAAGTGCTCGTGGTAATCGCCCACGGTGCCGCAGATCAGCGCATCCGCTTCGCCGCGATGCACCATGATCGCGCCGATCACCGTGGTGTTGCTGATGACCGCTTTCTGCGCCTGCTCCTGGGTAATACCGCGGCGTTTCATGATCGCGTAGTACTCGCTCCAGTACTCCTTAAAGCGCGGATCCGATTCGTTGTTGACGATCTCAAAATCCACGCCCGGTTTGATCTGCAAGCCCAGCTTCTGGATGCGCATTTCGATAACGCTCGGGCGACCGATCAGAACCGGCTTCGCCAGTCCGAGAGAGACCAGCTCCTGCGTGGCGTGCAGGACGCGCGCCTCCTCCCCTTCCGCCAGCACCACGCGCTTCGCGTCGGCGCGCGCCTGGGAGAAGATAGGCTTCATAAACAGGTTGGTTTTGTAGACAAACTCGGTGAGCTTGTCGATATAGGCGTCGAAATCCTGAATCGGACGCGTCGCCACGCCGGAGTCCATCGCCGCTTTCGCCACCGCCGGCGCGATCTTCACGATCAGGCGCGGGTCGAACGGTTTAGGAATGATGTAGTCCGGGCCGAAGCTCAGATCCTGATCGCCATAGGCCGAGGCCACCACTTCGCTCTGCTCCGCGTGGGCCAGCTCCGCAATCGCGTGAACCGCCGCCAGCTTCATCTCTTCGTTGATCGCCGTTGCGCCCACGTCCAGCGCCCCGCGGAAGATGAACGGGAAGCACAGCACGTTGTTGACCTGGTTCGGATAGTCCGAGCGTCCGGTGCAGATGATCGCGTCTTCGCGCACCGCTTTCGCCAGCGGCGGCAGAATTTCCGGCTCAGGGTTCGCCAGCGCCAGAATCATCGGCGCGCGGGCCATCTTCTGCACCATCTCCTGCGTCAGCACTTTCGGGCCGGAGCAGCCGAGGAAGATATCCGCGCCCTCAATCACGTCATCCAGGGTGCGTTTACCGTCGTCGTCCACCGCGTAGGCCGCTTTGGTTTCCGCCATGTTCGGCTCGCGGTCTTTGTAGATAACGCCCTTCGAGTCGCAGACCACGATGTTGTGTTTCTGCATCCCGAGCGCCACCAGCAGGTTCATACAGGCAATTGCCGCCGCGCCCGCGCCGGACACCACCATGCGCACGTCTGAAAGATTTTTCTCTACCACCCGCAGGCCGTTGAGGATAGCCGCGGTGCTGATGATCGCCGTACCGTGCTGGTCATCATGGAACACGGGAATGTTCATACGCTCGCGCAGCTTCTGCTCGATATAGAAACATTCCGGCGCTTTGATGTCTTCCAGGTTGATGCCGCCAAAGGTCGGCTCCAGCGCGGCGACCACGTTGATGAACTTATCGGGATCCAGCTCGTCGACTTCAATATCAAACACGTCAATACCGGCGAACTTCTTGAACAGAACGCCCTTCCCTTCCATCACCGGCTTACCGGCCAGCGCGCCGATATTGCCTAACCCCAGCACCGCCGTACCGTTAGAGATCACCGCGACCAGGTTGCCGCGGGCGGTGTATTTGTAGGCTGCCAGCGGGTCTTTCTCGATTTCGAGACACGGCGCGGCAACGCCCGGCGAATAGGCCAGCGCCAGATCGCGCTGCGTCGCCAGGGGCTTGGTCGGGGAAACCTGGATTTTGCCCGGAACAGGAAATTCATGAAAATCGAGGGCACTCTGCTTTAACTGATCGTCCATCTTATCGTTCCTTTCACGTATCGTTCAAAAAGGGTGGCGTATTGACTCTCCTGATGCTCACCCAGGAATGCCGGCTAGTATCGCCAATGCACAGAGTTCAAACTTTGAAGGCAGCCAAACTCTCAGTATCAGAAGACAAAATTTGTTATCAATTTATAACAATCATGTTACCCGCCTCAGAAAGCAATGCCTCCCCCGTCTGCTATGCTTTTTTGTTAAGTACCTCTCGTATTTCGCAGAAGTGTGAACTAACGCACTCATCTAACGCTTTTATTCCAAAGGGGTAATTTTTGTATGAACCAGTTAGACGGCATCAAACAATTCACCACCGTGGTTGCAGACAGCGGTGATATCGAATCCATTCGCCACTATCAGCCTGAAGATGCAACCACCAACCCCTCGCTGCTGCTGAAGGCCGCCGGGCTTGCCCACTTCAGCCACCTGATTGACGACGCCATCGCCTACGGCAAGCAGCGCGGGAAAACCCAGGAGCAGCAGGTTGCCGAGGCCAGCGACAAGCTGGCGGTCAATATTGGTGCGGAAATTCTGAAAAGCATTCCGGGTCGCGTCTCGACCGAAGTCGACGCCCGCCTCTCCTTCGACCAGGAAAAAAGCATCGCCAAAGCGCGCAGGCTGGTGGAGCTGTATCAGGATCAGGGCATCGACAAGTCGCGCATTCTGATCAAGCTGGCCTCCACCTGGGAGGGGATCCGCGCCGCGGAGGTGCTGGAAAAAGAGGGTATCCACTGCAACCTGACGCTGCTGTTCTCGTTCGCCCAGGCCCGCGCCTGCGCCGAGGCCGGCGTCTTTCTGGTGTCGCCCTTCGTCGGGCGCATCTACGACTGGTATCAGGCCAAAGAGCCGATGGACCCGTACGTGGTTGAGGAAGATCCGGGCGTGAAGTCCGTGCGCAACATCTACGACTATTACAAACAGCACCGCTACGACACCATCGTGATGGGCGCCAGCTTCCGCCGCACCGAGCAGATCCTCGCCCTGGCGGGCTGCGACCGCCTGACCATCTCCCCGTCGTTACTCAAAGAACTTCAGGAAAAAGAGGAGCCGGTCATCCGCAAGCTGGTGCCGACCTCCACCGTAT
This sequence comes from Enterobacter soli, assembly GCF_964208575.1. Classification (GTDB taxonomy): domain Bacteria; phylum Pseudomonadota; class Gammaproteobacteria; order Enterobacterales; family Enterobacteriaceae; genus Enterobacter; species Enterobacter soli_A. The sequence continues at coordinate 68,867 of NZ_CAXOFU010000004.1, read as the reverse complement.
TACCGAAACCAAAAGCAATGACGGAAGCGGAGTTCCGCTGGGAGCACAATCAGGACGCAATGGCCGTCGACAAGCTGGCGGAAGGCATCCGCCTGTTCGCCGTTGACCAGCGCAAACTTGAAGACCTGCTCGCCGCCAAACTTTAACCTTGCCATGGAGTGAACTATGTCCCGTAAAGAGCTCGCCAATGCCATTCGCGCCCTCAGCATGGATGCCGTGCAGAAAGCCAATTCCGGCCACCCTGGCGCCCCGATGGGCATGGCAGATATTGCCGAAGTGCTGTGGAACGACTTCCTGAAACATAACCCGAACGACCCAACCTGGTTCGATCGCGACCGCTTTATTCTCTCTAACGGTCACGCGTCCATGCTGCTCTACAGCCTGCTGCACCTTTCCGGCTACGATCTGCCGCTTGAAGAGCTGAAAAACTTCCGCCAGCTGCACTCAAAAACCCCGGGCCACCCGGAGCTGGGCTATACGCCGGGCGTAGAAACCACCACCGGACCGCTCGGTCAGGGTCTGGCGAACGCGGTCGGGCTGGCGATTGCCGAGCGCACCCTGGGCGCGCAGTTTAACCAGCCGGATCACGAGATTGTCGACCACTACACCTACGTGTTTATGGGCGACGGCTGTCTGATGGAGGGGATTTCCCACGAGGCCTGCTCGCTGGCGGGCACGCTGGGGCTCGGCAAGCTGATCGGCTTTTACGATCACAACGGCATCTCCATTGACGGGGAAACCGACGGCTGGTTTACCGACGACACCGCAAAACGCTTCGAGGCCTACCACTGGCACGTCGTGCACGAAATCGACGGCCACGATCCTGAAGCCCTGAAAAAAGCGATTCAGGAAGCGCAAAGCGTGAAGGATAAACCGTCGCTGATTATCTGCCGCACGGTGATTGGCTTCGGCTCGCCGAACAAGGCGGGTAAAGAAGAGGCGCACGGCGCGGCGCTGGGCGAAGAGGAAGTGGCGTTGACCCGCCAGAAATTGGGCTGGAAATACCCGCCGTTTGAGATCCCAAAAGAGATCTACAAAGCCTGGGACGCCCGTGAAAGCGGCGAGAAAGCGCAGCACGCCTGGAACGACAAATTTGCCGCCTATAAAAAGGCCTACCCGGAGCTGGCCGCCGAGTTCTCGCGCCGCATGAACGGCGGGCTGCCGGAGGACTGGGAGGAGAAAACCCAGGCACTGATTGAAAATCTGCAGGCGAATCCGGCGAAAATCGCCACCCGTAAGGCGTCGCAAAACACCCTGAACGTGATTGGCCCTATCCTGCCCGAGCTGCTCGGCGGCTCGGCGGATCTGGCGCCAAGCAACCTGACCATCTGGTCCGGCTCGACATCGCTGAAAGAGGACATCGCCGGAAACTATATCCACTACGGCGTGCGCGAGTTCGGGATGACTGCCATTGCCAACGGTATCGCCCACCACGGCGGCTTTGTGCCCTACACCGCCACCTTCCTGATGTTTGTGGAGTACGCCCGAAACGCCGCGCGCATGGCGGCGCTGATGAAGGCGCGACAGATCATGGTCTATACCCACGACTCCATCGGCCTCGGGGAAGACGGGCCAACGCACCAGGCGGTCGAGCAGCTGGCGAGCCTGCGCCTGACGCCAAACTTCAGCACCTGGCGTCCGTGCGACCAGGTTGAGGCCGCCGTGGGCTGGAAGCTTGCGGTGGAGCGCCACAACGGGCCAACCGCGCTGATCCTGTCCCGACAAAATCTGCTGCAAATTGAGCGCACGCCGGAGCAGGTGAAAAATATCGCCCGGGGCGGGTACATCCTGAAGGACAGCGGCGGCAAGCCGGACGTGATTCTGATTGCCACCGGGTCAGAGGTGGAAATCACGGTGAAAGCCGCCGAGAGGCTCACCGCCGAAGGCCATGCGGTGCGCGTGGTTTCGCTGCCTTCAACCGATATCTTTGACGCCCAGGACGAGGCGTACCGTGAATCGGTGCTGCCGTCGAACGTGGCGGCGCGCGTGGCGGTGGAGGCGGGTATCGCCGACTACTGGTACAAGTACGTGGGGCTCAAAGGCGCCATTGTCGGGATGACGGGCTACGGCGAATCGGCGCCCGCCGAGAAGCTGTTCCCGTACTTTGGCTTTACCGTAGAAAACGTGGTGGAGAAGGCGCTGAGCGTACTGTAGCGCCTTGTTGCCGGGTGGCGGCTCTGCCTCACCCGGCAATAAGGCTGCCTGCTATCGCGTGATCCACAGCGTCGGCCACGCATCCGGCCCGTGCCAGCCGTCACAGCTTGGCTCTTCGGCATAACGCACCAGACGGAACCGCTGGCCGTCAAAACGCCAGCGGGTCTGTACCCCGCAATCCCCCAATCCGCGCCCTAAGGCCAGCGTACTCAGCTCGCGGGTTTTCTCGTCAAAGCTGGCGTTCATCAGCTCCATTTCGGCGCTCTCGCTTGAGGGCGTAAACGGCAGCCGCAGGCGAACGCTTCGGGCGGCAAACGGCTTTTTGCGCGACACCAGCCACGCCAGATCCACCGTGTTGTAGGCCCCGGCTTCGCAGCTGATGATCAGCAGCGCTTTATCATCGGTGAGCGCCGTTACCCGCACCTCCCGACGATTCGGATCCAGCGAGCACTGGCTGTTGTTCATCCGCCAGGTGCCGTAATCCAGCAGATCGTTCAGCTCGTCGTGGGACAGCGGCGTGGGCGTTGGGTTGACGACCGCCACCTCTTTTAAGGCCGGCGCGGGCGGCACGCTGAGCGGCGGCTGGCCGCCTTTTTTGATCCACGCCGTTTCACTGCCCACGCGCTTTTGCTGGGCGTCGATAAACAGCAGCGCGGCCTTCAGGCCATCCAGGGAAATCACCTGTTTTCCGCCCTGCAGACCGAGCGCGCGGCCTTCCTGAATGCTCTTCAAAAACGCGGTGACCGTGGCGGCATCATCGGTCATGAGGTGCCACGGCGTGAGCTGCCAGCGCGGAGGGGCGAGCTTCAGCGGGACGTTATCCAGCAGCAGGCGCGGGGCAATGGCGGGCTCGCCCACCGGCGGAGCGTCAAGGCCGCCCAGATCGATGCGCAGCGCGGCGTCCGTTCTGGCGCCCGCGCTGCGGCTGAGGGTCATAACCAGCCCGCGGTGCTCGCCGGTATTGCGCGCCACGCAAAAGTTTTGGTTATTGCAGGTGACCTGCCAGTCAGCGAAGGACTGCTGCGCGGGGGCGGCCTCCGCCAGAGGGGCGCGCAGCAGGCAAAAGAAGGAGAAAATTAAAACGCAGTAGCGCATGGAAGGCACAGTCCCGGAAACGAAAACGCATATCTGGGCGGTATCTTCGTGTCACAACCCTGCTCGCTCAATCGGATTTATCGGATAGATTTATCCGAAATACGGCACACTACCGTTCGAAAGCGCCGTTCATCAGCCCGCTGGCCTGCAAATACTGGAGTAAGATCACCGCCTTACCGTCCCTGATCTCCCCGGACCTGACCATCGACAGCGCCAGGGAAAAAGGCATTTCCAGCACGTCGATATCTTCGTCTTCAACCCCGCCGCCGCGGTTCACGCGCTGGGCGTCGCTGTACTCGGCAATAAAGAAATGGACAATTTCCGTCACGCCGCCCGGCGACATGTACAGCTCAAAGACCTTTTGCACCTCGCCTACGTCGAAGCCCGTTTCTTCGATAGCCTCTTTGCGGATGCACACTTCCGGCTCGTCGTCGTCCAGCAGCCCGGCGCAGGTTTCAATCAAGCGCCCGTCCGCGTTGCCGTTCACCCAGGTCGCCACGCGGAACTGGCGAACCAGCACCACGCTCTGCTTTTCGCGGTTATACAGCAGGATGGTGGCGCCGTTGCCGCGATCGTAAACCTCGCGCTTGTGGCGGATCACGTCGCCATTTTTGCGGGTCAGATCGTAGGTGATGTTACGCAGGACGAAGTAGTTTTCAGAAAGGATTTTGTCTTTGATAACGTCAATTTTCAGGGTCATACGGGCTCCACGGCGCAATGAGTGTTCCTATATTACGCCGCGAAGCCCGCCTTGTCGCCCGTCGATATCAGTGCGTTTTGGGCGCGTCTACCCCAAGCCAGTCGAGCATTCCCTGCGCCGCATGACGCCCTTCCGCCATGGCGGTGACCACCAGATCCGCACCGCGCACCGCATCCCCGCCGGCGAAGATCTGCGGGTTGCTGGTCTGGTAGCGGTAAGGGCCGTCAACGGAGGCCACGATGCGCCCCCAGTCGTCGGTATTGACGCCCTGCGCCTGCAGCCACGGCATGGCGTGCGGGTTAAATCCAAACGCCATGATCACCGCGTCGGCGGGCATCACGAACTCGCTGCCCGCCACCGGAACCGGACGCCGCCGCCCCTGCGCGTCCGGCTCGCCCAGGGCGGTGCGCAGCATGCGAATGCCGTTAACGCGCCCGTTTTTATCCAGCGCCAGCTCCACGGGCTGAACGTTGAATTCGAATTCTGCCCCCTCTTCCTTCGCGTTTTTCACCTCTTTTTTCGAGCCCGGCATGTTGGCCTCATCGCGACGATAGGCGCAGGTGACTTTGGCCGCCCCGTGGCGCAGCGCGGTGCGAACGCAGTCCATCGCCGTATCGCCCCCGCCCAGCACCACCACGTTCAGCCCTTGGGTGTCGATAAACGGCTCGGCCTCGGTGGGCGCCAGCCCCATTACGTTTCGGGTGTTCGCCACTAAAAACGGCAGCGCGTCGTACACGCCCGGTGCATCTTCGTGGGGAATGCCCGCCTTCATCGAGCGGTAGGTGCCCACGCCGATAAACAGCGCGTCGTACTCGCTTAACAGCTGCGAGATCTGCACGTCTTTGCCCACCTCACAGTTCAGCTCGAAGTGAATGCCCATCGCGGTAAATATCTCTCTGCGCCGCGCCAGCAGGGATTTGTCGAGCTTGAAGGCCGGGATGCCGAAGGTGAGCAGCCCGCCGATTTCCGGGTGTCTGTCGTAGACGGTGACGCTCACGCCGCGGCGCACCAGCACGTCCGCGCAGGCCAGCCCGGCGGGACCGGCACCGATGATGGCGATGCGTTTATCCACCGGAGAGACGCCCGTCATGTCCGGCTTCCAGCCCATCGCCAGCGCCTGGTCGGAGATATAGCGTTCGATGTTGCCTATCGTCACCGCGCCGGCATCATCGCGAACCGTGCAGGCCCCCTCGCATAATCTGTCCTGCGGACAGACGCGGCCCGTAATTTCAGGTAAACAGTTGGTCTGGTGAGAAAGCTCGACGGCTCCGGCGATGTCCCCGGCTTTTACGCGCTCGATCCACTGCGGAATGTGGTTATGCAGCGGGCAGGTCCATTCGCAGATGCTGTGTTCGCCGCATTTCAGGCAGCGGGAGGCCTCACGCTGCGCCTGTTCAGGACGAAACGGCAGGTAGATTTCGTTAAAGTGGCGGGCGCGCGCCTCGGGGCTAAGCTTATCCGGCTCGCCGCGGGGAGCCAGCGCCTGCATCTGCTGCAGCTTCGTGTGCGCGGGCTGGCTTTGCGCCGCCTCGCTGTGCCAGGGCTGCGCTTCGAGTCGGGCGGTGCGCTGGCGGCGCGATTTCGCCAAGTTATTCAGCACGCCGGGCGTGGCGAGCGTGAGCACATCCGCCGGGCAGTTCTCAATGCAGGCCGGCCCCTGCGGGCGGATGGCGCAGAGATCGCATTTGTGCGCCGCGGCTTTCGCCCCGCCGCTTTCCAGCGGGGTGACGATGATCTCCATCGTGCCAAACGGACACGCGACCACGCAGGCTTTGCAGCCAATGCACTTCTGCTGGTTCACCTGAACGCTGTCATCGCGCATGGCAATCGCGCCGTTAGGGCAGCTTTGCGCGCAGGGGGCGTTTTCACAGTGGTGGCAGGTCACCGGGGTTTTGCGGCTGCCGGACCTGAGTACCGTAATGCGGGGATGAAAATGGCGCTCGCTCAGAACGTGCTGTTCGTCGTTGTGCGCCATAACACAGGCGACTTCGCACGCACGACATCCAATACATTGCTGGCTGTTGGCCATAATAAAACGATTCATAACAACACCTGTTTTTGTTTTTTGGTTCAATAACCTTATTCTTTATGGTATTTACCCACGACGGTGCTGTCAGGCAATGTTCAAATGCCCAGGAAGACGAACTATTTACAGGGAACCTGTGGCAGATCAATTTACTTAAGGCGCAGATGAAACCCGGTTTTATCTGACGACTGCTCTTTTCAGGAAGCTGTTTTGTGACCGTAAAACGACCTGTATCCCGAAGCCTGGCGCGGGCTTTCTTTTCCATCGTGCTGCTGTCGGTGCTGACCAGCGCCATTGCGCTGCTGACCCTTGCCAGCAGCCAGCGCGACGCCGAAGCCATTAACATTGCGGGCTCCCTGCGCATGCAAAGCTACCGTCTGGGCTACGAGATGCAGCGCGCCAGCCCGGATCTGAACACCCACCGTCAGGCCTGGCAGCAAACCCTGAGCGCCCCCGCCCTGCAAAGCCTCGACCGCTGGTATGTGCCGGACGACGTTAAGCAGCGCTATCAGCAGCTGCACCTTGCCTGGCAGGAGATGGACGCGCAGATCGCCAAGGGCGACGGCGCATGGTATCAGGCGCATATTCAGGGCTTTGTTGGCCGTATTGACGCCTTCGTGCTCGCGCTGCAGCACTATACGGAACACAAAATCCGCCTGGTTATTCTGATTTCGCTTATCGGTGGGCTGGGGATTTTGCTGCTTTCCCTCTACACCCTGCGCCGCATTCGCCGGGAGGTGGTGGCTCCGCTAAACCACCTGGTCGCCGCCAGCGAGCGCATCGAGCAGGGGATTTTCGATACTCCGGCCCCCAATACCGACCTGCCGAACGAGCTGGGGAATTTATCCCGCGCGTTCAACCATATGTCGGGCGAGCTGCACACGCTCTACCGTTCGCTGGAGCAGTCGGTGGCGGAAAAAACCCGGCACCTGAACGAGGCCCACCAGCAGCTCGAAATGCTGTTCAAGTGCTCTCAGGCGCTTAATACCGGGCAGATAGACAGCCACTGTTTCCGCCACATTTTGCAGATTGTGCATGAGTACACGCAGATGAACTATCTGGCGCTGCGCACCAGCGACGACTGGCAGCTTTTCGAGGGGGCCGAGTCCCCGGACATGCCGATGCAAAACCTGCCGGTGGTGATGCAGGAGACCCTGTACGGCGAGCTGCGCTGGCAGAGCGACGCCGGCGCCGCCCTGACCCCGCTGATGAAAAGCGTGGCGACCATGCTCGGACGCGGGCTCTACTTCAACCAGGCGCAAAAGCACTATCAGCAGCTGCTGCTGATGGAGGAGCGCGCCACTATCGCCCGGGAGCTGCACGACTCCCTCGCCCAGGTGCTCTCGTACCTGCGCATCCAGCTCACGCTGCTTAAACACGCGGTGCCGGAAGAGAACGCCTCAGCCCACGGCATCATCAGCGACTTTTCCCGCGAGCTGAACAACGCCTGGCGCCAGCTTCGCGAGCTGCTGACCACCTTCCGCCTGACGCTCAACCACGCCAACCTGCCCGGCGCCCTGCAGGAGTCCCTCGACAGCCTGCAAAGCCAGACCCGGGCGAAGCTCGTCCTCGACTGCCGCCTCTCCTCGCTGGCGCTGGACGCGCAGAAGCAGGTGCATCTGTTGCAGATCGTGCGTGAAGCGGTGCTGAACGCCATCAAACACGCCGAGGCGAGCGAAATTACCGTTAGCTGCGTGACCGCCCCCGACGGGACGCACAGCGTCAGCGTTCGCGATAACGGCATTGGCATCGGCGAGGCGAGCGAGCCGCCGGGGCACTACGGGCTAAATATCATGCGCGAGCGCGCCGACAGGCTGGGCGGCACGCTGCACTTTTCCCAGCCGCCAAATGGCGGGACGCAGGTCACGGTCACATTCAGTACGCCAATGCCTGCAGCGGGTAAATAACGGTAAATAAACGGCTATCGTCACCGTCACGCTCGCGCCATGCGTGATACTTGCCGGGCAGACCGCGTGAAGAAAGGCCGTAAAAGGGCATGATAATTTACAATATCTCCTTTATTTCTCCACGTTTGTCCCAGGTCTAACCGCTAAAGTTATGCGGGCAATAAACAATAACTATGTGCTGTAAAATGAGGTCATATTTACATGGCGAATTTCTTCATCGATCGCCCCATTTTTGCCTGGGTGCTTGCAATCCTTTTGTGTCTGACGGGCGTCCTGGCCATTACTTCTCTTCCCGTTGAGCAATATCCCGATTTGGCGCCCCCTAACGTGCGCATCACGGCTAACTATCCGGGCGCGTCGGCGCAAACGCTGGAAAATACCGTCACCCAGGTCATCGAGCAGAACATGACCGGGCTCGATAACCTGATGTACATGTCGTCCCAGAGCAGCGCCACCGGTCAAGCCACGGTGACCCTGAGCTTTACGGCGGGAACAGACCCGGACGAAGCCGTTCAGCAGGTACAAAACCAGCTGCAGTCGGCAATGCGCAAGCTGCCCCAGGCGGTGCAGAACCAGGGTGTGACCGTGCGTAAAACCGGCGACACCAACATTCTGACCATCGCCTTTGTCTCCACCGATGGCTCAATGGATAAACAGGATATTGCGGACTACGTGGCCAGTAATATCCAGGATCCGATCAGCCGTATTAACGGCGTGGGCGATATCGACGCCTACGGCTCGCAGTACTCGATGCGCATCTGGCTCGACCCGAACAAGCTGAACAGCTTCCAGATGACCGCCACCGACGTCACGGACGCCATTAAATCCCAGAACGCCCAAATCGCCGTCGGCCAGCTGGGGGGAACGCCGTCCGTGGATAAGCAGGCGCTTAACGCCACCATCAACTCCCAGTCGCTGCTCCAGACCCCGGATCAGTTCCGCAATATCACGCTGCGCGTTAATCAGGACGGCTCGGAGGTTAAGCTGGGCGACGTCGCCACGGTGGAGATGGGCGCGGAAAAATACGACTACCTCAGCCGCTTCAACGGCAATCAGGCCTCCGGTCTGGGGGTGAAGCTGGCCTCCGGCGCGAACGAAATGGCGACCGCGAAGCTGGTGTTAGACCGCCTCGACGAGCTGTCGCAGTATTTCCCCCACGGGCTGGAGTATAAAGTCGCCTACGAAACCACCTCGTTCGTGAAGGCGTCCATTGAGGACGTGGTGAAAACCCTGCTCGAAGCGATCGCGCTGGTATTCCTGGTGATGTATCTGTTCCTGCAAAACTTCCGCGCGACGCTTATCCCCACCATCGCCGTTCCGGTGGTGCTGCTCGGCACCTTCGCCGTGCTGTACGCCTTTGGCTACAGCATCAACACCTTAACCATGTTTGCGATGGTGCTGGCGATAGGCCTGCTGGTGGACGACGCCATCGTGGTGGTCGAGAACGTCGAGCGAATCATGAGCGAGGAAGGCCTCTCGCCGCGCGCCGCCACGCGTAAATCAATGGGGCAAATTCAGGGGGCGCTGGTCGGGATCGCGATGGTGCTTTCGGCGGTCTTTATCCCCATGGCCTTCTTCGGCGGCACCACCGGTGCGATTTACCGCCAGTTCTCCATCACCATCGTGTCGGCGATGGTGCTCTCGGTGCTGGTGGCGATGATCCTCACCCCTGCCCTCTGCTCCACCATCCTGAAACCGCTGCACAAGGGCGAGCATCACGGCCAGAAAGGCTTCTTCGGCTGGTTTAACCGCACGTTCAACCGCAGCGCCGCCCGCTATGAGGCGGGTGTCGGACGCGTGCTGCACCGCAGCCTGCGCTGGATGGTTATCTACATCCTGCTGCTGGGCGGCATGGTGTTCCTGTTCCTGCGCCTGCCGACCTCGTTCCTGCCGATGGAAGACCGCGGCATGTTTACCACCTCGGTACAGCTTCCGAGCGGCGCCACCCAGCAGCAGACGCTGAAAGTGGTCGAGAAGGTGGAGCAGTATTTCCATACCCAGGAGAAAGACAACGTGGTGTCGGTGTTCTCCACCGTCGGCTCAGGTCCGGGCGGGAACGGGCAGAACGTGGCGCGTATGTTTGTGCGCCTGAAAGACTGGGACGACCGCGACCCGACAACCGGCTCGTCGTTTGCCATTATCGAACGGGCAACCAAAGCCTTCAGCCGCATTAAAGAAGCACGCGTGTTTGCCAGCAGCCCGCCGGCCATCAGCGGCCTCGGCAGCTCAGCCGGGTTTGACATGGAGCTTCAGGATCACGCCGGAGCCGGACACACGGCGCTGATGGCGGCGCGCGACAAGCTGCTGGAGCTGGCGGGTAAAGATCCGACCCTCACCCGCGTGCGCCACAACGGCCTGGACGATAGCCCGCAGCTGCAGGTGGATATTGACCAGCGCAAAGCGCAGGCGCTGGGGGTGTCTATCGATGACATCAACGACACGCTGCAAACAGCGTGGGGCTCAAGCTACGTGAATGACTTTATGGACAGGGGGCGCGTGAAGAAGGTTTACGTCCAGTCTGCCGCGCCGTTCCGTATGCTGCCGGATGACATTAACCGCTGGTACGTGCGTAACAACGCCGGAGGCATGGTGCCGTTCTCCGCCTTCGCCAGCTCGCACTGGGAGAGCGGCTCGCCGCGCCTGGAGCGATACAACGGCTATTCGGCGGTTGAGATTGTCGGCGAAGCCGCCCCCGGCGTGAGTACCGGTACGGCGATGGAGACCATGGAACAGCTGGTGCGCCAGCTTCCAACCGGCTTTGGCCTGGAATGGACGGCGATGTCTTACCAGGAGCGCCTCTCCGGGGCGCAGGCGCCTGCGCTGTATGCCCTGTCGCTGTTGGTGGTCTTCCTGTGCCTGGCAGCGCTGTATGAGAGCTGGTCGGTGCCGTTCTCGGTGATGCTGGTTGTGCCGCTGGGGGTGATTGGTGCGCTGCTGGCGACCTGGATGCGCGGTCTGGAAAACGACGTCTATTTCCAGGTGGGGCTGCTGACCGTAATCGGCCTGTCGGCGAAGAACGCCATTCTGATCGTGGAGTTTGCAAACGAGATGAACGCGAAGGGCCACGATCTGCTGGAGGCCACGCTGCACGCCTGCCGCCAGCGCCTGCGTCCGATCCTGATGACCTCGCTGGCGTTTGTCTTTGGCGTGCTGCCCATGGCAACCAGCTCCGGCGCAGGCTCCAGCAGCCAGCACGCGGTGGGAACGGGCGTGATGGGCGGGATGATCTCGGCGACCATCCTGGCAATCTATTTTGTTCCGCTGTTCTTTGTGCTGGTGCGTCGCCGCTTCCCGCTGAAGGAACGGCCTGAATAATTTCAACAAATAAAAAAGGCGGCTCTCTCAGCCGCCTTTTTATTGTGTGATTAATTCACACTATGGTTATTTTACTTATTTTAGTGCTCTTGCAATTCTTGCTGGATGTCATTTACGAAGCATGTCTTCGATAAAGTCTTTCCAGTTCCCCAGTTCACGTTCAATCATAACTGCCTCTCTTATTATTATGCGCATTCTACGAAAACCTATCATCATTGTGAAGACAATTTAACCGATTGCTGCGATTCCTCCCCGCCTCCGCGCTGGATTTACGCTAAATATGGGCCCGGCACCTTAAATTTTATGTGACCGATAGCAATATTCTGAAATAACCCGCCGGACGGGTGAGTTTTATTTTAAACGCTGAGTTTATTGAGAATTTAAACGCGGTGGACATCTATGCTTAAATGATGAAAGAATATTCAGCGTACAGGTGTGAGTTGAATTAGGCAGAATTGTAAATTAAGCGATATCCCGAATGTGTTATATTCCACTTAAGGATATATCTTCGAAATAACTGAACATTTAATCATCATAAGAACAAAAGGATTCAACATGGTTGTGATGTACGGCATTAAAAATTGCGACACCATTAAAAAAGCCCGCCGCTGGCTGGAGGCGAACGGCGTCGAGTATCGCTTTCACGACTACCGCGCCGACGGGCTTGATGCAGAATTTCTGCATACCGCCATTAAGGAGCTCGGCTGGGAAGCGCTGCTGAACACCCGCGGCACCACCTGGCGCAAGCTGGACGAATCCGTGCGTGCGGGCATCAAGAATGCAGACAGCGCGGCAAAGCTGATGCTCGACATGCCGGCAATTATCAAACGCCCATTGCTCTGCGCGCCCGGTCAGCCTATGCTGCTGGGCTTTAGCGATTCTCTTTATCAGACTTTTTTTGTTGAGGTGTAGTCTATGTCATGCCCGGTCATTGAGCTGACTCAGCAGCTTATTCGCCGCCCCTCCCTCAGCCCGGACGACGCAGGTTGTCAGGCACTCATGATCGAACGCCTGCGGGCGATTGGTTTTACCGTCGAGCACATGGATTTTGGCGATACCCAGAACTTCTGGGCATGGCGCGGTCAGGGCGAAACGCTGGCCTTTGCCGGACATACGGACGTGGTGCCCGCCGGGGACGCCGACCGCTGGATCAACCCGCCGTTTGAACCGACGATCCGCGACGGCATGCTGTTTGGTCGCGGTGCGGCGGACATGAAGGGCTCGCTGGCGGCGATGGTCGTGGCAGCCGAGCGCTTCGTGGCCCAGCATCCTAACCATAAAAACCGCCTCGCGTTTCTGATCACCTCAGATGAAGAAGCCAGCGCCCATAACGGCACCGTTAAGGTGGTGGAGGCGCTGATGGCGCGCAACGAGCGCCTGGATTACTGCCTGGTGGGTGAACCGTCGAGCACCGAAGTGGTGGGCGACGTGGTGAAAAACGGCCGTCGCGGCTCCATGACCTGCAACCTGACCATTCACGGGGTGCAGGGCCACGTTGCCTATCCGCATCTGGCCGATAACCCGGTTCACCGCGCGGCGCCGATGCTGAACGAGCTGGTGGCTATCGAGTGGGATAAAGGCAACGAATTCTTCCCGCCGACCAGCATGCAGATTGCCAACGTGCAGGCCGGCACGGGCAGCAACAACGTCATCCCGGGTGATTTCTTTGTTCAGTTCAACTTCCGCTTCAGCACCGAGCTGACGGACGAGATGATCAAAGCCCGCGTTATCGCCCTGCTGGAAAAATACGAACTGCGCTACACCGTTGACTGGTGGGTTTCCGGCCAGCCGTTCCTGACCCAGCGCGGCAAGCTGGTGGATGCGGTGGTGAACGCTATCTCGCACTATAATGAAATTAAGCCACAACTGCTGACGACCGGCGGCACATCAGACGGTCGTTTTATTGCCCGCATGGGGGCACAAGTTGTCGAACTGGGCCCGGTGAACGCCACCATTCATAAAATCAATGAATGTGTTAACGCGGCAGATCTCCAGCTGCTGGCCCGTATGTATCAACGTATTATGGAGCAACTCGTCGCCTGACGAACGCTCTGACAAGGAATAGCAAATGGATTGGCTGGCAAAATATTGGTGGATTCTGGTGCTGGTGTTTCTGGTAGGCGTGCTGCTTAACGTGATTAAAGATCTCAAGCGCATTGACCCGAAAAAATACCTCGCCAACAAGCCCGATCTCCCGCCGCACCGTGATTTTAACGACAAGTGGGACGATGACGACGACTGGCCGAACAAAGACCAGAAGAAGTAATCGTCATCTTCACCCCTCACCCCGGCCCTCTCCCCAAAGGGGCGAGGGTGAAAAGCTGTCCCCTCTCCCCTTTGGGGAGAGGGTTAGGGTGAGGGGGGAAAACCTCACAGAAACTCTACGATATCATCGTCATTTGGCTTACCGCCGCTCAGCGCTTCATCAAAGTAGTGCTTCGGTACGGTGTAGCGCAGATGGTCGAGCGCAAACTGCATACTGCGGTCGTCAATGGCATGGCCCAGCTCATCAACAATATCCAGCGTCACGTCACCGCCTGCGGCAATCAGCGCTTCCTGTGCGGCAACCGCATGCGAAAGCTCAATCACCCGGTCTTCACCCCCGTGGATCAGGTGAACGGTGGTCTGGGTGGTCGCCGTCTGCGGCAGGGTGGCAAACCGGCCGTTGAAGGCAATCACGCGGGACGCCAGCCCCGGCTGCGCTTTGACGCTTTCAAGCGACATAATTGAGCCCTGCGAGAAGCCGATCAGCGCCGTGGCGTCTGCGCCAACCCCGCTGTGCTTCTGCCAGTAGCGCACCGTTTCAATGAATGTGGGCATAATCGCATCAATACGCGCCTGACGGTTCTCTTCCGTCACGCCCTGCACGGAAAACCACTGGCGACCGTTCGGGCCGCACGGCTCTACGCCGCCGATGCTGACAATGAGCGCGTCCGGGAAGACAGGGGCAAACCAGCTGCCAATCTGTCCCATATTGACGGCGTTATCGCCCACGCCATGAAACAGCAGCAGTAACTGTTTAGCCGGTTTGTCAGGGCTTTGAACAACAAAATGGTCATGTTTCATGGCGGTCTCCTTAATGGGTGACCTGGATTCTACGCCTCTCGGGGGTAATGACCATGCCACTTTACTGAAGAAGTCATTGAAAAAATTGCCATTGCAATACGGTGTCTTTCAGCTGCCGGCAGCGGGGACGATCGAGCGCTTCAAGCACCTGCGCCGTTTCGCGACGCAGCGCGACCAGCAGCCCCTTTCGCCCGGAGAGCCCCAGCTCAACGCCGAGCGCGGCATCCTCTTTCTGCCCTTCAATTTTTCCGCGCAGCGCCGGTACGGGCGCATCGGCCGCCTGCAGCAGGCGGGTTAACGCGGCAACGGAGGTTGAAAACGGGCGATGGGCAAAGGCAAACCCCGCCAGCTCCAGCCAGTCGTCATCATTAAGGGTAGCCTCCCAGCGGGCGTCTACCGGGATCTTTTCCCCGTTCCACGCTGAAAGTACCTGCGCATCCCGGCAGAGCCGCGCGTGCTCCTGGCGGCACAGCGCCTGCCCCGCCTCGCTCAGCGGCAACAGCGCCATTGCGGTATAACAGCCGCTGCTCGCCTCGCGGTGGCTGCCCATGCGCACCAGCACAAAGCCGCACCGCTGCCAGAAGCGCCAAAGCTCGTCGGTATAGCCGAAGCTGACGGACAGGTAATCCAGCCGGGCGTGCCGCTGGGCGTTGTGAATCAGCGCCCGCCCGATGCCCTCCCGCTGGCGAGCGGGGTGAACGGCCACGCGGGTGATGCGCTGTCCCCGGAGGGTCGCCGCCAGCGGAGAGCCGCCGTGCGCGGCCAGAGACTGCGCCACCAGATTACCGCGCGGGCGACGAAAGCCCGCCCACACCGCACGGCTCAGCCCTTCGCTCAACCCGCCCTCGTCCACCCGCCACAGCGCGCCCGCGAGCTCAGAGCCGGCGGCAGCCACCGAGAAATGCTGGCCCGGCGCGTCCATCAGGCGGCGCAGGTCGAGCGGCGAGGTGCGGTAGTGCGCCGCGCTGAGCAGCTCGTACAGGCGCGCGGTATACGCGTCGCCGGGAACCGAGGGATGGATTTGCACTTCCCCCTTGGGAAGGCGGTCGATAAGCGTATCGTCAAACAGCAGCGCATCAGCGATAACCCGCTCCAGCGGGCAGCCTGCCGCCCAGCGGATGGGGGCGGAGAGCGTAAAGCGCTGCAACCCTGCAAACCGGGCGCAGAACTTCAGCAAAAAGCCCCGCCCGGTGCCCTCGTAGCCCTGCACCGTGGTGGTGAGCAGCACGCGCGGAAAACGTCGCGCCAGCTTTTCCAGCAGCGGGCCGGGAATGGCCGCCGCCTCGTCGACAATCAGCCAGTCCGCCTGCACCGGGGAGGCCAGCAGCGCGTCCGGCGCCATAAAGCGGTAGCTGTCCCCGGCAAAGCGGGCAATCACCTCCGCGGCGGCTTTCGCTGGCGCGGTCACCACCGCGCTGCCGCTGATGTTGTTCAACAGCATGCCGGCCAGGGCAGATTTACCCCGCCCGCGCGGTGCGGTTACGGCGACAATGCCCGTCTTTACGTCAAGGAGCGCCGCCAGAATTTGGGCCTGCTCGCGCTGCGGCTCGCCGTTTGCGGGCTGCCAGTCGGGTAAGGCAGGAAGCGGCGGGAGATGCAGCGGCTCATGCTGCTGCCACAGAATCACGTCCGGGTCGGCGGCCAGCGCGCGGCAAAAATGGTGAACAAAGTTCGGCGTGGCGATGGGCTCCGGAGCGTCGCTCCAGCGCAGCGAATCGGCGTCCGGCTGCTTTGCCCAGGCGGAGAGCGGCGGCACCATCAGCACCAGCAGGCTTCCGGCGCGCAGCGTGCCGCTCACGGCGGCAAACGCCGAGACGTCAAAGCCGCGGCGGGCATCAAAAATAGCGTGCAAAAACTCGCGGCCGAGCAGATTGCTCAACGCCTTTGGGGCGGCGCTTGGCTCAACGGGCGCATCATCGCCCGTCCAAAGCCAGTCGCCCCGAAGCTGCTCGCGCAGGGCCAGCGCCTGCTCCTGCGCCCAGTGCGGCTCGCCGCTTAGCACCACCAGCCGACGGTGCCCTTTGCGCCGCAGCTCGCTTATGAGGCGTTCAAACGGCATTGCTTAGAGCGCTTTACCAAACGTATTGCACTGCGCCGGGTCGCCGCTGGCGAAGCCGCGCTTAAACCAGCTGTAGCGCTGCTCGGAGGTGCCGTGGGTGAAGCTGTCCGGCACCACGCGGCCCTGGCTTTGCTGCTGGAGACGATCGTCACCGATGGCCTGCGCCGCGTTAAGCGCCTCTTCGAGATCCCCCGCTTCCAGCACGCCCTGCTGCTGCATGCTGTGGCCCCAGACGCCCGCGAAGCAGTCCGCCTGCAGCTCCATACGCACCGACAGACGGTTCACTTCGGTCTGGGAGGCATTCTGCTGAAGCTGGCGCACTTTCGGCTCGATACCGAGCAGCTTCTGGACGTGATGCCCGACCTCATGGGCGATCACGTAGCCCTGGGCGAAATCGCCGTCGGCGCCAAGCTTGCGCTTCATGTCATCGTAGAAGGAGAGATCGATATAGACGGTGCTGTCGGCAGGACAATAGAACGGCCCCATCACCGACTGGCCGGTGCCGCACCCGGTGCGGGTTGCGCCGCGGTACATCACCAGTTTTGGCTGTTGGTAGGTGCGCCCCATCTTCTCGAAAAGCTGACCCCAGGTATCTTCCGTGGTCGCGAGGATCACCGAGGTGAACTTCGCCGCTTCGTCTTCGTTCGGGCTGATAGAACGCGGGGATTGTTGCTGCTGTTGCAGCGGTTGTCCGGTCATCAGACCGGTGAGATCGACACCGTAGTAGCCCGCCACCAGCACCACAATCAGCAGAATAATACCGCCTTTTCCGCTGGGTAACCGGAAGCCGGGGCCCCCCATTGAAGGCCCGCCGCCGCCACTGCTGCGCCTGTCTTCTACATTGTCACTTTCACGACGCCCTTGCCAGCGCATAACCACCTCGAACTATTCCATTTATAATAGCTATGATCGTAGGCGGTTAACGGCAAGATTACCATAGGAAACAAAGGTAAGACGCCAAAGGATGCGAACATCCTTTGGCAACTGAGGGGGTTAGTCGAGCTTAACGCCTAAACGATGAGCAACCGCTTCGTAGGCTTCAATCAGGCCACCGAGGCTCTGACGGAAACGGTCTTTGTCCATTTTATCCAGGGTTTCTTTATCCCACAGACGGCTGCCGTCCGGAGAGAACTCATCGCCCAGCACCACTTCGCCTTTGAACAGGCCGAACTCCAGCTTGAAGTCGACCAGGATCAGGCCCGCGTCATCAAACAGTTTTTTCAGCACGTCGTTCGCTTTGTAGGTCAGCTCCTGCATGCGCGCCAGGTTCTCTTTGCTCACCCAGCCGAAGGTTTCGCAGTAAGATTCGTTGACCATCGGGTCGTGCATGGCATCGTTTTTCAGGAACAGATCGAACAGCGGCGGGTTCAGCTCGATACCTTCTTCAATACCCAGACGCTTCACCAGGGAGCCCGCAGCGCGGTTACGCACGACGCATTCAACCGGCACCATATCCAGCTTTTTCACCAGACATTCGGTATCGGACAGCAACGCTTCCATCTGGGTCGGAATGCCCGCTTCGGCGAGTTTGGTCATAATGAAGTGGTTGAACTTGTTGTTCACCATGCCTTTACGATCGAACTGCTCAATGCGCGCGCCGTCCCCTGCTGACGTATCATTGCGGAATTCGAGCACCAACAGATCCGGGTTTTCCGTGCTGTATACGGTTTTCGCTTTGCCACGATACAACTCAGCTTGCTTCTGCATCTTCATTACTCCTGGTGTGATGATTTGTGTTCAAAACTGGGCATATTATGCCACGCACACGTTTGCGTAGCACGAAAATAAAAAGGGCTGGATTAACCAGCCCTGTTTTTTTATTTGCTGAATGCAGCCTGGAAGACCGCCACCAGCGCATCGTTCTGCGACTGGGTCAGCGTGTGACCTTTCGGATCGATGAACTGCAGACTACTGCGGTTATCGAGGTCACCTACCTGAATTTTATAATCGCCAGCCGTCAGGCCCGGATCGCGTGCGCCCAGGTCCTGCCATGCGCTGTCGGACAGCGGCTTGTAGGTGGCGGTCATGCTGCCCGTAGAACGGGTGCTGTCGGTCACCTTCATGCCCACTTTTTCAAGCGTGGCTGGCAGACGCTGCCAGGTCTGGTTAAACGGCGCGCGCACCACCAGCATTGGCAGACCGGTATCATCCGCGGCGCTCTGTACGTCGAAGGTCACACCGTTGCGGCTCTGCGCAGCGTTAGCCGCGTCGGTCGCGTTTTTATCCAGCCCTGCGGCAATCACGTTCAGCATTTCAGTGCTGTAGCGCTGCATTGAGGAGGCGTCAGCAACCGGTTTACCCGCCTGCTCCAGGTTCAGCAGCTTAACGGTAACCGCCTGCTGGTAACCCTGTGGCTTAACGGAGACTTGATAACGACCACGGTACTGCTGATCTTCATCCAGACGGTTCCACTCAACCCAGTCGGTTGTTAAGGTCTGGCCGGCGTCATCACGCTTGGTAATGGTGTAGTTTTTCGCCTGAATAACGCTGACAACCTGCGGCCACAGCGTGTTGTTACGCGCGCTTTCTACCATCAGAGAGGCGGTATCACCGGTGAACTGAGTACGCGCTCCGCTCACCAGCGCCAGAGGCTGTGCCGGTGGACGAATATCAAGCGCTTTACCAACCTGACCGCTACCGTTGGTCACGGGGATATTGTAATCGCCATTCTGGATCGGCAGGATCATGCCGGCAGGTGCGTGAAGTTCAGCAAGCGGTGTCGCATCCAGATAGGATTCATCACCGCTCACCTGGCGCTTGTAGCGCGAGTCTGAACTACAGGCAGCGAGCAGCATAACAAGCGAAACACTCGCAACCTTCGCCAGGCGCGACTTCTGTACTGAATAAGCCATCAAATCTCCCTAAACTTTACAGCAAACCGGCATGTTTCAGCGCGCCAGCGACGATTTCACGACCGCTGTCGGTAATCGGTGTCATTGGCAGACGCAACGTGTCGGTTGCTACAAGTCCCAATTCCTTACACGCCCATTTCACTGGGATCGGATTGGGTTCGACAAATAATTTATTGTGCAACGGCATCAGACGCTGATTAATCACGCGAGCTTCATCGAAATGCCCGGCCGCAGCCAGTTTGCACATTTCAGCCATATCGCGCGCCGCAACGTTAGAGGTGACGGAAATCACGCCATGACCACCAAGCTGCATGAAGTCCAGTGCGGTGGCATCGTCGCCGCTCAGCAGGATAAAGTCGTCTGAAACCAGCTCTTTGATCTGGTGAACACGACTTAAGTTCCCGGTGGCTTCTTTAATCCCGATAATATTTTTTACTTTCGAGAGGCGACCCACTGTTTCCGGCAGCATATCGCAGCCGGTACGGGACGGCACATTATACAGAATTTGTGGCAAGTCAGTATGTTCAGCGATGGCTTTGAAATGCTGGAACAGACCTTCCTGAGTTGGACGGTTGTAATAAGGGGTGACCGTCAGACAGCCGACAATGCCGCTGTCGTTAAAACGTTTGGTCAGGCTGATAGCTTCTGCGGTGGCGTTGGCCCCCGTTCCTGCGATGACCGGGATACGCCCGTCGGCCAGCTCCAGGGTCAGCATAACCACATCGCCGTGCTCTTCGTGGCTCAGCGTTGCAGATTCACCGGTAGTCCCTACCGAAACGATCGCCGAGGTACCATTGGCGACATGATAATCAATCAGCTTTTTCATGCTGGACCGGCAGACATTACCTTTTTCATCCATCGGTGTAACAAGCGCGACAATACTTCCCGTGAACATGGGCCATCCTCTGTGCGAACAAGAGCCTCAATGTTACGTTTGGAACTGTAATAAAAGCAAGCGACCTGAGGCTCTCAGGCGGTTGTATGCATGTTTTTTTTATGCTTTCCTTAGGAAGACTTAACCACGCAAAGGAAGAACAGGTTTGACAACCTCATCACAACATTACCTGGTTATCACTGCGCTGGGTGCTGACAGGCCGGGTATCGTGAATACCATCACCCGCCACGTGAGCAGCTGCGGCTGTAATATCGAAGACAGCCGCCTGGCTATGCTGGGTGAAGAGTTCACATTTATTATGCTGCTTTCCGGGTCATGGAATGCGATTACGCTTATCGAATCGACCCTGCCGCTGAAAGGCGCGGAGCTGGATTTGCTGATCGTGATGAAACGCACCACCGCTCGCCCTCGTCCGGCGATGCCTGCGACCGTCTGGGTACAGGTAGAAGTTCCTGATTCTCCGCATCTGATTGAACGCTTTACCGCGCTTTTTGACAGCCATCAGATGAACATTGCCGAACTGGTTTCCCGCACCCAACCCGGGGACGGGAGCACGCTTCCCACGCTGTTTATCCAGATTACCGCGCACAGTCCTGCCTCGCAGGATGCATCAAATATCGAGCAAGCGTTTAAAGCCCTCTGTACAGAATTAAACGCGCAGGGCAGTATAAGCGTCGTCAATTATTCGCAGCATGAACAAGATGGAGTTGATTAATGAATCCACTGAAAGCCGGTGACATCGCACCGAAATTTAGCCTGCCCGATCAAGACGGCGAGCAAGTAAATTTGACCGACTTCCAGGGACAGCGTGTTCTGGTCTATTTCTACCCGAAAGCCATGACCCCGGGCTGTACCGTACAGGCCTGTGGCTTACGCGACAACATGGACGAGTTGAAAAAGGCCGGCGTCGAAGTGCTGGGCATCAGCACCGACAAACCCGAAAAGCTGTCACGTTTTGCTGAAAAAGAGGTGCTGAATTTTACGCTCCTTTCTGACGAAGACCATCAGGTCTGCGAGCAGTTCGGCGTCTGGGGTGAGAAGTCATTTATGGGCAAAACCTACGACGGTATCCACCGCATCAGCTTCCTGGTTGACGCTGACGGTAAAGTTGAGCACGTGTTTGATGATTTCAAAACCAGCAACCACCACGACGTGGTGTTGAACTGGCTGAAAGAGAACGCCTGAGACGTTTGTGCCGGGTGGCGTTGCGCTTACCCGGCCTGCATTTCGCGTGTCGGTCGGGTAAGGCGAAGCCGCCCCCCGACAAAAACTACTTCTCTTCCACCGCCGGCACGTCCGGCCATGCGTGAACCACCGCTTTAATCAGCGTGGCCAGCGGAATGGCAAAGAACACGCCCCAGAATCCCCACAGTCCGCCGAAAATCACCACCGACAGAATGATCACCAGCGGATGCAGGTTAACCGCCTCTGAGAACAGCACCGGCACCAGCAGGTTGCCGTCCAGCCCCTGAATGATCAGATACACCGCGAAGCAGCTCCAGAACTCGGTGCCCAGACCAAACTGGAACAGCGCCACGCCCACCACCGGGATAGTCACGACAAACGCCCCGATGTACGGGATCAGCACCGAAAGCCCCACCAGCACCGCCAGCAGCAGCGAGTAGTTCAGGCCGAAGATTAAGAAGCCAATCCAGGTCGCCACGCCCACGACAATCATCTCCAGCACCTTGCCGCGAATGTAGTTGGTGATCTGCTGGTTCATCTCTTCCCACACCTGCCCGGCCAGGCCGCGATTGCGCGGCAGGATGCGCCGCACGGCGTTGAGCATCTGCTCTTTATCTTTGACCAGGAAGAAGACCATGAGCGGAACCAGTACCAGATAGACCGCCAGCGTCAGCAGGCCGACAAGGGACGCGAGGGAATATTTCACCACCGAATCGCCCATCGTCATGATGCGGGCGCGCATGTTTTCGGCCATCGCATCGATAATGCCCGCGTCCATCAGCGCCGGATAGCGTCGCGGCAGGGTGGCGGCAAAGTCGGAAAGCTTGTTTAACATGCCCGGCATATCGCGGATCAGGTAAATCCCCTGCTGCCAGGCTACCGGCATCACCACGAAGGACATCAGCAGCAGAATGCCGACAAACAGCACCAGCACGATGCTGGTCGCCCAGCGGCGGGAGCAGCCGATCCGCTCAAGACGCACCGTGGGCCACTCCAGCAGGTACGCCAGCACAATCGCCACCAGCAGCGGCGCAAGCAGGCCGCTGAAGAAGAACAGAATACCGAATCCGGCAACCAGAATAACCAGCAAAGCAATGGCTTCCGGATCGCTAAAACGGCGCCGGTACCACTGCATTAACATTTCGAGCATACAACCCTTCCCTGAATCTGACGGCTGGACTGAAACGGGAATTGTATCGAACTGTCATAAAAAAGACTTTCGCTTTTTGTATCAGCGTCACGATCCGCAAAACCCTGATGAATGGGATTTTCTTCATGCTTCAACACGGCTACACTCGCAGGGCAGTCGGGATGAACGATATACGGGTTCGTCGGTCAAATTAGCACATCCAAAATACAGGACAGTGGTTATGTTCAGGCAGTTGAAAAAAACACTGGTTGCGACACTTATCGCCGCGCTGACGGTTGGTCAGGTTATGCCTGCTTTTGCTGACTCTTCCGATAACTTGCCGGATATGGGCACCTCAGCAGGAAGCACGCTCTCCATTGGCCAGGAGATGCAGATGGGGGACTTTTACGTGCGCCAGCTGCGCGGCAGTGCGCCACTCATCAATGACCCGCTGCTGGTGCAATACATTAACGGCCTCGGGATGCGCCTGGTCGCTCACGCCAACTCGGTAAAGACCCCGTTCCACTTCTATTTAATCAATAACGACGAAATCAACGCCTTCGCCTTCTTCGGCGGCAACGTGGTGCTGCATTCGGCGTTATTCCGCTACTCCGATAACGAAAGCCAGCTCGCGTCGGTGATGGCCCACGAAATTTCCCACGTGACCCAGCGCCATCTGGCGCGCGCGATGGAAGACCAGAAGCGTAACGCCCCGCTGACCTGGGTGGGTGCGCTCGGCTCTATTCTTCTGGCCATGGCAAGCCCGCAGGCGGGCATGGCGGCGCTCACCGGTACGCTGGCGGGCACGCGTCAGGGAATGATCAGCTTTACCCAGCAGAACGAACAGGAAGCCGATCGTATCGGCATTCAGGTGTTGCAGCGTTCGGGCTTTGACCCGCAGGCAATGCCAAGCTTCCTGGAAAAACTGCTGGATCAGGCGCGTTACTCCACGCGTCCGCCGGAAATCTTACTGACTCACCCGCTGCCGGAAAGCCGCCTGTCCGACGCGCGTAACCGCGCCAACCAGATGCGTCCGGTGGTGGTGCAGTCGTCGCAGGATTTCTACATGGCGAAGGTCAGAACGCTCGGCATGTACAACTCCGGACGTAACCAGCTCACCAGCGACCTGCTCGACGCGCTGGCGAAGGGCAACGTGCGCGAAAAGAACGCCGCGCAATACGGTCAGGCGCTCCAGGCGATGGAGGCCAGCCGATACGACGACGCGCGCAAAGCGCTGCAGCCGCTGCTGGCCGCCGAGCCGAATAATCCGTGGTATCTCGACCTGTCTACCGACATCGATCTGGGGCAGAAAAAGCCCACCGATGCCATTAACCGTCTGAAAAACGCGAAGGACGTGCGCACTAACCCGGTGCTGCAGCTGAACCTGGCGAACGCCTACCTGCAGGGCGGCCAGGCGAACGAAGCGGCAAACATCCTGAACCGCTACACGTTTAACAATAAAGACGATCAAAACGGCTGGGATCTGCTGGCCCAGGCGGAAGCGCAGCTCGGCAACCGCGATCAGGAACTGGCCGCGCGCGCCGAAGGTTTCGCCCTGGTGGGTCGCCTCGATCAGGCCATTTCGATGCTGAGCAGCGCCAGCGCGCAGGTGAAGCTCGGCAGCCTGCAGCAGGCCCGCTATGACGCCCGTATCGATCAGCTGCGCGGACTGCAGCAGCGCTTCAAGCCGTACGAGAAGATGTAATTAAGGAGAGAAGTCATGACAGACGCGGTAAAAATCTACCACAACCCACGCTGCTCGAAGAGCCGCGACACGCTGAGCCTGCTGAAGTCTAACGGCGTCGAGCCGGAAGTGGTGCTGTATCTGGACACCCCGCCTGATGCCCAAACGATCAAAGCGCTGCTGCACATGCTGGGAATGGGTAGCGCGCGGGAGCTAATGCGTCGCAAAGAAGATCTTTATAAATCGCTGAACCTGGACGATGCGCACCTGAGCGAAGACCAGCTGATTCAGGCGATGGTCGAGAATCCAAAGCTTATTGAACGCCCTATTGTGGTGGCAAACGGTCAGGCGCGTATTGGTCGCCCGCCGGAAGATGTGCTCGAGATCCTCTAACCGCTTTGCCCGGTGGCGGTTTCAGCCGCACCGGGCGCAATCACAGCTTCAGAATATCTTTCACAAACGGAATGGTCAGCTTGCGCTGGGCGGTGATGGACGCGCGATCGAGCTGATCGAGCGTATCAAACAGCGTGCGCATTTCGCGATCCAGACGCTTGAGCAGAAAACGCCCCACGTCTTCCGGCAGTTCAAACCCGCGCAGCCGCGCGCGCAGCTGTAGCGCCTGGAGCTTGTCTTCATCCGACAGCGGCTGCAGCTTGTAGATTTGCCCCCAGTCCAGACGCGATGCCAGATCCGGCAGCCCCAGATTGAGCTGGCGCGGCGGGCGGTCGCCGGTGATCAGCAGCCGGGTTTTGCCCGACTCCAGAATGCGGTTGTAGAGATTAAACATCGCCATTTCCCACGGCTCATCTCCCGCGACGCATTCGATATTGTCGATGCAAACCAAAGAGAGGTGTTCCATTCCGTCGAGCACTTCCGGGACAAACCAGGTGCGTTTATCCAGAGGCACATAGCCTACCGCATCGCCGCGCGCCGAGAGCTCCGCGCAGGCCGCGTGCAGCAGGTGGCTGCGTCCCGCGCCTTCGCGTGACCAGATATAGATGTATCCGCTGTGCTCCTGGCGCAGCACGTTTTGCAGTGCAGCCAGTAAAGAGGGGTTATCGCCCGGCCAGAAACTCGCGAAAGTTTCGTCGTCAGGTAGATAAAGTGGCAGAGAGAGCTGTGCCGGTCCGTTCAGAAATACCTCAACCAGATCTTACATAAAATCGAAACGGAGTTTATCACGGAACCTGCAAGGTGAGAACCGGGCGGATCGCCCGCCCGGTTTTAGGATCAGTGTGACGCTTTTTCGCTGTCCTCTGCGTCCAGCACCACTTCTTCCGGGCGCAGAACGGAGATGAGCTTGAAGATCAGGCTCAGGGCCACGCCCACGATGGTTGCCAGCGCCATGCCTTTCAGCTCGGCGGCGCCGATGTGTACCTTCGCGCCGCTCACGCCGATGATCAGGATAACGGAGGTCAGGATCAGGTTTTGCGCTTTGCTGTAGTCCACTTTGGATTCAATCAGCACACGAATACCGGAGGCACCAATCACCCCGTACAGCAGCAGAGAGACGCCGCCCATCACCGGAACCGGGATGATCTGGATTGCCGCCGCCAGTTTGCCCACGCAGGAGAGCAGAATCGCGATGATCGCCGCCCCGCCGATGACCCAGGTGCTGTACACGCGGGTGATCGCCATGACGCCGATGTTCTCGCCGTAGGTGGTGTTTGGCGTGGAGCCGAAGAAACCGGAGATGATGGTAGACAGACCGTTCGCAAACATGGAGCGGTGCAGACCCGGGTCGCGGATCAGGTCGCGCTTCACGATGTTCGCCGTCACCACCAGGTGCCCGACGTGCTCGGCGATCACCACCAGCGCGGCAGGCAGAATGGTGAAGATGGCAAACCATTCAAAACGCGGGGTGTAGAATGTTGGCAGCGCGAACCAGTGCGCCTGGGCAATTGGCGTGGTATCCACAACGCCCATCGCGAAGGAGAGCGCATAGCCCGCCAGCACGCCGATCAGGATCGGGATAATCGCCATAAAGCCGCGGAACAGCACGGAGCCGAATACCGTCACGCCCAGGGTCACCAGGGAGATAATGATGGTTTTGGAATCCGCGGATTGACCGTCCGCCGGCAGCAGACCCGCCATATTCGCCGCGACGCCCGCCAGCTCAAGACCGATGACGGCAACGATTGCGCCCATCGCCGCAGGGGGGAACATCACGTCCAGCCAGCCGGTACCCGCTTTCTTCACGATGAAGGAAACCAGGCAGAACAGCACGCCGCACATAATAAAGCCGCCCAGCGCCACTTCATACCCTAGCGGCAGGAGCAGCAGAACCGGCGAGATAAAGGCAAAGCTTGAGCCCAGATACGCCGGGATTTTGCCCTTACAGATGAAGAGGTACAGCAGCGTGCCGACACCGTTGAACAGCAGCACGGTAGCCGGATTGATGTGAAACAGGATTGGCACCAGCACGGTTGCGCCAAACATCGCGAACAGGTGCTGCAAACTAAGCGGGATCGTCTGTAAAAGCGGCGGTCTTTCACTCACCCCGATAGCACGGCGCGTCATAGTGTTTTCCTCTAAGTATTGTTGTTGGTGTTTTATTCAAAAAAAAGCCGACTATCAAAGTCGGCTTTTTTATCGTTATTCGATTATTTAGTACCAAAAATCTTATCGCCGGCATCGCCAAGCCCCGGGATGATGTACCCGTGCTCGTTCAGCCCCTGGTCGATAGAAGCGGTATACAGCTCAACGTCCGGGTGCGCTTTTTCCAGCGCGGCAATGCCTTCCGGGGCAGCAACCAGAACCAGCACTTTGATGCTGCTGCAGCCCGCTTTTTTCAGCAGGTCGATGGTTGCAATCATCGAACCACCGGTCGCCAGCATTGGGTCAACCACCAGCGCCATACGCTCGTCGATGTTGGACACCAGCTTCTGGAAATACGGCACCGGCTCCAGCGTTTCTTCGTTACGGTAGATACCCACCACGCTGATGCGCGCGCTTGGTACATGCTCCAGCACGCCTTCCATCATGCCCAGACCCGCGCGCAGGATTGGCACAACGGTAATTTTCTTACCCTTGATCTGCTCAACCTGTACCGGGCCGTTCCAGCCTTCGATGGTTACTTTTTCGGTTTCGAGGTCAGAGGTCGCTTCATAAGTCAGCAGACTCCCGACTTCAGAGGCCAGTTCGCGAAAACGCTTAGTGCTGATGTCATGCTCACGCATCAGGCCCAGCTTGTGTTTAACGAGTGGGTGTTTCACTTCAACAATCTTCATTCTCATTCTCCTCTGAGGTGGCAACCGCAAAAAAATCGCGGGATTATACCGCTTTTTTCGGATTACGCCATACCCAACTTGCTTGACGTATATCAAGCAAAATGGTTTAGGCGTAAAAAAACCGGAGGCGAAACTCCGGCTTGGGTGCGGGGTTCTGCCGGGCGGCGCTAACGCTTACCCGGCCTACACGTCCCGTAGGCCCGGTCAGCGCAGCGCCACCGGGCAATTATAACTGCTCGCCGTTGCTCGCAATCACCTTCTGATACCACTCGAACGACTTCTTCTTGCTGCGGTTGAGCGTGCCGTTGCCTTCGTTATCCTTATCCACAAAGATAAAGCCGTAGCGTTTTTTCATTTCGCCCGTTCCGGCAGAAACCAGGTCGATGCAGCCCCACGGGGTGTAGCCCATCAGATCCACGCCGTCCTCCACCACCGCTTTTTTCATCTCGCGGATGTGCGCGGCAAGATAATCAATGCGGTACTGGTCGTTCACCGTGCCGTCGCTCTCCTGCACGTCGATGGCGCCAAAGCCATTCTCCACGATAAACAGCGGCAGCTGATAGTGATCCCAGAACCAGTTCAGGGAGTAGCGCAGGCCCACCGGGTCAATCTGCCAGCCCCAGTCGGACTTCTGCACGTACGGGTTGGAGACCAGGCTTTTGCTCTCGTCGTAATCCAGCTCCGGGTTGTCCGGCGTAGCTTTGGTGGCGAAGGACATGTAATAGCTGAAGCCGATGTAATCCACGCAGCCCTGCTTCAGCGCGGCTTTGTCCTCTTCGGTGATGTCCAGCTCGAATCCGCGGCGCGCGAAGTAGTTCAGCAGGTGCTGCGGATAGCTGCCGCGCACGTGAACGTCGGTGAACCAGTAGCGGCGGTGCATGGCGTTCATCGCCATCATCATGTCGTCCGGCGCGCAGGTCAGCGGGTAGATTGGGCACATGGCGATCATGCAGCCAATCTGCAGCGACGGGTTGATCTCGCGTCCGGCCTTCACCGCCAGGGCGCTGGCCACCAGCTCATAGTGCGCGGCCTGGAACATCACCGGCTCGCGATCTTCATCCGGCGCGTATTTCAGCCCGGAGTTGGTGAACGGCGCGAAATCCTCGTGGAAGTTGGCCTGGTTGTTGATCTCGTTGAAGGTCATCCAGTACTTCACCTTGTGCTGGTAGCGGGTGAAGACCACCTGCGCGAAACGCACGAAGAAATCGATCAGCTTGCGGTTGCGCCAGCCGCCGTATTCGGTGACCAGATGGAACGGCATCTCGAAATGGGAAAGCGTGATCACCGGCTCGATGCCGTACTTCAGGCACTCGTCGAACAGGTCGTCGTAGAATTTCAGGCCCGCTTCGTTTGGCTGCTGCTCATCCCCTTTCGGGAAAATCCGCGTCCAGGCGATAGAGGTTCGGAAGCATTTGAAACCCATCTCGGCAAACAGGCGGATGTCTTCTTTATAGCGATGGTAGAAGTCGATGGCGTCGTGGTTCGGGTAATTTTTCCCCTGCAGCACGCCGTTGGTGATTTCACGCGGCACGCCGTGCGCGCCTGCGGTCATCACGTCGGCGACGCTGACGCCCTTACCGCCCTCTTTCCAGCCGCCTTCCAGCTGATGCGCCGCCACCGCGCCGCCCCACAGAAAACCTTCTTTGAATCCTGACATTCTCTTTCCCTCATTCTGCGTTATTTTCTGCAAAAACAATTACAGAAACCGGTTTCATGGCGATGATGTGCAAAGGGATTATGGGTTGCAAGCAGAACACCGAAACCGGTTTCATTTTCGTGAACGCAGTCAAGTTTGGCCGCATTATCCGGCCACGCGGAAAAAAAGATCCCCACGCCGAGAATAGGCTCGCAAACGTTTGCCTTGGCTGTTAGAATTGCGCCGATTTTTCTTACTAGCTATGCAATCGCGTGGGGACTTGAGCCGTGACCAACAAAACTTCTCTCAGCTACAAAGATGCCGGTGTTGATATTGACGCAGGTAATGCGCTGGTTGACCGAATCAAAGGTGTGGTGAAAAAAACCCGCCGCCCGGAAGTGATGGGTGGTCTGGGTGGATTCGGCGCACTGTGCGCGCTGCCGCAAAAATATCGTGAACCTGTTCTGGTCTCGGGTACTGACGGTGTGGGTACAAAACTGCGCCTGGCGATGGATCTTAAGCGTCACGACACGATCGGTATCGATCTGGTCGCGATGTGTGTGAACGACCTGGTGGTTCAGGGCGCCGAGCCGCTGTTCTTCCTCGACTACTACGCGACCGGCAAGCTGGACGTGGACACCGCAGCCAGCGTCATCAGCGGCATCGCCGAAGGTTGCCTGCAGTCAGGCTGCGCGCTGGTCGGGGGTGAAACCGCCGAGATGCCGGGCATGTATCACGGCGAAGATTATGACGTCGCAGGCTTCTGCGTCGGCGTGGTAGAAAAATCAGAAATTATCGACGGCAGCAAAGTGGCTGACGGCGATGTGCTGGTTGCCCTGGCCTCCAGCGGCCCGCACTCTAACGGCTATTCTCTGGTGCGTAAAATCCTCGAAGTGAGCGGCTGCGACCCGCTGACCACCGAGCTTGACGGCAAGCCACTGGCGGATCACCTGCTGGCGCCAACCCGCATCTACGTGAAAAACGTGCTGGAACTGATTGCGAACGTTGACGTTCACGCTATCGCCCACCTGACCGGCGGCGGCTTCTGGGAAAACATTCCGCGCGTCCTGCCGGACAACACCCAGGCGGTGATCGACGAGTCCTCCTGGCAGTGGCCGTCCGTGTTTAACTGGCTGCAGACGGCGGGCAACGTGAGTTCTCACGAAATGTACCGCACCTTCAACTGCGGCGTGGGCATGGTTATCGCCCTGCCGGCCAGCGAAGCGGATAAAGCCATTGCGCTGCTCAATGAGAAAGGTGAAAACGCGTGGAAAATCGGTACGATTAAAGCTTCCGATTCCGAACAGCGTGTGGTCATTGAATGAAAAACATCGTGGTGCTCATTTCCGGTAACGGAAGCAACTTGCAGGCCATTATAGAGGCCTGCGAACAGAAGCGGATTGGTGGCACCCTTCGCGCAGTTTTCAGCAACAAGGCCGACGCGTTCGGCCTTGAGCGCGCCCGCAGCGCCAATATTCCGGCGCACGCGCTGGAGGCCAGCCAGTTCTCCGGCCGCGAGGCCTTTGACCGCGAGCTGATGCAGGAAATTGACGCCTACGCACCGGATGTGGTGGTGCTGGCGGGATACATGCGTATCCTCAGTCCGGCGTTTGTCGCCCACTATTCCGGGCGCCTGCTGAATATCCACCCTTCCCTTCTGCCAAAATATCCCGGCCTGCATACCCATCGTCAGGTGCTGGAGAACGGCGACGAGGAGCACGGCACCTCGGTGCATTTTGTCACGGACGAGCTGGACGGCGGCCCGGTCATTTTACAGGCGAAAGTGCCCGTCTTTGACGGCGACACCGAAGACGACGTGACCGAGCGCGTGCAGGCTCAGGAACATGCCATTTACCCGCTGGTGGTGAGCTGGTTTGTCGACGGGCGTCTGGAGATGCGTAACGGCAAAGCCTGGCTGGACGGCGCAGCGCTTCCGCCGGAAGGCTATGCGGCGGACGAGTAACCTGTAATGTCGGGTGGCGCTGCGCTTACCCGACCTTTTCCCTGCATCATCCGACATTCCCTCCCCCAAGCCTCTAAAATCCCCCAGAAAAAAAATAACTGTCATACTTTTCTGGCACTGTTGGACATATCGTGGAAATGCTCGCCATAATAAGGACGAGAAGGATTACCACGTCCTGTGATTGAACTGGAGTGTGAGCTGTAATGGGTCAGGAAAAGTTATATATCGAGAAAGAGCTAAGCTGGTTAGCGTTTAACGAGCGTGTCCTTCAGGAAGCGGCAGACAAAAGTAACCCGCTGATTGAGCGTATGCGTTTTTTGGGTATTTATTCCAATAACCTGGATGAATTCTATAAAGTGCGCTTCGCCGAGCTGAAGCGTCGAATCATCATCAGCGAAGAGCAAGGCCTGAATTCGCACTCGCGGCATCTGCTTGGCAAAATCCAGGCCCGCGTGCTGAAAGCCGATCAGGAGTTTGACGGACTGTACAACGAGCTGCTGCTGGAAATGGCGCGCAACCAAATCTTCCTGATCAACGAACGCCAGCTCTCCGTGAACCAGCAAAGCTGGCTGCGCCACTACTTCAAACATTACCTGCGCCAGCACATCACCCCGATCCTCATCAACCGCGAAACGGACCTGGTGCAGTTCCTGAAGGACGATTACACCTATCTGGCGGTCGAAATTATTCGCGGCGAATCCATTCGCTACGCGCTGCTGGAAATCCCGTCCGACAAGGTTCCGCGCTTTGTGAACCTGCCGCCGGAAACCCCGCGCCGCCGCAAGCCGATGATCCTGCTCGACAACATCCTGCGCTACTGCCTGGACGACATTTTCAAAGGCTTCTTCGACTACGACGCGCTCAACGCCTATTCCATGAAAATGACCCGTGACGCCGAGTATGACCTGGTGCACGAGATGGAATCGAGCCTGATGGAGCTGATGTCCTCCAGCCTGAAACAACGTCTGACCGCAGAGCCGGTGCGCTTCGTGTATCAGCGCGACATGCCGGACGCGATGGTCGAAATGCTGCGCGAAAAGCTGACCATTTCCCGCTACGACTCCATCGTTCCCGGCGGTCGTTACCACAACTTTAAGGACTTTATTGGCTTCCCGAACGTCGGCAAAGCCAATCTGGTGAACAAGCCGCTGCCGCGCCTGCGCCATATCTGGTTTGATAAGTTCCGCAACGGCTTCGACGCCATTCGCGAGCGCGATGTCCTGCTCTACTATCCGTACCACACCTTTGAACACGTGCTGGAACTGCTGCGCCAGGCCTCGTTCGACCCTAACGTGCTGGCGATCAAGATCAACATCTACCGCGTGGCGAAAGACTCGCGCATTATCGACGCGATGATCCACGCCGCGCACAACGGCAAGAAAGTGACCGTGGTGGTCGAGCTGCAGGCGCGCTTCGACGAAGAAGCCAACATTCACTGGGCGCGTCGCCTCACCGAAGCGGGCGTACACGTTATCTTCTCCGCCCCTGGCCTGAAAATTCACGCCAAGCTGTTCCTTATCTCGCGTAAGGAAGGCGAAGACGTGGTGCGCTATGCCCATATCGGCACCGGGAACTTTAACGAGAAAACCGCGCGTATTTACACCGACTACTCGCTGCTGACCGCCGATGCGCGCATCACCAACGAGGTGCGCCGGGTGTTTAACTTCATCGAGAACCCGTATCGCCCGGTGAGTTTCGACTATCTGCTGGTGTCGCCGCAAAACTCGCGTCGTCTGCTGTACGAGATGATCGACAAAGAGATCGCCAACGCGCAGAACGGCCTTTCATCCGGCATCACGCTGAAGCTCAACAACCTGGTAGACAAGGGGCTGGTGGACAGGCTGTACGCCGCGTCCAGCTCGGGCGTGCCGGTCAATCTGCTGATCCGCGGCATGTGCTCCCTTATTCCGGAGCTGGAAGGCATCAGCGAGAATATTCGCGTCATCAGCATCGTTGACCGCTATCTGGAACACGATCGGGTCTATATTTTTGATAATGCGGGCGATAAGCAGGTTTATCTCTCCTCTGCGGACTGGATGACGCGCAACATCGACTACCGAATTGAGGTGGCCACGCCGCTGCTGGACCCGCGTCTGAAGCAGCGGATCCTCGACATTATCGAGCTTTTGTTTAGCGATACGGTGAAAGCGCGCCATATCGACAAAGAACTCAGTAACCGCTACGTGTCGCGCGGCAACCGCCGCAAAGTGCGCTCACAGCTGGCGATTTACGACTATATCAAATCACTCGAGCAACCTGATTAACCTATGCCGATAAACGATAAGACCCCACGCCCGCAGGAATTTGCCGCGGTCGATCTAGGCTCAAACAGTTTCCACATGGTCATCGCCCGCGAGGTGGATGGCGCGATGCAGATCATCGGTCGTCTGAAGCAGCGGGTGCATCTGGCCGACGGGCTGGATGAGAAAAGTATGCTCAGCGAAGAGGCGATGGAGCGCGGCCTGAACTGCCTGTCTCTGTTCGCTGAACGTCTGCAAGGTTTTCTACCGTCCAGCGTCTGCATCGTCGGCACGCACACCCTGCGCCAGGCGCTGAACGCGTCGGAATTTCTCAAGCGCGCCGAAAAAGTGATCCCCTACCCGATTGAGATCATCTCGGGTAATGAAGAAGCGCGTCTGATCTTTATGGGCGTGGAGCACACGCAGCCGGAAAAAGGCCGCAAGCTGGTGATTGATATCGGCGGCGGCTCGACGGAGCTGGTCATCGGTGAAGACTTCGAGCCACGCCTGGTGGAAAGCCGCCGGATGGGCTGCGTCAGCTTCGCCCAGATGTACTTCCCGGGCGGCACCATCACCCGTGAAAACTTCCAGCGCGCGCGCATGGCCGCCGTGCAAAAGCTGGAATCGCTCGCCTGGCAGTATCGTATTCAGGGCTGGAACGTGGCGCTTGGCGCGTCCGGCACCATTAAAGCGGCGCACGAAGTGCTGCTGGCGATGGGCGAAAAAGACGGGTTTATCACCCCGGAACGCCTGACCATGCTCGCCGAAGAGGTGATCAAACATAAAAGCTTTGACGCGCTGAGCCTGCCGGGCCTGTCCGATGAGCGCAAAGCGGTGTTTGTGCCGGGACTGGCGATCCTTTGCGGCGTGTTTGACGCGCTGGCAATCAAAGAGCTGCGCCTGTCCGACGGCGCCCTGCGCGAAGGCGTGCTGTATGAAATGGAAGGCCGCTTCCGTCATCAGGACATCCGCAGCCGCACGGCGCAGAGCCTGGCGAACCAGTACAACATTGACCGCGAGCAGGCCAAGCGCGTGCTGGACACCACCACCCAGATGTACGAGCAGTGGCAGGAGCAGAATCCGAAGCTCGATCACCCGCAACTTGCCGCCCTGCTGAAATGGGCTGCCATGCTGCACGAAGTAGGTCTGAATATTAACCACAGCGGGATGCATCGCCATTCGGCCTATATCCTGCAAAACAGCGATCTGCCGGGCTTTAACCAGGAGCAGCAGACCATGATGGCGACGCTGGTTCGCTACCACCGTAAAGCGATTAAGCTTGACGATCTGCCGCGCTTTACCCTGTTCAAGAAGAAGCAGTTCCTGCCGCTAATCCAGCTGCTGCGTCTTGGCGTGCTGCTCAACAACCAGCGTCAGGCGACCACTACGCCGCCCACGCTGAAGCTGAAAACGGACGATCACCACTGGACGCTGAGCTTCCCGCACGACTGGTTCAGCCAGAACGCGCTGGTGCTGCTGGATCTGGAGCGCGAGCAGCAGTACTGGGAAGCGGTGACCGGCTGGATGCTGAAGATTGAAGAAGAGAGCTCCCCCGACGCCGACGTTGCGGCGTAAGGCTCAGGCGCTCTCCTGCGGCGCCTCGTCTTCAATCAAGGTTTCAAGCGGCACCGGCCTGCCAATCAGATATCCCTGCACATAATCGATACCTAGCGCGTGTACCGCGCTACGTATCTCTTCGTTTTCAACGTACTCCGCCACCACCAGCATTTTCTTCATCCGCGCCAGATGGCAAATGGACGCCACAATCTGATAGTCCAGGCTGTTGCTGACGATGTTGCGGATAAAGCTGCCGTCTATTTTGAGGATGTCGGCATCCACGCTTTTCAGCCGCGCATAGCTCGCGTAGCCCGTGCCGAAGTCGTCAATCGCAATGCGCACGCCCATCTGCTGCAGCTGTCTGAGGGTTTGTGCCGCCGTCGCGGAATTGCCAAAACTGCTGCTTTCGGTGATTTCAAACACCAGCTGCCAGGCCTCAACGGCGTACTTCGCCAGCAGGCGGCTAACCTCGAGCGGAAGCTGTGCCCGGCACACCGTCGACGGCGCGAGGTTAATGGCAAAGCGCTGCGCCGGAAGACGGTCGCGGTGCTCAGCCAAAAAGCGCAGCGTGCGCTCGAGCACCCACAGGTCGAGGCGCGACGACAGGCCAAACTCCTGCGCCACCGGGAGGAAATCGTCGGGCGAGATCAGCTCGCCCTGCTCGTCCGGCATGCGCAGCAATACTTCGTGGTAATGATCGCCGCGGATCCCGCGCACGGGCTGAACCATCAGGGAGAACCTGTCGTGCTCCAGCGCGTTTTGCAGGCGATTCATCATCGCCACCTTATCTTTCAAACTCCGCTGTAAATGCACCGCACCGCGCTGCTGGAGATTCTCCGGGTGGTTAGTGGACAGCGACAGGTCAGCGATAACCCCAAGCTCGCCCAGCACCAGATAAAGGTGCGTCACCGGCGAGCGCACAAAGCAGTAGCTCACGCCCACCTGCGGCTGGAGCGGCATCCCGTCCCAGACGAAGCGGAACTGCTTGATGTGCTCGTCCAGGGTATCGATGCGCAGCTGATGCGACTCGGTGTTCAGCCGCACGGCCAGATCGCAGCCGGTCAGGTGGTAGACCCTCTCATTAGGCTGGAGCGTGCCGTTGATCCATTCCGCCAGCTTCTGCTTGTACTGAATGCGCAGCAGCACGCCATAGTTGCGCCCCAGCACTTCCAGTTCAGGAATGCGCAGCAGACAGAGCGCCGACCATGGGGACTTGGCCAGCTCGCGCGTCAGGGCGCGCAGGTTTGGCATATGCACCACCGGGTCGAGCAGCGCCAGCCTGCGGGAACGGATATTCACCGCGCGCTGGCGCGTTGCCAGCATCGACATGTAGATCACCACAAACGAGAAGACCAGATAGCTGGATGAGGTGATGGCCAGCTGAATGTCATAGCCGGGCTGCTGCGGGATGTAGCGGAAATAGTAATGAATCGTCACCAGCAGCACCGGCGTCCAGATAATCGACATCAGCTTGTAGCCGAAGCGCATAGCCGCCCAGAGCATTACCGGCATCAGCAGCGACAGGGTGTAGTTGGTGCTGAAGATGGAGCTGTTTTCGTTCATCGGGGCCAGCAGCAGCGACAGCAGGCTGCCAAGCGCAATCGCCCAGATGACCAGCTCCGCCGAGGAGACTTTTTTATCAATCTGCCCGCGGATCTGCGAAATCAAACTCCGCAGGTAGAGCGGGTTGCGGATCAGGCGTATCAGCAGGTAGCTCAGCGGAACGCCCGTCAGCCCGCTGACCAGCAGCGCCTGGTAGTTGATCAGCGTGCGGATATTCATCGGGTTCAGCCCCGCCAGGCTCTGGCGGCTCTCGTACACGCCCAGATAGACCGCGAACTGGAACAGTACCAGAAACAGCGTTGCAGGGCAGAAAACCTGCCAGAAGATGCGCTGGCCCATCAAACGCACGTCGCCGTAGGCGGTCAGGTTGCGTCTTGGGCTAAACACGCGGTAGCCGCCCCAGCTCAGGACGATGGGAACGATAAAATGCAGGATCCCCGCACCGGCTTCAAACAGCCCGACCGACGGGTAATAGCGGAAAAAAAGCGCCAGAATTATGCCGGGCACGGCCCCAAAGCCCCAAAAAAGCATGGTGGCAAGCAGGAAAAAGAGCGGCAGATAATAGAGCGCGACAAGACCGTCGCCCAGCTGTGTGAAGGTGTTTACCTGACTGAGCAGCGGCAGCAGCAGGACGGGCAGAATGAGCGGTAGCGCCCACCAGCGATCTTTATTGTTTTTCAGAAAGTGTACGAGTTTCATAGATGCCCGGTTAAAAACCCCATTCGATCCAGAGGGGAAATGAAGACAGGCATCCAACCTGACGTACATGCCCTGCAGTTAACGCCCGCGCGAGCAATTGGAGGAAGGATTTTAGTTATCACCGTCGGGAAACCGTTGACTTAAATCAAACTATTTTATTTGAATATTATTTTCTTACGATTTTTCCGGTTAAATTTACTCAATTTATCAATGCTGTAAATGCATTATTTCTAATCAATAACAATAATTAATGTATACATTGACGGATTTTTACATATCCCGGAATTGACCCCCTCTTCCCGCTGTGCCTTAATACCCTAATCGCCCAGTCGGGTATGCCCAGGAAAAACACAGTGAGTCAGGCCACGCGTATGCACAAACGACATCGATTTAACACTCGGATGACCCGCATCATACTGCTTATCAGCTTCCTCTTTTTCTTTGGCCGCTTTGTTTATTCTTCCATTGGCGCCTGGTATCACCACCAGGACAAGATGCAATCCCAGCAGTCCAGTCTTTCCGTCGAAGCGTCTGAACGCTAATCCCGGCTGTGCGGCGTCCGCGCGATAGCCGCTCTTGCCTTGCTCAGGTTTTATCCCGCCGCATCAGGGGCGCAAAGTAATGCTGAGAATGTTTAAAACTTTCGCTTTATCACGCGCGGAATAATTACGCGGGATACGTTCTACGCATTTCATCGATTTATTATGAAATTACCCGCGATAATTAACGCGATCGCGTGATGAACTTTCTGCGCTATTTATCCCTCGCCCAATCATTCTTGATGTTTTAAACGGCGCATAAAAAAACCCTCGGCCAGAGCAGAGGGTTTTTATTTATTGACTACGGGTGAGGATTATCTCCACTCAATCATATACACACACATAAAATCATTATAAAACAACATATTGAAAATCAAATACACTACAATGCCATGAAAAATACCATGGCATGAATATGCGCATGGGAGCAAGGCTGAATCACAACGGACCGTGGCCCACCTTATGGTCGGCAGATAATCTCATAATTCCGCCAACAGCGCGGCGCGCAACAAGGTACAAAGTCCAGACTAGGCGAGGAGTAGAGAAGTTCGTTACCAGTGACAGGAATGGCAGACCAGCAGGAGCGGTCGTTCCGGTTCGAACGTCCGGTTGCGAGCCAGAAGCGACTACTCACGTTTTGGGTGAATGGCCCAGTCTGTAGTGGCCAACTACAAACGGCCACCGCTATAGAGTTTTTCCTGTATCGGTTTTCCGATTCGTTTAGTGGTAACCCACCGTTATATTCATGCGGTCTGAGCGAGCTGAAATACCCAGCTATATAGTCTGTTATCGCATGAGCTGCTTCGCCAAAGTATATATCTTGGACATTAGGTGACTGTTTGTAACTGTTAGACACCTTTTGGAATCGGCTCCAATCGGCCATTATCAGCCGTTCGAACAAGGACCTTTAGCGCTGGCAACTTACGTTTAATAATTATTTAAGCTTACAGGTATGAACATTGACAAGGGCCCAACAATTGTGCCGTCTCGCAACATGCTTATTCCGCTATAAATCTCCCTAATGGGCTCGACCTCCGGTAGGCCATCCAACAGACGTGCATCACCTCGAGCAACTTTTACCAGATGCTCGAAGACCGAAAGCTCAACACCCACGAACGTCCCCGAGTGCACACCTAACCTGAAGGGATCCCGGCTGCGGTGTGTGGCCTGCCCATTTTCTAAGTCAATTAACGGCTCGTTGGTATCATTTGCGTAATAGCCCCCAACGAAGTGTCGCTGTTGGTCTTCAAAAGCTAACTTCCAGAGGATTACTGGAATTCTGCTTTGCGACTCCAAACGCCTTGATCTTCTAATGGCGAGAGCCAAAAGAGGTTGGTCGATTTTCATCAGCGCATTACTGTAATGGCTGCAGATTATTTGTCCGGAGAGGCTGCGTGCAGTTTCTCCTGATAACGGCTCCCGGCCCTCTGTGATTGGGTCTTCTGCAAACAACTTGGTCTGAACCTTGGGTTTGGATTCGGTAGCAAAGCGAGTGGCCACGATATGACCTTTTACCCAAACAGCCTCGCCTTTGCTGTCCAATACCCGAACCCGCGTGAACTGTTTCCGCCAATCTCCAAACTCTTTCGTGTTGAATCCCACCGAAGTATAGCGTCCCTTGGCCTCAGCAAGTACGACGGAGCCTGCCCCGTCACTGCACAGGTAGTCAGGCATATCGCCTGGCGCGGTACGCTGTAAAGTAAATCCATGCAAATTCTCGCTTGTGTCATCGATCAAACGATCCAAATGTGCGAAGTATTTAATTCCCAAATGCTCATGCAGGAACCAGCGACAGAACGCCTGCCCCATCTCGCTGGATTTGGCTCGCCTGGCATTGGTTGAAGCGCCCACCCCTTCACCTTGAAATCGAAGCTCATCGTCAGGCACTAGGAATCTCATGTGCTCAAACTGGGCAGGATCCGGATTCGGGGGCTGAGTGCCGTAGGTGTCCAAGTAAAAGTGGTGATAGAGAGCGGCAAGGTCCAGATCAATAATCGTTTTCGGACTATCTTCGCTCTCCCCCTGAAGTTTAGGAGGGATCTGCTTGTACTTATTGAGTGCCAATTGCAGCTTTTTCTTCATGAAATTCTTTTGACTCCTTTTATGATTTGGCCGCATTTTGTTGGAAGATGGGGCCAACAGCCCACACAACCCTCGCGTTTTCAAAAAAACGTCCGTCTCGCCAAGATGATCTTTCAAGATTCGAAACGCAGTCTAATAGAACTCTTGATTGTCATAGTATACCGAGCACGAAATCCGAGCCACATTCATCAGCATAATACGTTGAAGTAAATACGTTTCCTAATCTATAGCTAGACTAACCCACTTGGGTGAGGTTAGTCTAATAACTATAATTTTCAGTAATGCTAAAATACCCATTCCAAATATCATTCCATTCTTTAACGATAAGGTTTGAGGACTTTACCTGTGAGAATTCGTTACATTGTCCCGTTCAAACGCAAAATCATCATTGACGATCATTGGGAAATCCCAATGCAAGGTGGGAAGCTCCGCATCATTGAAGAGAGTGGTTACGCCAAAGCTGTTGAACTTATTTTCGAAAAACAGCCTCTGGAATACGCACCGAGCTTTCAGAAACGATCCCCTTATGAGGCTATGACAAAGATAACCGGACACGATGAACGTATAGCGTTCGTGAAGCGTCAACTAGATAATGCGGCTACATTTCTAGAATGCTTCCATGATATTGAACTCATTACAGAGGAAATTGAGGCCCAATATGAGGGAGAAACCCCGGAAGAAGAAACGCAACTATCCATAAAGAGTATATCAATGAGCAGACATGATTCTGCATTGCCTCTCAGTTTCGATATGTTTACGCGGGCGCTTATGGCTGCTGAGAAATATGATGGGCCGAGATTTGAAGTTGCATTTGTAAAAAACGCTC
Source organism: Enterobacter soli (assembly GCF_964208575.1). GTDB lineage: Bacteria > Pseudomonadota > Gammaproteobacteria > Enterobacterales > Enterobacteriaceae > Enterobacter > Enterobacter soli_A. The sequence goes on along the minus strand of NZ_CAXOFU010000004.1, from coordinate 28,465 downwards.
GCAAGATGCTGAAAAATCAGGAATTCATAAATTCCTTCCGCTACTCATTCCTGTTGATCGAATCCCTGTATGGGAATGGTCAATTTAAAACACCAAGCTTGCAAGCTGCGCTAAAATCAAACCAAGAATTTCGCAATATTGTTGAGCTTGCCATCAAAGATATTATTCCAGCAAAAAACGATCGGAACTCGGATACGGCGAAGCTCATTTTGACGAATCCAAAAGCAGATGACATTATCAATCATCTAGTCGAAAAACGGGGTTTCTATTTTCACGGGAACGTCAAACGGAAAGACGCCTGGAAACCCGATCAACAAGATGCGGCAGAATCTCTGGCGCTTCTTGCAATAGGTATTATCACAACAATTACTATGAAGGCGGCAGAGCCGATGTTCGTCGCAGAACTAGAGAAACGCCACTTTGAAGATGCAATGTATGTAGGAGCCAAAATCGTGTTTGAAATAAAATTCAGATTCCGTGAACCTGAAGAAAATTTCGATAGGCAACAACAATTCAACATCACTATGCCAGGAACCAAGGTCACCCCTCGAACAGCTTTCGCTGTCGCTCAGCATTTTCTATATGTATTCCAGCATAATCAGCCTGTATCGGCTCTATGTGAAGCTGAATGCAAAATACAGGAAACTGGGGAAAAGGTATTTAACCTCACATTTCATGCCAAAGAAGATTGAACTGAAAAGTTTGCGCTAAAATATAACCGCGAAGGCTTTGAACAACGCCATATCAAAAACATATAAAAATTATTTTTCCGGAAATAACATCATCTTTTCCCATCATATGCTTTCACCTGCCCCAAAATGCCATTAATGATGAAGACATCATTAATGGCATAATTTTATCAAATAAAATCAAGTTTTTATAAAAAAACTATTCCCACTCAATCGTCGCCGGTGGCTTACCGCTGATGTCATACACCACGCGGGAAATGCCGTTAACTTCGTTGATGATGCGGTTAGACACGCGGCCCAAGAAGTCGTAAGGCAGGTGCGCCCAGTGCGCGGTCATGAAGTCGATGGTTTCTACCGCACGCAGGGAGACAACCCAGTCGTATTTACGGCCATCGCCCATCACGCCAACGGAGCGAACCGGCAGGAACACGGTGAACGCCTGGCTTACCTTGTTGTACAGGTCGGCTTTGTGCAGTTCTTCGATGAAGATAGCGTCCGCACGACGCAGCAGATCGCAGTACTCTTTCTTCACTTCGCCCAGCACGCGCACGCCCAGACCTGGCCCCGGGAACGGGTGACGGTAGAGCATATCGTACGGCAGGCCCAGCTCCAGACCAATCTTGCGCACTTCGTCTTTGAACAGCTCACGCAGCGGTTCAACCAGACCCATCTTCATCTCTTTCGGCAGGCCGCCCACGTTGTGGTGAGATTTGATGACGTGCGCTTTGCCGGTGGCGGAAGCCGCAGACTCGATCACGTCAGGGTAGATGGTGCCCTGCGCCAGCCATTTCACGTCTTCCAGCTTCAGCGCTTCTTCGTCGAACACTTCAACGAACACGCGACCGATGATCTTACGCTTCGCTTCCGGATCGTTTTCGCCAGCCAGCGCGTCGAGGAAGCGCTTCTCGCCCTCAACGTGAACGATGTTCAGACCGAAGTGGTCGCCGAACATGTCCATCACCTGCTGGGCTTCGTTCAGACGCAGCAGACCGTTGTCCACGAAGACGCACGTCAGGTTTTTGCCGATGGCGCGGTGCAGCAGCATCGCGGTCACAGAGGAGTCAACGCCGCCGGACAGGCCGAGGATCACTTTGTCATCGCCAACCTGCTGTCGGATACGCTCAACGGCGTCGTCGATGATTTTTGCTGGCGTCCACAGGGCTTCACACTGGCAGATGTCGCGCACGAAGCGCTCCAGCATACGCATCCCCTGACGGGTGTGGGTCACTTCCGGGTGGAACTGCACGCCGTAGAAGCGTTTTTCTTCGTTCGCCATAATCGCAAACGGGCAGCTTTCGGTGCTGGCCACGGTCACGAAGTCGGACGGGATAGCGGTGACTTTGTCGCCGTGGCTCATCCACACGTCCAGCAGCGGCTTGCCGTCTGCGGTCAGGGAGTCTTCGATACCGCGCACCAGCGCGCTGTCGGTGACGACTTCTACCTGCGCGTAGCCGAATTCGCGCTCGTTAGAGCCTTCAACGTGGCCGCCCAGCTGCATTGCCATGGTCTGCATACCGTAGCAAACGCCGAATACCGGCACGCCAGCTTCGAACACGTACTGCGGTGCGCGCGGGCTGTTTTCTTCGGTGGTGCTTTCCGGGCCGCCGGACAGGATGATGCCGCTTGGATTGAATTCGCGAATCTGTGCTTCCGTGACATCCCACGCCCACAGCTCACAGTAAACGCCCAGTTCACGTACGCGACGCGCCACCAGCTGAGTGTACTGAGAACCGAAGTCCAGGATGAGAATGCGATGTTTATGAATGTTTTCCGTCATTGACGCTAATTCCGAGGCAAGTGAAACAAAAACAGAGCGCCCGGCAGAAGCCGGGCGCGGAAACTTATCAGGAGCCCAGACGGTAGTTCGGGGACTCTTTGGTGATGGTCACGTCGTGAACGTGGCTTTCCTGAATACCCGCACCGCTGATACGTACGAATTCAGCTTTAGTACGCAGCAGGTCGATGGTACCACAGCCGGTCAGACCCATACAGGAGCGCAGGCCGCCCATCTGCTGGTGAATGATCTCTTTCAGGCGGCCTTTATAGGCAACGCGGCCTTCGATACCTTCCGGCACCAGTTTGTCTGCGGCGTTATCGGTCTGGAAGTAACGGTCAGAAGAGCCTTTGGACATCGCGCCCAGGGAGCCCATACCGCGGTAGGATTTGTAAGAACGGCCCTGGTAGAGTTCGATTTCACCCGGGGATTCTTCGGTACCAGCCAGCATGGAGCCGACCATTACGGCTGCCGCGCCTGCGGCGATGGCTTTGGCGATGTCGCCAGAGAAGCGGATACCGCCGTCAGCGATTACCGGAACGCCGGTGCCTTCCAGCGCTTCTACCGCGTCAGAAACGGCGGTGATCTGCGGAACGCCCACGCCGGTGACGATACGGGTGGTACAGATAGAACCAGGACCGATACCCACTTTCACCGCGCTGCAGCCGGCATCAGCCAGCGCGCGAGCGCCTGCGCCAGTCGCCACGTTACCGCCGATGATTTGCAGGTCAGGGTATTTAGCGCGGGTATCGCGAATACGTTGCAGAACGCCTTCGGAGTGACCGTGAGAGGAGTCAATCAGGAGCACGTCAACGCCCGCCGCAACCAGCGCGTCAACGCGCTCTTCGTTGCCCGCGCCCGCGCCAACCGCTGCGCCTACGCGCAGACGGCCATGCTCGTCTTTACAGGCATTTGGCTTACGTTCTGCTTTCTGGAAATCTTTAACGGTGATCATGCCGCGCAGGTGGAAGCTGCTGTCGACAACCAGCGCTTTCTCAACGCGTTTTTCGTGCATTTTTGCCAGCACCACGTCGCGGGTTTCACCTTCGCGAACGGTCACCAGGCGCTCTTTCGGCGTCATGTAAACGCTGACGGGCTGGTTCAGATCGGTCACGAAACGCACGTCACGGCCGGTGATGATGCCGACCAGTTCGTTTTCTTCGGTCACAACCGGGTAACCGGCAAAGCCGTTACGCTCGGTCAGGGCCTTTACTTCGTGCAGGGTGGTGGTTGGCAGGACGGTCTGCGGGTCAGACACGATGCCGGATTCATGTTTCTTCACGCGGCGAACTTCTTCCGCCTGACGCTCGATAGACATGTTTTTGTGAATAAAGCCGATGCCACCTTCCTGTGCCAGGGCGATAGCCAGGCGCGCTTCAGTCACGGTGTCCATTGCCGCAGAGAGCATAGGAATGTTCAAACGAATGGTTTTGGTTAACTGCGTGCTGAGGTCGGCAGTATTCGGCAGAACGGTGGAATGAGCGGGAAGGAGGAGGACGTCGTCAAACGTCAGTGCTTCTTTAGCGATACGTAGCATGGGCAATATCTCTGACCTGGGTGGTTAAATATTGCCGTGGCATTATACAGAGCGTAACCGATTGCATCCACACTTTTTTATAAAAAAACCTTGCGATCCCCTCCGGGCAGGTTACTATCGACTGAATAACTTGCTGATTTAGAATTTGATCCCGCTCACATGTTATCCTCTCAACCCCCCTCAATTTTTACCGTAAGCCGCCTCAATCAGACGGTTCGTTTGCTGCTTGAGCAGGAAATGGGACAAGTTTGGATCAGCGGAGAAATTTCTAACTTCACGCAGCCGTCGTCCGGCCACTGGTACTTCACGCTGAAGGACGACACCGCGCAGGTGCGCTGTGCGATGTTCCGCAACAGCAACCGTCGCGTCACGTTTCGCCCTCAGCACGGCCAGCAGGTTCTGGTTCGCGCCAATATCACCCTGTACGAGCCGCGCGGCGATTACCAGATTATCGTCGAAAGTATGCAGCCCGCGGGTGAAGGCCTGCTGCAGCAGAAATACGAACAGCTAAAAGCAAAGCTCTCCGAAGAGGGGCTGTTCGATCAGCAGTTCAAAAAGCCCCTTCCCTCGCCCGCGCACTGCGTGGGGGTGATCACCTCGAAAACCGGTGCCGCGCTGCATGACATTTTGCACGTGCTTAAGCGTCGCGACCCCTCCTTGCCCGTGATCATCTATCCTACGGCGGTTCAGGGCGACGATGCGCCCGGGCAGATCGTGCGCGCCATTGCGCTGGCAAACGCGCGCCAGGAGTGCGACGTTCTGATCGTCGGGCGCGGCGGCGGCTCTTTGGAAGATCTCTGGAGCTTTAATGACGAGCGCGTGGCGCGGGCAATTTTCGCCAGCCAGATCCCCGTCGTGAGCGCCGTGGGGCACGAAACGGACGTCACCATCGCCGATTTTGTTGCCGATCTGCGCGCGCCTACGCCTTCTGCGGCCGCAGAAGTGGTGAGCCGCAACCAGCTGGAGCTGCTGCGTCAGATTCAGAGCGGTCAGCAGCGTCTTGAGATGGCGATGGACTATTTCCTCGCCAACCGCACCCGCCGCTTCACTCAGCTTCATCACCGCCTGCAGCAGCAGCATCCGCAGCTGCGCCTGGCGCGTCAGCAGACGGTGCTGGAACGCCTGCGCCAGCGGATGAACGTCGCGCTGGACAGTCAGCTCAAGCGCGCGGCGTCGCGCCAGCAGCGCGTCACTCAGCGCCTGAACCAGCAAAACCCGCAGCCGAAGATCTACCGGGCGCAGACCCGCATTCAACAGCTTGAGTATCGACTGGCGGAGAACCTGCGCGCGCGCCTGAGCAGCACCCGCGAGCGCTTCGGCAACGCCGTCACCCATCTCGAAGCCGTAAGCCCGCTCTCCACGCTGGCGCGCGGCTATAGCGTGACCACCGCCACCGACGGCAAAGTGCTGAAGCAGACTAAGCAGGTGCAGGCCGGCGATGTGCTCACCACGCGCCTGTCAGACGGCTGGGTAGAAAGTGAAGTGAAGTCAATAAAACCGGTGAAAAAGACCCGTCAGCGAAAAACCGGATAATTCTTCGTCGGTTAGAAACTATACTGCTGCTATTCCCTTTTATTCGGCCTTGCCAGAACTAAGGAGAGCAGCATGTCCCATCTTCACAGCGTTATTCCGCCCTACATCCTGCGTCGTATTATTGAAACGGGCTCTGAGCCGCAGCAGCGCTGCGCCCGCCAGACCTTAACCCACGTGCAAACGCTGATGGCGCATATGCCGGGCAAGCCCGCGGCGCCGCACGTCAATAAAGCCGGCCAGCTGGAGCGCGATATTTACGATGCGAAACAGACTCAGGAGTTGCCCGGCACCCAGGTGCGATATGAAGGCCAGCCGTCCAACGGCGACGTGGCCGTGGATGAGGCCTATGAATATTTAGGGATCACCCATGATTTTTTCTGGAAAAACTACCGGCGTGATTCCCTCGATAATAAAGGCCTTATTTTGACCGGCACCGTGCACTATGGCCGGGAATATCAAAACGCCTTCTGGAACGGTCAGCAGATGGTATTTGGCGACGGCGACGGGGAGATATTTAACCGCTTTACCATTGCCATTGACGTTGTGGCCCATGAGCTGAGCCACGGCGTGACGGAAACCGAAGCCGGGCTGATTTACTTTGAACAGTCGGGGGCGCTCAACGAGTCGCTGTCAGACGTGTTTGGCTCGCTGGTCAAACAGTACCAACTCAAGCAAACCGCCGATAAGGCGGACTGGCTGATTGGCGAAGGACTTCTGGCGGACGGGATTAACGGCAAAGGGCTACGATCTATGTCTGCGCCCGGCACCGCCTACGATGACCCGCTGCTGGGGAAAGATCCGCAGCCCGCGCACATGAAGGACTTCATCAAAACCCGCGAGGACAACGGCGGCGTGCATCTTAACTCCGGCATCCCTAACCGCGCGTTTTACCTTGCGGCAACCGCCATTGGCGGCTATGCCTGGGAAAAAGCGGGCTATGCCTGGTACGACACGGTTTGCGATCGCCAGCTGACGCAAGATGCGGATTTTGACGCCTTTGCGAAACTGACCGTCGCCCACGGGGAGAAACGCTCCGGTAGCGACGTTGGCGCGGCGATTAAGCAGGCCTGGGAACAGGTGGGAGTACTTTAAATGCAGGTTCCTGAACTGACAGACGATGCGGTCGTTGAGCTGGCGCGGGAGGGTGGCATTGCCTTTATCCCGAAGCTGAGCGGCCTGCGCCGTATCAGCCTCTCATCGCTGGATGCCGCACAGCGTCAGCGCGTGGTGAACATACTGGAGCAGGCTTTCCCCCGCGGGATGCCGCCCGGCCAGGCGTCGTCGCCGGGCAGCGGCGATCAGCGCTATTTCCGCATCCAGATTATCTGGACCCGGCACAATCAGGCGCAGTACACCGACATGATTGTGCTGGTGCCCGAGCAGGAAGCGCCGGAATCGCTGGTGGAACTCTGGCAGAAGGGCGAAGGCTGCGTGTGCGACTAGCCTTCGGCTCTGACAAACTCCACGCGCTTTTTCGAGATCAGCCCGTGGCCGTTCTGGCAGAAATAGTCCACCGCGCCGCAGGCCTTCAGCACCTGAAGTGGCTTATGGCACTCCGGGCAGCGCGCCTCCAGCGCAACGTCTTTATTGCAGGTCTCGCAGTGCGCCACGCCGTTTTGCGGCTCAAGCGCGGCATGACAATCCGGGCAAACTATCGACATGGTGACTCCTTTTTGAGATTCATAATCTGTGTTGATGTTACCACGCTACGCCTGGTGCGGGCCACGTAGCTGCTGCTGCAAGGTCAGCAGCAGTTCGACCTCTTCCAGCCTGCGCCGCGTGGTGCGCGGGACTTCCTCAGGATCGCGCGTGAACAGGCTTTGCGCCCCCAGGATGCGTTCCGCCAGACAGCGCGCATAGATTGTCCCAGGTACATGCCAGCGTTGACGGTCATCGCCAGCAATACGCTCCAGCACGTCCTCTGCCCCACGGCGATCGTGGCTGATAATGCGCCCGTCGCGCAGGTAAACCCGCAGGCCTTTCTGCCCACCCGACGGCCCCGCGTATTTGTTCAGCCAGATATCCACCGGCACGCCGCTCACCTGCCCCTGGAGATGGGCCTGCCCCTCTGCGGTGGTGAAATCCCCGGCTGCGATATCGCGGCCCAGGCGATTTCTGGCGTTAACCACCCGCAGGGCCATGGTGCTATTGCCCCCCAGATAGCGCACCGTTTCGCGCAGCATCGCCAGCACGTGGGTGCCGATATCCAGAATCACGCCGTCGGGGTGGCGCAGCGTGCGGGTATCCGGCTCGCCGGTGGCGAAGTTCAGCGCAATGGGCTCACCCGCCGCGTTAAGTCCGCTCGGCTCCTGGAGAAACCCTTCGATTTTGACGATATCTGCAAGGCTCTCCACCAGCCCCAAAGTGACCATATCAAGGCGCGCCATCCAGTGATCGAGCGCCAGCACGCGGGCAGCCGCATCCGGCGATGCCAGCAGCGCCCTGAGTCTTTCGATTTGGGAAAGCGTGGCGACGATGGGCTTTTCAACCACGATCCGCGGAATGGATGAGGCGAGCGCCCGCTCGAGCACGTCAAGATGATGCAAAGAGGCGGTGGTGATAAACAGAGTATCGAGCGGCTGGCTTAGAAGCTCGGCGAGTGACGCGCATCGGGTCACGCCGTGAGGCCGTTTGTCCGGCAGAATGTCAAAGCCCGTACAGCGAAGCGAATCGCCAAAGAGGGTGCGTAGCGCGGGTAAATAGGCCGTTTCGACGACAGCCCCCAGCCCAACAAATCCTGACAGCATGTGCTTACCTCGTTGATAAAATTGCCGGGGCATAACCCCTGCCCCGGCAGTATCGAGGTGTTATCAGGCGTTTGCGGCCGGTTTAGTCTGCGCATTTTCCAGCATACGGCGCACCGGAACAATGAGGACAATCAGTACCGCGGCACAAATCAGCAGAGCCACGGAGCAGCGGGCAAAGAGATCCGGCAGCATATCCAGCTGGTCGGCCTTCACGTGACCGCCAATCAGGCCCGCCGCCAGGTTACCCAGCGCGCTGGCGCAGAACCACAGGCCCATCATCTGCCCGCGCATTCTTTCCGGCGCCAGCAGGGTCATGGTCGCCAGACCAATCGGGCTAAGGCACAGCTCACCCAGCGTCAGCATTAAAATACTGCCGACCAGCCAGAACGGAGAAACGCCCGCCCCGCCGCTTGCCAGCACGTTCTGCGCCGCCAGCATCATCAGGCCAAAGCCCCCGGCGGCACACAGAATACCGATCACAAACTTGGTGATGCTGCTCGGGCGAATGTTCATGCCTGCCAGCTTCGGCCACGCCCAGCTGAAGACCGGCGCCAGCAGGATGATAAACAGGGCGTTGATTGACTGGAACCACACGGCGGGGATTTCGAAATCGCCAATCATGCGGTTAGTGTAGTCGTTCGCGAACAGGTTGAACGAGGTCGGCTTTTGCTCAAACGCCGACCAGAAGAACGCGGCGGAAACCAGCAGGATAAAGCAAACCAGCAGCCTGGCGCGCTCTTTACGGTTCAGACCCGCAAAGACAAACAGGTAGATGAAATAGAGCGCTACGGACGCGGCAATCACGTACACCAGCATACTGGCAACCGCGACCGGGTTAATCACAATCACGCCCTGGGAGATCAGCGTCACCACGACCGCCACGCCCACGGCCAGCGCCAGCAGCCAGGCACCGACGCCTTTGCGCTTCACGACCGGGCTGTTCCAGGTAGAATCCAGACCCACTTCGCTGTCGTAGCGTTTCATCGACGGCACGGCAAATACGCGGAAGATGACCAGCGCCACCAGCATCCCGATACCGCCGATGCCAAAGCCCCAGTGCCAGCCGTGGGTTTTAATCAGCCAGCCGGAGATCAGCGGCGCGATAAACGAACCCATGTTGATGCCCATATAGAACAGCGAGAAACCGCCGTCGCGGCGCGCATCGCCTTTTTTATACAGCGTGCCCACCATCACCGAGATACAGGTTTTGAACAGGCCAGAGCCGAGCACAATGAACATCAGGCCGATAAAGAACAGGTCGTTGCCCATAATGGCAGAGAGCGCAATCGACAGGTGGCCGAGCGCAATCAGAATCGACCCGTACCAGACGGCCTTCTGCTGCCCGAGCCAGTTGTCCGCCAGCCAGCCGCCCGGCAGCGCCGCCAGATACATCGCCCCGGCAAAAATCCCCACAATGGCCGACGCGTTCTCGCGCGCCAGGCCCATACCGCCGTCGTACACGGTCGCAGCCATAAACAGGATCAATAATGGGCGGATGCCGTAAAACGAGAAACGCTCCCACATTTCGGTAAAGAACAGGGAACCGAGCGGATAAGGATGGCCGAAGAACGTTCGGCTCTCTTTTTGATTAACAGAGGATTGCATATTTCTCCCGAAAAGGTATGTCGTCGTGCTTGTAAGCACCGCAAACACGCCGACCAGTTACGTATCTGGCCGATTTTTTGCCTGCGGCGAAGAGTTATTTAACCATTTGATAACCTGGTGTCAGTTTTGTCTAGTACCAACCGCAGGTGTTTAAGATGAAAGTTCGACAATCGTCTACTTTCTCAGATTTAAAATTGGCTAATAACGAATAGTGATTGACATCACACAGAGAAACATACGACAGGTAAAGGCGAAAAAAAACCCGCGGATAAACGCGGGTTTTAAAAGAGTTATTTGCTTTTCTTAATGTGCTTGATCAGACGCTTACGCTTGCGCATCTGGTTCGGCGTCAGGGTGTTGCGCTTGTTGGCAAACGGGTTATCCCCTTCCTTGAACTGGATGCGGATCGGCGTACCCATCACGTCCAATGATTTACGGAAGTAATTCATCAGATAGCGTTTGTAGGAATCTGGCAGGTCTTTCACCTGGTTACCGTGAATAACCACGATAGGCGGGTTGTAACCACCGGCGTGGGCATATTTCAGCTTCACGCGGCGACCGCGCACCAGCGGCGGCTGATGGTCTTCGGATGCCATGTTCATGATGCGGGTCAGCATCGCGGTGCTCTGACGACGGGTTGAGCTGTCGTAAGCTTCGCGTACTGATTCGAACAGGTTACCCACGCCGCTGCCGTGCAGGGCGGAGATGAAGTGCACGCGCGCGAAGTCGATAAAACCCAGACGGAAGTCGAGGGTCTCTTTAACCTGCTCACGCACTTCATTGCTCAGGCCATCCCACTTGTTGACCACGATAACCAGTGAGCGCCCACTATTGAGGATAAAGCCGAGCAGCGAGAGATCCTGATCGGAAATCCCTTCGCGCGCATCAATAACCAGCAGCACGACGTTGGCATCTTCAATGGCCTGCAGGGTTTTGATAACGGAGAATTTCTCCACCACGTCGGTGATTTTCCCGCGCTTACGCACGCCCGCGGTGTCGATGAGTACGTACTCACGTTCGTCGCGCTGCATAGGGATGTAGATACTGTCGCGGGTGGTGCCCGGCATGTCGTAAACAACCACGCGCTCTTCACCCAGAATACGGTTAGTAAGCGTAGACTTACCTACGTTTGGACGCCCCACGATCGCCAGCTTGATAGGCAAATCCTGCGGGTTGAAATCGTCTTCCGGCTCGTCTTCTTCGCCTTCAACGCCCTCTTCGAACTGCGCCCAGTATTCGGCGTCTTCGTCCACTTCTTCCGGCGGATTAACTTCATCAACCCACGGCAGCAGAACGGTTTCGAGCAGGCTGGTGACGCCGCGACCGTGAGAAGCAGCGATAGGGTAAATTTCGCCCAGACCTAAAGACCAGAAATCCGCGACGGCCTGATCGGCATCGATGCCGTCAGTTTTGTTCGCCACCAGGAAAGTCGGTTTTTCACGCGAGCGCAGATGTTTAGCGATGGCGGAATCCGCTGGCATCAGCCCTGCACGGGCATCAACCATGAACAGAACCACGTCTGCTTCTTCGATTGCCAGCAGAGACTGTTCCGCCATGCGGGTTTCTACGCCGTCTTCTGTGCCATCAATACCGCCGGTATCGATACAGATAAACTCGCGACCTTCCACTTCTGCACGACCGTACTTACGGTCACGCGTCAGCCCCGGGAAATCCGCAACCAGCGCATCACGGGTGCGTGTTAAACGGTTAAAAAGAGTGGATTTTCCAACGTTCGGGCGCCCGACAAGCGCGACCACAGGTACCATGTTTGAAGCCTCATAAAATTCAAAATAACGTCGCGTTTGCGGCGTTTTTAAAAATGTCAAAACGGCTCCTGAGTGAACAGGAGCCGTTTAGTATACTACAACCGCCGTGTAATTAACGCGTGATCGCGTACAGCGTGCCGTCTTTTGCCTGGATCAGCAGTTTACCGTCAGCCACCACCGGTTCGGTCAGGAAGCCAGAGCTGTCAACTTTTTGCTGCGCGGTGAAGCGACCCGTTTCTGGATCCACCCAGTGCATGTAACCTTCGCTGTCCCCGACGACCAGGCTGCCGTTATACAGCGCAGGAGCCGTCAGCAGGCGGTGCAGCAGATCGCTTTGCGTCCACAGCGTAACGCCACCATCGGTGTTCAGCGCCAGCAGACGGTCATTCTGATCGACCATATAGATACGGTTGCCATCAACAATGAAATCATTCACTGAGCCCAGCTCACGTTTCCACATGATCTGGCCGCTGCGCAGATCCAGCGCGGTCAGGTTGCCGTTGTACGCCAGCGCATAAACCACGCCGTTAACGATGACCGGCGTCGTGTCTACGTCGCTCAGACGGTCGATTTCAGTTGAGCCGGTCGCCTGGGAGATACGCTGCTGCCAGATCATCTGGCCTTGCTGCATCAGCACCGCGCTCACGCGACCGTTGTCGCCGCCCACGATGGCAGCACCAAACGCCGTTGCCGGAGCGGATTCACCGCGCAGGGACAGGGAAGGCATGTCGAGGTTAACGGTCCATTTTACCAGGCCGTCAGCTTCGTTCAGCGCCTGCAGCTGGCCGTTACTGGTGTGGATCAGCACCATGCCGTCGCTCACCACCGGACGAGACAGGGATTCACCCGCCACTGCGGTTTGCCACGCAACAGAACCGTCGCTGGTGTTCAGGGCGTAAACCTGGGCTTTTTCGCTGCCCACGTACACGTGACCGCCAGCTACCGTCAGGCCACCGGAGAGCAGTGCAGGTTTACGGGAGAACCAGCCGTCTTTTTCCGCCAGGTTTACAGACCATACTTCCTTGCCGTCATCCGCGTTCAGCGCTTTTACGGTGCCTTTGCGGTCAGCGGCATAGACAACGCTGTCAGCGAATGCCGGATGCAGGTTGGAATAGAAATCACCAATACCGTCACCGACGGAGGTGCTCCACGCGGTAGACGGGGTGAACTGGTTTTCAACCGTCGGCAGCGGGGACATTTTTACAACATCTTCTTCGCCACTGAACAGTGAACAACCACTCAATAACGTAACAGAAAGCAGTCCTGGCAGAAGTAATTTACGCAATTGCATCGGGTCCCTCTCAGACGGACAAATTATTTATTTTCATCTGCATCATTTCGCTCAGCGCAGGGGAAGCATTGCTCTCTACGCCAGCTTGCCACGCTTTACGCGCGCCCTCTTTGTCACCTTTGCTCAGCAGTGCTTCACCGCGCAGGTCAGCGACAATGGCAGCGAAACCTTCACCTTTGATGGTATCAAGCGTTTTCAGCGCATCATCGGCTTTTTTCTGCTGAACCTGAATACGCGCAAGACGCATATTGATGACCGCTTTCAGATTCTCATCTTTTGCAGCGGCAAGCCCCTGCGAAAGCTGTGCAGCCGCTTTATCTAGCTCGTTTTTATCAACGAACTGCTGAGCGACTTCCAGCGCAGCCAGTGCGCCGTAGGTATTTTTGTTGTCAGCGGCAAATTTCTCTGCGGCTGCCAGCGTTTGTGGCTGATCGGCACGAATAGCGCTGACGGTATTTTCATACGCCAGAGAGGCGCCGCGCGCGGAGTCAGCCTGATGGCTGTTCCAGAAACGCCAGCCCGCTAATGCACCAATACCTAAAATGACCCCAACTGCCAGGGCTTTGCCATTTTCAGCAAAGAAGCGCTTGATGGCGTCAACCTGGTCGTGTTCGTTCTCGTAAATTTCCACGCAGTCCTTCTCCTTAGCCCAATAAAGTGCGCAAGTGCGCCGCAACGCCGTCCTGCGTTACCGTAGTTTGCTCACCAGAGCGCAGGTCTTTGACAACCACTTCGCCGTTAGCCACTTCGGACTCACCCAGCACCAGTGCAATACTTGCGCCCCACTTATCGGCACGAGCAAACTGTTTTTTGAAGTTGCCGCCGCCGTGGTTGGTCATCAGCTTAACGTCCGGCAGTTCATCACGAACGCGTTCGGCAAGCTGCATTGCCGCAGACTGCGTTTCCGCGCCTGAGGCCACCAGGTATATATCGACAACGGAATCTGCTTTAAATTCCGGATTAACTGCCTGAACCAGCAAAACAAGTCGTTCAAGGCCCATCGCGAAGCCAACCCCAGGCGCCGCACGGCCGCCAAGCTGTTCTACCAGGCCGTCATAACGCCCACCCGCACACACGGTGCCCTGTGAGCCCAGACTGGTAGTCACCCACTCGAACACGGTACGGTTGTAGTAGTCCAGACCACGCACCAGACGCTGGTTAACGGTATAGGCAATACCCGCCGCTTCCAGCAGTTTGCACAGGCCCGCGAAGTGTTCGCGAGAGTCTTCGTCCAGATAGTCGCCCAGCGCAGGCGCGTCGTTCAGCAGTGCCTGAACCTCAGGGTTCTTGGAATCCAGAACGCGCAGCGGGTTGCTGTACATGCGACGTTTGCAGTCTTCGTCGAGCTTATCTTTATGCTGTTCCAGGAACGCAACCAGCGCATCGCGGTAGTTGGCGCGCGCTTCCAGAGAACCGATAGAGTTCAGTTCCAGAGAAACGTGTTCAGCAATACCCAGCGCACGCCACCAGCGCGCGGTCAGCATAATCAGCTCGGCGTCGATATCCGGCCCTTGCAGGCCAAAGACTTCCACACCCAGCTGGTTGAACTGGCGATAACGACCTTTCTGCGGACGTTCGTGGCGGAACATCGGGCCGATATACCACAGGCGCTGCTCCTGATTGTACAGGAGACCATGTTCGATGCCGGCGCGAACACAGCCCGCCGTACCTTCCGGACGCAGAGTCAGGCTGTCGCCGTTGCGGTCCTCGAAGGTATACATCTCTTTTTCAACCACGTCGGTCACTTCGCCGATCGCGCGCTTGAATAACGGGGTCTGCTCTACAATCGGCAAACGGATTTCGCTGTAACCGTAGCTGCCGAGCACCTGCTTCAGTGTGCCTTCAATGCGCTGCCAGATGGCGGTTTCGCCAGGCAGATAATCGTTCATGCCGCGGATGGCTTGAATGTTTTTTGCCACGTTTATTCTCTTTCTATATACAAAAAAAACCCAAAGAATGGGTTCAATCATACATGGGAAGCGTCACGCTTCCCATCACGTTATTTTTCAACCTGCTGGACGCTGATGCGCTGCGCTTCATCCATCATCGTGGCTTTTGCACGAATGCGGGCCTCAAGCTGGTCGATCATGTCGCTATTATCCAGACGATCTTTGCGAACGCCATCTTCATAGAGACCACTTTTCTTGTTCCCGCCCGTTACGCCAAGCGTGGACACCAGCGCTTCACCCGGGCCGTTCACCACGCAGCCGATAATAGAAACATCCATTGGCGTGATGATGTCCTCCAGACGCTGCTCGAGGGCGTTCACCGTACCGATCACGTCAAACTCCTGACGCGAACAGGTTGGGCAGGCAATGAAGTTGATCCCGCGCGCGCGAATGCGCAGCGACTTGAGGATATCGAAACCGACTTTGATCTCTTCAACCGGATCCGCCGCCAGAGAGACGCGCAGCGTGTCGCCGATGCCTTCAGAGAGCAGCAGGCCGAGACCGATCGCTGATTTCACGGAGCCGCTGCGCAGCCCGCCCGCTTCGGTGATCCCCAGGTGCAGAGGCTGATCGATCTGCTTCGCCAGCAGACGATAAGATTCAACCGCCAGGAACACGTCGGACGCTTTTACGCTGACTTTGAACTGATCGAAGTTGAGACGATCCAGATGATCCACGTGACGCATCGCTGATTCAAGCAGCGCCTGCGGCGTAGGTTCGCCGTATTTCTCCTGGAGATCTTTTTCCAGAGAACCGGCGTTAACGCCGATACGGATTGGAATATTTTTGTCGCGCGCGCAGTCCACAACCATGCGAATACGCTCTTCGTTACCGATGTTGCCCGGGTTAATACGCAGGCAGTCAACGCCATATTCGGCGACTTTCAGCGCGATGCGGTAGTCGAAGTGGATGTCTGCAACCAGCGGAACGCTGACCTGCTGTTTGATCAGCTTAAACGCCTCAGCGGCATCCATGGTTGGCACGGAAACGCGGACAATGTCCGCGCCGACGCGTTCTAATGCTTTGATTTGATTGACCGTTGCTTCCACATCCGTGGTGCGCGTGTTGGTCATCGACTGGACGGCGATAGGTGCCCCATCGCCAATCGGCACATTCCCAACGTAAATCCGTTTCGATTTTCTACGTTGAATCGGAGCCTGGTTATGCATGAAAAATCTCCCGCGGTGCCCGCCTGTTACTGTGCTGCTGATTGTTCGGCATTAACGGTAAGACGCGCAACCTGGTTAGTTCTGATAAAGCGGCTCAGATCGACAGGTTTTCCTTGATACTGGATCTGTACCGCTGCCGGCGCGCCGATTTTAAGCTTGTAAGGAGCCTGGCCCGTTAGATTTAACGTGCCATCTTTACGCTGTAAACCACTGAAAAGCTTTTTGCCCGTCGCGTCGCTCACTTCCAGCCAGCAATCAGCCGTGAAGTTCATCACCAGCGCGTTCGGGTCAGCGGCGGTATTCGCAACGCCAGCCTGATCGGTTGGCAACGGCTGCGCGCTGTTATCTGCAGGCGTGGTCGCGGCAGGGGCGTTCGCCGCGGTGTCTACATTCGCCTGAGAAGGTGCAACCACGGCATTGTTCTGCTGTGCCGCAGCGTCAGCGGCAGGCGTTTGAGTCTGAGCGGTGTCCGTCGCTGGCGCATCGGTGGCAGCCGGCTGCGGATCGCTTGATGCGGTTGCGCTATCGGTGTTCAACGGCACGCTCTGGGCGTTGTCGTTACCCGCGCTGGCGCTGTTCAGCTCAGCGGAGGATTGATCGGCCATGGTGGTGATCTCTTCCTGCTGCGCTTTGTGGTTTTGCCACCACCACGCGCCCGTCAGGCCGATAACCACAAACAGTACCAGCCAGGTGAAGCTCATCAGCCAGCCGTCGCGTTTTTTACGACGTTTCCCCAGGGAGAAGGTCTGCATCGGCGCAACTTTTGCTGCGCGGACCGGTGCCTGCTTCTCCATCATCGGCAGTAATTCGTTTTCGGGGATATGCACCAGTTTTGCGTAAGAGCGGATATAACCGCGCAGAAATGTTGAAGCCAGATCGGCAGGCGCCTTATCTTCTTCAATATCGCGAACCGTGGAAACCTTCAGGCACAAGCGTTCTGCAACGGCTTGCTGGCTGAGTCCGAGTTGTTCACGGGCGTTGCGAAGACGAACGCCAGTGGAGAGTGCTTCATTTTGGTCGTGAGTGGCTTCAGTATTCATTCGCTACAACTACTGGTACGTGAAAAATAAGGGTTCAGGTGCCGGTGAGTCACAATGCCACCCGCACCGCGAAACTTCTGGTCAGTTAACCAGGAACAGAGAGTATAAGACTGTCAGCCCGGAGATGACAGTGCCGCCCTGCCCACACAGCTAAACTGTTGTTACGTCGTTACATACTGCCCGAAAGTCGTATGAAACGCACCGTAATTATTAAGCAATCATCCTGAATATGACTGATTATTCAGTAAGATTATGCGTCACGGCGCAAGAAATGCACCGTGACTGCATAATAATCAGACAGCTTTTACCGCAATAGTCTCGCCCTGCATACGCTTACGCAGCGTGCGCTTGGTACGGTCAATCACGTCACCCGCCAGCTGACCACACGCGGCATCGATATCATCACCGCGGGTTTTACGCACGATAGTGGTGAAACCGTACTCCATCAGCACTTTAGAGAAGCGATCGATACGGCTGTTCGAGCTGCGGCCATACGGCGCGCCCGGGAACGGGTTCCATGGGATCAGGTTAATCTTGCATGGCGTATCTTTCAGCAGCTCGGCCAGCTCATGGGCGTGTTCGGTGCCGTCGTTTACGTGATCGAGCATCACGTACTCAATGGTCACGCGGCCCTGGTTGGCATTGGATTTCTCCAGGTAGCGACGCACGCCCGCGAGGAAGGTTTCGATATTGTACTTTTTGTTGATCGGTACAATTTCGTCGCGGATGGCATCGTTTGGCGCGTGCAGGGAGATAGCCAGCGCAACGTCAATCATGTCGCCGAGCTTGTCCAGCGCAGGAACAACGCCAGAGGTAGACAGGGTCACGCGGCGTTTAGACAGGCCAAAACCGAAGTCGTCCAGCATGATTTCCATCGCCGGAACGACGTTGGTCAGGTTGAGCAGCGGTTCACCCATGCCCATCATCACCACGTTGGTGATTGGGCGAGTCCCCGTCACTTTTGCCGCACCAACGATTTTCGCGGCGCGCCACACCTGGCCGATGATTTCGGACACGCGCAGGTTGCGGTTAAAGCCCTGCTGCGCGGTAGAACAGAATTTGCACTCCAGCGCACAGCCAACCTGAGAGGAAACGCACAGCGTGGCGCGGTCGTCTTCAGGGATATAAACAGTTTCAACGCGCTGATCGCCTACGGCAATCGCCCATTTGATGGTGCCGTCGGACGAGCGTTGTTCTTCGACCACTTCCGGCGCACGGATTTCAGCCACTTCCTTGAGCTTATTGCGCAGCACCTTGTTGATGTCGGTCATGTCATCAAAGTTGTCGCTGCAATAGTGGTACATCCATTTCATGACCTGATCGGCACGAAACGGCTTCTCGCCCATCTCTTTAAAGAATTCGCGCATCTGCTGACGGTTCAGATCCAGCAGGTTGATTTTTCCATTTTTATTGGGAACCGCAGGAATGGCGACTTCGGAGGTGTTAACTAGTTCAGACATAATATTTTCCGGCCTCGTTGTTACACGTTATGGCCCGTGGAGGGTTGAAAAGAAACGCCCCAGAAAGCGGTCTGCTCGTCCGGGGCGTTGCATTGTACAAAGTCTGGCGCAGGGATGCCACGTTTGCACGCGGCATTTACGAAAATATTAGCGAGTGCGAGCGCACACTTCGCCTTCTGCGAAGAAGAAAGCGATTTCGCGTGCTGCAGATTCCAGAGAGTCTGAACCGTGGGTGCCGTTCTCGGTGAAGCTGTCAGCGTAGTCTGCGCGCAGCGTACCGGCCAGAGCGTTGTCCGGGTTGGTTGCACCCAGCAGATCGCGGTGACGCTGAACGGCGTTTTCGCCTTCCAGTACGGATACCACGATCGGGCCAGACGTCATGAACTCAACCAGGCCGTCAAAGAATGGGCGACCTTCGTGTTCAGCGTAGAAGCCACGAGCCTGCTCAACGGTCAGGTGCAGCATTTTGGTGCCAACGATTTTGAACCCTGCTGATTCAAAGCGAGCGAAGATGCTGCCAATAACGTTTTTTGCCACCGCGTTTGGCTTGATGATGGAAAAAGTACGTTCAATAGCCATGATTACCTCTGTGATCTGTTCTGTTGTTATGCATACCTGAGTATGGTGTGGCGCGGATTATAAAGAGCAATAGCGCCATTGCCTACGGATCTAAGTAACATTTTTTTAAAATAAGACGAGTTTTAGCAACAGGTCACGCCGCATCGCGAAAATTAGGCTACTGGAGCGTAAAGTTCACCGTGGCGACCTGACCCGCGTCGTCCATTACCAGTAACTGATAATCACCAGATTTATCAAGCTGTAAAGTGTAACTCCTTCCCTTCACCTCCAGCGGTTCGCCGTTTAAAAACCACCAGCGTTCCCCGCTGCTGCCGCCCGCCTGCAAGGGTAACGACACCCGTGATTCCCCCGGCAGACGTTTAATCACCGCCCCGTCGCGCACACCTGAGAGAATAAGCGGCGCGGGGGCATCCTGCGCCATTGGCGGACAGGTTTTTGACGAGGCAGGAAGCCTTGCCGCACGCCGTTCCGCCGCGGGCAGCCAAGGCTCGAGCGGCAGCGGCCAGACGTCGATGATTTTTTCCGCTGCGTCAGGGCAGTCAGCCGCCACGCGTTTGCCCTCTTTATCCACCCACACCGGGAAACGAATACCGCGGATGCCCTCCTGCTCCGGCAGCAGCAGCGTTGGCGGCTGGCTGCCGTCCAGCAGCCAGGTTGCCAGGCGGCGCCGACAGTTATCGCTGCCCTCGGGCTGCGACTGACCGCCCGGCCAGCAGATCGCGCCGCGTCCGACCGACGCCGGGCGCGGGTCGCGCGGCAGGCGGGCTTCATCCACCGTAGTGCGCGACTGGAGCATGTTGTTGACCTGATTGAGGAGCGGAACCGCGCTGGCAAACCCAAACTGCCCCGCCACCGGCGTGCCGTCCGGCCGCCCGGTCCAGATGCCAATGAGATAGCGGGCATTCAGCCCTATAGCCCAGGCGTCGCGGTAGCCGTAGCTGGTCCCGGTTTTCCACGCCAGCGGCGCGATTTGCGGCAGCGCCCCGTCCGGCAGGGGCTGCGCTTCGTTCGCCAGGATCCTGCGGATAATCCACGCCGCCCCCGGCGACAGCAGCGGTCGCTCCACGAGCGGATCGCCGGGCTGAACGCGCAGCTTCGCCGCTTTGCCGTGGCGGGCAAACGCGCTGTAGGCCGCCGTGATATCCGCCAGCCGCGCTCCTGCCCCGCCGAGGATCAGCGAGAGGTTGGGCTGGGCGCCCGCGGGCAGGATCAGCGGTAACCCGGCATTGCTGAGCATTCCCGCAAAGCGTTTTGGCCCGTAGGCTTCCAGCACCTGCACCGCCGGGAGGTTCAGCGAGCGCACCAGCGCTTCGCTCATGCTCACCGGCCCGTGGAAGCCGCTGTCGAAGTTCCCGGGGCGATAGTCCCCCGTTCTGCGCGGCACGTCCTGGAGCAGCGAGGCGGGATGGATCAGCCCGTCGTCGAGCGCCATGCCGTAGACAAAGGGCTTCAGCACCGATCCCGGGGATCGCACCGCGTTGACCATGTCCACGTGGCTGAACCGGGTGTCGTCGTTGAAATCCACCGAGCCGACCCAGCCGCGCACCTTCATATCGGTATGATCGACCACGATCATCGCCAGCGAACTGCGGTCAGGCAGGCGCGATTTCCAGTTGAGGGCCAGTTCTTCAAGCTGACGCTGGAGCGAGGCGTCCAGCGTGGTGACGATTTTATTGTCGCGGCTTTTGCCGAGCATCATGCGTGCAAAGAGCGGAGCCAGCTGCGGCATTTGCCGGGGCGCGAGCCATACCGCCTCTTCGCGGGACTCTTTGACCTGCTGCGGCGACCAGACGCCCTGAGTCACCATCCGGTCGAGGACTTTATTACGCGCGGCTTCGGCGCGCTCCGGCCACCTGTCCGGACGCAGCCGGCTGGGTGCCTGAGGCAGCACCGCCAGCAGCGCGGCTTCGGAATAGCTGAGCTGCGAAGGCGGTTTGCCGAGATAGGTCCAGCTTGCCGCCCCGACCCCCTGCAGCGTGCCGCCAAAGGGCGCGCGGTTGAGGTACAGGGTGAGGATGTCGCGCTTGGAGAGATGCCACTCCAGCTGCACCGCCCGCCAGAGCTGGCGAATTTTGCCGCCGAAGGTGCGCGGATGCGGATCGAGCAGACGCGCCACCTGCATGGTGAGCGTGCTCCCGCCGGAGACCACTTTGCCAGAACTGAGATCCTGCCAGGCCGCGCGCAAAACGGAGAACGGGTTGACGCCGGGGTGCTTCCAGAACCAGCGGTCTTCATACTGGATCAGGGCTTCCAGATAGCGCGGTGAAACCTCTTCGATGGTAACCGGGTAGCGCCAGATCCCGTCGCTGTCGGCAAAGCGCCACAGCGGCGTGCCCTGCTCGTCCACCACCACGCGCGCGGGGTTCACCTCTTTTAACGGTAACGGCCACAGGCGATCGGCGGCGATAACCAGCCCCCATAAAACGAGAAGCGCTCCCGCCAGCCAGAGCCAGCGGGAGCGTGTCAGACGTGCTAATCGCATATTACGGAACAACAATCAGCGGGCCGGTTGCCGCACCTGTTGCCCGCCACTGCGGAACGTACATGGACTCCACCATTGGAGCCGGAACCTGATAGGTGCCCGGGGTCACGGCGCGCGCCAGGTAAACCAGTGTCACCGGCTGGCCTTCGTTGACCGGAACCGCCGCCACAAAGCGATCGTCACGGAACTCCATATGCTGAATGTCCGCCTGCTGCATCTGGTTCAGCAGGTTCTGCACTTCGCTGCCGCTGTCCTGCAGGCTGGCGCTGCTGCTGGCCAGATTCTGGTTTTCCAGCTCCAGACCGGCCGGAAGCAGGTCGACCACCAGCGCGTCCGGGACGTTCTGGCTGGCTTTCACCTCAAGCCAGACCAGCACCAGCTCACCGCTTTTCAGAGACGAGAGCGATTTGCTGCTGCCGTCGGTCGCCAGAATGTGGCGCTCAATCTGCAACACGTTAGACGATGGCTCCGGCGCGTATTCCGGGTAGCCGGTGCTGTCGAGGCGCACCCACAGCGGTGC
The DNA here is from genome assembly GCF_964208575.1 of Enterobacter soli. Taxonomy (GTDB): domain Bacteria; phylum Pseudomonadota; class Gammaproteobacteria; order Enterobacterales; family Enterobacteriaceae; genus Enterobacter; species Enterobacter soli_A. Next base: position 6,324 of record NZ_CAXOFU010000004.1, on the reverse strand, counting down.
AGTACCGGTGTTGGTCACCTGCAATGCGCCAAGCTTGTCGCCATCGACGTTTTGCACCTGGGCGGTATCCCCGCTGAGCGGCTGTTCGGACAGCGTGGTTGTCGCCTGCCATGCGCCGGAGGCGTTCTGCAGCGAACGTCCGGCCAGGAACAGCGCGTTGCTCTCCTGAGTCGACAGCCAGCGCTGGCTGAACGCCTGTTCAGACAGAGTATTGAGCAGCGTATTCTGCGCGTCCGGCAGCAGCTTGTACTCTTCCAGCAGGGAGAGCATCAGCGCGTTGTCGCGCAGCGCGCTGCCGTAATCCGCCATCCAGTTCCGTGAGTCGTTGCGCGGCGTCTTGATGGCTAAATCCAGCGCCTGCTGGCTGCGAGGGGCATCGCCCATCAGCTTCAACGCCATACCGAGCTGCATCAGCGGCAGGCCGGAGGCCGCCTGTGAATGGCGATCCCAGATTTCACGCAGCGCGCCCAGCGGTGCTTTTTGCTGACGCGCCAGCACCAGCGCGGCGTAGGCCTGCACCGCAAATTTGCTGGCCTGCGTATCATCGCTGTAGCGGATGGACATCATGCCCGGATCCTGCAGGTAGCGCAGGAGACGGTTGTTGGCGTTATTGATGGCATCCGCAGGCACGCTGTAGCCCTGCTCCCCTGCGCGCACCAGGAAATCGGTCACGTAGGCGGTGAGCCAGTACTCTTCCGCGCCGTTTTTATCCCACAGCGCAAAGCCGCCGTTATCGCGCTGCATCTGCAGCAGACGCGAAATGCCGACGTCGATCGCGCCACGGCGTTTGTCGTCGCTGTCGCCCTTAATGCCGAGCGCCGTCAGCTGCGCGGCGTTGGTATACAGCGACGGGAACAGGCCGCTGGTGGTTTGCTCCAGACAGCCGTACGGATAGGCCTGCAGCTCGCGGATGTAACGCGCCAGGTTCAGCGGCGCTTTACCGCTCAGAAGCAGCTGGCCCTGCAGCGTAGCCGGTGAGAAGCCGCTGTGATGCTGCTCCGGTGCCGTCCAGGACTCGCCCGGGTTCAGCATCGTACCGGTATTCACCGTCTGCGCCGGGAATGCCGGACGCACGCCGATTTTCCAGCTTTTGTGCTGCGGCGCGAAGGTTTCGCCCGGCAGCTCAAGGCCGGTGACCTCGGCGGTCACTTCGCCGTCACCGTAGCCGTCAAGCGCGCGCACCGGAATGAACATGGTGCTGCGTGCGCCCGGCGGCAGCTTAACCGGCTGCGGCTGCGCGCCTTCCAGCGACAGATGGCCGGAGGCGGTAACCGCCACGTTCAGAGTCTGCGGCTGGTCGGTCAGGTTGGTCACGTCCAGCGTGAGGCGTGAAGTATCACCGCTGGCGAGGAAGCGCGGGGTGTTCAGCTCGGCGATGACCGGCGCGGCAACTACCACTTTGCTCTCGCTGCTGCCGAAGTCTTCGTCGGTCCAGGCCTGCGCCATCAGACGCAGTTCGCCGTTGAAATCGCCGATGGGCAGAGCGATGGTGCCTTCGCCGTTGGCGTCAAGCTCCACCGGCTGCGCCTGCTGGGCAATAATGGTGACGTGGTTCACCGGCGGCTTGCCGCCGCGTTTCAGCTCGTCGCCGTCGCCGCCAAAGCGCAGCGCCGCCAGACGGCCCTGACCTTCAATCACCTGGCCGTAGATATCATAGATATCCGCGCCGTAGCGTTTCTGCCCGAAGAACGCCTGCCACGGATCCGGCGTGACGTAATCGGTGATGTTCAGCACGCCGCTATCAACGGCAGACACCAGCACGTTTACCTTCTGCGGCACCGCGCCCTCTTTCACGCTGGCTTTCACCTTCACGGAGAGCGTCTGGTTTGGACGCATCTTCTGCGGGGTGTCCAGCGCGATGTTCAGACGGCGGTTTTCATCGCCCATAGGCAGATGCAGCAGACCGACCGCGCGTTTTGGCGTGGCCGATTTTGACTTATCGCCCGGACGCACCACCAGGGTGCTGAGGTACAGGTCGTGACGCTTCCAGCTTTTATCCACCGGGATCGCCACGTCGAGGCCGCTGGCCGGAACGTCGATCTCTTTCCACCACAGCGGGCCTTCGCTGGATTCAATCATCGCGTAGCCTTTACCTGCGGCAGGGGCGGCAATGTGCAGATTGATGGTGTCGCCCGGCTGATAAGCGGGTTTATCAAGCTTGAGGGTAACGCGATCCGGGCGCGCCGCGCCGGTTCCGTCGCTGTTATCCTGCCAGCTGTATCCGGCCCAGAAGCGCACGCTGCTGACGGTGTCGTCAGGCGCTTTCACCTCCAGACGGTATGAGCCCCACTCCACCGGGAAGGTCACTTTGCCGGTTTGATCGGCGGTTAAATCGAGGGACTGCTCGCCTTCCACCAGATCTTTTTGATCGAACTGGGATTTCCAGCCGTCGCTTTCTGACCAGTTCCAGAAGTAGTCGCGACGTTCGCGGATCAGGCGAACCTGCAACCCGGAGACGGCTTTCTTCGCGCCGCTGGCATCGGCATAGACAATGTCGAAGCTGGCGTTGCTGTCTTCATCGACAATCGGCTGATTGACGGTGGTGTCGGTACGGTAGTCATACACCGCCTTGCTGGCAAACTGCGGGCGAATGCCCGGCAGCACCTGCGCTGGCCAGATGGCCTGCTCTGCGCGACGCGTCACCGGACGTCCGCCGGACTCCAGCAGGCTGGCCTGCAAAATGACCTGCAGCGGCGAGTGGGTTTCTTTCCACTGGCTTTCCGCTGACACCGCACCGCGGCCCTGTTCGTCCAGCGTGAGCTGAACTTCATCCAGGCTGCGGGTCAGGTTCTCTTCGGCGATATCGCCAAACTGGAAGCCCGGCAGTGACGCAACGGCCTCGCGCAGCGGACGCAGGAAAAGCTGGCCTTGCAGACTGTTGCCGTTGGCTGGCGCGCCGTACAGGTAATAGCCCGCCACGTTAAAGGTAACCTCATCGCTCGGTGAGATCGGCGTTTTTTGCCCGCTCAGGTTGAGCGCCATACGTTCCGGCATAAAGTCTTCGACGTGGAAATCCCACAGGCGCTGCTGGTTGTCGCCGGTATTGGCGCGGATGTGCCACATGCCGGTTTGCGCCCCGCTGTCCAGCGGATAGGTAAAGCGATAGAGGCCATTTTCCGGCTGAACCACCAGCGTGCGCGCAACCTGTCCGTCCGGGCGCAGCACGTCAAGCTTCACCGGCTGCGCGGGCAGGGTTTTGCCGTCGCTGTCGCGCAGCAGGCCGTTGAGGATCACCGTTTCGCCAGGGCGATAGAGATCGCGCGGGCCGAACATAAAGAACTGCTTGCTGTAGCCCGGCGCCCCGGCGATATCGAACTCGGCCAGATCCAGCGCCGGGAGTTTGAGATCGAGCAGCGTGGTTTGACCGTCTTTGCGGGCGAGGATCAGCGCGGCTTCTTTATCGGTTTCCAGCTTCGCGTGACCGTCCGCGTCGCTGGTGCCCTGGGCGAGGGTCTGCCCTTTGTCATTGAGCAATGAGACCTCAATGCCGGGCTGCGCCGCGCCGTTTTCCAGGCTCTGAGTGAAGATGTCGAGGCGATTATGATAGCGGTGAGCGGACAGGCCAATGTCGCTCAGGGTGAACAGGGTGGCGGCATTGCTGTAGTTGTAGTGCCCCGCCTGATTCATCACCGCGATATAAACGCCGGACTGCTGCAGCGGCTTAATATCGCTCAGCGGCAGCAGCAGTTTTTCCCGCGTGTTGCGGGCAGGATTAAGATCGAAGCGACCGGTATAGACCAGATCCGCCATTTTGAGCAGATTGTCGGACTCCCAGTTGGTGAGGGAGTTACGGTACTCCCACTGGCTGACAAATGACGCCAGCGACTCGGGCTTCACGCGGTAGAAGTTCACATCCACATTGTTAACGTTGAGCGCCATCACCGGCAGCCCTTCGACCACCTTGCCCGGCAGCAGCGAGCCGCGGCTGGCGAACCCGACCGTCGGTTCAACGTCGCGAGTGGTTATCGCTTTCTCGTAGTCAATGCCAAACGTGGCTTTGTTCAGCGCGACCAGATCGCGATCGACGCTCACAACCAGATTACGGTTCGGCTCTAAATGGCGTAAACGCAGCTCTTTCAGATTAGGGGCAAGTTCCCACGCGCCATCCACTTTGCCGCTTTTCTTGTCCACCACGTGCACGGTCTTTGCGAAATCCTGATCGGGATTGAGCGGGACGGAGAAGGTCAGCACCATCGTCGCTGCGCCATCGAGCTGGACTTCAGAGGCATCCAGCAGCGTCAGCGGCTTGCCGGCGGTGGCGGCTGCCAGCTTCTCAAGCTGCGCGCTATCGGGTTTTGCCGGGGTGCTCTTTTCAGGGGCAGTAGCGGTTGAAGCTGGTGCAGGAGAGGTTGCCTGCGGTTTTTCGTCGCTGTTATCACAGCCAACGAGCGTAAATGCGGTAAGTAGCGCGAGAGAAATCGCAGCTAAGCGAAACGGTTTCATCCTTTGTCCCTGGCCTGTAGAGCCTGTTGGTCGTCTTCCGGATAAGTATTATCCGCAAGTTTTATTAATTCAAAAAGTCCAAAGTGAGAAAATCAGAATCTGATAAAAAATAAGGCCTTGTTCGCGAGTTGAACGCGGTTTGCTTGTCGATGTCAGAAAAAACATCGACAATTCTTTTTTATGAAAAAGATGGAGGCAACGATGTCCACCTCATATTTTGTTTCAGCCGACTGGCTGATCGAGCATCACGACGACCCGGAAGTGCAAATTCTCGACGCGCGCATGGCGCCACCGGGGCAAGAGCATCGCGATGTCCCTGCGGAGTACCGCGCCGGGCATCTGCCGGAAGCGGTCTTTTTTGATATCGAAGCGTTGTCCGATCACACCTCTCCCCTGCCGCACATGATGCCGCGCCCGGAAGCCTTTGCCGTGGCGATGCGCGAGCTGGGCGTCAGCCGTGATAAGCATCTGGTGGTCTACGACGAGGGCAATCTGTTCTCCGCGCCGCGCGCGTGGTGGATGCTGAAAACCTTCGGCGTGGAAAACGTCTCCATTCTGGCGGGCGGCCTGGCGGGCTGGAAGCGCGATGGACTGCCGCTGCAGGAAGGCGATGTGGCTCTGCCGGAGGGGGATTTTGACGTCAGCTTTAACGCCGACGCGGTTAAGCGCCTGACCGACGTGCTGCTGGCAAGCCACGAAAAAACGGCGCAGATTGTGGATGCGCGCCCGGCTCCGCGCTTTAACGCCGACGCTGACGAGCCGCGCCCCGGGCTGAAGCGCGGCCATATCCCCGGCGCGCGTAATGTGCCGTGGGGCGATTTGGTGTTTGAAGGCGAGCTGAAAACCACCGATGAACTGCAGGCGATTTTTGCGCGTCAGGGGGTCGACCTGCATCAGCCGATTATCGCCAGCTGCGGCTCGGGCGTTACGGCGGCGGTGGTGGTGTTGGCGCTTGCCACGCTCGGCGTGAAGAACGTGACGCTGTACGACGGGGCGTGGAGCGAATGGGGCGCGCGTGACGATCTGCCCGTTGAGCCGTCGGCTCAGAAGTAACGCGAAAGCTATCGGGGTGAAGGCTCACCCCGATAAGCGTTAAATGATGCGGTTGGTTTTTAAATCGCGCAGGAAACCACCCCAGCGGCGTTCATAGAACGGGGTGATGTGCTCGGTAATAAAGTGGCTAATGCCCTTCTCACCTTTTACCACCCGGCAAATATCAATCGGCTCGTCGCCCGGCAGAGTGTCGGTTGCCACGCTTCCCGCCGCCTGAATGATGTCGTCGATATCGCCGTCCGCCTCAATTCCAATCAGCAGCACCGGCTGTTCGTCCGCCCGCTCTTTGATGGAGCAGAGGAACGCGCGTTTCACCGGCTTGATGGTTTTGAACAGCGTGGTCAGCGAGTCAATCATCTGCGCAGGCGGTTCCGCCACCTCTGACAGCAGCAGCGTTTCGCCCCCTTCCAGCACTTCCTGCGTGCTGAGCGGGTTGCCCTCTTCGCCGATCAGATGGCTGATTTCGCGCGGGGTGAACTCTTTCCCGGTCGGCAGCTTCGCATTCAAAAACAGGGTTTCGCCGAGGGTCATTTCGAACAGGGTACGAACGGGCATGACCACGAACGCCTGCTCGTCTTCAACGGCCTGCTGCAGGGCGTTGAGCGAGGTGAAGAACGGGATGACCGACGTGCCGTCGTCTTTTTCCCAGTGCAGCAGATCCAGCGCGCTGTCTTCGACGACCTGCTCATCCTCCGCCGCGGTTCCCGGCACCCATACGGTCGATTCCAGCAGCGTGCGGAAAAATGCCGGGCGGTGGGCGGGCTCGGTCGCCGCCTGTTCCAGCAGGGTTTCTAATTCGTTTTTGGTTTCGGACATAGTTTGGCTACT
>NZ_CAXOFU010000003.1:0-311121 GCF_964208575.1 Enterobacter soli | reverse complement strand
CCATCCGTGCAACGCTTACCTGGGAATGGTGCGGGAGGCGAGACTTGAACTCGCACACCTTGCGGCGCCAGAACCTAAATCTGGTGCGTCTACCAATTTCGCCACTCCCGCAAAAAAGATGGTGGCTACGACGGGATTCGAACCTGTGACCCCATCATTATGAGTGATGTGCTCTAACCAACTGAGCTACGTAGCCATCTTTTTTTCGCGTTACCTTATCGGCGTTGCGGGGCGCATTATGCGTATAGACCCTTGCAGCGTCAACACCTTTTTCAACGAAAATAGCGCGAATGTGACTGTTTGGTTAGGTTGCGAACAGCGTGACCGAATATTCGGCAATTATTGGTTATTAATCGATTTTGTCCAGCGAAACGCGAGGCAAAAAAAACAGGCCCCGGAGGGCCTGTGTGCGATCTTGTCGATCATTTATACGCGGACTGGTGAACGCCTACGGCACGGCCTGATGGATCGTTCATCGCTTTGAAAGATTCATCCCATTCAATCGCTTTGGCAGAAGAACAGGCGACTGACGGGCCACCCGGCACGCACTCAGCGGCGCTTGGAACCGGGAACAGCTCTTCGAAGATCTCGCGATACAGATACGCTTCTTTCGAACCCGGCGTGTTGTACGGGAAGCGGAAGCTGGCGGTTTCCAGCTGTTGGTCAGAAACCTGCTTCGCCGCCACCTCTTTCAGGGTGTCGATCCAGCTGTAACCCACGCCATCGGAGAACTGCTCTTTCTGACGCCACGCCACGCTTGCCGGCAGGTAGGATTCAAAACATTCACGCAGGATATGTTTTTCCATTTTGCCGTTGCCGCACATCTTGTCCTGCGGGTTGATACGCATCGCCACGTCGAGGAATTTTTTATCCAGGAACGGCACGCGGGCTTCAACGCCCCAGGCGGACATCGCTTTGTTGGCGCGGGCGCAGTCGAACATGTGCAGCGCCTGCAGCTTGCGCACGGTCTCTTCGTGCAGCTCTTTCGCGTCTGGCGCCTTATGGAAGTACAGGTAACCACCAAACACTTCGTCAGAACCTTCGCCGGACAGCACCATCTTAATGCCCATCGCCTTGATCTTACGGGACATCAGATACATTGGCGTGGAGGCGCGGATCGTCGTTACGTCATAGGTTTCAATGTGATAGATAACGTCACGGATCGCATCCAGACCTTCCTGCACGGTGAAATGAATTTCGTGGTGCACGGTGCCGAGATGGTTTGCCACTTCCTGCGCGGCTTTCAGATCAGGCGCACCTTCCAGACCCACGGCAAAGGAGTGCAGCTGCGGCCACCAGGCCTCGGAGCGCTCCTGATCTTCCACGCGGCGTGCGGCGAATTTCTTGGTGATCGCAGAGATAACGGAGGAATCCAGGCCGCCAGAGAGCAGTACGCCGTAAGGCACGTCAGACATCAGGTGGCTTTTAACGGAATCTTCCAGCGCCTGACGCAGCTCGGCTTTGTCGGTCACGTTGTCTTTTACCGCGTCATAATCGAACCAGTCGCGCTGGTAGTACTGACGGATTTCACCGTCTTTGCTCCACAGGTAGCTGCCCGCCGGGAACTCTTTAATGGTGCGGCAAACCGGCACCAGGGCTTTCATTTCAGACGCAACGTAGAAGTTGCCGTGCTCATCGTGACCCATATAGAGAGGGATAATACCGATATGGTCGCGGCCAATCAGGTACGCGTCTTTTTCACTGTCGTACAGCGCGAAGGCAAACATGCCCTGCAGATCGTCCAGGAACTCCGGGCCTTTTTCCTGATACAGCGCGAGGATCACTTCGCAGTCGGAGCCGGTCTGGAAAGCGTAGCGATCGCCGTACTCCGCGCGCAGCGCCTGATGGTTGTAGATTTCACCGTTAACGGCCAGCGCGTGCGTTTTTTTCTCGTTATACAGCGGCTGCGCACCGGCGTTGACGTCAACAATAGACAGACGCTCGTGCGCCAGAATCGCTTTATCGCTGGCGTAAACGCCTGACCAGTCCGGACCGCGATGGCGCATCAGGCGGGACAATTCGAGTGCCTTTTTACGCAGTTCGCCCGCGTCAGTTTTAATATCCAGTACGCCAAAAATTGAACACATAACCTTCTCCATTAACCCTGTTGCAGTGTGATGTTGCTTGCTTATGAAAATGCCGCAAAGGGGGAGGGCGCGCAAGGTATTTACGGGGTAAATACGAAATAGTGCAATGGCGATTGTCGAATAGTGAAAAAAGAGTACGTCTTGAGCAGATTTATTGACGATTCTTCAATGAAAGCCGGTTTTCATTGAATGCGAGCGCGTTTTACCGGCCTGAAAATGAAAAACCACGCTCAGCGGCGTGGTTTTGGGGGATCAGATGACGTCGATTTCGGCGACGGAGGGGTAAATCCAGCTCGGGCGGAATGGCATCGCGTCAATGTCGTCCAGCTGAGAGACTCCCGAGAGCACCAGGATAGTTTCAAGACCCGCCTGGAAGCCGGCCAGGATATCGGTGCGCAGGTTGTCACCGACAATCACGGTTTGCTCGGAGTGCGCCTGCATTTTGTTCAGCGCGGCGCGAATGATCCACGGGCTGGGTTTACCCACGTAGAACGGCTTGCGGCCGGAGATCTTTTCGATACCGGCGCACAGCGCGCCGCAGGCCGGATAAAAGCCGCGGCCGTGCGTGTCCGGGTTGGTCGCGATAAAACGCGCGCCGTTGGCGACGAAGTAGGACGCCTTATGCATCATCTCCCAGTTATAGGAGCGCGTTTCGCCCACGATCACGAAGTCCGGGTTGACGTCGGTGATGGTAAAGCCTGCTTTATACAGCTCGTGGATCAGCGCCCCTTCACCCACGACGTAGGCTTTTTTCCCTTCCTGGCGCTTCAGAAAATCGGCGGTTGCCATGGCGGAGGTGTAAAACACGCTGTCCGGCACGTCGACGCCAGCCGTTGCAAAGCGGTTCGCCAGATCCTGACCGGTTTGGGAAGGGTAGTTCGTGAGCAGAACCAGCGGCATTCCTTTGTCCATCACGCGGTGAAGAAACTCAGCAGCGCCTGGCACGGCAACGTTGTCGTGCATCAGCACGCCGTCAATATCACAAATTACGTTCTTAATGGTCATGGACAATCCGACATCAAAAAAAGAAGGCGTTACTATAAGACCCGATCAGGATTCCAGCAAATGCTGGAGCAGGATCCCGTTAAGCATCGCGCGTTTTACCAGGGCAAATGCCCCGATTGCGGAGCGGTGATCGAGCGTGGAGCGCACCACCGGTAAATTCTGGCGAAACGCTTTCAGCGCCTGAGTGTTGATGCAGCCTTCAATGGCGGGCAGCAGTATCTTCTCCGCTTCAACGATCTCACCGGCAATCACCACTTTTTGCGGGTTGAACAGGTTAATCGCGATGGCGATGGTTTTCCCCAGATGGCGACCGACCTGTTCTATTACCTCGCAGGCCAGCGCGTCGCCTTTGTTGGCGGCTTTGCAGATTGGGCCAATCTTGCAGTCGTCGAGCGTGATGCGGCTTTGATAGCCTTGCTCAAGCAGGTGGCGGACGCGGTTTTCGATGGCGGCGTTGGCGGCGATGGTTTCAAGGCAGCCGAAGTTACCGCAGTGGCAGCGCTCGCCGAGCGGCTCTACCTGAATGTGGCCAATCTCGCCAACGTTGCCGTTGCGGCCGATAAAAATGCGGCCATTGGAGATGATGCCCGCCCCCGTACCGCGGTGAACGCGCACCAGAATAGAGTCTTCGCAGTCCTGACTCGCACCAAAGTAGTGCTCCGCCAGCGCGAGAGAGCGAATGTCGTGGCCGACAAAGCAGGTCACGTTGAAGCGTTTTTCCAGCGCGTCTACCAGCCCCCAGTTCTCGACCTGGATATGCGGCATATAGCGGATCACGCCGCTTTCCGGATCGACAAGGCCGGGCAGAATAACCGAGATAGCAATGAGTTCGCGGATCTTGCGCTGACAGCTTTCGATAAAGTGCGCGATGGTGTTCAGCAGCGCATGCTCCAGCGTTTCCTGCGTGCGCTCCGGAAGCGGGTAGTGCTCTTCGGCAATGGCTTTGCTGCTCAGATCGTACAGCGTGAGCGTGGTGTCATGACGGCCAAGACGGACGCCAATCGCCTGGAAATTGCGGGTTTCGGTGACGATGGAGATAGCGCGGCGCCCCCCGGTGGAGGCCTGCTGATCGACTTCTTTAATCAGGCCGCGCTCAATAAGCTGACGTGTAATTTTTGTCACACTGGCGGGAGCAAGCTGGCTTTGTTCGGCTATCTGAATGCGTGAGATTGGCCCGTGCTGGTCAATCAGGCGATAAACTGCCGCGCTGTTAAGTTGTTTAACGAGATCGACATTACCGATTTGAGCTTGTCCGCCTGGTGTCATACTTTTACTTACTCAGTGACGACCTCGTTACCATTAACGATGGTCTTAATGATTTTAAAATCGCGCGTGAACGCCGTCAGGTTTGCCACCATACCCGGTGCAATCCCGCCAAGCTGCTTATCGACGCCCATTGCGCGAGCCGGATAAAGGGTTGCCATACGCAGCACTTCATCAAGGGCAATACCGCAATGTTCGACCAGATTACGCACCCCTTCGATCATCGTCAGGGCGGAGCCGCTCAGCGTGCCGTTTTCATCCACGCACAGTCCATTCCGGTAGTATATTGTTTTACCAGCAAAAATGAACTGGTCAATATTTGCCCCTGCTGGCGCTGTGGCATCTGTTACCAGACACAGCTTGTCACCCTTCAGGCGCTTGGCGTTGCGGATGTTGGTGAAATCGACGTGTAAACCGTCCGCTATAATACCGCAGTAGATGTCCGGCTCGTCCAGAATCGCGCCGACCAGACCCGGCTCGCGCCCGGTGATGTACGGCATTGCATTATAAAGGTGGGTCGCGAAAGTAATGCCCGCGCGGAAGCCGATTTTCGCTTCTTTCAGCGTGGCGTTAGAGTGACCGGCGGACACGACAATCCCGGCAGCCGCCAGCTTGCTGATGACCTCAGGGCCGGTCATTTCCGGCGCCAGCGTAACTTTGGTGATCACGTCGGCGTTGGCGCACATGTAATCGACCAGCTCGGCATCCGGTTTACGCACGTAGTTCGGGTTGTGCGTGCCTTTCTTAACGATGTTCAGCCACGGCCCTTCAAGGTGCAGACCCAGCGCCTGGTTAGGGTGTTTTGCCAGGTATTCACGCATCACGCGGATACCCTGTTTCATCAGGTCGTCGCTGCTGGTTATAAGGGTTGGCAGATAGCTGGTGCAGCCCGATTTCTCGTTGGCTTTTTGCATGATTTCCAGCGTTTCAACGGTCACGGCGTCTGCAGTGTCGTTGAACTGCACGCCGCCGCAGCCGTTAAGCTGAACGTCGATAAAACCGGGGGAGATAATTGCTCCATTGAGTGAGCGCTGTTCAATCTCCGACGGCAGATCCGCCAGCGGACAGATACGTTCAATCAGGCCATTCGCGATCACAATCGCGTGGTCATCCAGAATTTCATGGCCGGTATAAATCCGACCGTGGGTTAAAGCGTACATAACGACCCCCGGTTTAAAAATGCGACCGCCTCTGTGGTAAGAGGCGGTTATTCAATTACAGACCTTTGATATTTTCTGCTTCTAACTCGTTGAAGTATTTCAGCGTTTTCACCTTCAGCTCCATGGTGGACGGTTCGTCACACACCACAACTGCTTTAGGGTGCAGCTGCAGACAGCTGATGGTCCACATGTGGTTAACGTTGCCTTCAACCGCAGCCTGCAGCGCCTGCGCTTTCACGCCGCCCAGCACCAGAATCATCACTTCTTCGGCATCCAGCAGGGTGCCCACGCCAACGGTCAGGGCGTATTTTGGAACCTGGTTCACGTCGCCGTCAAAGAAGCGAGAGTTTGCCACGCGGGTGTCATGGGTCAGCGTTTTAATACGGGTACGTGACGCCAGAGAAGAGGCCGGTTCGTTAAACGCGATATGGCCATCGTTGCCCACGCCACCCATGAACAGGTGGATTTTACCGTAAGAGCGGATTTTTTCTTCATACTGACGGCATTCTGCATCGATATCTGGCGCGTTACCATTCAGCAGGTTAATGTTTTCCGCCGGGATATCAACGTGATCAAAGAAGTTGCGGTGCATGAAGCTATGATAACTTTCCGGGTGTTCCTTAGGCAGGCCAACATATTCGTCCATGTTGAAGGTGACAACATGTTTGAAGCTAACCTGGCCCGCTTTATGCATTTCAACCAGCGCTTTGTATGCAGTCAGCGGGGTACCGCCAGTTGGAAGGCCAAGAACGAAAGGACGATCGGCAGTGGGTTTGAACGCATTGATGCGGTTAACGATATGGCGAGCGGCCCATTTACCGACTTGTTCAGCAGTTGCCAGGGGAATCAGTCTCATTGTTCACCTCTAGAGTTAAAGTAAAAAAGTGGGCGGAATGTTTATCGAACCTGAACTAAGCGTAACCTGGAACAAGTGCAACGGGATCACTCCGTCTTGATTTTTTGAATGATAAAATAAGTTTTCGCTGTTAGCCAGTGAAAGGGAGGGTTAATAACGATATTTGGTGACAAAAATCACAAAAAGTACGCGTTTAATTTGCGATACGAATTAATTTTTCACACACTCACCATGCCAGTGAATCATCTACCGTATCTATAGGTAAGAGACACAATAAAAACACAGCTGAGAACGTGCCTTAACGGGGTCTCATAGGGGGAAGAAAGTGAGTATTCTAGGTTATTTACAAAAAGTAGGCCGCGCACTGATGGTGCCAGTGGCCACGCTGCCGGCCGCAGCCATCCTGATGGGTGTCGGCTACTGGATTGACCCGGTTGGCTGGGGTGGAGACAACGCGCTCGCGGCGTTCTTCATCAAATCGGGTTCTGCCATCATCGACAACATGTCCGTGCTGTTCGCCATCGGTGTGGCTTACGGTATGTCCAAAGATAAAGACGGTGCTGCGGCGCTGACCGGTTTTGTGGGCTTCCTCGTGTTGACCACGCTCTGTTCTCCGGCTGCGGTTTCTATGATCCAGAAGATCCCGGCGGACCAGGTGCCTGCTGCGTTCGGTAAGATCAGCAACCAGTTCGTGGGTATCCTCGTCGGTATTATCTCGGCTGAACTGTACAACCGCTTCAGCAGCGTCGAGCTGCCAAAAGCGCTGTCGTTCTTCAGCGGCCGTCGTCTGGTGCCAATCCTGACCTCATTCGTGATGATCGTCGTTGCGTTCATCATGATGTACATCTGGCCGGTTATCTTCGACGGTCTGGTGAACTTCGGTGAACACATTCAGAAGCTGGGCTCCGTCGGTGCAGGCGTGTACGCGTTCTTCAACCGTCTGCTGATCCCGGTTGGTCTGCACCACGCGCTGAACTCCGTATTCTGGTTCGACGTTGCCGGTATCAACGATATTCCTAACTTCCTGGGTGGCGCACAGTCCATCGAAGCAGGTAAAGCGGTTGTGGGTATCACCGGTCGTTATCAGGCGGGCTTCTTCCCAATCATGATGTTCGGCCTGCCGGGTGCGGCGCTGGCTATCTACCACTGCGCGCGTCCTGAGAACAAAGCGAAAGTGCTGGGTATCATGATGGCGGGTGCGTTTGCGGCCTTCTTCACCGGTATCACCGAGCCGCTGGAATTCTCCTTCATGTTCGTGGCGCCTGTGCTGTATGTGATCCATGCCGTGCTGACCGGTATCTCCGTGTTCATCGCCGCCAGCATGCAGTGGATTGCCGGCTTCGGCTTCAGTGCGGGTCTGGTGGATATGGTGCTTTCTTCCCGTAACCCGCTGGCGACCCACTGGTGGATGCTGATCCCTCAGGGTCTGGTGTTCTTCGTTATCTACTACGTGGTGTTCCGTTTCACTATCACTAAGTTCAACCTGATGACCCCGGGCCGCGAGCTGGCTGTTGCCGGTAGCGAAGCGGATGGTCAGGACGTGAACGTGAGCGCGGATAAGGATCAGGACGTTGCAGGTCTGGCGCGTCAGTACATCGCTGCCGTAGGCGGTTCTGACAACCTGACCGGTATCGATGCCTGCATCACCCGTCTGCGTCTGAACGTGAAAGACTCTTCTCTGGTGAACGAAGCGCTGGCGAAACGCCTGGGGGCTTCCGGCGTTATCCGCCTGAACAAAACCAGCGTGCAGATTATCGTCGGCTTCGTGGCTGAGAAAATCGCTAACGCGATGAAAACCACCGGTCCGGTCGCGGCAGCAGAAGCGGCACCAGCTCCGGCAGCGGTGCCAGCCGCAGCAAAACCGCAGGCGGTTCCAAACGCAACGACCATCGCTGCGCTGGTTTCTCCAGTGACCGGTGAAGTGGTTGCCCTTGAGCAGGTGCCTGATGAAGCCTTCGCCAGCAAAGCGGTAGGCGACGGTCTGGCGGTGAAACCGACGGATAAAACCGTTGTGTCTCCGGCGGCCGGGACTATCGTCAAGATTTTCAACACCAACCATGCGTTCTGCCTCGAAACCGAGAAAGGCGCGGAGATCGTTGTCCACATGGGTATCGATACCGTTGCGCTGAACGGCCAGGGCTTTACCCGTCTGGTGGAAGAGGGTGCTGAAGTGGTGGCAGGCCAGCCGATCCTGAGTATGGATCTGGACTTCCTGAACGCGAATGCGCGCTCTATGATCAGCCCTGTAGTTTGCAGCAACATTGACGACTTCGCGGGCCTGGTGCTTCAGGCAAAAGATCAGGTTGTTGCAGGACAGACGCCACTGTATGAGATTAAAGGCAAGTAATCGCTCCTGAGTAGAGTCATGCCTTAAGCGGCGGGGGAAAACCTCCGCCGCTTTTTTTTGCAGCAATTGCCCCCATTATTTACATCCTGGACGTTTTAAAGGGTTGTCACTGCGTCCGGCTTATAAGATCATATGCCGTTATACGTTGTTTACGCTTTGAGGAACCTACGATGAGTGAGGCTGAAGCCCGCCCGAGTAACTTTATTCGTCAGATCATCGATGAAGATCTGGCCAGTGGTAAGCACACCACAGTCCATACCCGTTTCCCGCCGGAGCCGAACGGCTACCTGCACATTGGTCACGCGAAATCCATCTGCCTGAACTTTGGTATCGCGAAAGACTATCAAGGCCAGTGCAACCTGCGCTTCGATGACACCAACCCAGTAAAAGAAGACATCGAATACGTTGAGTCCATCAAGAACGACGTGCAATGGCTGGGCTTCAACTGGTCTGGCGATATCTGCTACTCCTCTGACTATTTTGATCAGCTGTTTGCCTACGCGGTAGAGCTCATCAACAAAGGTCTGGCGTACGTCGACGAACTGTCTGCTGACGAAATCCGCGAATACCGCGGCACGCTGACCGCGCCGGGCAAAAACAGCCCGTACCGCGATCGCAGCGTTGAAGAGAACCTCGCGCTGTTCGAAAAAATGCGCGCGGGCGGCTTCGAAGAGGGCAAGGCCTGTCTGCGTGCCAAAATCGACATGGCTTCTCCGTTCATCGTGATGCGCGATCCGGTGCTGTACCGCATTAAATTTGCGGAACACCACCAGACCGGCAACAAGTGGTGCATCTACCCGATGTACGACTTCACCCACTGCATCAGCGATGCGCTGGAGGGCATTACGCACTCCCTGTGTACGCTGGAGTTCCAGGACAACCGTCGTCTGTACGACTGGGTGCTGGATAACATCACCATCCCTGTGCATCCGCGTCAGTACGAGTTCTCTCGTCTGAATCTGGAATACACCGTGATGTCCAAACGTAAGCTGAACCTGCTGGTCACCGACAAGCACGTTGAAGGCTGGGACGACCCGCGTATGCCGACCATCTCGGGTCTGCGCCGCCGCGGCTACACCTCTGCCTCGATTCGCGAGTTCTGCAAGCGTATCGGCGTCACCAAGCAGGACAACACCATTGAGATTGCCTCTCTGGAATCCTGCATCCGTGAAGATCTGAACGAGAACGCACCGCGCGCGATGGCGGTTATCGATCCGGTTAAGCTGGTTATCGAAAACTACCCGCAGGGCGAGAGCGAACTGGTGTCTATGCCTAACCATCCGAGCAAGCCGGAAATGGGCAGCCGCGACGTGCCGTTCAGCGCAGAGATCTGGATCGATCGCGCTGACTTCCGCGAAGAAGCGAACAAGCAGTACAAGCGTCTGGTGCTGGGTAAAGAAGTGCGTCTGCGCAACGCCTACGTGATCAAAGCTGAACGCGTGGAGAAAGACGCGGAAGGCAACATCACCACTATCTTCTGCTCCTATGATGCCGAGACGCTGAGCAAGGATCCGGCGGATGGTCGTAAGGTGAAGGGCGTTATTCACTGGGTGAGCGCGGCACACGCGCTGCCGGTTGAAATTCGTCTGTACGATCGTCTGTTCAGCGTGCCAAACCCAGGCGCTGCTGATGACTTCCTGGCAACCATTAACCCGGAATCGCTGGTGATTAAGCAGGGCTTCGCTGAGCCATCGCTGAAAGACGCTGAAGTCAGCAAAGCGTATCAGTTTGAGCGTGAAGGTTACTTCTGCCTCGACAGCCGTCACAGCACCGCAGAAAAACCGGTATTTAACCGTACCGTCGGTCTGCGCGATACCTGGGCGAAAGCAGGCGAATAATAACGCCAGCCTGGTCAATGAGAAACAAACGCCGCACATGCGGCGTTTTTTTTATTTAACGATCATGCCGTTATTGGCCTGGCGAAACAGGCAATATCGAAATATCAGGTCAATGAGCTGCTACTTATTTTTCTCAAAAAAAGTTGATGCCTTTGCGTAAATACTCAAAGGGCGAAAATAAATGCAAATGCTGATTATTACCCTCTGATTTTTATCGTTTTCCCCCGTCATTCCTCGCTCGCCGTTAAATGTTACAAAGCACTACTAAATATGTGCACTTCGTCATAATCCTGGCTTTTTCCTATTAAAAAGCATTGATAATTCGCGTCGCGAAAAATAACCTAAAGACGGTAGTTAATTCGAGGGTATTTCTGACTACCCCTGACCATTGGGTCTTTTATATTTTTCGCCGTTTTAGGCGTTTTAATTCGTCAAAGAGGAATAATCTATGCGTACGTTCAGTGGCAAACGTAGTGCGCTGGCGCTGGCTATCGCCGGTGTAACAGCAATGTCGGGCCTGGTTGTTGTTCCACAGGCACAGGCAGCAGGTTTCGTTGATGACTCTACCCTCACGGGCGGTATTTATTACTGGCAGCGTGAGCGTGACCGCAAAGACGTCACCGAAGACAAATACAAAACCAACCTTGCTCACTCTACCTGGAACGCCAACCTGGACTTCCAGTCGGGCTATGCCGCCGATATGTTCGGCCTGGATATTGCGGCATTCACCGCAATCGAAATGGCTGAAAACGGCGACAGCGGTCACCCGAACGAAATCGCCTTCTCCTCCAGCAACAAAGCCTATAAAGAAGACTGGTCAGGGGATAAGAGCGGAATCAGCCTGTATAAAGCGGCTGCAAAATTCAAATACGGCCCGGTGTGGGCGCGCGCGGGCTATATTCAGCCAACCGGCCAGACGCTGTTAGCACCGCACTGGAGCTTTATGCCGGGTACTTACCAGGGCGCAGAAGCCGGGGCTAACTTTGACTACGGCGATGCGGGCGCGTTGAGCTTCTCCTATATGTGGACCAACGAGTACAAAGCGCCGTGGCATATCGAGATGGACAAGTTCTATCAGGGCGACCGTAAAACGCGGGTAGATTATCTTCATTCTCTTGGTGCTAAGTACGATTTCAAAAATAATCTGGTGCTGGAAGCGGCATTTGGTCAGGCACAAGGATACATGGACCAGTATTTTGCCAAAGCATCTTATAAGTTCGATATCGCCGGAAGCCCACTTTCGACCAGCTATCAATTCTATGGTGCACGGGATAAAGCAGACGCACAAAATAACCTGCGTACCAACGATGAAGTGGCACTTGCCAGGGATTTATATGACGGCACGGCCTGGCTGCAAGCTTTAACCTTTGGCTACAAGATTGGCCAGGTGGATCTACGTCTTGAAGGCACGTGGGTCAAAGCTGATGGTAATCAGGGCTTCTTCTTACAGCGCATGACGCCAACCTATGCATCTTCTAACGGTCGCCTTGATATCTGGTGGGATAACCGCTCTGACTTTAACGCCAATGGTGAAAAAGCAGTCTTCTTCGGGGCGATGTACGATCTCAAAAACTGGAATCTTGCAGGTTGGTCAGTGGGGGCCTCCTATGCTTACGGTTGGGATGCTAAACCAAGTAGTGCACCAATCTACGATCAGAGCCAGCGCCTGAAGGAATCTGCCTATAGTCTGGATGCTGCGTATGTACTGCAGGATGGAAGAGCCAAGGGCACGATGTTCAAACTGCACTTCACCCAGTATGACAACCACTCCGATATCCCGAGCTATGGGGGCGGTTACGGCAACATCTTCCAGGATGAACGTGACGTGAAATTCATGGTTATCGCACCGTTCACCATCTTCTGATGAATCGTCCGGCGGGTTAGTGCCCGCCGGACCGGAGACTGCACATGATCAAAAAAATCGTAATTGTCGCGCTGCTGGCGTCGGGGCTGGTGGCGTGTTCTCAGAGCCAGGCACCTAAAGAAGATTCCCGGCTGAAAGAGGCCTACAGCGCCTGCATCAATACCGCGGAAGGTTCACCGGAAAAAATCCAGGCCTGCCAGAGCGTGCTGAACGTGCTGAAGAAAGAGAAGGCGCATGAGCAGTTTGCCACGCAGGAAAACGTCCGCGTGATGGATTATCAGGCCTGTATCCAGGCGCGTAAAACCGGTAACGATCAGGAAGTGGCGAAGCGTTGCGACCAGATCTGGAAGGAAATTCGCAGTAACAACAGCAACTAAACCGCTGTTATATCGCCCGGTGGCGCTGCGCCTCCGGGCTTTTTTTCGTCTGAAAATGGGCAAAAAAAAAGCCAACCTTTCGGCTGGCTCAGAGTATGAAAGCGTCATTACTTCGCGTCGTGCGCGCGATCGTTCTCGCGGCAATCGCCTTCTGCACAGTGGCCGTACAGGTACAGGCTGTGGTTGGTCAGGCGGATGCCATGACGGGCGGCGATTTCACGCTGGCGTGATTCAATAGAGTCATCGCTGAATTCAATGACCTTGCCGCAGTCGAGGCAGATCAGGTGATCGTGATGGTGCTGCTGGGTCAGTTCGAATACAGATTTACCGCCTTCGAAGTTATGACGGGTAACAATGCCCGCGTCATCAAACTGGTTCAGCACGCGATACACGGTTGCCAGCCCAATTTCTTCACCCATGTCGATAAGACGCTTGTAAAGGTCTTCCGCACTGACGTGGTGATTGTCTGGCCCCTGAAGCACTTCAAGGATTTTTAACCGAGGAAGCGTAACTTTCAGGCCAGCCTTCTTTAATGCGGTATTGTTGTCAGTCATGCGGAATCTGTCCTGTTGCTAAACGATTCACTTCTAAGGAAGAAGTGACAGAGAATGCACTTGGGATAATGCGTATCATTATAGAACTGCCATGGCTAAATGAAAACTGCAAGTCTCAAGCAAAGTATGCTTATAAAAACGTGGTATCACCGACAAACTTGTCCGGGGAAGCCCACTTTACGTCAGGGGGATATTGTACAGGTCTGGGCGAAAAAGTTAAAAGTTTGTAGCAATTAATTTAATCGGTTTTCCCAGGATGCGGGCGCAACCGGAGTTGCGCCGCGGGATATCAGGCGTTAAGGATATCGTCGAGGTTCAGCTCTTCACGAACCTGCTTAACCCATTTTTCAACGCGCTCTGCGGTCAGTTCTGGCTGACGGTCTTCATCGATAGCCAGGCCAACGAAGTGGTCGTCATCTGCCAGGCCTTTAGAGGCTTCAAAGTGGTAACCCGCCGTTGGCCAGTGGCCGACGATAGCGGCGCCGCGCGGTTCAATGATGTCGCGAATGGTGCCCAGCGCGTCACAGAAGTATTCCGCGTAGTCTTCCTGATCGCCGCAGCCGAACAGCGCAACCAGCTTGCCGTTGAAGTCCACTTCTTCCAGCGTCGGGAAGAAATCGTCCCAGTCGCACTGCGCTTCGCCGTAGTACCAGGTTGGGATGCCCAGCAGCAGGATGTCATAGCCTTCGAGATCTTCTTTGCTGCTCTTGGCAATGTCATGCACATCGGCAACGTCTTTACCGAGCTGTTTTTGAATGTTTTTTGCGATGTTTTCGGTATTGCCGGTATCACTGCCGAAGAAAATGCCGATAATTGCCATGAGTAAAATAACCTCTTGAAACTTAATGGTATGGTGGCGCAATTTGTCCACGGATAAGGGCAATAATAGCAGAACAGACAACCCTGCGGAAACAGCTATCACGCAGGACTGCACTCTCTGCTACATGAAAAGAACGAGAAAGGGGATTTTCAGACTTATGCCTTGCCGCGCAATTGTTCGAGTTGCGCGATCAACATCTCTTCAATCAGCTCGCTACGGCTGATATCACGGGCGCTGGCAAGCTCGTTTAGCGCATCAACGGCATCGGCGTTGAGTTTCAGTTCGACACGCTTAAGCCCACGATTTTTATCGCGTTTAAGCTGGTTGCGTTTATTGATACGCAGCTGTTCATCGCGCGAAAGCGGATTTGTCTTAGGACGTCCCGGGCGACGCTCATTCGCGAACAGATCTATTGTCGTGCGGTCCGTTTGTTCTTTGGCCATGATTTAGAGACTTCGGGGGAAAACAAGCCGCCCTGCTAATGCCCGGGCGATAAGCGCGCCATCATACATCACCGAAAACGGCACGCCAACGACTGGAAGCCCGCAGCCTTCCGGTCGCTGCCTTTTTAATCAATTCGCAGTATCAGAGAGATAGCGGTGGATAGCGCGAAGCACGGCGTCGGGTTTTTCGGCGTGAACCCAGTGCCCGGCACCGGCAATAACGTGCGCGCGCGCCTCGGGGAACTGGCGCATTAACTCATCGCGACAGGCTTCGGTCACGTAGGGGGAGTTGCCGCCGCGCACGAAGAGGGTAGGGTGCGGCCAGGCCGGAATCGGCTCCCAGCCCACGATGTGTGAATATTGATCCCAAAGCACCGGCACGTTGAAGCGCCACTCGCCGTCGACAAAGGATTTCAGCAGAAACTGCACCACGCCTTCTTCGTCCAGATGCTCGCGCATGATCGCCGCGGCCTGCTGGCGGGTGGCGACCCCGGCGTCGGTGACGGCATTGATCGCGGCAAAAATCTCGTCGTGACGGCGAACGTCATAATCCACCGGCGCAACGTCAATCACCACCAGTCCCGCAATACGCTCTGGTGCAAGCGCGGTTAATGCCATCACCGCCTTGCCGCCCATTGAGTGCCCAATCAGCGTCACCTTTTCAAGGCCATGAGCGTCCAGCGTATCCAGAAGATCCTGCGCCATTGCTGAGTAGGTCATCTCCGGCGAGCGCCCGGACAGGCCGTGGTTACGCATGTCTACCTGCAAGATGTCACGATCGCTGACCAGATCGCGCGCCAGTACGCCCAGGTTATCCAGGCTGCCAAAAAGGCCGTGAACCAGTACGATGGGAGAATTATTGTTCGGCGATTGTGCAGATTGCGCTCGGGTATTCAATTTCATGGCAAAGTTCTTTTTTTACGTATGTCAGGTTAGGGTATCATGTTGACCATTCTGCCGCCCGGCTGCAAGGATCCAGTTTAATCTGACTTTTGCCTCCAGCCGGGCTTGACGCTATCCGCTGTTGGGATTTGCTCCTATAATCCCAACGACTTGTATTCAGATAAGATATCGCACTGGATTAAGATGAAAACAATCGAAGTTGATGACGAACTCTATCAGTATATCGCCAGCCAAACGCGGCATATCGGGGAGAGCGCGTCAGACATTTTACGGCGCATGCTTAAAATTTCCGCCGCCTCACAGCCTGTCACTCCTGTCGCGAAAGAAGTCGTGTCTCAGACAAGCGTTACCGCTGCCGCAAAACCTGCCGTGACGCAGGCGAAAGACAAAGTGCGCGCGGTGCGCGAGCTGCTGCTGTCTGACGAGTACGCCGAGCAGAAAAAGGCGGTTAACCGCTTTATGCTGGTGCTGTCTACACTCTACTCACTGGATAACAACGCGTTTGCTGAAGCGACCGAGTCGCTGCATGGTCGTACCCGCGTGTACTTCGCGGGCGACGAGCAAACGCTGCTGCAAAATGGCAATCAAACCAAACCCAAATACGTTGCCGGTACGCCGTACTGGGTCATCACCAATACCAACACGGGCCGCAAGTGCAGCATGATCGAACACATCATGCAGTCCATGCAGTTCCCGGCGGAATTGATTGAAAAGGTTTGCGGTACAATTTAACCCTTGCATAAGAAGGACCAGGCAATGGCAAATCACAGCCGTGCAGGACAACCTGCGCAACAGAGCGATTTGATTAACGTCGCCCAGCTGACGTCTCAGTACTACGTGCTGAAGCCGGAAGCGGGTAACGCAGAACACGCAGTGAAGTTTGGTACATCTGGTCACCGCGGCAGCGCGGCGCGCCATAGCTTTAACGAACCGCACATTCTGGCCATTGCCCAGGCCATCGCGGAAGAACGCGCGAAAAATGGCGTTACGGGTCCATGCTACGTGGGGAAAGATACCCACGCGCTGTCTGAGCCTGCCTTTATTTCCGTGCTGGAAGTGCTGGCCGCTAACGGCGTCGACGTGATTGTGCAGGAAAACAACGGCTTTACCCCAACGCCTGCGGTATCTAACGCAATCCTGGTCCATAACAAAAAGGGCGGCGCCCAGGCGGACGGTATCGTGATTACCCCGTCCCACAACCCGCCTGACGACGGCGGCATTAAGTACAACCCGCCTAACGGTGGCCCGGCGGATACCAACGTCACAAAAGTGGTAGAAGATCGCGCTAACGCTCTGCTGGCCGACGGCCTGAAAGGCGTGAAGCGTATCTCTCTGGACGCGGCAATGGCTTCCGGCCACGTGAAAGAGCAGGATCTGGTGCAGCCGTTTATTGAAGGGCTGGCGGATATCGTTGATATGGCCGCCATCCAGAAAGCGGGCCTGAAGCTGGGCGTCGATCCGCTCGGCGGTTCCGGCATCGAATACTGGAAGCGCATCGGCGAGCACTATAAGCTGGATCTGACCATCGTGAACGATCACGTCGATCAGACCTTCCGCTTTATGCACCTCGACAAAGACGGCGCGATCCGCATGGACTGCTCCTCCGAGTGCGCGATGGCGGGCCTGCTGGCGCTGCGCGATAAGTTTGACCTGGCCTTCGCAAACGATCCGGATTACGACCGCCACGGCATCGTGACCCCTGCGGGTCTGATGAATCCGAACCACTATCTGGCGGTGGCTATCAACTATCTGTTCCAGCATCGTCCGCAGTGGGGCAAAGACGTTGCCGTGGGCAAAACGCTGGTCTCTTCTGCGATGATCGACCGCGTGGTTGACGCGCTGGGCCGCAAGCTGGTGGAAGTGCCGGTGGGCTTCAAGTGGTTTGTTGACGGCCTGCACGACGGTAGCTTCGGCTTCGGCGGGGAAGAGAGCGCGGGCGCGTCCTTCCTGCGCTTCGACGGCACGCCGTGGTCAACCGATAAAGACGGCATCATTATGTGCCTGCTGGCGGCGGAAATTACCGCTGTCACCGGTAAAAACCCGCAGGAACACTACAACGAGCTGGCCGCACGCTTTGGCGCGCCAAGCTACAACCGTATTCAGGCGGCGGCAACCTCCGCGCAGAAAGCGGCGTTGTCTAAGCTCTCCCCAGAAATGGTAAGCGCCAGCACGCTGGCGGGCGATCCTATCACCGCGCGCCTGACGGCGGCACCGGGCAACGGCGCCTCCATCGGCGGTCTGAAAGTGATGACCGAAAACGGCTGGTTCGCCGCGCGTCCATCCGGTACGGAAGATGCGTACAAAATCTATTGCGAAAGCTTCCTCGGCGCTGAGCATCGCCAGCAGATTGAGAAAGAAGCGGTAGAGATTGTCAGCGAAGTGCTGAAAAACGCGTAAGTCGTGTTCTGGTGCGGCCTGATGCCCTCACCCCGGCCCTCTCCCACGGGGAGAGGGAGAAAACACTAAAAACGGCAACCTCAGGGTTGCCGTTTTGCTTTTACCTAACTGTGTTTGTTCTTCAATTCAAACCTCGGCGACACCAGACCGTACAGCGTCCAGCCCATAAAGGTCACCATCGCGCCGTACAGCATCGCCTCCTGCCCGGACGAGTAGAGCGCGTAGAAGCTGTAAATCGCCCCAATCAGCGCCACGATGTTCGCCGCCCTAGCTTTGCGCGGATCGACCTTCGCCACTTTCTGAATGATGACCAGCGCCGCCATCGACAGAATGTACGGAATGATGTTCGTCACCACCGCCAGGTTGACCAGCACGTTGAACTGGCTGTTCAGCGACGGGCTGATGGTCATCAGCGACAGGCCGCTCTGGAAGATCACAATGGCTAACATCCCCTGAACCGGCGCGTCGGCTTTGGTCACCCGGGAGAAGATTTTCGGGAAGTAGCCTTCGTCTGCGGAAGATTTGAACACCTGGGCAATGGTGAACTGCCAGCCGAGCAGCGAGCCGCAGCAGGACATGACCATCAGACCCATAATCACTTTCCCGACGCCCGGCGTGAACATCTGCGCGAAGGCCAGCCCGAACGGCGCGGTTGAGTTAGCGAGATCCATGTTCGGCACAATCCCGGCGATGACGTTGGTGGACACGATGTAAATCACCGCGGCGCCCAGCGTGCCGCCCAGTACCGCAATCGGCACGTTCTTCTCGGGGTTTTCCACCACTTCAGCGTTGGCGCAGGCCGACTCCAGCCCGAGGAAAGCCCACAGCGTCATGGCAATGGACGATCCCACGGCGGTGAAGAACGGCACGTGGTGCGGGTTCCAGGAGTTGGCGTAGAGCGCAGGGCTAAACCAGAACCAGCCGATAACGCACAGTCCCACGACCGGGATAATCACGCCCCAGACGGTAATGCTGCTGAGCTGCCCGGTGATCCGCGCGCCGCCGAAGTTGGCAACGGTACAGATCCACAGCACGCCGATGGTCGCCAGGCCGATTTGCACCGGGCTGAGGGTGGCGCCGAACAGTTCCGTCCCGTAGCCCACCGCCGAAATGGCAATCGCCACGTTGGCGATCAGCAGCGACACGCCGTAGGTATAGTTGGCCATAAAGTTGCCCGACTTCCCGAAGGCATACTCCGCATAGCCGCCCATGCCGCCCGACTTGCGGCTGAACATTCCGCACTTGGCAAAGGCCCACGCCAGCGCCATCGATCCCACCGCCGTCACCAGCCAGGAGATAATCGAGATGGTGCCCACTTCCGCAAGCTTGGTGGGCAGCATGATGATGCCCGAGCCCATCATGTTCACCATCGTCAGAATGGTCAGCTGCACCACGCCCATTTTGTTGGACTTGCTCATAATGTCTCTCCTTTCAGCAGCGATGGCTGCGCGGCGGGTTGTTTAATGACGTAGCAGCGCACCTGTTTGCGACCGTCACACTCCTCGACGTATACGCCCTGAAGCTCTGGCGCAAAGCCCGGCAGCAGGTTGATCCCTTCCTCCAGCGCGGCAAAGTAGCGCAGCACCGAGCCGCCCCAGACTTCACCCGGCACCACGCACAGCACGCCCGGCGGGTAGGGGAGCGCCCCTTCGGCGGCAATGCGCCCTTCGGCGTCGCGCAGGGAGACCAGCTCCACGTCGCCGCGCAGATAGGCGTAGTTGGCCTCCTGCGGCGACATCTTCACCGGCGGGAAGTGCGACCTGCGGAACATCTCTTTTTGCAGCTGCTTCACGTTGTTGCGGGCGTAGAGTTCATGCATCTCCCGGCAGATCTGGCGCAGGGTGTAGCCGGCGTAGCGTTCCGGATGCTGCTTATAAAGAGAAGGCAGCACCTCGTTTAGCGGCGCATCGTTCTCCAGCAGCTTTTCGAAACGCACCAACTGGGCGACGAGCTGCTGCAATTTGCCCATATCCTCCGCCGGCGTGAGCAGGAACAGGATCGAGTTGAGATCGCATTTCTCCGGCACGATGCCGTTCTCGCGCAGGAAGTTGGCGAGGATGGTGGCCGGTACGCCGAAATCGTCATACTCGCCGGTGCGGGCGTTGATGCCCGGCGTGGTCAGCAGCAGCTTGCACGGGTCGATAAAGTACTGGTGCTCGGCGTAGCCCTCGAAGGCGTGCCAGTTTTCCCCCGGCACGAAATGGAAGAAGCGCAGGTCGGTGGCGATGTTCGCCGTATCCCAGCTCTCCCACGGACGACCGTCGACAGTTTCTGGCACGAAGGGGCGCAGATACCGGCAGTTCTCCAGGATCAGCTTGCGCGCTTCGATACCGTTCACCACGCAGTCCATCCACATGTTGCGCCCGCTCTGGCCCTCGTGCATGCGCGCGTTGATATCCAGCGCGGCAAACAGCGGGTAGAACGGGCTGGTGGAGGCGTGCATCATAAAGGCGTTGTTGAGGCGCTTGTGCGGAACGTAGCGCTGCTGGCCCTTGATATGGCTATCTTTTTTATGAATTTGCGAGGTCTGGGAGAAGCCCGCCTGCTGTTTATGCACCGACTGGGTGACCAGGATCCCCGGATCGTTCTCGTTCAGCTCCAGCAGCAGCGGCGAGCAGTCCGCCATCATCGGAATGAACTGCTCGTAGCCGACCCAGGCCGAGTCGAACAGGATGTAGTCGCACAGATGGCCAATCTTATCCACCACCTGACGGGCGTTATAGATGGTGCCGTCGTAGGTGCCGAGCTGGATCACCGCCAGACGGAACGGGCGCGCGTCGCGGGCACGACCCGGCGCCACTTCCGACACTTGCTCGCGCAGGTAACGCTCCTCGAAGCAGTGCGCGTCAATCCCGCCGATAAAGCCGTACGGGTTGCGCGCGGTTTCCAGATAGACCGGCGTCGCGCCGGCCTGAAGGAGGGCACCGTGATGGTTGGACTTATGGTTGTTGCGGTCGAACAGCACCAGATCGCCCGGCGTCAGCAGGGCGTTAAGCACCACTTTGTTGGACGATGAGGTGCCGTTCAGCACGAAGTAGGTTTTGTCGGCATTAAAGACTTTTGCCGCGTGCTGCTGCGCAATGCACGGCGCGCCTTCGTGGATCAGCAGATCGCCCATCGCGACGTCGGCGTTGCACAGATCCGAGCGGAAAAGCGTTTCGCCAAAGAAGTCGACAAACTGATTCCCCGCCGGGTGGCGGCGGAAGAACTGCCCGCCCTGATGCCCCGGGCAGTCAAAGGCGCTGTTGCCTTGCTTAACGTAGTCCACCAGCGCGCGGAAGAACGGCGGGCGCAGCTGCGTTTCGTACTTCTGCGCGGCGGCTTCCAGCTGACGCCCGTAGTATTCGTTGCAGGTGTCAGAGCATTCAAACACGCCGTGAATGCGCGACAGGTATTCAGCCGGAACAATTTCCTCTTTATGGGTGGCAATAAAGATCGGAAGACCAAATCCCGTCGCTTCTATTTCTTCTATTGCGCCATTCATAATATCGCTGACCGCCAGAACAACGGCGGCGACATCAATATAGTCAGAGGCGCTGGCATCCACCAGGTCACGAGAGGTGGTAAAGCAGTCAGGACAGGTGCGGCTGGCCGCGATTTTTAAACTTTTCATCTTTATCTCTTTATTTCAGGCAATAGGGGGCCTTCGATTCTTCGCAATGAAAAAATCGATAATTTGCCGGGAAAAAAGCAAAGTCTGGCCGCTGATAAAAAATCAGTTAATTGCTTTTTTCAGAATTGAATTCAGTCCGCCCGGTGACGGATGAGTCTGAATCAAGAGGTGTGCGCGCACGCGTTCACAGGTAATGACCTGTAAAATAAGGTGTTTAAAGATTACCTGTAGGGCGGTGCGCCAGAAGTCGAAGGACTACCGGGCGTTAAAGAGATGAAAGTCGAAGCAGTTGCGGTGGGCAAACATCATGATATGTGTTGTCCGCCTTATATGGGGCATTAAACGATTGTTGTTTTCCATTTGGATATTCCTTTCAGTAATTGAAAGCACGGCCATTTTATCCAGGAAAGAGGGGTGAACCGTGAGTCAGATCACCGAAAACAGATCAAATCAGAAATAAATATTCGATTTTTATGAATATCGCAGATCAAAATGCTGTTTTGTATGCTTTGTGTTAATGCCTTGTTCTTTTCATGTTTTAAAAGGCAAAAATAAGCCGAAAATAACGACTTTGATTTTATTTAAATATTAAATTGGGGGAGCTATTGGCTTTAATTAAAATTAAAGTGAATAACTATTCAAAGCATGAACCGATAACCGATACCGGTTTCAGTTAATAAATGGCGGGGGCGCGCGGGGTCTATTTCAAGCTTCTGGCGCAGGTGGCCCATATAAATGCGTAAATAGTGACTATGCTCCACGGCATTCGGTCCCCAGACCTGACTTAACAGCTGGCGCTGGGTAAGCACCTTTCCGTGGTTGTTGAGTAAAACCGCCAGCAGGCGAAACTCAATCGGGGTGAGGTGGATCTCTTCGCTGCCGCGCTGAATGCGCCGCGAGGCCAGGTCGACCTGAATGTCGGAGAAGGTATAAACCGGTTCGGAAGGCGCGGTCGCGCTGTGCCGACGCAGCGCCACGCGCAGACGCGCCTGCAGTTCGCCAATGCCGAAGGGCTTGATCAGATAGTCGTCCGCCCCCGCGTCCAGCGCGGCGATTTTGTCGGACTCTTCGGTTCGCGCCGACAGCACCAGAATCGGCATCTGGCTCCACTGGCGCACTTCACGGATGAAGTCGATGCCGTCTCCGTCCGGCAGGCCGAGATCGAGGATCACCAGATCCGGCTTGCGGGTGGCGGCTTCAATCAGGGCGCGCTGCAGGGTGCCGGCCTCGTGCACGCGCAGGCCATCGCCTTCCAGCGCGGCACGCAGAAAACGGCTGATGGCGAGTTCATCTTCAACAATCAGAACGTTAATCACAGATCCTCGGGTAATTCATCAAGTTCAGGCGGGGCATCGAGGGGAAGTGTAACACAAAAACGTGCGCCTCCTTCCGGGCGGTTCTGCGCCTTGATGGTGCCGCCGTGGACGTCAATAATGGCCTGGCAAATCGCCAGCCCAAGCCCGACGCCGGGAATGGCGGACTCCTTATTCCCGCGCGCGAATTTCTCGAAGATGGCGTGCTCCTGCCCGACGGGAATGCCCGGCCCGGTATCCCAGACCTCAAGTTGGAGTACCTGCGCTTCCACCGTGGCGTTAATGCCGATCCGCGTCTTCTGCCCGGCGTATTTGGCGGCGTTTTCCAGCAGGTTGATGAGCACGCGCTCGAACAGCGGCCCGTCGACGTGGATAAGCGTCAGCGGTTCCGGCATGTTCAGCTCGATATGGCGACCGCCCATGCCCGGCTCCAGCATCTTCAGGGCGCTGCCGACCACCTCTTCAAGGGTCAGCCACTCTTTTTTCAGGTTAAAGCCGCCGGACTGAATGCGCGCCATGTCCAGCAGGTTGTTGACCAGACGCGTGGTATTGAGCACGTGCTGGCGGATTTCGCTCGCCTGAAGCGCGTGGCGGGAGCCTTCGGCGGCCAGATCCAGGGTCAGGATTTCAGACTGCCCAAACAAGACGGTGAGCGGGGTGCGCAGGTCGTGGGAAAGCGCCGCCAGCAGGGAGTTGCGAATGCTCTCGCGCTCGCTGGCGAGCCGGGCCTGCTCCTCGCTGGCGGTGAGGGCCAGACGCTCGAGGGCGCTGGCGACCAGCAGGGTAAAGGTTTCCAGCAGACGCTGCTGCTCGGGGATCATCAGCTGGCGCAGGTTGCTCGGTTCAACGATGACCAGCCCCTGATTTTTATCGGCGCTGCGCAGCGGCAGGATCTGATAGGGCACGCCCGGCAGCGTGTCGGTTCCGGCACCTGCCGGTAGGCCTTTGTCAAAGCTCCAGCGGGCGATGGCTTCATCCCAGGGCGTCATGCCGGAGGCCGGGGTCAGCGGACGCAAGCTGCCGTGCTCGTCGGGCAGTAAAATCAGGTTGCTGGCGTGGAAGGTCGAGCGAATAAACTGCTCGCTGGTTTGCACGATATCCAGCGGCGTGCGCCCCACGGCCAGAGATTTGGACATCTCGTACAGGTGGCGCGTGCGCTGCTCGCGATAGCGGGCGATGCGCGCCTGGTAACGCACCCCCGCCGTCAGGTTGCCGATCACCAGCCCGACGGTGAGCATGACGCCGAAGGTGAGAATGTACTGCACGTCCGATACCGCCAGTGTGCCGCGCGGGGCGATAAAGAACAGATCGAAGCTGATGACGTTAATCACCGTGGCCAGCACCGACGGCCAGCGCCCGTAAAAGAGCGCCACCACCACCACGCCCAGCAGGTAGATCATCACCAGGTTGGCGGCATCGAAGGCAATCAGCCACTGGCTGGCAATCAGAGTGATCAGCGCGCACAGCACCACGGCCACGAGGCAGCCGCGGATCTGAATTCGCCATTTGTCGCCAAAGCTGCGGGCGTCCGGCAGGCGGCCGGGAAGGGGAGAGGGCCTGTCGTCGAGGGCGACGATCACCAGATCCAGATCGGGGGCGCGGCGGGCCAGCTTATCGGCAAAGGATTCACGGCTGAACCAGCGGCGGTGCTGGCGACGGCCAATGACAATTTTGCCCAGATTGTGTTCCCGGGCGTAGCGCAGGATGGCTTTCTCCTCCTGCGGCTCGGAGAGCGTGGCGGTTTCCGCCCCCAGCTCCTGCGCCAGCCGCAGCGAGCTTAAAATCGCCCGGCGCTGGTTTTCCGGCAGGGCGTGAAGCTGCGGCGTTTCAACATACACCGCGTGCCAGACGCTGCCAAACTTGGCCGCCAGGCGGGCGGCGGTGCGGATAAGCTTTTCGTTGCCGCTGCCGTGACCGATGCACAGCAGAATCGCATCGCGCGTGTGCCAGACGCG
This sequence comes from Enterobacter soli, assembly GCF_964208575.1. Lineage (GTDB taxonomy): Bacteria > Pseudomonadota > Gammaproteobacteria > Enterobacterales > Enterobacteriaceae > Enterobacter > Enterobacter soli_A. The sequence goes on along the minus strand of NZ_CAXOFU010000003.1, from coordinate 286,326 downwards.
CTCCTGCCCCTGCAGGTCGCGCCAGGCGCGCATCTGATCGTCCACGCGATCGGCGGTGCGGCGCAGGGCCAGCTCGCGCAGGGCGATCAGGTTGCCTTTGCGGAAGAAATGCTCGATGGCGCGTTCGGCCTGCCCGGCGATATAGACTTTGCCCTCGTGCAGACGCTGGCGTAAATCATCCGGCGGCAGGTCGACCAGCACCACTTCGTCGGCGGCATCGAAAAACGGATCCGGCACGGTTTCCCGCACCTGGATCCCGGTCACGCCGCTGACCACGTCGTTGAGGCTCTCAAGATGCTGCACGTTGACGGTGGTAAAAACGTCAATGCCCGCGTCGAGAAGCTCCTCCACGTCCTGCCAGCGCTTCGGGTGGCGCGAGCCGGGCGCGTTGCTGTGCGCCAGCTCGTCCATCAGGATCAGGGCAGGGCGGCGGGCGAGGGCGGCGTCCAGATCGAACTCGGTGACCAGCCGCCCGCGGTGGCTGATGCGCCGCGGGGGCTGCGTCGCCAGCCCGGTCAGCAGCGCCGCGGTCTCTTTGCGTCCGTGCGTTTCCACTACCCCAATAAGAATGTCGAGCCCCTGCGCCCGCAGCCGCTGGGCCTCCGTCAGCATGGCAAAGGTTTTCCCGACGCCCGCGCAGGCGCCAAAGAAGATTTTCAGCTTGCCGCGGTGGGCTTCAGCGGTCTGTTCGAGCAGCCGGTCCGGATCCGGGCGCATCGGCTCGTCGGTCATTTAGTTTTTCCTTAGCGCGTCCAGCGCCAGATTCAGCTCAACAATATTCACGACCGGCATCCCGAGGAAACCGACCAGCGGCTTTTGCGTGCGCTCTGCCACCAGCTTGCTCACCTGCTCGGTGGTCAGCTGGCGGGCGGCGGCAACGCGCGGGATCTGCCAGGCCACAGCCTGGGGCGTGAGGCTGTAATCCAGCCCGCTGGCCGAGGCGGTGACCAGCTCGACGGGCACCTCGCGGCTGGCCTGCGGGTTGGCGGCGCGCAGGGCCGCCACGCGGTCGGCAACGGCGTTATCCAGCGCCGGGTTGCTGCCCGCCAGGTTACTGCCGCCAGACGCCATCGGATTATACGGGCTTTCTGCCGTGGCGGAAGGACGGCCCTGGAAGTAGCGAGCGTCCGTGAAGTTCTGCCCAATCAGGCGCGAGCCGCGGTTTTCACCGTCCTGAATAATCAGCGAGCCGTTCGCCTGGTCGGTAAACCACCACTGGCCGAGGGCCGTCGTGACCAGCGGGTACAGCCCGCCGGTGACCAGGGACAGCAGAATAAACAGAAGTATAGCGGGGCGTAACATTGTCATTTGACTCACCTTTTAAACCAGCCCGAACAGGGTTAACAGCACGTCGATGGCCTTAATGCCGATAAACGGCACCACCAGCCCGCCCAGGCCGTAAATCCACAGGTTGCGGCGCAGCATGGCGGCGGCGGTCAGGGGCTTATAGCTCACCCCCTTCAGCGCCAGCGGGATCAGGAAGACGATGATCAGGGCGTTAAAAATGACCGCGCTGAGAATGGCGGACGCGGGGGAGTGCAGGTGCATCACGTTCAGCGCATTCAGCTGCGGATAGGTCGCCGCAAAGGCCGCCGGAATAATGGCGAAGTACTTCGCCACGTCGTTGGCAATGCTGAAGGTCGTCAGCGAGCCGCGGGTCATCAGCATCTGTTTGCCGATGTGCACCACTTCAATCAGCTTGGTCGGGTTAGAGTCGAGGTCGACCATGTTGCCCGCCTCTTTCGCCGCCTGCGTACCGGAGTTCATCGCCACCGCCACGTCGGCCTGGGCCAGCGCCGGGGCGTCGTTGGTGCCGTCACCCGTCATCGCCACCAGTCGGCCTTCCGCCTGATACTGACGGATCAGCGCCAGCTTGGCTTCCGGCGTGGCTTCGGAGAGAAAATCGTCCACGCCCGCTTCGGCGGCAATCGCCGCGGCGGTCAGACGGTTATCCCCGGTGATCATCACCGTTTTGATGCCCATTTTGCGCAGCTGGGCAAAGCGCTCTTTGATCCCGCCTTTGACGATATCCTTCAGCGCAATCACCCCGAGCACGCGCGAGCCTTCCGCCACCACCAGCGGCGTGGCGCCCTGACGGGCCACGCTTTCTACCAGCTTGTCCACTTCCGGCGGGAAATGACCGTTGTTGGCTTCGATGTGGCGGCGAATGGCATCCACGGAGCCTTTGCGGATCATCCGGTCCTGAATGTTGATCCCGCTCATGCGGGTCTGGGCGGTGAACGGCACAAAGGTGGCGTGCAGGCTCTGAACGTCGCGCTGGCGCAGGTTGAAGCGCTGCTTCGCCAGAATCACGATGCTGCGGCCTTCGGGGGTTTCGTCCGCCAGCGAGGAGAGCTGCGCCGCATCGGCCAGCGTTTTTTCATCCACGCCGGGAGCCGGAAGGAAGTCGGACGCCTGACGGTTGCCGAGGGTAATAGTCCCGGTTTTATCCAGCAGCAGCACGTCCACGTCGCCCGCCGCCTCAACGGCGCGCCCGCTGGTGGCAATCACGTTGGCGCCCAGCATCCGGCTCATCCCCGCCACGCCAATGGCGGAAAGCAGGCCGCCGATGGTGGTTGGGATCAGGCAGACCAGCAGCGCCACCAGCACGGTCACGCTCACCGCCGTGCCGCCGTATAAGGAGAACGGCCACAGGGTGGCAGTCGCCAGCAGGAAGACGATGGTCAGCGCCACCAGCAAAATGGTTAACGCGATTTCGTTTGGCGTTTTGCGGCGCTGCGCCCCTTCGACCATGGCGATCATCCGGTCGAGGAAGGTTTCGCCCGGGTTTACGCTGCACTGGATCACCAGCCAGTCGGAGAGAATACGCGTCCCGCCCGTGACCGAGGCGAAATCGCCGCCGGATTCACGGATAACCGGCGCGGACTCCCCGGTAATGGCGCTTTCATCAACCGATGCGCCGCCCTCAATGACTTCACCGTCGCAGGGAATGATGTCCCCGGCTTCCACCAGCACCACGTCGCCCTTGCGCAGCTCGTCGGCGGGGACGTGATCCATCTGCGCGCCGTATTTAGGCTCGCGCAGCTTGCGGGCGAAGGCGGTCTTTTTGACCCCTTTCAGGCTGTTGGCCTGGGCTTTGCTGCGGCCTTCCGCGAGGGCTTCGGCAAAGTTGGCGAACAGCACGGTGAACCACAGCCACAGGCTGATTGCGCCGGTGAACAGCGCATTGCCCGGCAGATGACCGGTCCCCATCGCCACCGCCAGCGCGGTGGTCAGCACGCTGCCCGTCCAGACGATAAACATCACCGGGTTATGCCACTGAACGCGCGGGCTTAACTTTTTCACCGCGTCCATTAGCGCCTGGCGAACTAACGCAGGTTCGAGCAGGGCCAGTTGTTTACGACTCATGACAAATTCTCCGCAAAATCAGCGTAAAGAGAGTGTTTCCGCGACCGGGCCTAACGCGAGGGCGGGGATAAAGGTCAGGGCGCCGACCAGCAGCACGGTGCCAATCAGCAGGCCGATAAACAGCGCGCCGTGAGTGGGCAGCGTGCCGCTGGTGGTCGGCTGTATTTTTTTACTCACCAGCGAACCGGCAATAGCCAGCACGGGCACGATGACCCCGAAGCGGCCCACGAACATGCAGAATGCCAGCAGGCAGTTCCAGAACGGCGAGTTGGCGCTCAGGCCGGCGAAGGCGCTGCCGTTGTTGTTGGCGGCGGAGGAAACGGCGTAAAGCACTTCGCTAAAGCCGTGGATGCCCGGGTTGAAAATCCCGCTGCGTCCGGCTTCGGTCATCAGCGCCAGCGCGGTGCCGAGCAGCACAAGCGCCGGGGTGACCAGAATGGCCAGCGCGGTGAGCTTCATCTCGCGCACGTCGATTTTTTTACCCAGATATTCCGGGGTACGCCCGATCATTAGCCCGGCAATGAACACCGCCAGCAGAACGAACAGCAGCATCCCGTACAGCCCGGAGCCAACGCCGCCGAAGACCACTTCGCCGATCTGCATCAGCCACATCGGGATCATGCCCCCCAGCGCGGTAAAGGAATCGTGCATGGCGTTGACCGCACCGCACGAGGCCGCCGTGGTGACCACCGCGTACAGGCTGCTGGCGAGAATGCCGAAGCGGCTCTCTTTGCCTTCCATATTGATATTGCTGTCGGCGCCCAGCGCCATGAAGTGGCTGTTGCCGTGCCACTCGGCCCACATTACCAGCGCCACGCAGACGACGAAGATAAGCGACATCGCCCACAGCAGAGTGCGGCCCTGGCGGCGGTCGTTGACCACGTCGCCGAAGGCAAAGCACAGCGCGGCGGGGATCAGGAAGATCGCCAGCATCTGCACGTAGTTGGTCAGCGCGGTGGGGTTTTCAAACGGGTGCGAGGAGTTGGCGTTGAAGAACCCGCCGCCGTTGGTGCCGAGCATTTTGATCGCCTCCTGCGACGCGACGGGCCCCATAGGCAGAAGGGCTTTTGCCCCTTCCAGCGAGGTGTAAGGCGCGCAGGGCAGCAGGTTTTGCAGAGTGCCTTGCTGGATAAAGAACAGGGCAATCAGCAGCGAAATCGGCAGCAGCACCCACAGGGTGATGCGCGTTAAGTCGACCCAGGCGTTGCCGAGCGTGCCGACATTCTGACGGGCAAAGGCGCGGGTCAGGGCGAAAATCACAGCAATGCCGCTGGCGGCAGAAAGGAAGTTCTGCACCGTTAAGCCCGCCATCTGGCTGAAGTAGCTGAGGGTGGTTTCCCCTGCGTAGGATTGCCAGTTGGTGTTACTCACGAAGCTGACGGCGGTGTTCAGCGCCAGGTGCCAGGAGAGGCCCGGAAGCTGCTGCGGGTTCAGGGGCAGGATGCCCTGCAGCATCAGCATGGCGAATAGCGCCACCAGCCCGACGAGGTTCAGCAGCAGAATCGCCGTCAGGTACTGACGCCAGTTCATCTCCTGGTCGCGTATTCCCAGCACGCGCCAGATACCTTTTTCGACGCGGCCCGCAGCGGGCAGCGCCACGTTGTTGATCATCCGCGCAAGCAAGGTTCCCAGCGGCCTTGCGAGCAGGAACAGCACCAGTAAAAAGCTGGCGATAAGCAAAAACGCCTGAGCAGCCATCAGAATGCCTCCGCATTAATCAGGGCATAGACCAGATAACCCAATAACAGGAACACCAGCACGATGCCGGTAATCAGACCTGCACTCACAATCCACCTCCGGGTGACATTTGTATTTGTGCTAACGGTAGGATTTATGGCGCAAAGATTTCGCAAAAATCAGGACGGGGGGTGTAAAAAAAGTATAAAAACGGCAAAGACCCTAATTTAACTATTGATAAGTATATTGTTAACTTTTCTGTAACTTTCTTACGGCGGGAGTGTAAATATTCACTAAATGGATGAAAATAAGTGGTCGGATGAGTAGTAAAATTACAAACAAAGCGATATTATTTTATCCAGGTCACAGATTTTGAATTTTCCGGATGACGTTTCCGGCCAACTACAGGGGAGAAAAATATGGATCTTTATAAAGACTATCCGGCTCATATCGTTCTGATGCGTCGCACTTTCGCCGTAGTGGCTGGCGTGCTGGCTCTGCCGGTGATGCTGTTCTGGAAAGATCGCGCACGTTTTTACAGCTATCTGCACCGCGTCTGGGCGAAAACCAGCGAAAAACCGGTGTGGATGGATCAGGCCGAAAAAGCGACCTGCGACTTCTACTAAAAAAAGACGTACACACAGCAATAAAGAAACCGCCAGCAGCAATGTGGCGGTTTTTTTTGTCCCCAGCGCAGGACACGTCGCGTTCAGGCCGACTCGAGCGGCCTTTTTTATTTCAGGGCGTCTACACTTCATGGCAAAGTAGTTGGAAACATGCCCCTTTTTCCTTTGGCGGCATGACCTTATGGACGTAATGGATATTAGCCTGGAGTTTTATGCCCACCCATCTGGTTTGGTTTCGCGCGGATTTACGCGTTCATGACAATATCGCCCTGGCGGCCGCCTGCCGCGCCAAAGACGCCCGCGTGCTGGGGCTGTTTATCGCCACCCCCGGTCAGTGGCAGGAGCACGAGATGGCGCCGCGTCAGGCCGCCTTTCTCAACGCTCATCTTAACGACCTGCAGCAGGCTCTTGCGGAAAAGGGCATCCCTCTCCTCTATGAAGAGGTGAGCGATTTTGCAGCCCAGGCGCAAAAGGTGCAGGAGATCTGCGAGAAGCAGGACGTTACGCACCTGTTCTATAACTACCAGTACGAATTCAACGAGCAGCAGCGGGATCGGCAGCTGGAGAAGGCGCTGGACGTGGTGGTGTGCCAGGGATTTGACGACAGCGTCATGCTCCCGCCGGGCAGCGTCATGACCGGCAGCCGCGAGATGTATAAAGTCTTTACGCCGTTCAAAAACGCCTTTATCAAGCGGCTCAAGGAGTCGCTGCCGGAGTGCGTCGCGGCGCCGTCCGCGCGGGGGGATGCGCTAACCGATCTGCCGGAGCTCACGTTTGACTACCCGCAAAAGGACTTTGACGAGGCGCTGTTCCCCGCCACGGAAAAAGCGGCCATCGCCCAGCTGCGCAGCTTCTGTAAACACGGGGCGGCAGAGTACGAGGCGCGCCGGGATTTCCCCGCCGTCGACGGCACCAGCCGCTTATCGGCCTGTTTAGCCCTCGGCGTGCTCTCTCCACGCCAGTGTTTGCATCGCCTGCTGGCCGAACAGCCTCGGGCGCTGGAGGGGGAGGGGGGCGCCGTCTGGCTCAACGAGCTGATCTGGCGCGAGTTCTATCGCCATCTGATGACATATCATCCTGCTTTATGCAAACATCGGCCATTCATTCGCTGGACGGATAAGGTCAGCTGGCAGCATAACGATAAGCACCTGAAAGCCTGGCAGGACGGGGCAACGGGCTACCCGATTGTCGATGCGGCCATGCGTCAGCTCAATGAAACCGGGTGGATGCATAACCGTCTGCGAATGATTACCGCCAGCTTCCTGGTGAAGGATCTGCTTATCGACTGGCGTATCGGGGAGCGTTATTTTATCTCTCAGCTGATCGACGGCGATCTGGCTGCGAATAACGGGGGCTGGCAGTGGGCCGCCTCCACCGGAACCGACGCGGCGCCCTATTTCCGGATTTTTAATCCGACCACCCAGGGGCAAAAATTTGATGCTGACGGCGAGTTTATCCGCCGCTGGCTGCCCGAGCTGAAGGATGTCCCGGCGAAGGCTGTCCACGAGCCGTGGGCATGGGCGGAGAAGCAGGGCGTAACGCTCGACTATCCTCGTCCTATTGTCGACCACAAACAGGCGCGCGTCGCCACGCTGGCGGCCTATGAAGCCGCCCGCAAAGATTAAGAGAATGATGATGAAAAACACTGCACTTGAAAGCCTGATTAACGAAAAGCTCAATACCAGCGCCTTTAGCGACTACGGTCCGAACGGTTTACAGGTCGAAGGGCGTGAAAACATCCAGAAAATTATCACCGGCGTGACCGCCAGCCAGGCGCTGCTGGACGAAGCGGTGCGTCAGGAGGCGGATGCGGTCATTGTCCACCACGGCTATTTCTGGAAAAACGAATCGCCGATTATTCGCGGCATGAAGCGTAACCGCCTGAAAACCCTGCTGGCCAACGACATCAACCTTTACGGCTACCATCTGCCGCTGGATGCGCACCCGGAGCTGGGCAACAACGTTCAGCTCGCGCAGCTGCTGGGCATTACCGTGATGGGCGAAATCGAACCGCTGGTGCCGTGGGGCGAGCTGGCGATGCCGGTGCCGGGGCTGGAGCTGGCCTCCTGGATTGAAGCGCGTCTGGGGCGTCGTCCGCTGTGGTGCGGCGATACCGGGCCGGATACCGTTAAGCGCGTTGCCTGGTGTACCGGCGGCGGCCAGGGCTTTATCGACAGCGCGGCGCGTTTTGGCGTGGATGCGTTCATCACCGGTGAAGTGTCGGAGCAAACCGTTCACTCCGCCCGCGAGCAGGGCCTGCACTTCTACTCTGCCGGACACCACGCCACGGAGCGCGGCGGCATCCGCGCCCTCAGCGAATGGCTGACTGAAAATACCGATCTCGACGTGACCTTTATCGATATCCCTAATCCTGCGTGATGAGAGGTGCCTGAGTGCAGCGAGCGCGTTGTTATCTTCTGGGTGAAACGGCGGTGGTGCTGGAGCTTGAGCCGCCCGTCACCCTTGCCACGCAAAAGCGGATCTGGCGGCTGACGCAGCGCCTGGCCGAGATCCCGGAGGTGGTGGAAGCCATTCCGGGGATGAATAACATCACCGTGGTGCTGCGTAATCCGCACACCGTGGCGCTGGACGCCATCGAGCGTTTGCAGCGCTGGTGGGAGGAGAGCGAAGCGCTGGAGCCGGAATCCCGCGCCATCGAGATCCCGGTGGTCTATGGCGGCAGGGGTGGCCCTGATTTGTCCGTCGTCGCCGGGCACTGCGGGCTGACGGAAAAGCAGGTGGTCGAGCTGCACGCGTCGGTGAATTACGTGGTCTGGTTCCTGGGATTCCAGCCGGGCTTTCCGTATCTGGGCGGCCTGGCGCCCGAGCTGCACACCCCCCGTCGTGCGGAGCCGCGTCTGAGCGTTCCCGCCGGGACGGTGGCGATCGGCGGGGAACAAACCGGAATTTATCCGCTTGCCTCGCCCGGCGGCTGGCAGCTGATCGGGCATACCTCCGTTCCGCTGTTTGAGCCGGGGCACGATGCGCCCATCCTTCTTCGTCCTGGGGACACGCTGCGCTTTATTCCGCAGAAGGAGGGGATATGTTAACGCTTATTCGCGCGGGGCTTTACACCTCGGTTCAGGATGCGGGGCGCTTTGGCCTGCGCCAGTCGGGCGTGAGCTACTGCGGCGCGCTCGACCGCCCGGCGCTTGAGATTGCCAACCTGCTGGTGGGCAACCCCGGCAGCACGGCGGCGCTGGAAATCACCCTCGGGCAGTGCGTGGTGGAGTTTAGCGAGGAGACCTGGTTTGCCCTGACCGGGGCAGGCTGCGACGCGACCCTTGACGGCAAAGCGGTGTGGACCGGCTGGCGCCTGCGCGCCGGTGCGGGTCAACAGCTGGTGCTTAACCGTCCGCGGCACGGGGTTCGCAGCTATCTTGCGGTGGCCGGGGGCATCGACGTGCCGGAGGTGATGGGGTCGTTCAGTACCGACGCCAAAGCGGGGATCGGCGGGCATGAAGGGCGGTTATTGCGCGACGGCGATCGTCTGGCGATCCGTCCCTCTGCACGCCATTTTTCCACCACTCAGGGGGTGAAGCAGCTGCTGTGGGGAAACCGCATTCGCGCCCTGCCGGGGCCGGAGTACCATGAGTTTGACGAGGCGTCGCAGGACGCTTTCTGGCGTTCGCCCTGGCATCTTAGCCCCCAGAGTAACCGGATGGGCTATCGCCTGCAGGGGCAGCCGCTGACCCGCACGACCGGGCGCGAAATGCTGTCGCACGGCCTGCTGCCGGGCGTGGTGCAGGTGCCGCCCAACGGTCAGCCGATTGCGCTGATGAACGACGCCCAGACTACGGGCGGCTATCCGCGCATCGCCTGTATTATCGACGCCGACCGCTATCATCTGGCGCAGATCCCGCTCGGGCAGCCGATCCACTTCGTTCAATGCTCGCTGGAAGAGGCGCTGACGGCGCGTCAGGACCAGCAGCGTTATCTGCAACAGCTGGCGTGGCGACTCGATGGTAAAGATTGATTTAAACGCCGATCTGGGCGAGGGCGGCAGCGCGGATGCGGAACTGATGACGCTGGTTTCGTCGGTAAACATTGCCTGTGGGTTCCACGCGGGGGATGCGCAGACCATGCTGACCAGCGTGCAGCACGCCATTACACACGGCGTAGCGATAGGCGCGCACCCGAGCTTTCCGGACCGGGAGAACTTTGGCCGCACGGCGATGACGCTACCGCCGGAAACCGTCTACGCCCAGACGCTGTATCAAATCGGCGCGCTGGAGGCGATGGTTCGCACCCGACATGGCGTGCTGCGCCACGTGAAGCCCCACGGAATGCTGTACAACCAGGCGGCGAAAGAGCCCGCGCTTGCCGACGCGATCGCCCGCGCGGTGCGGGACGTCAATCCCCGGCTGATTCTGGTGGGGCTGGCGGGAAGCGAGCTGATTCGCGCCGGGCAGCGCTATGGATTAACCACCCGTCAGGAGGTGTTTGCCGACCGGGGCTATCAGCCGGACGGCAGCCTGGTGCCGCGCGGCCAGCCGGGGGCGCTCATTACGGACAGCGGGCTCGCGCTGGCGCAAACTCTCGACATGGTGCGTAGCGGGCGGGTAAAAACGGCCGACGGGGCGCTGGCAAAGGTCCAGGCGGACACGGTTTGTTTACACGGCGACGGCGAGCACGCGCTGCTGTTTGCGCGTCGGCTGCGCGAGGCATTTGCGGAACACGGCATTCTCGTCAGCGCCTGAATTTCACGATAAGGATAAAAGATGCCAGAAGGTCCGGAGATCCGCCGTGCAGCGGATAGCCTGGAGGCGGCGATAAAAGGCAAACCCCTGACGGAGGTCTGGTTTGCTTTCCCTCAACTGAAACCGTTTGAAGCCGATTTGATTGGGCAAACGGTGACCTACATAGAAACCCGGGGCAAAGCGCTGCTCACGCACTTTTCCCATAACCTGACGTTATATAGCCATAACCAGCTTTACGGCGTCTGGCGGGTAGTCGACGCGGGTGAGCAGTTACAAACTTCCCGCGTGCTGCGCGTTAAGTTGCAGACCGCGGAGAAAGCCATCCTGCTTTACAGCGCGTCGGACATTGAAATGTTAACGCCAGAGCAACTGCTTACTCACCCGTTCCTGCAACGGGTAGGCCCGGATGTGCTGGATATGCGGCTGACGGCGGCCGAGGTGAAGGCCCGTCTGCTCTCGCCAAAATTCCGCAACCGCCAGTTTTCCGGTCTGTTGCTCGATCAGTCGTTTCTCGCCGGGCTGGGCAACTACCTGCGGGTGGAGATCCTCTGGGCGGTGGGGCTGGCGGCGCAGCGCAAAGCGTCCCAGCTAAGCGACGACCAGCTGGAGGCGCTGTCCCACGCGCTGCTGGATATCCCGCGCTTGTCGTATACCACGCGAGGCGTGGTGGATGACAACAAGCATCACGGGGCGCTTTTCCGGTTCAAGGTGTTTCATCGCGAGGGGAAAAAGTGCGAGCGGTGCGGCGGGATTATCGACAGGACAACGCTCGCTTCAAGGCCGTTTTACTGGTGCCCGCATTGTCAGAAATAAAAAAAGCCGGGTGGCGGCTACGCCTTACCCGGCCTACATTTCTGACTCGTAGGCCCGGCAAGCGATAGCGCCGCCGGGCATTTTTTTAGCGCTTGATATCAGACTTAAAATCACGCTGCTCGTAGCCGGTGTACAGCTGACGAGGACGGGCAATTTTCATGCCTTCGCTGTGCATTTCGTTCCAGTGCGCAATCCAGCCGACGGTACGGGCCATCGCGAAGATCACGGTGAACATGGAAGACGGAATACCCATCGCTTTCAGGATGATACCGGAGTAGAAGTCCACGTTCGGGTAGAGTTTCTTCTCGATGAAGTACGGGTCGTTCAGCGCGATGTGTTCCAGCTCCATCGCCACTTCCAGCAGGTCATCTTTGGTGCCCAGCTCTTTCAGCACTTCATGGCAGGTTTCACGCATGACGGTTGCGCGCGGGTCATAGTTTTTGTAAACACGGTGACCGAAGCCCATCAGACGGAAGGAGTCATTCTTGTCCTTCGCGCGACGCACGAATTCAGGAATGTGCTCAACGGTGCTGATCTCTTCCAGCATCTTCAGCGCCGCTTCGTTCGCGCCGCCGTGCGCCGGTCCCCAAAGGGAGGCGATGCCCGCAGCGATACAGGCGAACGGGTTCGCGCCTGAAGAGCCAGCGGTACGGACGGTAGAGGTAGAGGCGTTCTGCTCATGGTCGGCGTGCAGGATCAGGATACGGTCCATTGCGCGTTCCAGTACCGGGTTCACTTCGTACTCTTCGCATGGGGTAGAGAACATCATGCGCAGGAAGTTGCCCGCGTAGGAGAGGTCATTGCGTGGGTAAACGAATGGCTGACCGATGGAATATTTGTAACACATCGCCGCCATGGTTGGCATTTTGGACAGCAGGCGGAACGCCGCGATATCGCGGTGGCGTGGGTTATTCACGTCCAGCGAGTCGTGGTAGAACGCCGCCAGCGCGCCGGTAATACCGCACATCACCGCCATCGGGTGAGAGTCACGACGGAACGCATGGAACAGACGGGTGATCTGCTCATGAATCATGGTGTGACGGGTGACGGTGGTCTTGAATTCATCGTATTGCGCCTGCGTTGGCTTCTCGCCGTTCAGCAGGATGTAGCACACTTCCAGATAGTTGGATTCGGTAGCTAACTGATCGATGGGGAAACCGCGGTGAAGCAGGATACCTTCGTCACCGTCGATAAAGGTGATTTTGGATTCGCAAGATGCGGTGGAGGTGAAGCCTGGGTCAAAGGTGAAAACCCCTTTTGAACCCAGGGAACGGATATCAATAACATCCTGACCGAGCGTGCCTTTTAGCACATCCAGTTCAATAGCAGTGTCACCATTTAGGGTGAGCTTTGCCTTTGTATCAGCCATTTACGGTCTCCTTAGCGCCTTATGCTTAAGACTGCGCTTTACCGGATTTGCATTCAGCTGTTAATCACCGTTACCAGATTGTTATTTGGCTTACCGCTCAGCTCACGAGGACAAACCAGGGTACAGAGCTATGGCGCCTTGCAGGTAAACGAATGAAAAATCAGTGAAACAACAGCAAATCAGTGTCTTTGCAGTCCGAATTATTCAAACCTGTATATCACTAATAACTGTCCTGATAACTTCGGTCAATACCGTCACACTGTTACATAACTATTTGTCAGGTGAAAGAGAGACCTCATAACTTTTGCGCATTATATGCCTTTTCTGATGACGTTTGTAACAATATTGTTTAACATTTGTCAAATCAGATGATTAAAAATTAAAAATATGTTGTTATCGTGACCCTGATCACTGTTCCAGAGAAAACCCGACAAACTGTATGTAGGTTAATTGTAATGATTTTGTGAACGGCCTATACTGCCGCCAGGTCTCCGGAACACCCTGCAATCCCGAGCCACCCAGCGTTGTAACGTGTCGTTTTAGCATTTGGAAGCAATGTTTTGCATGACGCGCAGTTATAGAAAAGGAACGCTGCTTGACCCGCATCGCAGTCCGGAGGAAGGAAACAATAAGAACAGCATGTGGGCGTTATTCATGATAAGAAATGTGAAAAAACAAAGACCTGTCAATCTGGATCTCAAAACGATCCGATTCCCTGTAACAGCAATAGCGTCCATTTTGCACCGCGTTTCTGGTGTGATTACGTTTGTGGCGGTCGGTATTCTGCTGTGGTTACTGGGAACCAGCCTCTCCTCTCCTGAAGGATTCCTTCAGGCCTCAGCCATTATGAACAGCTTCTTCGTGAAATTTATCATGTGGGGCATTCTGACCGCGCTGGCGTACCACGTTGTTGTGGGTGTTCGCCATATGCTGATGGACTTTGGCTACCTGGAAGAGACCTTCGAAGCCGGGAAACGCTCCGCTAACATTTCATTTGTTATCACTGTCGTGCTTTCACTTCTCGCAGGAGTTCTCGTATGGTAAGCAACGCCTCGGCATTAGGACGCAACGGCGTACATGACTTCATTCTGGTCCGTGCTACCGCCATCGTTCTCACCCTTTACATCATCTATATGATCGGTTTCTTCGCCACCAGCGGCACGCTGACGTGGGAAATCTGGAGTGGGTTCTTCGGATCTGCCTTCACCAAAGTGTTCACCCTGCTGGCGCTGTTCTCCATCCTTATTCATGCCTGGATTGGCATGTGGCAGGTGTTGACCGATTACGTTAAACCACTGGCTATTCGCCTTCCTCTGCAGCTGGCTATCGTCGTTGCACTGGTGGTTTACGTCATTTATGGATTCGTTGTGGTGTGGGGTGTGTAATGAAACTGCCAGTCAGAGAATTTGATGCTGTAGTGATTGGTGCGGGTGGTGCAGGTATGCGCGCCGCACTGCAAATTTCCCAGAGCGGCCAGACCTGTGCGCTGCTCTCTAAAGTCTTCCCGACCCGTTCGCACACGGTTTCTGCCCAGGGCGGTATCACCGTTGCGCTGGGTAATTCCCATGAAGATAACTGGGAATGGCACATGTATGACACGGTAAAAGGTTCCGATTACATCGGTGACCAGGACGCCATCGAATATATGTGTAAAACCGGCCCGGAAGCGATTCTGGAGCTCGACCATATGGGTCTGCCGTTCTCCCGTCTGGAAAACGGCACGATTTATCAGCGTCCGTTTGGCGGCCAGTCGAAAAACTTCGGCGGCGAGCAGGCGGCACGTACCGCGGCAGCGGCCGACCGTACCGGCCACGCGTTGCTGCACACGCTGTATCAGCAGAACCTGAAAAACCACACCACCATCTTCTCCGAATGGTATGCGCTGGATCTGGTGAAAAACGCCGACGGCGCGGTGGTGGGTTGTACCGCACTGTGCATCGAAACCGGTGAAGTGGTTTACTTCAAAGCCCGCGCGACCGTGCTGGCAACCGGCGGCGCAGGCCGTATCTATCAGTCCACCACTAACGCCCACATCAACACCGGTGACGGCGTGGGGATGGCTATCCGCGCGGGTGTGCCGGTGCAGGATATGGAGATGTGGCAGTTTCACCCAACCGGTATCGCCGGTGCGGGCGTGCTGGTCACCGAAGGCTGCCGTGGTGAAGGCGGTTACCTGCTGAATAAACACGGCGAGCGCTTCATGGAGCGCTATGCGCCGAACGCGAAAGACCTGGCGGGTCGTGACGTGGTGGCGCGTTCCATCATGATCGAAATCCGCGAAGGCCGCGGCTGCGACGGCCCGTGGGGCCCGCACGCGAAGCTGAAGCTCGACCATCTGGGTAAAGAGGTTCTGGAATCCCGTCTGCCGGGCATCCTTGAGCTGTCCCGCACCTTCGCCCACGTTGACCCGGTTAAAGAACCGATCCCGGTTATCCCGACCTGCCACTACATGATGGGCGGTATTCCGACCAAAGTGACCGGTCAGGCGCTGACCGTGAACGAGCAGGGCGAAGACGTGGTCATTCCTGGACTGTTCGCGGTAGGCGAAATCGCCTGCGTATCCGTCCACGGTGCGAACCGTCTGGGCGGCAACTCCCTGCTGGACCTGGTGGTGTTTGGTCGCGCGGTGGGTCTGCACCTGCAAGAGTCTATTGCCGAGCAGGGCGATCTGCTTGACGCTACCGACGACGAAATCGATGCCTCTCTTGAGCGCCTCAACCGCTGGAACGGCAACCGTAACGGCGAAGATCCGGTGGAAATCCGCAAAGCGCTGCAGGAATGTATGCAGCACAACTTCTCGGTGTTCCGCGAAGGCGACGCGATGGCCAAAGGTCTTGAGCAGCTGAAAGCGATTCGCGAGCGCCTGAAAAACGCCCGTCTGGATGACACTTCCAGCGAGTTCAACACCCAGCGCGTTGAGTGCCTGGAGCTGGATAACCTGATGGAAACCGCCTTCGCGACCGCGATGTCGGCAAACTTCCGTACCGAGAGCCGTGGCGCGCATAGCCGCTTCGACTTCCCGGATCGTGATGACGAAAACTGGCTGTGCCATTCCCTGTATCTGCCAGAGTCGGAATCCATGACGCGTCGCAGCGTCAATATGGAACCGAAACTGCGTCCGGCGTTCCCGCCGAAGATTCGTACTTACTAATGCGGAGACAGGACAATGAAACTCGAATTCTCAGTTTATCGTTATAACCCGGATGTAGACGACGCACCGCGTATGCAGGATTACACGCTGGAAGCAGAAGAAGGCCGCGACATGATGCTGCTGGATGCCTTAATCCAGCTGAAAGAAAAAGACCCGACGCTCTCTTTCCGCCGCTCCTGCCGCGAAGGGGTGTGTGGCTCTGACGGCGTCAACATGAACGGTAAAAATGGTCTGGCCTGCATTACGCCGATTTCGGCGCTACAGCGTCCAGGTCAGAAAATTGTTATCCGTCCTCTGCCAGGGCTGCCGGTCGTTCGCGATTTGGTGGTAGACATGGGGCAATTCTATGCACAATATGAGAAGATTAAGCCTTACTTATTGAATAATGGGCAAAATCCACCCGCTCGTGAGCACTTACAGTCTCCTGAGCAGCGTGAAAAACTCGATGGCTTGTACGAGTGTATTCTCTGCGCATGTTGCTCAACGTCTTGCCCGTCGTTCTGGTGGAACCCGGACAAGTTTATCGGCCCGGCGGGTCTGCTGGCTGCCTATCGCTTCCTGATCGATAGCCGCGACACCGAAACCGATAGCCGTCTGGAAGGACTGAGTGACGCTTTCAGCGTATTCCGCTGCCATAGCATCATGAACTGCGTCAGTGTGTGTCCGAAGGGGCTTAACCCGACGCGCGCCATCGGCCATATTAAGTCGATGCTGCTGCAGCGCAGTGCGTAAGTAAGAAGAGGGGAGCCCTGTTCCCCTCACCCTAACCCTCTCCCACAGGGAGAGGGGATAGATTGCAGAAACCTTTAAAAACTGCCAGTTAAGTAAATAATCGAGACGTTCAGCGCGAGACAAGGCGCGGTTGAACGAATCCCCTGGAGCATAGTGAACTATGTGACTGGGGTGAGTGAAAGCCGCAACGCAGTCGCAGCCTGAACGACGAAGATTATTTAGACAGTTTCTAAAGGTTCCTTCGCGGGCCAGAAAGAGCTCGCAGGTGAACCCCGGCACGTACACGCAGTGTGCGTGGTAGTTTCTACGGCGAAAGTAAGCATAAAAATGCTTAAGGGATCACGATGCAGAACGGCGCAATGAAAGCCTGGCTGGACTCTTCTTACCTCTCTGGTTCCAACCAGAGCTGGATAGAACAGCTCTATGAAGACTTCTTAACCGATCCTGACTCAGTGGACGCAAACTGGCGTTCCATGTTCCAGCAGTTGCCTGGTACAGGGGTCAAACCGGATCAATTCCATTCCAAAACACGTGATTATTTCCGTCGTCTGGCGAAGGATGCCTCACGTTACTCTTCTGCGATTTCCGACCCTGACACCAATGCGAAGCAGGTTAAAGTCCTGCAGCTCATCAACGCTTATCGCTTCCGTGGTCACCAGCATGCGAATCTCGATCCGCTGGGACTGTGGCAGCAAGACCGTGTGGCGGATCTCGATCCGGCGTATCACGATCTGACCGAGGCCGATTTCCAGGAAAGCTTTAACGTAGGTTCTTTCGCTATCGGCAAAGACACGATGAAGCTGGGCGATCTGATCGACGCCCTCAAGCAGACCTACTGCGGCTCCATCGGCGCGGAATATATGCACATCACCTCTACGGAAGAGAAACGCTGGATCCAGCAGCGCATCGAGTCCGTGGCGGGCCACGCGAACTTCTCTACCGAAGAGAAAAAACGCTTCCTCAGCGAACTGACCGCAGCAGAAGGCCTTGAGCGCTATCTGGGCGCGAAGTTCCCGGGCGCAAAACGCTTCTCGCTGGAAGGCGGCGACGCGTTAGTGCCGATGCTGAAAGAGCTGATTCGCCATGCGGGCAACAGCGGTACACGTGAAGTGGTACTGGGCATGGCGCACCGCGGTCGTCTGAACGTGCTGGTCAACGTGCTGGGTAAAAAACCGCAGGACCTGTTCGACGAATTCGCGGGCAAACATAAAGAACACCTCGGTACCGGCGACGTGAAGTACCACATGGGCTTCTCGTCTGATATCGAAACCGAAGGCGGTCTGGTTCACCTGGCGCTGGCGTTTAACCCGTCGCACCTGGAAATCGTCAGCCCGGTGGTGATCGGCTCCGTGCGCGCGCGTCTGGATCGTCTGGACGAGCCAAGCAGCAATAAAGTGCTGCCAATCACTATTCACGGCGATGCGGCCATCACCGGCCAGGGCGTGGTTCAGGAAACCCTGAACATGTCGAAAGCGCGCGGTTACGAAGTGGGCGGTACCGTTCGCATCGTTATCAACAACCAGGTGGGCTTCACCACGTCCAACCCGCTGGATGCACGCTCTACGCCGTACTGCACCGACATCGGTAAGATGGTGCAGGCGCCAATCTTCCACGTGAACGCGGATGACCCGGAAGCGGTGGCCTTCGTGACCCGCCTGGCGCTGGACTTCCGTAACACCTTCAAACGCGACGTGCTGATCGACCTGTTCTGCTACCGCCGTCACGGCCACAACGAAGCCGACGAGCCAAGCGCAACTCAGCCGCTGATGTACCAGAAAATCAAAAAACACCCAACGCCGCGCAAAATCTACGCTGACAAGCTGGAAGCGGAAAAAGTGACGACGCTGGAAGATGCGACCGAAATGGTCAACCTCTACCGCGACGCGCTGGATGCGGGTGAGTGCGTAGTGAAAGAGCTGCGCCCAATGAACATGCACTCCTTTACCTGGTCGCCGTACCTCAACCACGAGTGGGATGAGAGCTACCCGAACAAGGTCGAGATGAAGCGTCTGCAGGAGCTGGCGAAACGCATCAGCACCGTGCCTGAGGCTATCGAGATGCAGTCCCGCGTGCAGAAAATCTACGCTGACCGTCAGTCCATGGCGGCAGGCGAGAAGCTGTTCGACTGGGGCGGGGCGGAAACGCTGGCCTACGCCACGCTGGTTGACGAAGGCATTCCTGTGCGTCTGTCCGGTGAAGATGCCGGGCGCGGCACCTTCTTCCACCGTCATGCGGTGGTGCACAACCAGACCAACGGTTCAACCTATACTCCGCTGCAGCACGTTCACAACGGTCAGGGCCAGTTCAAGGTCTGGGACTCCGTGCTGTCTGAAGAAGCGGTACTGGCATTCGAATACGGCTACGCCACCGCAGAACCACGCACCCTGACCATCTGGGAAGCGCAGTTCGGCGACTTCGCCAACGGTGCGCAGGTGGTTATCGACCAGTTCATCTCCTCCGGCGAGCAGAAGTGGGGCCGTATGTGTGGCCTGGTGATGCTGCTGCCGCACGGTTATGAAGGCCAGGGCCCGGAACACTCCTCCGCACGTCTGGAGCGCTATCTGCAGCTCTGCGCAGAGCAGAACATGCAGGTTTGCGTGCCGTCGACGCCGGCGCAGGTTTACCACATGCTGCGTCGTCAGGCGCTGCGCGGTATGCGCCGTCCGCTGGTGGTGATGTCACCGAAGTCTCTGCTGCGTCATCCGCTGGCGGTGTCCAGCCTGGATGAACTGGCTAACGGCACCTTCCTGCCGGCCATCGGCGAGATTGACGAGCTGGATCCGAAAGGCGTTAAGCGTGTCGTAATGTGTTCTGGTAAGGTCTATTACGACCTGCTGGAACAGCGCCGTAAGAACGATCAGAAAGATGTCGCCATCGTGCGTATCGAGCAGCTTTATCCATTCCCGCATCAGGCGATGCAGGACGTGTTGAAACAATACGCTCACGTACATGATTTTGTCTGGTGCCAGGAAGAGCCGCTCAACCAGGGCGCATGGTACTGTAGCCAGCATCATTTCCGTGAAGTGATTCCATTTGGGTCTGCTCTGCGTTACGCAGGTCGCCCGGCCTCCGCCTCTCCGGCGGTAGGGTATATGTCCGTTCACCAGAAGCAACAACAAGATCTGGTCAATGACGCGCTGAACGTCGATTAATTAAAGGATACAAAATGAGTAGCGTAGATATTCTTGTTCCCGACCTGCCTGAATCTGTAGCAGATGCGACCGTCGCCACCTGGCACAAAAAACCGGGCGATGCCGTTAAGCGCGATGAAGTGCTGGTAGAAATCGAAACTGACAAAGTGGTACTGGAAGTACCGGCATCGGCGGATGGCGTTCTTGATGCTGTTCTGGAAGACGAAGGCACAACCGTGACTTCTCGCCAGATCCTGGGTCGCCTGCGTGAAGGCAACAGCGCGGGTAAAGAGTCCAGCGCCAAATCTGACGAGAAAGCCTCTACGCCGGCTCAGCGCCAGCAGGCTTCTCTGGAAGAGCAGTCTAACGACGCGCTCAGCCCGGCGATCCGTCGCCTGCTGGCCGAGCACAGCCTGGATCCGGCAGCCATCAAAGGCACCGGTGTGGGCGGTCGTCTGACTCGCGAAGACATCGACAAACATCTGGCGAAAGCGCCTTCTGAAGCGAAAGCAGAAGCTAAAGCACCGGCAGCAGCGCCTGCTGCACAGCCTGCTCCGGCGCTGGGCGCACGCAGCGAAAAACGCGTGCCGATGACCCGCCTGCGCAAGCGCGTGGCCGAGCGTCTGCTGGAAGCGAAAAACTCCACCGCGATGCTGACCACCTTCAACGAAGTCAACATGAAGCCGATCATGGATCTGCGTAAGCAGTACGGCGACGCGTTCGAAAAACGTCACGGTATCCGTCTGGGCTTTATGTCCTTCTACGTGAAAGCGGTAGTTGAAGCGCTGAAA
Source organism: Enterobacter soli (assembly GCF_964208575.1). Classification (GTDB taxonomy): domain Bacteria; phylum Pseudomonadota; class Gammaproteobacteria; order Enterobacterales; family Enterobacteriaceae; genus Enterobacter; species Enterobacter soli_A. The sequence continues at coordinate 265,967 of NZ_CAXOFU010000003.1, read as the reverse complement.
CGCTACCCGGAAGTGAACGCGTCCATCGATGGCGATGACGTGGTTTACCACAACTACTTCGACGTGAGCATGGCGGTTTCTACTCCGCGCGGCCTGGTGACCCCGGTTCTGCGTGACGTAGATACGCTGGGCATGGCTGACATCGAGAAAAACATTAAAGAGCTGGCCGTTAAAGGCCGCGACGGCAAGCTGACCGTTGACGACCTGACCGGCGGTAACTTCACCATTACCAACGGCGGCGTGTTTGGCTCTCTGATGTCCACCCCAATCATCAACCCACCGCAGAGCGCGATCCTGGGTATGCACGCCATCAAAGATCGTCCGATGGCGGTAGACGGTAAAGTGGAGATCCTGCCAATGATGTACCTGGCACTCTCTTACGATCACCGTCTGATCGACGGACGCGAGTCCGTGGGCTTCCTGGTTGCCATTAAAGAGCTGCTGGAAGATCCAACGCGTCTGCTGCTGGACGTGTAGTAGTTTTTTTAGCGTCACCTGCCCTGTAGGCCGGTTCGGCAACCGCGCTGGCCTACGGGTTTAAAGATAACGATTACCTGAATAGTGGATAGAACGCATGAATTTACATGAATATCAGGCCAAACAGCTGTTTGCCCGCTACGGTTTACCTGCTCCGGTGGGCTACGCCTGTACTACCCCACGTGAAGCAGAAGAAGCGGCATCTAAAATTGGCTCCGGCCCGTGGGTAGTGAAATGTCAGGTTCACGCTGGTGGCCGTGGTAAAGCGGGCGGTGTGAAGGTTGTTAAGAGCAAAGAAGAGATCCGCGCTTTCGCTGAACACTGGCTCGGCAAGCGTCTGGTGACCTATCAGACAGATGCGAACGGTCAGCCGGTTAACCAGATCCTGGTGGAAGCGGCGACGGACATCGCGAAAGAATTGTACCTGGGCGCGGTTGTTGACCGTAGCTCCCGTCGCGTGGTGTTCATGGCGTCTACCGAAGGCGGCGTGGAAATCGAAAAAGTGGCGGAAGAGACCCCGCACCTGATCCACAAAGTGGCTATCGATCCGCTGGCAGGCCCTATGCCTTATCAGGGACGCGAGCTGGCGTTCAAGCTGGGTCTGGAAGGCAAGCTGGTTCAGCAGTTCACCAAGATCTTCATGGGTCTGGCGAACATCTTCCTGGAGCGCGATCTGGCGCTGATCGAAATCAACCCGCTGGTGATCACCACCCAGGGCGATCTGATCTGCCTCGACGGCAAGCTGGGCGCTGACGGTAACGCGCTGTTCCGCCAGGCTGACCTACGCGAAATGCGCGACCAGTCTCAGGAAGACCCGCGTGAAGCGCAGGCTGCACAGTGGGAGCTGAACTACGTGGCGCTGGATGGCAACATCGGCTGCATGGTTAACGGTGCGGGCCTGGCAATGGGCACCATGGACATCGTTAAGCTGCACGGCGGCGAGCCGGCTAACTTCCTCGACGTGGGCGGCGGTGCGACCAAAGAGCGCGTTACCGAAGCCTTCAAAATCATCCTCTCCGACGACAATGTGAAAGCCGTTCTGGTTAACATCTTCGGCGGTATCGTGCGGTGCGACCTGATCGCTGACGGTATCATCGGCGCGGTGGCAGAAGTGGGCGTTAACGTTCCGGTTGTTGTCCGTCTGGAAGGTAACAACGCTGAACTCGGCGCGAAAAAACTGGCTGATAGCGGCCTGAATATTATTGCAGCGAAAAGTCTGACGGATGCAGCTCAGCAGGTTGTTGCCGCAGTGGAGGGGAAATAATGTCCGTTTTAATTAATAAAGATACCAAGGTTATCTGCCAGGGCTTCACCGGTAGCCAGGGTACATTCCACTCTGAACAAGCGATCGCCTACGGCACGCAGATGGTTGGCGGCGTAACTCCAGGCAAAGGCGGCACCACGCACCTGGGCCTGCCGGTGTTCAACACCGTGCGTGAAGCGGTAGAAGCGACCGGCGCGACCGCAACGGTTATCTACGTTCCGGCACCGTTCTGCAAAGACTCCATCCTGGAAGCGATCGACGCAGGCATTAAGCTCATCATCACCATTACCGAAGGCATCCCGACGCTGGACATGCTGACCGTGAAGGTGAAGCTGGACGAAGCCGGCGTGCGCATGATCGGCCCGAACTGCCCGGGCGTTATCACGCCGGGCGAGTGCAAAATCGGCATCATGCCTGGCCACATTCACAAGCCGGGTAAAGTGGGCATCGTTTCCCGCTCGGGTACGCTGACCTATGAAGCGGTTAAGCAGACCACCGACTACGGTTTCGGCCAGTCTACCTGCGTGGGTATCGGCGGCGACCCGATCCCGGGCTCTAACTTCATCGATATCCTGAAGCTGTTCCAGGAAGACCCGCAGACCGAAGCGATCGTGATGATCGGTGAGATCGGCGGTAGCGCTGAAGAAGAAGCGGCGGCGTATATCAAAGATCACGTCACCAAGCCGGTTGTGGGCTACATCGCAGGCGTAACGGCGCCGAAAGGCAAACGTATGGGTCACGCGGGCGCCATCATCGCAGGCGGTAAAGGTACGGCGGACGAGAAATTCGCTGCGCTGGAAGCGGCAGGCGTGAAAACCGTGCGCAGCCTGGCCGATATCGGCGAAGCACTGAAATCCATCATTAAGTAAGTCCTCTCTGCTCCCAGGACTGGGAGCGTTGAAATAAAAAATGTCCGTTTCGACATGGTTGGCCGCTGAAAAGCGGCCTTTTTTTTGGCGCGCGTCTCCGCCGCCCGATTTGTTTGTCTGAAAAATGCGCAAACGAACGAAACGCCGAAAAGGGGAAAAAAGTCGCTTAACGTAATCGTCACCGTGAGGTGTTAATTTACAGAGATTTAAAAGTGAATTAATTGTTATTTCGCATAGGGGGCGCGAAACCAAAATGGAAAGTTATCGCGAAACGGCTAAGATTATTGGTTTGCCGCCTGCAAAAATAGCGTTCTGCATGGGTTAAAAAAAATCACCTATATTTATATTATTCCCGCCATTTGATAACCAATAATAGCTCTCTGTACACATATCATTAACATGGTTTTTACCGTGTTTACCCAATATAAACACGGTTAACAAAAGATAGTTATTTTGATTTAAATCAATGTTTAATATTTGGAAAAAGGCGCCAAAAGAGGCTAAATTGTGCCAGATCAAACTGGCCTAAAAGTAGTAAATTCGCTATATATTGATCACCGTCGAAAAACGTAAAAGTGATTCAATAAAAACCTGTTTATTGTAAGGGTTTTGCGGCGTAATATATTTGCGGGATCAATTTGGGTTTTTTATTAACGTATTCGCAACCTTTCATCACTGCTTTTTCCTCCAGTTGAGAATAAGCAACGAAGAAGGGGAGTGGATAAATTTGTATTGGGGCATGCGTGTGGATCCTTATCTAACGGGGTTCACTCTCGGAGTCTTCATGCGATGAGCAAGGAGTCATAATGTTAGACGTAGTCGAACTGTCGCGCTTACAGTTTGCCTTGACCGCGATGTACCACTTCCTGTTTGTGCCGCTGACGCTCGGTATGGCGTTCCTGCTGGCTATCATGGAAACGGTTTACGTCCTCTCCGGCAAACAGATTTATAAAGATATGACCAAGTTCTGGGGCAAGTTGTTTGGTATCAACTTCGCACTGGGCGTGGCAACCGGTCTGACCATGGAGTTCCAGTTCGGGACTAACTGGTCTTACTATTCTCATTACGTTGGGGATATCTTCGGTGCGCCGCTGGCCATTGAAGGTCTGATGGCCTTCTTCCTTGAATCCACCTTTGTAGGCCTGTTCTTCTTCGGTTGGGACCGTCTGGGCAAAGTCCAGCATATGGCGGTAACCTGGCTGGTGGCACTGGGCTCTAACCTGTCTGCACTGTGGATCCTGGTGGCTAACGGCTGGATGCAGAACCCAATCGCCTCTGATTTTAACTTCGAAACCATGCGTATGGAGATGGTCAGCTTTGCCGAGCTGGTCCTGAACCCGGTGGCACAGGTTAAATTCGTACACACCGTGGCGTCTGGCTATGTCTGCGGCGCGATGTTCATCCTGGGCATCAGCTCCTACTACATGCTGCGCGGTCGCGACTTTGCGTTCGCTAAGCGCTCCTTCGCTATCGCTGCAAGCTTCGGTATGGCTGCAATCCTGTCTGTTATTGTTCTGGGTGATGAATCCGGTTACGAAATGGGCGACGTGCAGAAAACCAAACTGGCTGCAATTGAAGCTGAATGGGAAACTCAACCGGCACCTGCCGCGTTCACCCTGTTCGGTGTACCGGATCAGGAAGCGCAGGAAAACCGCTTCTCTATTCAAATTCCTTACGCGCTGGGCATCATCGCCACTCGCTCCGTCGACAAGCAGGTGACTGGCCTGAAAGATCTGATGGTGCAGCACGAAGAGCGTATCCGTAACGGGATGAAAGCCTACTCCCTGCTGGAGCAGCTGCGTGCAGGCTCCACCGACCAGAGCGTTCGCGATCAGTTTAATGACGTGAAAAAAGACCTGGGTTACGGTCTGCTGCTGAAACGCTATACGCCGAATGTGTCTGATGCGACTGAAGCCCAGATTCAGATGGCAACCAAAGACTCCATTCCACGCGTAGCACCGCTGTACTTCGCGTTCCGTATCATGGTGGGCTGCGGCATCATCATGCTGCTGATCATCGCGGCGTCCTTCTGGTCCGTTATTCGTAACCGTATCGGTGAGAAAAAATGGCTGCTGCGTACCGCGCTGTACGGTATTCCACTGCCGTGGATTGCTATCGAATCCGGCTGGTTTGTTGCGGAATATGGCCGTCAACCGTGGGCGATTGGTGAGGTGCTGCCAACGGCAGTGGCTAACTCCTCCCTGACGGCGGGCGATCTGATTTTCTCAATGCTGCTGATTTGCGGTCTGTACACCCTGTTCCTGGTGGCTGAACTGTTCCTGATGTTCAAGTTCGCGCGCCTTGGCCCAAGCAGCCTGAAAACCGGTCGCTATCACTACGAGCAGTCCACTGCGACTACTCAGCCGGCACGCTAAGACAGGAGTCATCAAATGATCGATTATGAAGTATTGCGTTTTATCTGGTGGCTGCTGATCGGTGTTCTGCTGATTGGTTTTGCGGTCACCGACGGGTTCGACATGGGGGTAGGGATGCTCTCCCGCTTCCTCGGTCGCAATGACACCGAGCGTCGAATTATGATTAACTCCATCGCCCCGCACTGGGACGGTAACCAGGTGTGGCTGATCACCGCCGGCGGCGCGCTGTTTGCTGCCTGGCCGATGGTCTACGCGGCTGCGTTCTCCGGCTTCTACGTGGCGATGATTCTGGTGCTGGCGTCTTTATTCTTCCGTCCGGTTGGTTTCGACTACCGCTCCAAGATTGAAGACACCCGCTGGCGCAACATGTGGGACTGGGGCATCTTCATCGGTAGCTTCGTGCCGCCGCTGGTGATTGGCGTGGCGTTCGGTAACCTGCTGCAGGGCGTGCCGTTCCATATCGATGAGTACATGCGTCTTTACTACACCGGTAACTTCTTCCAGCTGCTGAATCCGTTTGGCCTGCTGGCGGGCGTGGTGAGCGTGGCGATGATCATTACTCAGGGTGCAACCTACCTGCAAATGCGTACCGTGGGTGAACTGCATCTGCGTTCACGCGCAACGTCACAGATTGCTGCGCTGGTTACCCTGGTCTGCTTCGCGCTGGGTGGCGTGTGGGTGGTGTACGGTATCGATGGCTACGTCGTGACCTCCGCGATCAACCATGCTGCACCGTCTAACCCGCTGACCAAAGAAGTGGCGCGTCAGGCAGGTGCCTGGATGGTGAACTTCAACAACATGCCTGTGCTGTGGGCTATCCCGGCTCTGGGTGTGCTGCTGCCGCTGCTGACAATCCTGACGTCTCGTCTGGAAAAAGGCGCGTGGGCATTTGTGTTCTCCTCACTGACGCTGGCGTGCATCATTCTGACGGCGGGGATCGCGATGTTCCCATTCGTTATGCCGTCCAGCACCATGCTGAACGCTAGCCTGACCATGTGGGATGCTACCTCCAGCCATATGACGCTGAACCTGATGACGTATGTTGCATGCGTGTTCGTTCCGATTGTTCTGGCCTACACCATCTGGTGTTACTGGAAAATGTTCGGACGCATCACTAAAGAACATATCGAAAGCAACACCCACTCTATGTACTAAGTAAGGAGCTGAATATGTGGTATTTCGCATGGATTTTGGGGACGCTTCTTGCTTGTGCATTTGGTGTCATCACCGCCCTGGCGCTTGAGCATGTAGAAGCGACGAAAGCAGGTGAAGAAAAACACTAATGAACATCATCGTTAAGCTTTATGCGGTGATGGATAAGCGCCCGTTGAGGGCGCTTTCTTTAGTGATGGCATTACTGCTGGCAGGCTGTATCTTCTGGGACCCTTCGCGCTTCGCGGCGAAGACCAGCGAGTTAGAGATTTGGCACGGCTTCCTCATCATGTGGGCCGTCTGTGCTGGCGTCATTCACGGTGTTGGCTTTCGTCCGAAAGCCATTCACTGGCAAGGGATTTTCTGCCCGCTCATCGCTGACCTCGTTCTTCTTGCTGGATTGATTTTCTTCTTCTTCTGAATAAGAAATGTCCGTTAACGTTATGGGCTTACTTGAGCCCATAAATATTTACTCTCCGTTTACTTTCTCCCATTCCAAACCACCTTTCCCGCGCGTATAGTAGCGAAGTTTAAAAGCATTAACTTTTGTTGCATTACCGGGATGTAAAGTGAATACAACGCTGTTTCGATGGCCGGTACGTGTCTACTACGAAGATACCGATGCCGGTGGTGTGGTCTACCACGCCAGCTACGTTGCTTTTTATGAACGGGCACGCACAGAGATGCTGCGACATCATCACTTTAGCCAGCAGGTGCTGTTGGCTGAGCGAGTTGCCTTTGTGGTACGCAAGATGACGCTCGAGTATTTTGCGCCTGCCAGACTCGACGATATGCTCGAAGTTCAAACAGAAATAACATCAATGCGCGGAACCTCGCTGGTTTTCACGCAGCGGATCCTCAATGCAGAGAACACCGTACTGAACGAAGCAGAAGTACTGATTGTCTGTGTTGATCCACTCATCATGAAGCCTCGTGCGCTTCCTAAGTCTATTGTCGCGGAGTTTAAGCAGTGACTGACATGAATATCCTTGATTTGTTCCTGAAGGCTAGCCTTCTGGTTAAACTTATCATGTTGATTTTGATTGGTTTTTCAATCGCATCCTGGGCCATCATCATCCAGAGAACGCGCATCCTCAATGCTGCTGGCCGCGAAGCCGAAGCCTTTGAAGACAAGTTCTGGTCTGGTATCGAACTTTCTCGTCTGTATCAGGAAAGCCAGGGACGCCGTGATAACCTCGCAGGCTCCGAACAAATTTTCTACAGCGGTTTCAAAGAGTTTGCCCGTCTGCATCGCGCTAACAGCCATGCGCCGGAAGCGGTAGTGGAAGGGGCGTCGCGTGCGATGCGTATCTCCATGAACCGTGAGCTCGAAACGCTTGAAACGCATATTCCGTTCCTCGGCACCGTCGGCTCGATCAGCCCGTATATCGGCCTGTTCGGTACGGTTTGGGGGATCATGCACGCCTTTATCGCGCTGGGCGCGGTAAAACAGGCTACGCTGCAAATGGTTGCACCGGGTATCGCAGAAGCGCTGATCGCGACCGCTATCGGTCTGTTCGCCGCGATCCCTGCGGTTATGGCGTACAACCGTCTGAACCAGCGCGTGAACAAACTGGAACTGAACTACGACAACTTCATGGAAGAGTTCACCGCGATTCTGCACCGTCAGGCGTTTACCAGCACCGAGAGTAACAAGGGGTAAACCATGGCCAGATCGCGTGGACGAGGTCGTCGCGAACTCAAGTCCGAAATCAATATCGTTCCGCTGCTGGACGTGCTGTTAGTGCTGTTGCTCATCTTTATGGCAACAGCGCCGATTATCACCCAGAGCGTGGAAGTTGATCTGCCGGATGCGACAGAATCACAGGCGGTAAGCACCAATGACGATCCTCCGGTCATCATTGAAGTTTCCGGCGTGGGGCAGTACAGCGTCGTGGTAGAAAAAGATCGCATGGATCAGTTGCCGCCAGAGCAGGTGATTGCCGAAGCGCAGCGCCGTCTGGAGTCAAATCCGAAAACGGTCTTCCTGATCGGTGGCGCAAAAGACGTACCATACGATGAAATTATTAAAGCGCTGAACTTGCTACATAGCGCGGGCGTTAAGTCTGTTGGCTTAATGACGCAGCCTATTTGATCACCTGCTAGCAGTGGGATACGAGTTTTTGGGAACCGATAGTGTCAAAGGCAACCGAACAAAACGATAAGCTTAAGCGAGCGATAATTATCTCCGCAGTGCTGCACGTGATTCTTTTTGCGGCACTGATCTGGAGTTCGTTCGACGAGCATATAGATGCATCAGCCGGCGGTGGTGGGGGATCTTCCATCGACGCCGTCATGGTGGATCCTGGTGCGGTAGTGCAGAACTATAATCGCCAGCAGCAGCAGCAGGCGAGTGCAAAACGTGCAGAAGAGCAGCGTGAAAAACAGGCGCAACAACAGGCTGAGGAGCTGCGTGAAAAGCAGGCCGCAGAGCAGGAGCGCCTGAAGCAGCTCGAGAAAGAACGTTTACAGGCGCAGGAAGCCGCCAAAGAGCAGGCAGAACAGCAGAAACAGGCTGAAGCTGCGGCGAAGAAAGCACAGGAACAGCAGAAGCAGGCAGAAGAAGCCGCCGCAAAAGCGGCCGCTGACGCGAAAGCGCAGGCTGATGCCCAGGCAAAACTGGCCGCTGAAGCCGCGAAGAAAGCCGCTGCTGATGCGCAGAAGAAAGCCGAAGCCGAAGCTGCGAAGAAAGCCGCTGCCGACGCTCAGAAGAAAGCCGAAGCAGAAGCCGCGAAAAAAGCCGCTGCCGATGCTCAGAAAAAAGCTGAAGCAGAGGCGGCGAAAAAAGCCGCTCAGGAAGCAGAGAAAAAAGCTGCCGCTGACGCCGCGAAGAAAGCCGCTGCTGCCGAGAAAGCGGCCGCAGAAAAAGCTGCAGCAGCAGAAAAAGCCGCCGCAGATAAAAAAGCGGCGGCTGATAAGAAAGCCGCTGCCGAAAAAGCCGCAGCGAAAAAGGCCGCCGCTGCTGAAAAAGCCGCAGCAGCCGCAGGTGTTGATGACCTGTTAGGCGATTTAAGCTCCGGTAAGAATGCGCCGAAAACCGGCGGTGGTGCGAAAGGTAGCGGCCAGCCGTCGAAAGACAGCGGTACCTCTGGTGCTAACGGTGGTGCGACAGGTGCAGATATTAGCGCCTATGCGAAGCAGATCCAGGTTGCGATTCAGAGCCGACTCTTTGACGCAGGTCTGTATCAGGGCAAGCAGTGCGTACTGCATATCTACCTTGAGCCAAGCGGCAAGTTGAAAAACGTGACGTCTGAAGGAGGCGATCCTGCGCTTTGTCAGGCTGCGTTGGCTGCAGCAAGATCGGCGAACATTCCTAAACCGCCTAGTGAGGCTGTTTATGAAAAGATAAAAGATGCCAAACTGGACTTTAAGCTGTAATCATCTCTTCTCACGGAAGTATGAAAAACAGTCTATTGTCGTAATTGGGATAAGTAGTTTTGTATATTTGGGTTTGTTAACATTCTGCTAAATTATCGTGGGTAAGGTTACCCAGATAAGGGAGATATGATGAAGCAGGCATTACGTGTAGCATTTAGTTTCTTAATGCTGTGGGCAGCTGTGCTGCACGCAGAAGTACGTATCGAGATCACCCAGGGGGTAGACTCGGCACGCCCAATCGGTGTCGTCCCGTTCCAGTGGGCTGGCCCTGGTGCTGCGCCTGAAGATATCGGTGGCATCGTTGCGGCTGACCTGCGTAACAGCGGGAAATTCAATCCATTAGATCGTTCTCGTCTGCCGCAGCAGCCGGGCACTGCGCAGGAAGTTCAACCTGCTGCATGGTCTGCGCTGGGTATTGATGCGGTCGTTGTGGGTCAGGTAACCCCTGCTCCGGACGGCGGCTATAACGTGGCTTATCAGCTGGTTGATACCGGCGGTGCGCCGGGTACCGTTCTGGCTCAGAACTCTTACAAAGTGAACAAGCAATGGCTGCGCTACGCGGGCCACACCGCAAGTGACGAAGTGTTCGAGAAGCTGACCGGCATTAAAGGTGCGTTCCGTACCCGTATCGCCTACGTGGTGCAGACCAACGGCGGCCAGTTCCCTTATGAACTGCGCGTATCCGACTACGATGGCTACAACCAGTTCACCGTTCACCGTTCACCGCAGCCGCTGATGTCTCCGGCATGGTCACCGGACGGTTCTAAACTGGCTTACGTTACCTTCGAAAGCGGCCGTTCTGCGCTGGTCATCCAGACGCTGTCTAACGGTGCCGTTCGCCAGGTTGCGTCATTCCCGCGTCACAACGGTGCGCCTTCATTCTCTCCGGATGGTTCTAAACTGGCCTTCGCGCTGTCTAAGAGCGGTAGCCTGAACCTGTACGTGATGGATATTGGCTCTGGTCAAATCCGTCAGGTGACGGATGGTCGTAGCAACAACACCGAACCGACCTGGTTCCCGGATAGCCAGAATCTGGCGTTCACCTCTGACCAGGCAGGCCGTCCGCAAATCTATAAGATTAACGTGAACGGCGGTGCTGCACAGCGTATTACCTGGGAAGGTTCGCAGAACCAGAACGCAGACGTAAGCAGCGACGGTAAGTTTATGGTAATGGTAAGTTCTGCGGGTGGTCAGCAGCACATTGCCAAACAAGATCTGGTAGCGGGTGGCGTACAAGTTCTGTCGTCAACGTTCCTGGATGAAACGCCAAGTCTGGCACCTAACGGCACTATGGTAATCTACAGCTCTTCTCAGGGGATGGGATCTGTGCTGAATCTGGTTTCTACAGATGGGCGTTTCAAAGCGCGTATTCCGGCAACTGATGGACAGGTAAAATCACCTGCCTGGTCGCCGTATCTGTAAATAATAATTAATTGATTACTAAAGGAATCATAGAAATGCAACTGAACAAAGTGCTGAAGGGGCTGATGATCGCTCTGCCTGTAATGGCAATCGCAGCGTGTTCTTCTAACAAGAACGCAAGCAATGACCAGAGCGGCGAAGGCATGATGGGTGCCGGCACCGGTATGGACGCTAACGGCAATGGCAACATGTCTTCTGAAGAGCAAGCGCGTCTTCAGATGCAGCAGCTGCAGCAGAACAATATCGTTTACTTCGATCTGGATAAATACGACATCCGTTCTGACTTCGCTGCGATGCTGGATGCTCACGCTAACTTCCTGCGTAGCAACCCATCTTACAAAGTTACCGTAGAAGGTCACGCGGACGAACGTGGTACTCCAGAGTACAACATCTCCCTGGGTGAGCGTCGTGCTAACGCCGTTAAGATGTACCTGCAGGGTAAAGGCGTTTCTGCTGACCAGATCTCCATCGTTTCTTACGGTAAAGAAAAACCTGCAGTACTGGGTCACGACGAAGCGGCTTACTCCAAAAACCGTCGTGCCGTACTGGTTTACTAAGAGAATTGCATGAGCAGTAACTTCAGACATCATCTGTTGAGTCTGTCGTTACTGGTTGGAATAGCGGCCCCCTGGGCCGCTTTTGCTCAGGCACCAATCAGTAGTGTCGGCTCAGGCTCGGTAGAAGACCGGGTCACTCAACTCGAGCGTATTTCTAATGCTCACAGCCAGCTTTTGACTCAACTCCAGCAGCAGCTTTCCGACAACCAAAATGATATTGATTCCCTGCGCGGTCAGATCCAGGAAAGCCAGTATCAGCTTAATCAGGTTGTAGAACGTCAGAAGCAGATCCTGGATCAGATCAATAGTCTGAGCAGCGGTGGTGCAGCGGCACAACCTGCAGCAGGCGATCAGAGCAGCGCGGCAACGGCTACTCCGGCTCCGGATGCATCCGCCTCGACAGGTGCGCCTGTACAGAGCGGTGACGCGAATACCGACTACAACGCAGCCATAGCCCTGGTGCAGGACAAATCTCGTCAGGACGATGCTATCGTTGCGTTTCAGAACTTCGTGAAGAAGTACCCTGATTCAACTTACCAGCCAAACGCGAATTACTGGCTGGGTCAGTTGAATTACAACAAGGGGAAAAAGGATGATGCGGCGTTTTATTTCGCCTCCGTGGTGAAAAATTACCCGAAATCACCGAAAGCACCTGACGCGATGTTCAAGGTGGGCGTGATCATGCAGGACAAAGGTGATACCGCAAAAGCGAAAGCCGTCTATCAGCAGGTTGTCGCGAAATTCCCGGGTACCGAAGGTGCCAAACAGGCGCAAAAACGTCTGAGTTCGATGGGATGATTACCGCATGACCAGAAATCGCGTTATTTCTGGTCGTGCCGCATGATTCATAAGCAGTTAAGTGATCTTCATCGAAATTTTTGTTGCGTAGAAATCTTAAATCAGTAATATATGCCGCCGTTGCCACGGGATATCAAACAACGTGAAAACAGCGTAAAAGTGGGTCGTTAGCTCAGTTGGTAGAGCAGTTGACTTTTAATCAATTGGTCGCAGGTTCGAATCCTGCACGACCCACCACTTAAAGCAGTTCCGGCAGTACAGAGTGGGTGATTAGCTCAGTTGGTAGAGCATCTCCTTTACACGGAGGGGGTCGGCGGTTCGAGCCCGTCATCACCCACCACTCGGGTCGTTAGCTCAGTTGGTAGAGCAGTTGACTTTTAATCAATTGGTCGCAGGTTCGAATCCTGCACGACCCACCAATTTTAATATCTGACTCAGATATTAAACGTGAAGGATAACGTTGCTTCAGCAACGGCCCGAAGGGCGAGGCGAAGCCGAGTCATCCTGCACGACCCACCACTTTATGTGGTACCGAGTTTAAATCTTCGAAGTCAGCACCCGAATGGGTCGTTAGCTCAGTTGGTAGAGCAGTTGACTTTTAATCAATTGGTCGCAGGTTCGAATCCTGCACGACCCACCACTTCGAAGAAAAAATCCCGCAAGGGGTCGTTAGCTCAGTTGGTAGAGCAGTTGACTTTTAATCAATTGGTCGCAGGTTCGAATCCTGCACGACCCACCAATGTAAAAAAGCGCCCTAAAGGCGCTTTTTTGCTATCCGCAGATTAATCAAATCAAGCCTGTAGGTCGGGTAAGGCGAAGCCGCCACCCGACAAATGCTACCCGCACCTAATACCAGTGACTTTTCACTCCAGATTCGCTATCTTGTTTAGTATACAAAACACAATTGCCGCTCGTTTTGCTATGTCAGGCAAAAGAAAGGCAATATTGTTAAGCCAGTAAAACGAGAAGCCATAATGAGCGTGATGTTTGATCCTGAAGTCGCAATCTATCCGTTTCCGCCAAAGCCAGCCCCGCTGAGCCTGGACGAAAAGCAATTCTACCGCGAGAAGATCAAACGCCTTCTCAAAGAGCGCGATGCGGGAATGGTGGCGCATTACTACACCGACCCGGAAATCCAGCAGCTGGCGGAAGAGACTGGCGGCTGCATTTCTGACTCACTTGAGATGGCGCGTTTCGGCGCAAAGCATCCGGCCTCTACGCTGCTGGTTGCCGGGGTGCGCTTTATGGGCGAAACCGCCAAGATATTAAGTCCTGAAAAAACCATTCTGATGCCGACGCTAAACGCCGAATGCTCCCTCGACCTCGGCTGTCCGATTGAAGAGTTTAGCGCCTTCTGCGACGCACATCCTGACCGCACCGTGGTGGTCTACGCCAATACCTCCGCTGCGGTCAAGGCGCGTGCGGACTGGGTGGTGACGTCCAGCATTGCGGTAGAATTAATTGAACATCTCGACAGCCTGGGCGAAAAAATTATCTGGGCTCCTGACCGTCACCTGGGGAACTACGTCCAGAAACAGACCGGCGCCGATGTGCTTTGCTGGCAGGGGGCGTGTATCGTTCATGACGAGTTCAAAACCCAGGCGCTGGCGCGCATGAAGGCGCTGTATCCTCAGGCCGCTATCCTCGTCCATCCTGAGTCGCCGCAGTCTATCGTCGACATGGCAGATGCCGTTGGCTCAACCAGCCAGCTGATCAATGCCGCCAAAACGCTTCCCCACAAGCAGCTTATCGTGGCGACCGATCGCGGGATCTTTTATAAGATGCAGCAAGCCGTGCCGGACAAAGAGCTGCTCGAAGCGCCGACGGCGGGTGAGGGCGCAACCTGCCGCAGCTGCGCGCATTGTCCGTGGATGGCGATGAACGGCCTGAAGGCGATTGCCGAAGGGTTAGAAACCGGCGGCGCGGCGCATGAAATCCATGTCGACGCAGCGCTGCGCGAGGGGGCGTTAATTCCTCTTAACCGTATGCTGGATTTTGCAGCTACACTACGTACTTAATTCAAAACGCTCCGGGGAAAAGATGGATTTTTTTAGCACGCAAAACATTCTGGTTCACATACCGATTGGTGCGGGTGGCTACGACCTGTCATGGATTGAGGCTATTGGCACTCTGGCGGGCCTGCTCTGCATCTGGCTGGCCAGTCTGGAGAAGATCGGCAACTACGCGTTCGGGCTGATTAACGTTACGCTCTTTGCGATTATCTTCTTCCAGATCCAGCTCTACGCGAGCCTGCTCCTGCAGCTGTTTTTCTTTGCGGCAAACATATACGGCTGGTACGCCTGGTCGCGGCAGAACAGCCAGCAGGAGGCCGAGCTGCAAATCCGCTGGCTGCCGCTGCCTAAGGCCATCGCCTGGCTTGCGGCGTGCGTTGTCGCCATCGGTCTGATGACCGTTTACATTGACCCGGTATTTGCTTTCCTGACGCGCGTCGCCGTGTCGGTGATGTCTGCGCTGGGTCTGAACGTCACTCTGCCCGAACTCCAGCCGGACGCTTTCCCGTTCTGGGATTCCTGCATGATGGTGCTGTCGATTGCGGCGATGATCCTGATGACCCGCAAATACGTCGAGAACTGGCTGCTGTGGGTGATCATTAACGTCATCAGCGTGGTGATTTTCGCCCTGCAAGGGGTGTACGCCATGTCGCTCGAATATCTGCTGCTGACCTTCATTGCCCTGAACGGTAGCCGCATGTGGATTAACAGCGCGCGTGAGCGCGGCTCTCGCGCGCTGTCGAGCTAGTGATGGTGATGATGTGAATGGCCGGACTGCGCCTCGTTCAGGTGGCAGTCCGGCCCGTTACACGCCTGATACTCCATCTGGATGGTCGAGTGGGCAATCTCGTAATGGTGTTCAAGGAAATGCCGTATGCGCTCGAGCAGGGCATCATGATCGTGCGGCGGAATAACCTGAACGTGCAGCGTCATGATTGGCTTTTCACCCACCAGCCAGACGTGAACGTGGTGGACGTTTCGCACCTCCGGTATCGAGCGGCACAGATTGCGCTTCAGCGCCGGGATATCCAGCGAGTCCGGCGCCCCTTCCAGTAACTCGTTGACGCTCTCCTTCAGCAGCTGCCAGGCGCTGCGCAGCACCAGGCACGACACCAGCACGGAGAGGATGGGGTCGATGGGCGTCCAGCCCGTAAACAGGATCACCAGCGCCGCGGCGATGGCCCCGACCGAACCAAGCAGATCCCCCAGCACGTGCAGCGCCGCTGCGCGCACGTTCAGATTCTTTTCCCCGCTGCCGCGATGCAAAATCCAGAACGCCAGAATATTGGCAACCAGGCCTGCAACGGCAATTACCATCATGGTCGCTCCGGCAACCGGCTGCGGGTGCCTGAATCGCTGGATGGCTTCCCAGACGATAAGAATGGTGATCACCACCAGCGCGATGGCGTTAACGAAGGCGGCAAGAGTGGTGAGCCTGAGCCAGCCAAAGGTGTGGCGGGCGTTGGGCGGGCGGCGGGCAAACTGCACGGCTAGCAGGGCAAAGAGCAGGGCTGCGGCGTCGGTGAGCATATGCCCGGCATCGGCCAGCAGCGCCAGCGAGCCTGAAATCAACCCGCCGATAACCTCGATGACCATAAAGGTCGCGGTTACGCCGAAGGCCAGCATCAGCCTTTTTGCGTTGTCATCCCCGCCGGAATGCGAATGGGAGTGCGCCATAAAATCTTTCCTGATTCGTTATTGTTGTCAGTGTAGATTTTTTAATATTTTGTACAAAAAAGAAAGGAGAGCCGAAGCTCTCCTGATGCATTAAACCTGATTGGGCGTTACTGCGTTGTGCCGTCGGTTTTGGTGTCCGCACCGCTGCCGACCTTGTCGTTGGTGTCCGGACATTTACCGTCTTTACACATTGAATTTTTATGAACCTCGTCGCTGGTCATCCCATCGTGGTTCGCGGTGCCGGAGCTGGAACCGTTCGGGTGCAGCATAGTCCCTTCGGTATTGGTGTTGGTATTGCCGGTGTTAATCTGGCTGTTATCGACGTTGTTAGGGGCTAGATTCTGTTTTGCATCAGGGGCGGGCTGGCCGGCAGCCGCCGCCGCGTTTGCATCGCCGTTGCTGTCCGATGCGCCAGTCTCTGCTGCAAGGACGCTGCCGCTGGCCAGGGTCAGGGTGGCCGTCAGGAAAAGGGTTGCCAGTTTAGTCATTTTCATCATGCTGCTCCTGTTCTTGTCGTTACGCTGGAAAACATTCCAACAGCGCATCTCTTCGAAGGCGAAAGATTCCAACATAATGACTTATGTCAGTATGGAATCGTGTTTAAGCAGTAAAAGTTAGTTGTTACAGTTAAAAAGCTTAGGCCAGATCTCATTTTTCGCTATTTTGTGGCGTTTTTTAGCTGAATTCCAGGAATTATCTGCCCGAAGTGTAAAAGCCCGTTTACACTTCCTGGCCGACAAGATAGATTGAAGGGATTGCTTTCATTACTAAAGATATGGCAGAGCCGGAACCAAGATGAATTATCAGAACGACGATTTACGCATCAAAGAGATCAATGAGTTATTACCTCCAGTAGCGCTCCTTGAAAAATTCCCCGCCACTGAAAACGCTGCAAACACCGTTTCTCATGCGCGCAAAGCGATCCACAAGATCCTTAAAGGCAACGACGATCGCCTGCTGGTGGTGATTGGCCCATGCTCCATCCACGATCCTGCTGCGGCAAAAGAGTACGCTGCGCGCCTCCTCACCCTGCGTGAAGAGCTGAAGGGCGAGCTGGAAATCGTGATGCGCGTCTATTTCGAAAAGCCGCGCACCACCGTTGGCTGGAAAGGGCTGATTAACGATCCGCACATGGACAACAGCTTCCAGATCAACGACGGCCTGCGCATTGCGCGTAAGCTGCTGCTGGAAATCAACGACAGCGGTCTGCCGGCTGCCGGCGAATTCCTCGACATGATCACCCCTCAGTATCTGGCTGACCTGATGAGCTGGGGCGCGATTGGCGCGCGTACCACCGAATCTCAGGTGCACCGCGAGCTGGCCTCTGGCCTGTCGTGCCCGGTTGGATTCAAAAACGGCACCGACGGCACCATTAAAGTGGCGATTGACGCCATCAACGCCGCCGGTGCACCGCACTGCTTCCTGTCAGTGACCAAATGGGGCCACTCCGCCATCGTCAACACCAGCGGTAACGGTGATTGCCATATCATTCTGCGCGGCGGCAAAGAGCCGAACTACAGCGCCAAACACGTGGCGGAAGTGAAAACCGGTCTGGAAAAAGCGGGCCTGGCGCCGCAGGTGATGATCGACTTCAGCCACGCTAACTCCAGTAAGCAGTTCAAAAAGCAGATGGAAGTGGGCGCGGACGTTTGTCAGCAGATCGCGAACGGTGAGAACGCGGTGATTGGCGTGATGATCGAAAGCCACCTGGTGGAAGGAAATCAGAATCTGGAAGGCAGCGAGCCGCTGGTGTACGGCAAGAGCGTGACGGATGCCTGCATCGGCTGGGAAGACACGGATACGATCCTGCGTCAGCTGGCGAATGCGGTAAAAGCGCGCCGCGGCTGACAGGCCCAGGCCAAAAAAAAGCGTGGAATGCTCCACGCTTTTTTTATGTCTGGCGAAACTTACTTCGCTTTACCCTGGTTCGCTACCGCCGCCGCTTTTGCAGCGATTTCGTCAGCGTTGCCCAGATAGTAGTGTTTGATAGGCTTGAAGTTCTCGTCGAACTCATACACCAGCGGTACGCCGGTTGGGATGTTCAGCTCGAGGATTTCGTCTTCGCCCATGTTGTCCAGGTATTTCACCAGCGCACGCAGGGAGTTACCGTGAGCGGCGATGATCACGCGCTCGCCGCTTTTCAGGCGTGGCAGGATGGTTTCGTTCCAGTAAGGCACAACGCGGTCGATGGTCAGCGCCAGGCTTTCAGTCTGCGGCAGCTCGGCGTCGGTCAGTTTCGCGTAGCGCGGATCGTGACCCGGGTAGCGCTCGTCGTCTTTGGTCAGCTCTGGCGGAGTCACCGCGAAGCCGCGACGCCACTGTTTAACCTGCTCGTCACCGTATTTTTCAGCGGTTTCAGCTTTGTTCAGGCCCTGCAGCGCACCGTAGTGACGCTCGTTCAGTTTCCAGGATTTCTCAACCGGCAGCCAGGCCTGATCCAGTTCGTCCAGAACGTTCCACAGGGTATGGATGGCACGTTTCAGCACAGAGGTGTAAGCAAAATCAAAGCTGAAGCCTTCTTCCTTCAGCAGTTTACCTGCCGCTTTTGCTTCGCTTACGCCTTTCTCGGACAGATCAACATCGTACCAACCGGTGAAGCGGTTTTCGTTGTTCCACTGGCTTTCGCCGTGGCGCACCAGGACCAGCTTAGTAATAGCCATTTCTTACTCCTCAAGCATATATTGAATGATAACAATTCTTATTATATTGCCGTGACAATGTCAGCAGCAACGCTTACCCCTAACCATAGCGAAAATAGTCCCGGAGTGTAAGGTGCTTGTGAATGCAGGGTTAGGATTTTGTCTGCGACTGGCGGTAATTTCAGCAAGGCGCGCAGAAAAAAGCCCTCCGGATAGAGGGCTGATGGTTAACGCGGAATAAAGTGATATTCCGTCAGGCTAACGTACTCGTCGCCCGGGCGCAGAATGCAGTCTGGCTGCGGCCACTCCGGGTGGTTCGGGCTGTCCGGCAGGAACTCGCTTTCCAGCGCCAGACCCTGCCAGTCGCTGTACGCGCCCTGTTCGCGCGCGGTGGTGCCGCCGAGGAAGTTGCCGGAGTAGAACTGCAGGGCAGGGGCGGTGGTATAGACCGTCATTTGCAGCTTCTCATCTGCCGACCAGACCTGTGCGGCGGGCTGCTTCACGTCGCCTTTAGCCTGAAGCAGGAAGGCGTGGTCATAGCCTTTCACCTTGCGCTGATCGTCGTCGCTGAGGAAGTCCTGGGCGACAGGCTTAGCGCTGCGGAAATCAAAGCTGGTGCCGTCCACGGATTTCAGCCCCTGATGCGGGATCCCCATTTCATCCACCGGCAGATAGTGTTCCGCCAGGATCTGCAGCTTATGGTTACGCACGTCGCCCTGGCTGCCGTCGAGGTTGAAATAGGCGTGGTTGGTCAGGTTGACCGGGCACGGCTTATCCACGGTGGCGCGATACTCAATCGCGATGCGGTTATCGTCCGTCAGGGTAAAGCGCGCGGTGGCGGTAAGATTACCCGGGAAGCCCTGATCGCCGTCGAGCGAATCGAGCGAGAACAGCACCTGGCCGTCGTTTTGCTGCACGATGCGCCAGCGGCGCTTGTCAAAACCTTCCGGCCCGCCGTGCAGCTGGTTATCACCCTGGCTTGGCAGCAGCCGATAGCTCTCGCCGTCCAGCGCGAAGCGGCTGTTGGCGATGCGGTTGGCGTAACGGCCAACGGAAGCGCCGAGAAACGCCGCCTGATTAACGTACTGCTCGGGCGATGCGCAGCCGAGCAGGGTTTCGCGCACGCTGCCGTCAGGCATTGGCACACGCGCTGAGAGTAATGTGGCGCCCCAGTCCATCAGCGTAACCACCATCCCCGCGCTGTTGCGCAGGGTTAACAGGCGATACGGCAGACCATCCGGGGCGAGAGTGGGGGTTTCGTTTAGCACTGTCCTGCTCCTTGCGATGCTTTACATACATAGAAGGTTTCTTTGATACCGGTTTTGGCTTCGTACTGCTTCGCCACCGCGTCCTGAACCGCTGGAACCAGCGCTTCTGGCACCAGCGCCACCACGCAGCCGCCAAAACCGCCGCCGGTCATGCGCACGCCGCCTTTATCGCCGATGGTTGCCTTCACGATATCCACCAGCGTGTCGATCTGCGGCACGGTAATTTCGAAATCATCGCGCATGGAGGCGTGAGATTCCGCCATCAGCTCGCCCATGCGTTTTAAATCACCCTGCGCCAGCGCGGACGCGGCCTCCACGGTGCGGGCGTTTTCCGTCAGCACGTGGCGCACGCGTTTTGCCACGACCGGGTCAAGCTCGTGGGCGACTTTATTGAATTCACTGAGGGTCACATCGCGCAGCGCGGGCTGCTGGAAGAAACGCGCGCCGGTTTCGCACTGCTGGCGGCGGGTGTTGTACTCGCTGCCCACCAGGGTGCGTTTGAAGTTGCTGTTAATGATAATCACCGCCGCGCCTTTCGGCAGCGGTACCGCTTTGGTGCCGAGCGAGCGGCAGTCGATCAGCAGCGCGTGTTCTTTCTTGCCGAGAGCGGAAATCAGCTGATCCATAATCCCGCAGTTGCAGCCGACGAACTGGTTCTCCGCCTCCTGACCGTTCAGGGCGATTTGCGCCCCGTCCAGCGGCAGATGATAAAGCTGCTGGAAAACCGTCCCGACGGCCACTTCCAGAGAAGCCGATGAGCTCAGGCCCGCGCCCTGCGGAACGTTGCCGCTGATGATAAGGTCGGCACCGCCAAAGCTCTTGTTGCGCTGCTGCAGATGCTTCACCACGCCGCGCACGTAGTTCGACCACTGCTGCGCGTCGTGAGCCACGATGGGCGCATCCAGGGAGAACTCGTCCGCCTGATTGTCGTAATCGGCGGCAATCACGCGAACGATGCGGTCGTCGCGTTTCGCGCAGGCGATCGTCGTCTGGTAATCAATCGCGCACGGCAGCACGAAGCCGTCGTTATAGTCGGTGTGTTCGCCAATCAGGTTAACGCGACCAGGTGCCTGAATAACGTGGGTGGCAGGGTAGCCAAATGTTTCAGCAAACAGGGATTGTGTTTTATCTTTCAGACTCATTTTTTAGACTCCTGATTCGCGGTAATGGACGTCGCTTACGGCGCGAAGGCGTTCTGCTGCCTGCTCAGCCGTTAAATCTCGCTGGGTTTCCGCCAGCATTTCATAGCCCACCATAAACTTACGTACCGTCGCGGAACGCAGCAGCGGTGGATAGAAATGGGCGTGCAACTGCCAGTGCTGATTCTCTTCGCCGTTAAACGGCGCACCGTGCCAGCCCATGGAGTACGGGAAGGAGCACTGGAAGAGATTATCGTAGCGGCTGGTCAGCTTTTTCAGCGCCAGGGCGAGGTCGTCGCGCTGGGCGTCGCTGAGATCGGTGATGCGCTGCACGTGGGCTTTTGGCAGCAGCAGCGTTTCAAACGGCCAGGCCGCCCAGTAGGGGACAACCGCCAGCCAGTGTTCCGTTTCGACCACGGTCCGGCTGCCGTCGGCCAGCTCGCGGCGGGTGTAATCCAGCAGCAGCGGCGAGCCGTTTTGCGCGTAGTACGCTTTTTGCAGACGGTCTTCGCGCTCGGCTTCGTTAGGCAGGAAGCTGTTCGCCCAGACCTGTCCATGCGGATGCGGGTTAGAGCAGCCCATCGCCGCGCCTTTGTTTTCAAACACCTGCACCCACGGGTAGCTCTGGCCCAGTTCGGCGGTCTGCGCCTGCCAGGTGCTGACCACCTCTTTCAGGGCGTCGACGCTCAGCTCCGGCAGGGTTTTGCTGTGATCCGGTGAGAAGCAGATCACGCGGCTGGTGCCGCGCGCGCTTTCACAGCGCATCAGCGGATCGTCACTTTCCGGCGCGTCCGGGGTGTCGGTCATCAGGGCCGCGAAGTCGTTGGTAAAAACGAAGGTGCCTTTGTAGTCCGGGTTTTTATCGCCCGTAACGCGGGTGTTGCCCGGACACAGGAAGCAGTCAGGATCGTGCTGCGGGAGCGTTTGTTTCGCAGGGGTCTCTTGCGCCCCCTGCCAGGGGCGCTTGGCGCGATGCGGAGAAACTAAAATCCATTGCCCGCTGAGCGGGTTAAAACGACGATGTGGATGATCGACGGGATTAAATTGCGTCATGACAAATCCTTAATCCGGATAGCCCTGTGGATGGCGTGACTGCCAGTGCCAGGTATCTTGTGCCATTTCATCGAGCGTGCGCGTCACGCGCCAGTTCAGCTCTTTGTCGGCTTTGGTGGCGTCCGCCCAGTAGGCCGGAAGATCGCCATCGCGACGCGGCGCGAAGTGGTAGTTCACCGGTTTCCCGCAGGCTTTACTGAATGCGTTAACCACATCCAGCACGCTGCTGCCCACGCCCGCGCCGAGGTTGTAAATATGCACGCCCGGCTTACCCGCCAGCTGCTGCATTGCGGCAACGTGGCCGTCAGCTAAATCCATCACGTGAATGTAATCACGCACGCCGGTGCCGTCTTCGGTTGGGTAATCGTTGCCAAAAATAGCCAGCGAGTCGCGGCGACCGACGGCAACCTGCGCGATGTACGGCATCAGGTTGTTCGGAATGCCCTGCGGATCTTCACCCATATCGCCGGACGCGTGCGCACCAACCGGGTTGAAGTAGCGCAGCAGGGCGATGCTCCACTCTGGCTGGGCTTTTTGCAGGTCGGTCAGGATCTGTTCCACCATCAGCTTGCTTTTGCCATACGGGCTTTGCGGCGTACCGGTAGGGAAACTTTCGACGTAAGGAATTTTTGGCTGATCGCCGTAAACGGTGGCGGAGGAGCTGAAGATAAAGTTTTTGACGTTTGCCGCGCGCATGGCGGAAACGAGGCTCAGCGTACCGGTGACGTTGTTGTCGTAGTACTCAAGCGGTTTTGCTACGGATTCGCCAACCGCTTTCAGGCCAGCAAAGTGGATTACGGCTTCGATGGCGTGGTCGTGCAGGATTTCGGTCATCAACGCTTCGTTGCGGATGTCGCCTTCGATGAAGGTCGGCTGTTTGCCGCCAAGACGTTCAATGACGGGCAGCACGCTGCGCTTACTATTGCACAGGTTGTCGAGGATGATGACATCATGACCGTTTTGCAGCAGCTGCACACAGGTATGACTTCCGATGTAACCGCTACCACCTGTTACCAGAACTCGCATATTTCGCTCCATTGGGCTTATGGTATGTATTAACCTTAGCATAACAGAGTCAGAAAAAGTGTGACATGGGATAAAATAGTGGAATCGTTTACACTGTTCGCTAAAGCCGATTTTAGAATAGGTTCAGCCATTCTAGATCAAAGAGATAGAGTTGTAATGTTGCAGGTTATCTGAAAAGCGGGGGCCGCGCCCCCTGCGGGTTAATCGATTTTGCTCAGCAGGTAGCGATAGCGTTCGCCGTCCGGGACAAACTCCAGTCGGTGAGTGATGCAGGACGGGGCGTCTTCCGCGTGGTGCGACACGAACAGCAGCTGGGTTTCACCTTCGCCAATCAGCACGTCCACAAAGCGGCGGATCAGCTGGCGGTTGAGCGGGTCGAGCCCCTGGAGCGGCTCGTCCAGGATCAGCAGCGTAGGGTGCTTCACCAGCGCGCGCACGATCAGGGCCAGGCGCTGCTGCCCCCACGACAGGCTGTGGAACGGCGCGTCGGCCACCCGGCTATCCATCCCCAGAATATCAAGCCACTGCTGCGCCAGCTTGTGCTGTTTGTCCGACACCGCCTGATAGATGCCGATGGAGTCAAAATAGCCGGAGAGGATCACGTTGCGCACCGTGGTGCTTACGCGGTAGTCCAGATGCAGGCTGCTGCTCACATAGCCGATATGCTTTTTGATATCCCAGATGGTTTCACCGCTGCCCCGGCGGCGGCCGAAGAGCGTCAAATCGTTGCTGTAGCCCTGGGGATGATCGCCGGTTATCAGGCTCAGCAGCGTCGATTTCCCGGCGCCGTTCGGGCCGACAATCTGCCAGTGCTCGCCGGGATTGACCGTCCAGCTTAGCTGGTCGAGGATCGGCCGATCGTTATAGGAAACCACGCCGTTCTTCAGCACGATGCGCGGCTGGAGGGGATCGAGTCCGTGTCGGGCAGACGGCGCGTCCGGTTCCGGCAGGGCGATGCCGTCCAGCTTTTCGCTGTGCGCCAGCTGGGCAATCAGCGCCTGGTTGAGCAGCGCGGATTTTTCGCCGGTTTCCGTAAGGCTGCAGTCGGCCAGCACGCCCGCGTATTGCACAAAGTCGGGAATTTCATCAAAGCGGTTCAGCACCAGCACGATGGTATAGCCCTGCTGGTTGAGCGTGCCGAGCAGCGTCGCGAGCTGGGCGCGGGACTGCACGTCCAGCCCGTCAAAGGGTTCATCCAGAATCAGCAGTTCCGGCTCGCTCATCAGCGCCTGGCACAGCAGGGTTTTGCGCGTTTCACCGGTGGAGAGGTATTTGAAGCGGCGTTCAAGCAGGGCGGTGATACCGAACTGTTCCGCCAGCCGCTCGCAGCGGGCGCGGTCTTTCACCTCGTCCTGGATAATTTCCGCCGTGGTGCGCCCGGTATCCTCTTCGCCCGGGCTGAGCAGGTCGGTGTTGTTGCGCTGCCACTCATCGCTGACCAGCTTTTGCAGCTGCTCAAACGACAGGCGGGTCAGGCGCGTGAAGCGGCACTCGCGCTCGCCTTTGAGCTGGGTGAGCTCGCCCGCCAGCGCGCGGGCCAGTGCGGACTTGCCGCTGCCGTTGGTGCCGACAAAGGCCCAGCTTTCACCCGCGCGGAGCGTTAAATCAGGCAGCGTCAGCGTTCGGGTATCGCTAAGACGAAACGTGCCTTGCGAAATATGCAATGATGACATGATTTATCCCATTTTTTGCAGCAATAAGCGTCAGGGATACCCACTGTCGGCACGATTGTCAATGCACTCAGCACAATGTGGCGATAATCACCCGGTCGGCGTTGAAATATGCGGTCACGACAGCACCTTCTTCTAAATCTGCGGCGTCCGTCACCGGCACCGTGGCGCACAGCACCTGGCCGTCCGGCAGCGTCATCAGCACTTCGCACTGCGCTTCGCCGCGTTCGATATGGCTGATGGCACCCGAAAGCTGGTTGTCGGCGTCCTTCGCCAGCGCGGGATCGCGCGTGATATTCACCCACGGCGCTTTCAGCAGCACCAGCACCTCTTTGCCTTCATCCAGGCCCAGGCGCTGCCCGCTCTGGGCGGTGATCGCCGCCTTCAGGCGCGTGGTGCCGTCGGCAAGCAGAACGTCGATATGCTGCTGCACCTGCGAGTTATCGCGGGCCGTCACCGTTCCAAACCACTGGTTGCGCGCGCTGGTTTGCAGTGAAAAGCGGGAAATCGCCGCCAGCAGGCTGTCGAGCGGCAGGTTGTCGTCGTCGCTCAGCACGTCGAAGGCTTTTTGCTGAATTTTCGCCAGCAGATCGTAAAGCTGGATCAGGCGCTGGCCGTAGCGGGTGAGCACCGCGCCGCCGCCGCCTTTGCCGCCGGTTGCCCGGTCAACGATTGCCTGCTCGCTTAACGTATTCATGTCATTGATGGCATCCCAGGCGCTTTTATAGCTGATGCCCGCATTCTTTGCCCCCTGGCTAATTGAGCCGGTTTGCTCTATTTGTTTAAGCAGGGAGATACGTCGCGGGTCGGCGAAAAGCTTATGCTGAAGTCGTAGGGTGAGGAGAATTTCGGCCTGCATAGCGGTGTGTCCTGGCAAAAAGCGTATTGTGACCCAAATGCCCCGGTGGGCAAAGTCCACCGCACAAAAGGGGATGTTTTTATTACTTTTCAGGGTAGAATATGCCGTTCACACTGTCTGGAGAAAACCATGTTAGAGTTGTTGAAAAGTCTGGTATTCGCCGTGATCATGGTACCCGTAGTGATGGCCATCATCCTCGGCGCCATCTACGGCCTGGGTGAAGTGTTCAACGTATTTTCGAACATTGGTCATAAAGACCAGCCTAAAAAGCAGCATTGATTCCCTACAGAACGCCCGGCTTGTCCGGGCGTTTTGCTCTCAAGTTTCTCTCTTTCCCGCCGATATCATTTACAGCATCAGCCTGGTTTACTCATTAATCGGTACGATTAAACGCTAGGATATCCCTGTAGTTATCGTTATATTTGTTTGTATATAACGAAACTCACAGGAGCTACAGATGGCACGTACAGGGTTACGCCTTATCGCAGGGGCAGTATTGACGCTTTCTCTCGCTGGTCACGCGCTGGCAGACGAAGGTAAAATCACGGTCTTTGCCGCGGCGTCGTTGACCAACGCGATGCAGGATATTGCTGCAGAATATAAAAAAGAGAAGAACATTGAGGTGGTATCCTCTTTTGCGTCCTCTTCCACGCTGGCTCGCCAGATAGAAGCGGGGGCACCGGCGGATCTGTTTATTTCGGCCGATCAGAAATGGATGGATTACGCGGCAGATAAAAAATCTGTCGATACCGCTACGCGCGAAACGCTGCTGGGCAACAGCCTGGTTGTCGTGGCGCCAAAAGCCAGCGCGCAGGGCGATATCACCATTAACAAAGAGACAAACTGGACCCGCCTGCTGAGCGGTGGCCGTCTGGCGGTGGGCGATCCAGAGCACGTCCCTGCGGGCATTTATGCCAAAGAAGCGCTGCAAAAGCTGGGCGCGTGGGAAACGCTGTCGCCTAAGCTGGCCCCGGCGGAAGACGTGCGCGGCGCGCTGGCGCTGGTGGAGCGCAGCGAAGCGCCGCTGGGCATTGTTTACGGCTCTGATGCCGTTGCCAGCAAGGGCGTGAAAGTGGTTGGTACGTTCCCGGAAGATTCCCACAAGAAGGTGGAATACCCGGTGGCGATTGTTGATGGACATAAAAATGCGACGGTCAGCGCCTTCGTGGATTACCTGAAGGGCCCGCAGGCGTCTGCCATCTTTAAACGTTACGGATTTACGACTCACGAATGATATTGACCGATCCTGAATGGCAGGCCGTGCTGCTGAGCCTTAAAGTCTCTTCCCTGGCGGTTGCATTAAGTCTACCTTTTGGGATCTTCTTTGCCTGTCTGCTGGTTCGCTGCAGGTTCCCAGGCAAAGCCCTTCTGGACAGCGTTCTTCATCTTCCCCTCGTGCTGCCGCCCGTGGTGGTCGGCTATCTGCTGCTGATTGCGATGGGCCGACGCGGGTTTATCGGCCAATGGCTCTACGACTGGTTTGGCCTGACGTTTGCTTTTAGCTGGCGCGGCGCGGTGCTGGCGGCGGCGGTGATGTCCTTCCCGCTGATGGTGCGGGCGATTCGCCTCGCGCTGGAAGGCGTAGATATTAAGCTCGAACAGGCGGCGCGCACCCTGGGCGCAGGGCGCTGGCGGGTGTTTTTCACCATCACGCTTCCGCTGACGCTGCCGGGCATCATCGTCGGGACGGTGCTGGCCTTTGCCCGCTCGCTCGGCGAGTTCGGGGCGACCATCACCTTTGTCTCAAACATTCCCGGCGAAACGCGCACCATTCCGTCGGCGATGTATACCCTGATCCAGACGCCGGGCGGAGAGAGCGCGGCGGCGCGGCTGTGCATTATCTCGATTGTGCTGGCGCTGGCGTCCCTGCTGGTGTCGGAATGGCTGGCGCGCCTGAGCCGCGAACGGATGGGGAAATAAAATGCTGGAACTGAATTTCACCCAGACGCTCGGCAACCACTGCCTGACGCTGAACGAAACCCTCCCCGCAACCGGCATTACCGCCATTTTTGGCGTGTCGGGTGCCGGGAAAACGTCGCTGATAAACGCCATCAGCGGCCTGACGCGCCCGCAGTCCGGGCGCATCGTGCTGAACAACCGCGTTCTAAGCGACGTGGAAAACAAGATTTACCTCGCCCCGGAAAAGCGCCGCATCGGCTATGTGTTCCAGGATGCGCGCCTGTTCCCGCACTACAGCGTGCGCGGCAACCTGCGCTACGGCATGGCGAAAAGCATGGCCGGGCAGTTTGATAAGCTGGTGGATCTGCTCGGGATCGGGCAGCTGCTTGAGCGCCTGCCGTCGTCGCTGTCCGGCGGTGAAAAGCAGCGCGTCGCCATTGGCCGCGCGCTACTGACCGCGCCGGAGCTGCTATTGCTTGACGAGCCGCTGGCCTCGCTGGACATTCCCCGCAAGCGCGAGCTGCTGCCGTACCTGCAACGCCTCGCCCGCGAAATCAATATTCCGATGCTCTACGTCAGCCACTCGCTGGATGAAATTCTGCATCTGGCCGACAGGGTGCTGGTGCTGGAAAACGGCAGCGTGAAGGCCTTTGGCCCGCTGGAGGAGGTGTGGGGCAGCAGCGTCATGCACCCGTGGCTGCCGCAGGAGCAGCAGAGCAGCATCATCAAGGTGAGCGTGCTGGAGCACCATCCGCACTACGCCATGACCGCGCTGGCGCTTGGGGATCAGCACCTGTGGGTCAATAAGATCGATAAGCCGCTGCAGGCCACGCTGCGTATTCGCATTCAGGCGTCGGATGTTTCGCTGGTGCTGCAGCCGCCGCTGCAAACCAGCATTCGCAACATTCTGCGCGCCAAAGTGGCGGAGTGTTTCGACGACAACGGGCAGGTGGAGGTGAAGCTGGAGGTCGGCAGCAAGACGCTCTGGGCGCGCATCAGCCCGTGGGCCAGAGATGAGCTAGGGATCAAGCCTGGCCTGTGGCTTTACGCACAAATCAAGAGCGTCTCGATTACCACCTGATTACAGCAGGTGGGTGTAGATGTACTGCGCGATGCTGTCGGTGATGTTATCCCCGATCACCACGTTGGCGCGCGCTTTAATGGCCTCGTCGGCATTGCCCATCGCCACGCCGGTGCCGGCGGCTTCCAGCATACTGATATCGTTATAGTTATCGCCAAAGGCCGTCACGTCCTGCATTGACCAGCCCTGCGACTCCACGAACTGCGTCAGGCGTTTGCCTTTGCTGTTGCCTTGACGGGCGATATCCACCTGATCGTGCCACGACCACTCGCACTCCAGCCCCAGCGTCTGCTCCACGTGCTTCGCAAACGCGTTCAGCTTCACGGTGTCTTCGTCGGTCAGGGCAAATTTCCAGATAGCCTCAACGTCCGCCGCGGCCTGGCGCAGTGAAGGCACCTGGGTAAAGACCGGGCGCTGGGCTTCGGGCAGGGAGAGCGCCCAGTTGCTGGTGCGGATCACGTGGCCGGTCGGGCGCTCGTAGACCATCGCGTTATCGACGTACATCAGTCCGTGAATGGCGTGTTCATCCAGCAGATCGATTAATTGCAGCGCCTGGGGAACGGGCAGCGGATCGGAGGCTAAAACCTTTTTTGCCTGATAATCATACAAATAGGTGCCATTACAACAAATTGCAGGTGTATCTAACGCCAGTGCCTGATAAAAAGGATGAATGGCAACGTGATGTCGACCCGTTACGATGAGGAGTTGATATCCCGCTTCTTTGGCGCGTTTCAGCGCTTCAAGAGAAGAGGGCAGCAGGGTTTTTTGAGGGGTAAGCAGTGTTCCGTCTAAATCCAGTGCAATCACACGCGAGGTCATTTGGTCTTCCGGGTTAATGTTGAATTTAAGGTCTTACGGGATGGTACACCGAGAGAAGACCGCTGCAACATTCCAGACTAAAATTCAGCATTCACCGTTAAAAATAATCACTTTCACGCGCAGTGAGGAAAGGAGTATTCATGAAACAAACCGTTTATACCGCCAGTCCTGAAAGTCAGCAGATCCATGTCTGGCGTTTGAATGCAGAAGGCTCACTCACGCTGGTTCAGGTTGTTGATGTTCCGGGGCAAGTTCAGCCGATGGTCATCAGCCCGGATAAACGTTTTCTCTATGTCGGCGTGCGCCCGGAGTTCCGCGTGCTGGCCTACCGTATCTCCCCGGACGATGGCGCACTGACCTACACCGCAGAGGCACCGCTGCCGGGCAGCCCGACCCATATCTCTACCGATCGTAAAGGCAACTTCGTGTTCAGCGGTTCGTACAATGCTGGCTGCGTGAGCGTGACGCGCCTGGAAGACGGCATTCCGCGTGAAACGGTCGACGTGGTGGAAGGGCTGGAAGGCTGCCACTCGGCAAACATCTCCCCGGACAACCGCACCCTGTGGGTGCCCGCGCTGAAGCAGGATCGCATCTGCCTGTTTACCCTGAGCGACGACGGTCACCTGGTGGCGCAGACCCCGGCGGAAGTAACCACCGTAGAAGGCGCGGGCCCGCGTCATCTGGTGTTCCATCCAAACCAGCAGTACGCCTACGTGGTGAACGAGCTGAACAGCTCCGTGGACGTGTGGGAGCTGAAAGATCCGAACGGCCAGATTGAGTGCGTTCAGACGCTGGACATGATGCCGTCTGACTTCTCCGACACCCGCTGGGCGGCGGATATCCACATCACTCCGGACGGCCGCCACCTGTACGCCTGCGATCGCACTTCAAGCCTGATCACCGTGTTCAGCGTATCGGAAGACGGCAGCGTGCTGGCGATTGAAGGCTTCCAGCCGACCGAAACCCAGCCGCGCGGCTTTAATATCGATCACAGCGGTAAATACCTGATCGCGGCGGGACAGAAATCCCACCACATCGCGCTGTACGAAATCAAAGGCGAGCAGGGGCTGCTGGAAGAGAAAGGGCGCTACGCCGTCGGCCAGGGGCCAATGTGGGTTGTGATTAACGCGCACTAAGCGGCAGAAAACAAAAAACCTCGCAAATGCGAGGTTTTTTTATGTCCGGGATACGGCTCCTGTGATGAGAGCAGGTATCCCGGAGGATAATTAATTCATGCAGGGTTTAATATTAACTGAGTATGTCATAGCTAAATTATTGCTCCTGGAATATCGATATTGATAGCTTAAATGAGCTGCAAAAAGGCGAAGTTAGGAATAATGGGGCGTAATGACCAACTCCGATTATTTATAACTAGCGTGAATTATCTACGACAATAAAACAATGTAAATATATCAGTTACGATAAGGGCCAGAATTACCGTGTTGTATTAATTGAATTCATTGTGTATGGTCAAATTTTAATAACAGCAAAAGGACTTACTAACAATGGCAATTCCCGCGTATTTATGGATGAAGGATGATGGCGGTGCAGATATTAAAGGTTCCGTTGATGTACAGGGCCGTGAAGGAAGTATAGAGGTATTAGCATTCAGTCATGGTTTGCATCTACCAACTGATAACAGTACCGGTAAAATAACCGCAACACGTTTACATTCGCCACTGACATTTCAAAAAGAGTTTGATTCCTCAAGTCCATACATCTATAAAGCCGTAGCACAAGGCCGTACCCTGAAAAGCGTAGAGCTAAAATGGTATAGAATTAACTATTCAGGACAGGAAGAAGAATATTTTAATATGCTTTTAGAGAATGTTAAAGTCATTTCAATTTGTCCGATGATGCATGATTGTAAAAATCCCGCCTCCGAAAAGCATAATCACTTAGAGGCTGTTTCGTTGCGGTATGAAAAAATCACATGGAAACACAACGATGGGAATATCAGCTTTTCTGACGCATGGAATGAGCGATGATTCACTGTACCTTCTTTCTGAATGGTCATCGGCTGAGCAATCTTTGCTGCCCGGGAATAGGTTTTTTCCCCGCCTATTCAGGTACGGGTTCCTCACGTAATAATCCTGATGATATTTCAAAACCGTCAATTGGCCCACTTCCACCGGGTTTATACTATATTGTCACACGCGGTAGAGGAGGATTGTTAACTGGACTGAGCGATGCACTGGCTTCATTTGTTTCTGGATCCGAACGGTCATTATGGTTTGCACTTTATCGACATGATGCTCAAATCGATGATGTAACATTTATTGATAAAGTGGAAAGGGGACATTTTAGATTACATCCCGCTGGCTATAAGGGAGTGAGTGAAGGGTGTATCACATTACCTCGCCTGTCAGATTTCTTGATGTTACGTGATGCATTATTAGAAACGCCCACACAACTCATCATGGGGTCTTTAACGGCTTTTGGAACAGTACAGGTGTATTAATGAAACCGATACAATATACATTATTATGGATTGGCGAGGCGCTGCTTTTCTCGGTGGTATTAATAGTGCTTTATGCTTTTATTCCTGAGAGCAAAGCCTACAATATTATCAGGAACTTCACTGGAGTGATTCCTGGCGATACATGGGATAAATACTATTTTCTTTTTTTATGTTTATCTTCTTTATTCATTGTAGCCGTTATAGTTTTTATAAGTGCAGTCTTCAAAAAAGATAACCTGTAACACGGCCTCAAAAAAAACCTCGCAAAAGCGAGGTTTTTTTATGTCCGGGATACGGATTACTGCTTAGGCTCTGCCACGACCTTGCTGCCCACGCCGCGGTTGTTGTATTCCCACATGCGGTTGAAGCGAGTGTCGTTCAGGTTGCGCTGCACGTTACCTTTATCATCCACCGCACCGGTGTTGCCGGCGAACGGACGTTTGGAGATAGCGGCGTCGGCCCACGGTTTCGCCACGTTGAAGCCTTCGTTGATCACGCTGTCACGAATCACAACCTGACCGTTGGTGTTGGCATCCACATCCAGGGAGCGACCGAGCTGCGCCACGCCGTCACCGGACGCGGTAAAGCGGCTGTTGACGGCCAGGAAGCCGTAGTAGAGGTTGGACTGCGTTGCCGGAGCAAACACGTAACCTTCCTGCTGCGTGCGGGAGTTGACTACGCGGAACTCGGTGTTATCAAACACCACCGCGCCGCGGCCGGACACGATATCCACGTCGCCTTCAACGTAGCTGTTGGTCACCAGCGTGCGGGTCAGACGGTTGTTTTGCAGCGTGTTCTGCACGCCGCTGTTGGTCACGAAGAAGGTGTTCTGACGGCCCAGAATGTTCACGTTGTTGATCTGAACGCGATCGCCATCGGTGCGCAGCGCGACGGCCTGATGGTTGCCCGCGTCAACGCTGTCACCCACGGTGTTCTGAATGGTCAGGTTCTGCAGCTGCAGGCCGTTGTTCTGTGACCAGAAGACCGCAGAGCACATCATGCCCACGGTGGCGCTGCGCTTGCTCTGGCAGTTATCAAACATGTACCACGCCGGCTTGCCGGGCATGTATTTACCAGCCGGGTTCACCAGACGACGCCAGGTGTTGGTGTCGATTTCAGAGTCGATCGCCAGACCAATTTTCACGTCGATGGCTTTTTCGCCCGTACCGTACAGGGTAATGCTGCCCGGTGCGGCTGGCACGTAGACGGTGCCTTCGTATTCGCCTGGCAGGATGGCGATGTACTGGCGGGACGCGCTGTGTTTGGTGATTGCCGCATCAACCGCCGCCTGAATAGAGGTGTGCGTTACGCCCTGCGCACCTGCCGGGCCCACCACGAAGTCGGGCTGTTTTGGCAGGTTAATAGAAGAAGGCGTCCACGGCGCGGCGTTCGGATCCATCGCGGTGAAGTAGTTTGCGCGGTTGAAGTTTTTGGCTTCATCGGCGGACAGAATCGGACGAGATGCAGTGCCCGGCGCAGCCTGCTCAGAAGGCTGCTGATCCGGCGGCGTTGAGCTACAGGCGGATAATGTCACGCCGAAGGCGAGCGCTAACGCCAGACGGGAAATCCTGGAAATGTTCAAGGTAAAGCTCCTGGGTATGCAAGTCTTAACGGTATAGACGAAATAGCCTGCTTTTTTATACTAAGTTGAGCGAAACGGGAAGATAAAAAGGGTAAAAGTTGCATTTTCTCAACGGTGAAGGCGGGGAATTCATCACAAATAAATAACATTTTCCGCTCGGGCGGTTGACAGCCGCAGACGGATGAAAATAAATGTCTATACAACCCATGACAAGTGGAAGCCCCATGCAGCAGCTTCATCCCGACGATGTGATATGGCGTAACGCGCGACTGGCCACGATGGATCCTCATCATTCTGCCCCCTACGGACTTCTTGAGCAGCACGCGCTGGTTGTCCGCGACCGGGCGATTCTGGCCGTTATCCCCGAAGCCGACATTCCCCAGGAGCACCCTAACTGCGTTGATTTACAGGGGAGGCTCGTCACCCCCGGCCTTATCGACTGCCATAACCATCTGGTGTTTGGCGGCGATCGCGCCGCAGAGTGGGAGCAGCGGCTAAACGGCGTTTCCTACCAGACCATCAGCGCCCGGGGCGGCGGCATTAACGCCACCGTCACCGCCACGCGCAGCAGCACGCCGGAAACCTTGCTGGCCCTCGCCCGGCAGCGCCTTCTGCGGTTAATGAATGAAGGGGTCACCACCCTTGAAATCAAATCAGGCTACGGGCTTAGCGCCGAATCGGAAGAGAAGATGCTCGACGTGGCGCGCAAGCTCGGGCGGGACAACCCGGTAGAAATCAGCCCGACGCTGCTGTCGGCGCACGCCGTCCCGGCGGAGTACCGCCACGATCCCGATGCCTACATCACGCTGGTGTGTGACGACATTATGCCCGCGCTGTGGCGCAAAGGGCTGTTTGAAGCCGTGGACGTGTTCTGCGAAAACGTCGGCTTTACCCCCGCCCAGAGCGAACGCGTGTTTAAGGCCGCCGCTCGGCTGGGGATCCCGGTCAAGGGGCACGTAGAGCAGCTGTCGAACCTGGGCGGCGCGGCGCTGGTGAGCCGCTATCAGGGGCTCTCTGCCGATCATATTGAGTATCTCGATGAAGCGGGCGTGAAGGCAATGGCGGCCAGCGGCACCGCGGCGGTGCTGCTGCCCGGCGCATTCTATTTTCTTCAGGAGCGCCAGCGCCCGCCGGTTGAGCTGCTCAGAACGCACGGCGTCGCGATGGCGGTCGCCACCGACTACAACCCCGGCACCAGCCCGTTTGCCAGCCTCCATCTGGCGATGAACATGGCCTGCGTGCAGTTTGGCCTGACGCCGGAAGAGGCGTGGGCTGGCGTGACGCGCCACGCGGCGCGGGCGCTCGGGCGGGGCAAAACCCACGGGCAGCTCAAGGCCGGGTATGTGGCTGACTTTATCGTCTGGGACGCGCAAAGCCCGGTGGAGATGGTCTACGAGCCGGGGCGTAACCCGCTGTATCAACGCATTTTTCGGGGAGAAGCGGTATGATGCTCTGGCATCCGGTATCAAACGACGTCTGGCAGGGGCGCGACGACAGCGCGGAGTCCAGCGCGGCCAAACGCCTTTTCCAGACTCTCGTCCAGGCGCAGGCGTTCGAGCCCGCAGGCGCGGGCATCGCCCTGCTGGGCTTTGAGTGTGACGAGGGCGTCAGGCGCAACCTCGGCAGGCCGGGGGCGGCGCACGCGCCGGATGCGATCCGCAGGGCGCTGGCAAACATGGCAAGCCATCGGGGGCACGAGCGGCTGGTGGACATGGGCTCAATATACGCCGAGGGCGAAGGGCTCGAAGCCGCGCAGCAGGCGTTAAGCGATGCGGTGGTTCAGTGCCAGCGGTCGGGAATGCGCACGCTGGTGCTCGGCGGCGGGCACGAAATCGCGTGGGCGCACGGGCGCGGCGTGCTGGACGCCTTTCCGGGCGAGCGGGTGGTTATCATTAATCTTGATGCCCATCTCGACCTGCGCAAGGCCGAACGCGCCACATCGGGCACGCCGTTTCGCCAGCTTGCCCACTACTGCGCCGCGCAGTCGCGGGAGTTTCACTACGCCTGCTTCGGCGTCAGCCGCGCGGCGAACACCCAGGCGCTGTGGGATGAGGCCGGACGGCTGAACGTCACGCTGGTGGAAGATCTCGATTTTCGCCGCGACGCGCTCCCGGTGCTTGAGCAGGTTCTGGCCCGGGCGGACGGCGTCTACCTGACGATTGATCTCGACGTGCTGCCCGCCGGGGAAATGCCCGCGGTATCGGCCCCGGCGGCGCTGGGGATCCCGGCGCTGGATCTGCTGCCGGTTATCGAGCGCGTCTGCCGCAGCGGAAAGCTGCGGGCGGCAGATTTGGTCGAGTTTAATCCGCATTACGACCGGGACGGACAGGGGGCGAAGCTTGCCGCGCGTCTGGCCTGGCAAATTGCTCACTGGTGGGCATAACACAGTTAAGGAGTCATCATGTTTTCACGCTCACCCGAGCAGCCCAGCCCTCCGGCGCCTTTTTATGAAAAGGTTAAGCAGGCGATAAGCGAAAAAATCGCGGCGGGCGTCTGGCGCGCGCACGACCGTATTCCGTCCGAGGCCGAGCTGGTGGCGCAGTTTGGCTTTAGCCGCATGACCGTCAACCGGGCGCTGCGCGAACTGACCGATGAAGGGCTGCTGGTGCGTTTGCAGGGCGTCGGCACCTTCGTCGCCGAGCCAAAAGGCCAGTCGGCGCTGTTTGAAATTCGCAGCATCGCCGACGAAATTACCGCCCGGCATCATCAGCACCGCTGCGAGGTGCGGGTGCTGGAGGCGACCCAGGCCAGCGCCGAGCAGGCGATAGAGCTGAACGTTAAGGAGGGGACGCGGATCTTCCATTCGGTGATGGTGCATTTTGAGAATGACATCCCGGTGCAGATTGAAGATCGCTGCGTCAACGCCGAGCGCGTGCCGGAGTATCTGGCGCAGGATTACACCCGCACCACGCCGCACGCCTATCTCTCGCTCGTCGCGCCGCTGACGGAAGGGGAGCACATCGTGGAAGCGGTTCGCGCAACGCCGCAGGAGTGCGAGCTGCTGCGCATCAAAGAGCAGGATCCCTGTCTGCTGATCCGCCGCCGCACCTGGTCATCGTCGCAGATTGTCTCCCACGCCAGGCTGCTCTATCCGGGAAGCCGCTACCGTTTGCAGGGCCATTTCATGTCGTAACGGCTGAAATCGTGATAGCTAACGCAATATAACAAAATTGTATCTTTTTTGTTAAAACCAGCCTTGTGTGTGCTTGTCTATACAAGTATATCTAATTGCATCATCAGTCCCGAATGAGGAGCACACAATGTCGTCAGGTAAATACCGCCAGCAGGATGTTCGCGCCCCGCGCGGCACTCAGCTCACCGCAAAAAGCTGGCTCACCGAAGCACCGCTGCGCATGTTGATGAACAACCTCGATCCCGAGGTCGCAGAGAATCCCCATGAGCTCGTGGTTTACGGCGGCATCGGCCGCGCCGCGCGCAACTGGGCGTGCTACGACGCCATTGTGAACGCGCTGACGCAGCTCGAAGACGATGAAACCCTGCTGGTGCAGTCCGGCAAGCCGGTCGGCGTGTTCAAAACCCACGCCAACGCCCCGCGGGTGCTGATTGCCAACTCCAACCTGGTGCCGCACTGGGCGACCTGGGAACACTTCAACGAGCTGGACGCCAAAGGGCTGGCGATGTACGGCCAGATGACCGCGGGCAGCTGGATCTACATCGGCAGCCAGGGCATCGTGCAGGGCACCTACGAAACCTTCGTGGAAGCAGGCCGCCAGCACTACGGCGGCTCCCTGAAGGGGCGCTGGGTGCTGACCGCCGGCTTGGGCGGCATGGGCGGCGCGCAGCCGCTGGCGGCGACCCTCGCGGGGGCCTGCTCGCTGAACATTGAATGCCAGCAAAGCCGCATCGATTTCCGTCTGCGCACCCGCTACGTGGACGAGCAGGCGGACAACCTCGACGACGCGCTGGCCCGCATCAAGAAATACACTGCCGAAGGCAAGGCCGTGTCGATTGCGCTGTGCGGCAACGCGGCGGATATCCTCCCACAGCTGGTGGCGCGCGGCGTGCGACCGGATCTGGTCACCGACCAGACCAGCGCCCACGATCCGCTCCACGGCTATCTGCCAAAAGGCTGGACGTGGGAAACCTACCAGCAGAAGGCGGAAACCGACCCGGAAGGCACGGTGCTCGCCGCCAAGCGGTCTATGGCAGAGCACGTTTCCGCGATGCTGGCCTTCAGCGCGATGGGCATTCCGACCTTCGATTACGGCAACAACATTCGCCAGATGGCAAAAGAGATGGGCGTCAGCAACGCCTTTGACTTCCCCGGCTTCGTACCTGCCTACATTCGCCCGCTGTTCTGCCGCGGCATCGGCCCGTTCCGCTGGGTGGCGCTCTCCGGCGACCCGGAAGATATCTACAAAACCGACGCGAAGGTAAAAGAGATTATCGCGGACGATGAGCACCTGCACCGCTGGCTCGACATGGCGCGGGAGCGCATTAACTTCCAGGGCCTGCCGGCGCGCATCTGCTGGGTGGGTCTGGAGTGGCGGCAGAAGCTGGGCCTGGCGTTCAACGAAATGGTGCGCAGCGGCGAAGTCTCCGCGCCGATCGTTATCGGGCGTGACCATCTGGACTCCGGCTCGGTTGCCAGCCCGAACCGCGAAACCGAAGCCATGCGCGACGGCTCAGACGCGGTATCCGACTGGCCGCTGCTGAATGCCTTGCTGAATACCGCCAGCGGCGCGACCTGGGTGTCGCTGCACCACGGCGGCGGCGTGGGGATGGGCTTCTCCCAGCACTCGGGGATGGTCATCGTCTGCGATGGCACCGACGACGCGGCGGCGCGAATCGCGCGCGTGCTGCACAACGACCCGGCCACCGGCGTGATGCGCCACGCGGATGCGGGTTACGACATTGCGATTGAATGTGCCAAAGAGCAGGGGCTAAACCTGCCGATGATCCCTGCCACACAAGGAAAGCATGAATGAACGCTCTTACCCTTACTCCCGGCTCTCTGACGTTACAACAGCTGCGCAGCGTCTGGCGTCAGCCGGTGACGCTCACGCTCGATGAAAGCGCCCACGCGGCGATCAACAACAGCGTAGCCTGCGTCGAAGCCATCGTAGCCGAAGGGCGCACGGCCTACGGCATCAACACCGGGTTTGGCCTGCTGGCGCAGACCCGCATCGCCACCCACGATCTGGAAAATTTGCAGCGCTCGCTGGTGCTCTCCCACGCCGCGGGCGTGGGCCAGCCGCTGGACGATGACATCGTGCGGCTGATGATGGTGCTTAAGATCAACAGCCTGGCGCGCGGCTTCTCGGGCATTCGCCTGAGCGTGATCCAGGCGCTGATGGCGCTGGTAAACGCCGAAGTGTATCCGTGGATCCCGGCGAAGGGCTCGGTCGGGGCCTCCGGCGACCTTGCGCCGCTGGCGCACATGTCGTTGCTGCTGCTGGGCGAGGGCAAAGCGCGCTGGCAGGGCGAGTGGCTTCCGGCGAAAGAGGCGCTGGCCAAGGCCGGACTGGCGCCGATCACGCTGGCGGCGAAAGAGGGGCTGGCGCTGCTTAACGGTACGCAGGCCTCGACGGCGTTCGCCCTGCGCGGCCTGTTTGAAGCCGAAGACCTGTTTGCCTCGGCGGTGGTGTGCGGCGCGTTGACCACCGAAGCGGTGCTCGGCTCGCGTCGTCCGTTTGACGCCCGTATTCACGAGGTGCGCGGCCAGCGCGGGCAGATTGACGCCGCGGCGATGTATCGCCACCTGCTGACCGACACCAGCGACATTGCCGAGTCCCACCATAACTGCGACAAGGTGCAGGATCCGTACTCTCTGCGCTGCCAGCCTCAGGTGATGGGCGCGTGCCTGACCCAGCTGCGCCAGGCGGCAGAGGTGCTGCTGGTGGAGGCCAACGCGGTGTCGGATAACCCGCTGGTGTTTGCCGAGGAGAATGACGTGGTCTCCGGCGGCAACTTCCATGCCGAGCCGGTGGCGATGGCGGCGGATAATATCGCCCTGGCGATTGCCGAGGTGGGGGCGTTGTCCGAGCGCCGTATCGCGCTGATGATGGACAAGCACATGTCCCAGCTGCCGCCGTTCCTGGTGCGCAACGGTGGGGTGAACTCGGGCTTTATGATTGCCCAGGTGACCGCGGCGGCGCTGGCGAGCGAGAACAAAGCGCTGTCGCATCCGCACAGCGTTGACAGCCTGCCGACTTCCGCCAATCAGGAAGATCACGTGTCGATGGCGCCCGCCGCCGGGCGTCGCCTGTGGGAAATGGCGTCCAACACCCGAGGCGTGTTGGCGGTGGAATGGCTGGCGGCGTGTCAGGGGATTGATCTTCGCGAAGGGCTGAAGTCCAGCGCCCTGCTGGAGCAGGCGCGTTACGCGCTGCGCGAGCAGGTTTCGCATTACGATGACGACCGCTTCTTTGCGCCGGATATTGATAAGGCGATGCAGCTTCTGGAAGAAGGGCGTCTGGTGGGGCTGCTGCCGTCGGTGCTGTGATTTTTCCCCTCACCCTAACCCTCTCCCCGAAGGGGCGAGGGGATTAAAGGCCTTCTCCCCCTCCCCGTGGTGGTGAGGAGCTCTGAGGTTTTCTCCCTCTCCCCATGGTGGTGAGGGGCTCTAAGGTTTTCTCCCTCTCCCTGTGGGAGAGGGCCGGGGTGAGGGCATCAGGCCGCTCGATCAGGAATACATCGCCGTAATCGACGCGCTTCCCAGCGTATGGAAATGCACGTTAAACCCAACCATCGCGCCGCTCGCGCCTTCATCCACCTCAATCCTGTCCACGTCCAGGGCGTGAACCGTGAAGATATAGCGGTGGGTTTCGCCCTTCGGCGGAGCCGCGCCGCCGTAGCCCGCTTTACCGAAATCGGTGCGCGTCTGGATTGCACCTTCCGGCAGCGCGGCCACGCCGGAGCCTGACCCCTGCGGCAGCACGCGCGTGTCGGCCGGCAGGTTGGCGACAATCCAGTGCCACCAGCCGGAGCCGGTTGGCGCGTCCGGGTCGTAGCAGGTCACGACAAAGCTTTTGGTTCCGGCGGGAACGTCGTCCCACGCCAGGTGCGGGGAGAGGTTATCCCCCTGATACCCCATACCGTTAAACACGTGGCGTTCGGGCAGCTTCTCGCCGTCGCGCAGATCCTGACTGATGATTTTCATACGGTTTATCCTCGTTAACCACTTGTTCTTGAAGTGTAACGCATTGGCTTAAATCGCGAAATGCGCCGGGATATTCACCGCCTCAACCACCGCAGCCGTCAACTTTCGCAGCTCGTCGGCGGTAATGATGTACGGCGGCATCAGGTAGATCAGCTTGCCAAACGGACGCACCCAGACGCCGCGCTCAACGAAGAAGCGCTGAAGGGCGGCCATGTTCACCGGATGGGTCGTCTCAATCACGCCGATGGCGCCGAGGACGCGCACGTCGGCGACAAATTCCGAGCCGGACGCCGCGTTCAGCTCCTGCCTGAGCTGCGCCTCAATCGTCGCCACCTGAGCTTGCCACTCGCCGCTTTCGAGGATCGCAAGGCTCTCGCCCGCCACCGCGCACGCCAGCGGATTGCCCATAAAGGTCGGGCCGTGCATAAAGCAGCCCGCCTCGCCGTCGCTGATGGTATCGGCAACCCGGCGCGTGGTGAGGGTGGCGGAGAGCGTCATGGTACCTCCGGTCAGCGCTTTGCCGAGGCACAGGATGTCCGACGCGATGCCCGCGTGCTCGCAGGCGAACAGCTTCCCGGTGCGGCCAAACCCGGTCGCTATCTCGTCGGCAATCAGCAAAATGCCTTCGCGATCGCACATCCTGCGGATGCGCTTCAGCCACTCCGGGTGATACATGCGCATCCCGCCCGCGCCCTGCACAATCGGCTCAAGGATCACGGCGGCAATCTCGTGGCGGTGGGCAGCCATCAGGCGCGCA
Organism: Enterobacter soli; assembly: GCF_964208575.1. Lineage (GTDB taxonomy): Bacteria > Pseudomonadota > Gammaproteobacteria > Enterobacterales > Enterobacteriaceae > Enterobacter > Enterobacter soli_A. Next base: position 224,610 of record NZ_CAXOFU010000003.1, on the reverse strand, counting down.
AAGCCGACCATGTCCATCTCGTTCCACTCGCCGTCGAAGCGGCTTTGCGGTGCGGGGGCGAACAGGTTCTCCGGCAGATAGCCTTTCCACAGGCTGTGCATGGAGTTGTCCGGATCGCACACCGACATCGCGCCAAAGGTATCCCCGTGATAGCCGTTGCGGAAGGTGAGGAAGCGCTGCCGCGATTCGCCTCGGGCGTGCCAGTACTGCAGCGCCATTTTCATCGCCACTTCAACCGCCACCGAGCCGGAATCGGCAAGGAAAACGCACTCCAGCGGCTCCGGCGTCATCGCCACCAGACGGTGGCATAAATCCACCGCGGGCTGATGGGTGATCCCGCCGAACATCACGTGGGACATCCGGTCTATCTGCGCCTTCATCGCCGCATTCAGGCGCGGGTGGTTGTAGCCGTGGATCGCCGCCCACCAGGAGGACATGCCGTCTACCAGCGCTTCGCCGCCGGCAAGCTGCAGCGTGCAGCCGTGGGCAGACTCGACCGGATAAACCGGCAGCGGGTGGGTCGTGGAGGTGTAAGGGTGCCAGATATGCTGCCTGTCGAAGGCGAGATCGTCCTGAGTCATAATCGACTTGTAAACCATTTTGAAAACATTTAGGTTTACAAGTATAAACCGAACCGAGAATTAACAAAACCCTTTGGAGAAGCCCCATGGCTCACCACGCACGCTGGACGATGTCGCAAGTTACTGAATTATTCAATAAACCTTTCCTGGAGCTGATGTTCGAAGCGCAGCAGGTACACCGCCAGCACTTCGATCCGCGCCACGTTCAGGTCAGCACGCTGCTGTCGATCAAAACCGGCGCCTGCCCGGAAGACTGCAAGTATTGCCCCCAGAGCGCCCGCTATAAAACCGGCCTTGAATCCGAACGCCTGATGGAGGTGGAGCAGGTGCTCGACTCCGCGCGCAAGGCCAAAAACGCCGGATCGACCCGCTTCTGCATGGGTGCGGCGTGGAAAAACCCGCACGACCGCGACATGCCGTATCTGGAGCAGATGGTCAAAGGCGTGAAGGAGATGGGGCTGGAAGCCTGCATGACGCTGGGGACGCTCAACGACGAGCAGGCGCAGCGCCTGTCGGCGGCGGGGCTGGATTACTACAACCACAACCTCGACACCTCGCCGGAGTTTTACGGCAACATCATCACCACCCGTACCTATCAGGAGCGCCTGGACACGCTGGAAAAAGTGCGCGATGCCGGGATTAAAGTCTGCTCCGGCGGTATCGTCGGGCTGGGCGAAACCGTGAAGGACCGCGCGGGCCTGCTGCTCCAGCTGGCGAACCTGCCGACCCCGCCGGAAAGCGTGCCGATCAACATGCTGGTGAAGGTCAAAGGCACGCCTCTGGCGGACAACGACGACGTGGACGCGTTCGATTTTATCCGCACCATCGCCGTGGCGCGCATCATGATGCCGCGCTCGTTCGTGCGCCTCTCCGCGGGCCGCGAGCAGATGAACGAACAGACCCAGGCGATGTGCTTTATGGCGGGCGCTAACTCCATTTTCTACGGCTGCAAGCTGCTCACCACGCCGAACCCGGAAGAGGACAAAGACGTTCAGCTGTTCCGCAAGCTGGGGCTGAACCCGCACCAGACCGACGTGCTGACCGGCGATATCGAACAGCAGCAGCACCTGGAGCAGCAAATTTTCAACGCCGACACCGACCAGTTCTACAACGCGGCAGCCGTATGACCTGGGAGCAGCGCATCAGCGCCGCCCTGGCGGAGCGCCGGGCGGCAGACGCCTTTCGCGTGCGCGGCGCGGTTGAAAACGGCGCGGGCCGTTTTCTCACCCGCGACCGGAAGCGGTTCTGTAATTTCTCCAGCAATGACTATCTCGGCCTGAGCCAGCACCCGCAGATTGTGCGCGCCTGGCAGCAGGGCGCCGAGCGCTACGGCGTGGGCAGCGGCGGGTCGGGCCACGTCAGCGGCTACACCACCGCCCATCAGGCGCTGGAGGAGCAGCTTGCCGACTGGCTTGGCTACCCGCGCGCGCTGCTGTTTATCTCCGGCTTTGCCGCCAATCAGGCGGTGATTGCCGCCCTGATGGGCAAAGACGACCGGATCCTGGCCGACCGCTTAAGCCACGCCTCGCTGCTGGAGGCGGCAAGCCTCAGCCCGGCGCAGCTGCGCCGCTTTGCCCATAACGATGCCGGCCAGCTTCAAACCCTGCTCGCTAAGCCCTGCGACGGCCAGCAGCTGGTGGTGACGGAAGGGGTATTCAGCATGGACGGCGACAGCGCGCCGCTCGCTCAGCTGCACGCCGGGGCGGCGCGGCAAAACGCGTGGCTGCTGGTGGATGATGCCCACGGTATCGGGGTTGTTGGCGAGGAGGGGCGCGGCAGCGCGTATCAGCAAAACGTGAAGCCCGAGCTGCTGGTGGTGACCTTCGGCAAGGGCTTTGGCGTCAGCGGCGCGGCGGTGCTGTGCAGCGAACCGGCTGCCGACTATCTGCTGCAGTTCGCCCGCCACCTGATCTACAGCACCAGCATGCCCCCGGCGCAGGCCGTGGCGCTTTCCGCGTCGCTGGCGGTGATTCGCAGCGACGACGGCGCATCCCGCCGCGCGCGCTTAGCGGAGCACATCCGCCGCTTCCGCCGGGGCCTTGCCGGGCTGCCGTTCCGCAGCACCGATTCCCACAGCGCTATCCAGCCGATCGTCGTCGGGGATAACGGCCGGGCGCTGGGCCTGGCGCAGGGGCTGCGCGAACGTGGCATGTGGGTCACGGCTATTCGCCCGCCGACCGTTCCGCCGGGCACCGCGCGCCTGCGCCTGACGCTGACGGCGGCGCACGAAGCCGACGATATCGATACGCTGATGGAGGCGCTGCATGTCGCCAGTCAATAAGCAGGCCATTGCCGCCGCGTTTGGGCGGGCGGCGCAGAGCTATTCCCGGCACGACGAGCTGCAGCGCCGGAGCGCGTGCGGGTTGCTTTCCGCGCTTGGCGAGGGGCATTTCCCGCAGGTGCTGGACGCCGGATGCGGGCCGGGGGCGAACAGCCGCTACTGGCGCGAGGCCGGGAGCCGCGTGACGGCTATCGATCTCTCCCCGCAGATGCTGGACGAGGCGCGGCAGCAGCAGGCCGCCGACCGCTATCTGCTGGCGGATATCGAAGCCATTCCCCTGGCGGACGCGCAGTTTGACCTGGTCTGGAGCCACCTGGCGGTGCAGTGGTGCAGCAGCCTGCCGCAGGCGCTGCGCGAGCTGTACCGCGTGGCGCGCCCGGGCGGGAAGGTGGCGTTCACCACGCTGCTTGAAAGCTCGCTGCCGGAGCTGAATCAGGCCTGGCAGGCGGTGGACGCGCAGCCGCACGCTAACCGCTTTTTAGCGCAGGATGAGGTAATCAAAGCCCTGCACGGCTGGCGCTATCGCCACGCGGTGCAGACCATCACGCTGCCCTTTGACGATGCGCTGAGCGCCATGCGATCGCTGAAGGGCATCGGGGCCACGCACCTGCACACCGGGCGCGACAAAAAGCCGCTCACCCGCGGTCAGCTTCGGCGTCTGGAGCTTGCCTGGCCGCAGCAGCAGGGGGCGTTCACGCTCTCTTATCAACTTTTTCATGGGATTATCGAACGTGACTGAACGTTATTTTGTGACCGGCACGGACACCGAAGTGGGTAAAACGGTCGCCAGCTCGGCGCTGCTGCAGGCGGCGAATCTGCAAGGGTATGTCACCGCAGGCTACAAGCCCGTGGCCTCCGGCAGCGAGATGACGCCGGAGGGGCTGCGCAATAGCGACGCCCTGGCGCTGCAATACCACAGCAGCCTGGCGCTTGCCTATCCGCAGGTGAACCCGTATACCTTCGCCGAGCCGACCTCGCCGCACATCATCAGCGCCGACGAGGGGCGCAGCATTGATTTCGCCGTGCTGTCCGAGGGCCTGCGCGCGCTGGAGCAGCGCGCCGAATGGGTGCTGGTGGAGGGGGCTGGCGGCTGGTTTACGCCGCTCTCCGACGAGCAGACCTTTGCCGACTGGGTGCAGGCGGAGCAGCTTCCGGTCATTCTGGTGGTCGGCGTGAAGCTGGGCTGCATCAATCACGCGATGTTAACCGCGCAGGCGGTTCAGCAGGCCGGGCTGCGCCTGGCGGGCTGGATAGCCAACGACGTGGTGGCACCCGGAAAGCGGCATCAGGCGTATTTAACCACCCTTAAGCGCGTGCTTCCGGCTCCGTTCCTCGGGGAGATCCCCTGGCTCGCAGAGGGGGCAGAACGCGCCGACACCGGGCGCTATCTGGATCTCAGCGCCTTGCCTCAAGCGACATCCAGTGGGCGATAAGCTCGTCGTTTAGCTCGTTAACGTGGCCCTGCGCCACGTTACGCCCGCGATAGAGCATGCAGAAGCGGTCGGCCACCCGGCGGATAAACGACAGCTGCTGCTCCGCCAGCAATACCGTCATGCCTAACTCCCGGTTCAGCCGCGCCAGCAGCTGCGTGAGCTTCTGGGCAAAGCTCGGCTCTGCGCCGTGCATCGGCTCATCCAGAATCAATACCCGCGGGCGCGTGACCAGCGCGTTGGCCAGCGCCAGCTGGTACTGCACGTCCGGCGACAGCCCGTTGGCGCGACGCTGGCGCAGGGGATGGAGCTGCGGGAACAGGTCAAACATCTCGCTTTTGGCGACGGGATCGGCCGTGCCGGTTGCCCGCATCGCAATGTGCAGATTCTCTTCAACGGTAAGCTGGGAAAAAATCCGCCGGTCCTGCGGCACGTAGCCAATGCGAGGAGTCTGGCGCTGGCCGGGGGCCTGGCTCAGCAGGTCGCAGGGCGGGGCGCCCGCTTCATGCCAGACGATGGTTCCGCTCTCGACGGGCAGATTGCCCACAATGCAGTTCATCAGGGTCGTTTTCCCCATCCCCGGCAGGCCGATCACGCCCGTACACTGGCCCTGGGGAAAATCTAAATCAACATTCCACAGCGTATGTTGGCTTCCGTAGAACTGGTTTACTGCACGCAGACTCAACATGTTTCTCTCCTTAAAAATCGATGTGGGCAGAGCTCGTGAGATGTTCTGCAAAACTCCTGCCAGAAGAGATAAGCGGACTAAAAAAGATGATTTTTTAGGACTACGTCCCGCGCCCGGACGCCATGTGTGAACAATTTGCACAGTCGCAGTGCCGGGGATGTTGAGCGGTGGTGCAGCAGAGCATTTGATGGATTTGTGATTAAGATCTCACCAATCCGTTATCATCGGCTCAACTGATTATCATCAAAAAATAGCTATAAAAATTTTTTGTGACCCCGGCGATGGGAAAAACCGGGAATTGCCCGAGTGGCGGTCTGTACGGGCTGGAGGCAGTTATCCACTATTCCTGTGGATAACCATGTGCATTAGAGTTAGAAAACACGCGATAAGCGAGAGAATACGCGGGTTACGCCTGAATTGGTGCGAAACGCGGCTTTAGGAAATATCTGTTAAAAATTAACTGGTTAAATAAAAGCAATTGTCGTAACGAAACTGTCACCTGGAAAGCTGAAACTTTTCTTACACGGGTTGACAAATGTTAAAAAAGAAAAAGTTCTGGGGATAACCCCATCTCGCTAGCGTTTTATCTCGTCCCGGCCTAAATTTTGACCTTATTCGCGCTAATCATCCCGACGCTATCCTAAACATCCTGACACGCCACTGGTTTTTCATCCAGTATCTTTTACTGGCAATCCTGGCATTGACGAGTAAAATTACTCACCTGCCGCTAATAACGTCATCAGGTCATCGCCCATGAGTAAACCGTTCAAACTGAATTCTGCTTTCCGCCCCTCGGGCGACCAGCCTGAGGCTATCCGTCGTCTGGAAGAGGGGCTGGAAGATGGTCTGGCACATCAAACCCTGCTGGGTGTGACCGGCTCCGGTAAAACCTTTACCATCGCCAACGTCATTGCGGATTTGCAGCGCCCGACCATGGTGCTGGCGCCCAACAAAACCCTGGCGGCACAGCTTTACGGCGAAATGAAAGAGTTCTTCCCGGAGAACGCGGTGGAGTACTTCGTGTCGTACTACGATTACTACCAGCCAGAAGCCTACGTGCCGAGCTCGGACACCTTTATCGAGAAAGATGCCTCGGTGAACGAACACATCGAACAGATGCGTCTGTCGGCGACCAAAGCGCTGCTGGAGCGTCGCGACGTGGTTGTGGTGGCATCGGTCTCCGCTATCTACGGTCTGGGCGATCCGGATCTCTATCTGAAGATGATGCTGCACCTGACCCAGGGGATGATCATCGACCAGCGCGCCATCCTGCGCCGCCTCGCCGAGTTGCAGTACACCCGCAACGACCAGGCGTTCCAGCGCGGTACGTTCCGCGTGCGCGGTGAGGTTATTGATATCTTCCCGGCGGAATCGGACGACATGGCCCTGCGTGTTGAGCTGTTCGACGAAGAGGTTGAGCGCCTGTCGCTGTTCGACCCGCTGACCGGGCACATCGAGTCCACCATTCAGCGCTTCACCGTTTACCCGAAAACGCACTACGTGACGCCGCGCGAGCGCATCGTACAGGCGATGGAAGACATCAAAGTTGAGCTGGCAGACCGTCGCAAGGTGCTGCTGGCGAATAACAAACTGCTGGAAGAGCAGCGCCTCAGCCAGCGCACCCAGTTCGATCTCGAAATGATGAACGAGCTGGGCTACTGCTCCGGCATCGAAAACTACTCGCGCTACCTGTCCGGGCGCGGGCCGGGCGAGGCGCCGCCCACCCTGTTTGACTACCTTCCGGCAGACGGCCTGCTGGTGATTGACGAATCTCACGTCACCATTCCGCAGATTGGCGGCATGTACCGCGGCGACCGGGCGCGTAAAGAGACGCTGGTGGAGTACGGCTTCCGCCTGCCGTCGGCGCTGGATAACCGTCCAATGAAGTTTGAAGAGTTCGAGGCGCTGGCGCCGCAAACCATCTACGTCTCGGCCACGCCGGGCAACTACGAGCTGGAAAAATCCGGCGATGAAGTGGTGGATCAGGTGGTGCGTCCAACGGGGCTGCTCGACCCGATTATCGAGGTGCGTCCGGTGGCGACCCAGGTTGACGATCTGCTGTCCGAGATCCGCGCGCGTTCGGCGATCAACGAGCGCGTGCTGGTGACCACGCTCACCAAGCGCATGGCGGAAGATCTTACCGAGTATCTCGAAGAGCACGGCGAGAAGGTGCGCTACCTGCACTCGGACATCGATACCGTGGAGCGTATGGAAATCATCCGCGACCTGCGTCTGGGCGAGTTTGACGTGCTGGTGGGTATCAACCTGCTGCGAGAGGGTCTGGACATGCCTGAGGTGTCGCTGGTGGCGATTCTGGACGCCGACAAAGAGGGCTTCCTGCGTTCTGAGCGTTCGCTGATCCAGACCATCGGCCGCGCCGCGCGTAACGTTAACGGTAAGGCGATTCTGTACGGCGATAAAATCACGCCGTCGATGGCGAAGGCGATTGGTGAAACGGAGCGTCGTCGCGAGAAACAGCAGCGCTACAACGAAGAGCACGGCATTACGCCGCAGGGCCTGAACAAGAAGGTGGTGGATATTCTGGCGCTGGGTCAGAACATCGCTAAGACCAAAGCCAAAGGGCGCGGCAAAGCGCGTTCCGTGGTGGAAGAAGATACCGTGGCGCTGACGCCGAAAGCGCTGCAGCAGAAAATCCACGAACTCGAAGCGCAGATGATGCAGCACGCGCAAAACCTCGAGTTCGAAGAGGCGGCGCAGCTCCGCGACCAGCTGCATCAGCTAAGGGATTTGTTTATTGCGGCGTCCTAGGTAAACGCAAGATGGCAGCCAGTGGCTGCCATCTTTATGTTTTTCTCCCTCTCCCCGTGGGAGAGGGTTGGGGTGAGGGCATCAGGCCGCACTCAATTACCCCAGCGCCTGAATCGCCTTCTCCAGCGCCGCGCGCAGCAAATGCCGATCGTGGCGATACTGAATATCGCTGGCCTCCAGCGGCTCCTGCACCACCACGCGCGCGCCAATGCCGGACACATCCACCTTCGGCCCAACCACCACCGCATCGATAATCTTTTTCCCGACGTACTGCTCCATCATGTTGAGCTTATCCGCCAGCGTCAGGTTCGCCGCCGCCGGGCTCAGCTCGCGCCCCAGGTTGCCGATATAGACCATCGGCGCCGGGGTTCTGCGCAGCGCCTGGGCCAGCTCTTTAACCAGCAGGCCGGGCATCAGGCTGGTGTAAAAGCTGCCGGGGCCGATCAGAATCAAATCGGCTTCGCTGATTGCGTCAACCGCTTCGCGGGTGGCCGGCACGCTCGGGTAGATCATCAGCTCTTTTGGCGGCTGGGTGAGCTGATCGATATTCACTTCCCCGTACACTTCATGCCCTTCCACGTCGATCGCCATCAGATCGACCGGATGTTCGGACATTGGGATCAGGAAGGCGTCCACTTTCAGCAGATTACGGATTAAATTGATGGCCTCTAACGGCCGCACGCTCAGGTGATCGAGCGCCTTTAACATCAGATTTCCGAGGTTATGCCCGGAAAGTTCGCCGTTGCCGCCAAAACGGTACTCAAACATGGCGGAAGCGACGCTCGGCTCAGTGATTAACTGATTTAAGCAGTTGCGCATGTCGCCCCACGCGATGCCTCCTTCCGAACGACGAATGCGCCCGGTGGAACCGCCGTTGTCGGTGGTGGTGACGATCCCGGTGAGCCGGGAGCCGAGTGAAGAGAGTGAAGACATCACTCGTCCCAGACCGTGGCCTCCGCCGATAGCCACAACCCGGTCAAGATCCGCAAAAGTGCGATTGCGCATACATCATCCTTATAACGTTCGATCTGCGTAACAGTAACCTAACTACCCCTAAAAGACGATGCTTCACCCGGCTCAAAATGACGTATATCAATGCGAAACCGCGAGTTTTGCGTATTCTGTAGCGAAAATGCACGATTAGGTCGTTATGTATATAACTATATAGCGAAATCCGATCGTGGCGAAGTGCCGTTTTCCGCGCTACTATCGCCATAACCACGTTTTCATTTTTTGAAAACATACACTCTAGCCCTTGTGCCTGTGTCGAAAGATATGGCGCTCTGGCCGTGGCGGAACTGCCACCAGGGTACAGAAAGAAATGACTGTGCCTCCCGTATCTGGAAAGGTGTACATGGCTTCACAACTCACTGATGCTTTCGCGCGTAAGTTTTACTATTTACGTCTGTCGATTACCGACGTGTGCAATTTTCGTTGCACCTACTGCCTGCCCGACGGCTACAAACCTGGCAGCACCACCAACAACGGCTTCCTCTCCGTGGATGAAGTGCGCCGCGTAACGCGCGCGTTCTCCGCCCTCGGCACTGAAAAAGTGCGTCTGACCGGGGGCGAGCCCTCTCTGCGCCGCGATTTCCCCGACATCATTGCCGCCGTGCGTGAAAACCCGCGCATTCGCCAGATTGCGGTCACCACCAACGGTTACCGTATGGCGCGCGACGTGGCGAACTGGCGCGAGGCGGGGCTGACGGCGATCAACGTTAGCGTCGATAGCCTCGATGCCCGCCAGTTCCACGCCATTACCGGCCAGGACAAGTTCCGCCAGGTGATGGACGGCATCGACGCCGCGTTTACCGCCGGGTTCGACAAGGTCAAGGTCAATACGGTGCTGATGCGCGATGTAAACCATCATCAGCTGGACACCTTCCTGGCGTGGATCAAACCGCGCCGCATTCAACTGCGTTTTATTGAGCTGATGGAAACGGGCGAGAGCAGCGAGCTGTTCCGCCGCCATCATATCTCCGGCATGGTGCTGCGCGACGCGCTGCTGAGGCGCGGCTGGATCCACCAGATCCGCCAGCGCAGCGACGGCCCGGCGCAGGTCTTCTGCCACCCTGATTACGAAGGGGAAATCGGGCTTATCATGCCGTATGAGAAGGACTTCTGCGCCAGCTGCAACCGCCTGCGCGTGTCGTCGGTGGGCAAACTGCACCTGTGCCTGTTCGGCGACGGCGGCGTGGATCTTCGCGATTTGCTGGAAGAAGACGCTCAGCAGGACGCGCTTGAAGCGCGCATTTCCGACGCGCTGACGCACAAAAAGCAGACCCACTTCCTGCATCAGGGCAACACCGGAATTACTCAGAACCTGTCGTACATTGGCGGGTAATCAGGCTTAAGAAGGAACCAGAAGATGAGTCAGGTAAGCGCAGAGTTTATCCCAACCCGTATTGCCATTCTTACCGTTTCTGACCGCCGCGGCGAAGAGGACGATACCTCCGGCCACTGGCTGCGCGATGCCGCGACCGACGCGGGGCATCACGTTGTTGACAAAGCGATAGTGAAAGAGAACCGCTACGCCATTCGCGCGGAAGTGTCCCGCTGGATCGCGAGCGATGAGGTGCAGGTCGTTCTGATTACGGGCGGCACCGGCTTTACCGCAGGCGATCAGGCTCCCGAAGCGCTGGTGCCGCTGTTTGACCGCGAAATCCAGGGGTTTGGCGAAGTGTTCCGCATGCTCTCCTTCGAAGAGATTGGCACCTCGACCCTGCAATCGCGCGCGGTCGCGGGCGTGGCGAACAAAACGCTGATTTTTGCCATGCCGGGCTCGACCAAAGCGTGCCGTACCGCGTGGGACAACATTATCGCTCCGCAGCTGGATGCCCTTACCCGTCCGTGTAATTTCCATCCCCATTTAAAGAAATAAGCTATGTCGCAACTGACCCACATTAACGCCGCTGGCGAAGCGCATATGGTGGATGTTTCTGCCAAAGCGGAAACCGTGCGCGAAGCCCGCGCCGAAGCGTTCGTCACCATGCTGCCAGAAACCCTGGCGATGATTATCGATGGCAGCCATCACAAGGGTGATGTGTTCGCCACCGCCCGCATTGCCGGCATTCAGGCGGCAAAACGCACCTGGGATTTAATCCCGCTGTGCCACCCGCTGATGCTGAGCAAGGTTGAGGTTAACCTCCAGGCGCAGCCGGAGCACAGCCGCGTGCGCATTGAGTCCCTGTGCCGCTTAACCGGCAAAACCGGCGTTGAGATGGAAGCGCTAACGGCAGCGTCCGTTGCCGCGCTGACCATCTACGACATGTGCAAAGCCGTCCAAAAGGACATGGTGATTGGCCCGGTGCGCCTGCTGGCGAAAAGCGGCGGCAAATCCGGTGATTTTAAGGTGGACAGCCATGATTAAGGTGCTCTTTTTTGCCCAGGTTCGCGAGCTGGTCAATACCGACAGCCTGACGCTGGACGCGCCGTTCGAAAACGTTGCCGCCCTTCGCGCGCATCTTGCGGGGCAGGGCGACCGCTGGGCGCTGGCGCTGGACGAAGGCAAGCTGCTGGCGGCGGTGAACCAGACGCTGGTGGAGTTTACCCATCCGCTGAAGTCCGGCGATGAGGTGGCCTTCTTCCCGCCGGTGACAGGGGGCTAAGATGACAGACACTCGCATTCTGGTCGGGCCTGAACGCTTTAACGTCGGCACTGAATACGGCTGGCTGGCGGAGCGGGACGAAGATGGCGCGGTCGTCACCTTCACCGGAAAAGTCCGGAATCATAATTTGGGCGACAGCGTAAAAGCGCTTACGCTGGAACACTATCCCGGCATGACGGAAAAATCCCTGGCGGCGATCGTTGAAGAGGCGCGCGGCCGCTGGGCGCTCGGACGAGTCACTGTTATCCACCGCATCGGCGAAATGTGGCCGGGGGAGGAGATTGTTTTCGTCGGCGTCACCAGCGCGCACCGCGGCAGCGCGTTTGAAGCCGGGGAGTTCATCATGGATTACCTGAAAACTAAGGCGCCGTTCTGGAAACGTGAAGCGACGCCGGAAGGCGAGCGGTGGGTTGAATCGCGCGATAGCGATAAGCAGGCCGCCAGCCGTTGGTAGTTGGTTTACGCAGATGTGTTAGTCTTAGACTGTATGTCCCATTAACCAGGAGTGAATCATGGACCGATTTCCGCGTTCCGATTCGATAGTGCAGCAGACCCGTACCGGGCTGCAAACGTATATGGCTCAGGTGTACGGCTGGATGACGGTCGGCCTGCTGCTTACCGCGTTTATCGCGTGGTATGCCGCAAATACGCCCGATCTGATGATGTTTATCTTTTCCAACAAATTCACCTTCTACGGGCTGATTATCGCGCAGCTTGCGCTGGTGTTCGTGCTCTCGGGTCTGGTGCACAAGCTTAGCGCAGGGATGGCGACCACGCTGTTCATGCTCTATTCGGCGCTGACCGGGCTGACGCTCTCCAGCATCTTCATCGTTTATACCTACTCGTCCATCGCCAGCACCTTCGTGGTGGCAGGCGGAATGTTCGGCGCAATGAGCCTGTACGGCTACACCACGAAGCGCGACCTGAGCGGCTTAGGCAGCATGCTGTTCATGGGGCTGATTGGTATCGTGCTGGCGTCGCTGGTGAACCTGTGGCTGAAGAGCGAAGCGCTGATGTGGGTGGTGACCTACATTGGGGTGGTGGTGTTTGTCGGGTTGACGGCCTACGACACCCAGAAGCTGAAAAACATCGGGCAGCAGATTGACGTGCGCGACGGCTCAACGCTGCGTAAATACTCTATTCTTGGCGCACTGACGCTGTATCTGGACTTTATCAACCTGTTCCTGATGCTGCTGCGCATTTTGGGGAACCGTCGCTAAGAGTGCGGTCTGGTGCCCTCACCCTGACCCTCTCCCACGGGAGAGGGGACAAACACTAAAAACGGCAACAGGGTTGCCGTTTTGCGTTTATTTAGCCATCGCCTTCTCGTTCTTCGCTCTGAGCTTCTTCGCCCGACTCTCCAGCACCAGATAACAGACCGTTGCCAGCGCCAGCGGCAGGAAGTAATAGAGCATTCGGTAGGCCAGCAGCGCGGCGATGATCGTGCCCTGAGAAACGTGCTCTCCGGCGAGCAGGGCGATAAACACCGCCTCCAGCACGCCGATCCCCGCAGGGATATGCACAATCACCCCGGCGATACTGCTCACCAGCAGCACCCCCAGCACGAAGAAGTAGTTCACCTCTTCGCCAATCAGCAGCCAGATAATTGCCCCCATCGCCATCCAGTTGGCGCTGGAAACCGCCATTTGCAATACCGCGAATCGCCACGACGGCAGCACCAGCTTCTGCCCCTTGATAGTCATATGCCGGCGCTTAGCGAAGGCGCAGGCCCACAGGTAGACGGCGATAATCAGCAGCAGCACGATGCCCAAAATGCGCAGCGTGAATTCATCGATATACCAGTGGGCGGGAAGCTGCACCACGCCGATGGTGAAGATCACGCCGCCGAGCAAAATGTAGCCCAGCCAGTTGGTGGTGATGCTCAGGGAGAAAATCCGGGTGATGGTGCCCCCCGGCAGCCCGAGGCGCGAATACAGGCGGTAGCGCATGCCGATGCCGCCGACCCAGGTGCTCAGCGTCAGGTTAAAGGCGTAGCAGATGAACGACACCAGCATCACCTGCCGTTTGGCCAGCTTATGCCCGCAGTAGGCGCGCCCCAGCAGGTCGTAGCAGCCGTAAATCAGGTAGCTGACGATCACCAGCCCGACCGCGCCGAGCAGCACCATCCGGTTGTAGTTGCGGATGACCTTCCACACCTCTTCCCAGTCGACCTTCTGGGCGTACACCACCAGCAGCACCGCCACGGCGATGAAGAACAGCCAGGTGAGGATTTTTTTCGCCAGCCTCCAGCGGGGATGGGATTTCGACATCAGGTTTTGCCTCCATCTTCCGCTTCAACGCGGTCCTGGGTTTCCATTTCGGGCTGCACCGGCGGGTCCACCAGCGCCAGCTTCGGCGTGTGGGCGGGCAGCCAGCCGACCATCGCCGGGAAGTGGCGCAGGAAGTGGAACACCACCACGCCAATCCCCAGGTTCCACCAGCTGCGTTTGGGCACCATCGACTCGTCCACCCGCACGCAGTCGTGGGTGATAAGCCCCTGCAGGTTGTCGCGCAGGGTCTGGTTGAACTGGCGATCGTAGATGATCAGGTTGGCCTCCAGGTTGAGCGACAGGCTCAGCGGATCGAGATTGCTGGAGCCGACGGTCGCCCAGTGGTCGTCCATCACCGCCACCTTGCCGTGAAGCGGACGGCGGCGGTATTCGTAGATTTGCACGCCGCCTTTCACCAGGTAGTTGTAGAGCAGGCGGGCGCCAACCTTCACAATCGGCATATCCGGCTCGCCCTGCACAATCAGCTTCACCCGCACGCCGCGGCGGGCGGCATTGCGCATGGCGTGCAGCAGGCGGTAGCCCGGGAAGAAGTAGGCGTTCGCGATAATCACCTCGCGCTTCGCGTTCGCCAGCATCTTCAGGTAATGGCGTTCGATGTCGTCCCGGTGCTCGTCGTTATCCCGCCAGACGAACAGCGCCTGCGCTTCGCCGGGGAAACGGTTCTCTTCCGGACGGTGGCGGCGTTTCCACCAGCGGCGAACGCGCTCCTTGCCGGGTAAATTTTCCAGCTCAAACAGCAGAATATCCTGAACCACCGGCCCTTCGATGCGAATCGCATAGTCCTGCTTGGCCTCCGGACCGTAGTCGGACATGTGCTCCGCCGAGTAGTTGATGCCTCCGACAAAGGCTATAGACTCATCGACCACCACAATTTTTCGGTGCATCCGGCGGAAAAGGTTGGTGCGCATCCCGAACAGCCGCGGGCCGGGATCGTAATAGCGGAACACCACGCCCGCCGCGGTGAGTTCGTTGACGAATTCATCGCTTAAATCCGGCGAGCCGTAGCCGTCGAGCAGCACCTCAATCTGAATGCCGCGCTGGGCGGCGCGCAGCAGCACGCTGTGCAGCTGTTTTCCCACGTCATCCTCAAACCAGATAAAGGTTTCGAGGATCACTTTTTTTTGTGCCTGGCTAATCGCTTCAAACACCGCCGGATAATAGTTATCACCATTTTCCAGCAGCGTGATCCGATTGCCTTCCTGCCACGTACATTTCATAGATGGATCTCCGCGCTGAGCGGGGCATGGTCAGACAAATGTCGCCAGTTGAGTAGCGCCAGCGCCGTCGGACTGCTGGCGTGAGCGTTTTTTACGTAGATGCGATCGAGGCGCAGCAGGGGGAAGCGCACCGGGAACGTCCGCGCCGGTCTGCCGTGGGCGCGGGTAAAAATCTCCTCCAGCCCGGCCTCCACCTTCAGCGGATGGTTGGCCCGCTGCCGCCAGTCGTTGAAATCGCCGGCAACCACCACGGGGTCGCCTTCCGGCAGGGCGTTGGTCCATTCAGCCAGCATTTGCAGCTGCGCCTGACGGTGCGCTTCACGCAGGCCGAGATGCACGCAGCCCACGTGTACCGGAAAATCCAGGTCCGGCGGGGCGATACGGCAGTAAAGCAGGCCGCGTTTTTCGCTCTCACCCACCGAGACGTCCCGGTTTTCATAATGTTCGATGGGAAAACGCGACAGCACCGCGTTGCCGTGGTGGCCTTCCGGGTAGACCGCGTTGCGCCCGTAGGCGTAATCGCTCCACATGGTATCGGCCAAAAATTCGTAGTGCGGGGTGTCCGGCCAGTTTTCGAAATGCATCGGGTGAACCTCGTGGGCACCCATCACTTCTTGCAGGCAGACGATGTCCGCGCTGACCGTGCGCACCGCGTCGCGCAGCTCCGGTAAAATGAAGCGGCGGTTAAATGCTGTGAAGCCTTTATGAATGTTAATCGTCAGCACTCTCAGCGAGAAGTGCTGCATTTTTTTGCTCATAAACACCTTCCTGGGTGACTATCCCGATGAAAATAAAGTGTAGTCGGCGTCACAAAAAGGTGCGGTGATACGGAATTTTCCGTAAAGTGCGGTAGTCTGATTGAGCAGATAAAAATTCTTCAGGAGAGAAGCCATGAAGTGGCAACAACGCGTTCGTGTCGCAACAGGTCTTAGTTGCTGGCAGATAATGTTGCATTTACTGGTCGTGGCCGTACTGGTGATGGGCTGGATGAGCGGCACGCTGGTGCGTGTCGGCCTGGGGTTATGCGTGCTTTACGGCGTAACGGTACTGTCGATGCTGTTTTTACAGCGCCACCATGAAGCGCGCTGGCGCGAGGTGGGTGATGTGCTCGAAGAGCTCACCACCACCTGGTATTTTGGTGCCGCAATGATTGTGCTTTGGCTGCTGTCGCGCGTGCTGCAAAACAACCTGCTGCTGGCTCTTGCGGGTCTGGCAATCCTCGCAGGGCCTGCGGTGGTATCGTTGCTGACCAAAGAGAAAAAGCTACGCAATGTTGCGTCTAAACATCGCGTACGCCACTGATCCCGTCGTGGCCGCTATGACCAGTAGCGGCCACAAGCTTCCCCAGACAATGTCCAGACTCGCATCCTTCAGATAAATTTGCTTGGTGATATCCGTGAAGTGACGTATCGGGTTTATCCAGGTCAGATCCTGTAGCCACACCGGCATGTTCTCCACCGGAGAGACATACCCCGACAGCAATATCGCCGGCATCATAAAGACGAACACCCCGATAAACGCCTGCTGCTGCGTGGAGCAGAGCGCCGAAATCAGCAGGCCAAATCCCACCAGCGACAGCCCGTAAATCAGCATCGTGAAGTAAAACAGCGCCAGCGAACCGGCAAACGGGATCTGGTACGCCCAAATTCCCACCCCGAGCACGATGGTGGCCTGGAAGGTGGCGACAATCAGCGCCGGAACCGCTTTGCCCACGAATATCTGCCACGTTGACAGCGGGGAGACCAGCAGCTGGTCGAGCGTGCCCTGTTCCCGCTCGCGCGCCACGGACAGCGAGGTGACGATCATCACGCCGATGGTGGTGATCATGGCGATCAGCGACGGCACCACAAACCACTTGTAGTCCAGATTCGGGTTATACCAGTTGCGCACCACCAGCGTGCTGTTGTTGGGTTTGGTTTTGCCCTCCATCAGCTCCTGCTGATAATCCTTCACCACCTGCTGAAGATAGTTGGCGGCGATCTGGGCGCTGTTGGAGTTACGCCCGTCGAGGATCAGCTGCATCGGCGCGGTCTGGAAGCTGTCCAGATTGCGGGAAAAATCCGCCGGGAAGCGCACCAGCAGCAGCGCCTTTTGCGTGTCGATGGTGGGCTGGATCTCCTGCGGGCTTTTCAGCAGCAGGATATGGGTAAAGGCTTTCGCCCGGGCAAACCGCTGCGTCAGCTCGACGGCGTGTTTCCCGCTGTCTTCGTTGTAGATGGCGATGGTGGCGTTGGTCACCTCCAGCGTGGCGGCGAACGGGAACAGTAAGACCTGTATCAGCACCGGCAGCACCAGAATGGCGCGGGTCTGCGGCTCGCGCAGCAGGGATTGCAGCTCTTTGCGAATCAATGTCCATAAACGGTGAAACATCGCGTCGTCCTCCTTAATCCAGGCGCCGTTTGGTTTTCATCCACGTCAGCCCGACAAACATCACCGCCGAGGCCATCAAAAACAGAATGTTGATCGCCAGCACCACCGGGATATTCCCCGCCAGGAACAGGCTTTGCAGGGTGCTGACGAAATAGCGCGCCGGAATAATGTAGGTCACCGCGCGGATCGCCGCGGGCATACTGTCTATCTGGAAGATAAAGCCCGACAGCATAATCGACGGCAGAAACGCGGCGTTAAGCGCCACCTGTGCGGCGTTAAACTGGTTGCGGGTAATGGTCGAAATCAGCAGCCCCATGCCAAGCGTGCTGAGTAAAAACAGGCTGGTGATCAAGAACAGCAGCACCAGCGAGCCGCGGTAGGGCACGCCAAGAATAAAGACCGACACCAGCATACAGAGCAGCATCGCCAGCATTCCGAGGAAGTAGTAGGGGATAAGCTTGCAGAGCAGCAGCTCGACCCGGGTCACTTCGGTGGAGAGCAGCGCTTCCATCGTGCCGCGCTCCCACTCGCGGGCGATCACCAGCGAGGTCAGAATGGCGCCGATCACCGTCATGATGATGGTCACCGCGCCGGGGATAATAAAATGCTGGCTGATGGCGGCGGGGTTAAACCAGTAGCGGGTCTGCACGTCAATCAAGGGCTCAAACGTCTCGCCCCGGTCTTCGGCGCGCTGCATTTGCCACAGCTGCCAGATGCCCTCCACGTACCCCTGCACGAAGTTCGCGGTGTTCGGCTCGCTGCCGTCGGTAATCACCTGAATCGGCGCGTCGGTGTTCGCCCGCGCCATGTTGGCGGCGAAATCCACCGGGATCACCACCAGGCCGCGAATTTTCCCGGCCTGCATTTTCTGGATCAATTCCTGGCGGCTGTCGCTGATGGTGGCGTCAATGTAGGGCGAGCCGGTCATGGCGTGGGTAAAGTCCAGCGCCTCTTCGCTCTGCTGTTCGAGCAAAATCCCCACCCGCAGCTTGCTGGAGTCGAGGTTAATGCCGTAGCCGAAGATAAACAGCAGCAGCAGCGGGATCACCACCGCAATCAGCCAGCTGCTGGGATCGCGCACGATCTGGCGAGTCTCTTTGACGCACAGGGCGCGTACCCTGCGCCAGGAAATTGCGCTAGTGCTCATGGCTATGCTCCTTATCCCAGTCGTGGATCAGGGTGATAAACGCCTGCTCCATGGTCGGGTCCGGCTGGTCGCTGTCGGCGGCCTGGGCCTTCAGGTCGTCCGGCGTGCCGTGGGCGATCAGCTTGCCGCGATAGACCAGCCCGATGCGGTCGCAGTATTCCGCCTCGTCCATAAAGTGGGTGGTCACCATCACCGTCACCCCTTTTTCCACCATGCTGTTGATGTGCAGCCAAAACTCGCGGCGGGTGAGGGGGTCAACGCCGGAGGTGGGTTCGTCGAGGAACAGAATATCCGGCTCGTGCATCAGCGAACACGCCAGGGCCAGACGCTGCTTAAACCCGAGCGGCAGGTCGTCGGTGGCGTGGGAGGCGATGCTGGTCAGGCTGAAGGCGTCGCTCATGCGGCGAATCTTCTCGTTCTGCGCCCTGCCGCGCAGGCCGTAGACGCCGGAGAAAAAGCGCAGGTTCTGTTCTACCGTCAGGTTGCCGTACAGGGAGAATTTTTGCGCCATATAGCCCAGATGCTGGCGCGCTTTGCCGGAGCTGACCTTTAAATCCATATCCAGCACCAGCGCCTTGCCGGAGGTGGGCACCAGCAGGCCGCACATCATCTTAAAGGTGGTGGATTTTCCGGCGCCGTTCGGCCCGAGCAGGCCGAAAATTTCCCCGCGCTTCACCGCGAAATCCACGTTGTCGGTGGCGGCAAAATCACCAAACTTTTTGGTGAGGGATTTGGCCTCAATCACCGTTTCACCCGGCGTGCCGTCAACGGTGTGCAGAATGGCCCCCAGCGGAGATTCCGAGGTGCCCGCGCCGCCGAGCAGGTCGATAAAGGCATCCTCAAAGCGCGGGGCGGTCTCTTCCATTTCAACGTCGGGCATTCCCGGCGCGCGGCGAATGTCGTCCGCGGTGGCCTCTTTTTTCAGGATCAGGCGCACCGAGCGCCCCTGAATCATCCCGTCGCTCACCTGGGGCAGCTTCAGCACCCGCTGCAGCAGCCTGCGGTTGGACTCCTGCGGGCTGTGCAGCAGGAAGCTGCGCCCGGCCATGCTTTGCGTCAGCTCGGTGGGCTCGCCCTGGTAGAGCAGCTCGCCTTCGTTCATCAGCAGCACGTCGCGGCACTGCTCGGCCTCGTCAAGGTAGGAGGTGCTCCAGAGGATCAGCATGCCGTCGCCCGCCAGCTCGTGCACCATCTGCCACAGCTCCCGGCGCGAAATCGGGTCAACGCCGACGCCCGGCTCGTCCAGCAGCAGCACCTTCGGCTCCCCCACCAGCGTGCAGGCCAGCCCCAGCTTCTGCTTCATCCCGCCGGAGAGCTTCCCGGCAAGGCGATCCGTGAACGGCCCCAGGGCGGTAAATTCCAGCAGGCGGGCGAAGGTTTTCTGCCGGGTCTCCCCGGTGACGCTGCGCAGGTCGGCGTACAGGTTGAGGTTTTCCATCACCGTCAGATCTTCGTACAGGCCGAACTTTTGCGGCATATAGCCGAGGATGGCGTGCAGGGCGCTGTCGTCGTTGATCGGATCGAGACCCAGCACCTGTGCGCGGCCCTCGTCCGGCTTGAGCAGCCCGGCGAGCATCCGCATCAGGGTGGTTTTACCCGCGCCGTCCGGGCCAACCAGCCCGGTGACATAGCCTTTCTGAATGGTGCAGTTCAGCGGCGCAACGGCGGGCTTGTCCATTCCGGCAAAGCGTTTGACTAAACCTTCAAGCTGGATAACCGCATCATTCATGTTTATCCCCATCGCTGAAGGTGACGGTGACCGGCATCCCCTGACGCAGCGCGTCGTCGGCGTCCGTCACGATAATGCGCAGGCGATAAACCAGGTCGGTGCGCAGATCCGGCGTTTCAACGGTTTTCGGGGTGAACTCGGCGGTAGGCGACACAAAGCCGACCTTGCCGTGATACGGCTTGTCCGGGCGACCGTCGGTGTAGAGCAG
Source organism: Enterobacter soli (assembly GCF_964208575.1). GTDB lineage: Bacteria > Pseudomonadota > Gammaproteobacteria > Enterobacterales > Enterobacteriaceae > Enterobacter > Enterobacter soli_A. Next base: position 204,291 of record NZ_CAXOFU010000003.1, on the reverse strand, counting down.
CAGCTCGCGTCCCGGCTGTACCTGGCCGAGATTCGGTTCATCAATGTAGGCGCGCACCCACACCGGGCGGGTCAGGGAGAGGGTAAGGACGGTGCTGCCCGCGCTCAGCATGCTGCCCGGCTCCACGGCGCGGGTCAGAATGGTGCCGTCGGACGGGGCGACCAGCGTGGTGTCATGCAGATCTAGCTGCGCCTGGGCAAGCTGCGCCTGCGCCTGCTCAAGGCTGGCTTTCGCCTGGGCGATATCCTGCGGGCGGTTACCGGTGTGGTACTGGCTAAGCTTGTCCTGGGCGGATTTCAGCGTCGCCTGCGCCTGGTCGCGGGACGAGCGCGCGTTTTCCAGATCGTTGGCGGAGATAGTGCGGCTTTTCCACAGCCCCTGCTGGCGGGCGTAGAAGTTCTGCGCGTAGTCATAGGCGGCCTGGGCCTGCTTAACCGCGGCGGCGGCCTGCGAAATCTCTTCGTCACGGTAGCCGGCCAGCATCAGGTCGTACTGCGCCTGTGCTACGGAGACCCCGGCTTTCGCCTGCATCAGCGCGTTTTCGTAGGGCGCTTTGTCCAGCATCCCCAGCGTCTGCCCGGTTTTAATGGCATCGCCTTCGTCAACGCCGAGGGACGCCAGCCGTCCGCCAACGCGGAAACTCATATTAACGGTGCGAATATCCACGTTGCCGTAGAGCGTCAGACCTTTGTCCTGCTGGCTTTGATACCACAGCCAGCCGCCGATCCCCGCAGCGAGTAAAACAACAACCACCAGAATGATGGCGACAGGTTTTTTCATGACTTCAGGCTCCTTTGCGTTAAGCCCTGCAGGATCAGATCGAGGTGGCAGGCGATCACCCGGCTAATCTGCGCGGCTTTATCCTCATCGAATTGTGTCCAGCCGGTACGTAACAGAATGGTTTCCCGCCCGAGGCGAAAGGCGAGCACTTCGCCGAGCAGGGCATGGGTGTGCAAAATGGTGTCGGTGTCGTCCGCCTCGCGCCCGGTGTAGGCGGCAATCAGCCGGGTCAGATGGGTGTGCATCGGGGCAATCACCTGGTCGTGAACCAGCTGGTAGGCGGAGGAGGGCGAAAGCTGCTCGCGTGAGATAAACTTACTCAGGTTCAGCGTGTCGTCGTGGGTCAGCATGCGGATCATGTTGTGGCAGGCGCTGAGGATAAGCTCGCGAATGGCCGCCCGGTCGGGGGAGGGCTGCTCAAGCAGCGCGCTGGCCTCTTCGACGTGGGGGCGGAACTGGGTGCTGATAAAGTCGGCGATCCACTGGGCGCAGGCGAGGTATAAATCCTCTTTTGAGCCAAAATAGTAGGTGATGGCGGCGATGTTCTGCCCGGCCTGAGCGGCGATATCGCGGGTGGTGGCGTGGAGTCCGTATTCGCCAAACTGGGCCAGCGCGGCGGCGATAAGCTGGCTTTTCGCCTGTTCGCCTTTGGTAGTGGTCGGGGTTGTATTCATAGCGCCACTCGGAATTAATCAATCGATTGATTAACTTTATGCCTGGTTCACTATTTTGTCCAGCGGCCCCCTTCGGCGGGAAATGTTCGGTTCAGGGATCGCGGAGGGATATTTTATGCGCCGCGTCACAAAAGCTGCTACACTCCGCTGCTTCGCGACATTGTGGTTTTTGTCCTCTCAATTGTTATATCTCCCTGAAAACTACACCTGTGATGGTCGGGGCGGTTCGGAGTTTTTATGTCTTTTGATTCCCTTGGCCTGAACCCGGAAATTCTGCGCGCCGTTGCAGAACAGGGCTACCTTGAGCCAACCCCGATCCAGAAGCAGGCGATCCCTGCCGTGCTGGAAGGCCGCGACCTGATGGCCAGCGCCCAGACCGGTACCGGTAAAACCGCAGGCTTTACCCTGCCGCTGTTAGAGCTGCTGGTAAAAAAAGAGCCGCACGCCAAAGGCCGTCGCCCGGTACGCGCCCTTATCCTTACGCCAACCCGTGAGCTGGCGGCGCAGATTGGTGAGAACGTGCGTGAGTACAGCCGCTATCTCAACATTCGCTCGCTGGTGATCTTCGGCGGCGTGAGCATTAACCCACAGATGATGAAGCTGCGCGGCGGCGTGGACGTGCTGGTGGCAACGCCGGGCCGTCTGCTGGATCTGGAACACCAGAACGCCGTGAAGCTCGATAACGTTGAAATCCTGGTGCTGGATGAAGCCGACCGTATGCTGGATATGGGCTTTATTCACGACATTCGCCGCGTGCTGGCCAAGCTGCCGCCGAAGCGCCAGAACCTGCTGTTCTCCGCGACCTTCTCCGACGACATCAAAGCGCTGGCGGAAAAACTGCTGCACAACCCGCTGGAAATCGAAGTCGCGCGCCGCAACACCGCCTCCGAGCAGGTGACCCAGCACGTTCACTTTGTGGATAAAAAGCGCAAGCGCGAGCTGCTCTCCCAGATGATCGGCCAGGGCAACTGGCAGCAAGTGCTGGTCTTTACCCGCACCAAGCACGGCGCTAACCACCTGGCGGAACAGCTGAATAAAGACGGCATCCGCAGCGCCGCCATCCATGGTAACAAGAGCCAGGGCGCGCGTACCCGTGCGCTGGCAGACTTTAAATCCGGCGACATTCGCGTGCTGGTGGCAACCGACATCGCCGCGCGCGGTCTGGATATCGAAGAGCTGCCGCATGTGGTGAACTACGAGCTGCCGAACGTGCCGGAAGATTACGTACACCGTATCGGCCGTACCGGCCGCGCGGCGGCAACCGGTGAAGCGCTGTCGCTGGTGTGCGTCGATGAACACAAGCTGCTGCGCGATATCGAACGTCTGCTGAAAAAAGAGATCCCGCGTATCGAAACGCCGGGCTACGAGGTTGACCCGTCTATTAAAGCCGAGCCGATCCAGAACGGTCGTCAGGGCGGCGGTCGCGGTCAGGGCGGCGGCGGTCGCGGACAGCAGCCGCGCCGTGCTGAAGGCGGTGCGCCGAAGGCCTCCTCCGGTAAACCGCCGCGTCGCATCGGCGAAGCGAAATCCGGCGGTGAAAACCCGTGGCGCAGCGGTGAAGCGAAGCCATCCGGAGAAGGGCAGCGTCGTCGCCGCCCGCGCAAACCGGCTAACCCGCAGTAATCTGGAAGCCCGGCCGTAAAGCCGGGCTTTTCTTTTTGCGACAAGCAAAAGAAAGTGCCACAATAGTGGCTGTTTATACAGTATTTCAGGTTTTCCGATGGCCTTAACCGCTGCGCTCAAAGCGCAAATTGGCGCCTGGTATAAGGCGCTACAGCAGCAGATCCCCGACTTTATCCCCCGAGCGCCGCAGCGGCAGATGATTGCCGACGTGGCGAAAACGCTCGCCGGGGACGACGGGCGGCATCTGGCGATTGAAGCCCCCACCGGCGTCGGGAAAACCCTCTCGTATCTGATCCCCGGTATCGCCATCGCCCGCGAAGAGCAAAAAACGCTGGTGATCAGCACCGCCAACGTGGCCCTGCAGGATCAGATCTACAGCAAAGATTTACCCCTGCTGCGCAAGATTATCCCGGAGCTGCGCTTTACCGCCGCGTTTGGCCGCGGGCGCTACGTCTGCCCGCGCAATCTGGCGGCGCTCGCCAGCAGCGAGCCAACCCAGCAGGATCTGCTGGCGTTTCTCGACGACGAACTCACGCCCAACAACAAGGCCGAGCAGGAGCAGTGTGCGAAGCTTAAGGCCGATCTCGACGGCTACAAATGGGACGGCCTGCGGGATCACACCAGCCAGGCGATTGGCGACGATCTCTGGCGCAGGCTCAGCACCGATAAGGCGAGCTGCCTGAACCGCAACTGCCACTACTACCGCGAGTGCCCGTTTTTTGTCGCGCGCCGTGAGATCCAGGAAGCGGAAGTGGTGGTGGCAAACCACGCGCTGGTGATGGCGGCGCTGGAAAGCGAAGCGGTGCTGCCGGACCCGAAAAACCTGCTGCTGGTGCTCGACGAAGGCCACCACCTGCCGGACGTGGCGCGGGACGCGCTGGAGATGAGCGCCGAAATCACCGCCCCGTGGTTCCGCCTGCAGCTCGATCTGTTTTGCAAGCTGGTGGCGACCTGCATGGAGCAGTTCCGCCCGAAAACCACGCCGCCGCTGGCGGTGCCCGAGCGGCTCAGCGAGCACTGCGAAGAGGTCTACACCCTGATTGCCTCGCTGAACAACATCCTCAATCTCTATCTCCCGGCAACCCAGGAGGCGGAACACCGCTTTGCAATGGGCGAGCTGCCGGAGGAGATCATGGAGATCTGCCAGCAGCTGGCGAAGCATCTTGAAAAGCTGCGCGGGCTGGCGGAGATGTTCTTAAACGATCTCAGCGAGAAAACCGGCACTCACGACGTGGTGCGTTTGCACCGCGTCCTGCTGCAAATGAACCGCGCGCTGGGCATGTTTGAAGCCCAGAGCAAGCTGTGGCGGCTGGCGTCGATGGCGCAGGCCTCGGGCGCGCCGGTCACCAAATGGGCGACCCGGGACGTGAAGGACGGGCAGGCGCATCTTTTCTTCCACTGCGTCGGCATCCGCGTGGCCGATCAGCTGGAAAAACTCATCTGGCGCACCGTGCCGCACGTGGTGGTCACCTCCGCGACCCTGCGCTCGCTGAACAGCTTCTCGCGCTTACAGGAAATGAGCGGCCTGCGTGAAAAGGCGGGCGACCGCTTTGTGGCGCTGGATTCACCCTTCAACCACTGCGAGCAGGGCAAGCTGGTGATCCCGCGCATGAAGTATGAGCCGCTGATGGAGAACGAGGAGCAGCACGTTGCCGAGATGGCGGCCTACTTCCGCGAACAGCTGGAGAGCAAGAAATTCCCCGGCATGCTGGTGCTGTTTGCCAGCGGCCGCGCGATGCAGCGTTTTCTGGAGCACGTTACCGACCTGCGGCTGCTGCTGCTGGTGCAGGGCGATCAGCCGCGCTACCGGCTGGTGGAGCTGCACCGCAAGCGGATCGAAAGCGGCGAGCGCAGCGTGCTGGTGGGGTTACAGTCCTTTGCCGAAGGTCTGGATCTGAAAGGCGATTACCTGACCCAGGTGCATATCCATAAAATAGCCTTCCCGCCCATCGACAGCCCGGTGGTGATCACCGAAGGGGAGTGGCTCAAGAGCCTGAACCGCTATCCGTTTGAGGTGCAAAGCCTGCCCGCGGCGTCGTTTAACTTGATCCAGCAGGTAGGCCGACTGATTCGAAGCCACGGCTGCTGGGGTGAAGTGGTTATTTACGACAAACGCCTGCTCACCAAAAACTACGGCCAGCGGCTGCTGAACGCCCTGCCGATCTTCCCTATCGAACAGCCGGACGTGCCCGAGGTAAAAAAAAGCCCGGCGAAACTGCCTGCCGGGCGTCGGAAAAGCATCCGTGCTAAGGGGCGCGGTCCTACTGGTAAGTGAAGGTAGCCTGTACCACGCTTGAGAATGTCCCGGCGCTGACCGGCATGCTGGTGGTGTAGTAACGGGCCGAAAACGGAAAGTCTGCGGTGTGGGTGCTGCTGTCGATCACCGCGTTAAAGCTGGAGAGCGGCGCAAGGGTAATCGAGTCCGTGCGGTCTGCCAGCTCCAGCGCCAGCCCTTTTGCCGTCCCGGTGTTGGCAAATTTATTCGGGTGAATCGAATCCGGCTGCCCGTTCACCGTGACGGTGGCGACCATCAGGCTCGGCGGGCAGTTCGACAGCGTCAGATCGAAATTTTTCCACTTCCCGGTATCGCCCACGTCCCTGAAGTTGCTGGCAATCTCCTGACCCAAATCCACCACCATATTCCGGCTGCTGCCGTCCACCTGGCAGGTGGTGTCGTAGATATTGCCGACAACGTTAAGCGTCACGTTGGTGGCCTGCACGCCCGCCGTCGCGAGCAGGGCCAGCGCGGGAAGCAGCTTGCGCAGCGTCATATCAGTTGTACTCCATGTCGATGGTCATCACGGTGTTGGCTTTTCCGGCGGTGACCTGCACATCGGTCTGGAAGTAATCCACCGAGAAAGGAATGTCGTTCGGGACGTTGGCCTGAGTCGCCCCGCCCACCGGAATCGGATAGTCGTAGCGCAGATCCACGCCGTCCAGCAGCACGCGTACCCCGACGCCCGTGGCGCTGTCCGGCCCCGGCGTCAGGTTGATCACGTCGCCAAAGGTGCTGTTCACCCCGTTGGCGCTGGTGATACTGGCGGTAAAGGCGGTGTCGTTGTCGCAGGTGGCCGTGAGGTGGAAATTGTTCCAGCCGGTGTAAGACCCGACGTGGTTGAACTGGCTGACGGGGAAATCCCCCAGCGTTACGGTCAGATTCATCGGGTCGATAGAGCAGGTGGTAGTGATGGGCGAGATGGTGCTGCTGTACCTGGTTTCGTTGTTGGTGCCCAGCGGCGCCTCGTCGTGAACGTTAAAGCCAAAGCGCGACGTCGCGAGCGTGATCACCCCGGAGGCGACCGTCGTCGCGGTCTTCACCAGTCTTATCGAATAGGTGAAGTTAAAGTTCTGGCTGCTGTCCACCGTTCCCACTGGCGTGGCGGTGCTGTTGCAGGCGCTGCCTTTGCCCTGAATGACCTGTCCGGCGCTGTTAAGCATTTCGATCCCCACGCCCGCCACGCCGGTTTCATACACTCCCGGCAGGCCGGGCACTTCCGTACCCAGCCCCAGATAGCAGGCCGTGATAACGGTGTTGTTCAGCGTGCCGGTGCAGCTCCCCGTCACGCTGTGGGTTTCCGTTGACGCGGGAACAATGCCCCCGACCGCCAGGCTTGGCGATACCGGCACTTTGCCCGCGCTCAGCGTGTAGGGCAGATCGCTGGTGGTGCAGGTCGCCGCGTGGGCGTGGGGCATAAAAAGCGCGCCGGCGGAGAGCGTTATCAGCAAAAAAGCATAGCGAAACAGAGACATGGTTATTTCCTGTTTTTGGGTCAGGAGCACTGGGCCGTGACGTTAATAATCTGGCTTCCGTTACCGGACGGAAGGTGATACGAGGCGGTGCAGCGGGTATCGGCGGTTCTGCCCCAGCTGACCTTCAGCGTCCCTTTTTGATGCATTCCCGACAGGAACACCTGCCCGTCGTCGCCGACGATAAATTCACCGCTATCCCCCGCGGCCGACGCGGTGGCGCCGAACGGAACCGGATGCCCGTCGGCCCGGCGCAGGGTCATCAGCACGCGGCTGCCCACGCGGGGAGTAAAGCTCGCGCGCACCACCGCGCCGCGCGTTGGCGTCACGACCTTGACCGCGTGGTCCACGTCGGCGGAATCCGGCAGCGTTTCGGTATTGAGCGCGACGGTGTTGTGACGGTACGGCGAGACATACGGCACAATCGCGTAGCCGCGGAAGTCGGTATTCACCCCGGTCTGGTTGCTGATGTTGGTGCCGTCCGCGCCCGGCGCTTCCACCAGCGCCACGGTATCGCCCATCGGCTGGCCAAGCGTCACGCCGTGCGCGTGGGCGATAACGCTGCCCTGCAGGCCAAAATTGACCTGCCGCTGGCTGTTGTCCTGGGAGTAGCCCGCCGTGGTTTCGCCGTAGGTGCCTTTGTAATCCGCGTTCAGGTTGGTGGTATCGCCGTTGGACTGGCTGTGGCCCTGCTGCATGCTCCAGCTGAGGTTATTTTCAGCCAGCGCGGTTCCGTTGATCCCCACGCTCTGGGTGGTGTCGTGCTTCGTGCTGTTCAGGTTGTAGTTCGCCCAGGTGTTGCTCATCCAGCGGTCGAGCGGAACGGATATGTTCAGGGCGATGGTGCGGTCGTTGCTGTAATCGCTGTCGTCATCGCCGTCGTAGGTGTTTTTGTTGTAGCCGTAGTTAATGCCGTAGCTGATCCCATGCCAGCTGTTGGTATACCCGACGCTGACGGAGGTCATATTCTGCTGGCTGTTCCAGTAGTTCTCTTTCACGTAGCTCAGGTTTATTGAGCCAAAACCGCCGCCCAGAGACTGGTCGACGGTGGCTTCCTGGCGGCTGCGGCGGCGATCCGGCGGCGTCCAGTCGTCGTTCCGGGTGTGGGAATCCAGCACTTCGCCAAGGGTGTAAAAGCCCGACGTGTTGTAGCGATACCCCGCCATCGAAAAATGGGTGCCGGTGGCGGCGAAATCTTTGCTGTAGCGCAAACGCCAGGACTGGCCCCGGGAGGTGGAATCCACGCCGCCTAACGCCGTGCGGGCGGTGGTGGCGTCCACGGAAACCGCGCCGAAGTCACCGATGTTCTTACCGATGCCGAGCGCCAGCGCGCTGTAGTATTTGCTGGCCTGAACGCCGCCGTAGGCGGTAAACCCAAACGGCAGGCCGTACATCGCCGTGCCCTGCATGAACGGCGTCTTCTCCACGTCGTCGTCATAGCTGCGATAGCGCCCGGCGGTGAGGCTGTACTTGAAGCGCCCCTCGCGCTGCAAAACCGGAACCGACGCGAAAGGCACCACGAAGTGCTGCTCGCTGCCGTCGGTCTCTTTCACCGTGACGTTCAAATCGCCGCTGCCGCCGGTGGGGTAGAGGTCGTCAATCACAAACGCGCCGGGCGCGACGAAGTTCTGGTAAATGACATAGCCGTTTTGCCGGACGGTGACCTGCGCGTTGCTGTGGGCAATCCCGCGGATGACCGGGGCGAAGCCCTTCATGCTGTCGGGCAACATATCGTCGTCAGACGCCATCTGCGCGCCAGTAAAGGAAATGCTGTCAAACACGTCGGCCGGCGACGAGCTCTGCCCGAGGGTCAGCTCGCTGTTGAGCCTGATAATGTCCCGCTGCCCGTAGGTGTAAACCGACGAAAACTCGCTCTGGTCGCTGTCGCCGCCGCTGGTTTTGCTCCAGGTGGAGTAGTTGCGAAAGCGCCACGCGCCCAGGTTCAGACCGGGACGCAGGTTCAGGTATTCGCTCTGCTGGCTGGTGCCGTTGGCCTCTTTGCTGTGGCTGTTGCCCGCAGAAAAGCTGTAGTTGAGCAGGCCGGCGTTAATACCTTCATCCAGCTCTTCCGGCGGCACGTAGCCGCGCGGGATCTGGATAATCGCGGTTTGCGGAATGCTCAGCAGCAGCTGCTGCTGGCTGACGCGAAAGGTCGCTTTAGCGGCATCCATCACCGAAAGATCCACGCAGCCGTTGTGCTCCGCCTGGGTGAATTTTTCGTTCTGGATGCCGAGGCTTTTTAATTCATCAAGGCTCAGGCAGGGCTGAAGCGTGGATTGATTATCCGCGCCTTTTTTAAGATCGAAGGTGACCTCTTTGTTGGCCACTTTATTATTATTGACGTAAATATCGACGTGGTATTTCCCCGGCGCCTGTCCCGGCCCGGTTTCAAATACGCTGAGGTCGGTTTTTCCCTGGTCGGGATTATCGACGTCAAGCAGCGCCGGGTTAAAATAATCTTCGGCTAAGGCGTTATGCGCGGAAATACCGACGACAACCATCCCCAATGCGGTAAGCATTTTAAGGTGATGGCGTTTTGGCGGTTTTGTGTCGTAATCCCAGGGCATAATTATTTCCGTTAATTATTGTATTAGCGGTTAGCGAAGCGTAGCGGTCCAGGCTTTAGAGATAGCGCCGTAATCGTTAATAATTTTCCAGCTGACGGTATTGCCTGCGGTATTGGTCGGCATTTCAAAATGACTCTCGCCTTTTGGCATGGCGTAAGAGACTTTTTGCAATTTCTTGCCGCCTAGGGTGATTTCCTGGAAATTCATATAGAACGGGGTAGGGTTATCAACAATAAGCTGATGCCCCTGGGCGTGCCACTGTAATTGAGAGGCCACATCGTCCGGTTTGCCGGTAATAGCGCTCGGGCGGTACAGTAATTTAATGCGCGTTTTAATCGCGATTTGCAGGGTATTCACGTTATCCTGGCGGGTAGACGACGGAATAGATTTTATATTGAGCCAGTACAGGGATTCGCGATCCTCCGGCAGGTTTCCCCCGGTGCGGATCACGCGCAGAACGTTGTCCTGCTTGCCGTCGAGGCGGAACAGCGGCGGCGTAATCAAAAAGGGCGCTTTTTCGCGAGCGTTGCTTTCACTCTCAACCCAGGACTGCACCAGGTAATCGATATTGTCCGGGTTGGTGACCTGAATGGAGGATTCTTTTTTACTTTCTGGATAAACAAGGCGGGTGCCGCCGATAGTGATCCCCGCGTGTGCGGTTGAAGCCATTAAAGCCAGTGAGGAGAGCAACAGGAATTTACGCATAGTTTGACCGTTAATAAGGAATAACAGATATTAGCCACCCGTAATGGCTAATATCTGTTTAATTAGTTATAAACGACAGTAAAGGTGGATACCGCGTTTGCTTGTCCAGCAACGATGCTCGCGCCAGTCTGAATATAACGTGCGCCAAATTGCAGATCGTTAGTGGTGGTGCCCGACGTCAGCGTATATTCCTTTGAGGCAGAATATAAGCTAATTGGGCTGGAGTTATTATCGAGCAACTGCACGCCAACACCCGTTGCCGCACCCGTACCTGACGTTAATGCAAGAACATCCGCGTCATTTGAATCAGGCGTGCCGCCAAAATTAATGGAGGCGGTGGTCACGGTATCCGGGCAATTTTTCAGCTGGATATCAAAGCGAGTGGTTGCTGCCGTTGAGCCTGAACCCGTAAATGCCGATTTAGCCACTTTCCCTAATGTCACATCCAGGGGATTGCTAAGGCTATTTACAACCGTACAGGCCGAATCGATAATTTCACCCGTGAAATTAACTTGACCTTCACCATTCGTAGCGGCAAGAGCAGGAACGGAAGCGCAAACAATCCCTGCGACAATGCCCGCCATAAATATCTTTTTCATTCAAATTCCCATATGAAAATATAATCAAAATGTACTAAACATCACCGCGGTGATTAATTCGAACGAGACTATGAATCATGGGATTTTCTTATTCAATTAACCTTCACTTCATTCCCGATTAACTGAATTTAACGTGTGTGACATTTGTCACACTCTTACTGGAATTGGCTTATAAAACAACGAGAAGAGAATGTGTCAAAACGTGTCTGCTGTGTTAAGTTACGGAAATTGTGACTACTTTTACCCAATCCTGATGCCCTAACGCGCGGAAACGGCGGGGAAGGTGATACGGAAATGATTAACCGCTACACATTTATCAGGGCTATAGTATCGGCAACGCATTAAAACGGAGAGATCTCGTGGATTATCGCAAAATTATCAAAGAGGTGGGGCGCGGTAAAAACCACGCTCGCGACCTGGACCTTGAAACGGCGCGCGCGCTTTACACCCACATGCTCAACGGCGACGTGCCGGAGCTGGAAATGGGCGGCATTTTGATTGCGCTGCGTATTAAAGGTGAAGGTGAAGCGGAAATGCGCGGATTTTACGAGGCGATGCAGGCGCAGACTCTCCGCTTAACGCCGCCCGTGGCGAAACCGATGCCGATTGTTATTCCCACCTACAACGGCGCGCGCAAGCAGGCGAACCTGACGCCGCTGCTGGCTATTTTGCTCAACAAGCTCGGTTTCCCGGTTGTGGTACACGGCGTCAGCGAAGATCCCACTCGCGTGCTGACCGAAACCATCTTCGAACTGCTGGGCATTCAACCGACCCTGCACGCCGGCCAGGCGCAGGCGCAGCTCGACGGACATCATCCGGTCTTTATTCCGGTCAAAGCGCTCTGCCCGCCGCTGGAAAAACAGCTGGATATGCGCTGGAGAATGGGCGTGCGCAACAGCGCCCACACTCTGGCAAAACTGGCGACGCCGTTTGCCGAAGACGCCGCGCTGCGCCTGTCCAGCGTGTCTCATCCGGAATACGTCACCCGCGTGGCCAACTTCTTTGACGATATCGGCGGCCGCGCGCTGCTGATGCACGGCACGGAAGGGGAGGTGTACGCCAACCCGCAGCGGTGTCCGCAGCAGATGCTGATTGATTCCGCGGGCGCGCGCGTGCTGCTGGAGCGCGGCGAAGAGAATAAAGACGTGGTTCTGCCGCAGGCGAAAGATCCGCAAACCACCGCGCACTGGATTGTGGAGTGTCTGTCAGGCAAAGTGCCCGTCCCGCACGCCATCAAGCTGCAAATGGCCTGCTGCCTGGTGGCAACGGGAGAAGTTGACTCGGTGGACGCCGGGCTGGCGCGCGTGGCGCAATCTTTTTAGGCAAAAAAAAGCCCGTCCAGTGGCGGACGGGCAAACAAAGGGTAACAACAACAGGGTCAATGATGAGGGTTGGAGCAACTCGCCAGAGGGTTTAGCGAGCGTGGAGCATCAGTCGTTCACTTACTTGTAGATAACCGCAGTACCGCTCAGTTTGTTATTGGTGTTCGCGGAGGTAATGGTGTATCCGCTTGCACCTGCAGCAGCTGCTTTCTCAGCCAGTTTCGCTTCCAGACCGTCCAGAGTCGTCGCGCCTTCTGCACTGACAACACCGATTTTGTTCATGCTCTGAGCCTGAGCAGGGGAAACTGCGTCAGCGGCGAATGCGCCAAAAGACAGAGCGGACAGGGCAACAGCGGCAACAGCATATTTGATGGTTTTCATAGTTAATCTCTCGCAGGTTATTCTGTTAGGGGGACGATGTTCCGTCGATGTGATAAGTATCACGGTTTTTTACGAAAGATAAAATCGAAGAGAATTGACGGCGTTGCTCAAATAATTTGAATGACAAATAAGTTATTGAATATTAATAAATTCAAATGATGGATTTACGTTTCTTGCCGCTTCGCTTTACAGAACACTTTTTAATCGCATTTTTTGCTACGCGTCAGGCTCAAATTCGTGAGCGTAAAGGAAACCGCTTGCGCGGTGAGTTTAGGTAAAGCAAAGTCAACGTAGCTGGCTGTCTTTCGATCCTCTGCGATTATATCCTGCATGTGAGGTGTTATGTGAATCTTTATCCTGCTGGCAGGCGATACATAACCGCACTCCGGGAATGGCTTTACGCCGCGCCTCCGGAATAGGTTCCCCGCACTCTTCGCATTCCGCCAGGCTTTCGCCGCGCGGGATCTCACCGCGAGCGCGCGCGACGGCATCTTCAATTGTACTGTTGATCTGTTCGTTAACGGCGTCATCATTCGCCCAGCCGGAAGCCATAGCGTTCTCCTCGCGTAGTCGCACTGTCTAAACTATGTGGGGTTAAAAAGTGAACAATCAAGGCAGGAAAGACGAGAACTGCATCTGTCGTTCAGATGCAGTGTTCTCAGAAAGGAAGCTTATTTATAGATAGTGGCAGTACCAAACATCCGTTTATCGCCGCTGGCGGAATTGACTACAATGCCTTTGGCACCTTCTTCACGGGCTTTGTCGGCCAGCTTCGCCTGAAGATCGTCAAGGTTTGCTGCGCCCGTTACGGAGACCGTACCTGCCGGGCGGAGCTGGCTGGTGTCGGTGCTGTCGGTGAGCGACTGAACGGCCAGGGCCGAGAACGATGCGCCTGCCAGCGCACCAGCGATAACAAGGGTCAGATATCTCTTCATAATCACATCCTCTGGAGGGAACAACGGGTGATTCCCTGTAAGTTTAGAAGCTTACAGAGTGTGATTTAGCGCAAAAATTTGATGATGATCTGCTTATTTTTTGAACGATGTTTTTTGACAAATCGTTGACAGATCATAGACATACAGGCTACTGATTTTTGTCTATTTTTTGCGCTTCGCAGAGAAATATTTACCGTTGGGTCATCAAAGGGTATCTTACGCCGCTGTTTAAAGGAGATTGCCATGACTTCGCAAAAGCCGGGATTGCACCCGCGTAACCGCCACCGCAGCCGCTATGATATGCAGGCCCTCTGCCTGAGCTGCCCACCGCTGCAGGACTTTATCGTGCAAACCCCTGTGGGTGAGCCCTCGGTCAATTTTGCCGATCCGCAGGCGGTCAAAATGCTGAACAAGGCGCTGCTGGCGCACTTTTACGGCGTGGCGAACTGGGACATTCCCGACGGCTTTCTCTGCCCACCGGTTCCGGGGCGTGCGGATTACGTCCATCATCTGGCCGATCTGCTGGCGGACGATAACGCGGGTGTGGTTCCGCCGCAGGCGACCATTCTGGACATCGGCACCGGCGCGAACCTTATCTATCCCCTGATTGGCGCGCACGAATACGGCTGGCGCTTTACCGGCAGCGAGATCGACGCCAGCGCCTTTGCCAGCGCGCAGGCCATTATTAACGGCAATGCCGGGCTGAGCCGCGCCGTTCGCCTGCGTCGGCAGAAAGATCCGGCGTTCATCTTCAACGGCATCATCCATAAGAATGAACAGTACGTTGCCACGATGTGCAACCCGCCGTTCCACGATTCGGCGGCCTCTGCCCGCGCGGGCAGCGAGCGCAAGCGCCGCAACCTCGGTCAGGCCGAAGACGCCGCGCTGAACTTTGGCGGCCAGCAGCAGGAGCTGTGGTGCGAGGGCGGGGAAGTGGCCTTCATCCTGAAAATGATCGCAGAGAGCAAAGCCTATGGGCGCCAGGTGAAGTGGTTTACTACGCTGGTTTCACGCGGCGACAACCTGCCGCCGCTGTACCGCGCCCTGACCGAAGCGGGCGCGGTGAAAGTGGTCAAAAAAGAGATGTCCCAGGGCCAGAAGCAGAGCCGCTTCATCGCCTGGTCGTTTATGGACGATAACAAACGCAGCAAGTAATCTTTTAGCGCCGCTGCCGCCCGGCAGCGTGCTTAAAGCGTCGGCTCCTGCGGCGGCGGCGCGAATGACGGCGGCGAGAGTACCTGATAGGTCTGCACCGGCATCCGCACGTCCGCCAGATCGAAGTGTTTTTTCACCATGCTGTCGAGGGCAAAGCGCACCGTCCACTGCTTCAGCGGCTGGGTGGTAAACGACACGCGCAGGGTAAAGGCGGTGTTGGTCAGCCCGACAATGCCCGCAAACGACGGCTCGCCAATCACCAGCCCGCGAATATCCTCCATCTCCATCAGCTCGTCCACCGCGTCTTTCAGCGCCTGCTTCGCCTTGTCGGCGTCTTCGTGGCGATCGACATCGTAGTTCGCCACCACCGAGCCGATGCCGCGCACGAAGTTCGCGAAGGTGGTGATCGATGACCACGGAATGATGTGGTACGCCCCGGTGTCCTGACGCACGCCGACGGAGCGAATCGACATCCGCTCCACCGTGCCGGTTAGCGGCCCGATGGTGACCAGATCCCCGGTATTCATCCCGTTCTCAAACTGAATAAAGATGCCGGTGATAATGTCCTTCACCAGCGTTTGCGAACCGAAAGAGATTGCCAGACCCAGCGCACCGGCACCCGCCAGCAGCGGCGCGATGTTAACGCCGATTTCCGACAGCACAATCATGATGGTAATGGTGCTGATGATCACCGCCAGCGCGTTGCGGAACAGCGTCAGCAGGGTTCGCGCGCGGGCGCTCGGCAGCGGCCGACCGTGAATATCCGATACCAGGCGGTTCTCGATAAGGCTCGCCAGCAGCGTCCAGCCCACGGCGGAGAAGAACAGGATCAGCGCGATGCGGATCAGGATATCGACGGTTTTCTCCCCCGCGCCGTTGTGCAGCCAGTTCCAGAAGTCAAACAGCCCCCACGCGTTAAGCAGCAGCATGATCGCCACGCAGACGGTGAGAATGCGCGCCACCTTGAGCGACACCGACATCCAGCCGTTCACGCGCTTTTGCAGCTCGGGATAGTTGCGCTGCACCTGCGCGGAGAGGGTGATGGTTTTGGAGATCCAGCGCGAGAGCAGGCCGGAAACGAAGGCCGCGATGCCGATAATCGCCAGGCTTTTAAAAGTCGCGCCCATCATAAACTTCAGGCTGTTGCCCGGATCGAACAGCGAGAAGAAGCACAGAACAATAAAGTAGGCGCTCGCCAGCCAGTGCCACACCAGCGCGAACGCCCGGATAAACAGGCTAAAGAACGAGAGCGAGCGATCGGCGAGGTGCAGCAGCCCCTGGGTGATGGCCTTTTTGTTGTGGAAGATGAGGTACAGCGCCCACACCGTAATGCACAGCATGATCAGCACGTTCGCCAGCGCGCCAAACTGAACGTTGACCTGATTGGAGATAATCGGCACGGCGACCAGCAGGCCGTAGCCAATCAGCCCGCTCAGCACGCTGAGCCGCACGGCCCAGTATTTTGCGGTGTCGTCCTGAATGGCAAAAGGGCGCAGTTCCGGCACGCGCGGGCAGAAGATCAGGCGCAGCAGCGCCTTGAAGAACTCAATCAGCGCGAAGGCGTTCAGAAACAGCGCCTGCTGGAAGGCGATGGTTTTGTTGCCCCCGTTGAGCCTGTCGGCCAGCACCTGACCGATAAACAGCGTCAATGCCAGCAGCAGTAAATCGATGATAAAGGCGCCCGCAATCATCGCGGGCAGGTGCAGCCAGCTGCTCTTGTGCTGGTTCTTTTTACGTCCCCAGTGGCCCATTTTTTTGTACAGCGGCCAGGCGCAGAGGCGTATCAGCCAGTAAAAAAGGAAGACGGCGCCGGCCAGCATTAAAAACTGGGTGGCGGCGGTGGAAAAGGTCTGCGGGTTAAACGGCTTGTGCGGGGAGCCAATCAGGTTGCGGTAGAGCTGGGCAAAGCGGGAGGAGAGCACGTCGCCGTAGTGGCGGCTGATATCGGTGACGTTTTCCAGCACCGTTTTTTGCTCCTCCACCCCGGGAGGCGTGATGGTCGGAACCGCCTCCTGCGGCGGCGTGGCGGCGACTTTTCGCAGCTGGCCGATCAGCTCCTGCCGGGAGGCGTCGTTTTCCAGCACGTCCGCAAGGGCGCCGTAGGCCGCTTTTTTCTGTTCTGCATCGGGTTCGGGAGGCGGGGCATTTTGCGACGTGGCGGCGGTGGACGCGGTGACGCCGGGGATCGTCACGGCGAACGATGGCGCACTCAACAGGCTAAGCAACAGCAGCAGGATCCACGGCACGGCGTCCTCCGGTAAAAATGTTCAACAAAATGATAAGTATAGAGCGCGAGGAGCAGAGGGGGATTTTTGGGAACAATCTGGCACAAAAAAGCCGGGTGCTGCTTGCGCATACCCGGCTTTACATACACGGCTGAATTACGACACGTGCTGGAGGAACTCCTGCAAGCGCTGGCTCGGCGGGTTCGCAATCAGATCCTGCGGGTTGCCGTCTTCGGCGATGCGGCCCTTGTCGATGAAGATCAGGCGGGACGCCACCTTTTCGGCAAAGCCGATTTCGTGGGTCACGATCACCATCGTCATGCCTTCTTCAGCCAGATCCTGCATGACTTTCAGCACCTCGTGGCGCAGCTCGGGGTCGAGCGCCGAGGTGGGCTCATCAAACAGCATCATTTTAGGCTTCACCGCCAGCGCACGGGCAATCGCCACGCGCTGCTGCTGGCCGCCCGACAGCTCGGAAGGGTAGTGGTGCGAACGCTCCGCCAGGCCGACTTTCGCCAGCAGGTCTTTCGCCAGCGCTTCCGCCGCCGCTTTGTTCGCCCCGCGCACGCGCAGCGGGCCAAACATCACGTTCTCCAGCGCCGTCAGGTGCGGGAAGAGGTAGAACTGCTGGAACACCATACCGGCTTCCTGGCGAATCAACCGCTCGTCGACTTTCGGGTCGTTTACCTTCAGGCCATCGACAATCAGGTCGCCGCTGGTGATCTCTTCCAGCTTGTTGATGCAGCGCAGCAGGGTAGATTTACCGGAGCCGGACGGCCCGATAATCACCACCACTTCACCCTGCTTGATGTTCAAATCGATATTGTGCAGCACCTGGGTTGGGCCAAAGTGCTTGGAAACGTTTTTAAATTCAATCACAGGATTTTCATCCTTCTTTCAAGACGACGCAGAACAAAGCTCAGAACCAGGGTGATGATCAGGTAGACAACCGCGACCGCACTCCAGATTTCCAGCGCGCGGAAGTTGCCAGCGATGATCTCCTGGCCCTGACGGGTCAGCTCTGCAACACCAATAACGATAAACAGCGAGGTGTCTTTGATACTGATGATCCACTGGTTGCCCAGCGGCGGCAGCATGCGGCGCAGCGCCAGCGGCAGAATCACGTGGCGGATGGTTTCGCGACGTGAAAGACCCAGCGCCAGACCGGCTTCACTGAACCCTTTATGAATCGACAGCACCGCGCCGCGGGTAATTTCCGCGATGTAGGCACCCGAGTTGATCATAATGGTCACGACCGCCGCGCTGAACGGATCGATGCGCAGGTCGGTGAAGGCCATAGGCAGGGCGAAGTAGATGAACATGACCTGGACGACAATCGGCGTCCCGCGGATCACTTCGATGAAAACCAGTGCGATGTGGTTAGCAATCCAGCCACCATAGGTGCGGGCGAAACCGGCGACGAGGCCGATGATCAACCCGCCAACCAGACCGAGGACCGAAATCCACAGGGTCATTTTGGCGCCTTCAAGCAAGAGAGGAATGGCAGGCCAGATGGCGCTCCAGTCAAACTGCATGATGTATTCCTGTATACCGTGGTAAAAACAAAAAATTAGCCGGAGGAATGACTAAAATTGTAGGCCCGGTAAACGCAAGCGCCACCGGGCGTTACTGTACCTGATTAATCAGGCTGAATTATTTAGGCTCTGTACCGAACCATTTTTTATAGATTTCGTTATAGGTGCCGTTCTCTTTCAGGGTTTTCAGCGCGCCGTTCACTTTCGTGCGCAGGTCGTCGCTGCCTTTAGGGAACGCAATACCGTACTGCTGCGCTTCCAGAGAATCGCCCACCGCTTTGAACTTGCCGTTGCCCGCGGTTTTGATGAAGTACAGGATGTTTGGCGTATCGTGCAGAACCGCGTCAGCGCGGCTGGTGCCCAGCTCCATGTACGCGTTGTCGATGTTCGGGAACTGGCGCAGGTCTTTGGTTTTGATGTTGGCTTTCGCGTAGTCAACGGAGCCGGTGCCGCCCTTAACCGCCACCACTTTGCCGTCGAGATTTTTCACGTCTTTGATCTCGTTGTTGTCCGCTTTTACCATCACCAGCAGGCCGCTTTTGTAGTAGCCGTCAGAGAAGTCGATCGCTTTTTTACGTTCGTCGGTAATGGTGATACCCGCCAGCGCCAGGTCAACGTTCTTGGTTTGCAGGGCCGGGATGATGCCGCTGAAGTCCATTGGCTTCAGGGTGTAATCGAGTTTGAGTTCTTTTGCGATTGCCGCCCACAGATCCACATCAAAACCAACGTATTTATCGCCCTGCTTGAATTCAAACGGAACGAACGCGGTATCAGTCGCCACAACGAGTTTGTCGGCGGCCTGAGAGGACACCGCAAAAGCCAGGGTAAGTGCAGCCAGTGAAACTTTTAATACAGACTTCATAGCATTTCCTTTTATATCCACGGGGCGATCCCCTGCGAGAACGTCAGGCACAATGAAAAAATCATGCCAACTTTACAAGCTGTTGTTTTGCAAAGGGGATGAGGTCACGCGTTGCACAATGAACGTGGCAATAACGGATTATTGCACCAATTCGGAGCACCGTTTTGGTGCGCTTCGTTTTGGTCAACTGACGGGAAGATATTTAGCGCAAATCCAGATGAAAAAACAATCTTCCATTAACCGTTGTGTGAGGTGATTATTACATTTCGTTCACTTTTGCCGGGTGGAAGCGGAAATGCGTGCACCATAAAAGTGCAAAACCCTCACCAGAGGCGAGGGTTTGATAGAAAATTCGTATGGATTATTCGATGTTAGATTCGATGAACCACAGGAATTTGTCCAGGTCGCGAGACGCCGCGGTAAGAATATCTGCCGTGTCTTCGTCTTTGGCTTCTTCAATGGATTTACGCACGTCGTTAGCGACGATGGCATAGCGGTCTGCCAGCTCTTTCAGGTGATCCTGAACGGTGTGGATATCCAGCGGGTAGCTTTTCAGCGGCGTTTTGCTGTTGATAACCTGCGTGGTACCCAGCGCGACGCCACCCAGCTGCACGGCGCGTTCTGCCATGGTGTCCAGGTGATCGGTCAGCGCAGTGCGGAAGCCATCCAGCATTTCATGCACGGCGATAAAGTTTGCACCGCGCATGTTCCAGTGGGCCTGTTTGGTGATCAACGACAGGTCAATGAACTGGATCACCTGGCGATTCAGCAGCTCAACGGTCGCTTTCTTATCGCTATCCGATACATCGTTACGGGTATAAAGCAGATTAGACGCTTTTGATTTTACCAATTTAGCGGTACTCATAATCTCAAATCCTCTTGATGTTAGTGTCCCAGGTAATTACCGGAAAAGAGTATAGCACCTGTTTGATAACCTGCGTTTTTGGTACTGCCTATCGGTTTAATAGCAAGGAGGGACTTGAGAAAATAAAGCGTTTATTTTCAACATGATAAAATATTTATTGCAGGGATGTGACTATTTTTGGCATCAGGACGAAATTTTGGTGGGCTATTTCAGAATATGACGACAATTGTTAACAGATAATTCAGCAGGCAGTTTTGGCCTATATTCTGCATGGCACTCAGGCCATGCAGCGGGGGCAACGCTAATTAATATCGACTTTCTCGATTTTGCTTTCCGGGCGAAGGGTGAGGGTTGAGCCCATCGACGCCGCGATAATAGAGCAGAGCGCGAGCGTCTGGGTGAGCGTCAGGGTTTCGTCGAGGAACACCATGCCGGAAATCGCCGCCAGGGCGGGCTCCATGCTCATCAGGGTGCCAAAAATCCGCGTGGGAAGACGGGTCAGGGCGATCATCTCCAGCGAGTAGGGCAGTGCGGTAGAGAGAATGGCGACCGCCAGGCCGATCGGCATGACCGACCATTGCCAGATGGAGTCGGTTGCCTGCGCCATGCCAATCGGCACAAACACGATGGCGGCAATGAGCGAGCCGAGCGCAACCGTCGCCGGGCCATGCTCCTCCCCGGCGCGCTGTCCGGTAAGGATGTAGACCGCCCAGCAGGCTCCCGCGCCGAGCGCCAGGGCGGCACCGGTAAGATCGATCTGCGAAACGTCCTGGCCGAGCGGCAGCAGGAACCACAGTCCCAGCACGGCGAGCACTACCCAGATAAAGTCGACCGGACGGCGGGATGAGAACAGCGCCACCGCCAGCGGGCCGGTGAACTCAAGGGCAACGGCGATGCCGAGCGGGATGGTCTGGATAGAGAGGTAGAACATATAGTTCATCGCCCCGAGGGACAGACCGTAGAACAGCAGGGGCAGGCGCTGCTCTTTCTTAAAGCGCAGCCGCCAGGGTTTGAAGATCACCACGAGGATGGCGGTTCCCAGCGCGATACGCAGGGCCGTGACGCCGGGCGCGCCCACCAGCGGGAACAGCGATTTTGCCAGCGACGCGCCGCTCTGGATCGAGAGCATGGCAATAAGTATGACTGCAACCGGCATCCAGACCGACGACTTGCGGGATAACCCTGGCATCCTTTCTCCTGTCAATTTATGTCAAAGGAAGTAAAAGCCGCAGTGTAATGGAAATAACCTGCAACGGTTGAGACTCCGTTGAAAAAAAAAGCGGTGAAATCCGTAAAATGGTTAAGCGTTGATGAATTTATCAGCTAACAGATTAGGAATAATCTGGATGAATGTGGTGTCATTGACGCGCAATATTAGCGTTTTGATGTGAAAATTCTATGATATTTGAATGAGATAACTGAGGCTGGAAACGTTCTGTTACATCAAAGCTTCGGTTAGACATCATGAATCCGAAAGAGTTTCACATTATTTTTTGATATATTTAAAACTTACGGATTAACTTGAAGCACATTTGAGGTGGTTATGAAAAAAATTGCATGTCTTTCAGCACTGGCAGCTGTTCTGGCTGTTTCCGCAGGTACTGCTGTAGCTGCTACTTCTACTGTTACTGGTGGTTACGCTCAGAGCGATATGCAGGGCGTGATGAACAAAGCTAACGGTTTCAACCTGAAATACCGCTACGAGCAGGACAACAACCCACTGGGCGTGATCGGTTCATTTACTTACACTGAAAAAGACCGTTTCGACGACAGCGCTTACAACAAAGCACAGTACTACGGCATCACTGCAGGTCCAGCTTACCGTCTGAACGACTGGGCTAGCATCTACGGTGTTGTAGGTGTGGGTTACGGTAAATTCCAGCAGACCGAAAACGAAAGTGCTAACCGCACTGCAAGCACCAGCGACTACGGTTTCTCCTATGGCGCGGGCCTGCAGTTCAACCCAATCGAAAACGTTGCTCTGGACTTCTCTTACGAGCAGAGCCGTATTCGTAACGTTGACGTTGGCACCTGGATCGCGGGCGTTGGTTACCGCTTCTAATCACTTCGGTGAGCCAGTAAAAAATCCGCCCAATGTGGCGGATTTTTTTTTGCCTGAAAACGTAAAACGGCAACCCAGAGCTGCCGTTTTTAGCGTTTGTTCCCTCACCCAGTGGGAGAGGGCCAGGGTGAGGGCATCACGCCGCTCGCCCCTGCATCAATCACTTACTCTTAATATCAAACACATCCGTACCCAGATGGTTGTAGTCAACTTTCTGTAACTTGAAGTTGGTAATGTAAACCTGGGGTCCCTTTTTGTTCGAGACAAACGGGTAATCATTTTTGATCTCTTTCGCGGCGATCCCGGTCCACTGCGAGAAGAACTTCAGGAAATCATTCGCCGAGCGACGCGCCTTCACGATGCGATGCGTTTTGTCATCGCTCGACAGCACCATAAACGGCACCTGGAAGTTCTGCTGGAATTTGTCGTCGTGGGCCAGATACTGCACCTCTTTCCCCCGCTCCTTAAACGCTAAGCCGTGGTCGGAGAAATAGACCATCGAGAAGCTGTCCCCGGTGTTGCGAAGCTGGGTATAGAGCTTGCTCAGCAGATCGTCCGTTTGCGTCATGGTGAAGAGGTAGCACGAGGTCTCCTTCGACTGGACGAACTCGGCGTATTTCCCCTGCGTGCGGTCGCAGGCCTGAGGATGCGAGCCCATCAGATGCAGCACAATCAGCTGCGGCTGGGTGCGCTGGGTGGCAAAGACCTGCGCGGTCATCTTCAGCAGGGCTTCGTCCTTCGTGTTTTTATCGGCTTCGAAATCCCCGTTTTTCAGGAACTGAACTTCGTCAGCCCGCTTTGCAATGCTGGCGATGGCGGTATCGTATTCCCCGATTTGCCCCTGGTTTGAGAACCACCAGGTCTGGAACCCGGCGCGGTTGGCCAGGGTGACAAAGTTGTCCTGATACTGCGGCTTGCCATCAACCACGCGGTTCAGCGTCAGCCCGAGGGACTTCTGCGTTGAGCCGCTGGCCGCGATGTAGTCGGTAAACAGGGTACCGTTAACCGAGCTGGCGAACGGGGTGTTATCCCAGTGGCCGCCAAACGCGCCCAGCGCATCGCGACGCGCGCTTTCGCCAATCACCACCACATAGGTATGATATTTCGGTTTCACCGCCAGCACGTTCCAGGTGTCTTTCATGTTCGACAGCTCGGCCATGCGCGCCTGCTCATCAACCACTTCCTGGTTATTCACCACCACGTCTTTTACGAAGCGAAATACCGGGTAGCCCGTGTCCTTAAGCTTAAATACCCCGCCCCAGGCGAGGTTCTGCACCGGTGCGACAAAGAACGCCGCCACGCTGATGGCCAGACACAGATGTTCTATTTTACCCCAGGCTTTTTTCTCTTCCGGCCTGCGGCGCACGGCGATGACGCCCAGCGCAAAGATGAAAAGCCCGATCACATAGCTGTACCACGGGAAGATGGTCAGGATCTCGGTCGACTCTTCCATATTGGTGGAGTGCAGCGCCAGCAGGGTATTAAAGTTCGGCGAGCCGTAGGCCTGGCCAAACGGGAAGTAGAGGGCCGCGATCAGAGAACAAACCCCGACTAACGTTTTCTGCGCGATCGGTGCGCTTCGCCACAGCAGGTGAAGAATGCAGGTGAAGGCAACGGCGTAAAGCAGGCTAAAGGGATAGCCCAGCGCGAAGTTAATCAGCAGCGATTGCAGAAAGTAGAATCCCGTCCACGGGCTTAAGGCCCGGCTGCGGGTAATGAGTGTTTCTTTCAGGGTTACGTTCATAGATCACTATCATGAAAACGCCATGTGCTCACCCTGGCGTCGAGGGTCAAAGCCTGCCTGACAGTGCGTGGAGAGGGAATGTGGGTCCGCTTCAGCGAGCCGCAAATAGTGCAGGGCTGCAAGAAGATAGTGCGAGCGCTAAATAAGGTCAACAGTTGCTAAGCAGATGTTTTGCGAGAGGGATTACAAAACCGCGAAAAAGATCGGGAATTAGCCGGCCAGCGGCCAGTTTACAGCGGAAGTGTGACAAAAAAATGAAGCGGCGTACCGCACGCCGCTTAGTGGGAGGGTTTATCGTCCTGGTGCGGTTTGTTGTTAAAGATATCGCAAAGCATATTCAACAACATCAGCCGGACTTTAAAGGGAGAGTGGGTAAACACGTTCATGCACCTCTTGAATTCGTTCATGTGACCTCCTGATTTCAGATCCCTTCGATCCGTGAAGGGTGACTGCATTACATACAGATATAGCACAGGCTATATTGTATAGCTACGGCTATTTCGTTAATTTTTTGTGCTTGTTCCGCTATGGTTTACAATGTGCGCTCTTGTCACAGGGCGCGGGAAGCGTCACCCCATTGAGGACACACAATGAACCGTCGCGCAGGTAAGCCAACAACAAAAAAAACGACGCAACTGGTTAATGTTGAAGAGCATGTAGAAGGGTTTCGTCAGGTGCGTGAAGCGCATCGTCGTGAATTGATTGATGACTACGTTGAGCTGATTTCCGATTTAATTCGCGAGGTTGGAGAAGCGCGCCAGGTGGATATGGCCGCGCGGCTGGGGGTTTCTCAGCCAACTGTCGCAAAAATGTTAAAACGCCTGGCGTCGGTGGGCCTGATCGAAATGATCCCCTGGCGCGGCGTGTTTTTAACCCCGGAGGGGGAGAAGCTGGCCCACGCGAGCCGCGAGCGTCACCAGATTGTGGAAAACTTTTTGCTGGTGCTGGGCGTGAGTCAGGACATCGCGCGCCGGGATGCCGAAGGGATGGAACATCACGTCAGCGAAGAGACGCTGGCGAAATTCCACGAGTTCACCCTCAAATACGGTCCAGCCGCTGAATGAACATCCCCGGACTGCAGGCGCTGAAGCGCGATCGTTTCTTTCATCTCTTATTGATCATCGGGGCCGGGTTAAGCTTTTTCGTGCCCTTTGCCCCGCATACCTGGCCTGCGGCCATCGACTGGCGCACCATTATTACCCTCAGCGGTTTAATGATGCTGACCAAGGGCGTGGAGCTGAGCGGCTATTTTGACGTGCTGGGGCGCAAAATGGTGCGCCGCTTTGCCACCGAGCGCAGGCTGTCGCTGTTTATGGTCTTCTCAGCCGCCGTGCTGTCGACCTTCCTGACGAACGACGTGGCGCTGTTTATCGTGGTGCCGCTGACCCTAACGCTACGCAGGCTCTGCGAAATCCCGGTCACCCGGCTGATTATCTTTGAGGCGCTGGCCGTTAACGCGGGCTCGCTGCTGACGCCCATCGGCAACCCGCAAAACATCCTGCTCTGGGGGCGCTCCGGGCTGTCGTTCGCGGCGTTTACCTGGCAAATGGCGCCCCTGGCGCTGGTGATGATGCTCTCCCTGCTGGCGGTGTGCTGGTTTGCGTTTCCCGATAAAAAGCTTCAGTACCACAGCGGCAGCACCGGCCCCGACTGGAAGCCGCGCCTGGTCTGGAGCTGTCTGGCGCTCTACATCGTCTTCCTGACGGCGCTGGAGATGAAGCAGGAGCTGGCCGGCGTGGCGCTGGTCGCCTGCGGATTTTTATTCCTCGCCCGACACGTGCTGGTGAGCGTGGACTGGACGCTGCTGCTGGTGTTTATGGCGATGTTCATTGACGTGCATCTGCTGATCCAGCTGCCGGTGCTGCAAAGCGCGCTTCATAGCGTCAGCGGCTTGCCGCAGGCGGGCCTGTGGCTGACGGCCATCGGGCTGTCGCAGGTTATCAGCAACGTGCCTTCGACCATTTTACTCCTCAACTATGTCCCGCCAACGGCGCTGCTGGCCTGGGCGGTTAACGTCGGCGGGTTTGGCCTGCTTCCCGGCTCGCTCGCCAACCTGATCGCCCTGCGCATGGCGAACGATCGCCGCATCTGGTGGCGCTTCCATTTATGGTCGATCCCGATGCTGATCTGGGCCGCCGCCGCCGGTTTCGGATTATTCCTTCTCATATAGTGCGTTAATTGTCAGTTTATCCTGGCAAATGTATAGCAACGTCCTAGCTTTAGTGAACGGCATAGTGTGATGCCGCTCACTGACAGGACCGTTGCTGAACTATGGCAGAAGAACAAAACCCACCTGCTGACGAGCAGGAAAAGAACAATAACGAGCGCAAGCGCCCCGGTAAAAAACCGCTCATCATTCTCGGCATCGTGGTCGTGGTGATGGTGATTGTGGCGCTGGTCTGGTGGTTTTTAACCCGTAACGAAGAAACCACCGACGATGCCTTTACCGACGGCGACGTGGTGACCATTGCCCCCAAAACGGCAGGCTATGTCACGTCGCTTAACGTGCGCGATAACCAGCGCGTGAAAAAGGGCGATCTGCTGGTGGTGATCGATCCTCGCGATACCACCGCCCAGCGCGATCAGGCTCAGGCCCAGCTTGGGCTGGCGATGGCGCAGCTGCACCAGGCGCAGGCGCAGCTGGCGCTCTCAAAAGTGCAGTATCCCGCCCAGCGCGACGAAGCCAAAGCGCAGGTGCTGAAGGCTCAGGCCGACATGGCTAACGCCCAGGCGGAGTACCGCCGTCAGCGCGGGGTCGATCCGCGTGCGACCACCCAGCAAAGCATCGATTCCGCTAACGCCCAGCTGCGAAGCGCGCAGGCCGGTCTGGCGAGCGCCCAGGCGCAGCTGGAAGTGGCAGAGCAGGTTCAGCTGCAGATCCGCCAGCAGGAAACCAACGTCGAGGCCCGGGAGCGCCAGGTCGACCAGGCCAAAGCGCAGCTCGAAACGGCAAACCTTAACCTCTCCTATACCGAAGTTCGCGCCCCGTTCGACGGCTACGTCACCAAACGCAACGTGCAGCCGGGGACGCTGGTGCAGGCCGGCACGGCGCTGTTCTCGCTGGTTTCACCGAATATCTGGGTGGTGGCTAACTTTAAAGAGTCGCAGCTTGAGCGCATGAAGCCGGGCAACAAGGTGACGGTGTCCGTCGATGCCTGGCCGGATATGGAGCTGGAAGGGCATATCGACAGCATCCAGCAGGGAAGCGGCTCGCGGTTCTCGGCCTTCCCGTCGGAAAACGCCACCGGTAACTTTGTCAAAATCGTGCAGCGCGTGCCGGTGAAGATTGTGATTGATAAAGGGCTGGATCCGAACAAACCGCTGCCGCTGGGGCTGTCGGTTGAGCCGAAGGTCACGCTGGAATGACGGACCATAGCCACGACAGCTGGAAGCCCGCCAGCAACCCGTGGGCGGTGGCGATTGTGGTCACGCTGGCGGTGTTTATGGAGATCCTCGACACCACCATCGTCAACGTGGCGCTGCCGCACGTGGCGGGGTCGCTCTCGGCCAGCTATGACGAATCCACCTGGGTGCTGACCAGCTACCTGGTGGCAAACGGCATCGTGCTACCCATCTCCGCCTTTCTGAGCAGGCTGTTTGGCCGCAAGCAGTTCTTCCTGATCTGCATTGTGATGTTCACCATCTGCTCTTTTCTGTGCGGGATCGCCACCGAGCTGTGGCAAATCATACTGTTCCGCGTGATGCAGGGCTTCTTCGGCGGCGGCCTGCAGCCCACGCAGCAGTCGGTGCTGCTCGACTACTTCAAGCCGGAGGACAGGGGCAAAGCCTTTGGCCTGTCGTCCATCGCTATTATCGTCGCTCCGGTGCTCGGCCCGACGCTCGGCGGCTGGATCACCGACAACTACTCCTGGCGCTGGGTCTTCTTTATCAACATCCCGGTCGGGATTGTGACGGTGCTGGCGATCTATCAGCTGCTGGAAGATCCGCCGTGGGAGAGCAAATCGAAAGAGAAGCTCTCTATCGACTGGACGGGGATTGGCCTCATCGCCCTCGGCCTCGGCTGCCTGCAGGTGATGCTCGACCGCGGGGAAGATGACGACTGGTTCTATTCGAACTTTATTCGCACTTTCGCGGTGCTGACGCTCATCGGCATTATCGGCGCGATTTACTGGCTGCTGTACGCCAAAAAACCGGTGGTGGATCTGCACTGCATGAAGGATCGCAACTTTGCGATTTCGAGCCTGCTGATGGCGGGTATGGCCATGATCCTGTACGGCAGCTCGGTGGTGATCCCGCAGCTTGCCCAGCAGGATTTAGGCTACACCGCCACCTGGTCCGGGCTGGTGCTCTCGCCCGGCGCGGTGCTGATCGTGCTGACCATCCCGCTGGTGCTCAAGCTGATGCCGGTGGTGCAGACGCGCTGGATCATCGCCTTCGGCTTTACCTGCCTGGCGGTATCGTTCTTCTGGTCGCGCACCCTGACGCCGGATATCGATTTCGAAACCCTGGTGCTGTTCCGTAGCGCCCAGTCTATCGGGCTCGGGTTCCTGTTCGTGCCGCTCACCACCATCGCCTTTATTTCGATTCCGCGACGGCTGAATGCAGACGCGGCGGCGCTGTTCACCATGTTCCGCAACGTGGCGGGCTCCATTGGGATTTCGCTCTCAACGGCGGCCATCACCGAACGCTCACAGGCGCACAGCGCGCATCTGGCGTATCACGCCTCGCCGTTTAACGAACAGTTCCAGCTCGCGATAAGGGAAAGCGCCCAGGCGATTCAGAACTTCACCACCCAGGTGGGCGACCCGACCGGCATCGCCACCGGGCGCATGTACCAGACCATGATCGAGCAGTCGCGTTTTCTGGCCTATATCGACGTCTTCACCCTCCTGAGCGCGGTGGCCTTTTTACTGATTCCGTTTTGTTTGTTGCTCTCGCCGGTTAAGAGCGAGGGGAGTGCAGGAGCACACTGATGATACACAGACGTTTACACCCCCTGATGATAATGATGCTGCTGGTTGGCTGCGCCGTGGGGCCGGACTACCAGCAGCCCGCGCCGCCAGCCGTCACGCACTGGAATGACAAGGGCGACAGCGAGGTGAAATCGAAAACTACCTCCGCCGCAACCAACCCGCGCTGGTGGAAAACCTTCGGCTCCGCGCAGCTCGACAGCCTGATTGAGCGCGCCATTGCCGGGAACTTATCGCTGCAGCAAACGGTGCTGCGCATCGCCGGCGCGCGCGAGCAGATCAACCAGGCGGGCGGGGCGTTTTATCCGTCGGTAAATGGCAATCTTCAGGCAACGCGCCAGCAGCTGGGGCTGGAGGGGGAGCTGAAATCCCACGGCGTCTACGATCAAATCGATAACGTGGATCCGTCGCTAAAAGGGGCGCTAGGGCCGCTGACCCAGCCGATTAACCTGTATCAGGGGAGCTTTGACGCGCAGTGGGAGATAGACCTGTGGGGCAAAGTGCGCCGTCAGGTTGAAGCCGCCGAAGCGCAGCAGAGAGCGGCTATCGAGCAGCGCAACGACGCCCTGGTGTCGCTGGAGGCCGAAGTGGCACGCGCGTGGCTGCAGCTGCGCGGCGCCCAGAGCATTATCGCCACCCTGAACACCCAGATTGAGAGCGCCCAGCAGACCCTGGATCTTACCGACAGCCGCCAGCGCGGCGGGCTATCGCCGCAGATGGACGTGGAAAACGCCCGCGCCCAGCTGGGGAATCTGGAAGCGCAATTGCCGCAGTATCAGGCCCAGGAGCGTCAGGCGATGAACGGCCTGGCAATCCTGCTCGGCAAGCCGCCGGGGGCGCTGGACGCCGAGCTGCAGTCCGCCCAGCCGATGCCGGTGCTGCCGGATATCGTGCAGACGGGCATTCCTTCCACGCTGGCGCGCCGCCGTCCCGACGTGCGTGAAGCGGAGGCGAATCTCCATGCCGCGACCGCGCAAATCGGCGTGTCGGTGGCAGAGCTGTTCCCGAGCTTCACCCTTTCCGGGCAGTTTGGCCTGCGCAACAGCGAAAGCAACTGGCTCACCGACTGGAGCAGCCACTTCTACAGCTTTGGCCCGCAGGTCTCTATTCCCATCTTCCAGGGCGGACGGCTTGTGTCGAGCGTGAAGGTGGCGCGGGCGCAGCAGGGGGCGGCGGTGCTGGACTATCGCCAGACGGTGCTTACCGCGCTGGGGGATGTAGAAAACGCGCTGGTGAGCTATCGCACCGACCAGCAGCGTGAGGCGGGACTGGCGAAAACCATCGATGCGCTGCAAAACGCCTTTGACCTGGCGAGCGACAGCTACCGGCAGGGGATCGCCAGCTTTATCGACGTGCTGGACGCCCAGCGCCAGCTGGCTCAGGCCCAGCAGCAGCGCGCCCAGGCGCAGGTGCAAAGCGCGCTCGACCTGGTGGCGCTGTATAAGGCGCTCGGCGGCGGCTGGGAGCCGTATCAGCAGGTACAGCTTCCGGATTACAAGGTCTTCGGCGACGCCCCGCGCGGATAAAGATTCAGAGGATTGGGCAAGAAATGGACAGGAACGCCACATTCGCGATGGCCGAGGGGCGGGTATAACTATCTGGCACCCATCAAACGACATGCGAGGAAAGTCTTATGCGTTATCAAAAACTGGGCAATACCGGTCTGTTTGTTTCAGAGCTGTGCCTCGGCACCATGACCTTTGGTGGCGAAGGCGGTATGTGGGGCAAGATTGGCCAGCTGCGGCAGAGCGAGTCTGAGCAGCTGGTGGGACGCGCCCTGGAGGCGGGCATCAACTTTATTGATACGGCGAACGTTTACTCGGAAGGGCGTTCGGAGGAGATCCTCGGCCAGGCGCTGAAAAACCTGAAGGTGCCGCGTGAAAACGTCGTGGTTGCCACCAAGGCGTTTGGCGAAACGGGCACCGCCGGAGTGAACTCCCGCGGCAGCTCGCGCTACCACATCATCAGCAGTGTGAAGGAGAGCCTGCGCCGCCTGCAGATGGATCATATCGATCTCTACCAGCTTCACGGTTTCGATCCGGCGACGCCAATCGAAGAGACGCTGTACGCCCTGGACAACCTGGTGCAGCACGGCCACGTGCGCTACGTCGGCGTGTCGAACTGGGCGGCCTGGCAAATCATGAAGGCGCTGGGAATTTCAGAGCGCCTCGGGCTGGCCCGTTTTGCCTCACTTCAGGCCTATTACACCATCGCCGGGCGCGATCTGGAGCGCGAGCTGGTGCCGATGCTGCAAAGCGAAGGGGTCGGGCTGATGGTCTGGAGCCCGCTGGCGGGCGGCCTGCTGAGCGGTAAATACGGCCGCGACGGGCAGAGCGAGTCCGGCGGTCGCCGTCTGGAGTTTGACTTCCCGCCGGTTGAGAAAGATCGCGCCTTCGACTGCGTGGACGTGATGCGCACCATTGCGGAAAGCAAAGGGGCGTCCGTGGCGCAAATCGCGCTTGCGTGGCTGCTGCACCAGAAAGCCGTGACCAGCGTGATTATTGGCGCGAAACGCGTCGATCAGCTGGATGACAATATCGCCGCCACGGGCATTCGCCTGAGCGAAGACGAGCTTAAGCAGCTCGATGCCGTCAGCGCGCTGCCGCGGGAATATCCCGGCTGGATGCTGGAGCGTCAGGGCGAATACCGTCGCAACCAGCTGGCGCAGCAGTAACTCCTTTTCCCCCGGTGGGGCTTCTGCCCGCCGGGGATTCTTCAAGAGCCTGACCTCCTGCAGTATAAAATTAACGATATGCCACCATGGATGTCATGGAGTTGATAAAGAGATATATACCCTTTTTTTATTATCATATTTAAGCGTCCTGCTTTAGATAAGTGTTACCGGGGGATTTTTTTGCATAGTAGAAGAGGAATGCCATTTTGTCGGATTAGATAACTTCCATCATTCTGTTGGCGGAACAGATAGATAAAATCAACATTTTCACTGGTGACAGAGAATGGGAGTAAATGACTTAACGCTTCATCTATATCGTCTCCCCGCAATGAGGTTTTATTGCCGGTAAAACGGACATGATAGTCTTCGCCTTTGACTTGATATGTAATACCGGAAACCGTTTTGACCGGAGTCTGCATGCCTTCAGGCGAAATATAATCCCCGCTGATCTGAACACTGCCTTTTTCGCGATACATATAAAGCGTCACCTTTGCCTGCAGGCGACTGTTGTTGATCTGACTGTCAAATGCCGACATGCAATGGATTACGTTCTCTTCTAATCTGTTTTTCATCTCCAGCAGATGATGAATAGAGTAAGCGAATATCAGAATACTCACTGCACAAATTGCTATTCTGATAACCGTTGATAGCCTGAGCTGCATATCCTGTCTGCCTTTTCTGTACTGTCACATGATAGATAAAATACGCTGAGATGATTACGGTACGGGGTAATAAATCTCAGTGGTAATCTGCTGCAGCCGGAAGTAATACCCGGCAAAATAGTCAGAAGCTGTTCAGTTTCCACGTCTGACAGGGTTTGCCGTTTATTGATGTAAATCTCACACCCGGAATGTTTCCCTGCATAAGTAAAATCAGCGGTGAAATCATCATCACGTGACGCTACATAATTAAAAGAGGCGAAGATAAATATCAACGCCGCAAGAAGAATAAACAACACGGAGACCGGGAGAACAAGACGTAGCAACAGAGGAGAGACAGTCTGCCTGAGTGATTCAGTGTCATCGACGGGACGCTGTAATTCAGACGAGTTTTTATCTGTAACCGAAATAACTGAGGTGTCACTGACTGTCACCGGCATAGTTTCATTAAACCGGAATCCCTGCCTGGGTACGGTGATGATAAATTCTTCATTACTGTCAGCAACTTTCTTGAAAGCTTTGCGGGCCAGGAGAATATTTTGGTACAGGGTATTGGGGGATACGTCTTTATAAGACTCGCCCCAGCCTGCTTTATATAGCTCAGCCTGGCTGACGATATTGCCCTTCGCCGCCAGTAGTGCCTCAAGGCAGCGGGCACAGGGCTCGTTCAGGATTTCCGTGAGATCCGGTTGAACCAGACTGGTCAATGCGTTCTGCTCGCGGTGAAAAACTAACCTGCCGTCGATCAAAAACGTTGTATTCATATCTCCCTGCCTACTGCCTAACTGTCCGTCCCGATTTTAGTCCACCCCTCCTGATGGTGCCATTAAATACTTCAAGTATCTCAACAGGCTATGCAATAAATTTTTTTTATCCTTTAAATTCATGCTGTTAATCTAATTTTTCCTTAAGTTAAATCTCAAGCGTCTTAATTGAAGTCTTGATCCCTGTACCCTGCTCCGGCAGGTGTTAGCATCCTGTCAGAAAGAAAAATCCTGGTTCGTGCTGGAGGACCCGTTCACCTGAGCGGCTGAGTACAAAGTTGAAGGAGTAAAACGCTTAAAAAGTAGAATAAAAAGGATAAAACACTTCACTGATACTGGAGGCTTTTTGAGCAATGGAAAAATAGGAAAAGTAAAATTCTTAGATGAAAAACCTAATGAAAATTTTTATTTTAGAGTTTATGGCTACCTGTTAAATGATTTGTGGTTAATTGTTTTTAGTGGTTGTTTTAATTTGATATTAAGTTTCAAGTGAAATTAATATACTGACAGGAATCCTACATACCACATATCGCTATTGCAGCAATGCAGAGACGGAATATGGAGAGACTTACCTGTGAGAAAATTTGGTTATATTCTGGGAGATGACAGTAATGGTGTGATGGTCCTACGGGAAAATCGGGTTCTGATCCCCCTGAACAGTCAGAAAATAAATCAGAAGCATATTTACCTGCGACAGACTATGTTCCGATTGCTGGAGTTTCTGCTTGAAAGAGGAAAATCTGGGCTCCTGCGTGATGAAATAATTATGAGGGCTGTATGGGAAGGATATGGCCTCAAATCCTCGGCACCGCGCTTATGGCAGGTAATGAATGAACTAAAGAAAAGACTTGGCGCACTCGGCGTCGATGAGGACTTTATTATGCGTGTAGAGGGGCGGGGTTATATGGTGAATACCACAGGTTATGAGCCCGTCTATATCCGCGCCTCATACGACCGGCTTAGTCGGTTCATTTTTACCCGTCAACAGACTACCGACATGGTCAAGTCAGTAAAATAACTAACGAACCAATTAGTAGCGACACCATATGTAAATTAATTGCGCCCCGTGCGTAAGGACCTTGTATGAATGCAATATATAAAGTGATATTTAACCGAGCGACCGGACTGCCTGTCGTTGTTTCAGAACTGGGTAAAGGGAAACTGAAAAGTTCAACTGCTAAGGCTATTAAATCTATTATTATTTTGGCCACTGCGGGAATGTCTTTGCCCGCTTTTGCAATTGATTGCGACAGTAATTCAATGACTTGCCAACTTGATCAAAGTTGGTCTTATTTAAGTGAAGGCCATATAATTAGTGATGGAAAAAGTTGGACGGTGACAGGGGTCAATGACTGGCAAAATTCAGGTGCTTCTTATATAACATTGAGAAATCTTAAGAAAGTTATTGATGAAGGCTATTCTGTTACCCACAATGGCGTAGCTATTGATAACAGTAATGATTTACCAAACGGAAAAAAACTGGCTCTGGCTGGACAAAAAACAATTATTATTAAAGATCCAATTACTCAGGCTCAGTCAACTATGACAGTTTATAATTCTAATGATATAAAAGAGGATGATAGCTATGATTTAGGTACTAACTATGGTTTTATGAAATCATCGCCTACAACTTATGTTAATACTCAACTTGTAAAAGTTGATAAGGGTGAGGCGCAAATTTCATTGGTGGGTGAAACCTTCACAACGGGGGAGGTCAGAGGGAGCCAGTTAGTTTTTGTCGATGGCACGAATAACGCTGCATCCGTTTACTGGAATTCTAAGCAAACATTTTATATGAATGGCGCTGTGGAATGGCCTTCAGATGGAAATAATAAATCTTATACTGCGGCTATAACAAAATATAATGGACAGTTCCAAACGTTTGATGGAACATATGTTACTGTAAATAACCTTGACGATTTCAAATCCTATAACGACTGGTTGATACAGAAATTGGAAGCGGGTGAATCCTTCGATTATAATAAATTCCTTGCTGCCGCATATAAGAATGAAGTGGAAACCTACAACTATTCTTTATACCCGGCGGGCTATGATAGTACTTCTCTTGGCGAAGCTGAAGGAGCGTTTATATATGCAACCGGTGCTAATGCTGAAGCGGTAATATCTAATTCGGGATACATCAAGATTAACTCGGGATCTCTTCTTACGTTCAAATATCTTAAGGCGGATAATAAGGCCAGTATAAAAAATGATGGTGTAGTTATTGGTTCTGGTAGATTGGTTCATCTGGAAACCGGTGCCTCCTTTGAAAATAATGGTACATTGTCATTAGGCGGGGAGGATCTTCAGACAAAATCAGGTGGTCTGTTTGCTAACTACCCTGTATATGTTGAGGGTTCTGGCACGTCCTTCATTAACAATGGTCTGTATAGCATTAATGCTCGCAGCGGATACGATTCAAAATCTGCTAACGGTGTAGGTTATGGTGCTCATTTCACTTCAGGTTCAAATGGAATTAATTATGGAAATATTGTTAGTGGTTACTGGAACACAAATAAAGCTAAAGAAGTTTCTGGCGCAATTATCAGTATTCTGGTCGATGATTATGGGACATTCATTAATGATGCTAATGGTGTTATAGCCTTAGGAATCAATGAAGATGGTATAACTCCGGATTATTTGGGTTCAGGAAGTGCGGCTTTTCGTGCGCAATCCAATGGTAGCGTGACTAACAACGGACTGATCTCTCTTAGTACGAAATCTGATGGTGTTTATGGGTTTTTGGCTGATGCAACCAATATTCAGATGGTCAATAACGGTGTAATCGATGTCAATTCAGACGGGGATGGAGGTAATTATAACCCGGCTCAGAGTATAGGGATTTATACGAAAAGTGGAGCGTCCGGGATCATCGACAATCGCGGTACCATCAACCTTAACGGGGCTAACAACGCTGGTATCAAAGCTGTAGGAGGAGGGCAGGCTACATCTTCTGGAGTGATTAATGTAAACGAAGCAACTGGCCAAAGTGGTTTGCCAAACTATGGCGTATGGGTGGAAGGTACCGGCTCACAGGTTGAAATTGCCGGAACTGTCAATCTTAATGGCGATGGTGCTATTGGCGTGCACGCCCGCAGTGGCGGAACCATTAGCCTGACTGGCAATGCCGCAGTGAATTTTGCCTCAGGTCAAAACCAAATTGGTTACTTCGTCTACGGTACTGGTTCACAAATTAATAGCAGCAGTGGGATCCAGAACGTCTCTTCAGATAACTCGACCCTAATGCGTCTTGACGGTGGGGCGACCTATACAGGCGGCTCTACGTCGGGCTCTATGATGGCCGCCACAGGTAAGGATTCGGTGGTCATCGTTGCAACGGGTTCTGGTACATCCGTTAACACAGGGGCGCTAAATATTGACCTAACCGGTCAGGGTGCAACCGGTGTGCTGGTTGAAGGCGGAGCCACAGGTGTAATCGATGCTGGCACAAATCTCCTATTGAACAACGCCAGTGCCATCGCGGCTATTGCCGATGGATACGGCTACGATCTTACCGGCAAGCAAAGCGATACTGCCGACGTTAATACGAAGCTTCAATCATCTGCAGCACTCTTTTCTGTTGAGGACCAGGTGACGGGTTACATTGCCCGTAACGGTGCCACCCTTGAAAATTCCGGGAACATTAATTTTTCAGGGCAAAACACGACCGGGCTAGAGGTGCTCGACGGTTCCACTGGTATCAACAGCGGCAGCATAACCGTCAATGACGGTGGAAGGGGCTTTGTAGCCAGTTCCACTAACCAGAGCACCACGATTAACAACACCGGAAACCTGACGCTTAACGGCGGTAGCGATGATAACCGCACCACGGGTATTCAGGCGTCCGGCAACGCTGTCACTGTCAATATGACCGCAGGAACCATACGGCTTGAAGGACAGGGGGCCATCGGTGTGGAAGTGACTGATGGGGCCTCTGTGAACCTGGCGGGTACCGCTCTGCCTGTCTTTGCGGATCCCACGACCGGCGTCAGCAATCAAATCGCCTTCCTGATCTCTGGTGTGGGCTCTACGCTCAATACCCAGACTACGACCGTGATGGATGCTAACGGAAAAGGCTCAACGCTGTTCCGGGTTGAAGATGGTGCATCCCAGCAGGGAGTGCTTTCCTATGACGTATCCGGTGAAAATGCGCGCGGCATCTGGGCCACCGGCTCAGGAACGCTGGTGAACGCGGCAAACGGCAGCCATCTGTCCATTCAGGGAACGGGTGCACAGGGTATCTATGCTGCAGGTGGTGCCAGTGCGACGTTGGCACAGGGCGTGACAGCGGATCTCACTGGCTCTGGGGCAGTGGTTGGTGTCGTTGACGGAAATGAGTACAACCTTGCAGGCAAAGTAACAGACACGAATACCGGTACGATTCTCACTAACGAGGCCGATATCCGCTCCGGTCTTGCGGGTGCTACGGCCTTTATTACCCAGAATCAGGGCTCGCTGGTCAATAAGGGCAATATCGATCTGACCACCGGTACGGGGAACACCGGCATAAAAGTCATCAGCGGACAATTCGACAACCAGGCCAGCGATATTACCGTCAGCGGTGTCGCCGTGGATGTTGAAGGGGCCAACTCAACCGTCCTCAGCACCGGGGGCAGCATTATCGCCACTGACGGTGATGCTGCTATCCGTCTGAGTCAGGGGGCTTCCCTTGATTTAGTGGGCAGCGGAATGGGCGTAGTTGAAGGTCGGGGAACGGCACATGGCGTTCTGCTTGACACCGGCGCGGCGGGGCTGACGGTGACGGGGGCGCAGATTGACGTGAAGGCGGCTGGTGCAACCGGTAACGGAATCGAAAACCGGGCAGAGATTGCCGGGATCCAGCTCAACAATACCACTATCAATGTGCAGGACGGCAAAGGGGTTCGGACCTCTGCTACCCTGGCGCAGCAGAACAGCGGCACGATTAACGTGGCAGGAAGTGGGACGGGTCTCGCTTTCATGGCTGCGGACGGCGGCATTACGGGCAATAACCTGGATTTATCCAATTCTTCTGGGCTGACCATCAACCTTTACGGCAGCAACGGTAACGGTATTCTGGCGAACACTGCAGATGGCGCAACGGTGAACAGTGCTGTCAGCGTAAATGTGACCGCCGCAGACGGTGGCTCTGCACTGGTGGTGAAGAATAACGCTAACCTGGTTGAACAATCTGGCGTTCTTCGCTCTGCCTCAACCACTGCTGCGGTTGTGGATGCCGCGAAGGCTAGCACTTTTATCAATACCGGCGACATCATCGCTGCCTCAGACTCGGCGCTGGCGATGGCCTTTGATGACGGTGTCGATACCGTCATGCGCAATGGTTCAGGTGGCGTAATCCAGGGGGTTGTTGCGCTGAACAACGGCAATAACAGCCTCTACCTTGATGACGCGAGTACGCTGACCGGTACCGCCACGCTGGGAGACGGTAACAACACCGTCACCCTGACCGGTACGGCTCGTGCGGACACGGTTATTGCCGGAAGCGGTGAGAACATCTTTACGGTGAAAGGGAATGGTGCCGTCTTTAATCTTCTCGATGGTGGTGCGGGCAGTAACGACACCCTGGTGTTCGATGCTGCCATGCACCGTCTGGCCAGTGCGTCGACGCTTCAGAACTTTGAGCATGTGGCGCTGAAAAATGGCTCACTCCTGACCCTCGAAGAAGCTCTGGTTCTGACCGACGGTGGGATCGGCGCTGGTGCAGTCGATATTGAGCTCGGCAGTGAACTGGCAGTGAAGCCTTCTGTTGCGGGCGATTTCACCTTTGACCCGACGCTCACCGGGCAGGGCCTGGTATCGGTCAGCCTCGACTCTTCGCAGTCTGATTTTGCTTTCACCCGTAACACGGGAAGTGATTTCGCAGGAACCCTGAAACTCGGGACCAGCCATTACCAGCTGGAAGGTATTAACACG
The DNA here is from genome assembly GCF_964208575.1 of Enterobacter soli. Lineage (GTDB taxonomy): Bacteria > Pseudomonadota > Gammaproteobacteria > Enterobacterales > Enterobacteriaceae > Enterobacter > Enterobacter soli_A. The sequence continues at coordinate 165,569 of NZ_CAXOFU010000003.1, read as the reverse complement.
TCGTCCTTGACGCAGGCCACTCTGGTTGCCGGGAATGGAAGCGTGGTCACGGTCGGCGCAGGTGAGCAGCAACTGGGCGGTCTGACCTTTGACGGAGGTACCGTTCAGTTTGGGGCCGTCATGCCGGGGGATATCATTGCGGACAATCACATCACCACATCTGCCGGTGGCACGCTGGATATTGGCGGCAAGGGTACCGTTCAGGTCACACTGGGCGGGGGCGTCATAAACCATGTTCCTGCCAGCCTCAATAAGAAATCGCTGATGGAGCAGGATGATGCGACTACGCTGGTTCAGCTTGCCGGGGCGGACGGTGCGGTGACTGGAACGGGCGGCCAGCTTAACCTGGTGGATGAAAACGGCAACGTTATCAGTAATGTGCAACAGCTGGACATCGTTCAGGACGGCAATACCGTAGCGAAGGGGACCTGGGATTACCAGATGGTAAGCAGCTCTGACGGTATCAACAGCGACGGGCTTTATATCGCTTATGGTCTGAAAGAAGTTGAGCTTATGGGAACGGGTGACGATGCCCTGACGCTTGCAGTTGGGCCTGACGCTCAGGGTCTGCAGACCGATCTGCGCGTGAAGGTGACCGGCAGCGGCGATCTGGCGATTGATACCGGCAGCGCACAGACCGTGAGCCTGTCGAATGGCGGTAATGATTACACCGGTACCACCAGTGTTAAGAGTGGGACGCTGCGCCTCGATGCAGACAATGCGCTGGGGTTGACGTCAGCTATGAACGTCGCCGCAGGCTCCGTGCTGGATATGAACGGTTCATCCCAGACGGCAGGTGCGCTGAATACTGAGGCCGGTAGCCAGGTGATGCTTAATGAAGGTAGCCGGCTGACGCTCAGCGACGCGCAGCGGGAGGCAGGCATTAATGATGCCGGGACAATTGCTGGTAACACCCTTATTGGGTCGGGTGAGCTGGATGTGCTTTCCGGTGAGCTTCACGTCGATGGCGCGAACACCGGTTATACCGGCAATGTTGCCCTAAATGGCGGTGCAAACGCCGTTCTTAACGATGTCGCGGGGCTGGGTAACAGCGGAACCGTCACGATGACGTCCGCTAACGACACGCTGACGTTTAACGATGGTGCAGCGGGTGCGCTGGCGAAAACGCTGGCAGGAAACGGTCGGGTCGCACTTAAGGACGGTGCAGATATTATCCTGGCAGCCGATAACAGCGGGTTCTCAGGTCTCTTTAATCTGGATACAGGAACGCAACTGACTGCTAAGGGGCCGGAACAGACTGGCAAGGCCGACATTGAGAACCACGGTAACCTGGTGCTGAACAATGTGGCAGCCTGGACGGTAGAAAACCACATTACGGGTACTGGAGATCTGGTGAAAGATGGCCGGGGTAACGTGACGCTGACGCAGTCAGCAGCCCAGTACACCGGTAATACAGACGTCAATATCGGCATACTCACTCTGGGTGATGCTGACAATGCGGTTACGCTGGCTTCATCGGCTGTAAACGTGGCGAGTGGCGCTGTATTTGGTGGCTACGGCAGTACAGCTGGCGATGTTATCAACCAGGGCACATTTGTGCTGGGAGATTATGGCGTCGTAAACACAACTCCAGTGCAATTCACGGTGGGTGGCAATCTCACCAACAGCAGCACGGTGATGATTGGTCAGTCGGGCGGCGGCGCCGGTAACACACTCAATGTGGCTGGGGACTATGTTGGTAACAACGGAACCATAAACTTCAATACCGTGCTGGGTGACGACAATTCGGCCACCGATCGAATGGTTGTTAGCGGATCAACCAGCGGCAATACCACCGTCAGCATTACCAACGCGGGCGGAAGTGGCGCTGCCACCCTTAATGGCATTGAGCTGATTACGGTCGGCGGTAAGTCGGACGGGGAATTTACTCAGTCCAGACGTATTGTGGCCGGGGCTTACGACTATGTTCTGACCCGGGGCCAGGGAAGTAAAAGCGGAAACTGGTATCTGGTAAGCGGTGACACGACGCCGATCGATCCAGTTGATCCGACAGAGCCGAATCCTGAACCAGGAACAGACCCGGATACGGATTCTGGAACAGATACGGATACCGGAAACCAGACTAAGCCAGGCTGGGTACGACCTGAAGCGGGTCTGTATGGCGTAAATATGGCCGCCGCTAATTCACTGTTCACACACAGGCTTCACGATCGTCTGGGCGAAACCCACTACGTAGATGCGCTTACTGGCGAGAAAAAGGTCACCAGTATGTGGCTGCGTAACGTCGGTGGTCACACCCGCTCGAAAGACAGCAGCGGACAGCTGAATACCCAGGCGAACCGATATGTGATGCAGATGGGCGGGGATATTGCGCAATGGAGCAGCGACGGTGAAAACCGCTATCACCTTGGCGTAATGGCAGGCTATGCAAACCAGAAGAGCAATGCGCGTAACCACGTTAACGGTAACCGGGCAGATGGCAGTATCAGCGGTTACAGTGCGGGTCTGTACGGTACCTGGCTTCAGGATAACGAAGCCAAGACCGGGGCTTGGGTTGATACCTGGCTGCTGTACAACTGGTTTGATAACACCGTAAGCGGTAAGTCTGCCGGCAGCGAAAGCTACAAATCGAAGGGTTTTACCGCATCGGTTGAAGGTGGATATACCTGGAAACTGGGTGAACGTGATGAGCGTACGGCTTACTACATCCAGCCGAAAGCCCAGGTTATCTGGATGGGCGTTAAGGCTGACGACATCACTGAAAGCAACGGTACCCGAGTAACAGGTGAAGGGGATGGGAATATTCAGACTCGCTTAGGGGCCCGTGCTTTCATCAAAGGTCACAGTGCTCTGGACGACGGAAAAGAGCGAACCTTCGAGCCGTTTGTTGAAGCTAACTGGATCCACAACACCGAGACGTTCGGCGCCACCCTGAATGGCGTGCGCGTGAACCAGGCCGGCACCCGTAACATCGGCGAGCTGAAGGTTGGTGTGGAAGGTCAACTGAGTCGAAATGTCAATCTGTGGGGCAATGTCGCTCAACAGGTTGGAGATGCAGGCTACAGCGACAGCAGTGCAATGCTTGGGCTGAAAGTGAGCTTCTAATCCATATCCGGGCAGGCTTCATGCGAGGCCTGCCTGCTACGACCGTATCCTGAGGAAAGAGATAAAGAGGGAAAATATGAGCCGGACAACCCGTCAGTTTTTTACCGTTTATATGGCCATTATGGCAATGTCAGTAATGCTACTAGGAGGATGTGATATGAAGAAAAAAGGGAATGATGTTGCTTATGTTGACCTGGCCGCTGTGTTGTCTATGTCAGGACTGGCGCAACAAGAAAAGGAGCGTATGGATTTGGTTATTGGTGCGCTAAAAAAGGCCGAAACCGAGGCCGGAAAACTTTATGAAAAAATGGATAAAGAACAAAGAGAAAAAGCCCGCCAGGCCGACCAAATTATGCTTCGCAAAGTGCTTACAGAAGCAGGTCAATCTGCAAGAAATAGCATATTGTCAGAGGCCCGCCAGGCGGTGGATAAGATCAGAGAACAGAATGGGTTACGCATTGTGATGGACGGATCGTTGATCCTTTCCTCAGCAGACGATACCAATATCACTGTACAGGTCACTGAAGCCCTAAAAGATGTTAAGGCAGACTTTGGCCCTCTACCATCCATCTCCGTGACAACGCCTAAGTCTGAAACTGCAACCGCAGATAAAGAAAGTAAGGACGCAACAAGTACCAAGAATCGCGTTTCAAAATAATTGAGTACAAGGCAGCCATGCGAAAGGGCTGCCTTATAGTCACCAATCAGGTATTTCAGATGAAAATATTATTCATTGGAGCCGATAATTTCTGGGCTGAAGGCGTAAAGTATATTTTAGAAGAGTCTTACGTTGAAACTGTAACTCTTGTAACCGTTCAAACTGATATTGATTGTAATCGACAAAACGATATTTTATATGATAGATATGATTTTGCTTTCATTGATTTAATGAGTTATGACCATGTGCTCTACCGTAACTTACAGCCGTTATTAGATAATATGGCTAAAAAAATTGTGTTTATTCATTCTTTAAATGCATCCTGTATTAATTTTCATGCTAATTTTATGGATAAACAGATAACGGTATCAAAAGATACAACTATAAAGAAAATGAGGGCTGAACTCATGGCATCATGTGCTTATGACACAACCAGGCCCAACGGTCGGAACCATAATCAGTCAGGCTTTCAACGTAAGCGCGACGAAATGAATGCTTTTGAACTTGAAGTTATCAGATCTCTTTCGTCAGGAGAGAAAATCAAAAGTGTTGCAACAAGAATGAATAAAAGTGATAAAACTATTTATTATCACCTTTCAAAGATGAAATTGAGGATGGGCTTCAAAAGTAAACATGACTTTCTTTTTTTTCTAACAACATTCAACTCTTTCGAAAATAAAGCGTAAGTATTAATTCGAAATGACATTATTTTATTTCCTAAGGTGTAGATGCATGAACCGGAACCATAGCCAGGATTAAACAAGTCGGTGCAATGGCACAATAGTCGTGGCTTAGCAGATGCACGCACCCTGGATAGAATTATGGCCCAAACGGCATCCGATGAGCCATAACCGCGCCGGGCGTCTGATGAAATACCTGGTCCGAGCCGCCGTCAGAACAGATGCCTTCAAAAGGCCTCGCCGTAAAACGCTAACCGATTACCGGGGCGAGGTCACTCTGTTATGTCATATTAAAGTTATGTAACTAATCGAAATGTTCATAACTAAGTTATGCGACTATTTTTTTTATCTATTGATTGTTATGGATTTTTTTGTATTAGGTTCGTCGGACGCACTTCTGAAAGCACTCTAATCGCAGCAAGATTTCACAAAGGTTAAGTGCGGGCTAAGTGTGCATTTGTGAGTATAAAGGGCTTGAGCGTACGCAATACAAGCCCGCATTCGCTGAATGAGGGATAACGCCTTGCTTGTACGCCATTCAGGCATCACGTTAATACTACTTTGCTCGGTTCATATCGTTACCATTTCTCCTTTCTGGCAGGCGAATTTTTAAAATCACTTTTTGTTTTTGAGTGACTTATCCTTGTGTAACATGGCTCCGAGGAGAGAGTAACTTCTACTCCAAGTACAGTAAATACCCTGAACAGGCGTGTAAAACTTACGCTGGCAGGGTTGGCTTCAAGACGAGCATATGTCTGTTGTGACACGCCTAACTGTTCAGCAACTGCTCGTTGTGTCAGTCCTCGCGATTTGCGAAAACCTATGAGAAATGGACGTAAGTGACTGAGTGTCTTAACAGGGTAAACGTTTGTCATCATGCAAATGATCGCTTTAGTAAGAATTGATACACCCTATAAGCTGTTTTTTTAAAATACACCCTATGAGCTGTTAAAGTAGATTAACACATCATAGGGTGTTGAAAATAGATAAGCTAACCTGACGCCAGAGAACGCCATGAATGGTACTTCTTAGATGGGGAAGCGGGGCAATACAGATGGTAGGAAAAATGTCTATCGCTGCCGAGTTACTCCAGTTTTTAATAAGGGAGATACCACTGCAAGTATGTAAGGAAAGGAGCATCTGCCGCTAAGCCTTGGTGGGGTGACCTGATTACTGTCGTTGAGGACATCTCAATGTTAGTCCTGTAGTTGTTGGGTCGCGAACTTCCGTTTTAGTCCGCTACATACCTTGAGCTAAGTTAGCTTTTCTTTCATGTGAAAATCGAGCAGAGCATGGTTCACTGCATTCCTTATCGTGTTTCAGGTAAGTATTTATAAATCGACGTTATATAGTGATAATACGACAACTTAAGTTTGTTACCTTTTTTTTAGATAACAACTGGTATATAAACTATTTGACAGAAATAATAAGTTTCCTAAAAGTGAAAACTTTAAAGGCATTCCTTTAACTTATTTTTTTTGTGACAGATTGGATTGTTACTGCATATGCAGGCAAAACCTACTTCGAACCAGTTCTAACTGGTTTGGGTGGGTTTTTTTTGTTTTCTGAAAGGTAAAACTCCTATGAAATATCAGTCACTTGCAGAGTTCATAATTAATGGTGTTGGTGGGCGTGAAAACATTAAAAGTGTTAGCCATTGTGCAACAAGACTTCGTTTTGAATTGATAAGCAACACAAATGCTAATAAAAAAGAGCTTCATGATCATGCAGATGTAATTATGGTTGTTGAAAGTGGTGGCCAACTACAGATTGTCATCGGTAACAATGTTTCCGAGGTGTATCAGGCAATTGAGGCTTTAGGGGCCACGGACAAGTTACTTCCTGATAATGTTGAGGACAATGGTGATAAATCAAAAGAAAACTTATTCAGCCGCCTAATTAACGTAGTTTCTGGCATTTTTACGCCTTTTTTGGGTGTACTTGCTGCCTCAGGTATACTGAAAGGTCTACTAGCCCTTTCAGTGGTCTGTGGAGTAATGTCTGAATCAAGTGGAGCCTTTAAGATTTTCTCAGCTGCCGGGGACGCTTTGTTCTATTTCTTTCCTCTGGTGCTGGGTTATACGGCGGGTAAAAGATTCGGTGGTTCTCCGTTCCTTTCCATGGTGATTGGTGGCGCTTTAATGCATCCAAGCATGATTTCGGCTTTTGATGCTCAGCTACAATTGGGGGGGACGTCAGACACCTTTTTTGGTATCCCAATTACATACATTAATTATGCTGGTTCAGTTATACCCGTTATTTTCGCATCCTGGCTCAGCAGTCTTGTCGAGAAGAATTGTAATAAAATACTGCCGTCAGCTGTAAAAAATTTATTTACACCGTTTATTGCACTAGCCGTTGTCGTACCATTCTCTTTTTTACTCATCGGTCCCATTGCTACCTGGCTTAGCGAGTCAATGGCGAACGCCTTCCTGGCTGCATATGAGTTTGCGCCAGCTGTTGCGGGTATCATAATGGGGGCGTTGTGGCAGGTCTGCGTTATGTTTGGCCTGCACTGGGGTCTTGTACCCGTGATGCTCAACAATGTCACTGTGTTGGGTCATGACATTATGCAGCCATTGCTGGTGCCTGCTGTTGTAGGACAATTGGGTGCAGCTTTAGGTGTGTTTCTCAAAACAAAGGATCCGAAGCTAAAAACGCTCTCAGGTTCAGCAGTGAGTGCAGCTATATTCGGCATTACAGAACCAGCTGTATACGGTGTCAACCTACCGAACAGAAAACCATTTATTTTCGGATGTATTGCTGGCGCTATTGGTGGGATGATAGTCGGCAGCTTCCACGGCAGTATTTACTCTTTTGGACTGACCAGCTTCTTTACCCTTGCACAAATGATCCCGCCTACCGGTATGGATATGACGGTATGGGGAGCTATTATCGGTACGCTTGTATCGCTGATACTTTCCACTGTCCTGACGCTGTTTTTTGGTTTGCCAAAGGCAGAACAGGTCATGATAGATAAAAATGACAATAGTGAAATAATTATTCAATCCCCGTTAACTGGGAAAGTTATCAACATCTCCGAGGTTAATGACCCCACTTTTTCCAGTGGATTATTAGGTCAAGGTGTAGGGATTATTCCAACATCAGGTAAAGTTGTTGCGCCATTTGATGGCGTAATTTCATCCCTGTTCAGTTCTAAACATGCAATCAACATGGTTAGTTATGATGGTGTCGAATTATTAATTCATGTCGGTATAAATACGGTCAGGTTGAATGGTGAAGGGTTTATTGCTCATGTTAAATCTGGCGATAGCGTCAAAGCTGGAGAGCTTTTGCTTGAATTCGATATCGATTTTATTCAGAAGGCAGGATATTTATTGGATACACCAGTATTGATTAACAATAGTGATAGTTACAACGCGATACGTCTGACGGAAGAAGATAAAGTGACCTGTAACGCATTCTTAATGAGCGCCAATAAATGATGGAGGATAAAATGAAAAGATTTCCGGATAATTTTTACTGGGGTGGTGCCATCGCTGCAAACCAAGTCGAAGGGGCATGGAATCAGGACGGAAAAGGACTCTCAACCTCCGATGTTCAGCCTAAAGGTATTTTTGGTGGAGTGATAGCGCGTAAAGAAAACGTTAGCAGTATCAAAGATGTTGCCATCGACTTTTATCACCGGTATCCGGAAGATATAAAGCTATTTGCCGAAATGGGGTTTACCTGTCTGCGAGTGTCCATTGCATGGGCGAGGATTTTCCCTGATGGCGATGAACAAACTCCAAACGAAGCCGGTCTCGCTCATTATGATCGGTTGTTCGATGAGTTACTTAGCCATGGGATTACCCCTATGGTGACGCTATCTCACTACGAGATGCCGTGGAATTTAGTCACGCGTTACCATGGCTGGGGAAACCGGCTTCTTATTGACCTTTTTGTCAAATATGCAGAGACAGTGTTTGAGCGCTATAAAGATAAAGTTAAGTTATGGTTAACATTCAATGAGATAAATATGTCTCTGCACGCACCTTTGACTGGTGTTGGATTACCGGAAGGCAGCAGTCAGTCTGAAATATATCAGGCGATCCATCATCAACTGGTGGCCAGCGCTATCGTGGTAGGAAAATGCCATGAAATTATTAGCGATGCAAAAATCGGTAACATGCTGCTGGGAGGACTATTGTATCCGCTTACCTGTAGCCCGGACGACGTTCTTAAAGCTATGGAAGAAAATCGCGGTTGGTTGTTCTTTGGTGATGTTCAGAGTAGGGGTTGCTACCCCGGTTATATGCTGCGTTTTTTCCGTGAAAACATGATTGAACTGGATATAACAGAACAAGACCGTGAGCATCTTAAGACGAATACGGTCGATTTTATCTCCTTTAGCTATTATAACAGTGGTTGTGCCAGCACGGATGACGAGATTATTGAAAAATCGCGTGGGAATATACTTAGCATGATTTCAAACCCTTTACTTCCATCCTCTGAATGGGGATGGACTATTGATGCGACGGGGATGCGGATCTTGCTAAATATCCTGTGGGATCGTTATCAAAAACCATTATTTATCGTCGAGAATGGTCTGGGGGCAAAAGACACTCTTAAAGATGACTTCACTATAGATGATGATTACCGTATTTCATATTTGAACAACCACCTGTACCAGGTATACGAAGCAATAGAAGACGGTGTCGACGTCATGGGGTACACATCTTGGGGCCCTATTGATCTAGTCAGCAACTCCACGGCAGAACTAGGTAAACGTTACGGATTTATCTATGTTAATCGCGATGATAAAGGACATGGTGATCTTGCTCGTTACCGCAAGGCAAGTTTTTATTGGTACCGTGATGTTATTCGCAGTAACGGAGAAACGCTGGTTCCCAAAATGTGATTTAAAAGAGTAGATGGTTGAGCCTTCTGGTTGCTGTAGGCGGTACCATGAAGCCTGATGGAGTAAACCCCGCTCAAACGAGCGGGGTTAAGGTGAGCGTTTCAGATTGTCTTATTTCTACCTGCAAAGATACCAACTAGTGCCATAATTGCAGCCAATAAAATCCCTGCGTACAACGTTGAGAGCCAACTTCCTGATAGTGCAAACATTTTACCAGCCAGGGCAGGTCCAAATGCTCCAATCAGGAAGTTAACACACTGAGCCATACCTGATAGTGATGCGGCTTCTTGTGGGCTGGATGTTCTGAGACCGATGAGCATCAGTGAAAGGATCAATGCTCCCCCACTTCCCATTCCAAACATAAAAGCCCAAAGAAACGCAAAAGATGGCTGATAAATAAATCCGCCCAGCGCCACTAACTGAAGAATGCTCAGAAGAGCCGCAGCAATACGTTGATCCTTCATTCTGGCAACAATTGGACCAAGGACTAACCCAGGCACGATTGAGGCAAGTTGCATAAAGCCATGTATAGATCCTGCCGCTTCTCTGGTGTTACCTGCGTCCGTTAAAATAGAAGGTAACCAGGTCACAATTGCATAAAATATTATGGAGTTCAGTGACATGAATAAGGTCACTTGCCACCCTAGGATCGAGGACCAAACGTTTTTGTTGCTCTTCCCAAGGGAAGTTGTTACGGGAGATTGATTACCTTCCCGGCCTATTCTTAAGGTCACTAGAAGTAGCGCAATGCCAGGGAAAATCAACGAGCATGCCAGCGCGGTCTGCCATCCAAAATAGTTCATCAGAGGCACAGCTGTTGCTGATGTTAAAGCAGCTGAAAGCCCGATAGCCATTCCATAATTGCCGGTAACTTTAGCAATTTTGTTAGGAAAATCTCGTTTCACCATTCCGGGGAGCAGAACGTTACCAATCGCGATACTAACGCCGATCAACACTGTCCCAAAGTATAATTGCCATTCCTGTCCTGCAGAGCGCACGCAAACGCCAACGATCATAATAAGCAGGGCTATCACAATTGATTTTTCAAAACCAATGTATCGGGACAGTTTTCCTGCGAAAGGAGCAATCAGTCCTAACGCTATGAGAGGGAATGCCGTTATGAAACCTGCCATAGTACTTGTTAATGATAATTCTGACTGGAGTGTTTGCACAAGAGGGCCTACACCCAGTATTGGGGCTCTAAGAGTCGTTGCAATTGCCAACAAGCTGATAAATATCAAAGCTGGCTTGTTAACTTGCGCCGCCAGACGATTTTGTTTCATGAATAGTCTCTACATGTATAAAAGTTGGCCTAAGGTAACAATTTCTACAGTGAGACAATATAGATATAATGACTTTCTATACCTATAAATGGACAAGTTTATGAAACCAGCAAGAACACCTGAACTATGGGATTTTGATGGAAATGATTGCCTGGGTCCTGTCGCAGGCATGAAAATTGGTATATCCATGGATGAAATACTGCCTTTTCATGTGCATAGACATGGTCAGCTAGTGATGTCACTCTCAGGCGCTGTAACTTGCGAGGTTGTAAATCAACTCTGGATGGTTCCGCCTCAGTGTTGTGTCTGGATCCCTGGTGATATGCCACACAGTATTCGTGCTACTACAGATGTCAGACTATGTATGCTCTTTATTGATCCAGTGTATACTGCGGAATTACCTCTTAACTGTTGCACTATCTCCGTTTCTCCATTGGTGCGTGAACTAATTTTAGATATCACTGAACAGTCATCAGACTATGTAAAGGGTAGCTTGACGTTTCTTAAAGCTTCCGTCCTTCTTGAAGAACTGAATAAAATGCCTATTGAAAATTTCTGTTTGCCTATTTCTAAAGAACCGAGGTTAACGAAGATAATAGATGCATGGCTCGCAGATCCCTCAGACAGAAGAACTTTGACTGAGTGGAGCAAATTTCTTAGTATGAGCAGCAGAACATTATCCAGATTAGTAGTTAAAGAAACAGGATTAACTTTCGGGAAATGGCATCGGCAATTACATTTAAATATTGCTATGAGAAATCTATCCAGGGGAGACACTGTTCAAAGAGTTGCCAATGATTTGGGTTATGATTCAGTAAATGCTTTTATCACAATGTTCAAAAAATTAGCAGGCAAACCACCAGGGAGGTACTTTGCGGATCGTGATTTAAATTGATAATCAATAGCATGACACTGGCAGATGTCTGCCAGTGCAATGATTTAATTATTTTTGAGCATTAGCATCAGTTGAAACATCATACAAATTAATATTAGCTCCATCGCTTGCTTCAATTTTGGTCATTGTTATCCCAAAATACCCATATAAAACGGACAATACAGATGCAATGATATTAAAGAACATGAAAGGTATTACTGAAATAACGTTTATATTAAATGTGGCTGTTACAAACAAACCCGCTAAACCCCATGGCACAAAAGGAGCCAGACAGGCACTAAGATTATTAATGATACGGGTCGCATTTTCAGGTTTATATCCTAATTTTACAAATAAAGGAGTTAGGAGCGTACAATTGAGGATAATTGAGAAATAGTTAGTTGAAACTACCGCCAAACATAACACGCAACCCATGGTAGTCGCAGTAGTAAGTCCAAAGCGTGAAGTTATAACTTTGCTGAAAGATTCTACGATAACATCAAGTATCTGAGTACCTTTCAGTATTCCTCCCATACCGAGCGAGGCGATAATCATGCTGACTAAAGATAGCATGCTGCTAATACCACCACGGTTAAGTATTGGATCCAGGTACTGGTTACCTGTGGCGATCACAAAACCGTCAGCCATAAATTTTCCAACATCTGCTACGGAGAATCCTTGGTACAGAACTGCGATCAATAAGCCGACCAGGTTTCCCACAAGAATTGAAGTCAAAGCAGGTTGTTTAAAGATCAATAAACCAACGATGACGATCAATGGCAGTAATGTGATTGGAGATAATTTCATTAAATGATTCAGGTCACCCATGATGCTGTTTATCGTATCCGGCTGTAACGCAGTATCAATATAGGTGAAGCCGTAAAACATATATAAAATAGTTGTGATTACTACTGCAGGAATAATGATCTTGGCATTCTGTTTTACTAAAACCATTAAATCAACTTTTGAAGTGCTGGCTGCAAGCAAACAGTTATCAGCAGTTGGTGATAATGAGTTGCCAACATGTGCACCAGATACGGCAGCACCAACGACTATAGCAGGGTGAATACCAAGGCCTAGACCTACACCTAACATGGCTACACCTGCAGTACTCATCGTACCCCATGAGCTGCCAGTTGCAATAGAAACTATAGTGCAAAATAAAAATGCAATAACTAAAAACATTTGAGGAGTAACCAGACTTAGCCCCCAATATGTTAATGTAGGTATAGTTCCGGCACATAGCCAAACAGCGACCATACAACCAATTGACAGAAGGAGCGCGAAAACAGACACTCCGGACTTCAACATTTCATAAACAGTCCCCTCTACTTCAGCAATAGTATAACCTAATCTTAACGCAAATGGGGTTAGCACTAGCCATGATGCGAATAGTGCAATAATAATAGGGATTTTGAACACTGCCAGTGCAGCTATTATATATATAACTAATGCACCGAGCGTGAAAAGGGCATAGCCCAGCGTAGGCTTTTTCTTTTTTTTGTTGATGGTTATCATCATGCGTACTCCTGGAATTATATATGAACGTAACTCATCGATAGTAGGGATTCATTTGTAAGCTCGAGGCTAAAAGATTCTGAACACATATTCCTTCGATTATCTGGAGCATGTGAAAACCATCTCACGTTACTTTTGTTTAGTCAATGAAGAAAAGTTCACCTTGTGTGATGCCTATCCCATTTTTCAAATTTGAAGGAAAAAAGTAAAATTGCAATGTCATCCTTTGAATATTAAAATCTCACGTAAAATATTTCCCTCAAAGGTTATGCTATGAAAAATAATGTGAAGTTTGACCATAACGACCATTCCATACTTAATTCTTATAAGTCTATTTTAGATGGTTTGTCTTTGTTTTTAGGTGACGGATTTGAATTTGTATTACACAGTTTGGAAGATCTTGATAGATCTGCAATCAAAGTTGTGAACGGACAATTTTCAAACAGGGCAGAGGGGGCCCCCATTACTGATGTAGCAATGCAATTACTCAAGGAAATAAAGAAAAGTGGCGATAACAATAAAAACATGGTTTATGTCAATAATCAAAACTGTAGGAGCCCAATAAAATCAGCGACTTTACCAATCACCGGTTCTAACGGCAAAATTATAGGTCTACTTTGTATTAACTTTCATTTAAGTATCCCGCTGCATGATTTTTTGAGTGGATTTTTTAATATTTTTGATGAGAAAACAATCAAGCCTATAAATGAAAACTATGCAACTAATTCAGAGTACCTAATTACATCAGCACTGGATGTCGCTAAAGCTGAAGTCCATAATAATGATAAAATTACAGCTTCAAATCATAATAAAACTATAATATCTCTTCTTTATGAAAGAGGTATATTCGAATTGAAAGATGCCGTTCACATCATTGCCAGCGATCTCAAAATATCTAAAAATACTGTATATTTACACATAAGAAGTTGTAGCAAGCAAGCCCAGTAAATATTTCTTTATATGAGCATGCCTCGGATTTCAAAGGGGCATTCACTCTGGATTTCGGCGTGTCTCGCAGCCGTTATAAAACATGTTAGAAATGTGACGTTACGATACTTTACTTCATTGACTAAACTTTTTTAATGCTGTAGTTTGTTCTTTAGGTGAACACATGAGGCTCATTCAATGAATATTATCAAACACTTACATACGGACCTTGCTCCTTTAGCTATTGGTCCTTATTCCCAAGCAGTGATTGTAAATGACTGCCTGCATACATCAGGCCAGATTCCACTTGATCCTATTAAAGGTGAAATTGTTGAAGGCGGTATTGAAGAGCAAACTCTTCAGGTAATGCGAAATCTTTCTGCAATTCTAAAGGAAGCTGGTAGTTCGTTTGAAAAGGTCTTTAAAACTACATGTTTTTTAGCTGATATGGATGATTTTGCTAAATTTAATGAAATTTATGCTGAGTATTTTATAAGTAAACCTGCCCGTTCATGCGTTGCCGTTAGAACACTTCCTAAAAATGTAAAATGCGAAGTAGAACTAATCGCAATCATTTAAATTTAACTAAGAGGTTATTTTATTCGTCTTCATAATTGATTTGGGAAGGATAACGTGACCTCATTTAATAGGATTAAGAATATGTTATCTACCTACGATAAAAAAATAGATCGTAAAAATACGTCTTCTATGAAATGGGCTGGTATTAAAGATGGTGAAACCATAGCTGTAGGGGTTGCAGATATGGATTTCATGACCTCCGACGCTGTAGTTGCTGAAGTAAAAAAAGTGGCAGAAAAAGGGGTGTTTGGTTACTCTATTATTCAGGAAGGTTATTACAGTTCGTTCATTCGTTGGTGTAATAAGCGTTATAACTGGCAAGTTAAAGAGGAATGGCTTAGCTATACCCCTGGGGTTATCGCGGGTATGGGGGGAGCGGTAAGAGCATTTTCCGAAGTCGGAGATCATGTTATTTTCCAGACGCCGGCGTTTTATTTATTAAATGAACTGACTGTAACAAACGATAGAATTCCAGTTAACAACCCTCTGGTTTTGAAAGATGGTAAATATCATATTGATTTTGATGATTTAGAGGAAAAAGCTAAACATCCTAAAGCCAAAATTTTTATGCTTTGTAATCCTCAAAACCCTTCTTGCCGGGTTTACACTAAGGAAGAGTTGACAAAGATTGCAGATATTTGTTTGAAAAATGATGTCCTGATTGTATCCGATGAGGTGCATTGCGACATGGTTTATCAGCCACATAAACATATCCCTATTGCGTCCTTAAGCCAGGAAATTGCAGATATAACGGTAACCTGCCTTTCGCCAACAAAAACTTTTAATATGGCAGGTTTGCAAACATCTGTTAATGTGATTTCTAATGAAAATCTACGTGCCAAATTTGCCAAAGAACTACTTTCTCGTGACAGTAAACGACCAAATATTTTTGCTAACGTTGGTTTCAAAGCTGCATACGAAAAGGGAGAAGAGTGGCTGGATAATACTCTTGAATATATCAAGGGGAACGTAGATTTTGTTATTAAATATATCGAAAGTAACATACCTGAGATGAACGTAATTTATCCTGAAGGTACATACCTTATCTGGATCGATTGCAGTCAAACCAAAATAAAAGGTTCTGATCTCAAATCATATTTCCTTGAGAATGCTAATGTATTAGTTTCTGCTGGCTCAGAGTACGGGGAAAACTGTGCCAATTTTATACGCATCAATCCTGCATGTCCCAGAGAGGTACTTGTAGAGGTTATGGATAGAATAAACCATTCTCTTCACTTAATACGATGATACTCATGGATACTGGCTCCTTTGAGCCAGTATCCATTCATTATATAATTTTCCATTGCTTTGATTTAAATAATAAGGTTCTTTTGATTTAAGCGTCAAGTCATCAAGTCTGAATGTGGTCATTATGACTTTAGTCATGTTGACATATGTGGCTGATATGGGATACATATATTTTCAGATTGCTTTCTGCAACTTTCCTCTCATTTTCACTTGCTATCGTAAGTAACAACCCATCTATTCGCTTGTCACGAATCTTAAGTTCTTTATGACATTTAGTACAAATTATTTTTACATTTTTACCTTCGTCACACTTTTCGTAGCGACAAGATCTTTCATTACTTGTTATTTTTTGTAGATTTCCTAATTTAACAAGGTTTACGACCGCTTTGTATATCATTGATTGTGGTATATCATATCCTTTTGCTAAGCAAAATTTGAATATTTCAGTAACGGTAAAATCTTCTGTATCTAGTTCATTGATTACTTTAAGTATCATTTGATCATGTATTGTCGCATTTTTCATTTTAATTTTCACTTGCTTTTAGTGGGTTGATTCGGTTTGAATATCATTTTATGATTTGCTAAAATTAATTCTTTCAGTAGGTGTTGTTATGTTAAGAAATTTAAATGCTCAAGAGGTTGCGGTTGTAAATACCATCGATATGGCTGGACAGGAAAAATTAACAGCCATGGATGTTTATAATTCTCTGCAATCAAGTAATAAAATAGCGCAGTCTACCGTGTATAATATACTCAGGCGTCTGGTACATAAAGGAGTGCTAAGAAAAGTACTAACTTTATCTAGCGATGCTTTTTATGAAATCAAAAAAATAAAAAGGAGTAAGCATATCTCTTACATCTATCCAAGAAAGATCACTGAACTTACTGATGCTCGACTTGATATCTTAATAAGCCAAATTGCCGCTGAGCTTGATGCGAAAATGCTGGATTATGAAATATCTTTAATTCTTAAGTAGAGTCAGAATATGAAGCAGAACGTGTCAACGTACTGCCTCATATTTTTTAGTTCACTCTTTCTTTGGCAAAAATACTGTCATTAATCCAATCAGAGGCAAGAAAGAACATAGTTGGAAGACCGTGTCGATTCCAGAATGATCAGCAATAATACCTAGCCCTGCAGCACCAAGTCCCCCCATGCCAAATGCAAACCCAAAGAACAAACCCGAGATCATACCAATGCGGCCAGGTACAAGTTCCTGAGCAAATACTAATATTGCTGAAAATGCAGATGAAAGTACCAGACCAATTATTATTGTAAATAAGCAGGTCATTTCCAGGTTCAGATATGGCAGGAAAAGACTAAATGGCGCAGCGCCCAGGATTGAACACCATATAACCTTTTTCCGCCCGAAGCGATCCCCTAGTGGCCCTCCAATTACCGTTCCGGCTGCAGCTGCAAACAGAAAACCAAAAAGATAGAGCTGTGCCTTTTGCACAGGCAAATTAAATTTGTTGATGAGGTAGAAGGTGTAGTAACTACTTAAGCTTGACATGTATACAAACTTGGAAAATATCAATATCAGCAAGACACTAATGCCAGTGATAACCGTTTTTGTCGGGAAAGGTGATATTTCACGTGCAGCATTTGCAGGCCCTGTGTTTTTAGTCTGTACCCTGTACCATCGGCTAACCTGCATTAAAATAATCATAGCTAGCAAGGCTGCCAGCACAAACCATGCCACATGACCTTTGCCGTACGGTGCAATAATTATTGCAGCCAGTAAGGGCCCTAAAGCGCTACCAAGATTACCCCCGACCTGGAATAGTGACTGAGCCAGCCCGTGTCTGCCGCCTGAAGCCATTCTTGCTACTCTTGACGATTCGGGATGGAATACAGAAGAACCGGTACCTACTAAAGCAGCCGCAATCAGTATTTCAGGATAGGTTTGAGCTAATGAGAGCATAATCAGACCTACGAGTGTAAATCCCATCCCGACAGGTAAAGAACGCGGTTGTGGATATTTATCAGTATAAATGCCAATAAGAGGTTGCAACAGGGAAGACGTGACCTGAAACGTTAATGTAATCAGGCCAATCTGCACAAAGCTGAGTGAAAACTCAGGCTGTAGCAATGGATACAGAGCCAGGAGTAGCGACTGTATCATGTCATTCAATAAATGAGCTGCGCTTATTGCCCCCAATATTTTGAATGACGTCTTCGCTATTTTAGGAATGTGTACTGGATCGGCAGTGACGGTTTTACTTGAATTCATTAACATGTTTCCGAAGAGGCATGGTGTTTAACATGACAATACCAGAAGGCCTGATTCCTATCAGGCCGTCTGGCTGTGACAATCAGTTTTTGAAACTCTTTTAGTTATCTTCTGTTTTCGACATAACTACTGTAACTATGGAAGCTGAAAGAAGAACAACGACGCTGAGTGAAATGAAAGCATTCGTCAGACCAATAAAATGCGCTGCATAACCAATCAACGCTGGCCCAAGCAATACCCCCAGGTACCCGAGAATACTTGCTGCTGATATAGCCAGTGTTGCTGGCATCGATTTTTGACGCCCAGCCAAAGAAAACAGTACAGGGACGACATTACCGGCAGCAAAACCAGCCACTGCCATTGCAGCAAGAACCCACTCGTAAGTGTTGAAAACAGTCGCAAGGTAGATACCAATAGCGGTTAATACCACTCCAGAAAGGAGCATGGATTTTTCACCCATAATGGTAACCACGCGGTCGCCGATAAAGCGGCTTAACGCCATAGCGATTGCAAACACCACATATCCTGTTCCTGCCACACCAGCTGCCACGTTTTTCACTTGAATCAGGAAGATAGCTCCCCAGTCAAGCATGGCTCCTTCCGCAAGGAAAATAATCATTGCGAGCACACCGATCCCAATAACCTTGCCTTTTGGCACCACGAAAAGTGGATGATCTTCTGTCGAGCGGTTGGTGAAAAAACCCGATGCAGCTAAAGAGATACTAATCAATACAACCAGCGCGGCTGCACCAGCGGCGATTTTGATATCCAGTCCTGAAGCAATCAGTAACGTAACAAAGCTTGCGCCCGCAAGTCCGCCGATACTGTAGAAGCCGTGAAAGCCAGACATCATTGGACGGCCAGCTGCATTCTGTACTTCAGTGCCATGAATGTTAGCTGCGACGTCCGTTGCGCCAATTGACGCTCCGAAAAGAAGCAAGGTCAGGCCCAGTGCTATTGGTGTAGAAACCATTGCAAGTAATGGCAAAGCAATAAATAAACCACACGCACCCGCAAGGATTATTTTTTTGCTGCCTACTTTACCTGCGAGCCCACCCGCAGTAGGCATACCAACCACGGCACCAAGTCCCAGGCAAAGAAGAATTGAACCCAACATGGCAGAATCAGCATGGATCCGTTGTTGAGCATAAGGTACTAAAGGTGCCCAGCAGGAGAGGCTAAAACCTGCTATAAAAAATGCTACACGTGTAGACCATTTCGCGGAACTCAGCTTTTTAGCAAGCTGAGCGTCGTTGATGCTATCAACGTTGCTTTCATTTTGACTCATAATCATTCTGTTCCTGATAATCATTTCGATTGAGGACAGATTCTACGTATTGTATGCTTGGTAAAATTCATCTGTTATGACGAAATATGTCGATAAATCGCCAAAATTCAGCTAACCCTGATAATGCTGCTGCTCTGATCGTAGGTCAGACAGAAATTTGTGAACCTTACACAACGGCACAACATAGTCATCAGCGGCATCAATTGATTTATGCCACCCGTGGGGTGGTTCATATGTCTACTGCTGTTGGGGAGTGGATCTTGCCACCGAGTCGTGCGCTATGGATCAGCGGCGGCACTAAGCATGCACTTACGGTCAAGCGCCCGGCAGAAATCAATATTCTTTATATTGACCCAGTTATCTATCCATTCACTAGCTTTGCGCAATGTTGTGTCGTTGAGGTCACCGCCCTGGTACGGGAGTTGATTGCAACCTGTTCCCAACATGCCTGGGATTATGAAACTAATACGCCTGAATACAGGCTTTCTGCAGTCTTGATCGACCAGATCAAAAAGCTTGATCTCTCTCCGCTTGATTTGAATCTTCCCAGAGATGAGCGCGCGCTGAGAGTGGTAGAGCTCTTAAAAAAAGACCCCGGAAACCGGGATCCTCTTAACGTGCTCGCTCGCGAAGTGGGGGCGAGTGCACGTACGATTGAGCGCCTTTTCTCAAAGGAAACGCATCTATCTTTTGGCGCATGGAGACACCGTCACCGTATGCTGTTCGCCGTCGAAAGGCTGGCTTACGGTGAAAATGTCACCCGAGTCGCACTTGAGGCAGGCTATGAATCATCCTCAAGCTTTATTGCCTCTTTTCGGGCGATGTTTGGCACTACGCCATCGCGCTATTTCCGATTTGAATCAGCGGCTTCGAATTAGCCATAAAAAGAATGGAACGCCAACTAATGCCGCGATTAAGCCCGCAGGTAATTGCCATGGAAACACAGCCATTCTACCTACCCAGTCTGATACGACCATCAGACTGGCTCCTGCCAGGCCTGCTATTGCCAACTGTCCCGTCACTCTCCTGAAGCCCAGATATCTGGCAATATGCGGAGCCATAAGGCCGACAAAACTTAGTGGGCCGACAATGAAAGTGGAAAGGGCGGTTAGCACAGCCGCAAGTGACATTAACGCGAGACGGCTCAGTGACAGGGGCACTCCTAATGAACGCGCAACAACCCCGCCAAATGGAAGTAATGACAGCCATCGATGAACCAGCGGAATACAAAAGGTAAGCATTAGCGCAGCCAGAGACACGCTAATAGCTTTTTCAGCCGTTAAACCATATGTTGAACCCGCAAACCACGATAGCAGCATGGAGGTTCTGGGATCGCCACCTGAAATCATAAGCATTAGTAAAGCCAGAAATGCAGCGTTTAGTGCCATCCCGGTTAACATCATACGTTGGGGGGAAAAATCTCTGATACCAGCTATGGTGGTAACAATGATCAGCGTAGCCACTGAACCCAGACAGGCTGCAGGAAAATACCAGGCTGTTATGTTTCCAGGAAATGCCAGCATTCCAATCACCATACCTGCTGCCGCACCGGTACTTACGCCCATGACCTCCGGGCTGGCTACCGGGTTTCCGGTCAGGCGTTGAATAATACAACCAGCAAGGGCGAGCATGATTCCTGCAGAAAACGCGCCAAGTACCCGGGGGATTCGGAACGAAAGCACGGATTCTGTAGCCCAGGCCCAGCCGTCAGCATTTTTCCCCAGCCCTGATGCTAATAGCGTCAGGGCTGAAAGTATAATTACACCTGACAAAAGCCATTTTTTCAGGCTTCTTTTGGAAGCTGAATAGTTTTCAGATTCCCCGGCTGTTGAATACATACGCTCTTTGAGCCTGGGAAGTAATAAAATGAGCCCTGGTGCACCAACAACGGCCGTGACAGTGCCAGTAGGGATCTCCTTCCAGTAAGATGCCAGTAAAATGACGATTTGATCCGAAATGAAAAGCAACAGCGCGCCGGTTACTGGCACCGTCAAGATCAGCGTTACCAGACGTCTAACACCAAGTAGCCTTGTAATCAGAGGCGCAAATAGCCCGATGAATCCAATGATGCCAACAGATGTCACCAGAGTAGCCGTAAGGTATATGCCTACCAGAAGCGCAAAGGGCCGTATGAGCTGAAGCTTAAGCCCCAGGTTTCTGGACATCATTTCATCCATGCCAAGTAACGTCAGGGGCCGATGTAGCGCCAGAATAATGATGAAAGAAATCAACAATTGCGGAATCAGGCGCAGGACGACTGCCCAGTCAGTTTGCGTCAGCGAACCTGTTCCCCACAGAAGAACGCTCTGTAATCTTTCGTGAAAATACAGACCAATCAGTTGGCTGACAGCGCTGCAGTAAAGGGTCAGGACTAACCCTATAAGAATCAACACTACCGGAGAAAGCTGTTTTCCTCGCGTCATAAACGCGATGACAGCCCCCATAAAAACAGCGCCAAGGAGCGAACCCGTACCTGGAGAAATTATATTACAACCCCAGAGAGTCGCCATTGTCATGCCTAGCTGAGCCCCGTTAGCAATACCTAGTGTTGAGGGTTCTGCCAGAGGATTACGTAGCACCTGCTGGAAAAGCAGACCGGCCAGCCCAAGCCCTGCACCGATCATCACAGACATCGCTGAACGGGGTAAAAAACTGTACTGAAGTAAGGTTATTTCAACCGCGTAATGTGTATTAAAAGGACTGTAAGCAGCCCACAACTCTATCGGTAAAATGTGATTTACGTTGAAAATGACTAAGATACTGGCCGTTATCAGCGCGACGGGTAAGGCGGATAAGCGAAGAGAAATCATATCTCCTCCAGAATTGCATCAAGCAGATGACAAAAGCGCAGCGCTGTGACTGGACCTCCGTAATACCAAATACCGGGCACCCGTCTGAAACGCTCTTCTTTTACAAAAGGCATCATCTTCCAGAGTGCGGTATCTGCAAGGTTTGCCATTGTTGTATCATCATTTTCAGTGAAGCAAATAACCTCGGTTTCTTGCAGACCTATTAGTTGTTCTATCCCAACGACCGCACTTCCCCAGAAACTGGTCTCTCCCTGCCATCCTCCCGGAATACCTGCTTTGCTCATAACCTCAAGAAACAGGCTATTTTGTCCAAAAACCAGAGCATGTCGCTGGTCAACAAGCGACATTAAAAGTAGTGGTCTTCTTTTCTTTTGAGCATATTTAAGCCTCAGTGCAGAGATTTCTGACTCGATGGTAGCAATTATTGCTTTCGCCCTGTCGTATCGACCTAATCGGACAGAGAGCGCCGTCAGGGATTGGCAGGACGTTGTGAGCGGTCTGCCATTTTCATCGCTGTATACAAGACCAAAGGATGGGGCAATCGAGTTATATACTGACGGTGAAGGGCCGTAACCTTCCGCGTAAACGATAAGATCGGGTTGCATCGCTGCTAAAAGTTCCGTATTTGGCTCTGTTCTTAAACCGAGTTCCGTGGAGCCATCAGGCAAGACGGGCTCCTTAACCAGTGATCGGTAATTCTCAATTTCTGATACAGCAAAGGGCATAACACCCAGCGTCAGAAGCATTTCAACAGCCAGCCATTCTGTGGCTGCTATTCGCTGCAGATCGCGCGAGGGAGCGGGACTTTTACCGACCGCAGGTAACCCCAGGAATAAGGATAAGCCAGCCAGATACTTTAAAAATTGCCGACGTTTAAAATCTGCCACTGCAGGGGAGGGGTTATTACTGAACATAACAGACAGGATGCCCTTCAACCGGATGGGAAAAGGTACCCATCTGAATACCATAAATAGTATTTAATGACGCCGGTGTAACAATCTCAGCGGGTGAACCCAGAGCAATTAAATGTCCGGATTTAAGCGCGAGAAGATTACTGCAATATCGGGCTGCCATATTTATATCGTGCAGTACCGCGATGATTGTGATTTCCTTTAGATGGCATAATTTTTTTAGCAGACACAATATTTCAGACTGCTGGGCAATATCCAACGCTGAGGTCGGCTCATCAAGTAAAAGACATTTAGTGTCTTGTGCAAGAGTCATCGCAATCCATGCTCTTTGCCTTTCACCGCCGGACAAAGAGTCAACCAGCCTCTTAGAGAGTCGTGACAGTCCTGTGTCAGCGATTGCTTCATCAACTTTCTGCATATCGTATTGGGTAAATCGGCCCAGTGCGCCATGCCAGGGATAGCGTCCTAATGAAACCAACTCCCTGACTGTCATGCCCTGTGCGGAAGGGAGGTGCTGAGGTAGGTATGCAACTTCGCGCGCAAATTCAGCATGTCCCCATTGCTCGACAGGACGTCCCTGAAATATAAGACTACCCGTTGAAGGAGAAAGATGTTTGCCAAATAGCCTGAGCAGCGTTGATTTACCCGAGCCATTATGTCCTATCAGGGCGTTAAATTCCCCGCCTGGGATAGTGACCGAGGATGGATATAATAATTGTTGTCCGTTAATTTGAAATGCTGCTTCTGACAATAGAAATAGCGCATTATGTTTTATCGTATTGTTCATCAGACCCTGTAAAGCGGGCAGGTGCCTGCCCGTTTACCCTCAGAAATGGAACGTGGCAGTGGCTGTCATCTGGCGCCCAGCGCCACGGAAACAGCCATAGTCGGCAAAACAGCTTGAAACGTATTTTCGGTCCAGAATATTAGTAACGTTAAGAGCAATGTTTGCCCCTCTCAGTCCGAGCTGGCTAAGTTCATAGCTAACCAGTCCGTTCCAGACGGCAACACTACCCACTTTGAACGTATTCTCTGAATCCCCCCAACTGGAGCCAATAAAACGCCCTCCGCTTCCAAGGGTCAACCCATTCAGTGCTCCCTGACTGAAGGTGTAGTCGAGCCAGAGGGAAGCCTGATGTTCAGGAACCTGATCAGGCGTCTTTCCCTTCAGTTGTGTGTCTTTGGTATATTCAGCGTGTGTATAGCTGTATGAGGAAATTAAGTTCAGATTATCCGTTAATCCGGCTTTCGCTTCGAGTTCAATACCCTGGACTTCAATTTCACCAGCGGCCACTTTAAACAGAGGGTTATCTGGGTCTGTTGTCAGATTATGCGTTTTGGTGAGTTGATATACTGCTGCACTGAGCATGGCAGAACGTCCATGTGGCACATAGCGCACGCCCGCTTCGTACTGTTCACCTCGTGATGGTGCATAGGAGACCGGAGGAGTTGAAGATAACCCGAAGCTGTTAGGTTCAAATGACTGGCTGTAGCTGATGTAAGGTGTGATGCCATTATCAAACAGGTAATTTAATCCACTCCGCCAGGTAAACTGATGATCGTTTCGGGAGATACCGGTATTTGTCTGGCGAAGATAGGTTTCCTGACGTGACCAGTCATAGCGTCCCCCCAGCGTGAGCAACCAGTTTTCATACTGCGCTTGATCCTGTACATAAATACCTGTCTGACGAGTCTTGTCATGCGCATAAGGTTCTGCGTCACCAAAAGCAAAATCATTCTGCTCTGGGTTATACAAATCCAGAGGTGTCGCAGAACCATACAGGTTACTGATGTCATTGTTTAAATTTCTGTAATCGATACCTGATAAAAGAGTGTGGTCAATATTCGCTGTGTGAAAATCACTCTCAAGCTGAGTATCCACAGAGAAACTATTCATCCGCTCGTTATCAATAAATTGCCCGCGCGAGATCGTGTGATTTAAATCGGCAGAAGGTACATCAGGGCAATCAGTCGTGGAGCAAATTCCTCTTCCATAGACACTTTGCTGTGACGTTTTGACTCTGGAATAACGCAGGTTCTGCCTGAACGTATAGTTGTCAGACAATACCCGTTCGAAGCTATATCCTACGGATCGCTGGTAACGTGACCAGGTATTATTGGGTGCGCTGTCGTCAAAATCGTCAGGCAGTCTAGCCCCGTCAGGCAACGGATCTAAAGTACCTTGTCTTGGCATCCATCCATAATATCCCACCTCAGGTTCGTTCTGAATGTTGGACAAGAATGTAAACGTTGTGTTTTCGTCCGGACGCCAGGTAAAAGAAGGCGCTATTGCGAAACGCCGCTGCCTTGAAAGGCTTTGTTCCTCATCGGAAGAACGGGCCATCCCTGTAATCCTGAAAGCGTAAATCCCCAGGTCATCCAGCGTGTCACCGAAATCGAAACCAGTTTGCATGAGGTTATTCGATCCCATTTTAAACTGCACTTCGCGTACTGGAGTGTAGACCGGGCGCTTGCTTACCATCGAAACAATGCCACCGGGATTACTCATTCCATACAGAACTGAGGCGGGGCCTCGAAGTACCTCAATCCGTTCGAGCAAATAGGGTTCGGTCGACATCTCGTTCCAGTTGTCGCCAGTGAGTTTGAGGCCATCCAGATAGTTGTTTTGTCCCTGTCCGGATGAAAAACCACGAATCTTAACCATATCAAAAGCGTTAGAGCTACCTCTGTCAGATACGGTTACTCCTGGCGTATATCCGAGCGCGTCCTTTAACGATTTAGGCTGCAAAATATCGATTTCTTTTCGCGTGATCACGGAAATGGACTGGGGGATATTTTTTATATCAGAACTGGTTTTTGTACCCGTAGCCGACTTTTTGGATACCAGCCCAGGAGTTGCTCCCCAGGGGTCTTCGCTGCTGTTTTTTTCAGCATCAGCGCTGACCAGAATGCTATCTTCTGCGTATACGGTGTTTGCTGTAAGGGCTGACAGTAAGGCAATTTTCAGGGTTACAAAAAGGGGGCTTAGTCCAGATACTTTGCGAGACGCGTTGACAGAAGAGCGATACATGTTTTGTTCCTGGTATAAACAACCTGAATGCCAATGAGAGTGATTTTTATTCACATCGCAGGGCGGAGTGGCCCCGGTTTGATCGTGGATACAGTATTATTTTGTTCTGGCAGAGAATATTGATAAAGCGACAAATAACATTGCTATCTCGCCATGCTGAACTTTAAAACGAAAGGTGAAGGATTTATATGATAAGAGGGAGTGTTTCACCTTGGTACAATAGGCGTTAAATGAAAAATTAGCGCTTAAGAATGTAGGTTTTACGACATCATATGTTTAATTGTCGCCAGCGACACAAGTAATTAATTGATAAATATGCTCCAAATCAATTGGTTATGTCTGGCAATCTTTATTTGGGCATTCAATTTGTGATTGACCCAATAAAGATGGAGCCTTAACATAGTATTAACTTATTGTGCAGGTGAACTGATAGTTCAGCACATTCCTTAAATGATTCAGTCGAATCATTAGCAATGTGAGGATACTCATGAAAATTCAACTGTCAGGTTTCTGTGTAATATTTAAATCAGTTATTCATTCTGTTTTGACTCCATTAAATCAAAGAAAACGTTGCCGCTCAGATGGTTTTTTTAACGCTAACGCTGGTTTTGCTCGTTTTTGCTGAGCTCTGTTTGAAGCAGTCTACACATTCTCTGCATCATTCCTGGCGCTCTGCGTGGAATTGAAAATTAGATAACGATGGTTTAAATATGAAACAGACAGGTCAAAAAAAGAACATTCTCATTTGTGGATCAGGTATTGCCGGACCAACACTGGCATTTTGGTTAGCTAAGCAAGGGCATAAGGTCACTGTCGTTGAGCGAGCATCAAGCTTACGCTTAACGGGGCAAACTGTAGACATTCGCGATGAAGGCCGTGATGTGGTTGAGCGCATGGGGCTTCTTAAAGACATTTCAGAATTAATGACAAATGAAGAGGGTTTGCGCTTCGTTGACAGCAAAAATATCATTCAGGCTGAATATCCAAGTGCAGGTGGGAAGAAGTCATTTGTTACAGATATAGAAATACTCAGAGCCGACTTATCGACGCTTCTGCTGAAATCGACACAAGATGATGTTGAGTATATTTTTGGAGATTACGTCACTTCCTGTCACGAGAATGAAGCTGAAGTCATTGTTAACTTCAAAAATCATGCTCAGAGAACTTTTGACCTTATGGTTATTGCTGAAGGTATGCGGTCATCCACGCGCGAACTCGTTTTTGGTAAGGTTCCTGTTCATCACATTGGTCTATACACTGCCTATTTTGCGATGCCTTATCAGCCTCAGGATGGGACATGGGTGCGCTGGAGCAATTGTACGGGTGGAAAGTCTATTCTGTTACGCCCGGACCAGGGACGCTCAACCCGGGCATATCTGTATATCAGAAGCAGTAAGCGAGGCATTGACCTTACAGGCCGAAGTGCCGTTAATAGCTTCATAAAAAGCACTTTCAGGAACGATGGCTGGGAAGCACCACGCATACTTGAAGAACTTGATAAAACTGACGATATCTTCTTTGAAGATCTTGGGCAGATACGAATGGACTCATGGTCCAGGGGAAGAGTCGTATTGCTTGGGGATGCGGCTTATTGCGCGACGCCTGTAAGTGGTATGGGTACCACTCTTTCAATCGTAGGTGCATATATTTTGGCCAAGTCACTGTTGACCAGTGAGGATCATCATGCTGCATACAAAGCGTACGAGCAAAAAATGCGACCTTATGTGCAACAAGCTCAGTCGATAAAACCCTGGACTATACGACTCGAACAACCTTCAACCAAACTGGGTATTGCGCTATTTTATAGGTGGAAGCGACTAGAAAAGACGAAGCTCATGCAGTTCCTTATGAGTCCTTTTGGGCCTAAAAGAGAGCATGTGGATTTTTTGGGCGCTCCCATCGTTTACGACACAGACATCACTCGCGCACCTGAGAAATCAACTTTGTAGGAAATAGATTCAGTCAGCGAGAGCTAAGCGAGTCGCTGACTGCGTTGCTATTGATTTAATTTACTACTCGAATACATTTGCAAAGAGAATTAGTTTCGATTACAGGCCTTGATATGATTAAGCAAAAAACTATCAGAACCTCTGTTTCAATGACAGGCATAGGGTTACATAGTGGATTAAAAGTCCAAATGAATGTCATTCCTGCAGGAATCAATACGGGGATCGTTTTTCGTCGTGTTGATCTGCACCCAGCAGTCGATATTCCTTTACGTGCCGAAAGTATTAATGAAACGACGCTTGCTACTACTATCTTCAATGATGATGGTGTACGAGTTTCAACAATCGAACATTTACTCTCGGCAATATCTGGGTTAGGAATCGATAATCTTTTGATCGAACTTAACGCAGGTGAAATTCCCATTGTAGATGGAAGTTCTGCGCCATTTGTATATTTACTGCTCAATGATGCAGGTGTCATTGAGCAGAGTGCCCCTAAGAAATTCCTAAAAATTAACGAAGAAATACGTGTAGAGCTTGACGATAAATGGGCAACCTTAGCCCCCTTTAACGGTTTTCACCTGGATTTTACTATTGATTTTAATCATCCAGCGATAAGTTCGGACAATAAAAGATATACAACCACCTTGAATCCTGAAGTTTATATCGCTGAAATCTCCCGGGCCCGTACGTTCGGTTTCTTGCGCGACGTTGAGTATCTTCAGTCGAAGGGCTTGGGTCTGGGTGCGAGTTTAGACAATGCAATTGGCCTTGATGAGTTCCGGGTGCTGAATAAAGACGGGCTGCGATACGAAGATGAGTTTGTCCGACATAAAACACTTGATGCAATAGGAGATCTTTTTGTCTGCGGCTATAACATTTTGGGCGCGTTCACCGCATATAAATCCGGTCATGCTCTTAACAATCTCCTCATCAGAAGTGTTCTACAAAATCAACAGTCCTGGGAGTTCGTACAGTTAGATACTGCGCCGTTTTCCGAAGTGCTGACAGATTCCATGATAGAGCTTGCTTACGCCAGATAGTTTTTTCTATACAACTTTATTGCCAGAACATGGCTTAGGAATCGGGCAGCCCTTGTGGCTGCACTTGAGGTCAAGCGGCACTGGAGCCTATCATAATTTATAATCGCTGCAGTAAATGATTAACTCCCTCTGATGCAGCATCAACTGCGCCCGCAAGATAACCTGAAAATTGTGGCGACCATTCACTGGCAATCCCCGTCATTTTACCTGCCCAAACTCCGTTCACTGGCGTCTGTTCAGGTAATGAATGCCCAAACTCCTGCCGCAAATCCTGTTTTGTCGCCGTAAAAGGATCGGCTGCCCAGTCTTTTATAAATTCTCTTAGTGGGTCTGCCGCAGACTGGCCAAACAATCGTACAAGCTGTTCCCGGCACATCTGCATAAGTACAGCTTCAGAGACTTTCCTTCTCGCTTGTGCTGGCACACCGATAAAACCAAATATCGCGGTGATACCTGATTCTGGCTCGGACACATCGTGAATTTCTACCATAGGCCCAATCTGACTGCTTGCATCACCAGAGAGATTTTGTTGCTGCAGGAAATCTTTATTATATAAGGCGACATATTTAGCATGGGGAGCCATCCATGTTGGGATCTTACTCCAGCCTGTAAGCAGCCCATCTGGCAACGCCGGTTTGAAGTCAATTCTTGCCGCCTGTGCGGGTGGCAGAGCCAGCAGGAGGTGATCACAGGCGTAGGCCATGCTTTTACCATTTTCCGCTCGGCTATGCACCAGTACTTCTTCACCCTTACTGGAGACTGCCATAACCTGCTGGCCGAGCATAATTTTCCCGG
Source organism: Enterobacter soli (assembly GCF_964208575.1). Taxonomy (GTDB): domain Bacteria; phylum Pseudomonadota; class Gammaproteobacteria; order Enterobacterales; family Enterobacteriaceae; genus Enterobacter; species Enterobacter soli_A. Next base: position 135,817 of record NZ_CAXOFU010000003.1, on the reverse strand, counting down.
ACGGGATCTGACTTTTCAACGCAGATGTCAGGGCCTGCATACCGCCTTTTAGCCTGAATGATGGTGGTGATGTTTCATACGATGGATAACGTTGTGGTGCAGAATGGCGATGGCGTTCAAACATCATTTCTCCCGGGCGAGTCTGCGGGATAAGAGAGAGATCGAGCGCATTAACAAGGCGCGCGAGTTCGGGCTGCATATCAGGCCAGAACCATGTAGCACCCATATCGACATGAAGTCCGTCAGGGGTGTTTGCTAACATCTGGCTTGAAAGGACACGCCCGCCGGTTCTTTCTCTTGCCTCGAGTATCGTACAGGCCACACCCGCCTTTTGAAGTAATGTCGCGGCGTATAAACCACTCACGCCTGCGCCGATAATAACAACTTTGCCGCTCATGAAGTGACTCCGAACAGGGTTTCTGGGCTAAGATGTCCCGTTTTCAAATAGAGAAGAGTATCCGTCCCAGCGGCCAGCAATGCGGGCATATCTCCTGGCGGCAGCCGTAACCAACTACCTTTCTCATATTCACCTTGCGGATCTGTGAGAGTCCCTTCCAGTATCATCAGCTCTGCTCCTCCAGTCAGGGGAGTACAAAAAAGACGCTCTCCAGGCGCGATTTTCAGTAGCATGACGGTTTCAGATGTGCTGGAGAAAAGAGGGCATACTTGTCTTCCCGGTTGACCGTGCCAGTTCGACATATCCTTCGTATTGATTCTTAAAGGCTGCCGTTCTTCAGGATTCATCTGGCGCAGCTTCACGAAAATAGTCGTACCGCCATGACTCGAAGGTTGGTGAGAAGAACCATCCGGGCTGCGCAGGTACCAGCCTGCCGGATAATTTGTCCCGTTCTCAGTAAAGATGCCGCTCAGGACAAGAATTTCTTCTCCACCAGGGTGATTGTGTACGGGAAACATAGAGTCAGGGGCATACCTGACAAGACTGGTCGCGCGGGCCTGCTCGCGGCCAATTCTGTCGAGCATCACTCGTTCGACACCAGGCTGAGGGGAAGCTACCCACTGGTAGCGGTCAGGCGTCATTACAGCACGCTGTGAAAAATCTGAATTCAGTAACATCATATTCATAATATGGCACCCTTGCAGGTGCCCTTTAGGGGTTATTTGTTCGGCAGGCTGTCGTAAACATCCAGGGCACGTGCAGTGTATGTCAGCGCTGCACCAGTGTTCAGGTTAATGGCGACGGCCAGTGCCTCTGCAATCTCTTCTCGGGTGGCTCCGTGCTTAACCGCAGCATCTACATGCACGGCCAGACAACCATCGCAGCGCGTGGTGACGGCGACGGCCAGCGCGATCAGTTCGTGGGTCTTGGGATCGAGATGTTTATTCTCAGATGCGCCTTTGTCCATCTGCTGAAAGCCTTTCATAAATTCTGGCTGTAATTTGGCAAATTTACCGATGGTTGCGAGCAGGCCGCTGCGATATTCATTCCAGTTTAAAAACATGTTGGGCTCCGGTTGGTATAGGTTTCAGATAAAAATGACGTCCCTTGCCAACGTCTCTGGCGCATTAGCAAGGGTGTATATCATTCACTGGGGACGATTATCAGAAAGCCCGGTAACTTCAACAAATCAGATATTCTTGCGAAGCGGTGAAGAAATTCTATGTCGTGAGGTTGGTAGCGGAAGGGGCATCACGCGGTCGAGTAATGCCTGTACCTGGATATTATTCACTTTCCGACAGGACGTCCTGAAGTAGCCAGTCGTGAAAAATATTAACTTCACTACGCATAACCTGCTGCTGCGGGGTCACCAGATAATACGACCATTTTAGCGGCCAGCGATAGTCGGGCTGCAGCTGCGCAAGCTGTCCGGTTTCGATAAGTTTCTTCACCAGAGCATATCGTACGATAGCTACACCACGACCGCTCAGAGCGGACAGAATCACCGCTGAGGTGGAATTGATATGAAGTCCGCTTTCAAGTGCCTCGGGGGCATTCACAGTCTGGAGCACCTCGTCCCACGATGGAAAATCTGCGCCGGGGTGAGGGGTATCATCATAAATAAGCTTTTGCGTGGCGAGCCACTCGCCACAGGTTATTTTGCCTTCCGGAACAAGACGCGGACTGCAAACCAGTACGGCTTCTTCATCCATCAGCCAGGTTTTATTGACGCCCGGCCAATCCCCCTGTCCACAACGGATACCGATATCCGCCTCCCCGTGCGACACGTCCATTAGTTTTTCCGTAACGTTAAGCCGCAGGTCAATACTTTCATGGGTTTCTGAGAACCGGTTCAGTCGTTCCATTAGCCAGTTCATCATCAGTACCTGAGAGGCGGTTACTACGACGACCGAACGCGCGCGACGTCCGCGTAGTTTGTTCAGTCCAGATTCCAGTTTGTCCAATCCTTGGGTGATGTCCAGCAGGGCTTCCTGTGCTTCATCAACCAGCGTCAGGCGCTCCTTCCCTGAACGGGTGCGGTGAAGAAGCGGATGTCCCACCCAGTCTTCCAGTGCGCGGACAAGCTGGCCTACTGCGGCTGGCGTGACGCCCAGCTCCTGTGCCGCGCCAGTAAAACTTCCATGCCGGGCTGTAGCTTCAAAAGCATGCAGCCATTTCAGGCGATTTAGCGATCTCATTTCATATTTCCTGACTCATTATTTTCTTCAGTATAAGTTAACGAGAAAGATTTTCTTTCCTGCGTCGCAATTTCTTCTCAGTCGTTAATACCGGGAGAGGGTGGCATTCTGATTTCACAGGATGAGGGGGCTGCCTTCTCATCAATGACAATCCAATGAATGTAAAGAGGTTAGCGATGAACGCATCTTTCTCCGGTAAAAAACTGTTAGTGGTCGGCGGTACGAGTGGTATGGGTTTCGAAACGGCGAAACTGGTTCTGAAAAATGGTGGCAGCGTGGTGCTGGTTGGCAATCGTCAGGACAAGGCTGAACAGGCCCGTCAGGCGCTTTCTGCTGATGGTCAGGTCTCCATCATCGTTGCTGACCTGATGAAAGAAGAAGGCATGCAGCACGTTATTAATACTATCAACGCTGAACATAAAGACATTAGCCTGCTGGTGAATGCAGCGGGTGTGTTCTTCCCGAAACCCTTCGTCGACAATGAAACGTCTGACTACGACATGTATATGGACATTAACCGTGCGACCTTCTTCATTACCCGCGACGTGGTGCGCAATATGGTAGAAGCCGGTATTAAAGGTTCAATCGTTAATATCGGTTCAATGTGGGCGCAGCAGGCCATCGGTGCCACTCCTTCTGCTGCTTATTCCATGGCGAAAGCCGGTCTGCACGCACTGACCAAAAACCTGGCGATTGAGCTTGGCGAAAAAGGGATCCGCGTGAATGCCGTTTCTCCGGCCGTTGTTCACACGCCGATTTACGAAGGCTTCATTCCGAAAGACGACGTGAAGGACGTGATGAACAGCTTCGACAGCTTCCACCCGATTGGCCGTGTGGGTACCCCGGTCGATATCGCGGAGACCGTTGCCTTCCTGCTTTCTGACAAGACTGGCTGGGTCACCGGCGCCATCTGGGATATAGATGGTGGCGTGATGGCTGGCCGTAACGCCTGATGACTCTGCCGCACGTGGGCGACCGCGTGCGGCACTGGAGTACTTATGCAAATCCAGACCGCAAACTATGACCTTGTCACCACATGGCAGGGGGGCATGGCCAGCCGCACGCGCTGCCAGTCTATGACGGGGGACAAGCGTCAAAGCCACGTTATCGATTCAGATGAACCTGTCGCGCTGGGTGGCGAAGGGCGGGCGCCCGGCCCTCAGGATCTGATGCTGGCAGCTTTTAACGCCTGCATGACGGCCGCCTTTGTTCAGGAAGCCATTAGTGCGGGCATCACGCTGACCCATCTTGATATCGAGACCCGCGGTGAACTCCTGACGGGAATATCCCGGCTCTGTGAAAAAATCACAGATGTTTCGCCTGGCTGGCTGCAGTATGTCATTCACGTCAGCGGGGAAGGGACTGCCCATCAGTTCGAATGCATCCATCAACTGGTCATTAACGCCTCCCTTCACCGGTGGTTACTGGCTCAGAACATGACGGTAGAGGGTGATTTAATTCTTATCTGACGCGGTCTGGATACCCTGTTTCTCCTCGAGAAAATACGATGACCACACCACGAGTTACCCCCTGGCAGGATGGTGAGCCTGTCGATGCGGACCTTCTTAATGCGATGAAAGCCCGACGTCCCGGTGGGGAACTGATTGGCATTGACCGCATATTGATTAAAAGCTTTCCGCTGGCCACAGGCTGGAATGAACTGATGATCCGGGTTCGTCAGCAATTTTCCCTCAGCCTTGAATACCGGGAACTGATCATGTTGCGTGTAGCCTCACTCAACAAAGCAGAATTTGAATGGAACGTGCATTACCCTGCTTATCTGGATGCAGGCGGAACGGCTGAAAAAGCGGCTGCGCTTGAGCCTGCCTCAGTGTCATCCCTGTTTAATGAAACCGAAACCCTGCTCATCAGGCTTACTGACCAGTCAACACAAGGAGTGTTCGTGGATGAAAATATCATCGACGAATTGAAACGCCGGCTTGGTGAAAAAGAGACCGTGGAAGCTGTTGCGACCGTCGCGACCTATAACATGGTGTCGCGTTTCCTTGTCGCCCTTGCCATCTGATAATCCCCCTTTTTACCGGTGCAATTTATGAATAAAAAATATCGCGCTATGCAGATTGTTGCCCCCGGTGTGCTGGAAATGACAGAGCGACCGATACCCGTTCCCGGCCCGGATGAGGTGCTTATCAAAATTGAAGCATGCGGAGTATGCGGTGCCGATCTCCGGGACGCGGAAAAAGCGCCGCAGGAGGGCCAGCCCGGGCGCATCCCGGGACATGAAATCGTCGGATACATTGCGCGCAAGGGCGGCAGGGTGCCCGATATCTGGCAAACCGGCCAGCGAGTCGGTGTCGGGCGTCTGGGCGGTTACTGTCAGCACTGCAACCCCTGTCGCAGCGGGCTTTTTCATCTTTGCGAAAACCAGCTGACGCCAGGTCTCAGCTGCGATGGCGGCTATGCCGAGTACGTTGTCATGCGTTATACCGCGCTGATCGCTATTCCCGCAGAACTCTCTTCCGTACATGCCGCCCCAATCCTCTGCGCCGGTACTGCTACCTTTAACGCGCTGCGTCATTCCGGCGCCAGGGCAGGCGACAGAGTCGCTGTTCTCGGGATGGGGGGACTGGGTCACATGGCCGTTCAGTACGCCCGTAAAATGGGTTTTGAGGTGACGGTAGTGGCGCGTGGTCATGAAAAAGAACGTGCGGCCTTTCAACTGGGCGCGCATCACTACATCGATGCGCTCAGTGAAGACGCAGCAGCGCGCCTGAAAGCTGACGGCGGGGGGGATTTTATTCTGGCCACGGCTTCAGATTCAGAAACGGTCTCAGGCCTGCTGTCTGCTCTTGCCCCCCAGGGGAAAGCGATCCTGTTGGGGACCGGACGAACGCCCCTGCAGATTATGCCGGGCATGATGATTGGCGCGGAACGCTCGCTGTCAGGTTCCTTTGTCAGCACACCCGCTCAAACCGAACGTGCGCTGCGTTTCAGTCACCTCTTTCAGACGTTGCCCGTCACAGAACAACTGCCGCTTGAGCAGGCCAATGAGGCGCTCAACAGGCTGAAGATGGGTCATGCACGCTACCGGATGGTGCTCACAATGAATCAGGATAATTAATCACATGTCCACAGAACAGTTCCTGCCTGTTGCAGACCAGAACAATAATATCATCCGCCTCTCGGCCGCCCAGGCTCTCGCTGGTGCTAACTCGGTGGTTTTTTATGCCACGGGGGCCATTGTAGGTAACGCTATCGCGCCCAGTAGTTCTCTGGCTACGCTGCCCATCACCATGTTTGTTCTGGGCATGGCGGCCTGCATCCTGCCGTTAGGTTCACTGGCGCGAAAAAATGGCCGTAAGGCTGCCTTTATGGTCGGCACCGGGGCGGGGGTTATTACCGGACTGATAGCTGCCCTAGCCGTCCTTGTTGGTTCATTCATCCTCTTCTGCGTTGCCGCTTTTATCGGGGGGGCATATGCAGCCGTGGCGCTCAGCTTTCGTTTTGCCGCCACCGATGGCGTCACACCGGAACGACGGGCTCGCGCTTTGTCGCTGGTGATGGGAGGAGGCGTGATCGCCGGTGTGGTGGGCCCGATGCTGGTTTCCGCAACGATGCACCTCTGGCCACCTCACACCTTCGCTGTCACCTTCCTTGCCCAGGCGTTCGTGGCCGTCATCTCGGCGTTTATCCTCAACGGCGTGAAAACAGCCGAACCTGTCAGTGCAGCCAAAGCGGGTGGGCGGCCTTTGCGCGAAATAGTGCGTCAGCCGGGCTTTGCCAGAACCGTATTTAGCGGTGCGGTCACCTATATGGTGATGAACTTCCTGATGACGGCTGCACCGCTTTCGATGCACATGCACGGTATTTCTCAGCAGGCGTCCAACCTGGGGATTCAGTGGCACGTTATTGCCATGTACGGCCCGGGATTTTTCACCGGCAAGTTAATCAACCGTTTTGGTGCCATGCGTATCGCCGCGACGGGTCTGCTTATCACTGCATGTGCGGTCCTGGCCGGTCTCGACGGAACCGATATTTTCCATTACTGGCTGTCGCTGATATTACTGGGCCTTGGCTGGAATTTTGGCTTCACCGGCGCATCGGCGAAAATCATTGAATATCACCGTCCCGAAGAGAAAACCCAGGTCCAGTCTTTGAACGATTTTGTGGTGTTCGGGGTAATGATCGTGGGATCATTTTCTTCAGGCGCGCTGCTCAGTTTCTACGGCTGGAACGCCGTCTTGTGGGGGGCACTTGTGCCTGTCGGTCTTGCATTTATAGGTATCGTAAAAGAACTGCAGGCAAAAGGTCAGAGTAAATTATCATCCCGATAAAGGTTGCTTTGCTGACGGAGCACTCATCCTATTCATGTAAAACTCTATTAAGCCCAAAATTAACAAAGAGGGTTTCGGATATGTTCATCAATGCTTTGTCGGGCAGAATTTTTCTACGTCCGCTCTTCGCTCCGAGTAGAGCGTGAGTCATATAGCAATCTGTTTTGTACCATAAACTGACGTTGCGGGATTCACGACATTAAGTTCAAAATCAAGTGTTGAACTCTTACCATTAACGGACGATGATAAGAAAAACTTGAAATACAATCGTTAAAACCTTCGCTATTAAAGTATTTAATTTCTTTGGTGGAAGGCCCCATTTCCGTAGCCTTTGTAATACATTTAGAGGGAGTTTTATGTATTTATCAAAACTTGGAATCCGTAATTTTAGAAACTTTGAGGCTGCTCACATTCCACTGGCAGGTAATGTTGTGTTATTGGGGGAAAATCGTGTCGGTAAAAGTAATCTGCTTTTCGCAATTCGACTGGTTATTGATCCTACTCTTCCTGATTCAGCCAGGCAGCTTAAGCTGTCAGATTTCTGGGATGGCTGCGACCTTGAATCAAACCCTCAAATTGAGGTGCACCTTGAATTCGCCGATTTCGACAGTGACCCTTGCCTCTCAGCTCTGTTGACCGATTTTCGCATCGCAGAGGATCCTACCGTAGCAAGGTTGAGCTACATTTTTCGAAAAAAGGAAGAAGTCGATGGGGCTCCACGTTCGGGTGAAGACTGTGAGTTTATTGTTTTTGGCGGAGGTCTGGAATCGCGAGCCATTCCTGGACGCGTCAGGCGGCGGATCGCCATTGATATGCTGGACGCGTTACGCGATGCAGAAGCTCAACTTGCTTCCTGGCGAAACTCCCCGCTACGTCCCTTATTGGAAGATGCATTCTCTACATTGAGCCGAGCCGATTTGGATCGCGTAGCAACTGAGCTTCAGGCAGCAACGGAAACCATGGAGAAGTTCCCATCAATTAAGGATCTCGAAAATTCTCTGCGTGGTGGCATTCTTGACCTGGCTGGAACTGCTCACGATTTAGATGCCCGCCTCCGTTTTGCACCTACTGACCCGCTTAGATTGATGCGTTCTATCTCTATGTTCATCGATGATGGAAAGAGAGGCATTATTGAAGCGAGCCTGGGTTCTGCGAACGTGGCTCTGATATCACTCAAGCTAGCAGAGTTTGCATGGCGACGTGAAAAGAATGAACGTAATTTCTCTCTGCTTTGTATTGAAGAACCCGAAGCACACCTTCACCCACAGCTTCAGCGTGCTGTTTTTCACAAACTTTTCAATAATGCTGACAAAGATCAGTCTTTGATTGTAACGAGCCATTCTCCCACCTTGGCAACCATTGCTCCTCTTCGTTCTGTCGTTCGCATTTGCAGGGATCCTAAAGGGCGTTCACGAGCTTTTTCCCTAGCCGAGCTGCCAGTAAACAGTGAAGAACTCGACGACATTGAACGATATTTAACAGCAACCAGATCGGAGCTGCTTTTTGCTAATGGAGTAATATTTGTTGAAGGCGATGCTGAGGAGGTTTTACTTCCAGGTTTCGCACAGGCCATGGGGATCAATCTCGACCAGCTTGGGATTACGGTATGTAACGTAGCGGGAGTTAATTTTGAACCATACGTGAAGCTGGCAGCCAGCCTCGGACTACCTTTTTCCGTCATAACCGACTGGGATCCACTGGATGGTACGAAACAACCGATGGGTAAAACACGTTCAATTAGTATCTGGCAGGCATATAGCGATGTGTCGGCGAAACTGAAAAAACTAACCCCTGAAAATATGATTTGGTTGAATAGAAGTTCTTATGAAGCTTGTAAGGCTGTATTTGAAAGGATTGGCATTTTTTTAAACGATCAGACATTTGAAGTCGCTGTGGCCAATACGACAGGTCTCAAAGAAGCGCTGCTTGATATCCTCGATGAACAGGGATTTGGTGCGTTACGTTCATCAAGGATTGCTTCATGGCGTGCTGGTATTGTTCCAGACCCGACGCAACTTCTCGCGATGATATCAGACATAGGTAAAGGACGTTTGGCTGCCAAGCTGAAGCAAAAGGCACCTGAGCTTGCGCCGCCGGAGTATATTGCTTCAGCTATTCAATATGTGGTGTCGAATGTCTGACTGGCGCGCACTTTCAGATGCTCTTAATGAGCTATTGCCGAACAGAGAGCAGTACGCTGCGGCCACATACCCTGGCCACTGCGTAGTTATTGCTGGGCCAGGCAGCGGGAAAACCAAAACACTTACGACCGCCATGGCACGTGTCCTGATTGAAGAGGTCGCTGACCCCCGAGGCGTGGCCTGTATTACTTACAACAATGAATGCGCTTCTGAACTTGAAGGACGTCTGGCATGCTTTAAGGTCATTGGCGATGATCGGAACTTTATTGGTACCGTACATAGCTTTGCATTAAATCAGGTTTTAATCCCCTACTCACGATGTATACCGGGTTTGCTGCCGGATGATTTTCGTGTGGCGACCAGAGATGAGAGTCGCGCGGCTGTTGAAATGGCTTACCAGGCTAGATTCGGAACTGACGGAGATCCTCATGCACGGTGGAAATTTGCAGAAGAGAAACGACGCCGGGATGTGAATCGACTCCTACCGGCTTGGCGAAATAACAATCCGGAGCTGGCAGATTTTATTGAAGGTTATGAGGCAGAACTTCGGCGCTTAGGACTGATTGACTTCGATGATATGCCACTCATCGCTTTTCGTATTATTAGTGAGCATGAATGGGTACGTAATGCTATCCGGTCGCGTTATCCTGTCTTGTTTGTAGATGAATATCAGGATCTGGGGCACGCTCTTCATGAGCTGGTACTGCTGCTGTGCTTTAACGGTGGAATACGATTATTTGCGGTCGGGGATGCAGATCAGTCCATTTACGGATTTAATGGTGCAAATCCAGGGCTACTGGACAGTCTTGTTTCACGGGCAGATGTTAGACCGTTCCGTCTTCGCTTTAACTATCGATCTGGCGCTAAAATTATCAGGGCATCATTAGGAGCCTTGGGAGAAGACCGCGATTATACTGGCCCCGATGGTAATCCAGAGGGAGAGTTAGGATTCCATGGGATTAATGGGGATTATGACGCACAGGCGCATTTTATCGCTCATGATCTAATTCCCTCGTTGTTTGAAAGAGGGTTTCAGCCTGAACGCATTGGGGTTCTTTACCGGGCAGCCTGGCTTGGCGATAAAGTTGCGGATGAGTTCAAGGCCAGAAATATTGCCATAATACGTGCTGACAGTAATGCTCTCATTAAGCGTAATTCTCGTCTTTCACGTTTCATCGAAGCATGCAGTCAGTGGGTTACAGGGGGATGGAAAGAAGCCTCTCCGCCATTTAACCTATTACTGGGTCAGGCGCTCTTTCTTGTTTATGGCCGCCGCGCAAGCCGTGCTGAAGAACAATTACAGACCGTACAGCTCATCACTTTTTTACGAAACGGAATCGATAAAGCGGAAAGTGCTCACGAGTGGCTGAGACGTTTAAATGATGAAATCATCACCGGCTGGATGGGTATCTCACAGAACACTCAGCAGGAATGGGATGTCATCGCTGAGTTACTGAAACGAACCGATCCCCTCAGGGGATTGGATATGTCTCTGGATGTTTTCGCTGGGAAAGTAGAAGGAAGCGGGCGCATTGCCCTTAGTACTTTTCATAGTGCAAAAGGTCGAGAATTTGATGTAGCCATAATGTTTGGAGTAAATAAATATGATTTCCCAAGTAAGCGAGATATGGCTTCAGGTAATGCACTCCGCGAAGCACGACGCCTCTTTTATGTAGGCGTCACCCGCCCTCGAAAAGAGCTGCACTTGGTTTATGAAAAAGGTAAACATTCGCCTTGGATTACCGAACTGTATCATCGCAGTCAGCGGATGTAGAACCTTATAGAAAAACAAAGAGAAGTAATTCATCGCTTTGCAGGAGAGCCAGGCAGTGGATTGATAAGAATCTCTTTGGTCAACACACGAAACCCCTTCTTTTCTAACGTCTTTACCATCTGAGAGGGCGGGGCGTAAAACGCAGACGACGTCGTAAAGTGCTGGCAACAGAACATCTGCCGCTGCTCCGCCCGGCGGCGTCCGACCTGACCTGGTCGATGGATTTTGTCATGGACGCGCTCGCCACCGGTCGCAGGATCAAGTGCCTGACCTGTGTGGACGACTTCACGAAGAAGTGCCTGACAATTACTATCGCATTCGGGATTTCAGGCGTGCAGGTCACGCGTCTTCTGGACAGCATTGCACTGTTTCGAGGCTATCCGGCGACTATAAGAATTGACCAAGGGCCGGAGTTCACCTGCCGCGCACTGGAGCAATAAGCCTTTGAGCATGGTGTTGAATTGCGCATAATCCAGCCGGGAAAGCCAACGCAGAACGGATTTATTGAGAGCTTTAACGGACGATTTCGCCTTGAATGTCTGAATGAGCACTGGTTCAGCGATTTCGTTTACGCTATGAAAATCATCAGTGAATGGCGTCAGGATTATAACGAGTGCCGCCCGCACTCCGCGCTGAATTATCAGACGCCGTCTGAATTGGCGGCGGGCTGGAGAAAGGGTCATTCTGAGAATGAAGATTTCGACGTTACTAACTGAGCGCTGTATCTAATCCTGTGGGCAGGTCAAACTAGGTGCAAAGAGCGTGTGTTTTACACTTATGCTTCTTTAGCCAAAATCGGAATGTTTCTAAGCTTTATAGTATAAATATAAATAGTTAAGATATAATTACGATGGATAGTAATTTCTGTTATCAAAAAAGTGATCCAACCTGTATGTTTTGAAAAGAATGACATTTATAATGCCTATATACGATATGGAGGGGATATGTATTTTAAAGATGAAAGTCTGTTAAGTTTTTTGTTTAGAACCCAATTGCTCTATAGCGGCATAGATTTTTCCAACTTATTTACTTTTGGAGGCAGGATAAGGAGTCACTTAAAAGCCAAGAAAGAACTGTTGCCCTTATATCAGAGATTTAATGAAGGGCTATTATACTCAATACTTAATGACTACGAACATGAGCAAACTTCATTTTCACATCCATACAATGATTTGAAAATGGTTAAGGAATTTCTTAATTTAGGGTTTTGTCATGTTTACCAAAATAGTTGTGAGTCATTCACGTACTGTGATATGTGTATCGAAGAAAGTTACCATCATCATGGTGTCGGTTATTTAAAACGTCAATGGGGTAAAACTAAGTATTGCGATGTTCATAAAAAGTCACTTTCAGTCCTTCCCCCTTTATCATACAAAAATTCAGTTGACAGTATGTTCGAAATCCTGTCGGGAAACCTGCCTCATCCAAAAAAAATATATACATACTCAATGAATGAAGCATTACTTACCAGAGGAATGGGAAAAATAATCAGGCCGTTCTCATCTATCTATATTAAGCCTTGCGCATTACTTTTGCTGCAAAAATGGATTTACTGCAATAAAAATTATCTGCTAACTGTGCTACCAAAAAAAATTGGGGATCCTTATAGTATAGATCTCTTAAGGGAACTCAGTAAACATCCAGAAACTTATGTAAAACAAATATTTAAAAAACGAAATGAAGATAATCTGCAGGCATTTAATGATTTCATATCGGAAAACACTGTTATTACCACAGAGAAATATGGTGTTATCTATAAGGACAGTTTTAAATTCAAAATAATGAAAGCTAGAAATATCAAATGCAAATTTTCTATGAATAAAAAATTGTGTTATGGTTGTGAAATGTGGCAGAAATCATCAAAGTGAAAATGAAGAAATCAACCACTAGGTTTTTATTTGATTGTTATTATTTGGTTGGTCCAGGCGAGAAGGAATATTGAAGTTTTAACCTTTTGAAGTATTAAATGTATCATTATTTATACAGTAAATAATTATGGCTTTAGTTCAATTTACACTTTATAGTCTCCTATTAAGTAAGATGATATTTCTTATTCACCAGTTGAAGGTTTCCTTTTGGGTTTGTTCTGATCAAGGGAAGAGTGGAGCCATGTTTTTTGCATTAGTGATTTTATTTCAGCTGTTGATATTCTATTATCATATAAATGACGCTCCTCATAATATTGAGATTCATCTTTTATTGCTAAGTTCACTTTGTCTGAAATGGCGAAGTATCGTTGCAAACAGAATTTAAGAAATAATTTACGTGAAGGGGGGATATTATCACTGCGGTCATAAATATAATGAAGTAATCGTAATTTTTCGACCACTGCAGGTTCAGTATCACTATCCCATATACACTTGACGAGGTTATTGAGTGCAGTGTCGAGTTTTATCCTTCTTGAATTTTCAGCTTTACTAAGTTGTATTCTCTTTGGTAAGTGACTATCTGCATCAATAATTGGGTTTTCTATTTGATGCACTAAGTTAGAAAATAAAACACAGGCATAGCGTGCAAAATCAACGTCAATATTGTCACACTGTTCCGATTCATAAAATTGATCAGGGTAATATTCAACAGCAATGTGAGGGCTAGATGGTACTGGCCTGGACAATAATTGACAGCGGTGGCGGTAACAGACACTGACACCCGGGATCTGATGTTCGCAATGCCAGTATGGCACGCCATAATGCATCGCATCTTCTCTGGCGCATGCAGGGCAGAAGTGAAGTTGCATCCTTTGAGAGCTGTGATTACCAGTAAGTTGATATAACCATTGCAGGCGTGCCGGTGGACCATTCAACTGGCGCAGTTCTTTTGCATAACGGGGCATTGCCCATACCCATAAAGGAAATAAAGTTTGTTCTAACCAGAGGAGCCTGGGGTTTTCGTGGTTAACATCAGCAATGTCTGTCAAATGCTGTGTCAGGAAAGGATGGAATGATGATCTGGATTCCAGCCCAAGGCTTCTTGTAAATTTTTGTACTGAATACCCACTTACAGAAAGGCTTCTGCATAGTCTGCCATGCAGAGTTTCATTAGGAAATGGTTTTAATAACATAGACCACCACGCTGTATTTGCCCAGGGCATCAGGTTTCGATTGAAGGATCTTTGCAAAGCAGATCGTAATGTTCCAGCGCACTGTATCGACAATCGTTTTGCGATAGAGCTCGAAATAGCACTGCCTCGCATCGTTCAGCGAGGATAGCCTCAGTTTGCGCAGTATAGTTATTCAACATCTTCGCAAATTCCTCGTGTTGAGGTCGCTGTAAATCACCTGTAACAGTAAATGATTTGTGGACCGATTTTACGAGTCTGGGCTTGGATATCTTAAATTGTGTCGGGCTGACATCTGGTTTTTCACTTATTCTAATTATCTCCTCAAAAGCCGATAATCCTTGCTGTTCTTCAGCACAAATAAGCGTATCCGTAACAATAAATTCGTCTGACCGACTGGTTAATACAGATTCGGAAAGCCTTAGCAAAGCGGGTGTGATTAATTCATTACCAGTGCCAATAATTTTTAATTGTGCATTCACAAATAATCGTTGAGCTATTGCCAGATTTCCTTTCGATAGCTTATGCATTTGAATGTTGAGCTCATCAGTAAGCGGGGTGTATACATTAGTCCATTGATATCGCCAAAGGTACTGAATGAAAGATTGCCAGTCTGAAGTCTGATATGCGAGCGGATTGAGACGCATGAAACCTGCGGTTTCAGCTCGTCTTGCAAAACGTAAACGTTGCCGCATTTTCTCTTCAAATTCAGTATTTCCGCAAAAAATCAGCGGCACCCCTAATGTATCGACAATTTCGTGAAGAAAATTTATAAGCTGCTCATCACCGTTTGTGCGGGTCAACCTTTGCATTTCATCAATGACCAGCACGCCAATGAATGAAGTCTTAATTTTCTGAGCGATGAGCCGGAGTAATGTTCCACTGCGTGATGGCGGGGGCGTTCGCTCGAATCCAAGGGCATCATCAATGACAGCAAGTAAGATTTCAGTCAAATCACGTGCTTTCGAATTTGGGGGGCAATTTACTTTGAGCCAGACAACCTGACGAAGTGGAGCAAGGTCGTGCCCATGATATTCAGTATGGTCAATGACCTGAGGAAAATGTCCTAGTACCTGTTCGAGCATCGTTGATTTGCCAACTCCGCTCATACCTGTAACAGAAAATGTTCCTGCCTGGGGACGATGAAAACCGTCACCCAAGGTCTTACCCAGACTTCCGTCGATGCTGTAATGAAGAAAACGCACTGTATGAATGTCAAGCGGGTTGCGGTTCACATAACCAGTTCGCAAGAGCCGGACTATCGCTTTATAACAATCATAGAAAGATTCTTGAGGGCAGCGGAAGGCATCTATTCGGTCAATGTACTGTTCACGGATAGAGTTGCTGAGTTCACGCTCATTATCATCAATCTCGGGAAAATTGCTGAGAGACAGCATAACCTCTTCCCTCGACATCTGGGGGGGCAGCGCTTCAATAAGAGGATTGCCTCTGTACTCCGGTAAGTCTGCCTTACGATATATCGCTTGTACAGTCATTCCTATTTATCCTTTTTATAATAATTATTTTGTTTAGCAAGCCACTCCTTCCTTGCTTCAGGTCCGGGTAAAATCAAAATGTTATTAGCTGGAGGCAGATTGTAATAATCTTTAGTGTTTATGGGACCCCCTTGTTGAGCAAAAAGAACTTCATTTTTACGGTTTTCCCTGATGTTTTGATAGCGGCCATGTCCTTTAGTTCTCAATGCCTTGAGTAAATTTTCGCCGTCCAGTTCATTTTTTTGAATCAATTTGCGCAACTCCACAGAATCAGCTGTGATTATATTGCTGCTTCTATGTATATCAATGATGTCTGCTACCACCTCCGCCTCCATGTGGGGCATACCTCGAAATATCTTTCTTCTGGACAGGAGTTCACTTTGAGAAAAAGGGGTGTCCTTACTTTTTCTTATATAAATCATGTCCATTGAATTATCGTTAATCCGCACGTCTATTCGTGTATGACCAAAGTTTCTTGCTGCCACCATCTCATCATCTGAGCATTCATAGAAACGATTTCCATACTGAATGCCCTTTCCGGTAACGCTAGCACTATCCGGGTACAGAAGTTTGGATATGATTTCTTGTTCAGATATCTGGTAACCGCTGAAACGGAAATTTGCGACACTGATATTCCAGCTGTTTACAGGAGTTGCAATTAGATTATTTTTAAGAAGAAGAGGATTTATATAGAGAAGTTCTTTATTCAGAGCATGGTTATACTCATCTACAGCACGGATCATGATTTGTGTGAAGGCCTTAAGGGTGTAGCATGAGCTAAGCTGTGGCCGCGCTTCCCCTCTAACAACAAATCCACCTCTTGTCGTTCCCAGTAGTTTATGGACTGCTTTATGGTTTAGTATACGAAATCGGCTTTCAACAATGCTTTTCAGATCTGCTCTGTAGGAAGGGGCAAACATTAACTCTGTGAAGGGTACCACTGCTGACTGAGCTTTCAGCCCAATCAATTCAGCGTTATCACAAAGTAACTTTGTTGGGACATGGCTGCACGGCCAGCGGCTATCACTGATATCATTGATACCAAATAATTGACAATATGCCTCTTTTGGTGAAAAGCAGTTAGCAAGTGCCTGAGCAGCCGCTCGCCACGAAGCATAAAGATAAGAAACATGCATACCCGTTATCATTCTGGTAGCACGGTCGACAACCAAATATACTGTTGGCCGGCCAACCACATTTCCGGTCAACTCAGATATCAAATGTACATCAGCAACTGTGGCATCAATTTCAAATACTGAGCCAGGGAGTGTATCAGTGTTTGCTGAGGAACCAGCTAACGCGCGTTTATTGAGTAAGAAATCTCTTTCTGTAGTTCGTCTCCGTGCAATTTGGGCAAGCGAGAATAGTTTGGTAATACAATATCTGAACTGTGCCAGAGACGGATAGGGAATAACTGCTTTATCCGTTTGTGAGACCAGTTCAGGAAAATATTCTTCAAGGTAGATGCGCCAGCATTCCGTCTGGCTTTTACCTCGAGGTTTGAGATAATATTTTTGGAGGATTTTTTTTATGTTAGCAGTATCAAGATCGGACATGACGTAGATGTCTGACCGACCGTCAACAATGACGCGCCCCTTCTTTTTTCGACCAACTGAAACAGATTTGAGTGATTTTTTTCCACCGACTCCTCCGCTTTTTGCGTAAGCAGGTGTCAGTGACTGTTTACCTCGCCCATACTTCCAATAATTTGATAGCAACTGTCTTATCGTGGTGTAGCTGATGTTGTTGTTCGTGGCATAATTTCTTAATATCGGACTTCGTTCATTGAGAGCGTATAAAAAGAGAAATTCACGGTCTGATATTAGAGGGGTGATTAAGGCGAAGTTCTTATCTCGCCTAAGTCTGTTTTTTTCGGGTATTTCATCTTCTGTAGCCATCATCCACACGGGGATTTGATAGTTGAGTTGCACAATTTTTTTTGCCTGAATGCCAAGCTTAAAAGGCTCAATGTAGAAGAACTTTGGACGTGTGATTTTGTTGTCGCTAATTTCATATAGCACCATGCTTCCAGTTTCACTGTACAGTGCAAGAACCCGGTAAAGAACATCGGAAAGTCCTTCAACACCAGAGACCGACCATACAGAATTCTCAATTATTTTCATTAGTCAGGCCCACCTCGTATGCACTGTTACGTAAAACTGAAATGTACCCACAATTGACGATGTCCGAAGTCAAATCTACTTCAATGCTTTTAGTTGCCAACATAAATTTCAGTATAAAAAGTGATCTTTCAGGAGGGATTCGCAGGAACAAAGACATTTTTTTGACAATATCAGAAATCATATACTGGCCGGGTGGTAGTCTTCTCAGTATCGAAGAGTCAATGTTTAAATCTGGCAACCCATTCATACGAAAAGGTGCAGTAAACCAATTAATATTTTCGCTCTTAATCTTATTAATTTTACTACCTGTGTAAACCTGGAACTGAATGTTAATTCCCTCCCAGAAAAGTCGTTCAATCTCCTGCTTTTCTGCATCACGTTTGGAAATTATTTCATCTGGTTTGATAGAGTAAGCGCGGTATTTGATGCTTCCATTCGGATTCCTGAATGTCAGAACGAAGTCAGTTGTCATAACAGCAGGCGTTGCCGCGATGTCTGTGCTTTTGACGTTACGGCGTAATGTCGGATGAGGAACATTAAGAATGCGAGAAATATTTTGAGTGAGAGTGATCGGCAGAAGAGGAAATTGCTCGCGAATATCTATTACAGCATCATTGAATTCGGCAAGGTAGTAAAATTCACTTTCAATACTGGACAATGTATTGTGCTGTCTGAATGTTTTTAAACCACGTATGGCTGAGCGTATTCCTGTAGATTGTTTAAAGTCTTGTGGCCTAATCCATGGCTGATAGTTTTCCCCAGAGCCGATACCCACCCCGTCTTTAAGTGCTTTTTCATAGCTCTCAAGCGATGTAAACCGTCTTCCTCTGCTCATAACAACCTCATGAGAACAGGCGAATAAGATTTGTACTTCACCTTCTATAAGTGTAGTCCTGTTTGCACAGGTTACAAAAAAATGAAGATAGCCTCAAATGCCTGTAAAAGCGTCATTAAATCAGATCGTTATTCAGGATAGTGACATAACTTTGTTATGAGAAACGTGATTAGTGACATAACTCTGTGATTAGTTACATAACTTTAATATGACGCGACACACTCCACTTTTTTATTCCAGCCACCTCACAAAAAACGATCCTTCTCTTTGATTGATTTTTCATCTTCACCTATATGACTAGTCATGAAATTTAAATGACTAGTCATATAGGGAGGGACCATGAAGCAACAACTGCCGGCCAACTTTTTATGGGGTAACTCGGTGTCCAGTATGCAGACGGAAGGCGCATGGAATGAGGGCGGAAAAGGGATGTCCGTCTACGATATTCGCGAAGCCAGCGAACATGCCTCCGACTGGAAGGTGGCGACCGACTCGTACCATCGCTACCGGGAAGATTTTGATTTAATGCAGGATTTGGGCATGAACTGCTACCGCTTCCAGATCGCCTGGAGCCGGGTGTGTCCCCAGGGCGACGGTGCGTTTAACGACGAGGGCATCGCCTTTTACGACCGCTTTATCAATGACCTGCTTGCCCGCGGCATTGAGCCGATGATCTGCCTTTATCATTTCGATATGCCGCTGGCGCTAGCGCAGGAGTACAACGGCTTCAACGACCGCCGGGTAATGGACGCCTTTATCCGCTACGGCAAAAAGATGATCGACTGCTTTGGCGATCGCGTGAAGTACTGGCTGACCTTCAACGAGCAGAACATCTTCCACATGCCGGAAGCGTTCCGCATTTCCGGGTACATGAAAGGGGAGCAAACCCTGCGCGAGCTGTATGAGCTCCAGCACCA
Organism: Enterobacter soli; assembly: GCF_964208575.1. GTDB lineage: Bacteria > Pseudomonadota > Gammaproteobacteria > Enterobacterales > Enterobacteriaceae > Enterobacter > Enterobacter soli_A. Next base: position 116,583 of record NZ_CAXOFU010000003.1, on the reverse strand, counting down.
TACGATGGTGGCGCACATGGCGCTGACGGAATACCTGCACCAGACCCGGCCGGGCAAGCTGATGGGCGGGATGCTGGCGCACCAGCTGATCTATCCCGCCACCTGCAAGCCGCGCGACATCTTCTGCGCCCAGCAGTACGACGAATTCCTAAACCAAAACCTGCTGCGCGTCTTTGCCGGACAAGGCTACAGCCCGGCGGTGATGGCGGTCGTTGAGCAGGAAGGCTTCGGCGATATCTACCGCGCGGAAGATCTTGCCCTGCTGGCGCGCACCAAAAATGACTACATGGCGTTCAGCTATTACGCCAGTAAAACCCTCGACAGCGATGCCGTTCCTGAGGGAACCCCGGTTAACTACTATCTGCTGCACGGCGAGAAAAATAACCCGTTCCTGAAGGCCACCGAGTGGAACTGGCAAATCGATCCGCTGGGCTTTCGCACCATCATCACGCGCTACTACAACGACTGGCGCCTGCCGGTGTTCCCGATTGAAAACGGCATTGGGGTGATCGAATCCTGGGACGGGGTGAACCCGATAGAGGATACCTACCGTATCGACTATCACCGGGCGCACATCGACGCCATGAAAGCGGCGATGTTTGAGGACGGCGCGCAGGTGATGGGCTACCTCGGCTGGGGGCTTATCGACATTCTTAGCTCGCAGGGGGATATGCGCAAGCGCTACGGCGTGGTGTACGTGAACCGCGAAAACCACGACCTGCGCGACTTAAAAAGGGTGCCGAAGAAGAGCTATGCGTGGCTGAAAAAGGTAATCCATACCAACGGACGCGAGATGTAAGCCGTACGCTGCCGGGCCGTTTTTGTGACTGATTGATGGGAAATATCCGCTATGTCTGAAACAAAAATTACACCGAACATGCAGTCCTTTGTCGACAGATTTGTTGAGTTCTCGGCGCGCCTGGCAAACCAGGTGCACCTCCGCTCGCTGCGCGATGCCTTCGCCACGGTGATGCCGATCTTCATCCTCGCCGGTCTGGCGGTGCTGGTGAACAACGTGGTGTTTCCGTGGATTTTTCACGGCGACACGCTGGCCGGGTTCAAGGTGTGGGGCGAGGCGATCGTCAACGGCACGCTGAATATCGCGGCGCTGCTGCTGGCCCCGATGATTGCCTGGTCGCTGGCGCGCAACAAAGATTTCGACAATCCGGTCTCGGCAGTGGTTATCGCCGTTAGCAGCTTTATCATCATGATGCCGATGCGCCTGCAGGTGACGCCCGTCGGGAGCGAAACCACGGTGAGCGTGATGCAGGTGCTGTCGTTCGCCAACATCGGCTCGACCGGGATTTTCGCCGGCGTGCTGATTGGCCTGGTTTCCACGGAGCTGTTTATGGCCATTTCGCGCCTCAAGGCGCTGAACATCTCGCTGGGGGAAAACGTGCCCCCGGCGGTGAGCAAATCCTTTACCGCGCTGATCCCGACCATCTTCACGCTCTCGATTTTCGCGATACTCGCGGCGGTGCTGGCAAACGTGCTGCACACGGATCTGATCCATTTGATCACTACCTTTATTCAGCAGCCCTTACGGCTGATTAACACCAGCCTGCCGGGGACGATCTTTATCTACAGCTTTGGCAATTTCCTCTTCACGCTCGGCATTCATCAGTCGGTGGTGAACAGCGTGGTGCTGGAGCCTTTCCTGCTTATCAACACTAACGAGAACATGCTGGCCTTTGCTAACGGTCAGCCGATCCCGCACATCATCAACAATATCTTTGTCCCGACCTTTGGCATGGTGGGCGGCACGGGGAGCACCATCTCGCTGCTGATCGCAATCTTTATCTTCTCCCGCCAGAAGTCGGCGAAGCAGGTGGCGCGGCTGTCGCTGGCGCCGGGCCTGTTTAATATTAACGAGCCGGTGATTTTTGGCCTGCCGATCGTCTTCAACCTGCCGCTGATGATCCCCTTTGTGCTGCTGCCCGCTATCGGCATCTACTTTGCCTGGCTCTGCACCACGCTCGGGCTCATGTCGCGCTGCGTGGTGATGATCCCCTGGACAACGCCGCCGGTTCTCAGCGCCTGGCTGGCTACCGCCGGGGACTGGCGGGCCGTGGTTGTGCAGTTGGCAATCATCATATTTGGTGTATTCTTCTACCTGCCTTTCCTCAAGATTGCCGAGCGAGTGGCGTTGAAAAACAGCGGGATAGAAAACTAACGAAAGGAAGGGACGATGGCGGCGAAGTACATCACCATAGCGCGGGAAATCAAGAAGCGCATTATCAGCCAGCAGTATGCCGCCAATGAACCGCTGCCGGATCAGTTCGCGCTGGCGGCGGAGTTCAGCACCAGCCGGATGACCATTCAGCAGGCCATGCGCCAGCTGATTGTCGAAGGGCTGGTCTATACCCGTCAGGGGCAGGGGACGTTTATTCGCAAGAACTTCCTGCAGCTCTCGCAGTGGGATCTTTCGGGGAGCGACTATTTTGGCGCGACCAAAACGTGGGAACATCTGGGAACCGTAACGAGCCAGGTGGTTCATTTCGAGCTGCGTTTTCCCAATGAGAAAGAGCAGGCCTCGCTGATGATCGGCGCCGATGCGCCGGTGTACGACTTTATTCGTCTGCGGCTGCTGAACGGCGAGCCTATGTCGCTGGATTCCACCGTTATGCCGCTCAACCTGGTGCCCGGCCTGAATAAAACCCACCTCGAAAGCTCGGTGTTCCGCTATGTGCAGGAAAATCTGGGGTTAAAGATTATGGGGTCATACCGCGTGGTGCGCGCGCTCAAGCCGAACGCGCTGGATATGCAGCATCTGGTCTGCGAGCAAACCGATCCGGTTCTGGAAGTGGAGCAGGTTATCTATCTGGAAGACGGCACGCCGCTGGAGTATGCCCACTGCCACTATCGCTACGACCACGGCGGGATCGTGATCGTGAATAATGGGTAAGGTGTTACGCGTTCAGGCGCAAGACTCAAAGTAACTATCGGTATCTTTTATATAAAGATCGTTCTGGCATAAATAGTGGATTTGACCCGGTTTAAACGTAAAACGAATCTTTTGAAAAAAGGAGCGTTTAATTTTGCTGGTATTAGCCCGTGACAAGCCATAGTCATGGATTATTTCATGAACATGACGGATGCTTTCGGCCGAAACATATACAGGTGTTTTAGTCAGCTGAATAAGTTTGCTGATCCAGATATCGTCCGCGCGTGGACATACCTTAAGGAAGTCCTCATTGTAGTGGAAATATTCCGGGATCATACTTTTCTTCAGCACCACACCACCAAGACCGGTGATGATATAGTCCTGCTCGATCACTTTTGGCACGGTAATTAACGGGAAATTACGGTAGGTATCGAGGATATCTTTCTTCTTCTTTACCGTTTTACGGACGCGGGCAGCAACGACGCACTTTTGGTTGTGGCGATAAAATTCCGTGAGGAGAGTTTCAGCCCAGATTTCGTTATAAATAGCGTCGTCATCGGCATAGATCAGAATATCGTCTTCGTTAGCAACCTGTAACGCCGGAAATAACTTGCGGTAAGGTCCTGTATTCTTTACCCATTTGAAAACAAGGTTAGTACCCGTCTGACGAATTTTTTCCACCCACTCTGGTTCTTCAGTGATGCCTTCGTCACTGAGATAGGGGGTTTTGGATACCCAGACAACAATTTGATCGACTTTAGTGCTCTGGTTCGCCAGTGACCACACTGTTTGCGAACAGAGATAAAGGCGCGATTTGGTTGTTGTTAAGTTAATACTGATCATGTAACTAAGCGGGCTCCAGGAAGAATTTACAACCCTACAAAATGCAGAAAAAACTGATTTTACAGGTTGGCGCATCATAGCACTTAGCTTGAAAGAAGTAACCCCGAAGGTTTAACAGAAAATGGCGGGATTGAGAGATATAGCAACTATTGTCTTTTGAACAACCAGAATTTGTGGGGCACCGCAAATAAAAAACCCCGCCTGAGCGGGATTTTCCGAATATTCAGCAGCGGGGGCGTTTAGTTCAAACGCACTGGCATCCCGGAGCGGTTTTGCACAGCCTGGTCAACAACGGTGGTGTCTACGTCAGCCTGAGAAGTCACAGCCTGTACTGAGCTGGTCAGGGTGATTGGAACGATTTCGTTGTTGTTGATCTGGTCTTCGCTGGTGGACAGCGGGTTATGCACTTCGATGTAGCGGCTGCCGTCCGGCTCGGAGGTGGCTTTTACCGGCTCGTTGATGAACTGCACGCGGGTGCCAACTGGAACATTCTCAAACAGGAACTTGATGTCGTCGTTACGCAGGCGCACGCAGCCGTGGCTCACGCGCAGGCCGATACCGAAGTTGGCGTTGGTGCCGTGAATAGCATACAGGCGGCCAATGTACAGGGCGTACAGACCCATTGGGTTATCCGGGCCCGCCGGAACAACGGCTGGCAGCGGCTCGCCCGCAGCGATGTATTCAGCGTGCATTTTCGCGGTTGGCGTCCAGGTCGGGCCTGCTTTCTTACGCTCAACTTTGGTGGTCCAGTTCAGCGGGGTGTCTTTACCCAACTGGCCGATACCAATCGGCAGCACGATAACGGTGTTGGTACCTTTCGGGTAGTAATACAGACGCATCTCGGCGCTGTTAATGACGATACCTTCGTGAACGGTATCTGGCAGGATCAGCTGCTGAGGAATGTTCAGCACGGTACCCGCTTTTGGCAGATACGGGTCAACGCCCGGGTTCGCTTCCAGCATGTTGGAAAGGCCCAGCTGATACTGAGCGGCGAAGTACTCTAACGGCTGAGTATTCCCTTCTTCGATAGTGACAACCTGATTTTGACCAACCAGACGGCTACCATCGGTCGGCAGAGGATAAGTCACCGCAGAAGCGGTTTTGCAAAAACCTACTACGGCAAACGCCGCCGCAAAAAGCGTTGTTAATTTCATGTTCATGTTATGCGAGGTATCTGAGCCACTCTGGCGATTAGTTGATAAGTCTGAATCTGTGATGGGAGCGCATTATATGTGCATTCCATCTAACAGGGAATTCAGATGTGTACGAAATCACATTTTTTTCAATTTTGTTAAAGTTTAGTGGAAAGCCGCAACACGGGATCTCATTTCGGAATTGTGGCATAATGCCGCGTTTATCACACTTTTCGCAGGAATCTCCCCGTGTTAGTTACCAGCAACGTCACTATGCAGTTTGGCAGTAAGCCGCTGTTCGAAAACATTTCCGTCAAATTTGGCGGCGGCAACCGTTACGGCCTGATTGGTGCCAACGGTAGCGGTAAATCCACCTTTATGAAGATCCTCGGCGGTGACTTAGAACCGACGCTGGGCAACGTATCGCTCGACCCTAACGAGCGTATCGGTAAGCTGCGTCAGGATCAGTTCGCCTTCGAAGAATTCACCGTACTCGACACGGTGATCATGGGACACGCGGAGCTGTGGGAAGTGAAGCAGGAGCGCGATCGCATCTACGCGCTGGCCGAAATGAGCGAAGAAGACGGCTATAAAGTGGCCGATCTGGAAACGCAGTACGGCGAGATGGACGGTTACTCCGCTGAAGCGCGCGCCGGTGAGCTGCTGCTTGGCGTGGGCATTCCGGTTGAACAGCACTACGGCCCGATGAGCGAAGTCGCGCCGGGCTGGAAACTGCGCGTGCTGCTGGCACAGGCGCTGTTCTCAAACCCTGACATCCTGCTGCTCGACGAACCAACGAACAACCTGGACATCGACACCATTCGCTGGCTGGAGCAGACCCTGAACGATCGCGACAGCACCATGATCATCATCTCGCACGACCGTCACTTCCTGAACATGGTCTGTACGCACATGGCGGATCTGGACTACGGCGAGCTGCGCGTTTATCCGGGCAACTACGACGAATACATGACCGCGGCGACCCAGGCGCGCGAGCGTCTGCTGGCGGATAACGCCAAGAAAAAGGCACAGATTGCCGACCTGCAATCCTTTGTAAGCCGCTTTAGCGCCAACGCCTCTAAATCTCGTCAGGCGACGTCCCGTGCGCGCCAGATCGACAAGATCAAACTCGACGAGGTGAAAGCCTCCAGCCGTCAGAACCCGTTCATCCGCTTCGAGCAGGACAAGAAGCTGTTCCGTAACGCGCTGGAAGTGGAAGCCCTGGCAAAAGGCTTTGAAAACGGCCCGCTGTTTAAAAACTTCAACCTGCTGCTGGAAGTGGGCGAAAAGATTGCCATTCTGGGCGCCAACGGCGTGGGTAAATCTACCATGCTGAAAACCCTGGTGGGCGAGCTGCAGCCGGACAACGGCACCGTGAAGTGGTCCGAAAACGCGCAGATTGGCTACTACGCGCAGGATCACGAATATGAGTTCGAAAACGACCTGACGGTGTTCGACTGGATGAGCCAGTGGAAGCAAGAGGGCGACGACGAGCAGGCGGTGCGCAGCATTCTGGGGCGTCTGCTGTTCAGCCAGGACGACATCAAGAAGCCTGCGAAAGTGCTCTCCGGTGGCGAGAAGGGCCGCATGCTGTTCGGCAAGCTGATGATGGAAAAACCGAACATCCTGGTGATGGACGAACCGACTAACCACCTGGATATGGAATCCATCGAATCGCTGAACATGGCGCTGGAGATGTATCAGGGCACGCTGATCTTCGTCTCTCACGACCGCGAGTTTGTCAGCTCGCTGGCGACCCGCGTGATTGAGATTACGCCTGAGCGCGTGGTGGACTTCACCGGGAACTACGAAGACTACCTGCGCAGCAAAGGCATCGACGGCTAATTTCCCGTCGTTTTTCACGCTGCGGGTGCATTGGCTTCACCTGTTCACCCCGGTCGCTTACCTGTGTAAGCTCCCGGGGATAAACAGGTTTGCCGCCTTCCTGCAGCGCGAAATACTTAGGGAAAGGCGTCGTGCTTTTATTCCCTCTCCCTGTGGGAGAGGGCCAGGGTGAGGGCATCAGGCCGCGCTACACCACCCACTCATCCGCTTCAACTCCGTTCACCCGCAGCGTGCGTTTTTCCCCAACCGGCAGCGACACCTTCAGCGCTTTCCACGCCGGACGATAATCCCCGCGCGCGTTCACCTTCAGGTTGACGGTTGTGCCGTCGCATACCATTTCCCACTCTACCCACAGGGCATTGCCTGTCTGGTAGCCCCAGCTCTCGCCGTCATCTTCAAACAGCAGCCCGGACGACGTGCCCACGCCTTTCACCGGGAACAGCTTCAGCTCGCGGGTTGTGTCCTGTTCGGCGCTAACGTGGGTAATACGCTCGCTGAGCGGCAGGCCCGCTCCGGCACGCACCAGCAGCGGCAGTTTTTCCAGCGGCGCGTCGCGCACGATACACTGCCCGCCAGAGAACCACTCGTGGGTGTAAAAATCGTACCAGCCGGTTTCGTTATCCGGCAGCCAGACGCGACGCTCGCGCTGTCCCGCCTCGACGACGCTTGCTACCAGCACGTCGCGACCGAGCAGGAAATCGTCGCACTCTTCGAAGGTCTGCGCGTCGTGCTCGTGGTCGAGGAAGGTCGGACGCAGCATCGGCTCATCGTCGGCGTGCGCCTGCCAGAGCAGGGTGTAAAGGTACGGCAGCAGACGGTAGCGCAGCTCGATCGCACCGCGAATGGCGGGGGTCACGCCCGGATACATCCACGGCTCGTTCACGGTGCTATCGTCATTCCACGAGTGAATGGTAAAGCGCGGGTGCATCACGCCGTTTTGTACCCAGCGCACGAACAGCTCGGCGTCGGGCTTATCCCCGGAGAAACCGCCGACGTCGTGGCCCACGTTAAACAGCCCGGACAAGCTCATCCCCAGCCCCATGCGGGTATTAAAGCGCAGGGTATCCCAGTTGGTACGGTTATCGCCGCTCCAGGTCTGGACGTAGCGCTGCATGCCGGCGCAGCCGGAGCGGGAGATCAGATACGGACGCTTCTCCGGGGCGAACTGCTGCTGCGCTTCCAGCGAGGCGCGCATCATCAGCAGCGGCATCACCGGGCGAATGTGCTTGATGGCAATCTCCTTGCCAAACCCGTGACAGCGCGCTTCGCCGTCCCAGACTTCAAACTCGTTGTTATCGTTCCAGGTCGAATCGATCCCCATCTCCAGGATCTGCGTGGTCACGCCGTTCTGCCACCACTTCACCGTCTGCGGGTTAGTAAAGTCGAGGTGGGAACCTTCGTCGTCCCAGAAGCTTGAACGTTCCGGCGCATCGGTTTCTGAATCACGGATGAACAGGCCATTTTCCGCCACCTCGCTGTAGCGCGGGTGATCCTGCAGCAGGCACGGCTTGATGTTTGCCGCAAGCTTCAGCCCCGCATCGTGGAACGCCTGGGTCATGACCTTCGGCTGCGGCACCTTGTCGTAGTTCCAGTTAAAGACGTAGCGCTTCCCGTTGATGGAGGTATAGCCGGACGAGAGCTGGAACGAATCGCACGGAATAGCGTGCTCTTCGCACAGGCGGATAAAGTTCATCAGCTGGTTTTGCGCGTCCGGCGCATCGGTGTAATGCATGGTCGAGCCGCTGTAGCCCAGGCTCCATTTCGGGCCAAACAGCGTCTTCCCGGTCAGGCGCACAAAGGCTTTGGTGACGTCCAGCACCCGTTTGCCGGTAAAGATGTAGTAATCAACGTCGCCCGCTTCCGCCTGCCAGCGGCGGTAGGCGGTGTGGTAGTTATCGATTTCGTTGCCCAAATCCAGCCAGCAGCTGCTCAGGTTGTCGTAAAACAGACCGTAGCTCACGTCGTCCCGGCGGGTGATGGTGAACGGAATATGCTTGTACAGCGGGTCGGTGCTGGCCGCGTTGTAGCCCATCGCGTCGAGATTGCGCATCTCATAGCGCTTGCCGTTGCGCTGTAAATTCCCCGCTTTTTCGCCCAGGCCGTAGAAGCGTTCGTCCTTGCGACGGCTCAGGTAGTGCGCCACGCCGTCGCCGTGGGCGTTCAGCAGATAGGCGCTGGTCGGACGGTCGTTAACCAGCGGCTGCCACTCGCCCGCCTCGTCGCGGTAGTGCCACTCCAGCCACAGGGGCTGGTGAACGGTCACCCGCAGCTGTTCGGTGGCTACGATCGCCACTCCGTCGCGCTCGACCAGCGTCCAGGCCGGGCAGGTAAAGCCGCTCACGTCGTCGCGGCGGCGGCCTTCCCACGGCACGTCTTTATCAGGGGCAATGCTCCAGGTGCGGTCGAGGGCCAGTTCGCCTTTGCGCTTAATCAGCACGCGGAACAGGTTCTCTTCCAGCACGTACAGGCACAGGCGGTGCTGATTATCGACCACCAGTTCCACATGGTTCGCCGACTGCTTATCGAGGGTCCAGTTTTTCAGGGTTTTCATATGCAATACATCCACTATCAGGCGCGCTTGGCGCGACGTTCAGCAATAAATGCTACCAGGAAGACAGCGCCAATCAGGTCAAAGAAGCCCATGGCAATAAAGAGCGGGTTAAAGCCGATTTTGTCGGCGGTCACGCCAATCAAAAGAGAGAACAGGAAGCTGGCGATCCACGCCGCCGAGCCGCGCATTCCGTTGACGGTCGCCATCTGGCCCTTGTCAAAGGACTCCACGACCAGGGCGCTCAGCATGCAGGAGATAATCTGGTGCCCGAAGCCGCCGATGGAGATCAGCACGATGGTGATGTACGGGTCGCGGGTGATGGCGACGATGGCCAGCGAAATCATCAGGAACGCGCCGGTGACGGAGCTGGCGACCACCGAGTTCACGCGGGAGCAGCCGAACCAGCGGGTGTAGAGGCGGGTGAGGTAGCCGCTTGCCACGCTCCCGAGGTCGGCGGCCAGGAACGGCAGCCAGGCAAACATCGCAATCTGCTTCAGATCCATGCCGTGTTCTTTGGCAAGGTACAGCGGCACCCAGAAGCTCAGCACCGCCCAGGCAGGCTCGGCCATAAACGCCGGGATGGCGATGCCGTAGAAGCGTTTGTTTTTCGAGACGGTTTTCAGGGCGGTGAGGAACGGCAGTTTTACCGCCGGCGGCTCGTTATCCTGCTTGATGAACGCCAGCTCGTCTTTGCCCAGATTCGGGTGCTGCTCCGGGTTATGGTAGAACGCCCACCACAGGAGCACCCACAGCAGGGCCAGCACGCCGGTGAACATAAACGCACCCTGCCAGCCAAACGAGGCGTGGGCAAAGTAGATGATTGGCGGCGCAAGCATGGCGCCAACGGAGAACCCTACGCCCGCCCAGCCGGCGGCGACAGGGCGCTCTGATTTCGGGAACCATTCGCCGATGGTTTTGGCGTTCGCCGGGGTAGCGGCCGCCTCAGACGCACCCATAAAGAAGCGCAGAATCGCGAGATGCAGCCAGCTTCCGGCACCCGCGTGGAAGATACACATCAGCGCCCAGAGTCCGGCGCAAACCATAAAGCCAATCTTCAGACCGATCACATCGATCAGCCAGCCGCACAGGGGCTGGAAAATGGTGTAGGCAATCTGGAACGCACCGACTATCCACGAATATTGCTCGGTGGTGATGCCCAGGCTCTCTTTCAGCTCTGGCGCCAGAATGCCGAGGGAGTTACGGGTGATGTAGTTAACGGTGACGCCCAGTAAGAACAGTACCAGAACGTACCAGCGCAGGTTCTTAATGACCCGGCGGGTTTTGCTGGCGGTGACGGTGTTGTTAATGTCCTGACTCATTTCTCGCTCCACAAGAGGACGGTAGGGGATAAGCGTTTCGGGTGTCACACACATTTTTATAGGACTTTGATAGTTATCAGTTTTACCGCTAAAAGTTGCTATACAACTAGTATGGAAGGTGTGTGACAAATTCACCTTAAGGGAGAAAATGGACGGGCAATAGTGGATTTTGTGCAAGCTTTCTCATAACTCACATCAATTGTTTGCCATCATGGCGGCAAATACAGTGATGACCTGATGTTTACGCTATGAAAATTTTTTCATTTAGCAAATGGAGCCAGATCACAAAATGGATAAAAGGCTAAAAATCGCAGAAATTGCCGGTCGAACGCAGCTATCTATCAGCACGGTTTCTCGGGTGCTGGCAGGGAAGGCCAACACCAGTGAAAAAGCGCGCACCAAAGTGCTGGAATGCGCGCGGGCGCTGGGCGTCATCGACGGCATGGCCGCCGGACGATTGCTGCTCAACAGCCTGATGGTCTTCGCGCCGCAGCGCGCATTTGACGAGCGGTCCGACATCTTTTACTACCGCGTGATCCAGAGCGTCAGCAAAGGGCTGGCGTCGCACGAGGTTCGCCTGCGCTACTGCGCGCTGGAAGAGAACGACAGCGACGCGCAGCTCTTTCTGACGCGCATGAACGAAGCCGATACCCAGGCCGCGATATTGCTCGGCATTGACGATCCGCACATTCACGATTTGGCCGTGGATATCGGCAAGCCCTGCGTGCTCATCAACTGCCGCGACAGGCATATGCGCCTGCCCGCGGTCGCGCCCGATCACCGCACCATCGGCGAGCGGGCGGCTGAATATCTGCTCGAAATGGGCCACCGGGAGGTGATGAACGTGCTGTGCCTGCGCCGCTACACGATGGAGCTGCGCCTGGCGGGCATTCGCGACGCGTGGCAGTCCCACAACCTGAAATTCACCGACAGGCGCGACCTGCTGGTGGTGCCAAGCTTCAGCGCAAAAGAGACCGAGGAGCAGGTCAGCGCCTGGCTCAGCGATCGACAGGGGAAAGATCTGCCCACCGCGTTTCTGGTCGGCGGCGATTTTATGGCGGCAGGCACCATCAGCGCCCTGCAAAAGCACGGGCTGCGCGTGCCGCAGGACGTGTCGGTGATGAGCATTGACGGGTTCAATCTGGCGGCAATTCAGGACGTGCCCCTGACGGCGGTGCACGTTCCGCGCGATGAGCTTGGAACCGAAGCGGTACATATGCTCCAGCAGCGGCTGATGCGCCCGGACGCGCCGACGGGCACCTTGCTGATAAACGGCACGCTGACGGTGCGGGAGTCAGTGCGGCGGATACGTCAGGGGAAACGACGCACCGCCGTGGAGCGGGAAGGGCTTTACGACAGTTAGGCCATGCCCAGCGCGCGCTTGCCGTGGATGTTCAGGTCATTCACGGTGAAGCGATCCTGCCAGGTTTTTTCATAATCCTCGCGCGGGAAATCTCCGGGCGACGCGCCGGTTTCCAGCGCCGCTTTTACCTTTTTCGCGTAGGCGAGGTTCTTCTCGCACATCGGCGCGGCAGGAATGTACATCACGTTGCCCCAGCCCTGCTGGTTTTCAACCGGCGCGACCGAGTGGATCACATCGCAATGCCACCACACGGAATCCCCCGCCTCCAGCGCCGGAATGCTGGTCAGCGCTTCGACGAGCAGCGGGTGCCATTTTTCAGAAATCGGCAGCACGCGCCCCGGCGCCACGCCGCACAGCTCGTCTTCCGGCACGTCGTCCAGCAGCGGACGAAGAAGAATATAGGCCATCGCTTCCGGGATCGGCACCACGTGCAGCAGCCCCTGTCCGGGGATCATGTCCGACAGCGCCGTCCAGCCCTGGAAGGTGCGGAACACGGAGCACTTGGTGGTGTTCTCCACGGTGTACTCTTCCACCTCGGTACGGTGCGCGGCGTTCCACGGATCGTACTTCTCGACGTTGCCGTCGAACACGCGGGCAAACACCTGCTGATAGGCCGGGAGCAGCCAGCGCTCCAGCGCGCCGGAGTCGGTATGCGCCCCCAGGCCTTTGGAGGTGGTTCCCGGCGGGCGGCGGCGAATGCGGTCAGGGTAAATCACGCTCACGTCCGGATTAAACCACTGCTTGCCGTTGCTCTCGAATGTCCATAAACGGTTCAGGAACGACTGTACCTGCGCCATCTCTTCGCTCTGGCGCGCCTGCATCTGCGCCTGCGACCAGTAAATTGGGTAAATCTCCGGGCGAGAGGCCGTTAAGGTGCCGAAGAAGTTATCCCCCGGCCCCTTGTAGACGTCATCAAAGTGGTTGAGATCGAGGTAGTCGAGCATCGACCGATCCCACGCCAGCGCCTGCTCGCGCGGGAAGTGCCCCTTAATAACGGCGCAGCCGCGGCGCTTCACCGCCTCGCGCTGGGCGTCGGTAATCGTACCGTTTTTCACGTCCTCGAACGGGATCGACGGCCATACGGCGTCGCCCCTGCTTTTCAGATCGTTAATCTCCGCCACGCGGGTGGCGATCCTGTCGCTCAGCTTGTCGAACACCGCCTGAACGTCACCGATTTGCGCGCGCAGCTCGCGCTTCATCTGACGAATGGCCGCTTTGTGGTCGGCAGGCAAAATCTCACTGGTAAACGTCATAACAGCCTCGCATCTTTCATTCGAAAGTAAAGGTATCTACAAACGATACTTTAAGTTAAAAATAAGTTAATGCAAGTTTAAAAACTTGACGCATAGCACAGGATGGAAAAAGAGTGAGGTGCCGGGACGGTGCCCCGGCGGGGAGGGAAATCAGGCGTCGAACGGGGAGTGGTTGTCCAGCACGGCCTGAATGACGTTCAGCGCGCCCTGGTGGTTGTTGTCGTCGGTGCTGTAGCGGCTAATCTCTTTAATGCTCTCTGCCGCGTTGCCCATCGCGAACGCGTACTTCACCAGCTTGAGCATCTCGGCGTCGTTGCCGCTGTCGCCAATGGCCGCGCACTCCTGCGGGGAGATTTTCCAGCGCTTCAGCAGACGGCTGATGCCGTTCGCCTTGTGCAGGCCAGGAATAATCAAATCGACAAAGCCGAACCCGCTGGTGACGGGCTTCATAATGCCGTCCAGCGACACGTGCAGCTTGTCGATCAGGTCAGGAATGTCGCTGTCCGGCAGGTTCAGGGAGAACTTGAACAGCACGTCGTCGATGTCGCGGTAATCGTCGATGCGTTTCAGGCGGTGGTAATGTTTTGCCATCAGCGCCACGAACTCGTCCGGCGCATTTTTGCTAACGTAGGCGCTTTCCAGCCCGCAGGCCACGAAGTTCAGCCCTTTGTCCTTCAGCAGCTCACCAATCACGATTTGCGATTCGTGGCGGGTCAGCTCGCCGTGGAAAATCTGTTCGCCGTGATCGAACACCAGAGCGCCGTTTTCTGCCACAAAGGAGATCTGTTCTTTCAGCTCCGGGAAGAAAGAGATGAGCTGGTAATACTGGTTGCCGCTGGCGACAACGAATTCAATATTACGGGATTTGAGTTGCTCGAACTGTGCCTTAAAGCGGTCGCGATCGTACTGCTTGGCATCATCAAGAAAAGTTCCGTCCATATCGGTGACGATAACTTTAACGGTCATAAATTGCGCTCCTGAATATTACTGCGGCGAGCAACATTCTAATAACAAGGTGACGGGGAGCACAAATTTATTTCATTCGAAAGTAAAAGCAAAACGGCAACCCGGGTTGCCGTTGTTAATGTTTTCTCCCTCTCCGGGTGGGAGAGGGGATCGAACTACAGCGTATGCTCAGTACGCGCGATAATATCGTCCTGCGCGTCCGGCGACAGGGCGGTGAAGAACGCCGAGTACCCCGCCACGCGCACCACCAGATCGCGATACTGGTCAGGGTGTTTCTTCGCTTCCAGCAGCGTTTCGCGCGACACGATGTTGTACTGGATATGCCAGCCTTTATGCACCTCGAAGAAGGTGCGCAGCAGCACCATCAGCTTCTGGCGATCGCTGTCGTTTTCCAACGTTGCCGGGTTCAGCTTCTGGTTAAGCAGCACGCCGCCGAGAATGGCCTCGGTTGGCAGCTTGCCAACGGAACCAATAACCGCCGTTGGCCCCAGATGGTCAGTACCGGAAGACGGGCTCGCGCCTTCTGCCAGCGGGGTATGCGCTTTACGTCCGTCCGGTGTCGCCATGGTTGCTGCACCAAACGGCACGTTCGCGGAAATGGACGACGTACCCGCGTAGTAGTTACCGCCAATCGGGCCGCGGCCGTAGCGCGGGTTGTGATACTGCTTCAGCTCTTCGATGTAGGTTTCATACGCGCGGGCCAACAGCAGATCCACGCTGTCGTCGTCGTTGCCGTACTTCGGCGCGCCGTTGATCAGACGCTGGCGCAGCTGCTCGTGGGTCAGCCCTTCGTAATCATCGGCCAGCGCCGCCGCCAGCTGCTGCTGACCAATCGCGCCCTGCTCGAAGACCAGCTTCTTCACCGCCGCCAGGCTGTTGCCGAGGTTGGCGATACCGACCTGCAGGCCAGACACCCAGTCGTACTTCGCGCCGCCCTGCTTGATGCTCTTCGCACGCTCGATGCAGTCATCCACCAGCGCAGAGCAGAGAATATCGTGTACGTTCTCTTCCAGCATGGTGTCGACCACGTACTCAATCTCGATGGATTTGCGGGTGTAGTAGCGGATCTGGGTATCCCACGCCGCCATCACCTCATCGAAGTTATCGAAGTTGCCCGCAGAGAGCGCTTTGTCCTGCGGCAGGAAGATTTTGCCGCTGGTGGCATCGCGACCGCCTTCCAGCGCCGCCAGCATCACGCGCGCAAAGTTGATGAAGCTCATGCCGGTGCAGCGGTAGCCCCACTTGCCGCCGACGGCGGTTTCGATGCAGCCGATAGCCGCATAGTCGTAGGCATCCTCTTTTTCCACGCCCAGCTTGATGAACTCAGGGATAACGATCTCATCGTTGTTGAAGGCCGGCATCCCGAACCCGCAGCGAATCACCTGAACGCAGGCGTCGAGGAAGTCGTTGCTCATGCCCGCGTGGTAGCGCACGCTCAGGTTTGGCTGCGTGGAGCGCAGACGACCGCAGGATTCCAGAATGGCGTAGGAGAGCGGGTTCACCGCGTCCATCGCTTCGCCGTTAACCAGCTTCTGACCTCCGATGGTCACGTTCTGATACAGCGGGCTGCCCGCAGAGGCTTTAGAGTGCGAGCCGGAGCGGATTTTATTCACTTCCAGCAGCTTCAGCCAGCAGCTGTGCAGCAGCTCAATGGCGTGTTCGCGGTCAAGCGTCTGGCTCAGCTCCACGTCGCGGCGGTAGTAAGGGTAGAGATACTGGTCCATACGGGCGAACGATACGGAGTGGCCGTTGGACTCGATTTGCAGGATCAGCTGGATGAAGTAGCACAGCTGCAGCGCCTGCCAGAAGGTTTTTGGCGGCTCGTGGGCAATCACGTCGCAGTTATCGGCAATGGCCAGCAGCTCGTCGCGGCGGCTTGCGCGGGTTTCTGTTGCCGCCATTTCGCGCGCCAGCTCTGCAAAGCGAACGATGTGCAGGCTGACCGCGTCGAGCACGATATCAATCGCTTTCAGGAACTGGTCGCCGTGCAAATCGTCCAGCACGGTCAGGTTGATGCGGGAGCGGCGTTCAGCAACTTTGGCGCGCAGTCCGTCCAGCCCTTTTTCCAGCAGCAGCGGGAAATTCACCGCCAGGTGCGCGTCGCCGGAGGTCATGTTGCCTTCGGCTTTGATAATGCCGGTTTCCAGCAGGCCTTTTTGCTCGTCGGTGAACATCCCGTAGCAGCGATCCTGAACCGTCTGACCGCGCCACCACGGGCACACGTCATGCAGCACGCGCTTGTTCTCTTCGCTGACGGAAAAGCCTGCGCCCGGACGGTCGGCCAGATCGTCGATCTCTTTTTCAATCCACGACACGGTGTATTCCGGGAAGATCGGCGCCGCGCGCACTTCGCTGGCCTGGTTACCGACGATCAGCTCGTCGTGTTTGATCCAGATAGTGCGCTGCGCCAGGTGGTGAGCCAGCGCCAGGGCGCGGCGCACCGGGATCGGCTTGTCCAGATGCTGCTGGTACATTTCGGTGTAGTGCTGCGCGCGCTCGGTACACACCGGCGGCTTAACGATATGCACCAGTGCGTTTTTGTGCGCCTTAATACGGTCGCTGAGCGTGTTGAGATTCAGGGTCGTCATAATATTATCCTCGTAAGGTCGCGGTTAACCCTTTCTGGCAGGCGTACTGTTGCGCAAAATCCAGAAGCTCAGGGTTATCAAGCGGTTTATCAGGGGCAGAGTAGGGTTGACCGAGCAGGGTGTACTTGTTCATGCCCAGCGTGTGATACGGCAAAAAATGAATATCGCGGACGTTCAGTTCGTCGGCAGCGAAGTTGGTAATGGCGGTCACGGAGGCTTCGTCCGCGTTAAAGCCCTGGATCAGCGGCACGCGGATGGTGAGCTGTTTTCCGGCGGCGGCCAGGCGTTTGAGGTTATCCAGCACCCGTTTTGCCGAGCCGTCCGTCCAGCGTTTGAACACCTCGCCGTCAACGTGCTTCAGGTCAGCGAGGAACAGGTCAACGTAGGGCAGCGAGGGCTCGATGTAGCGCCACGGCACGTGAAGACAGGTTTCGACGGCGGTATGGATACCGCTTTCATGACTGGCTTTAAACAGGGCCTGAGCCAGATCCGGGTTCATAAAAGGTTCGCCGCCGGAGAGGGTGATCCCGCCGCCGCTGCGATCGTAAAACGGTTTATCGCGCAGCACGGTGGCCATGATCTCCTCAACCTGCTGCTCCTCACCGCAGACGGTTAACGCCTGGGTGGGGCAGCACGACGTCAGGGCGTCAAGGGTGGATTCGCACAGCTTTTCGCGGTGGATGACTAAGCCGTTCAGCGTGCGATCGATTACGCCGGGCGCGGTTTGCTGGCACAGATCGCAACCGTCGAGGCACAGGCGAGCGTCAAACAGCACGTCCCGACTGTGGGAGCGGCTTTCCGGGTTCTGGCACCAGCGGCAGCCCAGAGAACAGCCTTTCAGGAACACCACGGTACGGATACCGGGGCCATCGTGGGTTGAGTAACGCTGAATATTGAAGATCATTTTTTCGCCTCGCATCTTGCATATGAAGATTAAATTACTTTCGAATGAAAGTTATCTTGATGCAGGTCAACTCTTGAGCGGGTTTTGCCGTGATAGGGTTAGTGCAGGCTAATTTTGAGGGTTACATCATGGAACTTTATCTCGACACCTCCGACGTTGCGGCAGTCAAAAAGCTGGCCCGCGTCTTCCCGCTGGCGGGCGTTACCACCAACCCAAGCATCGTTGCGGCGGGTAAAAAGCCGCTCGACGTGCTGCTGCCGGAACTGCACGACGCGCTGGGCGGTAAAGGCCGTCTGTTCGCGCAGGTCATGGCGACGACTGCAGAAGGCATGGTGGAAGACGCGCGTAAGCTGCGCGCCATTATTAACGATCTGGTGGTCAAAGTGCCGGTGACGGTGGAAGGGCTGGCGGCGATCAAAATGCTGAAAGCGGAAGGGATTCCTACGCTGGGCACGGCGGTTTACGGCGCCGCGCAGGGGATGCTGTCCGCGCTGGCGGGGGCGGAATACGTTGCTCCTTACGTGAACCGCGTTGATGCGCAGGGCGGTGACGGCATTCAGACCGTGGTGGAATTGCAGCAGCTGCTGACGCTGCACGTGCCGCAGTCAAAAGTGCTGGCCGCGAGTTTCAAAACGCCGCGTCAGGCGCTGGACTGCCTGCTGGCAGGCTGCGAGTCGATTACCCTGCCGCTGGATGTGGCGCAGCAGTTCATCAGCTCCCCGGCGGTGGATGCGGCGATTGTGAAGTTTGAGCAGGACTGGCAGGGGGCGTTTGGACGGACGTCGATTTGATGGATGCGGCCTGATGCCCTCACCTCAACCCTCTCCCACGGGGAGAGGGAGAAAACACTAAAACGGCAACCTGAAGGTTGCCGTTTGCTTTATCCTCCGCAAACCTCGCATCCCGGATAGCGCATCAGCTTCATCTCCCGGAACTGGCAGGTCATCGCGTCATACATCACGATTTTCCCCGCGGCGGGCGTGCCGTAGCGGCTCAGCACCTTAATCGCTTCCATGGCCTGCAACGATCCGATCACGCCCACCAGCGGCGCCATCACCCCCGCTTCCACGCAGGTTAACGCATTTTCGCCAAACAGACGGCTCAGGCAGCGGTAGCAGGGCTCTCCCTCGGCGTAGGTGAAGACGCTGATTTGCCCTTCCATGCGGATGGCGGCGCCGGACACCAGCGGCGTTTTATGCGCAAAGCAGCCCGCGTTCAGCTGGTTACGGATAGCGACGTTATCGGTGCAGTCCAGCACCAGGTCGTGCTGGGCGATGCGCGCGAACAGCGCGTCGTCGTCCAGCAGGGCATTGATGAGGGTGAACTGAACGTGGGGATTGATCCGCGCAAGCGCCGCTTTCGCCGAGTCAACTTTTGGCTGACAGACGGTCGCATCGCTGTGCAGCGTCTGGCGCTGCAGGTTGGACACCGACACGGTGTCGAAATCCAGCAGCGTCATGCTGCCCACGCCCGCCGCCGCCAGGTATTGTGCGGCGGCGCAGCCGAGCCCGCCCAGGCCGACGACCAGCACGCGGGCGGTCTTCAGCGCTTCCTGACCCTCGAAGTCAAAACCGCGCAGCACGATCTGGCGGTTGTAGCGCATCATCTCCTGGTCGCTCAGTTCCACCGTCATGGTTAGCCTCCGAACAGGTGGTTAAAGGTTTCCACCTCAACCCATTCGCCCGCTTCCACGTGACCGCGCTCGCGCTCCAGCACGATAAAGCAGTTGCCCTGGCTGAAAGAGCTAAAGATGTGCGAGCCCTGATGACCGGTGGTGCTCACTTCCAGCTCGCCGTCGGCGCCGCGCGCTAAAATGCCGCGCTGGAAATCCAGACGACCCGGCGATTTTTTCAGGCGCGTTGCCGCCCGCACCCGCATACGCGCAGGAAGGGGGCTGGCAGCGCTGCCGGAGAGCTTCGCCAGCAGCGGCTGTACCAGCTGGTAGAAGGTCAGCGCGGCGGAGACCGGGTTGCCCGGCAGGCCGCAGAACCAGCTGTGCTCCAGCCTGCCGAAGGCGAAAGGTTTGCCCGGCTTGATGGCCAGCTTCCAGAAGGCGATTTCGCCCAGCTCGTCGAGAATGGTTTTAGTGTAATCCGCTTCCCCGACGGAAACGCCGCCGGAGCTGATCACCACGTCCGCAGCCTTATCCGCTTCGATAAACACCGCGCGCAGCTTGTCCGGATCGTCAGGAATAATGCCGAGATTAATCACCTCGCAGCCGAGCTGCTCCAGCATCAGGTGTACCGCCAGGCGGTTGGTATCGTAAATCTGGCCTTCCTGCAGCGGCTGCCCCGGCAGCTGCAGTTCGTCGCCGGTGGAGAAGAGCGCCACCCGCACCTTGCGGATAACCTCGATGTCGGCAATGCCCAGCGAAGCCAGCACCGGCAGCTCTGCAACGGTCAGCTTTTGCCCGGCGGCGAACACCGTCGCGCCACGCTGGATATCTTCACCCGCGCGGCGGATGTTCTGGCCTGCCTTCACGCTGGCGGTGAATCGCACGCCCGCGTCGGTATCTTCAGTTTCTTCCTGCATCACCACCGCGTCGCAGCCGGCGGGAACAGGCGCCCCGGTCATGATGCGCACGCAGCTGCCGGCAGGCCATTCGCCGCTAAACGGCTGGCCCGCAAAGGCTTTCCCTGCAACTGGCAGCGGCTCGCCCGTCTGGAGATCCGCAAGGCGAACTGCGTAACCGTCCATCGCGGAGTTGTCGAATCCCGGCACGTTAAGCGGGGAAACGATATCGCGCGCGGCAATACGCCCGAAACAGCGCACCAGCGGCAGCGTTTCGCTTTCTTGCAGCGGGGAAATGCGGTCAAGCATCTGCGTGAGGGCCGTGTCGAGCGGCATCAGTCCGGCGGTAAAATCCATGGGTGGCTCCTGCGGGGAAACAACGAAAGCGCTCATTATGGCAGAAAAGTGCCGCTAACTGTATGACCCGATAGGCGTACCCTTTACATCGCGGTAGCGTCTTTCTATATTCAAAAATCATCTGAAGAATCATCGACGATAATGATATTTATAGAAAAAGCAGCGAATCTGGCTGATGGTGATGAGAAATGGTCAATGCGGTTATCGCGATTCACGGTGGCGCCGGGGCAATCACCCGCGCGTTGCTCAGTCCCGAGCAGGAAAAGCGTTATATTGATGCACTAAACGCCATTGTGGAAACAGGGCAAAGAATGCTGGAAGCGGGCGAAAGCGCGCTCGATGTGGTAACCGAGGCAGTACGTCTGCTGGAGGAGTGCCCGCTGTTCAACGCGGGCATTGGCTCGGTGTTTACCCGCGATGAAACGCACGAGCTGGACGCCTGCGTAATGGACGGAATTACCCTCAAGGCCGGGGCGGTGGCGGGCGTTAGCCGTCTGCGAAACCCCGTGCTGGCGGCGCGTCTGGTGATGGAGCAAAGCCCCCACGTTCTGCTGACCGGCGCAGGCGCCGAGCAGTTTGCCTTTGAACGCGGGATGGAGCCGGTATCGTCCGATATTTTCTCTACCCCGGAGCGTTACCAGCAGCTGCTGGAAGCCCGCTCGGCGGGCATTTCGCAGCTCGATCACGCCGCGCCGCTCGATGAGCGCACCAAAATGGGCACCGTGGGCGCGGTGGCGCTGGATAAAGCCGGCAACCTCGCCGCGGCGACCTCGACCGGAGGCATGACCAACAAGCTGCCAGGACGGGTAGGCGACAGCCCCCTGCCGGGTGCGGGATGCTATGCCAATAACGCCACCGCAGCGGTATCGTGCACTGGCACGGGCGAAGTGTTTATTCGCGCGCTGGCGGCCTACGACATCACCGCGCTCATGGATTACGGCTGCTTAAGCCTGTCCGAGGCCTGCGAGCGGGTAGTGATGGAAAAGCTGCCCGCGCTGGGCGGTGAGGGCGGGCTGATTGCGGTCGACCGCGAGGGCAACGTTGCGCTGCCGTTCAACAGTGAAGGTATGTACCGCGCCTGGGGCTATGCCGGGGACGCGCCCAGCACCGGGATTTATCGTGAATAAGGGGGTCTTACGTGCCGCACAGTGAAGAGCTGGACAGCCGCGAAGTGCTTGAGGTTCAACAGCTTAATATTGCGTTCCAGGAAGAGCGGCAGTTCATCCCCGCGGTTAAAAATCTGTCGTTTTCGCTGAACCGGGGCGAAACGCTGGCGATTGTCGGCGAATCCGGTTCCGGTAAATCGGTCACCGCGCTGTCGCTCATGCGCCTGCTGGAGCAGACGGGCGGCCGGATTGAAAGCGATAAGATGCTGCTGCGCCGCCGCAATCGTCAGGTTATCGACCTGAACGAACTCAGCGCCTCGCAAATGCAGGGCGTGCGCGGCGCGGATATCGCGATGATTTTCCAGGAGCCGATGACCTCGCTCAACCCGGTCTTTCCGGTGGGGGAGCAGATTGCGGAGTCCATCCGTTTGCATCAGGGGTTAAACCACGAGCAGGCGCTGGCCGAGGCAAAACGAATGCTCGAGCAGGTGCGCATTCCCGAGGCGCAGGCCATTTTGTCGCGCTACCCGCACCAGCTTTCCGGCGGGATGCGCCAGCGCGTGATGATCGCGATGGCGCTCTCGTGCCGTCCGGCGGTGCTGATTGCCGACGAACCCACTACCGCGCTGGACGTCACCATTCAGGCGCAGATCCTGCAGCTGATTAAAGTGCTCCAGCAGGAAATGGACATGGGGGTGATTTTCATCACGCACGACATGGGCGTGGTGGCGGATATCGCCGACCGCGTGCTAGTGATGCACCAGGGCGTGGCGGTAGAAACCGGCGGCGTCGGGCAGATATTTCACGCGCCGCAGCACCCCTATACCCGGGCGCTGCTCGCCGCCGTGCCGCGTCTTGGCGCGATGAACGGCAGCGCGCTGCCGCGCCGGTTCCCGCTTTTGTCGACGGAGAGCGCCGCGCGCCAGGAAGACGAAACGGAACAGGATACGGTGCTGCCCGGCGAGCCGATTTTGCAGGTGCGCAATCTGGTGACCCGCTTCCCCCTGCGCAGCGGCCTGTTTAACCGCGTGAAGCGCGAAGTGCATGCGGTGGAAAACGTCAGCTTTGATTTATGGCCGGGCGAAACCCTGGCGCTGGTGGGCGAGTCGGGCTGCGGTAAATCCACCACCGGACGCGCGCTGCTGCGGCTGGTGGAGTCGCAGGAAGGCACCATTACCTTTAACGGGGAACGTATCGACACCCTTCCTGCCAGCAGGCTCCAGCCGCTGCGCCGGGATATTCAGTTTATCTTCCAGGATCCCTACGCCTCGCTCGACCCGCGCCACACCATCGGCTATTCGATCATGGAGCCGCTGCGGGTGCATAACCTGCTCGACGGCGAGGCGGCGCAGCGCCGCGTGGCCTGGCTACTGGAGCGTGTGGGCCTGTTGCCTGAACACGCCTGGCGCTATCCGCACGAGTTTTCCGGCGGGCAGCGTCAGCGAATTTGTATTGCGCGCGCGCTGGCCCTGAACCCGAAAGTGGTCATCGCCGACGAGTCGGTGTCGGCGCTGGACGTCTCTATCCGCGCGCAAATCATCAATTTATTGCTCGACCTCCAGCGGGAGATGGGCATCGCCTTTTTGTTTATCTCCCACGATATGGCGGTGGTTGAGCGCATCAGCCATCGGGTGGCGGTGATGCTGCAGGGGCAAATCGTTGAGATTGGCCCGCGTCAGGCGGTATTTGAAAATCCGCAGCACCCCTACACCCGTAAGCTGATGGCGGCCGTGCCGGTTGCCGATCCTGCCCATCGCCGCGCCCAGCGGGTGCTGCTGCAGGACGAGATGCCGGGCAATATTCGTAAGCCGGGAGAGTCGACGGAGCGCGTGGCGCTTCGCGAAGTCAGCCCCGGTCATTTTGTTGCACCACCGCGTCAGGACAACGCATTCTCGCGGTTATAACCTTAAACAGGCAGGAGAACACAATGGTTAAATTTGTTGCTCGTACATGGCTGTTAGCCGCGAGCGTGACGGCAGCCCTGGCCGCAGCCCCCGCGTTCGCTGCCAAAGACGTGGTTGTCGCGGTCGGCTCGAATTTCACGACCCTCGATCCTTACGACGCCAACGACACGCTCTCGCAGGCGGTTGCGAAGTCGTTTTACCAGGGGCTGTTCGGCCTGGATAAAGAGATGAAGCTGCATAACGTGCTGGCGGAAAGCTACACCGTGTCCGACGACGGGCTGGTGTACACCATCAAGCTCAGAAGCGGCGTTAAATTCCAGGACGGCACCGACTTCAACGCCGAAGCGGTCAAGGTGAACCTCGATCGCGCCAGCAATCCGGAAAACAGCCTCAAGCGCTTTAACCTGTATAAAAACATCGCCAGCACCGAGGTGGTTGACCCGGCGACGGTGAAAATTACCCTCAAAGAGCCGTTCTCGGCGTTCATCAACATTCTGGCGCACCCGGCGACGGCGATGATCTCCCCGGCGGCGCTGAAGAAATACGGCAAAGAGATTGGCTTTCACCCGGTCGGAACCGGGCCATACGAGCTGGACACCTGGAATCAGACCGATTTCGTGAAGGTGAAGAAGTTCGCCGGATACTGGCAAAAAGGGCTGCCGAAGCTGGACAGCATCACCTGGCGTCCGGTGGTGGATAACAACACCCGCGCGGCGATGCTGCAAACCGGCGAGGCGCAGTTCGCCTTCCCGATCCCCTACGAGCAGGCCGCTCTTCTTGCCAAAAACAGCAAGCTGGAGCTGGTGGCGAGCCCGTCCATCATGCAGCGCTACATCAGCATGAACGTGACGCAAAAGCCGTTCGACAACCCGAAGGTGCGCGAAGCCATCAACTACGCGATCAACCGCCAGGCGCTCGTGAAGGTTGCGTTTGCCGGATACGCCACCCCGGCCACCGGCGTAGTGCCGCCGTCCATTGAGTATGCTCAACACTATCAGCCGTGGCCTTACGATCCGGCTAAAGCGCGCGAGCTGCTGAAAGAGGCGGGCTATCCGAACGGCTTCAGCACCACGCTCTGGTCGTCACATAACCACAGCACCGCGCAGAAGGTGTTGCAGTTCACCCAGCAGCAGCTGGCGCAGGTGGGGATCAAGGCGCAGGTCACGGCGATGGATGCCGGACAGCGCGCGGCGGAAGTGGAAGGCAAAGGGCAGAAAGAGAGCGGGGTGAGGATGTTCTACACCGGCTGGACGGCCTCCACCGGGGAAGCGGACTGGGCGCTGTCGCCGCTGTTTGCCTCGCAGAACTGGCCGCCAACCCTGTTCAACACCGCGTTCTACAGCAGTCCGCAGGTGGATAAAGACCTGTCCCAGGCGCTGCAAACCACCAAACCAGAAGAGAAAGCGCGGCTGTACAAAGACGCGCAGGACACCATCTGGAAAGAGTCGCCGTGGGTGCCGCTGGTGGTCGAGAAGCTGGTGTCGGCCCATAACAAGGCGCTGACCGGGTTCTGGATCATGCCGGATACGGGCTTCAGCTTTGAAGACGCGGATTTGAAATAAGAGAACTCACTCCCGCAGGCAAGCGCGTGCGGGATGAGAGGAAAAGGCATGCTGAACTATGTGTTTAAACGCCTGCTGGGGCTTATCCCGACGCTGCTGATTGTGGCGGTGCTGGTGTTTTTGTTTGTCCATATGCTGCCGGGCGATCCGGCGCGGCTGATTGCTGGACCCGAAGCGGACGCGTCAGTGATTGAGCTGGTGCGTAAACAGCTGGGCCTCGATCAGCCGCTGTATAAGCAGTTCCTGCACTATATCGGCAATGTCCTGCAGGGCGATTTCGGCACCTCGATGGTGTCGCGCCGTCCGGTGTCGGAAGAGATCGCCAGCCGCTTTATGCCGACATTCTGGCTGACCATCGCCAGCATGACGTGGGCGGTGCTGTTTGGCCTGGTGGCCGGGATTGTCGCCGCCGTCTGGCGCAACCGCTGGCCGGATAAGCTCGGCATGGCGCTGGCGGTGACCGGGATTTCGTTCCCGGCCTTCGCGCTCGGGATGCTGCTGATGCAGATTTTCTCCGTCGAGCTGGGCTGGCTGCCCACGGTGGGGGCGGATACCTGGAAGCACTACGTGCTGCCGTCGCTGACCCTCGGGGCGGCGGTGGCGGCGGTGATGGCGCGGTTTACCCGCGCCTCGTTCGTGGACGTGCTGAGCGAGGATTACATCCGCACCGCGCGGGCGAAAGGGGTGAGCGAAAAATGGGTCGTTCTCAAGCACGGTTTCCGCAATGCGATGATCCCGGTGGTGACCATGATGGGGCTGCAGTTCGGATTCCTGCTGGGCGGCTCGATCGTGGTGGAAAAGGTGTTCAACTGGCCGGGGCTGGGGCGTTTGCTGGTGGACTCTGTGGATATGCGCGATTACCCGGTTATTCAGGCCGAAGTGCTGCTTTTCTCCCTGGAGTTTATTCTTATCAATTTGGTGGTGGACGTGCTCTACGCCGCCATTAACCCGGCTATCAGGTATAAGTAAGATGCGATTGTTAAACTGGCGTCGTCAGGCCGTTTTGAACGCTATGCCGGGGCTAAAGCCGGACCATATTCGAACCCCGTGGCTGGAGTTCTGGCGACGCTTTCGCCGTCAGCCGGTGGCGATGGCGGCCGGGCTGTTTGTTCTGCTGCTGATTGTGGTTGCGGTGATAGCCCCCTGGATTGCCCCTTTTGATGCGGAAAACTACTTCGATTACGACCGTCTGAACGACGGGCCGTCGATGATGCACTGGTTTGGCGTGGACTCCCTCGGGCGCGATATTTTCAGCCGCGTGCTGCTGGGCACGCGCATTTCGCTGGCCGCCGGGGTATTTGCGGTGCTGATCGGCGCCGCGATTGGAACGGTGCTTGGCCTGCTGGCGGGGTATTACGAAGGCTGGTGGGACAGGGTCATCATGCGTATCTGCGATGTGCTGTTCGCGTTTCCCGGCATCCTGCTGGCCATCGCGGTGGTGGCCATTATGGGCAGCGGCATGGCGAACGTGATTATCGCCGTGGCGGTGTTCTCGATCCCGGCGTTTGCCCGTCTGGTGCGCGGCAATACCCTGGTGCTCAAGCAGCAGACGTTTATCGAGTCGGCGCGCAGCATGGGCGCCAGCGATACCACCATTTTGTTCAGCCATATTCTGCCGGGCACTGTGTCGTCCATCGTGGTCTATTTTACGATGCGTATCGGCGTGTCGATTATCTCTGCGGCAAGCCTGTCGTTTCTGGGGTTAGGCGCGCAGCCGCCAACGCCGGAGTGGGGGGCGATGCTCAACGAGGCAAGGGCGGATATGGTGATTGCGCCGCACGTGGCGCTGTTCCCGAGCCTGGCGATTTTCCTGACGGTGCTGGCGTTTAACCTGCTGGGAGATGGGTTGCGGGACGCGCTGGATCCGCGGATTAAGGGGTAAGTTTTGCCCCTCACCCTAACCCTCTCCCCGGAGGGGAGAGGGGACGGTTTGGTGCGGTCTTTGCCCCCTCGCCCAGACCGGAGAGGGTGGCGGTGCGGTCTTTGCCCCCTCACCCAGACCGGAGAGGGTGGCGGTGTGGTCTTTTCACCCTCGCCCAGACCGGAGTGGGTGCGGTGTGGTCTTTTCCCCCTCGCCCCTTTGGGGAGAGGGCCGGGGTGAGGGGAATAACGCGGAATTAAACCCGGCTACCCCACAGATCATACTCGTCGGCGTTCTCAACTTTTACGCGCACGATGTCGCCCGGCTTAACCTTCGTTTCACCGTTCAGGTAGACCGCGCCGTCGATTTCAGGGGCGTCCGCCATGCTGCGGCCAATCGCGCCTTCTTCGTCCACTTCGTCGATAATCACCAGAATTTCGCGGCCCACTTTTTCCTGCAAACGCTCGGCAGAGATCTGCTGCTGCAGCTGCATGAAGCGGTTCCAGCGCTCTTCTTTGATCTCTTCCGGCACCTGATCCGCCAGTTCGTTCGCGGTTGCGCCTTCTACCGGGCTGTATTTGAAGCAGCCTACGCGATCCAGACGCGCTTCTTTCAGGAAGTCGAGCAGCATCTGGAAATCTTCTTCGGTTTCACCCGGGAAGCCAACGATAAAGGTTGAGCGCAGGGTCAGCTCCGGGCAGATTTCGCGCCACTGCTTGATGCGCGCCAGCTGGCGGTCAACGGAGCCTGGGCGTTTCATCAGCTTCAGAATACGCGGGCTGGCGTGCTGCAGCGGGATATCCAGATACGGCAGAATTTTGCCTTCCGCCATCAGCGGGATCACATCGTCAACGTGCGGATACGGGTAAACGTAGTGCAGACGCGTCCAGATGCCGAGCTTAGAGAGCTGCTCGCACAGGCCGACCATGCTGGTTTTCACCGGCTCGCCGTTGTGGAAGCCGGAACGGTGCTTCACGTCCACGCCGTAGGCGGAGGTGTCCTGGGAGATCACCAGCAGCTCTTTCACGCCCGCATCGGCCAGACGTTTTGCTTCGGCCAGCACCTCGCCAATCGGACGGCTCACCAGATCGCCGCGCATAGACGGGATAATGCAGAAGGTGCAGCGGTGGTTGCAGCCTTCGGAAATTTTCAGGTACGCGTAGTGGCGCGGGGTCAGCTTCACGCCCTGCTCCGGCACCAGGCTCAGGAACGGGTTGTGCTTTGGTTTGGGTACATAGTGGTGAACATGTTCCAGCACCTGCTCATAGCTGTGGGGGCCGGTGATCTCCAGCACCTTCGGGTGCACTTCACGGATCTGATCCACCTTGGCGCCCAGGCAGCCGGTAACGATCACTTTGCCGTTTTCCGTCAGCGCTTCACCGATGGCTTCCAGGGATTCCTGAACCGCGCTGTCGATAAAGCCGCAGGTATTCACGATAACCATATCGGCGTTGTCGTAGCTTGGCACCACGTCATAGCCTTCGGTACGGAGTTCGGTCAGGATGCGTTCGGAATCCACCAGGTTTTTCGGGCAGCCCAGGGAAACGAAGCCGATTTTCGGCTGGTGCGTAACATTGCTCATAGGTTAAAAATTCATCAATTATGGAGTTATCAGGGCGGGATTTTACAGCGTTCCGCGGGGGATTTATACACTCTTCGCGCGGTCGCGCCATCATGCAGAGGTTGTAACATTGTAAAGAATGTTAATCAGATAAGATTTATTGATCTCAACCATTAAACTGTACAAAAAATAACCGTATTCTGACTATGCACAATGGCTGACAGAGGAGGAAATAGCATGTCCGTTGACAGACTGAAACGCGATCTGCTTAACAAGCTGATCAACGCCCGCATCGATCTTGCTGCTTACCTGCAGCTGAGAAAGGCCAAAGGGTATATGTCAGTCAGCGAAAGCGAACATCTGCGTGATAATCTCTTTGAACTGTGCAACTTCATGCGTGAAAAAGCCCCGATCCTGAAAGCGGAGTACGCTGAAAGCGAGCTGATTGCTCTGCGTCGCGCCGCCGAGGTGCTCTCCATCGCGGGAGTTTGTCTGATGACCGGACACCACGACTGTCCAACGTTTATCGCCGTTAACGCAGAGAAGCTCGAGCACTGCCTGACTACGATCTCTCTTTGCATTATGTGCCTGAGCGAACATAACGAGCTCGAACAGCACTGAACCCGGGGGAGGCAACTCCCCCTTCTGATTAAGCTTTTGTAAAAGTGATAACGCGCCGGGCCTCAGTGGCTAACCTTTAAGCCATATGCTGATAAAGGAGCGCGTTATGCATCGATCCTCGCTGATTTTCCTGCCCGTGCTGTTATTTCCCGTTTCCCTTCTCGCTGCGCCTCAGGCGGTAAAGGTTGAGGTGCTGCAAAGCAAGCTGGATCACCCCTGGTCGCTGGCATTTTTGCCGGACAATAAAGGGCTGCTGGTCACCCTGCGCGACGGGCAGCTTAAGCACTGGCAGGCGGGCAAAGGGCTTTCCGATCCGATCGTTGGCGTGCCGAAGGTGTGGGCGAACGGACAGGGCGGCCTGCTGGACGTGGTGCTGGCGCCTGATTTTGAAAAATCCCGGCGTATCTGGCTCAGCTACGCCGAAGCGGGGAGCGACGGGAAGGCGGGGACGGCGGTGGGCTATGGCCGCCTGAGTGAGGATCTGTCGCGCATCGAGGGCTTCCAGGTGGTGTTCCGCCAGATGCCGAAGCTCTCCACCGGCAACCATTTCGGCGGCCGTCTGGTGTTTGACGGCAAAGGCTATCTGTTTATCGGCCTCGGCGAGAACAACCAGCGCCCGACGGCGCAGGATCTGGACAAGCTGCAGGGGAAGGTGGTGCGTCTGACCGAGGACGGTAAGGTCCCGGCGGATAATCCGTTCGTGAAGACCGCCGGCGCGCGGCCTGAAATCTGGTCCTATGGCATCCGCAATCCGCAGGGAATGGCGATGAACCCGTGGAGCGACGTCCTGTGGCTCAACGAGCACGGCCCGCGCGGCGGGGATGAGATCAACATCCCGGAAAAAGGCAAAAACTACGGCTGGCCGCTGGCGACGCACGGCATCAACTACAGCGGGCTGAAAATTCCCGAGGCGAAGGGCGAGCACGCCGAGGGCACCGAGCCGCCGCTGTTTGTCTGGAAAGTGTCGCCCGCGGTGAGCGGCATGGCGTTCTACAACAGCGACGTTTACCCGCAGTGGAAAAACAAACTCTTCGTTGGGGCGCTGAAAGAGAAGTCGGTCATCGTGCTGAGCGTTGACGGCAATAAGGTAACGGAGGACGGGCGCATTCTGGAGGAGAGAGGGGAACGTATTCGCGATGTGCGGGTCGGGCCGGACGGCGCGCTGTACGTCCTGACGGACGAATCGGACGGGCATCTGCTGAAGGTCAGCCCGTCCGCGTCGTAATTAGCTAACCGGGGTCATTACCGTGTTCTGGTACGCCGGGCGCTCGCTCAGCTGTTTGATCCAGCGTTCGAGGTGAGGGCGCGGCGCCCACTTCAGCCCCATGTTGGTCAGATTCCACACGAACGGCGCCACGGCGATATCGCCCACGCCGAAGGCCTCGCCGGAAAACCATTTATGGTTCGCCAGCTCGTTGTCCATCAGGGCGAACAGCGATTCGCAGGCGTCCTGCGCGGCGTGAATGGCGGGGTAGTCGCGCTCGGCTTCCGGGGTGCGGATAAGGCCCATCAGGATCACCCTGTGGGTTGGCGAGAGGGTCTGGTTGGCCCAGTCCATCCACTTTTCGCCCTGGGCGCGCTCCGCCGGGCTATCGACCCACAGGCGGCTCTGACCATACTGGGCGGCAAGGTAGCGCACGATGGTGTTAGATTCCCAGAGCGTGATGCCCGTTTCGTCGTCGCGCAGCAGCGGCACCAGCCCGTTTGGGTTCATGGCCAGATATTCGGCCTCTTTATTCACTCCGTACTGCAAGCCCGCCATAATCTGATTAAACGGTAAATCCAGCTCTTCCAGCGTCCAGAGAACTTTCTTAACGTTGGTTGAATTGTTCCTGCCCCACAGCGTAATCATATTAACTCCCGAAATAGTCAAACAACCTGAGATGTGAATCAGCGCCAGCGATTTGACATGGTGAGATAAAGCTAACAATTACGCAACAGAAGACAAAAAAATCGCGTCAACCGAAGCGTATCCGGCTGTTATTGCATAAACTTTAAAAACTTTACCTGGTTTAGGTTTCTTTAACAGTTTTAGTGCGCTATTACTCATCGCTTCTTGCGACACGGTGATGTGACGTAATTTTTGAAATGGACACTCGGGTGGCATTTATGACGCGAAAAACTTCTTCTCTGCGCAGCCTGGCGGCAGGCTCTGCGCTCCTTTTCCTTTTTGCTCCGACACTTTACGCAGCAGAACAGACGGCTCCCGAAGCGCCGCCCGTTGACGCGCGTGCCTGGATATTAATGGACTACGCCAGCGGCAAAGTGCTGGCGGAAGGTAACGCCGACGAGCAGCTTGATCCGGCGAGCCTGACCAAAATCATGACCAGCTACGTGGTCGGCCAGGCGTTGAAAGCGGGCAAGATCAAGCTTGAGGACATGGTCACCATCGGAAAAGATGCCTGGGCGACCGGCAACCCTGCGCTTCGCGGCTCCTCGGTGATGTTCCTGAAGCCTGGCGATCAGGTATCGGTAGCGGATTTAAACAAAGGGGTGATTATCCAGTCGGGTAACGACGCCTGTATCGCGCTGGCGGACTACGTGGCGGGCAGCCAGGACTCCTTTATCGGCCTGATGAACGGCTACGCCCAGAAGCTTGGCCTGACCAACACCACCTTTAAAACCGTCCACGGCCTTGATGCGCCGGGCCAGTTCAGCACCGCGCGCGACATGGCGCTGCTGGGCAAAGCCCTGATCCACGACGTGCCGGAAGAATACGCCATCCACAAAGAGAAAGAGTTTACCTTCAACAAAATCCGCCAGCCGAACCGCAACCGTCTGCTGTGGAGCAGCAATGTGAACGTCGATGGGATGAAGACCGGAACGACGGCAGGGGCGGGCTACAACCTGGTGGCCTCCGCGACGCAGGGCGATATGCGCCTGATCTCCGTGGTGCTGGGCACCAAAACCGACCGCATTCGCTTTAACGAGTCCGAAAAACTGCTGACCTGGGGCTTCCGCTTCTTCGAAACCGTGACGCCGATTAAGCCGGACGCCACCTTCATCACCCAGCGCGTCTGGTTTGGTGACAAGAGCGAGGTTAACCTGGGCGCCGGTGAAGCGGGCTCCGTGACCATTCCACGCGGACAGCTTAAAAACCTGAAGGCGAGCTACACCCTGACCGACAAGCAGCTGACCGCACCGCTGAAAAAAGGTCAGGTCGTGGGGACAATTGACTTCCAGCTTAACGGCAAATCCATCGAGCAGCGTCCGCTGATCGTGATGGAGGCAGTCGAAGAAGGCGGCTTCTTTAGCCGGATGTGGGACTTCGTGCTGATGAAATTCCACGGATGGTTTGGCAGCTGGTTTAGCTAATCTTTAATCCGTTTCCCCCTCTTCCATAGGGAGAGGGCCGGGGTGCGGGCATCAGACCGCACCCCTTTCAATACATCAACTTTATCTGCTGCGCTTTGGCGTGAGCCGCCAGCTCGTCATCCGGACGGCAATCGCTCACGATCGCATCAAAGCGCGACAGCTCGCCCATTCTCGCCGAACGAACCTTGCCGAACTTGCTGTGATCCACCACCAGCACGTGGTACTGCGCCGCGTTCAAGGCCCAGTGCTTCACCGGAAGCTCTTCCAGGTTAAAGCAGGTCGCGCCCTGCTGCACGTTCACCCCTGCCGCGGAGTAAAAGGCAATGTCCGGGCATAAATTGCTCAGGGTATCGTGCAGATTCAGCGGCTTAAAGATGGCATTGCTGGCGTGGAACTCGCCGCCGCAGAGGATCACGCGGCACTCGGGCTTTTCCTGCAAGGCGAGAAAGGTATTCAGGGAATAGCAGACGGCGGTGAAGGGCAGGCTGCTGTCAATCGCCTCAATGATCCACGGCGTGGTGGTACCGCAGTCGAAAAACAGCGTCTGGTGCGGCTGCACCAGCGAGGCCGCGACGCGGGCCGCTTTGCGCTTTTCTTCCACCAGGCGCGTTTTTTGATCGCTGATCAGATAGTGGCTGGCGCTGCGGGGTTCAAGAACGATATACCCGCCCAGCAGCACAACGGGGGCGCTGTCGCTGTTCAGGTCACGACGAATGGTCATCTCAGAAACGCCGAGCAGGTTCGCGGCTTCTTTGAGGTGCAGCTTGTCGCTGCGCTTCAGCGCCTGTAGCAGCTGAGCAATGCGGTCATCGCGTCGTGTTTCCATATGTCCTCAGGGTATAAAAAAGTGAGCCCCCGCAGGGCGGGGGCTCAAAGTGTAACCTGTCTGACCGGGATTAGTCACGCACCCAGCCTTTGCGGATGGGGATGGCAAAAATAACCCGATAGGCCTGAGACAGGCCGCGGTAGAGCGCCTGACCGAAGAGGCTCCACAGGATCGCCGCGCTCACGCAGCCAATCAGCCCCACCAGGAAACCGCCCACCATATCCAGCGGCCAGTGCACGCCGAGATAAACGCGCGACCAGGCGATCGCCAGCGCCGCCACCATCAGCACGGCGCCAGACCACAGGCGGTGCCAGAACAGGAACGCCAGCGCAAAGGTGAAAATCACCGTGCCGTGATCGCTCGGGAAGGAGTCATCCGGCGCGTGGTGCAGGAAGTTGTAGCCCACGCGATCGACGAACGGACGATCGTGCGGGAACAGGAGCCCCAGGGCGTAGCTTGCCAGCACGCTGACGGCGAGCGCCATGGCAACTTTGATAATCAGCTGGCGCTGGGCGTTAACCTGGCTGCGCGGCCCCCACAGCCAGAGGATCGCCGCCAGCACGGGAACGATGCTTATCAAATCCTTTGCCAGGAAGGTCGCGAAATCAATCATCCATTCCGGGGATGCCGGAGTGGCGTTGATCCAATAAAACAGGTCGTAATTCAGTTGCTCTAACATAGCGTTGTCACTCTTTAGCAAACCAGGCGGAAACCAGTCCGTAGACTGCGACCTGGGAAAACCAAACCCACCACCCGGCCCACAGGTTGTGAGAGAAAAAATGTGCCCCGCGCATCACCTGGCCGTAGCCCATCGCCAGACCTAACGCTAAGCCCAGCGCGACAAGGCTCCACGCCAGGCGAGGCCGCTCGCGCCAGAAGGCAAAAAACAGCCCCATCACCATAAAGCCGCTCGAGGCATGGCCGCCGGGGAAGCAGCGTCCGGGGCCGCTGTCCGCCGGGGCTGCGCTGAACAGGGGGTAAGAAACGGCCTTACCGCCATACTCCACCAGATCCCACGGGCAGCTGTGGTGGCTGATGCTTTTCAGCACCCCCACGGCCAGCGCCCCCACGCCCATCAGCAGCGCGGCGGTCACCAGCCTCGCGTTGCGCGTCCAGGCGCCGTAAAACAGCGCCACGGCACCGAGCGCAATGGCAATGTATTTCGCCAGTCGATGGTTCAGCAGATCCAGCAGGTGATTCTTTTGCAGTGGAAAACTCTGCGTCGCCGCGTCGTACCAGTAGCCGGTTATCCATTTGTCGAGCGTTTCAGTGCGCGACAGCCAGGTAAACACGACAGCGAGGGCAATCAGCACTAAAAGCTGATAACCATAAAAGCGGGCCGGCAAAGGGTAAAGACGTTTTGTCTTATTTGTCGGTAACTTAGATAATTCTGAACGGCGGGTGGTTTGTGCCATAATTTAGCGTCGGTGACGTGAAATAGGGCTATCATAGGGGTGTCAACTTAAGGAAACCTTAAACAACTACGCTGTGTGCTTTATTTCTGTTTCTCCTCGATAAATTGCTATCTCAGACAGCGGCATTTCATTACACTCATCGCGATTTTTTCATCATAAAGAGATTGCATGTTAAACCGTTCTTCTTCCGGTAATCGTCTGGGTCGTCAGGCGTTACTTTTCCCCCTGTGTCTGGTGCTCTACGAATTCTCCACCTATATCGGCAACGATATGATTCAGCCAGGGATGCTGGCCGTTGTTGAACAATACAACGCCGGGATCGAGTGGGTACCGACCTCCATGACTGCCTATCTTGCGGGCGGCATGTTTTTGCAGTGGCTGCTAGGGCCGCTGTCAGACCGTATTGGCCGCCGCCCGGTGATGCTGACGGGCGTGGTGTGGTTTATCATGACCTGCCTCGCCACGCTGCTGGCGCAGAACATCGAACAATTCACGCTGCTGCGCTTCCTGCAAGGGGTGAGCCTGTGCTTTATCGGCGCGGTGGGCTATGCCGCCATCCAGGAGTCGTTTGAAGAGGCGGTGTGTATCAAAATCACCGCGCTGATGGCGAACGTGGCGCTGATTGCGCCGCTGCTTGGCCCGCTGGTGGGCGCCGCGTGGGTTCACGTTGCGCCGTGGGAGGGGATGTTTGTTCTCTTCGCGGTGCTGGCTGCGATTTCTTTCTTCGGCCTGCATCGCGCCATGCCGGAAACCGCCACGCGCCTGGGCGAGAAGCTGTCGCTCAGGGAGCTGGGGCGCGATTATAAAGAAGTGCTGAAAAACGTCCGCTTCGTGGCGGGAGCGCTGGCGACAGGGTTCGTCAGCCTGCCGCTGCTGGCGTGGATCGCCCAGTCTCCGGTGATTATCATCAGCGGCGAGCAGCTCAGCAGCTACGAGTACGGCCTGCTGCAGGTGCCGATTTTCGGCGCGCTGATTGCCGGTAACCTGGTGCTGGCGCGCCTTACGTCCCGGCGCACCGTGCGGTCGCTGATCGTGATGGGCGGCTGGCCGATTATGGCAGGGCTGATTGTCGCGGCGGTGGCCACGGTGGCCTCGTCGCACGCCTACCTGTGGATGACCGCCGGGCTGAGCATCTACGCGTTCGGCATCGGCCTTGCGAACGCCGGGCTGGTGCGCCTGACGCTGTTTGCCAGCGAGATGAGCAAAGGCACGGTGTCGGCGGCGATGGGGATGCTGCAAATGCTGATCTTCACCGTCGGCATCGAGGTGAGCAAACACGCCTACGCGCTGGGCGGGAACGGGCTGTTCAGCCTGTTTAACCTGGCCAACGGCCTGCTGTGGGTGGGGCTGATGGTGGTGTTCCTGAAAGACAAGCGCGTCGGGAACGCATTGCAACCGTAAAACGTATTCCCTCTCCCTGTGGGAGAGGGGACCAGAATTAATTAAACGGCGCTTCCCCGTTCAACACTTTATCAATCACATCCAGTACGCCTTCGTCGTTATTGTGCGGCGCTTCGAAGCGGGCAACCGCTTTGATGTGCGGCCTGGCGTTCGCCATCGCAAAGCTGAACCCGGACTGGCGCAGCATTTCCACGTCGTTCCCGCTGTCGCCAAAGGCCACCACTTCGCCGTCTTCGATGCCCCAATGCTTTTGCAAGATCCGCAGGCCGTTGGCCTTATGCACGCCGGGAATGATCAGGTCGATACTGCCGTGGCCGGTGGTGACGGGCACCATGATGTCGCCAAGCTTTTCGTGCAGCAGCGCCTGAATGCGCGGGATTTCATCGTCGGAAACGTTAAGCCCGAACTTGAAGAAGATATCGTTCAGGTTGTTGAAGTTGTCCACCATTTCAAGACGATGGTAGTAAAGCGCTGCGATGGCTTTAAAATTGTCATCGTAGGCTTTAAGCGTATACGCGCTGCCTTTACCGCAGGCGATGATCTCGATGCCGGGAACGTCGTTTAACAGGGCGGCGACGGTCGCAAAATCGGCTTTCGTCAGCTCGCCGTTGAATACGTCTTCCCCGGCATTCACCACCCAGCCGCCGTTTTCGGCAACGAAGGCAATCTCGTGGGCGATCTCCGGGAAGAACGAAATTAGCTGGTAATACTGGTTACCGCTGGCGACCACAAAGCGAATGCCCTGCGCCTTCATGCGCGCGTACTGGGCGCGAAAACGGTCGCGATTGTAGGTTTTCGCGTCGTTCAGGAAGGTGCCATCCATGTCGACTGCAATCAGTTTAACGCTCATATCCCTTCTCCAGTGTCGTCTGTTCTGTTTCTGGTTTTGCCACCGCGCGCGCCACCAGCGCCGCAATCATCACCAACCCTAATACCACCAGCATCGCGCTGCGCAGCCCGTAGTGCTCGCCGAGGAAACCAAGCAGCGGCGGGCCCACCAGGAACGCGAGATAGCCGGTCGTTGCCACTACGCTGACGCGGGTCGGGGCATCCGGTCCGGTGTCGCTGGCGGCGGAGATGGTCAGCGGGAAGCCAAGCGATGCGCCGAGCCCCCACAGAATGACCGATACCCCGGCGATCCAGTCCACGTCTACAAAGATGATCATCGCGATGCCCAGCCCGCCCAGCAGGGCGCTGGCGCGCACAACCGCCACGCGGCTGTAGCGGTCGATAAACCAGCCCCCGGTAAAGCGCCCGACGGTCATGCCCAGGGTAAACCCGGCGTAAATCAGCGACCCGGAGGTCGGGCTAAAGCCGTGACCGTCCACCATCAGCAGCGGCAGCCAGTCGTTCGCCGAACCTTCGGCAAAGGCCATCGCCAGCACCACCACGCCAATCAGCATCAGCTGCATGTCGCGGTAGAAGGGCAGGCCCTTTTCAGCGGACTTCTGCTCATCGCCGGAGTTTTTCCCGGTACCGTTCGGAATGGCCCTGATGCCCGTGAGAATGGGAAGAATACAGACCAGCGCCGCGAGCAAAATATGCACGTTCGCCGCAATGCCAAACGCCGTCAGGGCCATCCCCACCCCCGCGCCCGCGAGCGTACCGAGGCTGTAAAAGCCGTGCATCATCGGCAGCACCGTTTTGTTCATCTCGCGCTCGACCGCGGCCCCTTCGACGTTGATCGCCACTTCCGCCGCGCCAAAGCTGCCGCCAAACACCGTCAGCCCGAGGGCAAACAGCACCGGAGAGGCAAACCACAGCGCCACGCTCAGCACCATCATCCCGAACACCGCGCAGCACATGGTGGTGCGGATCACCGCCCGCGTGCCGAAGCGTTTGACCAGCCAGGCGGAGCAGAGAATGCCGCTCATGGATCCAATCGACAGGCCAAACAGCACGATGCCCATTTCAGCGGTGGAGACCGACAGGATGTCGCGGATCGCAGGCGTGCGCGTGGCCCAGGAGGCCATCAGCAGCCCGGGAATAAAGAAGAACATAAACAGCGCCCACATGCGCAGTCGCAGGGCCTTACGGGAAGAGTTCAACGTCATTGGGATAACCACCAGAAGTACAACAATAGCGACAACACTATCAACTTTGTGTACATTTGTACACAAACGACGTGAGGGTTTTATGAGCAGACCACCGAACGATCCCAACCGCCGGGAGAAGATACTTCAGGCCACGCTGGACACCATTGCCGAACATGGGATCCATGCCGTCACGCACCGCAAAATCGCCAGCTGCGCGGGCGTGCCCCTGGGCTCGATGACCTACTATTTCGACGGCAAAGAGCCGCTGCTCGAAGAGGCGTTCACGTGGTTTACGCAGCAGATGTCCCGGCAGTATCGCGACTTTTTTGCGGGCGTCACCGGCCCGGAAATGGCCTGCGAATCCATCACCACGCTTATTCACAGCTCGGAAGTCACCACGCCGCAAAACATGGAGCTGATGTATCAGCTTTACGCCTTTATGAACCGCAGCGCTGCGCTAAAAACGGTAATGCAGGACTGGATGAAAATGAGCCAGAACACGCTCGAACAGTGGTTTGACCCGGTAACCGCCCGCGCGCTGGACGCGTTTATTGAAGGAATGACGCTGCATTTTGTGACGGACAGACAGCCGCTTTCCCGGGATGAGATCGGGGCGATGGTGAGGAGAATTGCGGGAATTTAGGGCAACAAAAAACCCATCAACCTTGAACCAAAACGGCGGGGTTGATGGGCTCCACAAATTGGGGACATCAAAGAAAAGCAGTGGCACTAGTTATGACTGCCCCCTGAGTAAAAAGTTCTGCGCATATCAAAAATTTTTTCTGCCGTGCGCAAACTTGAGACTTATCCGAGTCCCGGCCAGATAATGATGATTAGCGTACCCGCCAGCGTCAGCAGCACGTTGGCGATGGCATACGTCCCGGCATAGCCCAGCGCCGGGATGTTGCTGCGCGCGGTGTCGCTGATAATTTCCATTGCGGGGGCACAGGTACGCGCACCCATCATCGCGCCGAAGAGCAGGGCGCGGTTCATGCGCAGCACGTAGGCGCCGAACAGGAAGCAGATCACCACCGGCACCAGGCTGACGATCAGGCCGGAGACCAGCATCTGCCAGCCGACGGCGCCCAGGCTGTGGCCGATGCCGCTGCCCGCGCTTAAGCCGACGCCTGCCATAAATACCATCAGCCCGAACTCTTTCACCATGTTCAGCGCGCCCTGCGGGATATAGCCGAAGGTCGGGTGGTTCGCTCGCAGGAAGCCGAGCATGATCCCGGCGAACAGCAGCCCGGCGGCGTTACCGATACCGAAGCTAAAGTTGCTGAACTGGAAGGTGATCATCCCGATCATCAGGCCGACGATAAAGAAGGCGCAGAAGGCCAGCAGATCCGTTACCTGGCTGTGAATGGAGATAAAGCCGATGCGGTCGGCCACGGTTTTTACGCGGCGCGCGTCCCCGCTGACCTGCAAAACGTCGCCCTTGTTGAGCACCACGTTGTCGTCGATAGGCATCTCAATTTGGCTGCGGATCACGCGGTTTAAGAAGCAGCCGTGGTCGGTCAGCTTGAGCTGCGCCAGGCGGCGGCCCACGGCGTTGTGGTTTTTCACCACGATCTCTTCGGTGACGATACGCATGTCGAGCAGGTCGCGGTCGAACACCTCTTTACCGTTGCGGAAGCTCGGGTCGAGGCGCGCGTGCGCGTCCGGGTAGCCCACCAGCGCGATGTCATCGCCCATTTGCAGCACCGCGTCGCCGTCCGGGTTCGCCAGAATGCCGTTACGGCGGATACGCTCGATGTAGCAGCCGGTCTGGCGGTAAATGCCCAGCTCGCGCAGGTTTTTACCGTCCGTCCAGGCCACCAGCTCCGGGCCGACGCGGTAGGCGCGAATCACCGGCAGGTAGACTTTGCGCTTGCTGTCGGTATCCAGGCCGCGCTCGCGGGCGATTTGCTGCGCGCTGGTCTGCAAATCCTGATGCTGCAGCTTTGGCAGATAGCGCGCGCCGACGATCAGGCTCACCAGACCAATCAGGTAGGTCAGGGCATAGCCCAGGCTCAGGTGGTCGAGCGCCGTGGAAAGTGAATCACCCGCCATGCCGGAGTGACGCAGGGTATCCCCCGCACCGACAAGCACCGGGGTGGAGGTCATGGAGCCCGCCAGCATACCGGCCGTCAGGCCGATATCCCAGCCAAACAGTTTGCCTAAGCCGAGGGCGATCAGCAGGGCGCTGCCGACCATCACCAGCGCCAGCATCAGATAATTTTTGCCGTCGCGGAAGAAAATTGAAAAAAAGTTCGGACCTGCTTCAACACCCACACAAAAAATAAACAGCATAAATCCGAGGTTGAGCGCGTCCGTGTTAATGCTGAAATGTTGCTGACCTAATAATAATGAAACGACCAAAACACCAATCGAATTACCAAGTTGAACTGAACCCAGGCGCAATTTACCCAGACAAAGGCCCAGTGCCAGTACCACAAATAATAACAGGATGTAATTCCCGTTTAACAAGTCTGCGACGTTTATATTCACGGAGGCTAACTTCTTGTTTACCAGTAAGTTGTTGAATGAAGAGGTTTTTTGGGCTACTGTTTTGAGCGTTAGGGAAAATTCTTAGTTCCCAAACTCCCTTAATTAATTCCATAAAACAATAACCGGTGTTTAGTTTAATCGTATTAGCTATCAACGGCTACCTATTATCGCGCGCTTGCGTGCGGGCTTTGGCAAGGATTGCCACTCTGCTTTATCTGACTGGGCGTCCTCGGGACGAAAGTGTATTTGATAGAGAATTGGTCAGGAGGATTGTTTGAACATTAAACGTAACTGGGCCGGTGTGGTCAGCTGCTTTTTGCTGTTCATCGTGGTGTGCCTGTCATTAACCTTTAATGTGAAAGGGGCGTTCAGAGCGGAAGGCCATCCCGAGCTGGGGCTGCTGTTTTTCACGCTTCCGGGCGCGGCGGCAAGTTTCCTTTCACGCGGAGGTGAGGTGGTCAGGCCGCTGCTCGGCGCCATGCTGGCTGCACCATTATGTCTGCTGTTAATGCGTTTGCTGTTTGTAACATCAAGAAGTTTCTGGCAGGAGCTGGCGTGGCTGATGAGCGCCGTGTTCTGGTGCGCGCTTGGGGCATTGTGTTTCTTGTTTATCCGCGGCCTCGTGGGCAGGCTGCGCCATCACAAATAAAAACGCCCTCAGGTGAGGGCGTCTTCGCGTTACTGGGCGGCAAACAGGCCCAGGTTTTCTTTGGCGTAAGCTTCAAAATCAGTGCAGCCGCCGATGTGTTTCTGATCGAGGAAGATCTGCGGTACGGTTTCAACCGGTTTACCCACGGTTTTTTCCAGATCGGCTTTGCTGATCCCTTCCGCGTGGATATCCACGTAGCGGAAATTAAAATCATCACGCTCTTCGGTCAGCTTCTCAGCCAGCTCTTTTGCACGCACGCAGTAAGGGCAT
This sequence comes from Enterobacter soli, assembly GCF_964208575.1. GTDB lineage: Bacteria > Pseudomonadota > Gammaproteobacteria > Enterobacterales > Enterobacteriaceae > Enterobacter > Enterobacter soli_A. The sequence goes on along the minus strand of NZ_CAXOFU010000003.1, from coordinate 75,049 downwards.
CCTGGACGACCAAAAATGACTGCAAACATATCTCTCTCCTGAAAAAACAAGCCTGACGGCGAATAGCAGCTATATTGCCTGATAACCTACGGTGATGAAAAGAAGGTTTCGCCTGTCGCATTGATATCTTCGGGCTATGTTTCGCCAATTACATCCCGCACATCATTGCCTATACTGGCAGCCATACCGCGTAAAGAGAGCTAGAGAGAGACAAGATGACGCCTACAATTGACCTGCTGCGTTCCCACCGTTCCATTCGCCATTTCACCGATGAACCCATTACCCAGGCGCAGCGCGACGCGATTATTGACAGCGCCAGAGCCACGTCCAGCTCAAGCTTCCTGCAGTGCAGCTCGATTATTCGCATCACCGACCCGGCCATGCGCGAGCAGCTGGTGACCCTGACGGGCGGGCAGAAGCACGTCGCGCAGGCCGCCGAGTTCTGGGTGTTCTGCGCCGACTTTAACCGCCATCTGCAAATCTGCCCGGAGGCTGAATTAGGCCTGGCGGAACAGCTGTTGCTGGGCGTGGTCGATACCGCGCTGATGGCGCAAAACGCCTTTACCGCCGCAGAGTCGCTGGGGCTGGGCGGCGTGTACATTGGTGGGCTGCGCAACAATATCGAATCCGTCACCGAGCTGCTGAAGCTGCCTAAACACGTCCTGCCGCTGTTCGGCCTGTGCCTCGGCTGGCCGGCGGATAACCCGGACCTGAAGCCGCGCCTGCCTGCGGCGATGCTGGTGCACGAAAACCACTACCAGCCGGTGGACCAGGACGTACTGAATCAGTACGACGAAGAGCTGGCGAACTACTATCTGACCCGCGACAGCAACAACCGCCGCGATACCTGGAGCGATCACATCCGTCGCACCATCATCAAAGAGAACCGCCCGTTTATTCTCGACTATTTGCACAAACAGGGCTGGGCAACGCGATAGTCCATTTATCCTGTGCCTGCCTGCGTATATGATACGCAGGCTTTTTCCATGTATTTAGAGAGGTGCAGGGTGAAAATTGCCATTTTGTCCCGGGATGGAACGCTCTATTCATGCAAACGCCTGCGCGAAGCGGCGGCCAAACGCGGGCATCAGATTGAAATCCTCGATCCGATGTCCTGCTATATGAACATCGATCCTGCGGCATCGTCGATCCACTACAAAGGCCGCAGGCTGCCGCATTTCGATGCGGTGATCCCGCGCATTGGCTCGCAGATCACTTACTACGGCACCGCCGCGCTGCGGCAGTTTGAAATGCTCGGCAGCTATCCTCTCAACGAATCCGTTGCTATCTCCCGCGCCCGCGACAAGCTGCGCTCGCTACAGTTGCTGGCCCGTCAGGGAATCGACCTGCCGGTGACCGGCATTGCGCACTCCCCGGACGACACCAGCGATCTGATTGACATGGTCGGCGGCGCGCCGCTGGTGATCAAGCTGGTGGAAGGCACCCAGGGCATCGGCGTGGTGCTGGCCGAAACGCGTCAGGCGGCAGAGAGCGTTATTGACGCCTTTCGCGGCCTCAACGCCCATATTCTGGTGCAGGAGTACATCGAAGAGGCCAAAGGGCGGGATATTCGCTGCTTCGTGGTCGGTGACGAAGTGGTGGCCGCCATTGAGCGCCAGGCGAAAGAGGGCGATTTCCGCTCGAACCTGCACCGCGGCGGCGTGGCGCGAATCGCGGACATCAGCGATCGCGAGCGCGACATCGCGGTAAAAGCGGCGCAGACCCTGGGGCTGGACGTGGCGGGGGTCGATCTTCTGCGCGCCACGCGCGGCCCGCTGGTCATGGAGGTTAACGCCTCACCGGGTCTGGAAGGGGTGGAGAAAACCACGGGCGTCGATATCGCGGGTAAAATGATCGCCTGGATCGAGCGGCACGCGACGCCGGGATTTTGCCTTAAAACGGGCGGTTAAATGGATTACAGCGCACTTTTTGCGTAATCTAGGCGAAGTTTATTTTAAGAGGCTGCACTGCTATGGAATTACAGGTCGTTCCCACTCTGGATACGTTACGTCAATGGCTCGATGATGCCGGTATCACCTATTTCGAGTGCGATTCTTGTCAGGCTCTGCACCTGCCGCACATGCAAAATTTCGACGGCGTGTTCGATGCGAAAATCGATCTGATCAACGACGTTATTCTTTTTTCGGCCCTCGCTGAAGTTAAACCTTCTGCGCTGCTGGCGCTGGCGTCCGATCTGTCTGCGATCAACGCGAGTTCTTTGACCGTGAAAGCATTTCTGGACATACAGGACGATAATCTGCCGAAGCTGGTGGTTTGCCAGTCTTTATTCTCCGGTGCCGGGGTGTCGTTTAAACAGTTCTCCTGGTTTATGCGCCTGAGCGAAGAGCAGATCTCCATGGTGATGCTGGAAGCCAGCGCACACCATCTGCTGTATGGCAACGAAGAAGAGTCAGAGAATAATGATGCATCTCCCAATTTTCTCCACTAGCGCTGTTTGACTTTTGCGCAGTCGCTGCCAGAGCGGCTGCATAACGCCATTTTTTCTGCTGCATTTAACCTTTCATTAAAGATTTATTCACCTCCCTCAAGGCCATTTCGGCTTATCACATAGACATAATGTGCATAAAAAATTGATAAAAGGCGTTTTTTCGTCTGGGCTATAGCCTGATCCACAGGCTACAGTTATTCTTGCGATGCTTTAAAAAGCGAGCGATTACTGCCGGAAAATTTCTTTTCAATCCTTTCGGTCAGAGCGACAAAATATGCATGATTCTTGCATATCTCCAGATTGCACAGTTTTAGTTCGTTTGTTAACGAGCTTTCAGAAGGAATAAAGATATGATCGCCTTGAATAAAAAGTGGTTATCGGGTCTGGTTGCGGGTGCTCTGATGGCTGTCTCTGCCGGCACGCTCGCTGCGGAACAAAAAACGCTGCACGTTTATAACTGGTCTGACTATATTGCGCCGGACACGGTGGCAAATTTCGAAAAAGAGACCGGCATTAAAGTTGTCTATGACGTGTTCGATTCCAACGAAGTGCTCGAAGGCAAGTTAATGGCCGGCAGCACCGGGTTTGACCTCGTCGTCCCTTCCGCCAGCTTCCTTGAGCGTCAGCTGACCGCTGGCGTCTTCCAGCCGCTTGATAAAAGCAAACTATCGAACTGGAAAAACCTCGATCCGGAGGTGCTGAAGCTGGTCGCTAAACACGACCCGGAGAACAAATACGCGATGCCTTACCTGTGGGCGACCACCGGTATCGGCTATAACGTCGACAAGGTGAAGGCCGTGCTGGGCAAAGACGTTAAGCTGGACAGCTGGGACGTGGTGCTCAAGCCGGAAAACCTCGAAAAGCTGAAAAGCTGCGGCGTCTCTTTCCTCGATGCACCGGAAGAGATTTTCGCGACCGTGCTTAACTACCTGGGCAAAGATCCTAACAGCAGCAAGGCCGATGACTACACCGGCCCGGCCACCGATCTGCTGCTGAAGCTGCGTCCGAATATTCGCTACTTCCACTCCTCCCAGTACATCAACGATCTGGCGAACGGCGACATCTGCGTCGCGATCGGCTGGGCCGGCGATGTCTGGCAGGCGGCCAACCGCGCGAAAGAGGCGAAAAACGGCGTGAACGTGTCTTACTTCATTCCGAAAGAGGGCGCCCTGGCGTTCTTCGACGTCTTCGCCATGCCTGCGGATGCGAAAAACAAAGAAGAAGCCTATCAGTTCCTCAACTACCTGATGCGTCCGGACGTCATCGCACACATCAGCGACCACGTTTACTACGCGAACGGTAACAAGGCCTCCGTGCCGCTGGTCAGCGAAGAGATCCGTAACAACCCGGCGATTTACCCACCGGCGGACGTCTTCGCCAAGCTCTTCACCCTGAAAGTTCAGGATCCGAAGATTGACCGCGTGCGTACCCGCGCGTGGACCAAGGTAAAAAGCGGCAAATAACGGCGTTTGGTATTGTTGCCCGGTAGCCTAAAAGCCTGCCGGGCATGCAAAACCCGTAGGCCGGGCAAGCGTTCGCGCCGCCCGGCGATGCGCACCCTGACGGTGCGTTTGCACCAGTTTTGATCTCTACCGGAGAACACCCCGTGAATGACGCTACCCCCCGCCCGCAGGCGAAAGTCCGTAAAGCGCTGACCCCGCTGCTTGAGATCCGCAACCTCACCAAATCCTTCGACGGCCAGCATGCCGTGGACGACGTCAGCCTGACGATTTACAAAGGTGAAATTTTTGCGCTGCTTGGCGCATCCGGCTGCGGAAAGTCGACCCTGCTGCGTATGCTGGCCGGATTTGAACAGCCCAGCGCCGGGCAGATTGTGCTGGACGGCGTGGATCTCTCCAGCGTGCCGCCCTATCAGCGTCCGATAAACATGATGTTCCAGTCTTACGCCCTGTTTCCGCACATGACCGTGGAGCAGAACATCGCATTCGGCCTCAAGCAGGACAAGCTGCCCAAGGCGGAAATCACCGCCCGCGTGGCCGAAATGCTGAGCCTGGTGCATATGCAGGAGTTCGCCAAACGCAAGCCGCACCAGCTCTCCGGCGGCCAGCGTCAGCGCGTGGCGCTGGCGCGCAGCCTGGCGAAGCGCCCGAAGCTGCTGCTGCTCGACGAGCCAATGGGCGCGCTGGACAAAAAGCTGCGCGACCGCATGCAGCTTGAGGTGGTGGATATCCTTGAGCGCGTGGGCGTGACCTGCGTGATGGTGACCCACGACCAGGAAGAGGCGATGACCATGGCCGGGCGCATCGCGATCATGAATCGCGGTAAGTTCGTGCAGATCGGCGAGCCGGAAGAGATTTACGAGCACCCGACGACTCGCTACAGCGCGGAGTTCATCGGCTCGGTCAACGTGTTCGAAGGGCTGCTGAAGGATCGTCAGGAAGACGGGCTGGTGATTGAATCGCCGGGGCTGGTGCATCCGCTGAAGGTGGATGCCGATGCCTCTGTGGTGGACAACGTGCCCGTCTACGTGGCGCTGCGCCCGGAAAAAATCATGCTCTGCGAGGATCCGCCTGCGGATGGCTACAACTTTGCCGTCGGCGAGGTGGTGCATATTGCCTATCTGGGCGACCTCTCCATCTACCACGTTCGCCTCAAGAGCGGGCAGATGATCAGCGCCCAGCTGCAAAACGAACATCGCTACCGTAAGGGGCTGCCGACCTGGGGCGACGAAGTGCGCCTGTGCTGGGACGCGGACAGCTGCGTCGTGCTGACGGTATAAGGAGCGGCTATGAGTACACTTGAACCACCGGCCCGCGTGCAAAAACCGGGCGGCGCTGCAAACTGGCTGACGCAGATGAAGATGGCCCACGGGCGCAAGCTGGTGATTGCCATGCCGTATATCTGGCTGATCCTGCTGTTCCTGCTGCCGTTCCTGATCGTGTTCAAAATCAGTCTGGCGGAGATGGCGCGGGCGATCCCGCCTTACACCGACCTGTGGGAGTGGGCCGACGGGCAGTTTACCCTGACCCTGAATCTCGGCAACTTCCTGCAGCTCACCGACGATCCGCTCTACTTCGACGCCTATCTGCAGTCGCTGCAGGTGGCGGCGATCTCGACGATCTGCTGTCTGCTGCTTGGCTATCCGCTCGCCTGGGCGGTGGCGCACAGCAAGCCCTCGACGCGCAATATTTTGCTGCTGCTGGTGATCCTGCCGTCGTGGACGTCGTTCCTGATCCGCGTCTACGCGTGGATGGGGATCCTGAAAAACAACGGCGTGCTGAATAACTTTCTGATGTGGCTTGGGGTTATCGACCAGCCGCTGACGATCCTGCACACCAATCTGGCGGTTTATATCGGGATTGTGTACGCCTATTTGCCGTTTATGGTGCTGCCAATCTACACGGCGCTGACGCGCATCGACTATTCGCTGGTCGAAGCGTCGCTGGATCTGGGCGCGCGGCCGCTCAAAACCTTCTTTAGCGTGATCGTACCGCTGACCAAAGGCGGCATTATTGCAGGTTCGATGCTGGTGTTTATTCCGGCGGTGGGGGAGTTTGTGATCCCGGAACTGCTCGGCGGCCCGGACAGCATCATGATTGGCCGCGTGCTGTGGCAGGAGTTCTTCAATAACCGCGACTGGCCGGTGGCCTCTGCGGTGGCGATCGTGATGTTGCTGCTGCTGATCGTGCCGATCATGTGGTTCCACAAGCATCAGCAAAAACAGATGGGAGACCACGGATGAACAACTTACCGGTAGTGCGCTCCCCGTGGCGAATTCTGATCCTGGTGATTGGCTTTACCTTCCTGTATGCGCCGATGCTGATGCTGGTGATCTACTCGTTCAACAGCTCGAAGCTGGTGACGGTGTGGGCGGGCTGGTCAACGCGCTGGTACGGGGAGCTGTTCCGCGACGACGCGATGATGAGCGCGGTGGGGCTGAGCCTGACCATCGCGGCGCTGGCGGCCACCATGGCCAGCGTTCTGGGCACGATTGCCGCGCTGGTGATGGTGCGTTTCGGACGCTTTCGCGGCTCGACCGGCTTTGCGTTTATGATCACCGCGCCGCTGGTCATGCCTGACGTGATCACCGGCCTGTCGCTGCTGCTGCTGTTCGTTGCCCTGGCGCACGCCATCGGCTGGCCGGCGGATCGCGGGATGCTCACCATCTGGCTGGCGCACGTAACGTTCTGTACCGCCTACGTTGCGGTGGTGATCTCCTCGCGCCTGCGCGAACTGGATCGCTCCATCGAAGAGGCGGCGATGGATCTCGGCGCAACTCCGCTGAAGGTGTTCTTCATTATCACGCTGCCGATAATCATGCCCGCGGTGATTTCCGGCTGGCTGCTGGCGTTCACCCTCTCCCTTGACGATCTGGTTATCGCCAGCTTCGTTTCGGGTCCGGGGGCGACGACGCTGCCGATGCTGGTCTTCTCCAGCGTGCGCATGGGGGTGAACCCGGAAATCAACGCCCTGGCGTCCCTTATCCTCGGCGTTGTCGGCATTGTCGGTTTTATCGCCTGGTATCTGATGGCGCGTGCTGAAAAACAGCGCGTGCGTGATATCCAGCGTGCAAGACGCGGCTGAAGCATTTAAAATTTCCAGTGAAGTGCCGCGCGTGTCGCGGCACTGTTTTTCAGGGAAGTAAAACATTGGGATTCTTTAGAAAATCACGTCAAACGCACGCCCGTCTGAACGTACCTGCGCTGGTGCAGGTGGCGGCGCTCGCCATTATTATGATCCGCTGCCTCGACCTGCTGATGATCCTGAACACCCTCGGCGCGCGCGGGATCGGTGAATTCATTCACCGCAGCGTGCAGACCTGGAATCTGACGACGGTCTTCCTCGGCAGCCTGATGCTGGTGTTTATCGAGATTTACTGCGCGTTTTCGCTGGTCAAAGGCCGCAACTGGGCGCGCTGGATCTATATGCTGACGCAAATCATCGCGGCCAGCTATCTGTGGGCGGCCTCGCTGGGCTACGGGTATCCGGAGCTGTTCAGCATTGCCGGAGGCTCGAAGCGGGAAATTTTCCAGTCGCTGGTGATGCAAAAACTGCCGGATATGCTGGTGCTCTGCCTGCTGTTTATCCCGGCGTCCAGTCGGCGGTTCTTCCGCCTGCAATAATGTGTATACACGTCATCCTCCAAGCCGTCTCTGCGTTGGCCGCGTCTGTTCACCCCAGTCACTTGCTTGAGTAAGCTCCTGGGGATTCTCAGACTTGCCGCCTTGATACAACTTGCATGATTTTGTGTATATAATCGCAGCCCTCGTGATTCTTAAGGTTTTAATATGCAGTGCGCACTCTATGACGCGGGTCGCTGCCGCTCCTGTCAGTGGATAGAACAGCCGATCGCCGAACAACTCGCCGCCAAAATGACCGACCTGCAGCAGCTGCTGGCTGACCGTGCGGTAGGCGAGTGGTGCGCACCCGTCAGCGGGCCGGAGCAGGGCTTTCGCAATAAAGCCAAAATGGTGGTCAGCGGCAGCGTCGAAAAACCGCTGCTGGGCATGCTGCACCGCGACGGTACGCCGGAAGATTTAACCGCCTGTCCGCTCTATCCCGCCTCTTTTGAACCGGTCTTCGCCGCCCTTAAGCCCTTTATTGCCCGCGCGGGCTTAACGCCCTATAGCGTGGCGCGTAAACGCGGCGAGCTGAAATACCTTCTGCTTACCGAAAGCCAGCGCGACGGCGGCATGATGCTGCGTTTTGTGCTGCGTTCCGAGGCCAAGCTGGAGCAGCTGCGCGCGGCGCTGCCGTGGCTGCAGGCGCAGCTTCCGCAGCTTAAGGCGATCTCCGCAAACATTCAGCCGGTGCATATGGCCATCATGGAAGGGGAGAAAGAGATTTTCTTCACCGAACAGCACGCGCTGGCCGAAACCTTCAACGGCGTGCCGCTGTGGATCCGCCCGCAGAGCTTTTTCCAGACCAACCCGACGGTGGCGAGCGCGCTGTATGCCACCGCACGCGACTGGGTGCGGGCGCTGAATATTCAGCATATGTGGGATCTCTTCTGCGGCGTCGGCGGGTTTGGCCTGCACTGCGCCACGCCGGAAATGCAGCTGACGGGTATCGAAATTTCGCCCGAAGCTATTGCCTGCGCGAAGCAGTCCGCCGCCGAGCTGGGTCTGACGAACCTGCGCTTCCAGGCGCTGGACTCCACCCGGTTCGCCACCGCGCAGGGGGACGTGCCGGAGCTGGTGCTGGTCAATCCGCCGCGTCGCGGCATTGGCAAAGCGCTGTGCGACTACCTGAGCGAAATGGCGCCGGACACCATCATCTACTCCAGCTGTAACGCGCAGACCATGGCAAAAGACATCGCAAACTTGCCGGGCTACCGCATTGAACGCGTTCAGCTTTTCGATATGTTCCCGCATACCGCGCATTATGAAGTGCTGACGCTATTAGTGAAAACGCGCTAATCCTTAACATTGCCCGGTAAGGCGAAGCCGCAATGTTCAACAAAATGTGAACTCTTCGTCCCCACAAAATCAGGTAAGCTTAAGCCATAAGAACCCAATAAAGGCTTACCCATGAAGCAGATCCTGCTGGTGGAGGACGATCGCGACATCGCGGCGCTCCTGCGCCTCAACCTGGAAGACGAAGGCTACGCCATCACCCACGAGGACGACGGCGGCAATGCGCTGCGTCTGCTGGAGCAACATACCTGGGACGCGGTGATCCTTGATTTAATGCTGCCCGGCGTCGACGGGCTGGAGATTTGCCGCCGCATTCGCCAGATGACCCGCTATTTGCCAATCATTATTATCAGCGCCCGCAGCAGCGAAACCGACCGCATAACCGGCCTGGAAACCGGGGCCGACGATTACCTCGCTAAGCCGTTCTCCGTGCAGGAGCTGATTGCCCGCATCAAGGCGCTGTTCCGCCGCCAGCAGGCGATGGGGCAGGCGCAGACCGACGGGCATATTCAGGCGCACGGCCTGACCATCGATCCGCTGGCGCGCAGCGTGCTGCTTCACGGTCAGGTGGTGGATCTCACCCCGCGCGAATTCGAGCTGCTGTACTTTTTTGCCCGTCATCCGGGAGAGGTGTTTTCGCGCCTGGCGCTGCTGGAGCAGGTCTGGGGCTATCAGCACGAAGGCTACGAACACACGGTCAACACCCATATCAACCGCCTGCGCATCAAGATTGAAAAAGATGCCGCCGAGCCGGAAATCATTCGCACCGTCTGGGGAAAAGGCTACAAATTTGCGGAGCTGCCATGATGCGACGTTTTAGTCTCAGCCAGCGCCTGACGCTGCTGTTTATCCTGCTGATGATGCTCTGCGCCACCGTCGCCTGCGCGGTTCAGCTTTACAGCAGCACCCAGTACGGAAACGCGATGGTGCAGCGGCTGTCCGGCGGGCTGGCGCAGCAGATCGTGCAGCGGGAACCGATTCTGGACGCGCAGGGGAGGGTTGACCGCAGCGCGCTGAAACCGCTGTTCGGTCGGCTGATGACCTTTAATCCGAGCGTCGAGCTGTACGTGGTGTCGCCCGACGGCGAGATCCTGGCCGATGCCGCACCGCCGGGCCACGTTCAGCGCCAGACCATCGACCTTGCTCCGGTGCAGAGCTTCCTCAGCGGCGCCTCCATGCCGGTGTTTGGCGACGATCCGCGCAGCCAGAACAAGAAAGTGTTTAGCGCCACGCCGCTGCGGCAGGACGGCGAGCTTAAAGGCTATCTGTACATCATCCTGCAGGGCGAGGAGTCGAACGCGCTGGCGGAGATGGCATGGCATAAGGCGCTGTGGAGCACGGTGCTGTGGTCATTGCTGTGGGTGGCGCTGTTTGGCCTGCTGGCAGGACTGCTGGTCTGGTACTGGGTGACGCGTCCGGTGAAGCGCCTGACCGCCGAGGTTGCCGGGCTGGAGCAGGACAGCATCAGCGCCATCCGGGTGCTGGCGGCGCAGCCGCCGGTTCCGGCGGCGAAGGATGAGGTGGCGCTGCTGCGCAACGGCTTTATCGAGCTGGCGCGCAAAATTACCTCCCAGTGGGACGAGCTTGCCGACAGCGACCGCCAGCGCCGGGAGTTTATCGCCAATATTTCTCACGATCTGCGCACGCCGCTGACCTCGCTGCTCGGCTATCTGGAAACCCTGTCACTCAAGTCCGCCACCCTGACGGCGCAGGAGCACCAGCAGTATCTCGCCACCGCGCTGCGTCAGGGGCAGAAGGTGCGCCACCTTTCCCAGCAGCTGTTCGAGCTGGCGCGTCTGGAACACGGTGGCATCAAGCCCCAGCGCGAGCGCTTTGCGATGGGGGAGCTGATCTCCGACGTGGCGCAGAAGTTCGAGCTGACCGCGCGCACCCGGGAGCTGAGCCTGCATATTGACGTGCCGGGGCCGCTGCCGCTGGTCAACGCCGACGTGTCGATGATTGAGCGCGTGGTGACCAACCTGCTGGATAACGCGATGCGCCATACGCCCGTCGGCGGTGAGATCCGTCTGGCGGTGTGGCAAGAGAACGAACGGCTTCAGGTCGAGGTGGCCGACAGCGGTACGGGCATCGATGCGGCGCTGCGCGACGATCTGTTCCAGCGGCCCTCGGCCCTGAACACTCAGGCCTCGCGAGAGAATCGCGGCGGGTTAGGTCTGCTGATTGTGAAACGGATGCTGGAGCTGCACGGCGGCGGGATCAGGCTAATGGATTCGGTTGGCGGGGCGCGGTTCAGGTTCTTTGTGCCATTGTGAGAGAGTGCCGGGTGGCGCTGCGCTTACCCGGCCTACAACTCCCCCCGTAGGCCGGGTAAGGCGAAGCCGTCACCCGGCAAAAAACATTACTGCGGGAACCACTGGTCGCTAATTTTCTGGTACGTACCGTCGGCTTTAATCGCTTTCAGCGCACCGTTCAGTTTTTCCAGCAGCGCCTTGTTATCCGGACGTACCGCAATGCCGAGGCCGGTGCCGAAGTACTGCGGATCGGTCACTTTCTCGGTCGCGGTGCCGAGCTGCGGGTTGGTTTTCAGCCATTCGTTGACCACCGCGGTGTCGCCGAAGACGCCATCGATACGGCCATTCTTCAGGTCGATAATCGCATTCTGGTAGCTGTCGTAAGCCACGGTTTTCACTTCAGGATGTTTGTCCTGCAGGTATTTCTGGTGCGTGGTGCCGTTTTCCATCCCGATGCGTTTGCCTTTCAGCTCGTCAAAGGAGGTGTAGGCGCCTTTCTTCGCGATCACCACCGCCGAGTTGGCGTAGTACGGGTCGGTGAAGGAGACCTGCTTGCTACGCTCCGGCGTGATGTCCATTCCGGAGATCACCGCGTCGTATTTTTTGAATTTTAAAGACGGGATCAGGCTGTCGAACGCGTGGTTGGTAAAGGTGCAGTCGGCCTGCATTTGTTTGCACAGGGCTTTCGCGAGGTCGATATCAAAACCTACGATCTGGTTGCTGGCATCCAGGGATTCAAAGGGTGGATAGGTAGCAGATACGCCGAAATTGATTTTATCCGCAGCGGATGCGCCAGCGGCAAACGTTGCCAGTAATGCGGCCAGAATAACCTTTTTCATTTTAATACTCCCGTCTGTAGGTCTTGAACGTTGCTACAATGCCAGTGATTGAATTTATATGCAATAAAAATGATTAAATATTATTTCAGGCATAAAAAAAGCGGGTAAACCAGAAGGTTACCCGCTATGGATTTTTGCATTTATGCAGTTTTAGCGTTAGTTTCTGCGCTCAAACGCCAGCGCTTTACGCTCGATCAGGCGCATCATCAGGGTCAGCAGACCGTTAACCACCAGATACACCACGCCCGCCGCGCCGAACACCATCACATCGTAGGTGCGTCCATACAGCAGCTGCCCGTGGCCCATCACTTCCATCAGCGTGATGGTGTAAGCCAGCGAGGTACTCTTGAACACCAGCACCACTTCGTTGGAGTAGGAGGAGAGGGCGCGCTTAAACGCGTACGGCAGCAGGATCGCCAGCGTGTCTTTCTTGCTCATCCCCAGCGCACCGCACGACTGCCACTGCCCTTCCGGGATGGCGCGGATAGCGCCGTAGAACAGCTGGGTGGTATAGGCGGCGCTGTTCAGCGAGAGCGCAATCAGGGCGCACAGCCACGGCTCAGAGAGCAGATGCCAGATAACCGGATACTCTTGCAGCGTCGGGAACTGGCCCGGGCCGTAGTAGATCAGGAAGATCTGCACCAGCAGCGGCGTACCGGTGAACAGCGTGATATAGCCGCGCACGATCCACACCAGCACCGGCGTTTTCAGCGTCAGGATGATGGTAAAAATCAGCGCCAGGATCAGCGCCACGACGATGGACGCCACGGTCAGCGTCAGGCTGGTGTGCAGCCCTTTCATCAGCTCGGGTAAGTAGTCCAGCATCAGCCTGGTCTCCGTTCAAAACGCGTTGCGCGCAGGTCAATACGCTTGAGGATGTACTGACTCAGCAACGTGATTACCAGGTAGATAGCCGCCGCCACGATGTACCAGGTAAACGGCTCCTGGGTGCGGGTGGCGATACTTTTGGTTTGCAGCATTAAATCGTTCACGCTGATAAGGCTCACCAGCGCGGTATCTTTCAGCAGCACCAGCCACTGGTTGCCCAGCCCCGGCAGCGCGTGACGCCACATCTGCGGCATCACCAGGCGGAAAAAGATGGCCGCTTTCGACAGCCCCAGCGCCTGGCCGGATTCCCACTGCCCCTGCGGTACGGCTTTCAGCGCACCGCGCAGGGTTTGCGACGCGTATGCGGAATAGAGCAGGGAGAGGGCGATCACGCCGCACAGGAACGGACTGACGTCAAAATTTTCAATCTGCATCTGAACCGGGATCTGCACCACGCCCAGATTAAGGGTGAAGCCGTCGGACAGCATCAGCAGCAGCTGTGAAGAGCCGAAATAGATAAACAGGACCACCAGAATTTCCGGTAGCCCGCGCAGCACGGTAACCAGCGCCGAGCCAGCCCATGCGACGGGGTGCCATTTGGCTGACTCCCACACCGCAAAGAACATCGCCAGCACGAGGCCGATAATCAGCGCACAAACGGCAAGGCCGACGGTCATCCCGGCGGCGCTTGCTAAAGGAAGAATTTCATTCATCAGGAATTACTTCTGGAACCATTTTTTGTAGATGGTTTCGTAGGTGCCGTCTTTCTTCACTTTTTCCAGAGCAGCGTTGAATTTCTGCTGCAGCTCAGTGTTGCCCTGACGAACCGCGATACCCAGGCCGGTGCCGAAGTAGTCTTTATCGGTCACTTTGTCGCCTACCGCTGCCAGCTTGTCGTTGGCCTTCAGCCACTCGGTCACCACGGCGGTGTCACCAAACACGCCGTCGATACGGCCGTTTTGCAGATCCAGCTTGGCGTTCTGGTAGCTGTCGTAAGGGACGGTAGTGATTTCCGGATGTTTATCCATGATGAATTTCTGGTGCGTGGTACCGTTCTGTACGCCCACTTTCTTGCCTTTCAGCTGGTCGGCAGAGGTGAATTTGCCTTTCTGACCGATGAACAGCGCGGAGTTATCGTAGTAAGGGGTGGTGAACAGAACCTGCTTTTCACGCTCCGGGGTGATGTCCATACCGGCCATCACCGCGTCAATACGGCGGAACTTCAGGCTTGGGATCAGGCTGTCAAAGGCCTGGTTGCTGAAGGTACAGGTCGCGTCGATCTCTTTACACAGGGCGTTCGCCAGATCCACGTCAAAGCCGACAATCTTGTTGTTGGCGTCGATGGATTCAAACGGAGGGTAAGAGGCTTCCGTTGCGAAACGAATGGTCTGGGCTGCGGTAGCGGAAAGGCTGACGCTGGCAAACAGTGCGGCGATCAATACTTTTTTCATTATCATTTCCCCTGGCAAATCAGTGAGACAAGTAGTTTTTGAAGGCGTCGGTTTGCGGTTGGGTAAAGCAGCTCGCATCACCTTGCTCGACGATGTATCCATTTTCCATGTACACCACGCGGCTGGCGGTTTTACGCGCCACTTCCACTTCGTGGGTCACGATAACCTGCGTGATGTTGGTTTCAGCCAGCTCACGGATGATGCTCACGATCTGGGCGGTGATTTCCGGATCCAGCGCGGCGGTCGGTTCGTCAAACAGCAGAACGGCCGGCTCCATCATCAGGGCGCGGGCAATGGCCACGCGCTGCTGCTGGCCGCCGGAAAGGTGCAGCGGATAGCGGTCGCTGTATGGCTTAAGGCGCAGACGCTCAAGCAGCTTTTCGGCACGCGCCATCGCCTGATCCTTGCTTAAGCCCAGCACGCGGCAGGGGGCTTCAATCAGGTTTTGCAGCACGGTCAGGTGCGGCCAGAGATTGTATTGCTGGAAAACCATGCCCACGTTCTGACGCAGCTCGCGAATGGCTTTATCAGAAGGCGTTTTTGCGAAATCAAAGTGGTTACCGGCGATGGCCAGCGTGCCCGAACGGGGCATTTCAAGCAGATTAAGCACACGCAGAAGGGAGCTTTTGCCTGCGCCGCTAGGGCCGAGCAAAACCAGCGTTTCGCCCTCAGGGCAGTCCAGCGTGATGTCGAACAGCGCCTGGTGTGCGCCGTAGAAGCAGTTAATGCCGTTTAGTTTAATACTCATCGGGGCAGTCTTTACTCATCCAGGCAATCTATAGCAATTGAGGCCGCAGATAGTACCGTTGACAGAATAGTTATGCAATATTTCTGCGTTAAAAGTTAAATATAACCCGTATTCTTATCTAAACATAGCACAAAATAGCGAAGGCCAATGGCGGCGAGTATAAATGTCGGCATTCCGCATGAAATGCCGGACATTTTACGGGGTTAACATTTATCTGACTGATGAATTAACGGTTCTCAATCGACTGACGGAGGGTGCCCGCCGGGGCGTGAACGCTGCCGCCAACGTAGCGTACATCGTCAATGGCCCAGCACTGTCCTTCGCGGATCATCAGCACTTCATCCTGCCAGGTTTGCGTGCCCTGGGTCAGCTTCACGCGCAGTGGAATGTTCCGCGCATCGGTGTTGGGGATGGTGGATGCGCTGGTCACCTCGGCGCTGTCGGGGAGCGTCGTGCGGCTTGAGAACGGATCGGATTTAAGCAGCGCGTTATGCTGCGGGTCGCGTGAGGCATCGTTAAGCAGTTTTGCCAGGCTATCGCTCAGATACGGACGCAGCGCGGTGACGTCGTTGCTGCGGTGCTGAATGCGATAATCATAGAACTGCTGGGCCACGGTGTCCGGGCCGCCATCAATACAGGGGCCGCTGCGGGTACCGATATCCTTAAAGGCTGGCGTGACCGTGGTGGTGCAGGCGCTGAGCACCAGCGCGCATGGCACTAAAAGCGTTAAAGCAGAGTAGCGCATGTTGATTTCCTTATTTATTAACTATCCTTTCAATCATAGCGTAACGAACCGATAATGCAGTCCCTAAGGCATTGAACGCTAAAGAAGGAGAGAACCATGCAGTTTTCAACAACGCCAACCCTGGAAGGGCAGCCTATTGCCGAGTACTGCGGCGTCGTCACCGGCGAAGCCATTCTCGGTGCCAACATCTTCCGCGACTTCTTCGCCGGGATCCGCGACATCGTCGGCGGGCGCTCCGGTGCGTACGAAAAAGAGCTGCGTAAAGCGCGGGAAATCGCCTTCAAAGAGCTGGGCGAGCAGGCGAAGGCGCTGGGCGCCGATGCCGTGGTCGGAATTGACATCGATTACGAAACCGTGGGGAAAGACGCCAGTATGCTGATGGTCAGCGTGAGCGGGACGGCGGTGAAGATCCGTCGATGAAGCGTTCGTTATCCACACTCCTGCTGGCGCTGCTGCTGGCAGGCTGCGCCACGGAAAAGGGCATTGTTGATAAAGGCGCGTATGAGCTGGATACGCGCCACCAGGCGCAGGCGGCCTACCCGCGTATAAAGGTGCTGGTGATTCACTACACCGCCGGGGATTTCGACAGTTCCCTCGCCACGCTCACGGACAAGAACGTTAGCTCGCACTACCTTATTCCCGCCATTCCCCCTGCGCCTGACGGCAAACCGCGTATCTGGCAGCTGGTGCCGGAACACGAGCTCGCCTGGCACGCGGGGATAAGCTTCTGGCGCGGCACGAACCGCATCAACGACACCTCTATCGGCATTGAGCTGGAAAACCCCGGCTGGCAGAAAAACGGTGAGGTGAAGTTCTTCGTGCCGTTTGCCCCGACGCAGATTGCCGCCCTGGTTCCTCTCGCCAAAGACATTATTGCCCGCTACAACATCCGGCCTGAAAACGTGGTTGCCCATTCGGATATTGCGCCCCAGCGCAAAGACGATCCCGGCCCGCTATTTCCGTGGCGCGAGCTGGCGCAGCAGGGCATCGGTGCCTGGCCCGATCCTGCGCGCGTGAGGTTTTATATGAACGGCCGCCCGCCCTATGAGCAGGTGGACACCGCCGCGCTGCTCGATCTGCTCGCGCGCTACGGCTATGAGATCCCCGACGCTGCGACAGAGCAGCAGCAGAAGAGAGTTATTACAGCCTTTCAGATGCATTTTCGTCCAACATTATGGAACGGTGTTGCTGATATAGAAACACTGGCCATTGCCGAAGCATTACTGGAGAAATACGGGCAGGGATAAGACTTTTCCTGCACTTCTTTTCAGGCTTTTATCAGATTTATGTGAGATTAATCTTAGGTTCAATCTCAATTCACTTTTAGTTAATTGACTTAAAATTACCCGCGATTAGTATAGACACATAGCTTGCTAACCAATCTAGCAAATAAATATTACTACTGAGATTCATTTCCAGTATTAATCATTAAAAAAATTTAAACACATTGTCGTTATATATTATTTCGGCACGGTTTCTCTATATTAAAAATTAAACATCTTAAGCGGGTATATAATCATGTTAAGCATTTACGGTAAAAAACTGCGTCCTCATAGCGAAATGGAAGCGATTATTTCTGCGACCGACGGTTATGAAGAAAAAACCTTAAAAAAATGGCAAAAAATCACCACCTCTGAGTCAGATTACATTCACGTCATCGTCAGCGGGGAAGTGGAATTCCGCCGTGCATCTGACGAGCTGTGCATGTTTACGCTGCAGGGCCAGTGCATTTTTGGCTTATCCGCCATTTTCTATAATTCCTCCCACATGTACGGCCTGGTGCGTTCTACCACGGTGGTTCGCGCCATCAAAAAAGAGGAATTTTGCCGTCTGATGACCGAAAAAAACCTGTGGCCGCAGCTTACCAAAGTGCTCTCCTGGTACATTTGCATGTTGAGCAAACGTGACGATGTGCTGGTGGCTCGCAGCGCTTATTCCGTAGTGCGTGAATTTTTATTAGAAATTAACGAACTGATTGTTAATCACCAGCGCGATATTAACGTTTACGATTATATTCAGGAATACACCAACCTGGCTCGCAGCACCATTATTAAAATCCTCTCCGACCTGAAAAAAGGGCAGTATATCGTCGTGGAAAAGGGTCGACTCCTGAACATCACCACGCTGCCAGAAAAATATTAACTATTCCAGCCGGTCTCCCTTCTCACTGAAGGGAGACTTTTTTATGTCCTGATGGTCAGTTTTCACTCCAGCGCTACCCTGCGTTTCGTCAACCGGCGGCGCGGGGGTTTTGCCTTGCGCAAAATCCTTCTGCTGTTCCTCTAATGCCTGCTCAAAAATCGCTTTTAGCGACGCATCGTCAGCGGTGTCCGGACTGCCGGACGCCGCCTCGTGCGCCTGGGTTCCCGGTAGGGTATCGCGCGAGGTGTCATGAGGCACATCCTGCTGAATATCGCCGTTGGGAGCCTGCTGCCAGTCGGCATCGTCGCCGCTGATGGGCAGATCCTGCATCGCCGGAACGTTTTCATGCACGGGCGCCGGCATCGGGGCCGGTTTTGGCTGCGGATGCGGGAACGGTTTGCTGACGTAAACGTAATGCATATCTGAAAGCTGCGTTTCCGGCGTGGCGACGCTCACCTTGACCTGCGGCGGTGGCGCAGGGTGGCGCATCGTCCAGTAAACGTGGGCGTAGACGCCGACGGCCAGCATGGCGCAGAGCATTGCCATCCATAAAAGGAAGATGCCGAAGATTTTTTGCAGGCTGGGGAGGCGGTAAGAAAACCAGACCGCTTCCCCCGTCGCGTAGCTGCGCTGAGCCGCGAGGCATATCGTGGACATTATGAATTTTTCTCCTGCGTTTTCGCGCCGGACGCGGCGTGTGATGCCTGAATCAGCACGCTCGGTGTGGTGTTGGTTTCACGCATCAGCTGCATCAGGGTATCTTCCCCCGGAATGCCGTCTACGTGCAGATCCATTTTTTGCTGGAACTCGCGGGTGCGTTTCATCATCTCCGCCGTCCAGGTCTGGGCGTGCGTTTCCGGCTGGGAAAGCGCCTGGCTCAGCTGCCCATCGAGCCAGGTTAAATCTTTGCTGCTGCTCGCGGCGCTGATTTCGTCTTTGCCGTCCGGCGTCAGGCGGTGCAGCTGCGTGTAGTTGCCGGTGGCGTGCCGGGTAAACCAGCTGCGGCTCACCTGCCAGGTGCGGTTGTTCAGCAGCAGATCCATCGAATCGGTTCCGACGCGGGCGACCACGGCGTAGTTAAGATGATCGCCGGTTTTCAGCTCGCTTATCCACGGATAACCCTCTTTCGCCAGCGCCTCAACCGGGGCGCTTCCCTGTTTACACATCAGGTTCACTTTCGCGGCGTTCTGGCACAGGGCATCTTCGGCGGACGCATCGTAGCCCCACATCACATACAGCTGATGCATGGCGTCGGGCTGGTTGACCATCTCATCGTCGATGCGCGGCACGACCGGCGCTTTCACTTTTGGCGTCTGGTGATGCCAGCTCACCGGAACCGGCAGCGGAACGGGCAGTTTTGCGTTGATCGCGGAGGTCATATACCAGCCGCAGGCGGCAAACAGCACCGAGGCAAAAAGGCCGACGGCTGCCAGACCTTTGCCGCGCTTTTTCGCCGGCAGGGTTTCACCCGCGGCCAGACGCAAATGACGTGGTCCCACCATCGGCGCACGTTCGGTCCACGCGGCGAGCAGCGCCATATGCGCCAGCTCGTTGAATTTACAGACGTGGCCCTTCGTCAGCGCGTGCATTTTACGCACGCGGGCAGGGGAGACAGGTGACGTGTCGGCGCCGTGTTCGTCGCACTGGGCCTGCACATAGTTCAGGTATTCCCGGCAGGTTAACGTGCGCAGCGCGTGGCGCGTGTGAACGTACTCCTGCAGGCCGGACTGCGCCATCAGCACCGCTTCCTGCTCCGCGTTACCCGTCAGCACGATGGATAATGCGAACTCAAGCTCCTGCGCGCGGGTCAGCAGCAGGGCCAGCACGTCGCGGCAACTCTCTTTCATCGCTTCCACGTGAGAAATCACCAGCACCTTGCGGTTCGCCTTACGGGAGGAGGCGTCCTGCCACTGACGCAGCACAGCGTCAACGGCCTGAATGCGGGAATGGCTCTCTTTGGTGCCGGGGTTGAGCTTATACAGCAGGCTGCTGGCGCTCAGTTTTGGAAACGCGTTAATCGCCAGCACCGCCAGGCTATTGGCTTTTAATGCGTCGCTAAACTGACCGAGCAGCTGCGCGTCGTTGCAAAAGAGTCCTGTAATACCCGCCTGCCGTGTTTTCTCTTTAAGCAGGTTGAACACATCCTGGTGATAAGGCACGAAAAAATCACCCGATGGACGAGTGACCTTTCTGAATGGCGGAATTTTAAAATTAAAATGACTCAGATACATAACGACTTACCGGCTCTACGTGAATAGCGATGGAGCGAAAGTACGGGAAGCCGTGAATATGGTCAATTTGCAATCAGAGTAAAAATAACCTGTTTGTAATCCCTAACATCACGTTTTTTAACGGTCAACCCTTTTCTTCATGAAAGTTAATGGCGAAGCAAGTGGTCGATAATGCGGCAGCTATTTACTATTTGCGTCACATATTGGCGCAGCACAACGCTGCTTATTTTCGCTTTGCTAAAGGCCAGATGAATAATGAGGTTCTCATTTCTTTCCCGGTTGATTACGCCCTTAATCATGTTCGTGATGCTGATTTTTTGTGGACAGCAGGGATATATGATCTTTAAAGATTATAAAAAAGTAACAACCAAGTTGGCGAATGCTGATAAGAAGCCACAAAAAAGCCGCCGTACCGATAATCAATTTGCGTTATTCACCGCCGCAGTACGCCAGGACAACCAGCCAAAAGCGGTGAAAGCCCCGCTGGCCGCGGAAATTGAAGGGATCGTCAGCAGTGACGAGGCCTGGCTGTCGTTTGCCGTGATTAAAACCCCGGGCGGGCAAAAGAGCTACCGGGAAGGTGAGAGTTTAAGTGGCTTTAACGACGCCTTTATTGAAGAAATTAATCAGGACAACGTCGTGATTAATTACGAAGGGGCTGAACAGGTCCTCGCATTAAAAAAACCGGAATATTTCAGGGGCGGCGTAGAAAGCGGCCCGGTAACCAAATCGACAAAAGATGCAGGCGCTGACAGTTTGCATCTGGATGATTATCTGGTGTTAAAACCGCTAATCGAAAAAGGCCACCTCGAGGGCTATAACCTCAACCCGCGGAATGCTTCATCTTTCTATAGCCATTCCGGGCTAAAGAAAGATGATGTGGTGGTGAAAATTAACGCTGTCGATATGACCGAAGCAGCACAGGCGAAAAGTATTATCGCCAGCTGGTCAAAAATGAAAGAAGCGGAGGTTGTCGTAAGACGTCACGCTCACCTGGAAAATATTCGGGTTAATGTTCTTAACAATTAACAAGTGTACAGACATGAAGAAATTTCCCTGGGCGTGCGTAGCGCTGACCGCATTGTCGTTATATTCCAGTTCGCTGCTTGCAGCTAACTTTAGCGCCAGTTTTAAAAACACGGATATCCGCGAATTTATTGATACGGTAGGTCGTAACCTGAATAAAACCATTCTGGTCGATCCGTCCGTACAGGGAACCGTATCCGTAAGAACCTATAACGTCCTGACGGAAGATGAATACTATCAGTTCTTCCTCAGCGTGCTCGACTTGTACGGTTTATCGGTGATTCCGATGGACAACGGCATGGTCAAAGTCGTGCGCTCCAGCGTCGCCCGTACCGCGGGCGCGCCGCTGGCGGACAGCAAAAATCCGGGCAAGGGCGATGAAATCATCACCCGCGTCGTGCGCATGGAAAACGTCCCCGTGCGTGAACTCGCGCCGCTGCTGCGCCAGCTTAACGACGCCACCGGCATCGGTAACGTGGTGCACTTTGAGCCGTCCAACGTGCTGTTATTAACCGGTAAAGCCTCGGTGGTGAACCGCCTGGTGGATCTGGTTGAGCGCGTCGACCACTCCGGCATGCAGCGCCGCGAGATTGTCCCGCTGCGCTATGCCTCCGCCAAAGAGCTTTCGGATATGTTGAACAACCTCAACAACGAAGAGCAGAAAGGGCAAAACGCGCCGCAGCTCGCCACCAAAGTGGTGGCCGACGACGAAACCAACAGCCTGGTGATCAGCGGCACGGAAGATGCCCGCGCGCGTACCCGTTCGCTTATCGGCCAGCTCGATCGCGAGCAGAACAACGAAGGGAACACCCGCGTGTTCTACCTCAAGTACGCCAACGCCACCAAGGTGGTGCCGGTGCTGACCGGGATCGGCGAACAGCTGAAAGACAAAGCGGGCGCGGCGAAAAGCAAAACCACGACCGCCAGTTCCGATCTGAACATTACCGCAGACGAGTCCACCAACTCGCTGGTGATCACCGCGCAGCCTAACGTGATGAACTCGCTGGAGAAGGTCATCGACAAGCTCGATATCCGTCGTCCGCAGGTGCTGGTTGAAGCCATTATCGCCGAAGTACAGGACGGCAACGGCCTGGATCTGGGCGTGCAGTGGACCAGCAAGCACGGCGGCGTGCAGTTCGGCTCAACCGGCCTGCCGATAAGCCAGGTGAAAGCGGGCCTGAACAAGGGCGCCAGCTTTACCGGCATGGCGACCGGCTTCTTCAACGGCGATTTCGGCGCGCTGATGACCGCACTCTCCACCGAGGGGAAAAACGACATTCTTTCCACGCCAAGCGTGGTCACGCTGGACAACAAAGAGGCGTCGTTCAACGTCGGTCAGGACGTTCCGGTGCTGTCCGGCTCCCAGACCACCAGCGGCGACAACGTCTTTAACTCGGTCGAGCGTAAAACCGTTGGTACGAAGCTCAAAATCGTTCCGCAGATCAACGACGGCGACATGATCCACCTGAAGATCGAGCAGGAAGTCTCCAGCGTAGACACCAGCGCGACGGAAGATGCGAGCCTCGGCCCGACCTTCAACACCCGCACCATCAATAACGAAGTGATGGTGCACAGCGGGCAGACCGTGGTGCTCGGCGGCCTGATGGAAAACGTCACCAAACAGTCGGTTTCTAAAGTGCCGTTGCTCGGCGACATTCCGCTGGTGGGCCAGCTGTTCCGCTACACCTCGCAGGATACGTCCAAGCGCAACCTGATGGTGTTTATCCACACCACCGTTCTGCGCGATGACGATAACTACAGCGCGGCGTCGAAGGAGCGCTATGACCAGATGCGCGCGCGTCAGCAGCAGCGTATTGAAGAGAAAAAGCTGGGCATTATTGCCCCCGCTGACAACGCCGTGCTGCCCGCGTTCCCTCAGCAAAGCAGCGCCGCGCCGGTGAACACCCGCGCCAGCGCGGCGACCCGCAATCCGTTTAAAGAGTAAGGCGGAGGCGCAACGTGGACGAACTGAGTAAGTATCTGTGCAGCAGTAGCTACGCGAAAGACAACGGCATTCTGTACTTCGACGGCGACGTGTACGTCCGCGACGACGTGCCGGCGTTTGCCCTGCTGGAGATGCGCCGGGTTCTGGAGCGTTCTTTCGTTCCCGTCACCCTGGCGGCGGAAGCCTTTGACGAGATGCTGGCGAAAATCTGGCAGCAGAACAGCGGCGTATCGCAGCAGCTGGTTGACGACATGGATGCGGATATCGATCTGATGGCGTTAACCGAAGAGATCCCCGACAACGAGGATCTGCTGGATAACGACGAAAACTCGCCGGTGATCCGCCTGATCAACGCCATTCTCGGCGAGGCGGTGAAGGACGGGGCGTCGGATATTCACATCGAAACCTTCGAGCGCACCCTGAGCATCCGTTTTCGCGTCGACGGCGTGCTGCGCCCGGTGCTGCAGCCCGCGCGCAAGCTCGCGCCGCTGCTGGTGTCGCGTATCAAGGTGATGTCGAAGCTCGACATCGCTGAAAAACGTCTTCCGCAGGATGGCCGTATTTCACTGCGCATCGGCCGCAAGGCGATCGACGTGCGCGTCTCGACCATTCCGTCGCAGTACGGCGAGCGCGTGGTCATGCGTTTGCTGGATAAAAGCAATCTCAAGCCGGATATCAACAAGCTCGGCCTGATTGATGAAGAGCTGGAAAAATTAAAGGGGCTGATAGACCGCCCGCACGGCATTATCCTGGTCACCGGGCCCACGGGCTCCGGTAAAAGTACCACCCTGTACGCCATTCTTTCGGCGCTGAACGGCCATGAACGCAACATCCTGACCGTTGAAGATCCGATTGAATATGAGCTTGAAGGGGTGGGGCAGACGCAGGTTAACCCGCGCGTGGACATGACCTTTGCCCGCGGGCTGCGCGCCATTTTGCGCCAGGACCCGGACGTGGTGATGATCGGCGAGATCCGCGACGGCGAAACTGCACAGATTGCCGTGCAGGCGTCGCTGACCGGTCACCTGGTCATGTCTACGCTGCACACCAACAGCGCCGCGGGGGCGATTACCCGCCTGCGCGATATGGGGCTGGAGTCGTTTTTAATCGGTTCATCGTTACTCGGTGTCATTGCCCAGCGTCTGGTGCGTCGGCTGTGTTCCCACTGCCGCACCACCAGTCCGCTGGATGATAATGAAAAAGCCTTGTTCAGCTTTATGGACACCCCGCCGAAGGCGATTTATCGCGCGGTCGGGTGCGAGCACTGTCGCCAGAGCGGCTACCAGGGACGCGCGGGCATTCATGAATTTCTGGTGGTCGACAGCGCCATGCGCCGCGCCATTCATGAAGATAAAGACGAAATGTCCATCGAAACGCAGCTCTTCAAGCAGGCCTACAGCCTGCGCGAGAACGGGCTGCTGAAGGTGATTAGCGGCGTCACCTCCCTTGAAGAGGTAATGCGCGTCACCGCCGAGCGCGGAGGGGACGAGTAATGGCCTTCTACGCCTGGACGGCGACGGACGCGGCGGGGAAAACCCGTCGCGGCACACTGCAGGCCGAAGGGCAAAAGCAGGTTCGCCAGATGCTGCGCGAACAGAAGCTGATGCCGGTCAGCATTACCGAGACCCGTGAAAAAGCGGTGACCGGGAAAGCCGCCACCGGGGCGAAGCTCTCCACGCCGGTGCTGTCGATGTTTACCCGCCAGCTCTCCACGCTGGTGAACGCCGCGCTGCCGCTGGAAAGCGCGCTCAAGGCGATTTCCAAACAGACTGAAGACAAAAAGCTGGCGGCGATGGTGGTGGACATTCGTGAAAAAGTGGTAGAAGGGCATACGCTTTTCGACGCCTTCAGCCAGTTTCCGCGCACCTTCGACAAGCTCTACTGCACGCTGGTGATGGCTGGGGAAAAAACCGGCCACCTGGGCGACGTGCTGGAAAAGCTGGCGGAGTACAACGAACAGCGCCAGAAGATGAAAAGCAAGCTGACCCAGGCGATGGTCTACCCGATCACCCTGACGGTGGTGGCCATCGCGGTGATCAGCATTTTGCTGGTGGCGGTGGTGCCGCAGGTGATCGAGCAGTTCACCCACATGAAGCAGCAGCTGCCGATCACCACCCGCACGCTGATTGCGGTGAGCGATTTCCTCCAGGCCTACGGGATTTTTATCGCCGGGGGGCTGGCGGGGGCGTTCGTCGGATTCAAAGCCTGGGTCAGAAACGCCAAAAACCGCTTTAAGTGGCACAGCTGGCTGGTCAACGGCTCACCGATTAAGAAGCTGGTGTGCGCTATCAACAGCGCCCGCTATATCCGCACGCTCAGTATTTTGCAGGCGAGCAGCGTGCCGCTGCTGGAAGGGATGTATATCGCGATGGACGGTATCGAAAATCTCTACGCCCGGCAGGTGCTGGAGCAGGCGGCCGACACCGTGCGC
Source organism: Enterobacter soli (assembly GCF_964208575.1). Classification (GTDB taxonomy): domain Bacteria; phylum Pseudomonadota; class Gammaproteobacteria; order Enterobacterales; family Enterobacteriaceae; genus Enterobacter; species Enterobacter soli_A. The sequence goes on along the minus strand of NZ_CAXOFU010000003.1, from coordinate 49,585 downwards.
CAGGGGGCGTCTCTATATGCCGCGCTGGAGCAGGCGAAATTATTCCCGCCCACCATGCTGTATATGATTGCCTCCGGCGAAGAGAGCGGTGAATTAGGCAATTTAATGGATCGCGCGGCTGAAAATCAGGAATCGGCTTTACAACATCGAATTACATTAACGCTGTCGGTATTTGAACCGGCGCTGGTGGTATCCATGGCCACGATTGTTTTATTCATCGTGCTGTCAATATTACAACCGCTTCTGCAACTTAATAATATGGTAGGTTAAATCAATGGCTATTAAACGTAAAAACCTGGCTCGCCAGGCGGGCTTCACTTTGCTCGAATTAATGGTGGTAATTGTTATTCTCGGCGTGCTCGCCAGTATGGTTGTGCCTAATTTAATGGGCAATAAAGAGAAAGCCGACGCCCAGAAAGCCACCAGCGATATTGTCGCCCTCGAAGGCTCGCTGGATATGTATAAGCTGGATAACCACCGCTATCCAACCACCGAGCAGGGCCTTCAGGCGCTGGTCACCAAGCCAGAAATCGCGCCAATCCCGAACGGCTACCGCGCGGACGGCTATATTCGCCGCCTGCCGCAGGATCCGTGGGGCAGCGATTATCTGATGGTGAGCCCGGGTGAACACGGTGCGGTAGACGTATTTTCCGCAGGCCCGGACGGCGAAGCGAATACCGCCGATGACATCACCAACTGGTCACTCGATAAAAACGCGAAATAATGAAAAAGCAGCGCGGCTTTACGCTGCTGGAAATTATCCTGGCGCTGGTGATATTTGCCAGCTGCGCCATGATGGTGGTGTCCACTATTCCCTCGCGTAGCGGTGCGGATATATTTGGCCAGCAGCTAAAAGCCCTTGTGGATTATGGTTCAGACCGCGCGGTGATGGACGGAAATATCGTCGGGTTAGTCATTACCACGGATAAATATCAGCTGGTGACGTTAAAAACCGTTAAGGGCGAGCGTCAGTGGGTGCCTTTATCCGCCGGGCGAATTATGACTAACGGCGCTTTTCCCGAAGAGATGCACGTCTCGCTCTCTCCGCAGCGTCTGGCCGCCACGGTGGACGCCGAGCCGCAAATCGTCTTTTTACCGGACGGTGAGATTGGTCGCTTCACGCTGACGCTGCAAAGCTACGACAAACAGCACCATTTCCGCGTGGTGTCGCAGGGCGCGGCTCCCGTGTCGGTAGAGAACGATGACTAAACGCAAAGCAAAACAGCAGGGGATGACGCTGCTGGAGGTGATGGTCGCGCTGGTGATCTTCTCCACCGCGGCGCTGGCGCTGATGAACTCCGTGTCCCTGAACGTGCGTTTTACCCACGGCCTGAGTGAAACGCTGCAGGCGAGCTGGGTGGCGGAAAACGTGCTTGCACAAGCGAAGCTCAGCCAGAGCGACTTCCCGGACGCCGACGAGCAGGGAACGGAAATCATGGGCGGGCGCAGCTGGAACTGGCACAAGCAGCGGGTCAAAACCGCCAGCAGCGGCTGGGCCAATGAAGTCCGCGTTTACGCCGAAGGCGATGAAAGCCAGCCGGTTGTAGCCCTGCAAATCATTCCGCCAGAAGAGAAGGTGGGCAAGTGAAAAAGACGCGACGCCAGCGTGGCTTCACCCTGCTGGAGATCATGATCGCCCTGACGATTTTCGCGGTGATCAGCACCCTGGCCTGGCAGATCCTGGACGGCGCGATGCGCACCAGCTCGGCCACCGATGCCAGTGCGGCAAAGCTTAACCAGGTGCAGCGCGCCTGGAGCCTGATGGAGCGCGACTTCTTCCAGCTTCAGGGGCGTGCGCCGCGCAATGAATCCGGCGTTTTCGTGCAAACCGACGACGCCATCGAGCTGACCACGCTGAACGGCGTGAGCGGCACCGTCCAGCTGGAGCGCGTGCGCTGGCGGCTGGAAGAGGGGCGTCTGTATCGCGACATCTGGCCGGCGATTGACGGCCCGCAGAGCGTGAAGCCCGAAGAGGTGCCTGTCGTCAACGACGTGAAATCGATGAAGTGGCGCTTTTACAGCAAAGGCTGGCAGAAAAGCTGGACCGACAGCACCCGCCAGCCCGACGGCGTGGAGGTGACGCTAACGATGGAAAATGGCGATAGCTGGCGCTGGATCTTTACCACGCCGGGGGACATGCCTGCCGTGACCGCGCCGCCTGCCCCAGAGAAAAAAGAGAGCCCGTCCAGCGCCGCGCCGCAGCCGGCGGGGCAGGCCGCACCGGGAGCCCCGCAATGAGCCGAACGGACAAACAGAAGGGCGTCGCCCTGCTGGTGGTGCTGATCCTGCTGGTGATGATGTCGGCGCTGGCGGCCAAAATCAGCCAGCAGTTTTGCCGCAGCCTGCAAAAGACGCACTACCAGGTGAGCCAGCAGCAGCTGCGCTGGGCGATGCAGGCGCAGGAAAAGGCCGTCAAAGACCTGCTGCAAACGCAGGCCAGCGGGGAAAGTAAAGCCCTCGCGCCGGACGGCGACTGGCATCAGCCGCTGGAAACCCGGGGCGATAACTACACCGTCGTCGGCCAGGTCGAAGACGCGCAGAACTGCTTTAACGTCAACAACCTGCTGGCCGAAGATAAAGCCCCGGCGGGTAAAGACGCCCCGGCGGCGGCGGTGGAAAAACCGCGTAAAGAGCAAATCGTCGAGCAGATCCTGACCGACAGCGGCGTGAGCCCGTCCGGCGCCGAAGAGATTTATCTCCAGTTGGTGGATTACCTCGACGGGGATTCCGTCACCGTAAAAGAGGGCGCCGAGAGCGACGCCTGGGCCGGTGTTGTCCCGGCTCGCCAGCCCGCCAACCAGATGATGCGCAATATCGCGGAGATCAAGCTCCTGCCCGCGTTCCCGGCGGCGGCCTATCCGAAGGTGAGCAAGCTTCTCTGCGCCCTGCCGGACTACGCCAGCAAGGTGGACGTCAACACGCTCAAGCCCGAGCAGGCAGGGGTGATGGCGGCGTTCTTCCCCGGAAAGCTGACCGAAGAGGACGTGAAGCGCCTCATCGACTCTCGCCCGGAAGCGGGCTGGGAGAGCATGGAGGCCTTTACCCAGGTGCTGGAGCTGAACTTTCCGCAGCTGAAAGACGATTTGCCGAAGGTGGCGGAGGAGTTTGCCATTAACAGCCGCTATTTCCGCGTTGACTATACCGGCAACACGGACGATTTGACGCTGCTCGCGGTCAGCCAGCTTCAGGTGAACAACGAAGCCGGTGAGATTGTGACGTGGCAGCGTCGTTACCGAATGATTGAATAACAAAAGTCGATATCTATGAAACAGGTGCTTTTTATTCGTCCCGACAGCCGCGAGGACGGGAAATTATGGTGGTGCGAGTCCGGTAGTCAGCAGGTTGAATCGCTGGAGAACATGGCTGAACTCAGCACCCTTGCCGGACATCCTCTGGCGGCGCGCGTCTGTCTGCTGCTGCCCGCAGGGGAAACCGTCTTCCGCCACTTCACGCTGCCGAAAAAAGGGATGAACGCCCAGACGGCGGCGTTCTCCTGGATGGCGGAAGAGACGCTGATTGGCGACGTGGACGGCCTGCACTGGACGGTGCTCGGCAAAAAAGGGCGCGAGGTTGACGCCGTGGCCATTGACGCCGCGCGCCTGCGCCACTGGCTCGAGCGCTTCAGCGCCGCCGGGCTGACCGTGGTGCAGGCGGTGCCGGATGCCTGGCTGCTGCCGGTGTCTGCGGGCGGCTCCACGCTGGTATCGCTGGAAGATAACTACTGGCTGCGCCTGTCTCCGGCGTCGGCCGGCGAAGTGGATGCCACCCTGCTGCCGCTGCTGATGCAGAAAGCCGGGGAGGGCGAGGTGTGCTGCTACGGCGACGCGCCTGCGGGAGTCGAGGTGGACGAGCGCCTGGCGTGGGTTCACCCGCTGGTGCTGATTCAGACCCAGTGGCAGGCGAGCCGCGTGAACCTGCTGCACGGAGAGTTTGGCCCCCGCAGCGCCGGCAACGGCCTGCCGAAAGGCCTCAAGGTGGCCATCGCGGCGGCGGGGCTGCTCTCCCTTGGCCTGCTGCTGGGCCCGCGCGCCGCTCTGGCCTGGATGCTGGTGCAGGAAGAGAACCACGTTCAGCAGGAGATTGTGCAGGTGTATCAGCACCACTTCCCGAGCATGCGCCAGCAGACCAACCTCAAATATCACTTTGGACAGAACATCAAGAAACAGCCTAAGGGCATCTTCCTGCAGCTGGATGAGCTGGAGCAGGCCAAACGGGCGGTTCCGGCGCTGGAAATCAACCAGGTGGAATACGACGCCGCGCAGGGGGGGCTTGTCCTGAGCGTGACCGCGCAAGATCAGCAGTCGCTGCAGACGTTCATCAACCAGACCCGCGCAGGCTTTGATTTTTCGCTCCAGCCTGTTTCAAGAGAGGCGCCGTATACCGCCATGATTACAGGGAAACATAAATGAAAGAGAGAGTCGCGCAGCTGAAAGCGCGTTATCAAAATTACAGCGCCAGGGAAAAAACATTATTAAAAAACGGTGCCGCAGCGTTGTGCTGCGCCGCGATTTATTACGCAGGAGTGATCCCTTTGGATAATATGATTCAAAGCAGTAAAACCACGCTGGCTCGTCAAACCGAAACGCTGAACTGGATGCGTACGGAAATTGATAAAAACCATCTCCAGATGCTGCAGGTAAAAACGGATAATCCGCGCAGCGTGGTGGAAAATAGCGCGCACGAGATTAATGTCTCATTAACGGACGTCCGTCAGGACGGGCAAACCCTCTCTTTCGTGGTGGGGCGCGTGAATGTCTATGAATTAAAAAACTGGCTGCGCGAAATAAACCAGACGTCGGGTATTCGTTTGCAGAAAATGAACCTCACGCCGGTTGACCATATCAGCGACGTGAAGGCCGAAATTCAGCTGACCTGGAAAAAACTGGCATGAATACCTTCGTACTGGTACGTGAGGTTTACCCGGTTGGGTTCCCCGTCATGAGTGCAGTGCTGGGGGCGATAACGGGCAGTTTTCTCGGCGTGGTGGCGGAGCGCGTTCCGCCGATGGTGATGGACGAGGAGGGATGCGGCAATTTACTCTTTCCCGCCTCGCACTGCCCGGCGTGCCAGCATGCGCTCTCTGCCTGGGAAAACATCCCGCTGCTGAGCTGGCTGCTATTGCGGGGCCGCTGCAGCCGGTGCCGCACGGCGATCCCGCTACGGATCTTTTTGATTGAGCTTTTTACCGCGCTGTTCTTTGGCGTCACGGCCTGGTCCGTTCCGGGCATTCAGACCCTGTTCTCGCTCTGGCTGCTGGCCGCGTTTTTGCTGCCGCTGGCGCTGATCGACGGCAAACACCAGCTGCTGCCGGATTGCCTGACCCAGCCCCTGCTGTGGGCCGGGCTGCTGATTGCGACGCTGGGCAACACGCTGCCGCTGCGCGATGCGCTGTACGGTGCGGTGGCGGGGTATCTGTCGCTCTGGCTGGTGTACTGGGGATTTCGCCTGGCGACCGGGCGCGAAGGGCTGGGTTACGGTGATTTTAAGCTGCTGGCCGCGCTGGGCGCCTGGTGCGGGTGGCAGGCATTGCCCTCTATTGAATTAATTGCGGCGCTTTGCGGCATTGTCGGTTATTTCGCATGTCATAAAGCAAATAAAAATAACCAAACTATCTCTTTCGGCCCGTATTTATCTCTGGCAGGTCTCGCCGTGTTTATTGCCCAGGCGTTTGCTGTCACATTCTGAATATTTCGGTCAAGTTTTTTATCGCTTTTTTTCGCCGGGAAAAGGAAAGGAAGATGCTTTTTCTTGCGTGTATCGTACCGGGCATAAGCCAAAAGGAAAGTGAGCTTGTGACTGTTTAGGGAGGAATATAACCCGTCAACGTTTTTTGGTTACGATCCACAAATACTTTTTTAGATTGAGTTTTTAAATACATTCCATGAGCTCAAGGAAGTCATGGGTCATTATCGTTCACGTATAAATTTATCAGGAAATAGAAATGAATTTTATGAAGCCTAAATATCTGGCGCTCTTTATTGCGGCGGCAACAAGTTCGGCGTTCGCCGCGGCGCCAGGTACACCTTCTCTTACTTCCGGCAATGACAAGTTTGCGCTGGTAGAAGTCGATCAGGCGGCTCAGGATTACAATAACCTTATTAAAGTTCACAACGACGGTGTGGACGTGAAGGTTGAGTGGAACGTCTGGAGCGGTGATGCGCCAACGTCCGCAAAAGTCCTGCTGGACGGCCAGACCGTGTGGACCGGCGCAGGTAGCGCGGCGGGCTCTGCGACCTTCAAAGTGAAGAAAGGCGGTCGTTATCAGGAGCAGGTTGAGCTGTGTAATGACAGCGGCTGCACCAAAAGCGCCAGCAAGCTGATCATCGTGGCAGACACCGACGGTAGCCACCTGCTGCCAATGAACACGACGCTGCTTGAAAACAACAAAACCTTCTCAAAACACACCGATAAAGTGGTTGGCGCTTACTTCCCGGAGTGGGGCGTTTATGACCGCAACTTCTCTGCGGACAAAATCCCGGTCGCGAACATCAACCACCTGCTGTACGGCTTCATCCCAATCTGCGGCGGCGACGGCATCAACGACAGCGCCAAATCTTCCGGCGCGCTTGAGTCTCTGAAACGCGCGTGTGCAGGCCGCCCTGACTATACCGTTGCTATCCACGATCCGTGGGCAGCGCTGCAAAAACCTCAGTCCGGCGTGTCTAACTGGGACGACCCGTACAAAGGTAACTACGGTCAGCTGATGGCAATGAAAAAAGCCCATCCAGACCTGAAAATTCTGCCTTCTGTAGGCGGCTGGACGCTGTCTGACCCGTTCTTCCAGATGGACAACAAAGTTCTGCGTGACCGTTTCGTGGGCTCTGTTAAAGAGTTCCTGAAAACCTGGAAAGTGTTCGACGGCGTAGATATCGACTGGGAATTCCCTGGCGGCGGCGGTGAGAACGCCAGGCTGGGTAACCCGGCAACCGATAAAGCCACTTACACTGCGCTGATGCACGACCTGCGCGCCATGCTGAACGAACTGTCAGCAGAAACTGGCCGCACCTATGAGCTGACCACGGCGATTGGCGCGGGCAAAGACAAGATTGAAGACGTTGATTACAACACTGCCCAGCAGTACATCGATCACATCTTCCTGATGAGCTACGACTACTACGGCGCGTGGAGCAACACCGAGCTGGGTCACCAGGCTGCGCTGTACGGTGCTTCCTGGAAACCAGACACCAACTACACCACGGAAAACGCGGTGAAAGCGATGCTGGATCAGGGCGTGCAGCCGGGTAAAGTTGTTGTGGGTGCGGCAATGTATGGCCGCGGCTGGACTGGCGTTCACGGTTACACCGGCGACAATCCATTCACCGGTACCGCAACGGGCGCAATCGCGGGCTCATGGGAAGCAGGCATCCTGGATTATCGCGATATCGTGAACAAGATGCTGGGTAAACCAGGCTGGGAATACAAGTACGACACCGCGGCGGAAGCGCCATACCTGTTCAACAAGTCTACCGGCGAGCTGATCAGCTATGACAACGCCCGTTCTGTTGAAGCGAAAGGCAAATACGTGCTGAACCACAACCTCGGTGGTCTGTTCGCATGGTCTATTGAATCCGACAACGGCGACATCCTGAACGCGATGAACGAAAGCCTGCTTGGTAGCGGCTCCACGCCTGTTGACCCGGTTCCGACCAACCACGCTCCGGTCGCGTCCGCCGCTGACATGACCGTGACTGGCCCGGCTACCGTGACGCTGGACGGCTCTGCCTCTTCCGATCAGGACGGCGATGCGCTGACCTACAAATGGACGCAGGTTTCCGGTTCTTCCGTCACCCTGACCAACAGCACCAAAGCGAAAGCAAGCTTCAGCGTACCTGCGGTATCCAGCAACCAGACGCTGGTGTTCCGCCTGACCGTGACCGATGCGAAAGGTCTGAGCAGCTCAATCGACGTGCAGGTTGTTAACAAAGCACCTAAGGCCAACCAGGCGCCTGTTATCAATGCGATGGACAACGTTACCGTTGAATCCGGTGAAACGGTCTCTCTGCATGCCCAGGCAACCGATCCTGACGGCGACGCGCTGACCTACAGCTGGAGCGTACCGGCAGACATGAACGCGACCGGCACTGATTCTGCAAACGTGCGTATCACCGCCCCGGAAGTCGCGAACGCGTCTACCTATACGCTGAGCGTCATTGTTTCCGACGGCAAAACCAGCGTGCAGTCTAACGTTCAGGTCACGGTGAATCCGAAAGCCGCGGAGCCGGTTGACGAAGACACTAATCCGTCTGATGAAGGCACCAACCCGTCTGACGAAGGCACCACGCCATCTGACGAAGGTACCACGCCAGCTACCGGCAGCTGCGATGCGCCAGTGGATGCTAACGCGAGCAAGTACGTTGCCTGGTCTGCGACCAAGGTTTACAACAGCGGCGATACCGTCAGCTCCGACAACCTGGTATGGAAAGCGAAGTACTGGACTCAGGGCAACAAGCCTGGCTTCGACGTTGACGCATGGGAACTGGTCAGCCAGGTGAAAATGAACTGGCGTTCAGACAAGGTCTACAACGGCGGTGAAACCACGACCTTCGAAGGTAACGTTTACCGTGCGAAGTGGTGGACCCGCGGTGATAAACCGGGCAACAGCGATGTATGGGTGAAAGAAGGCGCGTCTGCGGACTGCAAATAATCTTCTGAACCTGACGTTACGGGTGTGATATCCACCCGCAACGGTTGACCGCACCCCGCTTCGGGTGCGGTCAACAACCCTCATTATGATTTGTGCGCAAGGAGAGAGTGGGAAAGTCAATTAGCAGGTAAATCAAATGAAACGCCTCATCTTTTTATTGTTAATCATTAGCCAGAGTGCAATGGCAAACTGTTGGGACAAAGCCGCGCATTATTATCATGTCGACCCCTACTTATTATTTGCGATTGCCAAAGTGGAATCGGGTATGAACCCCCACGCGGTAGGCTGGAATCACGACGGTTCACGCGACGTGGGTCTGATGCAAATTAATAGCTCTCACTTTAGTGAATTAGAACGCCACGGCATTGATGAATATCGGTTAATAACCGAGCCGTGTACCTCAATCATGGTTGGCGCATCCATATTATCCAACATGATTAAAGTCTATGGATATAACTGGGAAGCTGTCGGTGCTTATAACGCCGGCCTGAAAAAAGAGAATTATCCACAGCGAATGATGTATGCCCACAAGGTGTGGACGAAGTACCAGCAAATAAAATCACGTCAATCTTACGTGTACTGATTTTTATTTTTTGAAGAGTACCTGACGGTGTTCTTCAGAAAGTAAAAAAGAATCGCCTTCTCAGGTTTATTTATTAATGGACTAATACATAAGCCGGGAAAGCATCCACCATTGTTGCTTATATACAGGATTATTTGAAATGACTAAAAGGACATTACTGAGCATTCTCGTAGCGGGGGCTTGTGTGGCACCGGTTATGGCTCAGGCTGCAACGTTACAGGCGACCAGCAGCGAACCTTACACCATGAAAGCCAGCGACCTGGCTAAAAAGGAAAAAGAGCTTACCGATTTTCCGCTGATGAAGTCGGTGAAAGATACCATCCGTACGCTGGACAACAGCACGGTCGAGCAGATCGAGCCTGGCAAAGCGTCCAACCCGGACAACGTTAAGCGCGTTGAAGGTATCCTGAAAGAGAGCGACTGGGAATATCTGTTCCCTCTGCGCGCGAAGGATTACAGCTACAGCAACTTCCTGAAAGCCGTGGGTAAATTCCCGGCACTGTGCGACACCTACAAAGACGGTCGTGACAGCGACGCTATCTGCCGTAAAGAAATGGCAACCATGTTCGCGCACTTCGCGCAGGAAACGGGCGGCCACGAAAGCTGGCGTCCAGAAGCCGAATGGCGTCAGGCGCTGGTGTATATCCGCGAAATGGGCTGGACCGAAGGTCAGAAAGGCGGTTATAACGGCGAATGTAACCCCAGCGTGTGGCAGGGTCAGACCTGGCCGTGCGGGAAAGACAAAGACGGCGACTTCCTGAGCTACTTCGGTCGTGGCGCAAAACAGTTGTCTTACAACTACAACTACGGCCCGTTCTCTGAAGCCATGTACGGCGACGTAAAAGTTCTGCTCGAAAAACCAGAACTGGTTGCTGACACCTGGCTGAACCTGGCAAGCGCCATCTTCTTCTTCGCCTATCCACAGCCACCGAAACCAAGCATGTTGCAGGTTATCGACGGCACCTGGCAGCCAAACGATCACGATAAAGCCAACGGCCTGGTTCCGGGCTTCGGCGTGACCACGCAGATCATCAACGGCGGCGTGGAGTGCGGCGGCCCGACTGAGATTGCGCAGTCTGAAAACCGTATCAAATACTACAAAGAATTCGCCAACTACCTGAAAGTTCCTGTTGCGGCTAACGAAGTGCTGGGCTGTGCCAACATGAAGCAATTCGATGAAGGCGGCGCTGGCTCTCTGAAAATTTACTGGGAGCAGGACTGGGGATGGAGCGGTGATACGCCGGACGGTAAGACCTACTCTTGCCAGCTGGTGGGCTATCAGACGCCGTTCAGCGCGTTTAAAGAAGGCGACTACACCAAGTGTGTACAGAAGTTCTTTAACGTCAACATCATGAACGACGACGGCTCTGCGACCACGCCAACGGACGAAACGCCTGCGGACACTACGCCAGCAGACACCACGCCAGCGGATACGACTCCGGCGGAAGACACTACCCCGGCAGATACTACGCCCGCGGAAGACACCACCCCGGCGGCGGTGAACCACGCGCCAGTGGCGCAGATCGCAGGCCCCATCGGTGCTGTAGAAGCGGGGGCGCAGGTTTCCCTGAGCGCTGAAGGCTCTACCGACGAAGACGGCAACAAGCTGACCTACACCTGGCGCTCCCAGGACGGCCAGACGGTGTCCGGCGAAGATAAAGCGGTTGTCACCTTCAACGCGCCAGAATCGGCAACGGCACAGCAGTATGAAATCAGCCTGACCGTCAGCGACGGCGAACTGAGCAGCAGCACCACCTACCTGCTGAACGTGAAAGCGAAAGCGGCGACCCCATCTCAGGATGAAGGCACCTCTGGCTCTTACGCGCCGTGGAGTGCGAACAGTAAGTACAGCGCGGGCGATATCGTGAACAACCACGGTAAACTGTTCCAGTGCAAACCGTTCCCTTACAGCGGCTGGTGTAACAACGCTCCGGCGTACTATGAACCCGGCGCAGGCCTGGCATGGTCCGACGCCTGGACAGCGCTATAAAAAAGCAAACGGCAACCGAAAGGTTGCCGTTTGCTTTTTTATACCCTCTCCCCGTGGGAGAGGGCCAGGGTGAGGGCATCAGGCCGCACCCGCCTAACTACCGGTGCAGCTTCCCGTGATCCCGCAGCCACGCCGCCGTGCGCACAATCCCGTCATCCAGCGTCACAATCGGCTTATACCCCAGCTCGTTCTCCGCGCGGGAAATATCCAGCGTAAAATCAAAGTTAAGCTTCGACACGCCGTAGTGCGTCAGGGCCGGCTCTTTGGCGGATTTATTGCCGAAACGCTCCATGCTTCGGGCAATCATGTCCAGCATCGGATAGGGAACGGAGCGGATGCGGCACTGGATCTGCAGCTCGTCAATCAGCCGCTGCACGATGCTTCGCAGGGTGCAGGGCTCGCCGTTGGTGATGTTATACGCCCGGCCCGACACCAGCTTGTCGCACTCGCTCTGGCTTGCCAGCCACATGGCGTGAACCGCGTTTTCGTAATAGGTCATGTCCACCATAGCGTCGCCGCCGCGCGGCAGCAGCACGCTACCGTAGTGGTGCATCATCTGCGCCAGGCGCGGAATAAACACTTTGTCGTGCGGTCCGAACAGGCTTTGCGGACGCAGCACGGTAAAGCGCGTGTGCGGGTTCGACTGCGCCAGCAGGTCGATCACCTCTTCGCTGGCGGCCTTACTGCGGGCAAACTCGCAGGCAAACCGCGCCGGACGGAAATCTTCCTGAATATCGCGATGGTGGTGATAGTCGAAATAGAGCGACGGGGAGGAGATATGAATAAAGTTGCGCACGCCCCAGGCCACGGCCCACTCGCCCAGACGGCGGGTGGCGCGCACGTTCGCGAGATCGAACGCTTCCTGCGTGCCCCACGGGGAGGTAAAGCTGGAGCAGTGCCACAGCGTATCGATACCGGCGAGCATCACCTTCGCCTGGGAGGAAACCAGCTCCGTCAGGTCGGCATGGACAAACTCTGCGCCCATTTTTTGCAGCAGTTTACCCATCGCTTCGTTGCGACCGGTAGCCCTGACGCTAATGCCCTTGTTGCGCAGAAACTCGACCGCGTTTCGGCCCAAGCCGCTGGTCGCACCGGTAACCAGTACCTTCATATCGATCCACTGTGTTGAAAAAGAATTTCGTGCGCATTCTTCCGTGAATTACGCCCGTATGCAATGGGAAAGGTGAAAGATTAAGAGTTTTATTTAGCGACCGTCGTCCGTTTGTTCCGCGAGCTGCGCGATGCGTTTCGCCATCCCGCGGAAGATAAACAGATGCGCCGGGATCATCAGCAGCCAGTAGAATAAACCCGGCATGCCGTGGGGATGCCACCATGCGCGAACGTCCAGCTCGCGATGGCTGCCCTTGTCTTTAAGCGTAAAACAGAGCCGCCCCAGCCCCGGGGCTTTCATGCCAAACAGCAGCGCCAGCTGCTTTTCCGGCTCCACGATAATCACCTTCCAGCTGTCGACGGTATCGCCCACCTCAAGATACGGATGCGCAGGGCGGCCTTTCGCCAGCCTGTGCCCCACCAGCAGATCCAGCGCGCCGCGCGTCTGCCAGAGGATATTGCCAAAGAAGTAGCGCTCTTTGCCGCCAATCTGGTTCACCACCGCCCACAGCGAGGCCAGGCTGGCCTGGGTTTTCACCGTGCAGCCCGCCTGCTTCGGGTAATAGCCGTATTCCGGCCGCCAGCGGGCAAAGGCCTGGGCGTCGTACCCCCAGTCGCTGGAGTTCACCAGCTTCTCTTCTTCTTTCAGGGTATTGCGCACCGCGTCGTCAAAGCGGATCAGCGTCTGGGGGATCAGCGCGCGCAGTTCGCGATCGTCCGCCAGCAGATCGTGCTTCAGCCCCTGGATCAGCGCTTTGGCCGTGGTGGGCGGCACGGAGGTAATGACGTTTAAAAACCACACCGAGATCCAGCTGGTAGGGAAGGGAACGGGCACCAGCAGGCGCCGACGCCCGCTGACCTGCATAAAATGCTCGAACTGCTGCTGATAGCTCAGCACTTCCGGCCCGGCCGCTTCCAGCACGCGGTGCTCTGCGGCGGGATGGTTCAACAGCTCCACCAGATAGTGCAGCAGGTTCTCCAGCGCAATCGGCGTGGTGCGCGAACGCACCCAGCGCGGCGGGGTGAGCACCGGCAGGTTGTAGACCATATCGCGCATCACCTCGAAGGCGGCAGAGCCCGCGCCGACGATGATCCCGGCGCGCAGCTCGGTGAGGGGAATGTTCGCACTGCGCAGGGTGTCCGCGGTCAGCTGGCGGGCGCGTAAATGGTCGGACTGTTCATTTTCGGGGGCCTGCAATGAGCTTAAAAAAATCACCTGCTTAACGGGGGACTGCAGCAGGGCATCGCGCACGTTCATCGCCGCCTGACGCTCGTGGGCGATAAAATCCCCGCCTTCGCCCATGCTGTGAACCAGGTAGTAAAGCGTGTCTACCCCTTCCAGCAGCGTGGGCAAGTTCTGCGGCCAGCTTAAATCCACGCTGTGGCAGGTGACGTTGGGCAGGTTGAGCTTTTGCAGGCGTTCCACGCTGCGTGCCGCCGCCAGCACCTGATGCCCGTGCTGGCTTAACGCCGTGGTCAGATGCTGACCGATATAGCCGCTGGCGCCGAGCACCAGAATACGTTGCGGCACGTTACGCTCCTTCTTAACGCTGTAAAAATGCCTGCCAGTGGCTGACCACTTCCGCAAGCCGATCGCGGCTGACGTCCAGATGCATCACCAGGCGCACCACCGGCGAGGCGTTGATCAGCACGCCGCGCGCCTTCATGAACTCGCCCAGCGCGGCGGCGTTGTCATCGCCAACGCGCACGAACAGCATGTTGGTGTCGTGACGCATCACGTCTGCGCCAATCTCACGCAGCTGCGCGGCCATCCAGGCGGCATTGTCGTGATCCTCTTTCAGGCGGGCAACGTTGTTTTTCAAGGCATACAGACCGGCCGCCGCCAGAATGCCGGCCTGACGCATCCCGCCGCCGGTCATTTTGCGCCAGCGGTTGGCGCGCTTGATGTAATCCGCATTGCCCACCAGCAGCGAGCCAACCGGCGTGCCGAGCCCTTTGGAGAGGCAAATGGTGAACGAGTCGCAGTACTGCGCGATCTCTTTCAGCTCGCAGCCATATTCCACCACGGCGTTAAAAATACGCGCGCCGTCGACGTGCAGGCCCAGATTGCGCTCGCGGGTAAATTCCCACGCCGCTTTCAGGTACTCGCGCGGCAGCACTTTGCCGTTGTGGGTGTTTTCAATGCTCAGCAGCCTGGTGCGGGCGAAGTGGATATCGTCGGCTTTGATCTTCGCCGCGACCTTATCCAATGGAAGGGAGCCATCCGCCGCGGCATCAATCGGCTGCGGCTGAATGCTGCCAAGCACCGCCGCGCCGCCCGCTTCGTACAGATAGTTGTGCGCGCCCTGGCCGACGATATACTCCTCGCCGCGCTCGCAGTGGCTCAGCAGCGCCACCAGGTTCGCCTGGGTCCCGGTCGGCAGGAACAGCGCGGCCTCTTTGCCGCTCAGCTCGGCGGCATAACGTTGAAGCGCGTTAACCGTCGGGTCGTCGCCGTAAACGTCGTCCCCGACCGGGGCGGCCATCATCTCTTCGAGCATGGCGCGCGTCGGTCGGGTCACGGTATCGCTGCGTAAATCAATCATTGCACATCCCTTTAATTTTAGAGGTAATGTGCAACGTTTTACCTGAGCCAGTTGGTTTTTGCCAGTTCGATCACCTCGTCTCCGCGGCCGCTGATAATGGCGCGCAGCATATAGAGGCTAAAGCCTTTGGCCTGCTCCAGCTTGATCTGCGGCGGGATCGCCAGCTCTTCTTTGGCAACCACCACGTCCACCAGCACCGGGCCGTCGATGGAGAAGGCGCGCTGCAGCGCTTCGTCCACTTCGGAGGCTTTCTCCACGCGGATACCGGTAATGCCGCAGGCTTCGGCGATACGGGCAAAGTTGGTGTCGTGCAGCTCGGTGCCGTCGGTGAGATAGCCCCCGGCCTTCATCTCCATCGCCACAAAGCCCAGCACGCTGTTGTTAAAGACCACAATTTTGAGCGGCAGCTTCATCTGCACGACGGACAGGAAGTCGCCCATCAGCATGCTGAACCCGCCGTCGCCGCACATCGCCACCACCTGACGCTCCGGCGCGGTGGCTTTTGCGCCCAGCGCCTGCGGCATGGCGTTCGCCATCGAGCCGTGGTTGAACGACCCGAGCAGGCGGCGCTTGCCGTTCATCTTGAGGTAGCGGGCCGCCCAGACGGTTGGGGTGCCGACATCACAGGTGAAGATGGCGTCATCGTCGGCGAAGTGGCTGATCTGCTGCGCCAGATACTGCGGGTGAATGGCTTTGTCGCTCGGTTTGGCGAGATCGTCCAGCCCTTTACGCGCGTCGCGGTAGTCGCTGAGGGCTTTGTCGAGGAATTTACGCTCGGTTTTTTCCTCAAGCAGCGGCAGCAGGGCGGCCAGAGTGGATTTGATATCGCCGATCAGCGCCATGTCCACCTTGCTGTGCGCCCCGATGCTCGCCGGGTTGATGTCGATCTGAATGATTTTGGCATCCGACGGATAGAACGCGCGATACGGGAACTGGGTGCCGAGCAGAATCAGGGTGTCGGCGTTCATCATGGTGTGGAAGCCGGACGAGAAGCCAATCAGCCCGGTCATGCCGACGTCGTAGGGGTTGTCGTACTCGACGTGCTCTTTTCCGCGCAGGGCGTGAACAATTGGCGCTTTGAGCTTTCCGGCAAATTCCACTAACTCTTTATGCGCGCCCGCGCAGCCGCTGCCGCACATCAGGGCGATATTGCTGGAGTAGCGCAGCAGCTGCGCCAGCTTTTTCAGCTCCTCTTCCGCGGGCGTCACCACCGGCTGCGGAGCGTGATACCAGTGGGTGCTGGCAGTTTCCGGTGCGGCCTTCAGCGCCACGTCGCCCGGAATCACCACCACCGAAACACCGCGATTCAGGATCGCTTTGCGCATGGCAATCGCCAGCACCTGAGGGATTTGCTCGGGCGAAGACACCAGCTCGCAGTAGTGGCTGCACTCGCGGAACAGCTCCTGCGGGTGCGTTTCCTGAAAATAGCCGCTGCCGATCTCGGAGGAGGGAATGTGTGCGGCAATCGCCAGCACCGGAACGTGGTTGCGATGGCAGTCAAACAGACCGTTGATCAAATGCAGGTTTCCCGGCCCGCAGGAGCCTGCACACACGGCAAGCTCGCCCGTCAGCTGCGCTTCGGCGCCTGCGGCAAAGGCGGCGACCTCTTCATGGCGCGTCGGCATCCATTCGATCGTTTTCATTTTATTGAGGCTATCGCTTAAGCCGTTCAGTGAATCCCCGGTGACGCCCCAGATGCGCTTCACGCCAGCCTGTTCGAGCGTTTTTGCTATGTAAGCCGCTACGGTTTGTTTCATGGTTGTCCATCTCCTTTTTGTGATATCGCTTACAAGCTTAGAAGAAAGTCACCGTATTGCCCGCCTTACCCCCTCATTAAAAGGTGGTTTTCAAATGTAACTATTCGGCATAATCTTTCTGTACCTCGGGTAAAAACAGGAATAATTTCAAATGGTTAAATCAATGTTAATTGCTGTTAATAAAAAGCTAGCGTGCGACGATCTCGGCAAACTCTTGTTACGACTTGCCGTAGGCGGGCTGATGCTGTTTCACGGCCTGCACAAGCTGTTTGGCGGCGTGGGTTTCATCAGCGGAATGCTGGTGGCAAAAGGATTACCGGGGTTTATCGCCTACGGCGTCTTAATCGGTGAAGTGGTGGCGCCCATCCTGATTATTCTCGGGATTTTCACCCGCCCGGCGGCGCTGGTGCTGGCCTTCACCATGGTGGTCGCCTGGCTGATGGTGGGAACTGGCAAAACCTTCGCGCTGGACGCGGTAGGCGCCTGGGCAATTGAAAGCCTGGTCTACTTCTTTATCGGCTCGCTCGCCGTGGCGTTTTTAGGGGCAGGGCGATACGCGATGGGGAAAGATCCGGCCTGGCGATAAGGGCAACAAACGCCCGGCGAACCGAGCCCTGGAAGTGCAAACACATGCAACGTAGGTCGGGTAAACGCAGTGCCACCCGACAAAAAAAGCCCGGCAGCGCGAACGCTCACCGGGCTTTTGTCATTGACTGAAACTACGCGAGAACAAGATCGCCCTGCGGATGGCAGGAACAGGCCAGCACGTAGCCTTCGGCGATCTCCGCCTCCGTCAGCGTCATGGTGCTGGTGACGCGGTATTCACCGTCCACCACTTTCGTTTTGCAGCACCCGCACACGCCCGCGCGACAGGCGGCAACCACGGGCACGCTGTTGCTCTCCAGCGCTTCCAGCAGCGTGGATCCCACGCGACCAAAGAAGGTCTTTGCAGGCTGCAGCTTGGTGAATTTAATCCCGTTGGTCGCTGCTTCCGCCACCGGCGTGAAGAACTGTTCTTTAAAGAAGCGGGTCACGCCAAGCGCTTTCACGTCTTCCTCAACGATGTCCATATACGGCGCCGGGCCGCAGGTCATCACCGTGCGCGATGCGATATCCGGCACGCTTTGCAGCAGCTCGCGGCTCAGGCGGCCGGACACAAAACCGTGGGTTGCGTTATTTTCGGCCACCAGGGTGACGGGGTAGTTGCGCCATTCCTCGGCAAAAATCACATCCTCCGGGGAGCGAACGCTGAAAATCACCTGCACATCTGCCTGAGGGCGATGTTTCGCCAGCCAGCGGCGCATCGACATCACCGGGGTCACGCCGCAGCCCGCCGCCAAGAGCAGGAATTTATCCTCGGTCTTATCGTCGCAGGTGAAATCACCCTGCGCGTCGGACAGCCAGATATAATCCCCGCGCTTCACGTCGCGCGTCAGCCACCCGGAGCCCGCACCGTCGTCAATGCGACGAACGGTGAGCGTGATGTACTCGCTCACGCCCGGCGTTGAAGAGATCGTGTAGGCGCGCAGGGTATCCGCAGAATTACGCACGCTGACCAGCGCATACTGACCCGCACGGTACGGATAATAGTCATGGCACAGCAGCGAGAGCGTCCACACGTCCGGCGTTTCCTGATGGATGTGGTGAACCTGCATCCGCCACGGGCATTGTGGGGTTGGCATCGTCATGAATCGCTCCTTACGCGCTCAGCAGCTGCTGCATATCTTCTTCAACGGTGGTCACGGAACGCAGACCAAACTTCTCGTTCAGCACCGCCAGCAGGTCTGGCGTCAGGAAGCCAGGCGCCGTCGGGCCGGTCACGATGTTGGTCACGCCCAGAGAGAGCAGGGTCAGCAGAATGACAATCGCCTTCTGCTCGAACCATGAAAGCACCAGCGACAGCGGCAGATCGTTCACGCCGCAGCCCAGCTTCTCCGCCAGGGTCACGGCCAGAATAATCGCCGAGTAAGCGTCGTTACACTGGCCCGCATCCACCAGGCGCGGCAGACCTTCGATATTGCCGAAGTCCAGCTTGTTGAAACGGTACTTACCGCAGGCCAGGGTCAGGATCAGGCAATCTTCCGGCACGCTGGTGGCGAAATCGGTGAAGTAGTTACGCTCCCCGCGCGCGCCGTCACAGCCGCCAATCAGGAAGATGTGGCGCAGCTTTTCACGGCTAACCAGGTCAATTAAGGAATCCGCCGCGCCGAGCAGGGTTTCGCGACCAAAGCCGACGGTGATCAGGTGTTCGATTTCGCTGTACGGGAAGCCCGCCATCTGCTGCGCCTGGGCGATAACCGGGCCGAAGTCGTCGCCTTCGAGGTGGCTCACGCCCGGCCAGCCGACGATGCTGCGGGTCCAGATACGGTCGTCATACGCGCCCACGGTCGGGTCGATGATGCAGTTAGAGGTCATCACGATAGGGCCTGGGAAGCGTGCGAACTCAACCTGCTGGTTCTGCCAGCCGCTGCCGTAGTTACCCACCAGATGTTTAAACTTGCGCAGCTCCGGGTAGCCGTGCGCGGGCAGCATTTCGCCGTGGGTATAGACGTTTACGCCGGTGCCTTCGGTCTGCTTCAGCAGGTTGTAGAGATCTTTCAGGTCGTGGCCGGAGATCAGGATGCACTTGCCTTCGGTCGCCTTAACGTTCACCTGCGTTGGCGTCGGGTGGCCGTAGGTGCTGGTTTCACCGGCGTCCAGAATGCTCATCACCTTGAAGTTCATCTGGCCTATTTCCATTGAACACTCCAGCAGAGCGTTCATGTCGGAAGGCCAGGTGCCGAGCCATGCCATGATTTTATGGTATTGCGCGTAGATGTCGTTGTCGTACTGGCCGAGAACGTGCGCGTGCTCCATATAGGCCGCAGCGCCTTTCAGGCCGTACAGGCACAGCAGGCGCAGGCCGAGAATGTTCTCGCCAATCGCCGCTTTGTCTTTGTTCGGGGTAAATTCTGCCGCCTGACGCTGCAGGTCGCCCAGATCGTCGCTCACCAGCTGAAGCTCAGACATCGGGTTATCCACGCGCGCGCCGGCGTCCGCGCTCAGGCACTGGGCCTTCAGCGCTTCGCGCAGGGCGATGGCTTCGCGGGCGTAACCGACGATGCGCGGGGAGTCGAAGTTAACGTTGGTCAGCGTAGAGAAGAACGCGCGCGGCGCGAAGCTGTCCACGTAGTGGTCAACGATCCCGTATTCGCGGGCCTTAAACGCCCATGCGGAGAGGCCTTGCAGGGAGGCAATCAGCAGATCCTGCAGGTCTGACGCTTCTGCCGTTTTGCCGCACATACCTTGCGCGTAGGAGCAGCCATTGCCTGCCGGAGTACGGATAGTTTGTTCACATTGCACACAGAACATAATCACACCTGTTAAAGTTATATTTAATATACATGTTTAAGGTTATGCCTGAGCCAGAACGGTGAAAAGTTCTTTCTGCTACAAAATAGAGGGATATTGATTTAGCGCAATTTTGGCGGCAGAGGCTCTACCGCCAGCGGGGTATTATGCGGAAAAAAACGCCATCATAATCGGCACCAGCAGGCTTAAAATAAAGCCGTGCACGATGGCGGCAGGCACCATCTCCAGGCCGCCCGAGCGCTGTAGCACCGGCAGGGTAAAGTCCATCGATGTTGCGCCGCACAGGCCCAGCGCGGTAGAGCGGCTGCGCTGCACCAGCCCCGGGATCAGCATTATCGCCAGCAGCTCGCGCCCCAGATCGTTAAAGAAGGCGGCGCTGCCAATCACCGGGCCGAAGGATTCGGTCAGCAGAATGCCGGAAAGCGAATACCAGCCAAAGCCCGACGCCATCGCCAGCCCGGTTTTCAGCGGCAGGTCGAGAATAAAGGCGTTAATCACTCCCGCGACCATCGAACTGGCCACGACAACCACGGCGACGATCATTCCCCGACGATTGAGGACAATCTGTTTCAGAGTCATCCCGTTATTTCGAAGCTGAATACCAATCAGGAACAGCAGGAATATCAGGGTATATTCGCTGGCCTCGGTCGCGTGTTGTAAAAAAGACCAGCCGGTTAATCCCAGCAGAAAACCGAGAACCACAACGCCGCACAGTTTTAATGATTCCAGCGCCATCGCAATACGCGAAGGGAGTTTTTCCTGACGATGATGATTTGTCCACGGAATAGTGCGTTCGAGCCAAAGTAATGCGGCAATATTGCACAGCATAATAACCACAATGGTCACGGCAGAATAATGCAGGATCGACAGAAGATTGGTTGCCAGATTATCCAGAAACGCCAGACTAATTCCCATAAAGAAAAGAATGACGTAAACAATCCAGCTGAGAAAACGATTGATCAGCCTTAATGCGGATTCACGACGCAGAGGAATGAGATAGCCCACAATCAGGGGCAGCAGAATGATGAGGAGTCCCGAAAACATGAACAGCCGATCCTTTTGAGTGTCTGTTAAGCGCCAGTGACACTACCCAATAAAGGCTGACAGGTAAAGAAGCAATAAAAAAGCCGGGTGGCGCGTACGCTTACCCGGCCTGTGTGTTTGGCCTGTTGCCCTCACTCCGACCCTCTTCTGAAGAAAGAGGGAAGGAAAGATTAATCGCGTTTTTCCAGCAGGGTGCGGTAAATCACGCCGCCCAAAATACCGCCGATGATTGGCATCACCCAGAACAGCCACAGCTGCTGGAGCGCCCATCCGCCCTGGAAAATCGCCACTGCGGTACTGCGCGCCGGGTTAACGGAGGTATTGGTAACCGGAATGGAGATCAGGTGGATAAGGGTCAGCGCCAGACCGATTGCAATCGGCGCGAAGCCCGCCGGCGCGTGCTTGTCGGTTGCGCCGTGGATCACCAGCAGGAAGCCTGCGGTCAGCACGATTTCAATCACAATGGCAGACATCATGGAGTAGCCGCCCGGGGAGTGTTCGCCGAAGCCGTTTGATGCAAAGCCGCTGGCCGCTGCGTCAAAGCCTGCTTTACCGCTGGCAATAACATACAGAATGCCTGCCGCAATAATGCCGCCAACAACCTGAGCGATAATATAGCCAATAACGTCTTTAGCCGGGAAACGACCGCCGGCCCATAAGCCTAATGTCACTGCCGGGTTAAAATGACCGCCAGAAATATGTCCAACCGCGAACGCCATGGTTAAAACGGTTAAGCCGAATGCCAGGGCGACACCCGCAAAACCAATTCCTAATTCTGGAAATGCTGCTGCCAGAACTGCGCTGCCGCAACCACCGAACACCAGCCAGAATGTACCGAAACATTCTGCCGCTAATTTTCTGAACATAACCACCTCAATAATAAATTTCCGCACGCGTTCCTGCATACGGGCTATATCGCCATAAAGGGATGACGACTCAAAGAGCCATTATTTTAGAAACCAACATCATCCCTTCGCCACTTAAATAAATTAGATTAATTTGATTTAAGGCAATGTGATGTCATTCCTTGTTCAAACTGGAGGTAAATAGAGCATAGTCCAATTCTTGCGCGGTAGTATCTTGTCCAATTACTGTTATTTCAAATGAAAGTTATCGGCTAAATTCCGAATTTTTTGCGCGGCCTCGGAATATTCGACGCGTCTGGCGGTGTTATGCAGCGGCTCCTGCCGCTATACTCCTGATAACTTAAAGGAAAAAGTGGCCATTCCGTGGGGGATTTATGCTTCTCGAACGCGTGGAGATTGTTGGATTTCGCGGTATTAACCGCCTGTCGCTGATGCTTGAACAGAACAATGTTCTGATCGGGGAGAATGCCTGGGGTAAGTCCAGCCTGCTGGACGCGCTCACGCTGCTGTTATCACCGGAAGATGGCCTGTACTCCTTCGTGCGCGACGACTTCTGGTTCCCGCCGGGAGATGTTCAGGGGCGCGAAAAACACCTGCATATTATTCTGACCTTCCGCGAGGCGGAGCCGGGCCGCCACCGGGTGCGCCGCTTCCGCCCGATGTCGCCGTGCTGGGTGCCCTGTGAAGACGACTACCACCGCATTTTCTACCGTCTGGAAGGGGAGTTGGGCGAAAACGACACGGTATTAACCCTGCGCGAATTCCTTAATGAAAAAGGAAACCCGATCCCGCTGGAGAATATCGACGAGCAGGTCGGGCATCTTATTCGGCTTTCCCCGGTGCTGCGCCTGCGCGATGCGCGCTTTATGCGCCGGATCCGCAACGGCACGGTGCCGAACATGCCGGATGTGGAAGTCACGGCGCGGGAGCTGGATTTTCTGGCCCGCGAGCTGGTGTCTCGCCCGCAAAATTTGACCGACGGGCAGATTCGCCAGGGGCTGTCGGCGATGGTGCAGCTGCTGGAGCACTACTTCTCCGAGCAGGGCACGTCGCAGTCGCGCCACCGCCTGATGCGCCGCCGCTCGCACGATGAGCAGCGCAGCTGGCGCTATCTCGACATTATCAACCGCATGATCGACAGGCCCGGCGGGCGTAGCCATCGGGTGATCCTGCTGGGGCTGTTCTCAACGCTTTTACAGGCGAAAGGCACCGTCCGGCTGGACAAGGACGCGCGTCCGCTGCTGCTGGTAGAAGATCCGGAAACGCGGCTGCATCCGATCATGCTCTCCGTGGCCTGGCACCTGCTGAACCTGCTGCCGCTGCAGCGGATCACCACCACCAACTCCGGCGAGCTGCTGTCGCTGACCCCCGTCGAATACGTCTGCCGTCTGGTTCGTGAGTCGTCGCGCGTAACGGCCTACCGGCTGGGGCCGGGCGGACTCAGCGCGGAAGACGGGCGCCGCATCGCGTTCCACATTCGTTTTAACCGCGCCTCGTCGCTCTTTGCGCGCTGCTGGCTGCTGGTGGAGGGGGAAACCGAAACCTGGGTGATTAACGAGCTGGCGCGCCAGTGCGGGCACCATTTCGACGCCGAGGGGATAAAGGTTATCGAGTTTGCCCAGTCGGGATTAAAACCGCTGATTAAATTCGCCCGGCGAATGGGCATCGAATGGCACGTGCTGGTTGACGGCGACGAAGCGGGTAAGAAATACGCCTCAACGGTGCGCAGCCTGCTGAGCAACGAGCGGGAAGAGGAGCGCGACCATCTGACCATGCTTCCTGCAATGGATATGGAACACTTTATGTATCGCCAGGGGTTTGATGACGTTTTCCACCGCGTGGCGATGGTGCCGGTGGATGTCCCGATGAATATGCGCCGGGTGATTTCCAAAGCGATTCATCGTTCGTCAAAGCCGGATTTAGCCATCGAAGTGGCGACGGAGGCGGCAAGGCGGGGCGTTGAGTCGGTGCCAACGCTGCTGCGTAAAATGTTCTCCCGCGTGCTGTGGCTGGCGCGCGGGAGAGCCGATTAACCGCGGGCGGCGAGGGCAGTCTGATGAATCAGGCTGTCCAGCAGCTCGTAACGACGGCGGTACTCCGAGCGTTTTTTGCTCGCAATCTCTTCCATCGGCTTACGCGGCATGGTCAGCGGTAGCGCGAAATTGCCGCTGGCCTGCTTTTCGCCGCCCAGGGACAGCCAGAAGCTGTCGTAGTCGGCCAGCAGTTTTCCCTCTTTTTTCTTGCGGTAGCGCCAGCTGCGATAAATGTGTGTGGCGTTACTCACCGCCACAATCTGCTCGACCGGGAAGGCCGCGCCCAGCGTCATTGCCGCTTCAACGATCAGGCGTTTCGGGAACAGGCCGTGGCAGGCTTTGGTCGCGCCCTGAATCAGCTCGTGCGGCACGTGCGCTTTCGCCCCCTGCAGGCCACCGATAAAGAGCGTCGATTTGCCTTCAAACTGGCACAGGGTAAAGGTCATTTCAGCCAGCACAATGTTCTGACGATCGCAAAATGCGAGCGTCGCTTCACCTTCTTTATCCAGAAATGCATCGGCGCAAAGACGAATGGTAAATTGCTGTTCATCTTTTCCTGTTATGGTCGCCAGCGTGACGCCCGGCTTAGACAGATAGCCGCTCACCAGCGTGGCCGGAAGCTTGCGGCTCATCGTCTGGTAGTGCCAGTTCAGGGATTCCAGCGCGTGCTGACGGGTCATATCCACCGTCAGCCACGGGCGATGCAGGCGGCACGGCAGGCCAGGCTGAACCTGTAACATTTGCAGCAGACGAGGCTGTTTCGCCAGGTGCGTCAGCAAACGCGCGGTGCTGAAAGGCGTTGCCAGCGAACGTAGCATGAACTTACGTCGATAAGCGGGGTTTTGCCATGCCAGTCCCGGCGTCAGTTTGCCGAATGCCAGGCTTTTGAAAAGCTGCCAGCCGGACGTGGGCTGCGGCTGATGGGAATAGGGGGTGTCGACGATGGAAGACATGATGGCTCTCGCTTCATTTGGCAGATCCTTATTTCAGCAGGAGGTTTATCAACATCTCGTAAACAATTTATGACGATTCCAGGAAACAGGGGTTTCGTTGAGGTGATGTTTAGTTAGAATCAACGGTTATGATTGCCAGAACATTTATTTGGAATTTTTATGAACTTTAAGGGAAAACGCAGAAAGCTGTTTCTGCTGCTGGCGGTAGTGGTCTTAGTGGGCGGATTCTGGCTGTGGCAGGTGCTGAACGCGCCCGTGCCGCAGTACCAGACCTTGATTGTTCGCCCCGGCGAGCTGCAACAGAACGTGCTCGCCACGGGCAAGCTTGACGCCCTGCGCAAGGTGGATGTCGGTGCGCAGGTCAGCGGGCAGCTGAAAACGCTGTCGGTGGAGATTGGCGACAAGGTGAAAAAAGGCCAGCTGCTGGGCGTTATCGATCCCGAGCAGGCGGAAAACCAGATCCGTGAGGTTGAAGCCACGCTGATGGAGCTGCGCGCCCAACGCGCCCAGGCCCAGGCTGAGCGTAATCTCGCGCAGGTAACCCTGACGCGCCAGCAGGCGCTTGCCAAAACCCAGGCGATTTCAAAGCAGGATCTGGATACCGCGGCCACGGAGCTGGCGGTAAAACAGGCGCAGATTGGCACCATCGACGCGCAAATCAAGCGCAACCAGGCCTCGCTGGATACGGCTAAAACCAACCTCGACTATACGCGCATCGTGGCGCCGATGGCGGGAGAAGTCACCCAGAACACCACGCTGCAGGGGCAGACGGTGATTGCCGCCCAGCAGGCGCCAAACATCCTGACGCTGGCGGACATGAGCACCATGCTGGTGAAGGCCCAGGTGTCAGAGGCGGACGTTATCCATCTGAAGCCGGGGCAGAACGCCTGGTTTACCGTGCTCGGCGATCCGCAAACCCGCTATGAGGGCGTGCTGAAAGATATCCTGCCGACGCCGGAAAAGGTCAACGACGCCATCTTCTACTATGCGCGCTTCGAGGTGCCTAACCCGCAGGGCGTCCTGCGGCTGGACATGACCGCGCAGGTGCACATTCAGCTGACCGGCGTGAAAAACGTGCTCACCATTCCGCTCTCGGCGCTCGGCGAGCCGGCGGGGGACGGGCGCTATAAAGTTAAAGTGCTGCGCAACGGTGAAACCCGCGAGCGGGAAGTGACCATCGGCGCGCGCAACGACACCGCTGTGGCGATTACCAAAGGGCTGGAAGAGGGCGAAGAGGTTGTCACCAGCGAAAGCCTGTCCGGAGCCGCTAAATGACGGCGTTGCTTGAGCTGACGAACATTCGCCGCAGCTACCCTTCCGGCGACGGGCCGGTCGAGGTGCTAAAGGGGATCTCCCTGAGCGTGCAGGCGGGCGAAATGGTGGCGATTGTCGGCGCGTCGGGTTCCGGTAAATCCACGCTGATGAACATTCTCGGCTGCCTGGATAAACCCACCGACGGCACCTACCGGGTGGCGGGGACGGACGTCTCGACGCTGGACGGTGACGCGCTGGCAAAGCTGCGTCGCGAACATTTCGGCTTCATCTTCCAGCGCTACCATCTGCTTTCCCATTTAAGCGCCGCGCAAAACGTCGAGGTTCCGGCGGTCTACGCGGGCGTGGAGCGCAAAAAACGCCTTGAGCGGGCGAAGGCGCTGTTAACCCGCCTCGGGCTGGCCGAGCGCGTGGATTATCAGCCGTCGCAGCTTTCCGGCGGCCAGCAGCAGCGCGTCAGTATCGCCCGCGCCCTGATGAACGGCGGCCAGGTGATCCTGGCGGACGAACCGACCGGGGCGCTCGACAGCCGTTCCGGCGAAGAGGTGATGGCTATCCTCCACCAGCTGCGCGATCAGGGCCACACGGTGATTATCGTCACCCACGATCCGCTGGTGGCGGCGCAGGCAGAGCGAATTATCGAGATCCACGACGGCGAGCTCGTCAGCAACCCGCCGCCGCGTGAATCCAGAGCGGCGGCACCGAAAGAGGCACTGCCCGCAGCCACCGGCTGGGGACAGTTCTCCAGCGGCTTTCGTGAAGCGCTGACGATGGCGTGGCTGGCGATGGCGGCCAATAAAATGCGCACCCTGCTGACCATGCTCGGCATCATTATCGGCATCGCCTCGGTGGTGTCGATTGTGGTGGTGGGGGATGCCGCGAAGCAGCTAGTGCTGGCGGATATCCGCGCCATCGGCACCAACACCATTGACGTCTATCCCGGCAAGGACTTTGGCGACGACGAGCCGCAGTACCAGCAGGCGCTGAAGTATGACGATCTGCTCGCCATTCAGCGACAGCCGTGGGTCAACTCCGCCACGCCGGCGGTGTCGCAAAACCTGCGGCTTCGCTACGGCAATATCGACGTGGCGGCGAGCGCGAACGGGGTCAGCGGCGACTACTTCAACGTTTACGGCATGACCTTCAGCCAGGGCGCGACCTTTAACGCCGAACAGCTGGCGGGCAGGGCGCAGGTGGTGGTGCTGGACGACAACTCCCGCAGGCAGCTGTTCCCCAATAAAGCCAACGTGGTCGGCGAGGTGATTCTGGTGGGCAACATGCCAGCGACGGTCATCGGCGTGGCGGAAGAGAAACAGTCGATGTTTGGCAGCAGCAAAATCCTGCGCGTCTGGCTGCCGTACACCACGATTTCCGGGCGGATTATGGGGCAGTCGTGGCTCAACTCTATTACCGTTCGCGTGAAAGAGGGCTACGACAGCACCTTAGCGGAACAGCAGCTTGAACGTCTGCTCACGCTGCGCCACGGGAAGAAGGATTTCTTTACCTGGAACATGGACGGCCTCTTGAAAACGGCGGAAAAGACCACACGTACTCTTCAGCTGTTCCTGACGCTGGTGGCGGTTATTTCGCTGGTCGTGGGCGGTATCGGGGTGATGAACATCATGCTGGTGTCGGTCACCGAGCGCACCAGGGAGATTGGCATCCGCATGGCGGTTGGCGCCAGGGCAAGCGACGTACTGCAGCAGTTTTTGATAGAAGCGGTGCTGGTTTGCTTGGTCGGTGGCGCGATGGGCATTGCCTTATCGATGATGATCGCCTTCGCCCTGCAGCTCTTTTTACCCGGCTGGGAGATTGGCTTCTCCCCCGTGGCGATCCTGACCGCATTTTTGTGTTCGACCTTCACCGGCATTTTGTTTGGCTGGTTGCCCGCACGCAATGCGGCGCGGCTGGATCCGGTCGATGCGCTGGCCCGCGAATAGCCTGAAAATAAAAATGCCAGCCGATCGGGCTGGCATTTTGACTGAGGGATGTACACAATGAAACAGAGGGCTACGCAACCGCTTCTGCTTCGATGGGCACGATAACGCTGGCATGATTGCCCTTCGGCCCCTGGTGAACATCGAACCGGACGGACTGCCCGGCTTTTAGCGTTCTGTAACCATCCATCTGAATGGTGGAATAGTGAGCGAAGATATCCTCGCCGCCGCCTTCGGGGCAGATGAAACCAAACCCTTTGGCGTTGTTGAACCACTTAACAGTACCCATTTCCATGCTTCGACATCCTTCGTAAATCTTATAAGTTAAGATGGAATGAACCGGTGGTGGAGTGGGGGCTGTTCAAAACCTCGCCATCTCACGCTTGTACAATTTAGATAAACGAAACAAGCCGTCAAGCGTTAGGCGCTGGAGATGGGACAATAATCAACCAAAATTTGAAGCAGTTAACGCTATTGCCACGGTTTGTGACAGACATCGCGGATGACAGTAATAGATGCTTGTTATCTAACATCTGAGGTAGATTCAAAGTGATTATGCAAAATGGGTAAGAGTAACGACTGGCTGGATTTTGACCAGCTGGCGGAAGACAAAGTGCGCGACGCGCTAAAACCGCCATCTATGTATAAAGTTATGTTAATGAACGATGATTACACGCCAATGGAATTTGTTATTGACGTGCTACAAAAGTTCTTTTCTTATGATGTAGAACGTGCAACGCAACTGATGCTTACCGTTCATTATCGTGGCAAAGCTATCTGCGGCATCTTTACAGCCGAAGTGGCGGAAACCAAAGTGGCGATGGTGAACGACTACGCGAGGGAGAACGAGCATCCGTTGCTGTGTACGCTGGAAAAGGCCTGATAAGGCATAAAATTGGGGGAGGTGCCTATGCTCAATCAAGAACTGGAACTCAGTTTAAACATGGCTTTCGCCAGAGCGCGTGAGCACCGACATGAGTTTATGACCGTCGAGCACTTGCTGCTCGCACTGCTTAGCAACCCGTCTGCCCGAGAAGCGCTGGAAGCGTGCTCCGTGGATCTGGTCGCGCTACGTCAGGAACTCGAAGCCTTCATCGAACAAACCACACCGGTGCTGCCTGCCAGTGAAGAAGAGCGCGACACGCAGCCAACGCTCAGCTTCCAGCGTGTATTGCAGCGCGCGGTATTCCATGTCCAGTCATCCGGTCGCAGTGAAGTTACCGGCGCAAACGTACTGGTCGCCATCTTCAGCGAGCAGGAGTCACAGGCTGCCTATCTGCTGCGCAAACACGAAGTCAGCCGACTCGACGTGGTCAACTTCATCTCTCACGGAACGCGAAAAGACGAGCCTAACCAGGCGTCGGATTCCAGCAGTCAGGTCAATAACAATGATGAGCAAGCAGGCGGGGAGGATCGTATGGAAAACTTCACCACCAACCTTAACCAGCTTGCTCGCGTTGGCGGTATTGACCCGCTGATTGGCCGCGATAAAGAGCTGGAGCGCGCGATCCAGGTGTTGTGCCGTCGCCGCAAGAACAACCCGCTGCTGGTGGGTGAATCTGGCGTGGGTAAAACCGCGATTGCCGAAGGCCTGGCCTGGCGTATCGTGCAGGGCGACGTGCCGGAAGTGATTGCCGATTGCACCATCTACTCGCTGGATATCGGCTCTCTGCTGGCGGGCACTAAATACCGTGGTGATTTCGAAAAACGCTTCAAGGCGCTGCTCAAACAGCTTGAGCAGGACACCAACAGCATTCTGTTTATCGATGAAATCCACACCATCATCGGCGCAGGTGCCGCTTCGGGTGGTCAGGTGGATGCCGCGAACCTGATCAAACCGCTGCTCTCCAGCGGCAAGATCCGCGTGATTGGCTCCACGACCTACCAGGAGTTCAGCAACATCTTTGAGAAAGATCGCGCGCTGGCGCGTCGTTTCCAGAAAATCGACGTGACCGAACCGTCCGTTGAGGAAACGGTGCAAATCATCAACGGCCTTAAGCCGAAGTACGAAGCGCACCACGACGTGCGTTACACCGCGAAGGCGGTGCGTGCGGCGGTGGAGCTGGCGGTGAAATACATCAACGATCGTCATTTGCCGGATAAAGCCATTGACGTGATTGATGAAGCGGGCGCCCGTGCGCGTCTGATGCCTGCCAGCAAGCGTAAGAAAACCGTTAACGTGGCGGATATCGAGTCTGTCGTCGCCCGCATCGCGCGTATCCCTGAGAAGAGCGTTTCTCAGAGCGACCGCGACACGCTGCGCACGCTCGGCAATCGCCTGAAAATGCTGGTCTTTGGTCAGGATAAAGCCATTGAGGCCTTAACCGAGGCGATCAAGATGGCCCGCGCCGGACTGGGGCATGACCACAAGCCTGTCGGTTCCTTCCTGTTCGCTGGTCCAACCGGTGTGGGTAAAACCGAGGTCACGGTACAGCTCTCCAAAGCG
Source organism: Enterobacter soli (assembly GCF_964208575.1). Classification (GTDB taxonomy): domain Bacteria; phylum Pseudomonadota; class Gammaproteobacteria; order Enterobacterales; family Enterobacteriaceae; genus Enterobacter; species Enterobacter soli_A. The sequence goes on along the minus strand of NZ_CAXOFU010000003.1, from coordinate 19,053 downwards.
CTGGGCATTGAGCTGCTGCGTTTCGATATGTCCGAGTATATGGAGCGTCACACCGTCAGCCGTTTGATTGGTGCGCCTCCGGGATACGTTGGCTTTGACCAGGGCGGCCTGCTCACCGACGCGGTGATCAAGCATCCGCACGCGGTACTGCTGCTCGATGAAATCGAGAAAGCGCACCCGGACGTGTTCAATATCCTGCTGCAGGTGATGGACAACGGGACGCTGACCGACAATAACGGGCGCAAAGCGGACTTCCGCAACGTGGTGCTGGTGATGACCACCAACGCCGGGGTGCGTGAAACCGAGCGTAAATCTATCGGCCTGATCCACCAGGATAACAGCACCGATGCGATGGAAGAGATCAAGAAGATCTTTACGCCGGAGTTCCGTAACCGTCTGGACAACATTATCTGGTTCGATCACCTGTCTACCGAGGTGATCCATCAGGTGGTGGATAAGTTCATCGTCGAACTGCAGGTTCAGCTGGATCAGAAAGGCGTGTCGCTGGAAGTGAGTCAGGAAGCCCGCAACTGGCTGGCTGAGAAAGGCTACGACCGTGCGATGGGCGCCCGTCCGATGGCGCGTGTGATTCAGGATAACCTGAAGAAACCGCTGGCGAACGAGCTGCTGTTTGGCTCGCTGGTGGACGGCGGCCAGGTGACGGTGGCGCTGGATCAGGCGAAGAACGAACTGACCTACGATTTCCAGAGTGCTGCGAAGCATAAGCCGGAAGCGGCGCACTGATATTGATGGTTGGTCTTAAAAACCGGGCATTGGCCCGGTTTTTTTATGCCTGCTTTTCTCCCTCTCCCTGTGGGAGAGGGCCGGGGTGAGGGCATAAGGCCGCAGAAGAATTTTGCGAGGCGCTTTCCAGTTTCTTTCGATGTCAGTTGCTGGATAAATCCACAGTAATAGAATGGCGGCGCACCTGCAAAATCAGGTGCCGGGATTGGCGTCCTGATTACACACGAGAAATGATGTTGATTCGTCGACTATCATCGGGTTCGTTCACACTTTTGAAATCTAGCGATATAATCCGCAGACTCAATTATGGTGGGCTGAACTGGGGCTTCGTAGAAGCGCCGATTTTCTCGTGTGAGTCGGTACGCCAAACCGGTTCAGTCTGCCACCTGAGTTGGCGTTCGGGTGGAGAACTCAAAATTTCACACGGAGTCATACATAAATGGAAAACCAGTCAATTCCGCAACTCTACAGCGAACTCTCCCAACACCCCGATCTCCCAACCCTTGCCTCACGCTGCAAGCTGCTCACTGAAATTCTGCTCGACTGCCATTCGCTCCCGCAAACCCAGCCCGTTTGCCGCTGCCTTGGGGCGTATCTTGATGAAATCAAACTCGGCCTTAAAGCGTCAATGAGTGATTTTCAGGTGGTGGAATTCGAAGACGAAGAGCAACTACCGCGAACAAAATCGTGGCTGCTGGAAGATACCGAAACGAAGTGCGACTACTGCCAGGCGCTCAATCATGTTCTTCTGATATCGCACTTCGACCGCGATATGCTCCCGCATCTGACGGGCCTGCTTCATGATATTACCCTTGGGATGGAAACTGACCTGGTAATGTCATCAAGAGAGGCCGCAATAATCCGTATAACGTCCTGATGACAACCCAGTGCCAGGGGAACGTGCTCTGGCACTTTGCAAAATCTCGTTCGGCGGGCTCTTACTGTTGCTTTTGTTTCATCACAAAAATGCGGTATCCGTTAAATTAAACCAACGCGTTCCCCGTCGGATAAACAGCCTTTCATCAACCGCCACAAATAAAAAAGGCCGGGATTATCCCGACCTTTTAAATATTCATCTGCCATTACAGGCGAAAACAATTAGCGACTACGGAAGACAATGCGGCCTTTGCTCAGGTCGTACGGGGTCAGTTCAACAGTCACTTTGTCGCCCGTTAAAATGCGGATATAGTTTTTGCGCATTTTACCGGAGATGTGCGCAGTTACCACGTGACCGTTTTCCAGTTCTACGCGAAACATGGTATTAGGCAACGTATCGAGTACGGTACCCTGCATTTCAATATTGTCTTCTTTGGCCATCTAATCCTCTGGGGTATCACTACCAAGTTTTGAACCGGCAAGATAATGCCGAAATTCATCAATTAAGTAAAGAATTGCGCGTTTAAAACGCAGCAAAACAGTTTCGGCGCATTGCCCAAGCGTCACGGTTTAACCGCACGAGAAGCGCATTCGTAAAGGGGAAACGACAGGATAAACGTCAGGACGTTATCTGAAGCGAAGGAACCCAAACGGCGGCGGGGCAACAGGCAGAACCTACTCTGCGGCGTAATTATAACACCCTCATAAAAAATATGCGGTAAAACATTTATGCATTGGGCATAAAGAGCGTGCGGGGCACCCAGAAGTCGCGCGGGAGCTTCTCCAGGCGGTAAACATCGAGATGCTGGATGTAGTCGCGTCGTGCGATTTCAACGGCGCCCAGGGACGCGGTGTGCTCGTTAAGAACCTGGCAATCCAGCAACTGCCCGCCGCGTGCGGCAAACGCCTCGCAGAAAACCAGCAGCGCGGTTTTTGAGGCATTTACCGCGCGGGAGAACATCGACTCACCGCAAAACAGCGTGCCTTGCGCCACGCCGTACATGCCACCCACCAGTTCGTCTTTCTCCCAGACCTCTATCGAATGCGCGTAGCCCAGCTCATGAAGCTGGTGATAAGCGGTGACAATATCGCGGGTTATCCAGGTCCCTTCGTGGCGATCGCTGGCGCAGCCTTCGATAACCCGATCAAACGCGTGGTTCAGGGTCACCCGATAGGGCGATTTCGCGTGAAAGCGCTTCATGCTGCGGCTGAGGTGAAACTGCGTCGGCCACAGTACGGCGCGGGGATCGGGCGACCACCATAAAATGGGATCGCCGGGAGAAAACCACGGAAAAATACCGCGCTGGTACGCCATCAATAGCCGTGCCGGGCTGAGATCGCCGCCAAGCGCCAGCAGCCCGTTAGGTTCGCGCAGCGCTCCCTCCGGGGAAGGGAACGCAATATTATGACGAGAAAGCTGGACCAGGCGCATGACAGCAGAACTCCAATACGCGAGTTAGGATCGGTTCAAATATAGCCTACAGACGCTGTTTAAACTGGTAATAACGACCCTGTTTCGCCAACAGTTCTGCGTGACTACCTTGCTCAATAATGTGCCCGTTGTCCATCACAATTATCCGATCGAAATTCGCCAGCCCGCGCAGGCGGTGCGTCACCATCAGCACCGTTTTGCCGCTCATAACAGTTGCCAGTAAATCAAGGATTTGACTCTCGGTTGTGGCATCCAGTCCTTCGGTGGGTTCGTCCAGCAGCATCAGCGGAGCGTCGTGCAGCAAAGCGCGCGCGATCGCCAGGCGGCGTAATTCTCCCCCCGAGAGCTGACGCCCCCCTTCACCGAGCCAGCTGTTTAACCCGTCATCCTCAAGAAGCTTGTGCAGGCCAACCTGTTCGAGGATGGCGCGAAGCGCTTCGTCATTCGCCTCCGGGGCTGCAAGAAGCAGGTTTTCGCGCAGGGTCGCGCTGAACAGATGCACGCGCTGCGGCACCACGCTGACGGTCTTGCGAAGCGCATGCTCGCTAAAGGCGTTCAGCGGGGTGTCGTTCAAGAGAATGTCGCCGCGCTGAGGATCCCATGCGCGGGTCAGCAGCTGCAAAAGCGTGGATTTACCGCAGCCGGTTCGCCCAAGAATGGCAATGCGCTGGCCCGCAGAAACCGAGAGCGAAATGCCATCCAGCGCGTTTTGCGCCTGCTGGTCATAGGAAAACACCACGTCTTTCAGCGTCAGCGCAACCTGCTGCGGAACGGGGGTTTGCGTCGCGGAGAAGGTCACGTCGGGCTCCTGTTCCGCGATTTGCGTAATGCGCAAAGCCGAGGCGATAACCTGCCCGAGGTGCTGGAATGCGCCCGTTACCGGAGCCAGCGCTTCGAATGCCGCCAGTGCGCAGAACACGAACAGCGCGATGAGTGCGCCGGGCTGCGTATTCCCGCCCACGCCGCCGGAGGCCATCCACAGCATCGCGACAACGGCAAAACCGCCGATCAGCATCATCAGCGCCTGGGAAAACGCGGTCAACTCGGACTGTCGGCGCTGTGCTTCATGCCAGTTCAGCTCGGTGCTTTCCATGCGGGCGCGGTAGCGCTGGCTGGCACCAAAAATGGTCAGCTCGGCCTGGCCCTGTAACCATGAGGTCAGCTGCTGGCGGTACTCGCCGCGCAGACGCGTCAGATTTTCTCCGGTCGGTTTGCCGGCGCGGTAAAAGAGCGGCGGCAGGAAGAACAGCGTCACCAGCATGATGCCGCCCAGGGTCAGGGCGATAGTCACATCGAGCATGCACAGCCCGAGCGTAACGACCACGATCACCACAAACGCCCCTACAAGCGGGGAAATCACGCGCAGGTAGAGGTGATCCAGCGTATCGACATCCGCGACGACGCGGTTAAGCAGCTCGCCCTGGCGAAAACGCGCCAGACCGGCAGGGGAGAGGGGCAGCAGCTTACTGAAAGTGTAAATACGCAGGTGCTGGAGCACGCGGAAGGTCGCGTCGTGGCTCACCAGACGTTCAAAATAACGCCCGGCGGTGCGGGTAATGGCCGCACCGCGCACGCCTGCCGCCGGGAGCATATAGTTGAAGCTGTACAGCCCGGCGACGCCTACCACGGCAGAGGCCGACAGGAACCAGCCGGAAAGGGTCAGCAACCCAATGCTGGCAAGCAGGGTGATAATCGCCAGCACGATCCCGAGCGTCAGCATCCATTTATGGCGCTTATACAGGGCAAGATAAGGCAGCAGGGCGCGCATCAGATATCCTCCTGACGGTTAGCCAGCAGGGTGGCAAACGGCCCCTGCGCGGCAACGAGAGAGGCGTAATCGCCTTGCTCGACAATGTGACCATTCTCCATGACCCAAATCCGATCCCAGTCGGTAATGCCTTCCAGCTGGTGAGTCACCATCAGCGTGGTTTGTTGCAACGACGCCGCGTTCAGGGCGTGCATGACGCGCTGCTCGCTGTGGGCATCGAGGCTTGCCGCAGGCTCGTCCAGCAGCATCAGTTGGCAGGGGTTAAGCAGAGCGCGCGCCACGGCGATACGCTGAGCCTGCCCGACGGATAAACCCACCGCCTGGTCGCCCACCACGGTATCCACACCCTGCGCCAGCAGCGGCAGAAACTCGCTGACCCAGGCGCGGTCAAGCACAGACTGAAGCTCGTCCTCGCGCGCGTCCGGGCGGGCAAGCAGAACGTTTTCACGCAGCGTAGAGGCAGGAAGCTGCGGGTTTTGTCCCACCCAACTGAGCTGTTTGCGCCAGGCATCCGGATCCAGCTCGCGGAGTTCCACTTTGTTAATGCGCAGCGATCCGGTATAGGCCATAAACCCGGACAGCGCGTTCAGCAGCGAGCTTTTACCCGACCCGCTGGTGCCTACCAGCACAACGCGCTGACCGGCTTCCAGGGTAAAGTTCAGCGGCCCGGCCAGCACGTTGCCCTCAGGGGAAAGCACCGAGAAGTCGACGGCTTCGACGGTCACCGGATCGTTGGCGTTGAGCGTGACGTCACCGCGCTCAGGGTGAGCAAGCGGCGTTTCAAGGAAGGTTTTCAGGCTATCGGCAGCGCCCACGGCCTGAGCTTTTGCGTGGTAAAACGTCCCCAGATCGCGCAGTGGCTGGAAAAACTCCGGCGCCAGGATCAGGGCAAGGAAACCGGCCGACAGCGTAACGCCGGTGCCGTAATGGCCAAAATCGAGCTCGCCCAGGTACGAGAAACCGAAGTAAACCGCCACCACGGCAATCGACAGCGAGGTAAAGAACTCCAGCACGCCGGAAGAGAGGAAGGCTAAACGTAAGACTTCCATTGTGCGCTGGCGAAAGTCCTGGGATGCCAGGCGGATATTTTCCGTTTCGGCTTCGCCGCGCCCGAAGATCCGCAGGGTTTCCATTCCGCGCAGGCGGTCAAGGAAGTGTCCGCTCAGGCGACCAAGCGCGAGGAAGTTACGACGGTTGGCATCGGCTGCGCCCATTCCCACCATCGCCATAAATAAAGGGATTAGTGGCGCGGTGCAAAGCAGGATCAGCGCCGCCACCCAGTTAGACGGGAAAATAATCGCAACAATTAACAGCGGGACGCACACCGCCAGCGCCATCTGCGGAAGATAGCGGGCGTAGTAATCGTGCATATCGTCGATTTGTTCGAGGATAAGCGTCGCCCAGCTCCCGGCAGGCTTCCCCTGAATCCAGGCGGGCCCCGCTTCCTGGAGCCGGTCGAGCACCTGACGGCGGATCTCATAGCGAATGTGCTGTCCGGCGTGGAACCCCACGCGCTCCCGCAGCCAGACCACCCAGGCGCGCAGAATAAAAATCAGGACTAAGACGATAAAGGGCAGCAGAAGCGCTTCCCGCGGGATGTTCTCCATGATCATATGATTGAGAATGCGGGCCAGCAGCCATGCCTGGGCAACAATCAACAGACCGCTGATAAGTCCCAGCAGACGGGAAATATTCAGCCAGCGGCGGGAAAGAACGCTTTGCTGTTTCAGCCAGCGTGTTAACTCTTGTTGACGGGTTTTTTCCATTGCGTACTTTGCAGGTGACGTTATTAGAAATTGGGCAGCGCAATGTTACAACGGGGAGACAATAAAGGCGACTTATCGCCGCCTTTATTTACGTTTGTTACTGACTTGTAAAGATTATTTACTTTGTTCGGCCAGTCCATCCAGATAGCGTTCAGCGTCCAGCGCGGCCATACAGCCAGTACCGGCAGAGGTGATCGCCTGACGGTAAATGTGATCCATTACGTCGCCCGCCGCGAAGACGCCCGGGATGCTGGTCTGGGTCGCGTTACCGTGAATACCGGACTGCACCTTAATGTAGCCGTTTTCCAGCTCCAGCTGGCCGTCGAAGATCGCGGTATTCGGGCTATGGCCGATAGCCACGAACAGGCCGGCAACTTCCAGCGACTCGACGTTGTCGGTGTTCTGCGTATCGCGAATACGCAGGCCAGCAACGCCCATCTGATCGCCTGTCACCTCTTCCAGGGTACGGTTGGTGTGCAGCACGATATTGCCGCTCGCCACTTTATCCATCAGACGTTTGATCAGGATCTTCTCTGCGCGGAAGGTATCGCGACGGTGGATCAGGTGAACTTCAGAGGCGATGTTCGCCAGATACAGCGCTTCTTCTACTGCCGTGTTACCGCCGCCGATCACCGCCACTTTCTGGTTACGGTAGAAGAAACCATCGCAGGTAGCGCAGGCAGACACGCCGCGGCCTTTGAACGCTTCTTCAGACGGCAGGCCCAGGTAACGGGCAGAGGCACCGGTGGCGATAATCAGCGCATCGCAGGTGTATTCGCCGCTGTCGCCGGTCAGGCGGAACGGACGGTTTTGCAGGTCAACCTTGTTAATGTGGTCGAACAGGATTTCGGTTTCGAACTTGGTCGCGTGCTCGTGCATACGCTCCATCAGCAGCGGCCCGGTCAGGTCGTTCGGGTCGCCTGGCCAGTTTTCTACTTCGGTCGTGGTGGTCAGCTGACCGCCTTTTTCCATGCCGGTAATCAGAACCGGTTGCAGGTTAGCGCGTGCAGCATAGACCGCCGCGGTATATCCCGCAGGTCCAGAACCAAGGATGAGTAGCTTACTGTGTTTGGCCGTGCCCATGAGATCCCCATTGTTGTTGGCAGACATTTGGCTGGATTGTAGGGAATTTGTTGCCGTAAAAAAAGAGCACAGCAATTTTGATATCGATATGTGCGATAGACACTGGCGATGAGTTAAGCGCTACAACATAACGCTTTCTACTGAAAACCGGTTGATTATAAGGCAGTAAAATGAGGATTAATGACCTACCGTAATGAATATCCGGCATGTTGTACTAAAAATCGATGTTTTGCTTTGACAATCCCCTGCGCTTTTGCGAAAACATTGAAGGAAGAAAAAAAACCGCGTTAACAGTGTGCCGCATCGGTATGCACGTAAATGCCATTTTTACCGGGTCAGTGAAATCTACGCATGGTGTGGACAGACGCCATACGTGATGTCGGTGACTGCCATTCGGCACCGGTCTTCTTACCGTAGAACCCGAATCCGCATCGCGTAAATTACATAATCAGTCGATGCGATGAATAACGGGTACAGGCTCTGAACAGTGATGTGCACAGGGTCCAGGCAGGAGTAGGGAAGGAATACAGAGAGACAATAATAATGGTAGATAGCAAGAAGCGCCCTGGCAAAGATCTCGACCGTATCGATCGTAACATTCTGAATGAGTTGCAAAAGGATGGGCGTATTTCCAACGTCGAGCTTTCAAAACGTGTGGGACTTTCCCCGACGCCGTGCCTTGAGCGTGTGCGCCGACTGGAAAGACAGGGTTTTATTCAGGGCTATACGGCTCTGCTGAACCCGCATTATCTGGATGCCTCACTTCTGGTATTTGTTGAGATTACTCTGAATCGTGGTGCACCGGATGTGTTTGAGCAATTTAACGCCGCTGTACAAAAACTTGAAGAAATACAAGAGTGTCACCTGGTTTCCGGCGATTTCGACTACCTGTTGAAAACCCGTGTGCCAGACATGTCCGCCTACCGTAAGCTGCTGGGTGAAACCCTGCTGCGTCTGCCGGGCGTGAACGACACCCGTACCTACGTGGTGATGGAAGAGGTCAAACAGAGCAATCGTCTGGTTATTAAGACGCGCTAACACGGAACAGGTGCAAAATCAGCGTAGTTTGATTACACTCCTGTTAATCCATACAGCAACAGTGCCGGGGTTACCCGGCGCTGTTGTCCGTTTTAGCAAACAGGCAGGAATTGCCTGATACCTGGAGAGCCTTTCTTGAGCCAGGAATATACTGAAGACAAAGAAGTCACATTATCGAAGCTAAGCAGCGGACGTCGGCTCCTTGAGGCGTTGCTGATTGTTATTGCCCTTTTTGCCGTCTGGCTGATGGCAGCCTTACTCAGTTTCAACCCCTCAGATCCCAGCTGGTCACAAACCGCATGGCATGAGCCTATCCATAATTTAGGCGGCGTTCCCGGCGCCTGGCTTGCGGACACGCTCTTTTTCATTTTCGGTGTCATGGCCTACACCATTCCCGTCATTATTATTGGCGGCTGCTGGTTTGCGTGGCGTCACCGCCAGAATGATGACTACATCGATTACTTCGCCGTGTCGCTGCGCTTGATTGGCGCGCTGGCGCTGATCCTCACCTCCTGCGGTCTGGCGGCCATTAACGCCGATGACATCTGGTATTTCGCCTCCGGCGGGGTCATTGGCAGCCTGTTGAGCTCCGCGCTGCAGCCGATGCTGCACAGCAGCGGCGGCACCTTAACCTTACTCTGCATCTGGGCGGCGGGTTTAACGCTGTTCACCGGCTGGTCGTGGGTGAGTATCGCCGAAAAGATCGGCAGCTTTATCCTCACTCTCCTGACGTTTGCCAGCAATCGCACCCGTCGCGACGATACCTGGGTCGATGAAGAAGAATATGAAGACGAGTACGAAGATGACGATGCGCCCGTGCAGCGTCGTGATTCTCGTCGGGCGCGCATTATGCGTGGTGCGCTGGCACGCCGTAAGCGCGTCGCCGAAAAATTTGCCAATCCGTTAGGCCGTAAAACGGACGCTGCGCTTTTCTCCGGCAAGCGTATGGATGATGAAGAGCAGATTGAGTACCGGGCGGGCGGGGCGTCAGTCGATCCTGACGACGTGCTGTTCTCCGGAAATCGCGCTATGCCGGGCGATTACGATGAATACGATCCGCTGCTTAACGGTCATTCCGTTACCGAGCCGGTTGCCGCTGCCGCAGCGGCAATGACCGCGGCTCAGGTTCACGCTGCGCCGGTTGAAGCCGTGATGCCGTCTGCACCCGTCTACGAGCCAGAGCCCGTTGCTCAGCAGCCCGTTATTCACTGGCAGGAGGCGCCTGCCATTCCTGCCCATGAACCGGTGATTGCGCCTGAACCGCATTCGTATGCGCCCGTCCAGCCTCAGGAGCAGTGGCAGCAGCCGTATCAGCCTGAGCCGGAACCCGTGCCGCAGCCTTATGCAGAGTACGAACCACCGGTAGCCCAGCCTTATCAGGAATATGCCGCACCAGCCGAAGAGCCCGTTCAGCCTGACGTTGAACCGCAGATTGAGGTGGAAGAGGTTAAACCGACTCGTCCGCCGATGTACTATTTTGAAGAGGTTGAAGAGCGCCGGGCGCGCGAGCGCGAGCAGCTTGCAGCCTGGTATCAGCCTGTCCCTGAGCCGGTTCAGGAGCCAGCATTTAAAGCGACTTCAGCCCCGGTGGTTGAGCCTGCGCCTGCGGTTACGCCTGTCGCTGAAAGCGTCAAGCAGGCTACCGCCCCGGTCGCAGCGGCGGCAACCGCTGCTGCACCTGTGTTTAGCCTGGCAACAGGCGGCGCGCCACGACCTCAGGTTAAAGAGGGGATAGGCCCAACGCTTCCTCGTCCAAACCGCGTGCGCGTGCCAACGCGTCGTGAGCTTGCCTCTTATGGCATTAAGCTGCCTTCTCAGCGTATGGCAGAGGAGAAGGCGCGTGAGTCCGGGTACGAAGACGACGCGGATGAACTGCATCAGGATGAGCTGGCTCGTCAGTTTGCCGCCCAACAGCAGCAGCGCTACGGCGAAGAGTATCCGCAGGATCATCAGCAGAGTCAGGCTCCCGAAGATGAAGACGATGCGGCAGAAGCCGAGCTGGCTCGCCAGTTTGCGGCCACGCAGCAGCAGCGTTACTCCGGCGAACAGCCTGCGGGGGCAAGTCCTTTCTCATTGTCGGACTTCGAATTCTCGCCAATGAAGGATCTGGTTGATGACGGCCCTAGCGAGCCGCTGTTTACGCCAAGCGTCATGCCAGAAGCAGAAACCGCGCGCCAGCAGCCTGCGCCGCAATCTTATGCGCAGCCGCAGCAGCCACAACAGCCTCAGCAGCCGCCGCAGTTCCAGCAGCCCGCTGCACAGCCGCAGGAGAGCCTGATTCATCCGCTGTTAATGCGTAACGGGGACAGTCGTCCGCTGCAAAGGCCAAGCACGCCGCTGCCGTCGCTGGATCTGCTCACGCCGCCGCCGTCAGAAGTTGAGCCGGTGGATACGTTTGCCCTGGAACAAATGGCGCGTCTGGTGGAAGCGCGTCTGGCTGATTTCCGCATCAAAGCGGACGTCGTGAACTATTCTCCTGGACCGGTCATTACCCGCTTCGAGCTGAACCTGGCGCCGGGCGTTAAAGCCGCGCGTATCTCAAACTTGTCCCGTGACCTGGCGCGTTCCTTGTCTACCGTGGCGGTGCGCGTGGTAGAAGTGATTCCTGGCAAACCTTACGTGGGCCTGGAGCTGCCAAACAAAAAACGTCAGACCGTTTATCTGCGCGAAGTGCTGGATAACGCGAAGTTCCGCGAAAATCCATCTCCGCTGACGGTCGTGCTCGGTAAAGACATCGCAGGCGACCCGGTAGTGGCTGACCTTGCGAAGATGCCTCACCTGCTGGTTGCGGGTACGACCGGTTCCGGTAAGTCCGTCGGCGTGAACGCCATGATCCTGAGTATGCTCTATAAGGCGCAGCCGGAAGATGTGCGTTTCATCATGATTGACCCGAAAATGCTGGAGCTCTCCGTATACGAAGGGATCCCGCATCTTCTAACCGAAGTTGTGACCGATATGAAAGATGCCGCCAACGCGCTGCGCTGGAGCGTCAACGAGATGGAGCGTCGCTACAAGCTGATGTCAGCCCTGGGCGTGCGTAATCTCGCCGGTTATAACGAAAAAATTGCCGAAGCGGTGCGTATGGGCCGTCCGATTCCGGATCCTTACTGGAAGCCGGGCGACAGCATGGATGCCCAGCATCCGGTGCTGGAAAAACTGCCTTATATCGTCGTGCTGGTGGATGAATTCGCCGACCTGATGATGACCGTAGGTAAGAAGGTGGAAGAGCTGATCGCACGTCTGGCACAGAAAGCGCGTGCGGCAGGTATCCACCTGGTGCTGGCGACGCAGCGTCCGTCTGTAGACGTCATTACGGGTCTTATTAAAGCCAACATCCCGACGCGTATTGCGTTTACCGTATCGAGCAAAATCGACTCGCGCACCATTCTCGACCAGGGCGGTGCGGAATCCCTCCTGGGCATGGGTGATATGCTCTATTCCGGGCCAAACTCGACTTCACCGGTACGTGTTCACGGCGCGTTCGTTCGCGATGAGGAAGTTCACGCGGTGGTTCAGGACTGGAAAGCGCGCGGGCGTCCTCAGTACGTTGATGGCATTACTTCCGACGCTGAAAGCGAAGGCGGCGGCGGTGGCTTTGACGGCGGCGAGGAGCTGGATCCGCTGTTCGATCAGGCGGTTCAGTTCGTCACTGAAAAACGTAAAGCGTCCATTTCCGGCGTTCAGCGTCAGTTCCGTATCGGCTACAACCGCGCGGCGCGCATCATTGAGCAAATGGAAGCTCAGGGGATTGTGAGCGAGCAGGGCCATAATGGTAACCGTGAGGTGCTTGCTCCACCGCCGTTTGATTGACCTTTCAGCGATTGCAAAGTTGGGTAAATCAGCAAAAATTAAGCATATTCTTCTGTCGCCTGCCTGCGGGCAGGTACACAATAGATGGCGGAACACCCATATCGGGATGACGTATTTTAAGGAATAACAATGAAAAAATTCGCAATCGCCTGTGCATTACTGACCAGTTTTGTTGCCAGCAGCGTCTGGGCCGATGCAGCCAGCGACCTTAAAAGCCGACTGGATAAAGTAAGCAGCTTCCACGCAAGTTTCACCCAGAAAGTGACCGACGGCAGCGGTAACGCGGTGCAGGAAGGTCAGGGGGATTTGTGGGTTAAGCGCCCGAACCTGTTTAACTGGCACATGACCCAACCGGATGAAAGCATCCTGGTTTCTGACGGCAAAACCCTGTGGTTCTTTAACCCGTTCGTTGAGCAGGCAACGGCGACCTGGCTGAAAGATGCCACCAGCAATACGCCGTTTATGCTGATTGCCCGCAACCAGTCCAGCGACTGGCAGCAGTACAACATCAAACAGAACGGTGATGAATTCGTCCTGACGCCAAAAGGCGGTAACGGCAACCTTAAGCAGTTCACCATTAACGTGAGCAGCAACGGTACGATCAATCAGTTCGGTGCAGTAGAGCAAGACGATCAGCGCAGCAGCTATCAGCTGAAATCTCAGCAAAATGGTGCCGTTGATGCATCTAAATTCTCCTTTACCCCGCCACAGGGCGTAACGGTGGACGACCAACGTAAGTAAGAGGCGTGAGTGAGCAACCTGTCGCTCGATTTTTCAGATAACGCGTTTCAACCTCTGGCCGCCCGTATGCGGCCAGAAAATTTAGCGCAGTACATCGGTCAGCAGCACCTGCTGGCTGCGGGTAAGCCGTTGCCCCGTGCTATCGAAGCCGGGCATTTGCACTCGATGATCCTCTGGGGCCCGCCAGGTACCGGTAAAACAACCCTTGCCGAAGTGATTGCTCGCTACGCTAACGCCGATGTTGAGCGCATTTCTGCGGTCACGTCAGGCGTGAAAGAGATCCGTGAGGCCATCGAGCGCGCGCGCCAGAACCGCAATGCCGGGCGCCGCACGATCCTTTTCGTTGATGAAGTCCACCGCTTTAACAAGAGCCAGCAGGATGCGTTCCTGCCGCACATTGAAGACGGCACGATCTTTTTTATCGGCGCGACAACCGAAAACCCTTCGTTTGAACTCAACTCGGCACTCCTTTCCCGTGCGCGTGTTTACCTTCTTAAATCCCTGACCACGGAAGATATCGAAAAGGTACTGACTCAGGCGATGGAGGATAAAGCCCGCGGCTACGGCGGTCAGGATATCGTTCTGCCGCACGAAACCCGACTTGCGATTGCGGAACTGGTCAACGGTGATGCACGGCGTGCATTAAATACGCTGGAAATGATGGCCGATATGGCCGAAATCGATGCTTCCGGCAAGCGGGTGCTGAAGCCTGAACTGCTTACTGAAATCGCGGGTGAACGCAGCGCGCGCTTTGATAACAAAGGCGATCGTTTCTACGATCTGATTTCGGCGCTGCATAAGTCGGTTCGCGGCAGTGCGCCTGATGCGGCGCTTTACTGGTATGCGCGGATCATTAGCGCCGGCGGCGATCCGCTGTACGTTGCCCGCCGCTGCCTGGCGATTGCGTCAGAGGATGTCGGCAATGCCGATCCGCGCGCGATGCAGGTGGCGATTTCCGCCTGGGATTGCTTTACCCGCGTAGGCCCCGCCGAGGGCGAACGCGCCATTGCGCAGGCGATTGTCTATCTTGCCTGCGCGCCGAAAAGTAATGCAGTGTACACCGCCTTTAAAGCTGCGCTGGCCGACGCGCGTGAACGCCCTGATTATGATGTTCCGGTGCATCTGCGGAATGCTCCGACCAAACTGATGAAAGAGATGGGCTACGGGCAGGAGTATCGCTATGCCCATGATGAACCTAATGCTTATGCCGCCGGGGAGGAGTATTTCCCGCAGGAGATGGCACAAACTCGCTATTATCACCCCACAAACAGAGGTCTTGAAGGTAAGATTGGCGAAAAGCTCGCCTGGCTTGCCGGACAGGATCAAAATAGCCCTATAAAACGCTACCGTTAGAACGATCGTTGCGGTAATGTTGGCAATGTATCTCTGTGGCTGCAGGCTGTGGCCACATTTCCCTATTTTAATTCGATAAGCACAGGATAAGCATGCTCGATCCCAATCTGCTGCGTAATGAGCCAGACGCAGTCGCTGAAAAACTGGCACGCCGGGGCTTTAAGCTGGATGTAGATAAGCTGCGCGCTCTTGAAGAGCGTCGTAAAGTCTTGCAGGTACAAACTGAAAATCTGCAGGCAGAGCGTAACTCACGATCGAAATCCATCGGCCAGGCGAAAGCACGCGGGGAAGACATTGAGCCATTACGCCTGGAAGTTAACAAGCTGGGCGAAGAGCTGGATCAGGCTAAAGCCGATCTGGATGTGCTTCTGGCTGAAATCCGTGATATCGCGCAGGCTATCCCGAACATTCCTGACGACAGCGTTCCTGTCGGCAAAGACGAAAACGACAACGTTGAAGTGAAACGCTGGGGTACGCCTCGCGAGTTCGACTTCGAGGTTCGCGATCACGTTACTCTTGGCGAAATGCACACAGGTCTGGACTTTGCCGCTGCGGTTAAGCTGACCGGCTCTCGCTTTGTGGTGATGAAAGGGCAGATTGCCCACCTGCACCGCGCGCTGGCGCAGTTCATGCTGGATCTGCACACCGAGCAGCACGGCTATAGCGAAACCTACGTTCCGTATCTGGTAAACCACGATACGCTGTACGGTACGGGCCAGCTGCCAAAATTTGCCGGTGATCTTTTCCACACGCGTCCTCTGGACGAAGAAGCCGACAGCAGCAACTACGCGCTGATCCCAACCGCCGAAGTGCCGCTGACCAACCTGGTTCGCGACGAAATCATCGACGAAGACGATCTGCCAATCAAACTGACCGCGCACTCGCCGTGCTTCCGTTCTGAAGCCGGTTCATACGGTCGTGACACCCGCGGTCTGATCCGTATGCACCAGTTCGACAAAGTTGAAATGGTTCAGATTGTGCGTCCGGAAGACTCTATGGATGCATTGGAAGAGATGACCGGTCACGCTGAAAAAGTGCTGGAGCTGCTGGGTCTGCCGTACCGCCGCATGGCGCTCTGCACCGGCGATATGGGCTTTGGTGCCTGCAAAACCTTCGACCTTGAAGTCTGGGTTCCTGCGCAGAATACCTACCGCGAAATCTCTTCCTGCTCTAACGTCTGGGATTTCCAGGCGCGTCGTATGCAGGCGCGCTGCCGCAGCAAATCTGACAAGAAAACCCGTCTGGTACACACCCTGAACGGTTCTGGTCTGGCTGTGGGCCGTACTCTGGTTGCCGTAATGGAAAACTACCAGCAGGCTGACGGTCGCATTGAGATCCCGGAAGTGCTGCGTCCTTACATGAAAGGCCAGCAGTACATCGGTTAATTTCGTTTAAATCAAAAAAGCGCCTGAGGGCGCTTTTTTTATGCCCCTGCTTTGACACGAAGCAATAACTCCTGCTCCTAAAGTAGTAATACTCCCCCGAACGAAAGTCAGCATAAAAATCCAATAACGAAGAAATTCGTTATACATAAATCTATATAGCGGTTTTTGCCGCAACTCTTTTTTATTTGTGAGCAACCAAAGTGAGTCTCTATGAAAATCAAAGCGCCTGATGCTTTACTGGCTGCCGAGGTCACTCGCCGTGGTTTGATGAAAACCACGGCAATTGGCGGTCTGGCCGTTGCCAGCAGCGCGTTCACGTTACCTTTTTCACGTATGGCGTCGGCAGCGGATGCACTTTCTCCTGCTACAGCCCCTGAAAAAATAGTGTGGAGCGCCTGTACTGTAAACTGTGGTAGCCGTTGTCCGCTGCGTATGCACGTGGTGGATGGCGAAATCAAATATGTCGAAACGGATAACACCGGCGACGATAACTATGAAGGGTTACATCAGGTTCGTGCCTGTCTGCGCGGTCGATCTATGCGCCGTCGCGTCTATAACCCCGATCGCCTGAAATACCCAATGAAACGCGTGGGCAAGCGCGGTGAAGGCAAGTTCGAGCGCATCAGCTGGGAGGAAGCCTACGACATCATCGCCACCAACATGCAGCGTTTGATTAAAGAGTACGGCAACGAATCCATTTACCTGAACTATGGTACGGGCACGCTCGGCGGCACCATGACCCGCTCCTGGCCGCCGGGAAAAACGCTGGTAGCTCGCCTGATGAACTGCTGCGGCGGCTACCTGAATCATTATGGCGACTACTCCTCCGCGCAGATTGCCGCAGGTCTGAACTACACCTACGGCGGCTGGGCAGACGGCAACAGCCCATCGGATATCGAAAACAGCAAGCTGGTGGTGCTGTTTGGTAACAACCCGGGCGAAACCCGGATGAGCGGCGGCGGGGTTACGTACTATCTCGAACAGGCTCGCGCGAAATCCAATGCCCGTATGATCATCATCGATCCGCGCTACACCGATACCGGCGCCGGGCGTGAAGATGAGTGGATCCCAATCCGTCCGGGCACCGATGCCGCGCTGGTGAATGCGCTGGCGTGGGTGATGATCACCGAAAACCTCGTTGACCAGCCTTTCCTCGATAAATACTGCGTTGGCTACGACGAGAAAACCCTGCCGGCCAGCGCGCCGGCAAACGGGCACTACAAAGCGTACATTCTCGGTCAGGGCAGCGACGGCGTGGCGAAAACGCCGGAGTGGGCTTCAACTATCACCGGGATCCCGGTCGAGCGCATTGTTCAGCTGGCGCGTGAAATCGGGTCGGCAAAACCGGCCTATATCAGCCAGGGCTGGGGCCCGCAGCGCCACGCTAACGGTGAAATTGCGACCCGTTCGATTTCCATGCTTTCCATTCTGACCGGCAACGTGGGCATCCACGGCGGTAACAGCGGCGCACGTGAAGGTTCTTACTCCCTGCCGTTCGAACGTATGCCAACCCTGGATAACCCGGTTCAGACCAGCATCTCTATGTTCATGTGGACCGACGCCATCGAGCGCGGCCCGGAAATGACCGCCCTGCGCGACGGCGTTCGCGGCAAAGATAAGCTGGACGTGCCGATCAAGATGATCTGGAACTATGCCGGTAACTGCCTGATCAATCAGCACTCCGAGATCAACCGTACCCACGAGATCCTGCAGGACGACAAGAAGTGCGAGATGATTGTGGTGATCGACTGCCACATGACCTCGTCGGCAAAATATGCCGATATCCTGCTGCCGGACTGCACCGCCTCTGAGCAGATGGACTTCGCGCTGGACGCCTCCTGCGGCAACATGTCTTACGTGATCTTCACCGACCAGGCCATCAAACCGCGCTTCGAGTGCAAAACCATCTATGAGATGACCTCCGAGCTGGCGAAACGTCTTGGCGTCGAGCAGCAGTTCACCGAAGGGCGTACCCAGGAAGAGTGGATGCGCCATCTGCATGAGCTTTCCCGTAAAGCGATCCCGGATCTGCCTGATTTCGATACCTTCCGCAAGCAGGGGATGTACAAGCAGCGTGACCCGGAAGGCCACCATGTGGCGTACAAGGCGTTCCGTGAAGATCCACACGCGAACCCGCTGACCACGCCGTCGGGCAAAATCGAAATTTACTCCGAAGAGCTGGCAAAAATCGCCTCCACCTGGGAGCTGCCGGAAGGGGACGTTATCGATCCGCTGCCCATCTACACGCCGGGTTTCGAAAACTATAACGATCCGCTGACGGCGAAATTCCCGCTGCAGCTGACGGGCTTCCACTACAAAGCGCGCGTTCACTCAACCTACGGCAACGTTGACGTGCTGAAAGCGTCCTGCCGCCAGGAGATGTGGATCAACCCGATGGATGCGAAAGCGCGCGGTATTGCCAACGGCGATCGCGTGCGCATCTTTAACGGTCGTGGCGAAGTGCATATCGAAGCCAAAGTGACGCCGCGTATGATGCCTGGCGTTGTCGCGCTGGGGGAAGGGGCCTGGTATAACCCGGATGCGAATCGCATCGACCAGGCGGGCAGTATTAACGTACTGACCACGCAGCGCCCGTCGCCTCTGGCGAAAGGCAACCCGTCCCACACGAACCTTGTTCAGGTTGAGAAGGTGTAAGGAGTAACCGATGACAACCCAGTATGGATTTTTTATTGATTCCAGCCGCTGCACCGGTTGCAAAACCTGCGAACTGGCCTGCAAGGACTATAAGGACTTAACCCCGGACGTCAGCTTCCGCCGTATCTACGAATACGCGGGCGGCGACTGGCAGGAGGACAACGGCGTCTGGCATCAGAACGTCTTCGCCTATTACCTGTCGATTGCCTGCAATCACTGCGAAGACCCGGCCTGCACCAAGGTCTGCCCGAGCGGTGCGATGCACAAGCGCGACGACGGGTTTGTGGTGGTGAATGAAGACGTCTGCATCGGCTGCCGCTACTGCCATATGGCCTGCCCGTACGGCGCGCCGCAGTACAACGCCGCTAAAGGCCACATGACCAAGTGCGACGGCTGCCACTC
>NZ_CAXOFU010000002.1:0-337520 GCF_964208575.1 Enterobacter soli | reverse complement strand
CTGAGGGCACCGCGAAGCGGCGATTTTCCCGCCGGGAGCCCGGGTTGTCAGGGCGGTGGCGACTGAGCCGCCCTGACACGTTCACAAATATTATGGTCACAGAGAAGCAGAACACGTGAAGTGAACGGAACGACCACCAAAGCCGTATGTTCCCCTCACCCTAACCCTCTCCCCAATGGGGCGAGGGGAGTGTTCCGTGCGATGATTATCGATAAAGGATGCTTTCGGGAGATGCAAAGGAAAAAGCCCGCATTATGCGAAAAAAAAGTCCGTACTTGCGTACGAGCTCTCATCTCAAATATGGCGGTGAGGGGGGGATTGACTCGCTGCGCTCGCCCTACGGGCAGCCTGTTCGCTGCGCTCTCAGTCTGTCCAACTGGCTGTCGCCAGTTGTCGAACCCCGGTCGGGGGTTCTCATTCCCCCCCGCAGGCGTGCAATATGCGAAAAAAAAAGCCCGCATTTTCATGCGAGCTCTTTCTCAAATATGGCGGTGAGGGGGGGATTCGAACCCCCGATACGTTGCCGTATACACACTTTCCAGGCGTGCTCCTTCAGCCACTCGGACACCTCACCATATTGTCATCCCGTTGTTGTCGGGACGGGCGCTAATGTAAGGAAAAGCGCTACTGCCGTCAACCCACTTTTTCAGTTAATTAGCGCGTTTAGACAAACTTCAAACAACATGATTCCTTAATGTTCTGAAAGCGGCTTTTTTATCAGCAACGCGGTTTGCCAATAAATTTGTTATGCTGGCAATCCACTTGAAAACGAAAACAAAACAGCGCAATAAAAGGCAGGAATGACTATGGATATTATCTTCTATCACCCTACATTTGATACCGCTTACTGGATTAAGGCGCTTTCGGCGGCATTGCCCGGCGCGCGCGTTCGCGAGTGGAAGCGTGGGGATAATGAACATGCCGACTACGCGCTGGTCTGGCATCCGCCGGTAGAAATGCTCCAGGGCCGCAGCCTGAAGGCCGTGTTCGCGCTGGGGGCCGGGGTGGATTCGATTCTCAGCAAGCTGAAGGCGCATCCGGAAATGCTGCCGGAAAATATCCCGCTGTTCCGTCTGGAAGATACCGGTATGGGCCAACAAATGCAGGAATATGCCGTCAGCCAGGTGCTGCACTGGTTCCGTCGCTTCGATGACTATCAGGCTTTCAAGCAGCAGGCCCACTGGGAGCCGCTCCCGGATTACCAGCGCGAAGATTTCACCATCGGGATTCTCGGGGCTGGCGTTCTCGGCTCGAAAGTGGCCGAAGCGCTTGCGCCGTGGGGTTTCCCGCTGCGCTGCTGGAGCCGCAGCCGTAAAGCCTATCCGGGCGTGGAAAGCTTTGCCGGAACCGATGAACTCCCGGCGTTCCTGAAAGGCACCCGCGTGCTGATCAACCTGCTGCCCAACACCGCTGAAACCGTCGGCATCATTAATAGCGCACTGCTGAACCAGCTCGCGGAGGGAAGCTATTTGATGAACCTCGCGCGCGGCGTTCATCTGGTTGAGCCGGATCTGCTGAAAGCGCTGGAAAGCGGCAAGCTCAAAGGCGCGATGCTGGATGTCTACAGCCGCGAGCCGCTGCCGGCGGAAAGCCCGCTGTGGGCGCACCCGCGGGTGGCGATGACGCCGCACGTGGCCGCGGTGACCCGTCCGGCGGAGGCCGTGACGTATATTTCCCATACCATCAGTGAAATCGAGCAGGGCAACGCCGTCACCGGGCAGGTCGACAGGCAGCGCGGCTACTAACAGAAACCCGGCGATTGCCGGGTTTTTGCTAATATTCGCAGCCGTTTACTGCTATCCTTGGGAAAAACAGCAGAGGAGAGAGAGATGTATCCCGTTGACCTGCACATGCACACCGTCGCCAGCACCCACGCATATAGCACCCTCCATGATTACATCGCCCAGGCAAAGCTGAAAGGCATCAAGCTTTTTGCGATCACCGATCACGGCCCGGATATGGCTGATGCGCCGCACTACTGGCATTTTGTGAATATGCGCATCTGGCCTCGCCTGGTCGAGGGCGTCGGGATACTGCGCGGCATCGAAGCGAACATCAAAAATACCGACGGTGAAATCGACTGCACCGGCCCGATGCTGACCTCGCTGGATCTGATTATCGCCGGCTTCCATGAGCCGGTTTTCGCGCCTCAGGATAAAGAAACCAACACCAGGGCGATGATTGCCACCATTGCCAGCGGCAATGTGCACATTATTAGCCACCCGGGGAACCCAAAGTTCCCGATTGATATTCAGGCGGTCGCTCGGGCGGCAGCGGAGCACCGCGTGGCGCTGGAAATCAACAACTCCTCCTTTGTGCACTCCCGCAAGGGCAGCGAGGCGAACTGTCGCGAAGTGGCTGCCGCCGTGCGCGACGCCGGGGGGATGGTTGCCTTAGGCTCTGACTCGCACACGGCCTTTACGCTGGGTGATTTTGACGAGTGCCTGAAAGTGCTGAAAGACGTGAATTTCCCGGAAGAGAGAGTGCTGAATGTCACGCCACGCCGGATGCTCGATTTCCTGGAATCGCGCGGCGTGCCGCGCATCGAAGAATTTGCTGACCTTTAATTGTGTAATGGAATAAAAAAATGAATGAGTTCTCCATCCTTTGTCGCGTGCTGGGTACGCTGTTTTACCGTCAGCCGCAGGACCCGCTGTTGGTTCCGCTCTTCACGCTGATCCGTGAAGGCAAGCTGGCGCAGAACTGGCCGCTGGAACAGGATGAGCTGCTGGAGCGTCTGCAAAGGAGCTGCGATATGCAGCAGATTTCCGCAGATTACAACGCGCTGTTCGTGGGCGACGAGTGCCGCGTGTCGCCATATCGCTCCGCGTGGCAGGAAGGGGCGACGGAAATTGAAGTCCGCGCTTTCCTGACCGAGCGCGGAATGCCGCTGGCGGACACACCGGCGGATCACATCGGTACGCTGCTTCTCGCGGCGTCCTGGATCGAAGATCAGTCTGCTGAAGACGAAAACGACGCCATCGAAACCCTGTTTGAGACGTATCTCCTGCCGTGGCGCGGCACCTTCCTCGGCAAAGTGGAAGCGCACGCCACCTCTCCGTTCTGGAGAACGCTCGCACCTCTTACCCGTGACGCCATTGCGGCGATGTGGGATGAGCTGCAGGAAGAAGATGAAGAGTGATTTAAGTCACATAATTTCTGCAATGAAATATTTCAACTTGCACATAATGTGCTTCTGATCGCATTTATAAGGCGCGTATCTGCTAAGATGCGCGCCATGAACATACTACTCTGCATTGCAATCACAACGGGCATTCTCTCCGGCATTTGGGGATGGGTGGCGGTGTCTCTCGGACTGCTGAGCTGGGCCGGATTCCTCGGCTGCACGGCCTATTTCGCCTGCCCGCAGGGCGGGTTGAAAGGGCTGTTTATTTCAGCCTGTACGCTGATGAGCGGCGTCGTCTGGGCGCTGGTTATTATTGAGGGCAGCGCGCTGGCTCCTCAGGTTGAGATCCTGAGCTACGTGATGACCGGCGTGGTGGCGTTTTTGATGTGCATCCAGGCTAAACAGATGCTGCTGTCGTTTGTTCCTGGAACCTTCATTGGTGCCTGCGCGACCTTTGCCGGGCAGGCCGACTGGAAGCTGGTCGTGCCGTCGCTGGCGCTGGGATTGCTGTTTGGCTATGCCATGAAGAACAGCGGCCTCTGGCTTGCCGCCCGGCGAGAGCGCGGGCAAAACCCCACGACCGTGAGCGAATAAAAAAAAGGCGAGATATTCATCTCGCCTTTTTTATGCGCCGCGTATCAGGATTCCGGAGGCACCGACATATCGCGGTATTTCACCAGAACCGGATTTTGCAGTTCGGCTTTATTTTGCAGGTCCCACAGGCCGCGGTCGATACCGTCGTTAATCAGGAAAATGACCCCGGTTTCAATCGCTGACATCAGGCACATCATGACCGGCTCGTTAGAGGTGTAGCCAATTTCACCCTCCAGCAGCCGCTGGTAGTCGATGAAGCGGAACACCCCGGCCTGCACCTCATACGACAGGATCGTTTTGCTGGTGTTGACGGAAGAGAGCACTTCACCGGTGCTGACGTTCACCACGCGCAGGTTCACGGCTATCTGATCGAGCTGGTACTGCGTATCCGCGCCGATGCCGAAGTAACGCGCGCCCGCGCCTCCTGATTTCACGTTGCTTTCGTAGCCAATAATCGACCCTTCAATCATCACGTTCGCCGCAGCCAGCGACTGTAGCGGCATGCGGTTGTTCATCGCGACGGTGCCGTTTTCCTGCGCAGCGCGGATGATTTTGCGTTCATTCAGCAGGTTTTGCAGCCCCTGACGTTCCAGCGGGATAAACCAGCGAGAGTCCTTCAGGGCGGTAACCAGCATCGCGGTGGCGCTTTGCGGTACGGCGGTGGAGAAGTTACTTGCCGGGTACGGCTTAAATTGCCCGGTTTCATCCTGAATGTTGTAGACCGAGACAAATATTTTACCCGTCGGCATCGGCAAATGGGTTAAATCGCGATAGCTCTGAGCCCGAGGCATTAATGTCGGTTTTGCAGCTTCTTTAGGTGGAGCAGTTAAACAACCGCTCAATAAGCACACTGCAACAAGTACGAGGAAGCGCTGCATGATCGTTGTCCTTATTTCGTTGTTGTTTAAAAGTCAGTTGAGTTACTTTGCAAACCGGAAACCTGGATAGTCGATGTTTTACCCGTTTTACGGTCGGTAACGTTTAACTGAAGCTGTCCGTCTTTATTGGCGATATCGACAATAAAGTCGTTGGTCACCATACGGCCTGGTTTGCCGGTATTAATATTGGTTAATAAGCCACCTAATATTTGCGACTGAATAGCCTGAGTAAAGTTATCCAGCGCTGACGGCGTGTCGACGGTGAGGTCCTTGTAGCTTGGGTCTTTGTAGGAGTTTTGGGCCTGGGCTTCATTCAGCATGAATGCCCCGTTATTGGGATTACCACCAAAGTTAGGATTACGGAACTGGAAGGTCATATTTCCGGCCCAACTTATTGGCGCAATAAGCATTAATGAAATAACAGCATGTGCAATACGCATGACACAGCCTCCGGATATAGGGTCGCTAGAACTCGTCTTTGGCTAAATCGCTGGTGCTTAATAGCGCTTTATCTATTTGCAGGCGATTTATCGCGTCTTCAGTTTGTGCCAGAGCTAAGGCTACGTTTTTATCGAAGTCTATTTTCGTGGGGAATAAAAACGTTTGATAAATAACGTCCTGATTGGCCGTTATGGTTATCCAACTCCCCCAACGTGCGCTGGGCCGTTCGTTGATTGTTATGTTACCTGGGTAAGTACTTTCCCACTTGTCGCTGAAGGCACGGTAAAAATTGTGGCCGACAGAGGACACCGTATGGTCAGTTAACAATCCGGGAACTTCGACCTCAACGGCCTGCAGGTTCCCGGCAGCAAGCAGAAAGCCCGCTGCGGCAATCCAACTCAACGTGCGTTTCATGTGGTTAACGCCTGAGGTTATCGTTTGCCCATGAAACCGCCTGAGTTCGGTTTTTAACAGCTATCTTCTTGAAAAGATTATAGAGGTGCGTCTTGACCGTATTTTCGCTGATAAATAACGAACGGGCGATTTCAATATTTGAAGCACCGATGCGCAATTTGTTCAGGATCTCTTTCTCGCGATGCGTCAGCAGTGCGGACTCTGAACTGTTGTAGCGGTAATTTCCGGAGTGCGTGATAAGGTAGCTGGCAAGCTTTTGCGAGAAGTAACACTCTCCCCGCAATATACCCTGCAGCCCTTCCACAACGCGGTCTTCTTCTTCAGTGACGTAGAACACGCCATTGATATGCGGCCAGCTTTCAATATCTCTGAATGGATATTCATCCGGCGTATTCAATAACAGCACGCGGATATTATTGTTTTTCCTGCTTAAAGTGTCTTGCCAGTAATGGATAAGCTTTTTATCGGCTTCCATCATATCGAGAAGAATTATGCTGCCAGGTGCAATATCATCAAAAGAACGTTGAATATTATGCAATTTCCCGTTCAGAGATAATGATTGCTTTAAATGTTGTAATAACGCTGTCGCTTGTAAAGAAGGTTTTGTGATCAACAGTAATGTATGACCATGTAAACTATGGACTTCATTAAACATGATGAAACCCCACTTTTTTTATAACACCCGGCAGCTGCCCCTTAATAATATAAGGGGCACCAGAAGTACTGACAGATGTTGCACTGCTGTGTGTAGAATCAGACCATAACCTCCGGGGGGAGGTAAATATAAAACAAATTTCGTACATCTGATTTCAATCTAGCTATTACGAACTTTAAAGCAAGTGTTAATCGTGTAACAAGATGTAAAAATCAATATTAAATTGTGAAAATGAGCGTTTTTAATAGTGCGTTTTTCATAAGAAAGTTGTACAGGGTAATAACCCTGCACAGATTTTAAAAATCATACAAATATTTATAGGGTGATGATTTTTATTGGGATTAAATATTTCGAAACGGTGAGTGCAAGGTATGAGTATCGAAAAAAATCTAAGTCTCGGAATGGGGCGCGTCCCGTCTTAAGAAAACACGCTGCGTGTCACGCCTTGCGTCAACCTCCTCTTTGCCATCCGCGAGCAAGCGCGACGGGACAAGGCTGGACAGGCCCGTCGCTCCCTGTACAACCTGCCGGCAATACATAATTTTAAAAAAACTAAGCTGCGCTGATTCCAGCGTTTTTTTGTATTAATTAATACTTTGAGGTGAAACAGGAAATAAAAATAAGTCTCGCGGGTGAGATATTTAAAATGTTTCGCCGGACATACTCTTCACCGTAACGACGCGTTAACAAGAAATGAACTGCGTTAACGTGAAATTACGTGACGATACGTATATAGCCAGGTCCAGGGTGACAACATGAAAAACACATCGTTATTTATGATGTTTACATTACTGGGTGCGCCTGGGTTTGTAATCGCGGCCGGTCCAGATTTGGCAAATACCGAATATAACCTCGCGGTTAATGAATTAAGTCGTTCCTCATTAAATCAGGCAGCCATTATTGGTCAACAGGGCGCAGGTAATGACGCCCAGGTTCGACAGGGCGGTTCTAAATTACTGTCCGTTGTTTCTCAGGATGGAGGAGGCAACAGAGCGAGAGTTGATCAATCAGGGACTTATAACTTTGCTTATATCGCTCAGAGCGGAAGCGCAAACGATGCGAGTATTACGCAAGGGGCATTTGGTAATACGGCAATGATTATCCAGAAAGGGTCGGGTAATAGGGCAAGTATTACGCAGTACGGTACGCAGAAAACCGCAGTTGTAGTGCAAAAACAGTCGCAAATGGCAATTCGCGTTATTCAACGCTAGTTATTCGCGGCGACTTTAATCAATCCGATGGGGGTTTTACCATGAAATTTATCAAAGTGGCAGCGCTTGCAGCAATCGTCGTTTCTGGTAGTGCTATGGCCGGTCTTATTGATCAAAGTAGTTCTCTGGGTTGGGGTCATGGCGGTCATGACAGCGGTCCAAATTCCACTTTAAGCATTTATCAGTACGGTGGCGGTAACTCCGCGCTTGCATTGCAATCGAATGCGAAAGATTCAACTCTGAGTATTTCCCAGAGCGGTGGCGGTAACGGCGCCGATGTTGGACAAGGCTCCGACGATAGCACAATCACTCTGTCTCAGAATGGTTTCGGCAACAGTGCAACACTTGATCAGTGGAACGGTAAAAACTCCACTATGACCGTTAGCCAGTTCGGTGGTGGCAACGGTGCCGCTGTTGACCAGACTGCGTCCGGGTCTACTGTGACCGTTCAGCAGGTTGGCTTCGGCAACAACGCGACTGCCCATCAGTACTAACGCTGAAATCTGTGCTACAAAAAAACAGGGCATAAGCCCTGTTTTTTTTCGGGGGTTTATCATGAACGCCTTACTCCTTATTGCCGCGCTCTCCAGTCAGATTACCTTTCAAACTATTCAGCAAGGCAATATGACAACCGTTATACCCCAGGTAACCCTGACCGAACCCTGCGAGTGCCAGGTTCAGGTGCTTTCCGTGCGGCAAGGGCAGGGGGGACAAAGCACCTCACGCCAGCGAAATAGCCTCTCTATCCCCGCTAATCAGACGATTGATATCGCAAAACTGCGTTTAACTATTGGCGATGGGGACAATGTGAAAATAACGGTAACGGTTTCTGACGGGAAATCGCTCCATTTATCTCAGCAGTGGTCTCCTCCTGGCGGCGCGATATAAATATTCATGAAATCAATGAATTGAAATAGGTGGCGGGCACTTAAAATTGTAACTATGCTGCTATAAAGAGTGAGTTGATGTTACATGTTCGTTGCTTCGCGCCTTGCCTGTCATTATGGAGCGCTTTTACCCCTCAAGGACGATTTTCATTGAGGAGTACATCTAATGAGCAAATCTGGGATTCAATTCATTATCGGTCTGGGCCTTATCGTTTCTGCTGCATTTACTCCTGCTTTTTCTGCAACCACCGTTGCGGGTGGGGTTATCCATTTTCGCGGTGCGATTGTCTCCGATCCCTGCGATATCTCTGCAAAATCAAACAACCTGGTCATGTCCTGTCCTGAAAACAACCGTATGCAGTCCCGTACCGTAAGTTATTCCGACGCTCTGAATGGCCGCAGCGCTTATCCGCACCTCGCTAACGTCAGCATGAAGTACATCAACCCTGAAAAAACGCTGGCGGTTGTGCAGGTTGATTACCGCTAATCCCGCGTGCTCCCGTCTTACGGCGGGAGCGCTTTTCCCGCAATAGTTTTTTCTCCCCATCCCTCTGCGATACACTTATTAAAAAGGCGGGTAGCAGAGGGTGTTTATGAAACCGCAAATTGAAATTATCCAGGGCGATATCACAACCGTGCACGTTGACGCGATCGTCAACGCAGCGAATTCATCATTAATGGGCGGCGGCGGGGTTGACGGCGCCATCCATCGCGCGGCGGGGCCGGAGCTGCTTGAGGCGTGCAAGGTGGTGCGCCAGCAGCAGGGGGAATGTCCTCCCGGTCACGCGGTGATCACGGTAGCGGGCAATCTCCCTGCCAAAGCGGTGATCCACACCGTCGGGCCGGTCTGGCACGGCGGGGAGCAGCACGAGGCGCGGATCCTGGAAGATGCGTACCGAAACTGCCTGCGCCTGGCGGCGGACAACGGGTATACCACGATGGCGTTTCCGGCAATCAGCACAGGGGTGTACGGCTATCCGAAGGCCGAGGCGGCAGCGATCGCCGTAGATACGGTCTACCGCTACCTCTCATTAAAGCCTCTGCCGGAGAAAGTGATTTTTGTCTGTTTCGATGAAGAAACGGCCGGGCTCTATCGGCAGCGTCTGACCCTGCGCATGAACGAGTTCGACGTCTGAAAACAGCAGCGGCGCACAGGTTGCGCCGCTGAACAGTTATGCCTTCGTCTGTGGCTTACCCGAGAACAGGAAGCGCAGCAGCGGTATCCGCAGGTGAATTTCGTACAGCACGATCGCCAGACCCACCACAAACACCAGCCCGGTGAAGAAGCCCAGGGTGTTCGACGCGATATGCGGAGTGATGTAAGCCCCAAAGAACAGCGTCAGCGGGTGATGCACCAGATAGATAAATAGCGAGGCGTTAACGAAGTAGGTCACGCGGCTGGATTTGAAATTCAGCAGGCGGTGGCCCAGCGCAAACACCACGTTCACCATCCACAGACCCAGCAGCATGGTAATCACGCTTTCGGTTTCGTACATCCACGCGTCGCCGCTGCCGTAGCGCTGGTTAAGCAGGTAAGCAATAAATGCCGCGGCCGCGCCGAGCGTGCACCAGCGGGAAGGGGTAGTGAAGAGATCTTTCAGCTTCGGATAAACGAAGGCCAGCGCCCCGATCATAAAGAAGGGGATGTAGAACAGGGTCTGCATCACCACAAAATTAAACAGCCCGTCGCTCAGTATCGGCGGGTAGACAACAAAGAGCGTGCGGCGGATAGCGGCATACAAAATGCCCAGCGCCAGAAAGAGCAGCGACAGCTTGCCTAAAGTAATGTTGGCGAAGAAGGCGTCGGATTTATGGCTCAGGTGACGGCGCAGGCGGCTAAACAGGAACAGGCTCACCGTCGTCAGCACCACCAGCACCAGCAGGAACCACAGATGGGACACCAGCTCCCACACCAGCGTGTTGTACTTTTCATACAGCGACAGATTCGGCCAGTTCTCCGCTTTTCCTTTTACGTACTGCAGCATGATGAACTGCGGCAGGGTCAGCAGCGGAATGGCCGTCAGCATCGGGATGCCCACGCGCTCGACGCGCACTTTCCACCAGCGTTTAAGCGGGTAGCGCAAAAAAAGCATGTAGGAGAAATAGCCGGAAATGACGAAAAACACCTGCATACGGAAGGCGTGAATAAAGTCATTAAACAGCGTCAGCCACCAGGAGGGCTCAGGGCTATTAACGTGCCAGGTGTGGCTGGAGTAAATCAGTGAAATGTGAAAAGGGATTCCCAATAGCATCAGCCATGCCCGGATCGAGTCGAGGAAATATTCACGTTGTGCGGGTATCGTAGTGCTCATATAACTTTGTGCATTCTCAGACTTTTCGTCTTATCCCTAAGACTCATAATGGTTACATTCGAAGCCAACCCTACACCAAGACCGACACCCTGTCTCCAGGATAAGCACGCAAAGTGAAAAGCGGGTTCTTTCACTTGCTTAATACCTGAGCCAGCGAGCTGAACAAAGCGGTGATTATGTTGTCGGATTGCCTGAGTTTCCATTAAAATGGATCGGATCGATATAAGCACACAAAGGGGGAAGTGCTTACTTATTATGAAACATAAACAACAAATGATGAAAATGCGTTGGTTGGGTGCTGCAGTGTTGTTGTCCCTGTATACCTCATCGGCCTGGTCCTTTACTATCGATGATGTCGCAAAACAGGCGAAATCGATGGCTGGCAAGAGCTACGAAGCGCCGAAAAGTAACCTGCCCTCCGTTTTCCGCGACATGAAATACGCGGACTATCAGCAGATCCAGTTCAATCATGACAAAGCGTACTGGAGCAATATTAAAACCCCATTCAAGCTTGAGTTTTATCATCAGGGTATGTACTTCGATACGCCGGTTGCTATCAACGAAGTGACGGCGAATGCGGTGCGTAAAATTAAGTACAGCCCGGATTACTTCAATTTTGGCGATGTACAGCACGATAAAGACACGGTTAAAGATTTAGGCTTTGCTGGTTTCAAAGTCCTTTACCCGATCAACAGCAAAGACAAAAACGACGAAATCGTCAGCATGCTTGGCGCCAGCTACTTCCGCGTGATCGGGTCGGGCCAGGTTTACGGCCTCTCTGCGCGCGGTCTGGCCATTGATACCGCGCTGCCATCCGGCGAAGAGTTCCCGCGTTTCCGCGAGTTCTGGATTGAACGTCCAAAACCGGCGGACAAACGCCTGACGATTTACGCGCTGCTGGATTCCCCACGTGCGACGGGCGCCTACCGCTTCGTCATCATGCCTGGACGCGACACCGTTGTTGACGTGCAGTCCAAAGTTTACCTGCGCGATAAGGTGGGCAAACTGGGCGTGGCACCGTTGACCAGCATGTTCCTGTTCGGGCCAAACCAGCCGTCACCGGCGACAAACTTCCGTCCGGAACTGCACGATTCCAACGGCCTTTCTATTCATGCCGGGAATGGCGAATGGATCTGGCGTCCGCTGAACAACCCGAAACACCTGGCTGTAAGCAGCTTTGCGATGGAAAACCCGCAGGGCTTCGGCCTGCTGCAGCGTGGCCGCCAGTTCTCTCGCTTTGAGGATCTGGACGACCGCTACGATCTGCGCCCAAGCGCGTGGGTCACGCCAAAAGGCGACTGGGGCAAAGGCAAGGTTGAGCTGGTTGAAATTCCAACCAACGATGAAACCAACGACAACATCGTCGCGTACTGGACGCCGGATCAGCTGCCGGAAGCCGGCAAAGAGATGAACTTCAAGTACACCATCACCTTTAGCCGCGACGAAGACAAACTGCACGCGCCGGATAACGCCTACGTCATGCAGACCCGCCGTTCTACGGGTGACGTGAAGCAGTCCAACCTTATCCGTCAGCCGGACGGCACGCTGGCGTTCGTGGTGGACTTCACCGGTCAGGACATGAAAAAACTGTCCCCGGATACCGCGGTTACCGCACAGGCCAGCATTGGCGATAACGGCGAAATTGTCGAAAACGCCGTGCGCTACAACCCGGTGACCAAAGGGTGGCGTTTAACCCTGCGCGTGAAAGTGAAAGATCCGAAACAGACGACTGAAATGCGCGCTGCGCTGGTCAGTGACGATCAGCCGCTGAGCGAAACCTGGAGCTATCAGCTACCTGCCAATGAATAATACATCTGAATATATCGATGCCATGCCGCTGACGGATATCGAAAAAGCGGCACTGCCAAAGAGCGACATCCGCGCGGTGCAAACCGCGCTGGATGGGGAGCATCGTCATTTTACGCGTGATGATGATACCCCGCTTGGGTCAGTCAAGGCGCGTCTGGAGCGAGCCTGGCCCGACTCCCTGGGGGAAGGTCAGCTGATCAAAGACGATGAAGGGCGCGACCAGCTGCAGGCAATGCCGAAAGCGACGCGTTCCTCGATGTTCCCGGATCCGTGGCGCACCAACCCGGTGGGTCGCTTCTGGGATCGGCTGCGCGGACGCGAAGTGGCGCCACGCTACCTGGCCCGTCTGACGAAAGAGCAGCAGGCGACCGAGCAAAAATGGCGTACCGTCGGGACGATCCGTCGCTATACGCTGCTGCTGCTGACGCTGGCGCAAACCGTAGTGGCAACCTGGTACATGAAGACCATCCTGCCTTATCAGGGCTGGGCGCTGATCAACCCGGCTGATATGGTCGGGCAGGATCTGTGGGTCTCCTTTATGCAGCTGCTGCCGTACATTCTGCAAAGCGGCATCCTGCTTCTGTTCGCCGTGCTTTTCTGCTGGGTCTCGGCCGGTTTCTGGACGGCGCTCATGGGCTTCCTGCAGCTGCTGATGGGGCGTGACAAATACAGCATTTCTGCGTCGACGGTCGGGGATGAACCCCTAAATCCCGAGCACCGTACTGCGCTGATCATGCCGATTTGTAACGAAGACGTTGACCGCGTATTCGCGGGCCTGCGCGCAACCTGGGAGTCCGTTAAGGCGACCGGTAACGCGAAGCATTTTGACGTCTACATCCTCAGCGACAGCTACAACCCGGATATCTGCGTGGCAGAGCAAAAAGCCTGGATGGAGCTGATCGCCGAAGTGCAGGGCGAAGGGCAGATTTTCTATCGCCGCCGCCGCCGTCGCGTGAAGCGCAAGAGCGGTAACATCGATGACTTCTGCCGCCGCTGGGGCAACCAGTACAGCTATATGGTTGTTCTGGACGCCGACTCCGTCATGACCGGCGAGTGTCTGACGGGCCTGGTGCGTCTGATGGAAGCCAACCCGAACGCCGGTATTATTCAGTCTTCCCCGAAAGCGTCCGGTATGGATACGCTGTACGCGCGCTGCCAGCAGTTCGCCACGCGCGTTTACGGGCCGCTGTTTACCGCAGGCCTGCACTTCTGGCAGCTGGGTGAATCCCACTACTGGGGGCACAACGCCATTATCCGCGTTCAGCCGTTCATCGAGCACTGTGCGCTTGCGCCGCTGCCGGGTGAAGGCTCATTCGCGGGGTCCATTCTGTCCCACGACTTCGTGGAAGCCGCGCTGATGCGCCGTGCAGGGTGGGGCGTCTGGATTGCCTACGACCTGCCGGGGTCATACGAAGAGCTGCCGCCGAACCTGCTGGATGAGCTCAAGCGTGACCGCCGCTGGTGTCACGGTAACCTGATGAACTTCCGTCTGTTCCTCGTGAAGGGGATGCACCCGGTTCACCGTGCGGTGTTCCTGAC
The DNA here is from genome assembly GCF_964208575.1 of Enterobacter soli. GTDB lineage: Bacteria > Pseudomonadota > Gammaproteobacteria > Enterobacterales > Enterobacteriaceae > Enterobacter > Enterobacter soli_A. The sequence continues at coordinate 323,653 of NZ_CAXOFU010000002.1, read as the reverse complement.
GGGCGTCATGTCATACCTGTCCGCGCCGCTGTGGTTTATGTTCCTGGCCCTGTCGACCGCGCTACAGGTGGTACACGCGCTTACCGAGCCGCAGTACTTCCTGCAGCCGCGCCAGCTGTTCCCGGTGTGGCCACAGTGGCGTCCGGAGCTGGCGATTGCGCTGTTTGCGTCGACCATGGTGCTGCTGTTCCTGCCTAAGCTGCTCAGCATCATTCTGATCTGGTGCAAAGGCTCGAAAGAGTACGGCGGTTTCTGCCGCGTGACCCTTTCACTGCTGCTGGAGGTGCTGTTCTCCGTGCTGCTGGCGCCGGTGCGTATGCTGTTCCACACCGTGTTTGTGGTCAGCGCGTTCCTCGGCTGGGAAGTGGTGTGGAACTCGCCGCAGCGTGACGACGACTCCACGCCGTGGAGCGAAGCCTTCATGCGCCATGGCTCTCAGCTGCTGCTCGGTCTGGTGTGGGCGGCGGGTATGGCGTGGCTGGATCTGCGCTTCCTGTTCTGGCTGGCGCCGATCGTCTTCTCGCTGATCCTGTCGCCGTTTGTGTCCGTGATCTCCAGCCGTTCGACGGTGGGGCTGCGTACCAAGCGCTGGAAGCTGTTCCTGATCCCGGAAGAGTACTCGCCGCCTAAGGTGCTGGTGGATACCGATCGCTTCCTCGAGATGAACCGCAAGCGCTCGCTGGACGATGGCTTCATGCACGCGGTGTTCAACCCGTCCTTCAATGCGCTGGCCACCGCAATGGCAACCGCCCGCCACCGCGCAAGTCAGGTGCTGGAAATTGCCCGCGACCGCCACGTTGAGCAGGCGCTGAACGAAACGCCGGAAAAGCTGAACCGCGACCGTCGTCTGGTGCTGCTAAGCGACCCGGTGACCATGTCCCGACTTCACTACCGCGTGTGGTCTGCACCGGAGAAATACTCTTCGTGGGTGAACTACTATAAAACGCTGAAGCTGAATCCGCTGGCGTTGAAGGCGGAGTAAGCCGTCCGACAAATAAAATACCGGCGATAGCGCCGGTATTTTTTTATCAGAGGTTATTGATGAGAATTATCATTGTGGCGGTGATGGCGTGTCTGCTGAGCGGCTGCGGCAGTATCATCAGCCGCACCATTCCGGGGCAGGGCCACGGTAATCAGTATTACCCGGGCGTCAAATGGGACGTTCGCGATTCCGCATGGCGCTACCTGACGGTGCTCGATTTACCGTTCTCGCTGGTGTTCGACACGCTGCTGCTGCCCATCGACGCGCAGCACGGCCCCTACGAATAACCCTCGGTTACCGCTCGTCCCACTCGTCTGCGGCGGTCTTTCCCTCTTCGGTGTCCAGCGGCGGCTCGAGCTGGAACTCACCTTCATCCCACTCGTGCAGGGTATTTTCCTCCAGCCATTCCTGACGTAGCTCGATTTCGTCATAGTCGCCGTCGAAAACCGCCTGCGCGCCTTCACCGCTCACCACCGGCAAACATTCCCCTTCTTCGCCGTCATCGGCAAAGAATTCGGCCTGCCACATAATGTCGCCGTCCTGCAGAACGTATTTTTGAATATTGAGCTGCTGCACGTCGGCATCCTCTTCCTCTACGCCGGGGTTATCGGCGAGGAACTCTTCCCGAGCGGCATCAATTGCTTCTTCCAGCGTGGCGTACATGGTCATCGTTTGCTCCCTGTTTTCGATAAGGTATTCAGGGAAAGAATAGCTGATTATCCCATTGTGCAAGTATGAATGAGACAAATTGCCGTCACGCATTCGGATTATTCACGAACGTCCCCCACCGTCGCGGCGGCGGGGCGCATCGCCCGGGATAAGCTGAACCAGGAGTAGATGGCGTTAAACAGCACCACGCAGGCCGTTACGATAAACACCGCGCGGAAACCAAAGCTGGCGGACACGCTGGCACCCACCAGCGGCCCGGTGACGTTGCCGATATCGCGGAACGACTGGTTATAGCTAAAAATGCGTCCGGCAATCTGGTTGGTGGAGTTATAGACCAGCAGGGTTTGCACGGCGGGAAGCAGGGCGCCGTCCGCCGCGCCCAGCAGGAAGCGAAGCACGCCGAGCTGCCACGGGGATTGCACCATCGACATCGGGACGAGCAGCAGGACGGAGATCACCAGCGCGCAGATCAAAATCTTCTCCGGGCCAATCCTGTCGCCCAGTTTCCCCAGTCGCGGCGCGCTCAGCAGGGCGGCCACGCCGGGTACGGAGGCGATAAGTCCGCTGATAAAGGCGATATTGTTAACGTTGCCCGCAAGATCGCGCACGTAGAGCGTCAGGATCGGCGCAATTGACCCCGTTGCCACCTGGATAATCATGGTGGTGACGAACAGGCTCAGCACCAGTTTGGGGTTTTTCAGCGACGCCAGCACGTCGCGGGCGTGGAGCATCTCTTTTTTCGCCACCGGGGTGAAGTTTTCCCGAATGCACAGCAGCGTGACGATAAAGCACAGGAACAGAACGCTGGCGGTGATGAAGAACACCGGGCGCAGGCCGTAGCTGTCCGCCATTAATCCTCCCGCAAGCGGCCCCAGCAGCGCGCCGCTGACGGCGCCCGTCGAGAGGGTGCCCAGCGCCCAGCCGCTTTTATGCCGGGGGATCTGCGTGGCGATAAGCGCGTTGGCGTTGGGAACAAAGCCCCCCAGCAGGCCGAGCAGCGCGCGCAGGATCAAAAACTGCCAGACGTTTTGCGCCATCCCCATCAGCACCATGATGATCGACATCCCCAGGGCAGAGCGCAGCAGCATGATTTTTCGCCCCTTGCGATCCGCAAGCCCGCCCCAGAACGGCGACGCAATCGCCGAGAACAGGAAGGTGATGCTGAAGACCAGGCCGGACCACATGTTCAGGGCGCTGTGGCCGGTGACGCCGAGCTGCTCGACGTAGAGCGGGAGGAAGGGCATGACCAGGCTAAAGGCGGCGCCGGTAAGAAAACAGCCGAGCCAGGCGACAGCAAGATTACGTTTCCAGCTTATGGGGGCATCTGAGGGTGACATAACAATCCGCGTAAGAGGCTAAAGGAGGTAATAAGCCTGCTAATTATGCGCCTGGGTTATGATTGCCGCAATGACGGGAGCTTTTAAAGCTAAAAGGCAATGCGGCCCGGGAGGGCCGCAGGGGGATCAGTAGCGGGAAGGTACGCCTTTAGGGCGCGTTTTGAAGCGGCGGTGCAGCCACATGTACTGCTCCGGGGCGAGCATGATGCACTTCTCAACAATGCCGTTCATCCAGCGGGCGGTGGTTTCGGCGTCGTCCAGCGGCGGGTTCATCTCCGGCTCCAGCATGATGAGCTGGTAGCCTGAACCATCTGGCTTGCGGCGCGGCACAAAGGGCACAATGGCCGCTTTGGACATCCGCGCCAGCATCCAGGTCCCGGTCGTCGTCGCGGCTTCATCCACGGCGAAGAAGGGCACAAACACGCTGGCCTGCGGGCCGTAATCGTGATCCGGCGCGTACCAGACCACCTCGCCGGACTTCAGGGCGCGGATCATGCCCTTCAGATCCTTACGGTCAATCATGCTTTTATTGGAGCGCATGCGCCCTTTGGTCTGCACCAGATCGATCACCGGGTTATCGTTCGGACGATATACGCCAATGCCCGGCGCCTGCATCCCGAACATCCGCGCGCCAATTTCCAGCGTCAGGAAGTGAACGCCAATCAGCAGGACGCCGGTTTGATTTTGCTGGAGCGTATTCACCGGCCCCATACCCGTACCGCACACCTCCGTCCAGCGCGCCATGCGCTTATCGGGCCAGAACCACGCCATCCCGGTTTCCATCAGGCCCATACCCACGGACTCGAAGTTTTTCACCACTCTGTCGTGACGCTCTGCGTCGCTCATCTCCGGGAAGCAAAGTTCAAGGTTACGGGAAGCAATCTTTGCGCGGCGCTTCATGAATGCCAGCGCGAGACGACCCAGGCCTTTTCCGAGGCGAAATATTATCGGGTAAGGGAGTTGTACAAGGAGCCACAAAAAGCCAATGCCAAGCCAGGTTAACCAATAACGGGGATGCAAAAGGGCGGCAGTAAATTTTGGTAACTGGGTCATGTCTATCCTGTTTTCTTACGTCCTGAAGGTCTATTGTCTCATTTTTTAAGACATAGCCAAAATGTCTGTCAGCGAAACGCGCAGTAAACCCGCAATTGTTAAGCCGGGTTTAATCAGACCGAATGAAATGTAGCGTAATTTGTGTGGATGTAAATTGTTTATATTTGCTATATGATGCCGACCGATTTTTCATTTACTCAACGATTGCAGGACTTGTACACCATGCCAGTGTTACACAACCTCGTATCGAATGAGATGCTGAAAGCGCGCATGTTGGCTGAAACCGAACCGCGCACGACGATCTCGTTCTACAAATATTTCACCATCGACGATCCGAAAGCTACCCGCGACACACTCTACCAGGCCTTTACTGCGCTGAATGTGTTCGGACGCGTCTATTTAGCACGTGAAGGTATTAACGCCCAGATCAGCATCCCTGAAAGCAAGGTGGACGCCTTCCGCGACTATCTCTACGGGTTTGATCCGGCTCTCGACGGGCTGCGCCTGAACGTGGCGCTGGACGATGACGGTAAATCGTTCTGGGTGCTGCGCATGAAGGTACGCGAGCGCATTGTGGCCGACGGCATTGACGATCCGACCTTCAACGCGGCGGATGTAGGGGAATACCTTAAAGCGGCAGAAGTGAACGCCATGCTGGACGACCCGGACGCGGTGTTCATCGATATGCGTAACCACTACGAATACGAAGTGGGTCATTTCCAGAACGCGATGGAAATCCCGGCGGACACCTTCCGCGAGCAGTTGCCGAAAGCGGTGGAAATGATGCAGGAACATAAGGATAAAAAAATCGTTATGTACTGCACCGGCGGCATTCGCTGTGAAAAAGCCAGCGCGTGGATGAAGCACAACGGCTTCAGTAAAGTGTGGCATATCGAGGGCGGCATCATCGAGTACGCCCGCCGCGCCCGCGAGCAGGGGCTGCCGGTACGCTTTATCGGCAAGAACTTTGTGTTCGACGAGCGCATGGGCGAGCGCATTTCAGACGATGTGATCTCGCAGTGCCACCAGTGCGGCGCGCCGTGCGATACCCACACCAACTGCAAAAACGACGGCTGTCACCTGCTGTTTATCCAGTGTCCGGCGTGCGCCGAGAAGTATCACGGCTGCTGCAGCGAGCTGTGCAGCGAAGAGAGCGTATTGCCTGAAGAAGAGCAGCGCCGCCGTCGCGCCGGTCGTGAAAACGGCAACAAAATCTTTAATAAATCCCGCGGTCGCCTGAATACCAAACTGGGTATTCCTGACCCTGAGTAATACATCGCCCGGCGGGGTTAGCCTCGCCGGGCTGATTATTACGACTTCTGCTGAACGCCTTCCACGGAAATAACCAGCTCGACATCCTGAGAGGCCGGGCCTAAATCGGTGGTGATATTAAAATCTTTCAGATGAATTTTACCCGTCGCTTCGAAGCCTGCGCGTTTACCGCCCCACGGATCGTCACCCTGACCGATTAATTTCGCATCAAGCGTAACCGGTTTAGTCACGCCGTTCAGGGTGAGATTACCGGTAATATCCAGATTGTCTCCGTCCTTTTTCACTTCCGTTGAGGTAAACGTTGCCTGCGGGAATTTCGCCACGTTCAGGAAATCTTTACTGCGCAGATGTTTATCGCGCTCGGCGTGATTAGTATCTACGCTGTTGGTATTAATCGTGACGTTCACTTTATCCGCGGCGGGATTTTTCTCATCAAAGGTGAATGCCCCGTCGAAATCTTTAAAGGTGCCGTAGAGCCAGCTATATCCCAGATGCTGAATACGGAAATTGACGAAGGCGTGCTGACCCTCTTTATCAATTTTATAATCAGCGGCAACCGCAGAGCCGGTAGTGAATAACAGTGAACCTAATGCGATACCAAGCAGGTGTTTCTTCATTTTTATGCTCCAGAGTCAACCGACGAACGACCGAGCATCCGCTTCAGCGTGTCGTCTTTATCAATAAAGTGGTGTTTAAGGGCGGCAAGCCCGTGCAGAACGGAGAAAATCACGACGCTCCAGGCCAGCCACAGGTGTACCACGCCTGCGATATCGGCCTGAGAGCCGGCATCGCTTAGGGTCGCGGGTACCTCGAACAGCCCAAAGACGCTGATGGGTTTTCCGTCCGCCGTGGAAATCAGATACCCGCTGATCAAAATGGCAATCAGCAGGGCGTAGAGCGCAATATGCGCGCTGGTGGCGCTGAGGCGCGTAAATTTACTGTGGCTTTTGGGCGCCGGCGGCGGCGGGGAAATATGCCTCCAGACGATCCGAAATATCAGACCGAGCATGAGCAGAACGCCGATGCTTTTATGCAGCTCAGGTGCCTGGTGATACCAGCCGTCGTAATAGCTGAGCGTCACCATCCACAGCCCGAGGCCAAACATGGCATAGACTGCAAGGGCAAATACCCAGTGAAGCGTTATGGATATTATGCCGTAGCGCGAGGAAGAGTTACGCAATTGCATAAGAGTAACCGTGAATAATTAACCGAGCGGTAAAAATGGCCCGAGCGAAAAAATATTGCAACTGAAATAAATGAATAACGTTTTTTATTTAATTTATTTCAGCGAATTTGAAAGGAAATCGCCGATGTAATTCAGCGTGTTCGAGTAAGTGAATGATTAGCGGAAATAAGCTGGGCGGGAAACATTAAGCTAATATAAATTAATGTCAGTAATTGTCAGCGCCTGTTTTCAATAAAATACAATGTAAATCACGTCGATAATCGCCAGCAGCGCCCATAGCAAAATATAGAGCATCAGATGCTCGCGAATATTATTGATGAGATAGCCGACGATCCTGCGCATAATTCCCCACAAACGTTGTTGATAAAAAAGGCTCCGAGCATGAGGAGCCTGTCGGGTCATTATCCGTTAAAACGCGAGAGCGAGAAGGGGGTCAGATCAAACTGAGGCGGGATCCCCTGGGCAAACTGCGCGGCAATTTCGCCCAGCACGGAGGCAAACTTAAACCCGTGGCCGCTGAGCCCGGTGATGAGCAGCGTATTCGCATGGCCGGGCAGGGTGTCGATAATAAAGTCTTCGTCCGGGGTGTTGTCGTAAGTACAGGCCGCGCCGTACAGCAGCCCGCCAATGCCCGGCAGAATCGTGCGCAGGAAGGTGAACGCCTCTGAGCCATCGTTCGGGTAAGCGCCGAACGGTTTGCGCTCCTCGGGCGAGGCGATAGTCTGCCCGCCGTTGTGTTTGCCGATCTTGAGCGCGTCTTTCTCCGACGGGAAGCCGTAGAACTGATCGCCGTTGGGCAGTTCGCCGGTGAAGGCCGGGAATTTGTTCTGGGTGCTGTATCGACCGTCGGCCTGGAACCAGGAGAAGACCTTGCGCACCGGCTGAACCGGCAGCGCAGGCAGTAATTTTGTCACCCAGGTGCCGGCGGCGATCAGCAGACGCGAGGCTGAAAAATCACCTTCTGAGGTGGTGACGGTAACACCATCGTCGTGATGGGTAATGGCCTCCACCGGGCAGTTGAATAGCTGCGCGCAGCCCGCCCGCTCGGCCAGGTCAACCCAGGTTTTAATCGCGTTTTCACAGTGGAGGACGCCAGAATTGGCTTCGAACAGCCCGATGTAATCGTCCGGCACGCTAATTTCGGGCCAGCGCTGCATGATGGCCGCCGCGTCGAGGCGCTCGACGTCAAGGTTAAACTCCCGCGCGCTGTGCTCAACGGTGGCGAGAAATTCGGAGTGGGCAGGGCCAAGATTCACAATCCCGGTGCGCTCGAAGATGCGTTCTTCGGTGAGCTTAGCCAGCTCGTCCCACAGCGTCTGGGCGCGCAGAACCAGCGGAACATAACGTTCTCCCTCGCCGTAGGCGTGACGAATAAGACGGGTATCTCCGTGATGGCTGCCTTCTGAATGCGGGGGACGATGGGCATCAATCATCAGAACGTTAAGACCTGCCTGCGTCGCATAATAACCGGCGGCAGAGCCAACGGAACCGCTTCCAATAATGATTAAGTCGTATTTCATGAGGATCTCTTAAACCAACGCTTTGTTAGCAGAGTAATTAACATCGAAAGGTTATACAAGGGAGAAATAAATAAGGCACCGCGAAGGTGCCTGTTGAGTGAAAAGTGGGCATAAGGTTAATGCCGTTTATACTCATTTTCCTGGTAGTCGCCAGATTCTATTTTTGCAATTCCTGCTTCTAAAATAGAAATAAACTGACGTGCAACGTCTGTGGTGAGCCACAGCGTCTGTCCAATTTCCGCTTCTTCACGGTTTGGTTGATTTGGGGTCTGGTAGTGCAAACGCAGCATCAGCGCATCGTAGCTATCTACGGTACTGATATCCCAGCCGACAAGCGGGTGGGTCTGGATGACTTCGCTATTCTTTTCCATTATAACCCCCGTAATACGTGTTAGAAGACAACGACTTTGAGGTTCAATGCATGTTTTTCTGAAGCAATTTCAGTATATCAATAAATAAGGGTTGTGAAGGGAAAAATAAAGAGGAAGCAGCACATTTTTCTGCTTTTTAGGATTGTTCGAGTAATAAAACACCAGGTTGTTCACGTTTTTTTAAGAAGAAGCCCAATTAATTTGAACTTAACGAAAAGGCAAAAAAAAAGCCGGGGCGACCCGGCAAAAAAACACAATGAGGGAGCAAGATTTAATCTGTGATGAACCAGTCGTCCGCGCTTTCCCACGTTTCTTGCAGGATTTCGCTGATGCGCTCTTTATCTTCTCTGGCACCGCCAATGACGGACAGATTGTTAGCGGCGGCATAGCGCACCGTTACGGCGCCACCGTTGTCCGGGAAGGTGTTGAGGATACGGCGGGATAACTCACCGGCCAACGCATCAAGCGCGCCGGCAGGCAGAACGGTGGTCCTGGCAATGGTGACTTCAATACGCATAAATGCCCCCTGTGTAATATACTGTTTATTTATACAGGTATATTATGCGTTTGACAACAAGGGGCATTGAATTTTTTAGCGTTTAACCGTCCACTGCACGGTTTCCCCGGCCAGGAACGGGATCAGCGTATCGTCCGTCAGGGCAATAGACTCTTCCACCTGGCTGGTTTTCCGCTCCAGTTCAATGAAGGTTTCATTTACCGGCAGGCCGTAGAAGCGCGGGCCGTTCAGGGAGCAGAAGGCTTCAAAATGCTCCAGCGCGTTCATCTCGTCGAACACGGTCGCGTAGCTGGCAAGCGCCGTCGGGGCGTTAAAGCAGCCTGCGCAGCCGCAGCTTGCCTCTTTACGATGGCGCGCGTGCGGCGCGGAGTCGGTGCCCAGGAAGGCGCGGGTAAAGCCGCTCGCCACCAGCTCGCGCAGCGCCTGCTGGTGAATATTACGCTTGAGGATCGGCAGGCAGTACAGGTGAGGACGCACGCCGCCCACCAGCATGTGGTTGCGGTTAAACATCAGGTGCTGCGGGGTAATGGTGGCGGCGATAAGCTCGTTGCCGTCGCGCACGTATTCGGCGGCGTCTTTGGTGGTGATGTGCTCAAACACCACCTTCAGCGCGGGCAGGCGCTGGCGCAGCGGCTCCATCACAGTTTCGATAAAACGCGCTTCGCGATCGAAAATATCAATCTCGGCGTGGGTTACTTCGCCGTGAACCAGCAGCGGCATCCCCAGCTTCTGCATTCTTTCCAGCACCGGCATGATGGCGTCGATGCTGGTCACGCCGTGGCTCGAGTTGGTGGTGGCGTTAGCAGGGTAGAGTTTGGCGGCGGTGAATACGCCCTCGTTAAACCCGCGCTCAACTTCATTGGGATCGAGCGAGTCGGTTAGGTAGCAGGTCATCAGCGGGGTAAAATCATGCCCGGCCGGAACGGCGTCAAGGATGCGCTGACGATACGCAATGGCGGCATCAGCGGTGGTGACTGGCGGAACCAGGTTAGGCATAACAATCGCGCGGCCGTAAAGTTCGCTGGTATAAGGCACGACGGTTTTCAGCATATCGCCATCGCGCAGATGGATATGCCAGTCGTCAGGGCGGCGGATTTTAAGAACCTGGGGTTGTGCAGTCATGGAAGCTCCGGCTTGTCAGGAATCAGTCATTGGATGGCTGTTTTTGCCGGACACAAATCATAAGCGGAAACGTTTTCGTTTGCACACATTTCCGTAAAAAAAGGCGCCGGAGCGCCTCTGTCATTTTAGTCGGTGAATGGAATAATGATTTCTCCCGGCTTCACCTCGATCCCTTTCGCGTATTTTTTCGCCAGAGACTCGCCTTTGCTCTTGTCTTCGCTCAGGACATACGCCGGCTGCTGGTTAAAGTAGCTGCGCAGGGACTGGTTCAGGTACGGCATCAGGGTTTGCATCACCGGCTTCATTTTGTCCGGCGAAACCTGCGCGTCCACCACTTCCATCTCTTGCAGGAAGATCGCGCCTTTCTCTTTATTAAAGACCGGCAGCGCCTTGAGCTTCAGCTTAATGTTGGCTTTTTGATTGCCAAACAGCGAGGTCATATCCAGGTTTGCGTCCCCGGAGAGGGTGACCTTGTTCGGCTCTTCCCGACCAATCTGGCTGCTCAGATTGCTCAGGACGATATGCGCGTCGGCCAGACCCGGCACGCCAATGTCTTTAGAAAAGTTATTATGCTTTTCCAGCGCCTGATTAATCTCCTGCTCACTGACGGTATATTGCGTAAGCTGGTTACAACCCACCAGCAGGCCGCTCACGATGAGCGCGGCGGCGATGACGATCTTCTTCATGGGGTTCCTCAAAAATATCGGCGCTTCTGTCCTGTTGCGACAGTATGTCAGTGTGAAATGGCGCAGACCAGCAGAAAAAACTGATAATAGCGGCGGGAGAGCGCTCCCGCCGGAGGAAAAGTCAGGCGCCGGGTTCGAGCATCCCGCTGGCGCTGCGCTTCTGGCTAAACTGCCACCACAGCGCGAGGAGCGTAATAAAGCCGACCACGCCGAGCATCATCCACGGCAGCTCGGGCTGATGCAGCGCTTTACCGGCATCGAACAGCCAGCCGCCGCCCGCGTACCCTAACGCGCCGCCGAAGGCCAAACCAAGACGGCTGAACCCCATGTAGCTGCCGCGCGCCCGGGCATCCGCGAGGGAGGCGCTCAGGGTTTCACGGGCAGGCTCGGCGATAATCGAACCGATATAGAAGGTGCAGATCAGCATAAACAGCTGCTGTAGCGTATCCACCAGGCCGATCGGCATCATGCTCAGGGTCATCAGCAGCAGGCCGGCCATTAGCCGGTGCTCCAGGCGAAAACGGCGTTCGCTCCAGCGGGCAATCGGATAGAGCAGCGTTAACGACAGGCAGGCTTCGATGGCGTACATCCACTTCACCGCCGCAGGGGAACCGGCAATATCGTTGACCATGATAGGCAGCATCAGCATCACCTGAACCGCCAGCATGTAATAGCCGGTCAGGGTCAGAACGTAGGTGACAAACCGTTTGTCGTGCACCACTCGCCCAAGCCCTTCACGCACGGGCGCTTTGACCGTCGACAGCTTCCACGCGGGCAGGAACAGGCCGTTAAACAGCGCGCAGAGGATAAACAGCAGCGCACCCGTGGCGCAGACCAGGCGGAAATCATACTGCAGCAGCCAGCTTCCCAGCAGGGCGCCGACCACCGCACCCGCGCTATCCTGCATCATTAATAGGGAGAAGAATCGGCCGCGGTGCTGCGGGCGGATAAGCTTGACCACCAGCGCGGTGCGCGGCGGGTCGAACAGCGTACCGCCGATCCCGGAGAGGAAGCAGGAGAACCACAGCAGCCACGGCTCGTGGGCGATCCCCATCGTCGCGAATCCCGCGGCGCGGAGCAGCATGCCGGTGACAATCATCGGTTTTGCGCCAAAGCGGTCGGCGATGGCGCCGCCGAATACCCCCAACCCCTGCTGCACAAACTGGCGCAGGCCGAGCGCAATACCGACCATTAATGCCGCCCACCCCATTTGATCGACAAAGCGAATCGAGATGAGGGGAAACACGACAAAAAAGCCGAGCACGACCAGCATGTTATCGACTAACAGGAAGTATTTACCCAGGTTCCGGGCCTGCGATACGCGGGACATTTTCCCTCCAGGGAAAATAAGATGGTGAGCACGCTAATATTCTGCGGTGTCGCCACCCGTTTTCCCACCCCGCCAGCGACAATATTTTTTTATCAAAAGGGTGCTTTGATAGAGAGTTCTCATCGAAATATGACAAAAGAGGTGAAAATGGTATGTCACTGTTTTCACAGACGGCAAAGGCGCAGGTATAGTAAAGCTAATGGGTTGAGCAGAAGTGACGGGAAGGAGTGGTATCGATGTTTGGCTATCGCAGTAATGTGCCAAAAGTGCGCCTGACGACGGACAGACTGGTTGTTCGGCTGGTGCACGAGCGTGATGCCTGGCGGCTGGCGGATTATTACGCCGAAAACCGCCAGTTTTTAAAGCCCTGGGAACCCGTTCGGGATGAGAGCCATTGCTATCCGTCAGGCTGGCAGGCGCGGCTCAGCATGATTGCGGAATTTCATAAGCAGGGCAGCGCCTTTTATTTCGCGCTGCTGGATCCGGAAGAGAAAGAGATTATCGGTATCGCCAATTTTTCAAACGTGGTGCGCGGCTCGTTTCACGCCTGCTATCTCGGCTACTCCATCGGTCAGAAGTGGCAGGGGCAGGGGCTGATGTATGAAGCGCTCACCACGGCGATCCGCTATATGCAGCGAACCCAGCACATCCACCGCATTATGGCGAACTACATGCCCCATAATCAGCGCAGCGGCAATTTACTGGCCAAATTAGGGTTCGAGAAAGAGGGATACGCCAAAGATTATCTGCTGATCGATGGTGAATGGCGCGACCACGTGCTGACGGCGTTAACTACCAAAGAGTGGACCGCAGGTCGTTAAGGAGAAAAAAATGAAATATCAGTTAACCGCTACCGAAGCGCGCGTGATTGGCTGCCTGCTGGAAAAACAGGTGACCACTCCGGAACAGTACCCGTTATCCGTTAACGCGGTGACGATGGCCTGCAACCAAAAAACCAACCGCGAGCCGGTGATGAACCTCAGCGAGCACGAGGTGCAGGACGTGCTCGACGAGCTGGTCAAACGCCACTATTTACGCACCGTCAGCGGGTTTGGTAACCGCGTCACCAAGTACGAACAGCGTTTTTGCAACTCCGAGTTCGGCGATTTGAAGCTCAGCTCAGCGGAGGTGGCGGTGATCGCCACGCTGCTGCTGCGCGGGGCGCAAACGCCGGGTGAGCTGCGCTCGCGTGCGTCGCGAATGCACGAGTTCCGCGATATGCAGGAAGTGGAGCAGACGCTGGACGGGCTCGCCGCGCGGGAAGACGGCCCTTACGTATTGCGTCTGGCGCGTGAGCCGGGCAAGCGTGAAAGCCGCTTTATGCACCTGTTCAGCGACGGCAGTGACGCGCTGCCGGCCGGCGCGGACGAACCGGAAAGCGCGGCTGCCGGCGACAGCCTGACGGCGCGCGTAGAGGCGCTGGAGGAAGAAGTTGCCGGGCTGAAGCAGCGTCTGGATGCCTTACTGGCTCATTTGGGGGATTAACCGTGACAACATTACGCGTAGGCGTGGTCGGGCTGGGCGGCATCGCGCAAAAAGCCTGGCTGCCGGTATTAGGCGCAGCGACCGACTGGACGTTGCAGGGGGCGTGGTCGCCCACCCGCGAGAAAGCGCAGCGGATCTGCGACACCTGGCGCATCCCCTATGCCAGCTCGCTACAGGATCTCGCCCGGGAGTGCGACGCGGTGTTTGTGCACACCTCAACCACCACGCACTATCAGGTGGTGAGCGAGCTGCTGAACGCCGGGGTTCACGTTTGCGTTGATAAACCGCTGGCGGAAAACGTTCAGGACGCCGAACGCCTGATTGAGCTGGCCGCCCGTAAAAATCTGGCACTGATGGTGGGCTTTAACCGCCGCTTCGCGCCGCTCTACCAGCAGCTGAAGGCGCAGTCTGGCGGGCTTGCCTCGCTGCGGATGGACAAGCACCGCACCGACAGCATCGGGCCGAACGATTTGCGCTTTACGCTGCTCGACGATTATCTCCACGTGGTGGATACCGCCCTGTGGCTGACCGACGGCAGCGCCCAGCTCAGAAGCGGCACGCTGCTCACCAACGATTGCGGGGAAATGGTCTACGCCGAGCACCACTTCGCCGTCGATCATTTACAGGTGACCACCAGCATGCACCGCCGCGCGGGCAGCCAGCGCGAGTCCGTACAGGCGGTGACCGACGGGGCGCTGTATGACATTACCGACATGCGCGAGTGGCGGGAAGAGAAGGGCAGCGGCGTGGTGACGCTCCCGGCGCCGGGCTGGCAGAGCACGCTCGAGCAGCGCGGTTTTGCGGGCTGCGCGCGGCACTTTATCACCTGCGTGCAAAATCAGACGGTTCCTGAAACCTCCGGCGAGCAGGCGATTCTGGCGCAGCGCATTGTGGAGCGGCTCTGGCGAGAGGCCATGAGCGAATAACGCCCGGTAACATCTGCGGATAGTAATTCGTTGAAATCCGGTTAGACTAAGCGCCGCTTGTTGGCTTTGCCGGGTGGCGCTTATGCCTGCCCGGTCTACAAATCCGTAGGTTGTGGAAATTCACGTTAATGAACTTATTAAAATCGCTGGCGGCAGTCAGCTCGATGACCATGTTTTCTCGCGTGCTGGGCTTTGCGCGCGACGCTATTGTGGCAAGGGTGTTTGGCGCAGGAATGGCAACGGACGCCTTTTTCGTGGCGTTCAAGCTGCCGAACCTGCTGCGTCGTATTTTTGCGGAAGGGGCATTTTCCCAGGCCTTCGTTCCCATCCTGGCGGAGTATAAAAGCAAGCAGGGCGACGATGCGACGCGCGTCTTTGTCTCCTACGTTTCCGGGCTGTTGACCCTCGCGCTGGCGGTGGTGACGGTGGTCGGGATGCTGGCTGCCCCCTGGGTGATTATGGTCACCGCCCCCGGCTTTGCCGATACGGCGGATAAATTTGCTCTGACCTCCCAGCTTCTGCGCATTACCTTTCCCTATATTCTGCTGATCTCGCTGGCCTCGCTGGTGGGGGCGATTCTGAACACCTGGAACCGCTTCTCGGTGCCGGCCTTTGCCCCGACGTTCCTGAACGTCAGCATGATTGGCTTTGCGCTGTTCGCCGCGCCGCACTTCAACCCGCCGGTGCTCGCGCTGGCGTGGGCGGTCACCGTCGGCGGCGTGCTGCAGCTGGCGTACCAACTTCCGCACCTGAAGAAGATCGGGATGCTGGTGCTGCCGCGCATTAACCTGAAGGATGCCGGGGCGATGCGCGTGATCAAGCAGATGGGGCCTGCCATTCTCGGGGTTTCCGTCAGCCAGATCTCGCTGATCATCAACACCATTTTTGCCTCTTTCCTGGTCTCCGGCTCGGTCTCCTGGATGTACTACGCCGACCGCCTGATGGAGTTCCCGTCCGGCGTGCTTGGGGTGGCGCTCGGGACCATTCTGCTGCCGTCCCTGTCGAAAAGCTTTGCCAGCGGTAATCACGACGAATACTGCCGCCTGATGGACTGGGGCCTGCGCCTGTGCTTCCTGCTGGCGCTGCCGAGCGCGGTGGCGCTGGGCATTCTCGCTAAGCCGCTGACGGTGTCTCTGTTCCAGTACGGCAAATTCAGCGCCTTCGATGCGGCCATGACCCAGCGCGCGCTGGTGGCCTACTCCGTGGGCCTGATGGGGCTGATTGTGGTGAAAGTGCTGGCGCCGGGGTTCTACTCCCGCCAGGACATCAAAACCCCGGTGAAGATCGCCATCGTGACGCTGATCATGACCCAGGTGATGAACCTCGCGTTTATCGGCCCGCTGAAGCATGCCGGCCTGTCGCTGTCGATTGGTCTGGCGGCCTGTCTGAACGCCGGGCTGCTCTACTGGCAGCTGCGCAAGCAGGATATCTTCACGCCGCAGCCGGGCTGGACGAGCTTCCTGGTGCGCCTGGTGATTGCGGTGCTGGTGATGTCGGCGGCGCTGCTCGGCATGATGTACGTGATGCCGGAATGGTCGCAGGGCACCATGCCGTTCCGTCTGATGCGCCTGATGGCCGTTGTGCTGGTGGGGATTGTGGCCTACTTCGCGACCCTGGCGGTACTTGGCTTTAAGGTGAAAGAGTTCACCCGCCGGACGGCATAAACGACAAAAGGGGAGTCACCCGACGGTGCTCCCCGCTGCCTGATTTATCGCTTACGCGTTAAATCGAAATCTTTTTCCCGCCGCTGATCCGCGCCGTCGCCGTCTGACCATCCGCGCCGTACAGTCCGGTCTCTTTATGCGGCTTTAACACCTCAAGCGCCTGCTGATTACGCTCGATTTGACCTTCTAACAGCCAGCCGTTGTGCTGGTTGAGATCGCGCAGGTGTCGGGTTTTTTCGGTAATCGTCTGCCAGCGTTCGACAATTTCATCGTTCGCGCTGCGCTTCGGATCTTGTTCATCGCGACGCTGCTGTTCCAGGTAATCCAGCGTCGCCAGTAACGAGCTTTTGTCTTCCGTAATGCGCTGTAGCGCGCTGCCGTTGAGCTGGCCGGAAGAGAGGTGCTGCTGTTCCGCGTCCATCACCGTTTTCAGGTCGTTCAGGACAACCGTCATTTGATCCAGTATTTCTGACAGTCGACTCATACGGTTAGTTACTCTGCAAGAAACTCTGCGCGTCCTGAATCAGCGCATCTGCGATTTTGCTGGTGTCCATTTTCAGCTCGCCGTTACGAATCGCCGTTTTCAGCTGTTCAACACGTTCCATATTGATATCGCTGCTGCCTGGCTGCATCAGCTTGGCCTGGGCATCGCTCAGGGTCACGCTGGTGCTGTTCGCCGTGGTCGGTTTTTCCACACGCGCTTTCTGCGGCGTCGCGTCATTCGTTTCGCGAGGTTGTACAGTGCTAACCGGCTTCAGGGCTGATGTACGATCAATGCTCATAGTGTTGTCCTCATCGAGGGTTCGCGGCGTTTGCGCCTGACTTCATCATTTGTTGAATATTTATCGGCACGCGCCGCGAAATCTTTAAAAAGATTATAGGTTAATCAGAATATTCCCATCAGCACCGACGGTGCCGCTTACCACCTGGCCTGAGGACATCCTGACCCGGGCATTTTGCGCGACGGCGGCGTTGTTCAATGCCTGGCCTTCGCTGTTGACGCTAAACCCGTCGCCGTTAGCAACCACCATCACCCGCTGACCCGCTTTTACCCGCCACGCCTGGCGCAGCATCGAGAGCTGAACCGCCTGGCCCGGCGCGAGATCGCGCAGGCTAACCGCATCCTGGGCCTGATTGATGTCGAGCATGGTGCGCGGCGGAAGCTGATCCAGCCGGCCGCGCTTGAGCGTAACGCTGCTGGACTGCAGCACGCTGCCCCGGGCAATCGGCTGGGCGGCGACAACATAGCTGCCCGTCGCCTGAACGGCAACCTGGAGATAGCGTTTCTCGTTAGCGCAGCGCGCCAGCACGTTCACGTTGCCCCACAGCTTTGCACTGCCGGTGACGCTAAACGAGGGCTGGTCGCAGGAGGGATAAAGATTGGGCGGCGTGCGCACGGTGACGCTAACGTCATCGCTAAAGCCTGCCAGCTGCTGCGCAAAAAACGCCGTGAGTTGTTCCTGCAAGCCTTCCGCCTTCGCCAGAGGGCTCAAAAGCAAGAGGGTTGCCGCCAGGCCACTTTTCAACGTCCGCATCGCACGCTCCACCGTTTTAAGAATTGAAAGGATTCTACCTTCAGTGGTTTTGCATCAACGCAATAAATAGCGACGCATTTTGCGCTTATTCCGTCGATAAGGCAGACGGGTTGAGATTTAAGCTGTGAACTGAAATTTTGCCATCAGCGGAGGAGACATGCTCGATAAACTCGACGCTGCCTTACGTTTTCAGCAGGAAGCGCTCAATCTGCGCGCCCAGCGGCAGGAAGTTCTGGCCGCCAATATCGCTAACGCGGATACCCCCGGGTATCAGGCGCGCGATATTGATTTTTCCAGTGAGCTAAAAAAAGTGATGGAGCGCGGACGTGCCGAAGGGACGGGGGTTGCGCTCGCCATGACATCCTCACGCCATATTCCTGCTCAGGCGATGACGGCGCCATCCACCGATTTACTTTACCGCATCCCTGACCAGCCATCCCTTGACGGAAACACCGTCGACATGGACCGGGAGCGCACGCAGTTTGCCGATAACAGCCTGCAATACCAGACGGGCCTGACCGTGCTCGGCGGACAGATTAAAAGCATGATGAGCGTCCTCCAGGGGGGCAACTAATCCATGGCTTTGCTGAATATTTTTGATATCTCCGGTTCGGCGCTGGCGGCGCAGTCCAAGCGTCTGAACGTGGCGGCCAGTAACCTGGCGAACGCCGACAGCGTGACCGGGCCAGACGGACAGCCCTATCGCGCAAAACAGGTGGTCTTTCAGGTCGACGCTGCGCCGGGCGCGGCGACGGGCGGCGTGAAAGTCGCGGACGTGGTAGAGAGCCAGGCGCCGGACAAGCTGGTCTACGAGCCGGGTAACCCCCTCGCGGACGCCAGCGGCTACGTAAAAATGCCCAACGTGGACGTGGTTGGCGAAATGGTCAACTCCATGTCCGCCTCGCGTAGCTATCAGGCTAACGTCGAAGTGCTTAATACCGTGAAGAGCATGATGCTCAAAACACTCACTCTCGGCCAGTAAAGGAGACACGCATGTCCATCGCCGTCAATGTGAATGATACGACCAACTCGGGCGTGACCAGTACCAGCACAAGCTCCAGCTCCCTGACGGGCAGCAGCGCTTCCGATCTGCAAAGCAGCTTCCTGACGCTGCTGGTGGCTCAGCTGAAAAACCAGGATCCGACCAACCCGATGCAGAACAACGAACTGACCACGCAGCTTGCGCAGATCAGTACCGTTAGCGGCATTGAAAAGCTCAATACCACCCTTGGCTCCGTGTCCGGGCAAATCGACAACAGCCAGTCCTTGCAGGCCGCGAACCTGATTGGTCACGGGGTGATGATCCCGGGCACCACCATTCTGGCCGGTACCAGCACCACCGATGGCACCAGCACCACCTCGACCACGCCGTTTGGCGTTGAGCTGCAGCAGGCTGCCGATAAAGTCACCGCCACCATCAAAGACGCCTCCGGCGTGGTCGTGCGCACGATTGACATCGGCAAGCTGGAAGCGGGCGTTCATACCTTCACCTGGGACGGCAGCCTCACCGACGGCAGCACCGCGCCGAACGGGTCGTATACCGTGTCCATCGCCGCCAGCAACGGCAGCACCCAGCTGGTAGCGCAGCCGCTGCAGTTCGGCCTGGTGCAGGGCGTGATTAAGAGTAGCGACGGCAGCAAACTGGATTTGGGTACAACCGGTACCACCACGCTCGACGAAGTTCGGCAGATTATCTAAGCCTTAATACTTATCAGGAGTAAGTCATGGCCTTTTCTCAAGCGGTCAGCGGCCTGAATGCTGCGGCCACCAACCTGGACGTCATTGGCAACAACATCGCCAACTCCGCGACCTACGGTTTTAAATCCGGTTCTGCTTCTTTCGCAGATATGTTTGCCGGTTCCAAAGTGGGCCTCGGCGTTAAAGTCGCGGGCATCACCCAGGACTTCACCGACGGCACGACCACCAACACCGGTCGCGGCCTGGACGTGGCTATCAGCCAGAACGGTTTCTTCCGCATGGTGGATGCCAACGGTTCCGTGTTTTACAGCCGCAACGGTCAGTTCAAGCTGGACGAAAACCGTAACCTGGTGAACATGCAGGGTCTGCAGCTGACCGGTTACCCGGTTGCGGGTACGCCGCCAACGGTGCAGACCGGCGCAAACCCGCAGGCGATCTCTATCCCGACAACCCTGATGGCGGCGAAATCCACCACCACGGCTTCCCAGCAGATCAACCTGAACTCCACGGACGAAGCGCCGACCACCGCGTTCGATCCGACCAACCCGGACACCTACAACAAGAAAGGGACGGTGACCGTTTTTGACAGCCAGGGTAATGCGCACAACATGAACCTGTTCTACGTCAAAGATGCCTCCCCGGCTAACTCCTGGAAAGTGTACTCCCAGGACGGCAGCGTTGCGGGCAGCACCGCGTCGCTGGCCACCACGCTGACCTTTGACGCTAACGGTATTCTGACCGGCGGCGGCAGCGTAAACATTTCGACTGCGACCATCACCGGCGCAACCCCGGCCACGTTTGCGATGAGCTTTGCTAACTCCATGCAGCAGAACACCGGCGCGAACAACATCGTGGCAACCAACCAGAACGGCTACAAGCCGGGCGACCTGGTGAGCTACCAGATCAACGACGACGGCAGCGTTGTGGGTAACTATTCCAACGAACAAACCCAGGTTCTGGGCCAGATCGTGCTGGCGAACTTCGCCAACAACGAAGGCCTGAAGTCAGAAGGCGATAACGTCTGGTCTGCGACGCAGTCCTCCGGCGTTGCCCTGCTGGGCACGGCGGGCACCGGTAACTTCGGTACGCTGACCAACGGCGCGCTGGAGGCCTCCAACGTTGACCTGAGTAAAGAGCTGGTGAACATGATCGTCGCGCAACGTAACTACCAGTCGAACGCGCAGACCATCAAAACCCAGGATCAGATCCTCAACACGCTGGTTAACCTGCGTTAAGCGGCTGACAGGAACGCGCAATGGATCACGCAATATATACAGCGATGGGCGCGGCAAGCCAGACGCTCAATCAGCAGGCCGTTACCGCCAGCAACCTGGCAAACGCCTCCACGCCGGGCTTTCGTGCGCAGCTGAACGCGCTGCGCGCCGTGCCGGTGGAAGGGCTCTCTTTACCGACGCGCACCCTGGTCACGGCATCGACCCCTGGCGCCGACATGACGCCGGGGCAAATGGATTACACCGCGCGCCCGCTGGACGTTGCGCTGCAGCAGGACGGCTGGCTGGCGGTGCAAACCGCCGACGGCGGCGAGGGGTATACCCGCAACGGTAACATCCAGGTGAGTGCGACCGGGCAACTGACCATTCAGGGTCATCCTGTGATGGGCGAAGCCGGCCCGCTCACCGTGCCGGAAGGCTCTGAGCTGACCATCGCTGCGGACGGTACCATCTCGGCGTTAAACCCGGGTGACCCGGCCAACACCGTTGCGCCCGTTGGACGCCTGAAGCTGGTTAAAGCGGACGGCAAAGAGGTCCAGCGTGGGGATGACGGCATGTTCCGTCTGACCCAGGCTGCACAGGCCACGCGCGGGGCGACCCTGCAGGCTGACCCGACCATCCGCGTGATGTCCGGCGTGCTGGAAGGCAGTAACGTCAAACCGGTTGAAGCCATGACCGATATGATCGCCAGCGCCCGTCGTTTTGAGATGCAGATGAAAGTCATCAGCAGCGTTGACGAGAACGCCAGCAAAGCTAACCAACTTCTGTCTATGAGTTAACAGGACTTCTTATGATCAGTTCTTTATGGATCGCGAAAACGGGCCTGGACGCGCAGCAAACCAATATGGACGTGATTGCCAACAACCTGGCAAACGTCAGCACCAATGGTTTTAAGCGCCAGCGCGCCGTGTTCGAAGATTTGCTTTATCAAACCATTCGCCAGCCGGGCGCTCAGTCTTCTGAGCAAACCACGCTGCCGTCCGGTTTGCAGATTGGTACCGGCGTTCGTCCGGTGGCGACCGAGCGTCTGCACAGCCAGGGCAACCTGTCCCAGACCAACAACAGCAAAGACGTGGCGATCAAGGGCCAGGGCTTCTTCCAGGTGCAGCTGCCTGACGGCACCTCTGCCTATACCCGCGACGGCTCGTTCCAGGTGGATCAAAACGGCCAGCTGGTGACCGCGAGCGGTTACCAGGTTCAGCCTGCTATTACGATCCCGGCGAATGCCCTGAGCATCACCATCGGGCGTGATGGCGTGGTGAGCGTCACCCAGCAGGGACAGGCTGCGCCGGTTCAGGTTGGCCAGCTCAACCTGACCACCTTCATGAACGATACCGGTCTGGAAAGCATTGGTGAGAACCTCTACACCGAAACGCAATCCTCCGGCACGCCGAATGAGAGCACCCCGGGCCTGAACGGTGCCGGTCTGCTGTATCAGGGCTATGTCGAAACCTCGAACGTTAACGTCGCGGAAGAGCTGGTGAATATGATCCAGGTCCAGCGCGCGTATGAAATTAACAGTAAAGCAGTGTCGACGACCGACCAGATGCTGCAAAAACTGACGCAACTCTAAGGGGCAGGCCGGGGCGGTAAACGCCGCGCCGGCTCCCTGTTTTTGAAGATGAAGGCAATGCAAAAACACGCGGCGTTTCGTTATCCGATTATGACTGTCCTGGCGGTTACCCTGAGCGGGTGTGCCTGGATCCCGTCTAAACCATTGGTTGAGGGTGCGACTACCGCCCAACCCGTTCCCGGCCCTGCGCCGGTGGTGAACGGCTCAATTTTCCAGACCGCGCAGCCGATCAACTACGGCTATCAACCGCTGTTTGAAGACCGTCGCCCGCGTAACATCGGCGATACGCTGACCATTGTGCTGCAGGAAAACGTCAGTGCGAGCAAGAGCTCCTCGGCGAACGCCAGCCGCGATGGCAAAACCAATTTTGGCTTCGACACCGTTCCACGCTACCTGCAGGGCCTGTTTGGCAATGCGCGTGCGGATGTGGATGCCTCTGGCGGCAACACCTTTAACGGTAAAGGCGGCGCGAACGCCAGCAACACCTTCAGCGGCACGCTGACGGTGACGGTTGACCAGGTTCTGGTTAACGGCAACTTGCACGTCGTGGGTGAAAAACAGATCGCCATCAACCAGGGCACTGAGTTCATTCGCTTCTCCGGTGTGGTTAACCCTCGCACCATCAGCGGCACCAACACCGTACCGTCCACCCAGGTGGCGGATGCGCGCATCGAGTACGTCGGCAACGGCTACATCAACGAAGCGCAAAATATGGGCTGGCTGCAGCGCTTCTTCCTTAACCTATCGCCGATGTAAGCGAGGTGACCTATGCTTAAATCCCTCTTTGGAATCGCGCTGGCGCTGGTGGCAACCTTTGCCCAGGCCGACCGTATCCGCGATCTCACCAGCGTACAGGGCGTTCGCGAAAACTCGCTGATTGGCTACGGCCTGGTGGTGGGTCTGGATGGTACGGGTGACCAGACCACCCAGACGCCGTTTACCACCCAGAGCCTGAACAACATGCTCTCCCAGCTCGGTATCACCGTGCCGGCGGGCACCAACATGCAGCTGAAAAACGTGGCGGCCGTGATGGTCACCGCCTCCTACCCGGCGTTTGCGCGCCAGGGGCAGACCATCGACGTGGTGGTCTCCTCAATGGGGAACGCCAAGAGCCTGCGCGGCGGTACGCTGCTGATGACGCCGTTAAAGGGCGTCGACAGCCAGGTCTACGCGCTGGCGCAGGGTAACATCCTGGTTGGCGGGGCAGGCGCTTCCGCGGGCGGCAGCAGCGTGCAGGTGAATCAGCTAAACGGCGGGCGCATTACCGGCGGGGCGATCATAGAGCGCGAACTGCCAACCCAGTTCGGCAGCGGTAACACCATCAACCTGCAGCTGAACAACGAAGACTTCACCATGGCGCAGCAAATCGCCGACACCATCAACCGCAGCCGCGGCTACGGCAGCGCGACCGCGCTGGACGCGCGCACCGTGCAAATTCGTACCTCGACGGGCAGCAGCAACCAGGTGCGGATGCTGGCGGACATTCAGAATATGGAAGTGAACGTGCCGCTGCAGGACGCGAAGGTCATTATCAACTCCCGTACCGGCTCGGTGGTGATGAACCGCGAAGTGACGCTGGACAGCTGCGCCGTGGCGCAGGGCAACCTCTCGGTGACGGTGAACCGCTCCGCCAACGTCAGCCAGCCGGACACGCCATTCGGTGGCGGCCAGACGGTGGTGACGCCGCAAACGCAGATCGACCTTCGTCAGAGCGGCGGCTCGCTGCAAAGCGTGCGCTCCAGCGCCAACCTGAACAGCGTGGTGCGGGCCCTGAACGCCCTGGGCGCAACGCCGATGGATCTGATGTCCATCCTGCAATCCATGCAAAGCGCAGGCTGTCTGCGTGCCAAGGTGGAAATTATCTGATGCTGACCGATAGCAAACTGCTGAGCAGCGCGGCCTGGGATGCCCGGTCGCTCAACGAACTGAAAACCCAGGCGGGTAAAGATCCGGGGGGAAATATCCGCCCGGTCGCCCGCCAGGTGGAAGGGATGTTTGTCCAGATGATGCTCAAGAGCATGCGTGAAACCCTGCCGAAGGACGGTATTTTCAGCAGCGACTCCACGCGGCTCTACACCAGCATGTATGACCAGCAGATTGCGCAGCAGATGACCGCCGGGAAAGGCCTGGGTCTGGCCGACATGATTGTTAAACAGACCGAGGCCGCCCAGGGCATTCAGGGGCAGGAAGACCAGCCGCAGCAGGTGCCGATGAAGTTCGACCTGCAAACGGTGACCAGTTATCAAAACCAGGCGCTGACGCAGATGGTGCGCAAGGCGATCCCGAAAGCGACGCCGGCCAGCGACGAGCCGCTCTCCGGCGACAGCAAAGACTTCCTCGCCCAGCTCTCGCTGCCAGCCCGTCTTGCCAGCGAGCAGAGCGGGGTGCCGCACCACCTGATTCTGGCGCAGGCCGCGCTGGAATCCGGCTGGGGCCAGCGTCAGATCCGTAAGGAAAACGGCGAGCCGAGCTTTAACATCTTCGGCGTGAAGGCCAACGCCAGCTGGAAAGGGCCAACTACCGAGATCACCACCACGGAATACGAAAATGGCGCGGCTGTGAAGGTCAAAGCCAAATTCCGTGTCTACAGCTCGTATCTGGAAGCCCTGTCAGACTACGTTGGCCTGCTGAGCCGCAACCCGCGCTACACCGCGGTCACTCAGGCGGCAACGCCAGAGCAGGGGGCGCAGGCGTTGCAGAACGCGGGCTACGCCACCGACCCGAACTATGCGCGCAAGCTCACCAGCATGATCCAGCAGCTGAAATCGATGGGCGAGAAGGTCAGCAAAGCCTATAGCACGGATCTCGAAAATCTGTTCTGAAAGTTCTCAAGTCCCGGTGGAGGCTGCCGATAACCTTCATCAGGACTCGTGTCTGAAAGTGTAAAAGGAACCCCCATGTCCAGTTTGATTAACAGCGCCATGAGTGGCCTCAGTGCTGCACAGGCGGCACTCAATACCGTCAGTAATAATATTTCAAGCTATAACGTGACAGGTTATACCCGCCAGAACACCATTCTGGGGGCGTCTAACAGCACGCTGACAGGCGGTGGCTGGGTTGGCAACGGGGTGTATGTCTCCGGTGTGCAGCGTGAGTATGATGCCTTCATCACCAACCAGCTTCGCGCAGCGGATACCCAGAGCAGCGGCCTGACCACGCGCTATCAGCAGATGTCGAAAATTGACGACGTGCTCTCTGATACCACCAACTCGCTCTCCACCACGCTGCAAAGCTTCTTCACCAGCCTGCAAACGCTGGTCAGCAACGCGGAAGATCCGGCTGCACGCCAGACGGTTCTCGGCAAAGCGGACGGGCTGATTAACCAGTTTAAAGTGACCGATCAGTATCTGCGCGACCAGGATAAGCAGGTCAACACCTCTATCTCCAGCAGCGTCGATCAGATCAACAACTATGCGAAGCAGATTGCCAACCTTAACGATCAGATCTCACGTCTGACCGGCGTTGGCGCGGGTTCATCCCCGAACGAGCTGCTCGATCAGCTCGACCAGCTGGTCAGCGAGCTGAATAAAATTGTGGGCGTGGAAGTGGCCGTGCAGGACAGCGGTACCTACAACGTCTCCTTCGCCAACGGCTACACCCTGGTGCAGGGCAGCACGGCGAACCAGCTGGCGGCGGTGCAGTCGAGCGCCGATCCGTCGCGCGTCACCGTCGCCTTCGTTGATGCCGCCTCGGGCAACGTTGAGATCCCGGAAAAGCAGCTGACCACCGGCTCGCTGGGCGGATTGCTGAACTTCCGCGCTAACGATCTGGACAACGCGCGTAACTCCCTGAACCAGATGGCGCTGGCGTTTGCCGATGCCATGAACAAGCAGCACGAAGCGGGCTTCGACGCTAACGGCGATGCGGGCGGCAAGCTGTTTGACTTCGGCTCTCCGGCGGTGCTGGGCAACACCAAAAACACCGGCACGGCGTCGGCAACGGCCACCGTGACCGACAGCACCGCGGTGCAGGCGACCAACTACAAGGTGGAATACAACGGCACCAACTGGACCGTGACGCGCCTGTCCGACAAAACCAGCTTTACCGCCACGCCGGATGCCAGCGGCAATCTGGCGTTCGACGGTCTGAACGTCAACATCAGCGGGTCTGCGAATAACAAAGACAGCTTCCTGGTCAAGCCGGTGAACGACGTCATTGTTAACATGGATCTGGCGATCTCCGACGAGTCCAAACTGGCGATGGCGTCCGCCAGCGACAGCGGCGACAGCGATAACACCAACGGACAAAAGCTGCTGGATCTGCAAAGCGCGAAGAAGGTAGGCGGTAACAAAACCTTCAACGATGCCTACGCGTCGCTGGTCAGTACCGTGGGGAGCACCACCGCGGCGCTGAAAACCAGCAGCGCGACGCAGACCAACGTGGTGACTCAGCTGACCAAGCAGCAGCAGTCCATCTCCGGGGTGAACCTGGACGAAGAGTACGGCAACCTGCAGCGCTATCAGCAGTATTACCTGGCGAATGCCCAGGTGCTGCAGACCGCCAGTACGCTCTTCGATGCGTTAATCAACATTCGCTAAGGCCGGGGTGAGAAATGCGTATTAGCACTCAAATGATGTACGAGCAGAGCATGCGTGGGGTGACCAGCTCCCAGAGTCTCTGGCTCAGCTATGGCGAGCAGATGTCCACCGGCAAGCGCGTAAACCGCCCGTCGGACGACCCGATCGCCGCGTCACAGGCCGTGGTGCTGTCTCAGGCGCAAACCCAGAACAGCCAGTATGCGCTGGCGCGTTCTTTCGCCACCACCAAGGTCTCTCTGGAAGAGAACGTCCTGACGCAGGTCACGACCGCGATCCAGAGCGCGCAGGAGAAGATAGTCTATGCGGGCAACGGCACGCTGAGCGACAACGACCGCGCGTCGCTGGCAACCGATCTTAAGGGGATTCGCGATCAGCTGATGAACCTGGCAAACAGCACCGACGGTAACGGTCGCTATATTTTTGCCGGTTACAAAACCGAAGCGCCGGCCTTTGATTCCGCTACCGGAACCTATGCGGGCGGCACGACGCCAATCAGCCAGCAGGTAGACTCCGCGCGCTCGATGCAGATCAGCCATACCGGAACCGAAGTGTTCGACAACTTCACCAGCAGCGCCAAGCCCGAGCCGGACGGCAGCGCTCCGGAAACCAACCTGTTCAAAATCCTGGATTCCGCCATTGCCGCGCTGAATACCCCGGTTGAAGACGATCAGACCACGGCGGACGCCATGAGCGCGATCATCGACAAAACCAACCGCGGCCTGAGCAACTCGCTGGATAACGTGCTGACGGTGCGTGCGGATCTGGGCACCAAGCTCAACGAGCTGGACAAGCTGGATTCTCTGGGGGACGACCGCGCGCTGGGGCAGACTCAGCAGATGAGCGACCTGGTGGACGTGGACTGGAACTCGGTGATCTCCTCTTACACCATGCAGCAGGCGGCCCTGCAGGCCTCCTATAAAGCATTCAGCGATTTGCAGGGCATGTCTCTGTTCCAGCTGAACAAGTAACGTCTTGACCTCTTAGAACATGTCTTGAAACTGGGCATGTTTTGACTGCCCAATCCGTGCATGGATTGGGCATTTTTTTTAGAGCGCCTCTGCCCGCAGGGCATTGACCCGGGCGCTCTCCATCCAGCGGATCGCCAGGGCAATCGCACCGCACAGGGTTGCCAGCGCCACCACGCCGGACCAGCCTGCGACGGCGTAAAGAGAACTGCCCGCCACCGACCCCAGCGCCATGCCGATAAACACCACCGTAAACAGCAGGGCGTTCAGGCGACCGCGCGCCTGCGGCTCCAGGCTGTAAACCAGATTCTGGTGCGCCACCAGGCTCGATTGCAGGCCAAGGTCAAACCCGACGGCGGAGAGGGCAATCAGCATCAGCTGGCCGTGAACGCCAAGAGCCGGCATCAGGAACATCAGGGCAAACGACACCGTGACCAGCGCCGCGCCAAGCTGCGTAACCCGGCCCGCGCCCAGCCTGTCCGCCAGTCCGCCCGCCAGCGGCGCGGCTAGCGCACCCGCCGCCCCGGCGATACCAAACCCGCCCGCCACGGCGCTGCCGAGGTGATAGCGCTCGAGCAGCATCACCGCCAGCGTAGACCAGAAGGCGCTAAACGCGATGGAGAGAAAGCCCTGTGCCAGCGCCGCGCGACGCAGGGCAGGGTAGCGACGCCACAGGTGCTCCATCGAGCGCAGCAGCGCCGGGTAGCTCAGGGTTGAGTGCACCGCAAAGCACGGCAGCACCCGCCACATCGCCAAACCCGTGAAGGCGATGCTGACGGCGGCCAGCTGGTACATCACCCGCCAGCCAAAGGCTTCACCCACCACGCCGCTGACGGTGCGCGACAGCAAAATCCCGAGCAGCAGGCCCGTCATCACCGTGCCCACCGTTTTACCCTGCCGGCCTTCGGGCGCCAGAATGGCGGCGGCGGGGACGATATCCTGCGCCATGGTTGCCGCCATCCCGATGAGCAGGCTTGCCAGCAGCAGCGCGTGCAGCTGTCCGGTCAGGCTACAGCCGAGTAAAAAGAGGGCCAGGGCCGCGCTTTTTATCAGGATCAGCGTCCGGCGGTCGTGGCGATCCCCCAGCGGCAGCAGGAACAGAATGCCCAGCGCGTACCCGGCCTGGGTCAGCGTCGGCACAAGCCCCATGCCTTCGATGCTCAGATGAAGATCGGCACCCATCAGCGGCAGCAGGGGCTGCGCGTAGTAAATCGACGCGACGCTAAAACCCGCGCCTATCGCCAGCATCAAAATGACCCAGCGGCTAACGGCATGGGGAGCGGTTGTTGTGTTCATAAGATCTTCCTCACGTTTGTGTGAGTGCATTTTTTACCAGGACGGCTTGCGGCGGTAGACGGCCCGGTGGTAAAACGCTTATACGTTTAACGTATAGCCAGTAAAAATATGAAGCGAACTGAGCGTATAGACAGAGTCGAGCTGATGCGCACCTTTGTGCGCATTGTTGAGGCGGGGTCGCTCTCCGCCGCGGCAAGGCAGCTTGATACCACCCAGGCCACCGTCAGCCGCCGCCTGCAGTCCCTGGAAACGGTGCTCGGCGTGCGGCTGCTGCTGCGCACTACCCACACCACCCGGCTGACGGACGACGGCGAGCGCTGCTATCAGCACGCCCGGCGGGTGATTGACAGCTGGCTGGCGCTGGAGGACGAAGTCGGGCAGACGGAGGACGAACCGGTCGGCGTGCTGCGGGTTCGCGCCCCCCACGCGTTCGGGCAGGAACAGCTTTTAAAGCCGCTCACCCAGTTTTTACAGCGCTACCCGCAGCTTTCCGTGGAGTGGATGCTCAACGACAAGTCGGTGGATTTCCTGAGCGACAACCTCGACTGCGCCATTCGCGTGGGGGCGGAGATCGACCCGGCGACCGTTTCCGTGCTGCTGGCGGAAGTGCCGCGCTGCGTGGTGGCCTCCCCGGCGCTGCTGGCTGACTTTCCGGCGGTCAACGCGCCGGAGGATCTCCCCGCGCTGCCGTGGATTGCCATCAACACCTTTTACCAGCGCCATATCGAGCTGTACAACGGAACATCCTTGCCCGCGCGTGTGGCCATTTCACCGCGCCTGAGCACCGACAGCCTGTACGTGGCGCGCAACACGGCGCTGAGCGGGCTGGGCGTGGCGGTGGTGTCGAGCTGGACGGTAGCCGAGGATATTCAGGCGGGGCGTTTAGTGCATCTGCTGCCAGACTGGCAGCCAGCGGCGCTGCCGGTTCATCTGGTCTATCCCTGGTCGCGGTATTACCCGGCGCGATTAAGACGCTTTCTGGAGATGATGCGTCAGGTGATGCCGGACATCGCCGGAATGCGTAGGCCCGTGAGCGAGAAATAAAAAAGCCGACCCGAGGGTCGGCTTTTATTATGGTGCTGGCTTAGTCAGCGGACTGAGGGCGGGTCGCCGGTGCAGTCGCCTGATGCGTTGCACTGTGACCGCCGGCAGAGCCTTTGCCGTCAAAGTTGAAGGCCGGACGAACCCAGTCGCTGCTGCGCGGCGCTTCCGGAACGTATTCCGGTGCCGGCGCGCGGGTCATTGGCGCGGTCGCAACGTGAGCAGCCTTAGCCGCTTCAACGACAGGTTCCGCTTTCACTTCAGCTTCCGGCGCCTTAACGGCGGCGACGGCTGGAGCAGGTTCAGGTTCCGCTGGGGCTTCAACCGCAACAGGCGCTTCAGTAACAGCCACTTCTTCAACGGCTGCTGGTTCAGCTTCTTCAGCCACCTCTTCGGCTACCGCGGTATCTTCCTCGGCGATAAGCTGCGGCGCGGCGTCAACCGGCGCGGCAATCACTTCAGGATGCGTGGTTTCAACCTCAACCGCCTGGGGAGCGTCTTCAACGGCCTGAGGCTCAACGATCTGCGGTTCAACAACCTGAGCTTCTTCAACCTGAGGCTCTACAACCGCGGCTACTTCGGTAACCACTTCTTCAACGGCGACGACCGGTGCAATCACCTCTTCGGTGACCTGCTGCTCTTCAACAGCCTGCTCCGGACGGGCAACCGGGTAGCGGATCCAGACTTTACCGGATGCCATTTCAGGTGACGCGCACGCCACGGTTAACGGCATTGGTGACTGAGTCGGATAACGCTCGTCACGGTAGCGACGACGGCGCTGGCCGCTGACGCGCAGGTGACGTGGAGAACGACGTGAACGGCGCGGCATGCCTGCGTTGTCACGGTTTTCTGCGTTTTCATCCTGCTCGGCGCTGGTTTCAACGACCGCTGGCAGATCAACTTTCGCCAGTTGGGTGTTTGGTGCGATCTCAGCAACAGGCTCAGCGGCAGCGATGGCGGTCTCTTCGGTCTGCTCTGCGGACGCGAAGCGGACTTTCTGATTCAGCTGACGCTGCTTGCGGCGCGGCATAACCTGAGTGCGTTCTTCCTGCTCGGCGTCCTGCTGTTCTGCAGGGGCTTCGCGGTTCAGGTTTTTCACTTCCTGCTGCGCCTGACGCTTCTCGTCGTTGCGACGACGGTTGCGCTCGCGGCGAGGCTGCTGCTCGTCACGCTGTTTGCTCTTCTCGGACTCATCGCCCGCCGGCTGGCGAATTTCGCGATCTTCAACATTTTGCTGCTGCTTATCACGACGGTTGCGACGGTTGTCTTCGCGCTGCTCACGGCCTTCGTTGTTCTCAGAACGGTTATCGCGACGTTCGTTACGTTCGCTGCGGTCACCACGGTCACCACGGTCACCACGGTCGTTACGATCGCGACGGTTGTTCTGACGCTTGCGACGATCCTGCTGACGCTCCGGCTTCGCCTCTTTCGGTGCTTCTTTCGGCTGTTCCGGCTGCGCTTCTTCCCCTGCGAACATTTTCTTCAGTGCGCCGAAGAAACGGCTCAGAAGACCTGGCTCGGCAGGCTGGGTTTTCGCTGCTTCCACTGCGGGTTTCTGCGCCGCAGGTTTGGCTGCTGGTTTTTCCAGCGCCGCTTCTGGCGGTGCTTCCGGCATGATGAAGGTGGCTAATGCAGGCTGCTCAGGCAGTTTACGCTCGGCAGGCTCTTCATCGGACGGCAGCGCCATCTCTTCTTCATGCAGCTTCGGCAGCAGGTAGCTCAGGGTGGAGGTTTCTTCGCCCTTACGGACGCGCAGCACGTGATAGTGCGGGGTTTCCATCTGATCGTTAGGCACGATAATGCAGCGCACGCCGCCCTGACGCGCTTCAATGGCGCTCACCGCTGCACGTTTTTCGTTCAGAAGGTAAGAGGCAATCGGCACCGGAACGATGGCGTGAACTTCTTTGGTGTTCTCTTTCAGCGCTTCTTCTTCAATCAAACGCAGAATGGACAGAGACAGCGACTCGTTGTCACGAACCGTACCGGTACCGGAACAGCGCGGGCAGACGTGATGGCTGGATTCACCCAGTGACGGGCTCAGACGCTGACGAGACATCTCCAGCAGGCCAAAGCGAGAGATATGGCTGATCTGGATACGCGCTCTGTCCTGACGCACCGCTTCACGCAGACGGTTTTCAACCGCGCGCTGGTGGCGAACAGGCGTCATGTCGATGAAGTCGATAACGATCAGGCCGCCCAGGTCGCGCAGGCGCAGCTGGCGGGCAATCTCATCGGCCGCTTCAAGGTTGGTATTGAAGGCCGTTTCTTCGATATCGCCACCGCGCGTTGCACGTGCGGAGTTGATGTCGATGGCGGTCAGCGCTTCAGTTGTGTCGATAACGATAGAACCGCCGGATGGCAGACGCACTTCACGCTGGAAGGCGGACTCAATCTGGGATTCAATCTGATAGTGGCTGAACAGCGGGATTTCACCGGTGTACAGTTTAATTTTGCTGGTGAAATCTGGACGACCCAGCGCAGCGATGTGCTGGCGAGCCAGCTCAAGCACTTTCGGGTTATCAATCAGAATTTCGCCGATGTCCTGACGCAGGTAATCACGGAAAGCACGCACGATAACGTTACTTTCCTGGTGGATCAGGAACGGAGCAGGGCGGCTTTCAGCAGCTTTCTGGATTGCTTCCCAGTGCTTCAGACGGAAGCTTAAGTCCCACTGCAGCGCTTCGGCAGATTTGCCAACGCCTGCGGTACGAACGATAAGACCCATGCCATCCGGCAGTTCAAGGCTTGCCAGCGCTTCTTTCAGCTCGGTACGGTCGTCGCCTTCGATACGGCGAGAGATACCACCCGCACGCGGGTTGTTTGGCATCAGTACCAGATAGCTACCTGCCAGGCTGATAAAGGTAGTCAGCGCAGCGCCTTTATTGCCGCGTTCTTCTTTATCAATCTGAACAATAACTTCCTGACCTTCGCGCAGAACATCTTTGATGTTAGGACGACCGTGGGAGTTATAGTTGGCAGGGAAATATTCGCGGGCAATTTCTTTAAGAGGAAGGAAACCGTGACGCTCAGCACCGTAATCGACAAATGCAGCTTCAAGGCTTGGTTCAATACGGGTGATTTTACCTTTGTAAATGTTCGCTTTTTTCTGTTCGTGTCCAGGACTTTCGATATCCAGATCGTACAGGCGCTGCCCATCCACAAGGGCGACACGCAACTCTTCTTGCTGAGTTGCGTTGATTAACATTCTTTTCATCGTAACTTACTCGTTATTCTTACATTGACGACAAAGCTGCGGGCAAGGTGACGCTTTCCGGGGTATGAACCGATGGCCTCGTGTCTATTCACGTCGCCAACCTCACGGTTGTCGCTCGCTTAAGAGGCGCAAAGTGTCGGTTGCCTGTATTTCATACGGAAATACAGCGCAATTATCAGGGGAATTGCCTGGGAACACTCTCCAGAAAACAATCCTTATACCGGGAAGTACTGCAACCCGCAGCCCGCTAACTGCCTGAAAGATCATTACGTCTTACGCCATTGCTGCGTGGATGATCGGTCAGACAAAATTGGTCATTCCGTCAGATTACTGGTTAACCAGGATTTAACACGGAAAACGGCCTCATTATTCCACTGCTCGCCGGGTTATAGCAAGATGACTTTTACCAATTATCACCCGGTTACTCACAGTTTCTCCACTTCAACGCAGCGATTGGTTTAATATCCACCAAATCGATTGCGTATGAAGAAAGCGTGCCGGATAAAAGTAAATATAAGCATAGAAAAATGAGTGGCGCTAATGCGTGACGATATTTAGAATCGCCAACCATGAAAACAGAGACTCCAGCCGTAAAAATGGTTGCCATCACCGATGATGAAGCGGGGCAACGTATCGACAACTTTTTGCGTACCCAGCTGAAAGGCGTACCAAAGAGCATGATTTATCGCATCCTGCGCAAAGGCGAGGTGCGGGTTAACAAGAAGCGTGTGAAACCTGAGTACAAACTCGAAGCGGGCGATGAGGTTCGTATTCCGCCCGTGCGCGTTGCTGAGCGCGAAGAAGAGGCGGTTTCACCGAAGCTGCAAAAAGTCGCCGCCCTGAGTGATGTGATTTTATATGAAGACGACCATATCCTGGTGCTGAACAAGCCTTCGGGAACCGCAGTGCACGGCGGGAGCGGGTTGAACTTTGGCGTGATCGAAGGTCTGCGCGCACTGCGCCCGGAAGCGCGTTTCCTCGAACTGGTGCACCGTCTTGACCGCGACACTTCCGGCGTGCTGCTGGTGGCCAAGAAGCGTTCCGCCCTGCGTTCCCTGCACGAGCAGCTGCGTGATAAAGGCATGCAGAAAGATTACCTGGCGCTGGTGCGCGGGCAGTGGCAGTCCCATATAAAAGTGGTGCAGGCGCCGCTGCTGAAAAACATTCTGCAAAGCGGCGAGCGCATTGTGCGCGTCAGCCAGGAAGGTAAACCTTCTGAAACGCGCTTCAAGATTGAAGAGCGCTACGAGTTTGCCACGCTGGTGCGCTGCAGCCCGGTAACGGGACGTACTCACCAGATCCGTGTGCATACCCAGTATGCCGGGCATCCCATCGCCTTTGACGATCGCTACGGCGACCGCGAGTTCGACAAGCAGCTGGCGGGCACGGGGTTATCTCGCCTGTTCCTCCACGCCGCAGCGCTGAAATTTACCCATCCCGGAACGGGTGAGGTGATGCGCGTCGAAGCGCCGCTGGACGACCAGCTCAAGCGCTGCCTGAAGGTTCTGCGCGGCTAAGTATGCCTTCCTCCCTCTCCCGGTGGGAGAGGGCCAGGGTGAGGGCATCACGCCGTCAGCGGATTACACTCTTCGCGTCTTAACATCTGCGACAGCGCAATCAGCGGCAGCCCAACCAGCGTGTTCGGGTCGCGTCCTTCAAGCCTTTCAAACAAGGCAATCCCCAGCCCCTCGCTTTTGAAGCTTCCAGCGCAGTTCAGCGGGCGCTCTTTACGCACGTAATCTACAATCTCCTGTTCGCTCAGGTGGCGGAAATGCACGTCAAAAGGTTCGCATTCGGTTTGCAGATGGCCGGACGCCGAGTTATAGACCGCAAGGCCGGTATAAAAGGTGACGATATTGCCGCGGGCGCGCATCAATTGCGCAATCGCGTTCTCTTCAGTATGCGGCTTGCCGGTAATGACGCCGTCCAGCACGCAAACCTGATCGGAGCCTATAATCAAATGGGCGGGATAACGTGCTGCCAGCGACTGGGCTTTCTCCTGCGCCAGACGCGTCACCAGATGCCGCGGCGACTCGCCCGGCTGCGGGGTTTCGTCAACGGCAGGGGCGGCACATTCAAACGGGATCCCGAGCTTTTCCAGCAGCATTCGGCGGTAGGGTGAAGTGGAACCAAGAACAAGATTTGGCATATTTTTATCACCAGATATAGCGTATCGATGCCAGCCATTTTAAACTACAGGCCGCAATGTGTGCGAATAATTGGCAAAAGGCAGCTCTGGTTGCCTTTTTCTTTGACTCTATGACGTTACAAAGTTAATATGCGCGCCCTATGCAAAAGGTAAAATTACCCCTGACTCTTGATCCGGTTCGTACGGCTCAAAAACGCCTCGATTATGAAGGAATCTATTCTTCCGATCAGGCCGAGCGTATCGCCGAATCCGTAGTCAGTGTGGACAGTGATGTGGAATGCTCCATGTCGTTCGCTATCGATAACCAGCGCCTTGCCGTTATAACCGGTGATGCAAAGGTGACGGTAACGCTCGAGTGTCAGCGTTGCGGGAAACCGTTCACACAGCATGTTCACACAACGTATTGTTTCAGTCCGGTTCGTTCAACCGAACAGGCTGAGGCACTCCCGGAAGCGTATGAGCCGATTGAGGTTAACGAATTCGGTGAAATCGATCTGCTTGCTTTGGTAGAAGATGAAGTGATCCTCTCCTTGCCAGTAGTTCCGGTGCATGATTCTGAACACTGTGAAGTGTCCGAGGCGGACATGGTCTTTGGGGAACTGCCTGATGAAGCGCAAAAACCAAACCCATTTGCCGTATTAGCCAGCTTAAAGCGTAAGTAATTGAGGAGTAAGGTCCATGGCCGTACAACAGAATAAACCAACCCGTTCCAAACGTGGCATGCGTCGTTCCCATGACGCGCTGACTGCAGTTACCAGCCTGTCTGTAGACAAGACTTCTGGTGAGAAACACCTGCGTCACCACATCACTGCTGACGGTTTCTACCGCGGCCGTAAGGTTATCACTAAGTAATCACGCATTCGCGTGATTAGGCTTAGTGAGGAACTTCCCCGTGAAAGCGGGGAATATACCGAACCAGGCTGCGACGATACCTTGACACGTCTAACCCTGGCGTTAGATGTCATGGGGGGAGATTTTGGCCCTTCTGTGACAGTGCCTGCAGCATTGCAGGCACTGAACTCTAATTCGCAACTCACACTTCTTTTAGTCGGCAATCCCGACACAATCACGCCATTACTTGCAAAAGCTGACTTCGAACAACGTTCGCGTCTGCAGATTATTCCTGCGCAGTCAGTTATTGCCAGTGATGCCCGGCCATCGCAGGCTATCCGCAATAGCCGCGGAAGCTCCATGCGCATGGCGCTGGAACTGGTGAAAGAAGGGCGAGCGCAGGCTTGCGTCAGCGCGGGGAATACCGGTGCGCTGATGGGGCTGGCTAAATTACTGCTCAAGCCCCTCGACGGGATTGAGCGTCCTGCGCTGGTGACGGTGTTACCGCATCAGCAAAAAGGAAAGACGGTGGTGCTGGATCTCGGTGCTAACGTGGATTGCGATAGCACAATGCTGGCCCAGTTTGCCGTAATGGGCTCGGTACTGGCAGAAGAAGTTGTTGGGATTAATCATCCCCGCGTTGCGTTACTAAACATTGGTGAAGAAGAGACCAAAGGGCTGGACAATATTCGCGAAGCGGCGGAATTGCTAAAGCAGGTGCCTTCTATCAACTATATTGGTTATCTCGAAGCCAATGAGTTGCTCACCGGTAAAACCGACGTGCTGGTGTGCGACGGGTTTACGGGTAACGTGACCTTAAAGACCATGGAAGGGGTCGTTCGAATGTTCCTTTCGCTGCTGAAATCGCAGGGCGAAGGGAAAAAAAGGTCCTGGTGGCTGATTTTATTAAAGCGTTGGTTACAAAAAAGCCTGACGCGGCGATTCAGTCACCTCAACCCCGACCAGTATAATGGCGCCTGTCTGTTAGGATTGCGCGGTATTGTGATTAAGAGTCACGGTGCGGCCAATCAGCGAGCTTTTACCGTCGCAATTGAACAGGCAGTGCAGGCGGTGCAGCGACAAGTCCCTCAGCGGATTGCCGCTCGCCTGGAATCTGTATTAGCTAAAAGTGACTGAGCGTACATGTATACGAAGATTTTAGGTACCGGCAGCTATCTGCCACAACAGGTGCGAACCAACGCCGATCTGGAAAAAATGGTCGATACGTCTGACGAGTGGATTGTCACCCGCACAGGTATCCGTGAACGTCGTATCGCCGCGCCAGATGAAACCGTGTCCACCATGGGTTACGAAGCCGCGCAGCGTGCTATCGAAATGGCTGGCATCGATAAAGAGCAGATTGGCCTGATCGTCGTGGCAACAACCTCAGCGACTCACGCCTTCCCAAGCGCGGCCTGCCAGGTGCAGAACATGCTGGGCATTAAAGGCTGCCCGGCATTTGACGTTGCCGCTGCCTGCGCTGGTTTTACCTACGCGCTGAGCGTTGCCGATCAGTACGTAAAATCCGGCGCGGTGAAGTATGCGCTGGTGATCGGTGCTGACGTTCTGGCGCGTACCTGCAATCCTGAAGATCGCGGGACCATCATTATTTTCGGCGATGGTGCTGGCGCGGTGCTGCTTGGGCAGTCCGACGAGCCGGGTATCATCTCCACGCATTTACATGCTGACGGCAGCTACGGCGAGCTGTTAACCCTGCCTAACGCGGATCGCGTTAATCCGGACAACTCCATTTACCTGACCATGGCGGGTAATGAAGTGTTCAAGGTGGCGGTAACCGAGCTTGCTCACATTGTTGACGAAACGCTGGAAGCGAACAATCTTGAACGCTCCGCGCTCGACTGGCTGGTGCCGCATCAGGCAAACCTGCGCATTATCAGCGCAACAGCGAAAAAGCTGGGCATGTCGATGGATAACGTTGTGGTGACCCTGGATCGTCACGGCAACACCTCTGCGGCCTCCGTACCTTGCGCATTCGATGAAGCGGTACGCGATGGACGAATCAAACGAGGCCAGTTGGTCTTGCTTGAAGCCTTCGGTGGCGGGTTCACCTGGGGTTCCGCACTGGTCCGTTTCTAGTATAAGGATTAAATGATGACGCAATTTGCTTTTGTGTTCCCGGGACAGGGCTCTCAAACGGTTGGGATGTTGTCTGAAATGGCAGCAGCGTACCCGATTGTTGAAGAGACTTTCCGTGAAGCTTCCGATGCTCTGGGCTATGATCTGTGGGCGCTGACTCAGCAAGGTCCGGCCGAAGAGCTGAACAAAACCTGGCAGACTCAGCCTGCGCTGTTGACTGCATCCGTTGCGCTGTGGCGCGTATGGCAGCAGCAGGGCGGTAAAGCGCCAGCGCTGCTGGCAGGCCACAGCCTGGGCGAATACTCCGCCCTGGTATGTGCGGGTGTGATTGCCTTCGCTGACGCGGTGCGTCTGGTTGAGCTGCGTGGCAAGTTCATGCAGGAAGCGGTGCCAGAAGGAACGGGCGGCATGTCTGCCATTATCGGTCTTGATGATGCCGCGATTGCAAAAGCATGTGAAGAATCAGCAGAAGGGCAGATTGTTTCTCCGGTAAACTTCAACTCGCCGGGCCAGGTGGTTATCGCTGGTCATAAAGAAGCGGTTGAACGTGCGGGTGCAGCCTGTAAAGCTGCGGGTGCAAAACGCGCGCTGCCTCTGCCTGTTAGCGTGCCATCTCACTGTGCCTTGATGAAGCCAGCAGCCGACAAACTGGCGGTTGAGCTGGAAAAAATCACCTTTAACGCACCGACAATTTCCGTTGTGAATAACGTCGATGTGAAATG
The DNA here is from genome assembly GCF_964208575.1 of Enterobacter soli. Classification (GTDB taxonomy): domain Bacteria; phylum Pseudomonadota; class Gammaproteobacteria; order Enterobacterales; family Enterobacteriaceae; genus Enterobacter; species Enterobacter soli_A. The sequence goes on along the minus strand of NZ_CAXOFU010000002.1, from coordinate 284,642 downwards.
CGAAACCGCGCCAGAGGCTATTCGCGCTGCGCTGGTTCGTCAGCTCTACAGCCCGGTACAGTGGACCAAAACCGTTGAGTTTATGGCGTCACAGGGCGTTGAGCATCTGTATGAAGTTGGTCCTGGTAAAGTCCTCACCGGTCTGACAAAACGTATTGTTGACACCCTGACCGCATCGGCCATTAACGAGCCGGAAGCGATGTCAGCGGCACTCTCGCAATAAAAGAGGAATACCATGAGTTTTGAAGGAAAAATCGCACTGGTGACCGGCGCAAGCCGCGGTATCGGGCGCGCAATTGCTGAAACACTGGTTGCGCGCGGCGCGAAAGTGATTGGTACAGCAACCAGCGAGAATGGCGCTCAGGCCATCAGCGAATATCTGGGTGCGAACGGTAAAGGTCTGGTTCTGAATGTGACCGAACCTGCATCTATCGAATCTGTTCTGGAAAATATTCGCGCAGAGTTTGGCGAAGTCGATATTCTGGTAAATAATGCCGGGATCACTCGCGACAACCTTCTGATGCGAATGAAAGATGATGAGTGGAACGATATTATCGAAACCAACCTGTCATCTGTATTCCGTCTGTCAAAAGCGGTAATGCGCGCTATGATGAAGAAGCGTCATGGACGTATTATCACTGTTGGTTCTGTGGTTGGTACCATGGGAAATGCTGGTCAGGCTAACTACGCTGCGGCGAAAGCAGGTCTGATCGGTTTCAGTAAGTCGCTGGCGCGCGAAGTTGCGTCCCGCGGTATTACTGTAAACGTTGTTGCTCCGGGCTTTATTGAAACGGACATGACGCGTGCGCTGACTGATGATCAGCGTGCGGGTACGCTGGCTGCAGTTCCTGCGGGCCGCCTCGGCGACCCAAAAGAAATTGCCAGCGCGGTTGCATTTTTAGCCTCTGACGAAGCGGGTTACATCACTGGTGAAACCCTCCACGTCAACGGCGGGATGTATATGGTTTAATCACGATCGAAAATATTTGCGTTATTGGGGGGATTGGCCTCAAAATAACGTAAAATCGTGGTAAGACCTGCCGGGATTTAGTTGCAAATTTTTCAACATTTTATACACTACGAAAACCATCGCGAAAGCGAGTTTTGATAGGAAATTTAAGAGTATGAGCACTATCGAAGAACGCGTTAAGAAAATTATCGGCGAACAGCTGGGCGTTAAGCAGGAAGAAGTTGTGAACTCCGCTTCCTTCGTTGAAGACCTGGGCGCAGATTCTCTTGACACCGTTGAGCTGGTAATGGCTCTGGAAGAAGAGTTTGATACTGAGATTCCGGACGAAGAAGCTGAGAAAATCACCACCGTTCAGGCTGCCATTGATTACATCAACGGTCACCAGGCGTAAGTGAACATCTCCAGGCGGTCATTCGACCGCCTGAGTTTTATCTTTTTTAGTCCCACGAATCCCTTTTTATCCCTCCCTGGAGGACAAACGTGTCTAAGCGTCGTGTAGTTGTGACCGGACTTGGCATGTTGTCTCCTGTCGGCAATACCGTAGAGTCCACCTGGAAAGCTCTCCTTGCCGGTCAGAGCGGCATCAGCCTAATCGACCATTTCGATACTAGCGCCTATGCAACGAAATTTGCTGGCTTAGTAAAGGATTTTAACTGTGAAGAAATCATCTCGCGCAAAGAACAACGCAAGATGGATGCCTTCATTCAATATGGAATTGTCGCTGGCGTTCAGGCCATGCAGGATTCTGGCCTTGTCATTACGGAAGAAAACGCAACCCGTATCGGCGCCGCTATCGGCTCCGGGATTGGCGGTCTTGGCTTAATCGAGGAAAACCATACATCTCTGATGAATGGCGGCCCGCGTAAGATTAGCCCGTTCTTCGTTCCGTCGACGATTGTAAACATGGTGGCAGGTCACCTGACCATTATGTTCGGCCTGCGTGGCCCAAGCATTTCAATCGCAACAGCCTGTACTTCTGGTGTGCATAACATCGGTCAGGCTGCGCGTATTATCGCCTATGGCGATGCGGATGCGATGGTTGCGGGCGGTGCAGAAAAAGCCAGTACGCCTCTGGGTGTAGGTGGTTTTGGTGCAGCGCGTGCATTGTCTACCCGTAACGATAATCCTCAGGCGGCAAGCCGTCCGTGGGATAAAGACCGTGATGGTTTCGTTCTGGGCGACGGTGCGGGAATGATCGTGCTGGAAGAGTACGAACACGCGAAAAAACGCGGCGCGAAAATTTATGCTGAAGTCGTTGGCTTTGGTATGAGCAGCGATGCGTACCACATGACATCACCTCCGGAGAACGGTGCAGGCGCTGCGCTGGCAATGGAAAACGCCATCCGTGACGCGGGTATCACCCCGGCACAAATTGGCTACGTTAACGCGCACGGGACTTCTACCCCTGCGGGCGATAAAGCTGAAGCTCAGGCTGTTAAGTCTATCTTCGGCGAATCTGCCAGCCGCGTAATGGTTAGCTCCACGAAATCCATGACCGGTCACCTGTTGGGTGCCGCAGGTGCTGTAGAGTCTATCTACTCTATCCTTGCGCTGCGCGACCAGGCTGTACCGCCAACCATCAACCTGGATAACCCGGATGAAGGTTGCGATCTGGACTTCGTACCGCACGAAGCACGCCAGGTAAGTGGAATGGAATACACGCTGTGTAACTCCTTCGGCTTTGGTGGCACCAACGGCTCTCTGATCTTCAAAAAGGTCTGATTCCGGCTGCCTGATGGCGATAAAAAAGGTCCGCTTGTCGGGCCTTTTTTATTCAGTTTTATCCCCTTGTCCATTTTGATGTGCATTGCCACACTGTTCGACCACGCGTAAGGAGCCAGCATGTTTCTGATTAATGGTCTTAAGCAGGACGATCTTCCTGCAAGCGACAGGGCGACACAGTTTGGTGATGGCTGTTTCACCACGGCGCGTATCGCTGAGGGTGAAATTTCTTTCCTCGCTGCGCACATTAGCCGGCTACAGCAGGCCTGTGAAAAACTTCTGATCCCGTTCACCGAGTGGGAAACCCTGGCGCATGAGATGGCGCAGCTGGCCGTAGGGCACGCCAGCGGCGTGCTGAAAGTCATCATCAGCCGGGGCAGCGGCGGCCGGGGCTACAGCGGTGCCAGCTGCCGGCACCCTTCGCGTATCCTCTCCGTCTCCGCGTATCCAGCGCACTATGCGCGCTGGCGCCACGACGGGATCGTTCTTGAACTCAGCCCGGTGCGCCTGGGACGTAACCCGATGCTCGCTGGCATTAAACATCTTAACCGTCTTGAGCAGGTCTTGATCCGCACTCATCTTGAGCAGTCAGACGCTGACGAGGCGCTGGTTCTTGACAGCGAAGGGTTCATTACTGAATGCTGTGCGGCTAATTTATTCTGGCGGCAGGGCAGAGAGGTCTTTACGCCGAAGCTCGACCAGGCCGGCGTGAATGGCATTATGCGTCAGTTTTGTTTGCAGCAGCTGGCACGCTCTGATTTTCGCGTTGTCGAAGTTAACGCCGCCGAAGACGCGCTGTTAGCGGCAGAGGAAGTGCTCGTCTGCAATGCGTTGATGCCCGTTGTGCCGGTTCGTGCCTGGGGCCAGCAAACATGGTCATCCCGCGAGCTGTATCAATTTTTAGCCCCGTTATGTGAGCAAACCAGAAAGTCATGAAGAAAATGTTGCGCTTTACCCTCCTGCTGGTCGTCGTGCTGGGCATTGCCGGGGGAGCAGGAATGTGGAAGGTTCGCCAGCTGGCGAACAGCAAGATCCTCATCAAAGAAGAAACGATATTCACGCTGAAAGCGGGAACCGGGCGTCTGGCGCTTGGTGAACAGCTTTACGCCGACAAGGTGATCAACCGCCCGCGCGTTTTCCAGTGGCTGCTGCGCGTTGAGCCGGATCTGTCGCATTTCAAAGCCGGTACGTACCGCTTGATGCCGGGGATGACCGTCAAAGAGATGCTGCAACTGCTGGAAAGCGGGAAAGAAGCGCAGTTCCCGCTGCGGTTTGTGGAAGGGATGCGCCTGAGCGATTACCTCAAGCAGCTGCGCGATGCGCCTTATCTCAAGCACACGCTGAAAGACGACAGCTACCAGACCGTCGCCGAGGTACTGAAGCTTGAACATCCTGAGTGGGTTGAAGGCTGGTTCTGGCCGGACACCTGGATGTATACCGCAGGCACAACCGATGTCGCCATCCTCAAGCGCGCCCACAAGAAGATGGTTGCCGCCGTTGATGCGGCCTGGGAAGGACGCGTGGACGGGCTACCGTATAAAGATCAAAACCAGTTTGTCACCATGGCCTCTATCATCGAGAAAGAGACTGCCGTCGCCGAAGAGCGCGACAAGGTGGCGTCGGTGTTTATCAACCGACTGCGCATTGGCATGCGTCTGCAGACTGACCCGACCGTGATTTACGGGATGGGGGAGAGCTACAGCGGCAAGATTTCGAGAAAAGACCTTGAAACGCCAACGGCGTATAATACCTATGTGATTAGCGGTTTGCCGCCTGGCCCAATTGCCACGCCGGGCAATGCGTCCCTGAAAGCGGCCGCGCATCCGGCTAAAACGCCGTATCTCTATTTTGTGGCTGATGGAAAAGGTGGGCATACCTTTAACACTAACCTTGCCAGCCACAATCGCTCTGTTCAGGCCTATCTGAAGGCACTTAAGGAAAAAAATGCGCAGTAAATACATTGTCATTGAGGGACTGGAAGGCGCGGGCAAAACGACCGCGCGTAATCTGGTGGTGGATACGCTCAAATCGCTTGGCGTGGGTGAGATGGTGTTCACCCGCGAACCGGGCGGTACGCAGCTGGCGGAAAAGCTGAGAAGCCTGGTGCTGGATATCAAATCCGTGGGCGACGAAGTTATCACCGATAAAGCCGAAGTCCTGATGTTTTACGCCGCGCGTGTGCAGCTGGTCGACACGGTGATCAAGCCGGCTTTGGCCGAAGGCAAGTGGGTGATTGGCGATCGTCACGATTTGTCTACCCAGGCTTATCAGGGCGGCGGTCGCGGTATCGATCGGGGAATGTTAGCCACCCTACGCGACGCGGTGCTGGGCGATTTCCGCCCGGATCTGACGCTCTATCTCGACGTGACGCCAGAAGTGGGCCTGAAGCGCGCCCGCGCCCGCGGCGAGCTGGATCGCATTGAGCAGGAGTCGCTGGACTTCTTCAACCGCACGCGCGCGCGCTATCTGGAGCTTGCCGCTCAGGACAGCTCGATTCGTACCATCGATGCCACGCAGCCGCTGGACGAGGTGACGCGCGCCATCCGTGAAACCGTGAACCAGTGGGTTCAGGAGCAACAGGCATGAAATGGTATCCATGGTTGCGCCCGCACTTTGAGCAGCTGATTACCAGCTATCAGGCTGGGCGGGGCCATCATGCGTTACTGATCCAGGCGCTGCCTGGGATGGGTGACGACGCGCTGATTTACGCGCTCACCCGTTTTCTGATGTGCCAGCAGCCGGAAGGGCATAAAAGCTGTGGTAAATGCCGGGGCTGCCAGCTGATGCAGGCGGGCACGCACCCCGACTACTACACGCTGGAGCCGGAGAAGGGCAAAACCACGCTTGGCATTGACGCGGTGCGCGAGGTTAGTGAAAAGCTGTACGAGCACGCGCGCCTGGGTGGGGCGAAAGTGGTCTGGCTGAATGATGCCGCGCTGCTTACCGAAGCGGCGGCTAACGCCCTGCTGAAAACACTGGAAGAGCCGCCGGAAAAAACCTGGTTCTTCCTGTCGTGCCGCGAGCCGGGGCGACTGCTGGCGACGCTGCGCAGCCGCTGTCGTTTACATCACCTTTCCGTTCCTCAGGAATCCTGGTCGTTAAGCTGGCTAGAGCGGGAAGTGACAATGTCACAGGACGCGATGCTGACCGCACTGCGGCTGTGCAGCGGAGCCCCTGCCGCGGCGCTGGCGTTACTCCAGCCCGACAGCTGGTCCCAGCGCGAGGCGCTGTGCAGCGGCGTGGCTTCTGCCCTGGACAGCGGCGACTGGCTGAGCTTACTGGCGGCGCTAAACAGCGACCGTGCTGCCGAGCGCCTGCACTGGCTGGCCTCCATGCTGCTGGACGCGCTGAAGATCCAGCAGGGAGCGACCCTGCTGTCCAACGTGGACGTCTGGGTTCTTATCAATACTCTGGCTAACCGGCTGTCCGGCAACGCGCTGCGCGCTATGCTTCACGACGTGTGCCAGAGCCGTGAACAACTGTTGACGGTAACCGGTCTTAATCGCGAGCTTTTACTTACCGACCAGTTACTGCGTATAGAACATTACCTGCAACCAGGCACCGTGCTGCCTGTTTCCCATCTCTGAGAGAGACATTATGTTTTTAGTCGACTCACACTGCCATCTTGATGGCCTGGATTATCAATCCCTGCATAAAAACGTGGACGACGTGCTGGAAAAAGCCGCCGCCCGCGACGTGAAATTCTGCCTTGCGGTGGCGACTACGCTGCCGGGCTACCGCGCCATGCGCGAGCTGGTAGGCGTTCGCGATAACGTGGTGTTCTCCTGCGGCGTTCACCCGCTGAACCAGGACGAAGCCTACGACGTCGACGATCTGCGCCGTCTGGCGGCAGAAGAGGGCGTCGTGGCGATGGGCGAAACCGGGCTGGACTATTTTTATACCCCCGAAACCAAACCGCGCCAGCAGGCGTCTTTCCGCAACCACATCCGCATCGGACGCGAGCTGAACAAGCCGGTTATCGTGCATACCCGCGACGCGCGCGCCGATACGCTGGCGATCCTCCAGGAAGAAAAGGTGACGGATTGCGGTGGCGTACTACACTGTTTCACTGAAGACAGAGAAACGGCGGGTAAGCTGCTTGATTTAGGGTTTTATATCTCGTTTTCGGGGATCGTGACGTTCCGTAACGCCGAGCAGCTTCGCGATGCGGCGCGCTATGTTCCGCTCGATCGCATTCTGGTGGAAACAGACTCTCCTTATCTGGCACCGGTACCGCACCGCGGTAAAGAGAATCAGCCAGCCATGACGAGAGATGTGGCTGAGTACATGGCCGTCCTTAAAGGTGTCAGCATTGAAGCGCTGGCGCAGGCAACGACGGAAAACTTCGCAAACCTGTTCCACATCGACCCCGCCCGCCTCCAGTCTGTCTGATACACCCGTTTTTTTTAGGCTCGTAATTAATAGGTAAAGCGAGTAAAGTTCACCGCCTCATTTGGGGCGGTGACGGTGCTTTTAGACACATCCAGACATAACTTTTGTAAATATCTGAAAGTTTTTGATTCGTCTTAAGCTGAAACGTGATAGCCGTCAAACAAAGTCTCAGGGATTTATTTTACTCTGTGTAATAAATAAAGGGCGCTTAGATGTCCTGTCCACGGCACGGTACTCCCCCCGGGCCAATGCGTGAAAAGCGTAAAAAAAGCACAAATACTCAGGAGCACTCTCAATTATGTTTAAGAATGCATTTGCTAACCTGCAAAAGGTCGGTAAATCGCTGATGCTGCCAGTATCCGTACTGCCTATCGCAGGTATCCTGCTGGGCGTCGGTTCTGCAAACTTCAGCTGGCTGCCAGCCGTAGTTTCCCACGTGATGGCCGAAGCAGGCGGTTCTGTTTTTGCTAACATGCCGCTGATCTTCGCTATCGGTGTTGCTCTGGGCTTCACCAATAACGACGGTGTATCCGCACTGGCTGCTGTTGTGGCTTACGGCATCATGGTGAAAACCATGGCTGTGGTTGCGCCGCTGGTACTGCATTTACCTGCTGAAGAGATCGCTGCGAAACACCTGGCTGATACCGGTGTTCTGGGCGGTATTATCTCCGGTGCGATTGCAGCGTATATGTTCAACCGCTTCTATCGCATTAAGCTGCCTGAGTATCTGGGCTTCTTCGCGGGCAAGCGCTTTGTTCCGATTATCTCCGGTCTGGCAGCGATTTTCACTGGTGTAATCCTGTCCTTCATCTGGCCACCAATCGGTTCCGCAATCCAGACCTTCTCTCAGTGGGCTGCTTACCAGAACCCGGTTGTGGCGTTCGGTATCTACGGCTTCATCGAGCGTTGCCTGGTGCCATTTGGTCTGCACCACATCTGGAACGTTCCATTCCAGATGCAGATTGGTGAATACACCAACGCCGCAGGTCAGGTGTTCCACGGCGATATCCCACGTTACATGGCGGGTGACCCAACTGCAGGCAAACTGTCTGGCGGCTTCCTGTTCAAAATGTACGGCCTGCCGGCTGCTGCGATTGCAATCTGGCACTCTGCTAAACCAGAGAACCGTGCAAAAGTGGGCGGTATCATGATCTCCGCAGCGCTGACCTCGTTCCTGACCGGTATCACCGAGCCGATCGAGTTCTCCTTCATGTTCGTTGCGCCGATCCTGTACATCATTCACGCTGTACTGGCTGGCCTGGCGTTCCCAATCTGTATCCTGCTGGGTATGCGTGACGGTACGTCCTTCTCCCACGGCCTGATCGACTTTATCGTTCTGTCCGGTAACAGCAGCAAACTGTGGCTGTTCCCAATCGTGGGTGCGTGCTATGCGGTTGTTTACTACACCGTCTTCCGCGTGCTGATCAAAGCACTGGACCTGAAAACCCCGGGTCGTGAAGATGCAACAGAAGACAGCAAAGCAGGCGCGACCAGCGAAATGGCTCCGGCTCTGATCGCAGCGTTCGGCGGTAAAGACAACATCACCAACCTGGACGCGTGTATCACTCGTCTGCGTGTGAGCGTTGCTGATGTGGCGAAAGTTGACCAGCCTGGCCTGAAAAAACTGGGCGCGGCAGGTGTGGTTGTTGCAGGTTCTGGTGTTCAGGCAATCTTCGGTACTAAATCCGATAACCTGAAAACCGAGATGGATGAGTACATCCGCAACAACTAAGACGTGATCGGGGAGACTAAGGCAGCCAAATGGCTGCCTTTTTTATGGGCGCGATTTAGGGTTTAAGGGTAGGGCAGACAAAAAAGGGAGCCATAAGGCTCCCTCAGTTTTAAGGACTGTCTTAGAAGTCGTAGCTTGCGCTCACCGAGACGTTCAGCGGCGCGCCGTAAACCACGTAAGATCCGACGTAGTCGTAGTACTTTTTGTCGAACAGGTTGTTGACGTTCGCCTGCACCGCAAAGTCTTTGGTGACCTGATAGCGGCTGAACAGGTTAACCAGCCCGTAGCTGCCTTGCTCCGCACGGTTACGACCCGCCGGGCCGCCGTCCACGTCGGTCCACACTTTGTTTTGCCAGTTCACGCCGCCGCCGACGGCCAGTTCTGGCAGCATCGGCAGCTGATAGCGGGTAAACAGCTTCATGGTGGTGCGCGGCTGATCGGAACTCACGGCGTTACCGCTCTTGTCTTCGGCGATATAGCGCGTGGCACCGAAGGTGAGCTGCCAGTTGTCCGTCAGTGCGCCGTTCAGCTCAAACTCAACCCCTTTACTCACCACGCCGTCCAGCGACTCGTAGATCGATTCGCCGCTTGGCATATAGGTGTAAGTGTTGCTCGCCACGTTATCCTGCTCGATGCGGAAGATCGCCAGCGAGGTCGTCAGACGGGTGTTAAACCAGTCGGCTTTCACGCCGGCTTCATAGCTTTTCCCCGTGGTGGGATCGAGGTAGCGGCCGCTGGCATCGCGCTTGTCCTGCGGCTGGAAGATGGAGGTGTAGCTGACGTAGGTCGACCAGTCTTCGTTGATGTCGTAAACCAGGCCGGCATACGGCGTCACGTCATCTTTGGTGCTCTCCAGGCGCGTATCCGGGGAGCCGGCCGGGTTGTAGCGGATGTTGTAGTTGGTGTAACGCGCCCCGAGGATCAGGTGCAGCGGATCGGCCAGCGAGAAGCGGGCGGAGCTGTAGGCCGAAGACTGGCGGATATCGTCCTGACTGTAGAGCTTCCACGGCGTCCACTGCGGATCGGCGATATTGCCGTTCCAGTTTTTAAAGTTGCCCACGTCAACCATCCCGTACAGCGCGTCCGGCATGGAGTTGTCGTAGTGGTTGCGCTGGCGGCTGAAGCTGCCGCCAAACATCATCTCGTGCTGACGTCCCAGCAGGTCGAAGCTGCCGCGCAGGAAAGCGTCCACCGCGTCCTGCTTGCGTTCGCCGCGGTTCCAGCCGCCGTAGCCCACCATGCCCGCACCGGTGTCTTTATCCGGATAGCCGGACATGTACATCAGCTTGCTGTCGAAGTTGGTGTCCGCGTGCATTCCGTTGACGTGCGCTTCCCAGCCGTTGTCGAAGCGCTGTGTCAGGTTGGCGAAAACGCGGGTGGTGTCTTTGTCCGAATAGGCCCAGTCCGGCGCAACGGTCTGGCTGCGATCGTAGTGGGTTTTGCTCCCGTCGCTGTACCAGGTGGGCAGGCCGCCCCAGGTCGGGTCTTCGGTTTTGCTCTCCTGATATTCATAGCCCAGCGAGAGGGTGGTGCTGTCGGTCACGTCGGCATCCACCACGCCGTAGAGGAACTTTTTACGGTAGTGATAGTTATCAACGAAGCTGTCGTTGTCCTGATAGCCCGCAATCAGGCGCCCGCGTACCTTGCCGGACTCGACCAGCGGCGCCTGTAAATCCAGCACGTAGCGCTGTTTATCCCAGCTGCCGTAGCTGGCGGAGACATTGCCCTTGAATTCGTTGCTGTCGGCGTGTTTACGCACCATATTCACGTAGGCCGACGGGTTGCCCGTACCGGACATCAGGCCGGTTGCGCCGCGTACCACTTCGATACGGTCGTAAATGGCGGTGTCGGCGGCGGTATCACCGAAGTTCCACACTTCGCTGATGGAGGTGGGCAGGTCATCGAAAGCGTAGTTACTGACGAAAAAGCCGCGGGAGTAAAACACGGTGCGATCGCTGTCCTGCACCTGGGCGGTCACGCCGGTGGTGTTGCTTAACACCTGTCCGATGGACTGCAGGTTCTGGTCGGCCATGCGCTGCTGACTGATTACGCTGACGGACTGCGGAATATCGCGAGGCACCAGCAGTAGCTTGGTGCCGGTGGTGGTGGTTTTAACGCTGTAGTCCTGCTCCTGGCCGATGAGCGGATCCTGGGCGTTATCAAAACCGCCGTCAACGACAACGGTGTCTTCTGCGGCAGTAGAGGCGGCGGCGAAACTTACGGCTGGCGTCAATGCCATAGCAATGCAGGCGGCCAGCAGCGAAGGTGCTGCGGCAGGCTGGCGTTGCCCATCCCTGGTGTGATTAATGAAAGACATCATCAAACCCTTAATGAATGGTGAAAGGTGTGTGCGTCAGTCCCGCTAGCACGGGCAGACGTCGTTTTCTATGTTAAAAATGCGCATGAAAATGCAAATGCGAAATATACGCATTGAGATTATCGCTGTAAACAGATGTGTCGAAGGTAACTGAAATAATGTTTCATAGGATTCTTCTGCAAGAGTGCTCACTCTCCAGCCAGCCGGGGTGCAAACAGGAAAGAAATCGTGGGAGAAGGTTGAAAGGACAGGAGAAAGTCGCTCATACTCTTGAGTTGTGTCACACAGTAATAACGTCGATCTCTGTTATTGGCAGGCACACCACGCCAGATTAAACAAAAAAGGAAAAGGTCATGGCTGAAGAAACGATTTTCAGTAAAATTATCCGTCGCGAAATTCCGTCGGATATCGTGTATCAGGACGAGCTGGTAACGGCCTTCCGGGACATTTCACCTCAGGCACCGACGCACATCCTTATTATCCCGAATATTCTGATCCCGACCGTGAACGACGTGAAAATCGAACACGAAGTGGCATTAGGTCGTATGCTGACTGTGGCGGCAAAAATTGCCGAGCAGGAAGGGATTGCTGAAGACGGCTATCGTCTGATCATGAACTGTAATCGTCATGGCGGTCAGGAAGTTTATCACATTCACATGCATCTGCTGGGTGGCCGCCCGCTGGGCCCGATGCTGGCACATAAAGGTCTTTAATATGCTAAGAGGGCGTTTTGCAGCGCTTGTTATGCTGCTGATCCTCGCAGGGTGCAGTTCCCGTCCTGCGATCCCGGTCAGTGACGAACAGACGCTGGTCATGGAGTCTTCCGTTCTGGCCGCAGGGATTACGGCAGAACCCCCTTCGTTGACGATGAGCGAAATTCAGGCTTCCGCGTCCTCTACGCTATATAACGAAAGACATGAACCGGTGACGGTGCACTACCGTTTCTACTGGTATGACGTAAGAGGTCTTGAAATGCATCCACTGGAAGCGACGCGCACGGTGACCATTCCGGCAAGGGCATCGGTCACGCTCTACGGCAGCGCGAACTACCTGGGTGCACATAAGGTGAGACTTTATCTTTATTTATAGGGGTGAACCTTGATTAAAAATATGAGCCGCTACGCGCTCCTGGGTGCATTTGCACTCATTCTTGCAGGGTGTGTGACGCGCACAGAAGAACCTGCTCCTGTGGATCAGGCCAAACCGGGCACCGAACAGCCGGCACAGCCAACGCCAACGCAGCCCGTGCCGGTTGTGCCGTCCGTACCGTCCATTCCGGAACAGCCTGGCCCTATCGTGCGTCCGGATGCGACCGCGCAGCCTGCGCCGCGCGTTCGCCATTACGACTGGAACGGCGCAATGCAGCCGATGGTGGGCAAAATGCTGCAAGCGCAGGGCGTAACCCCGGGTAGCGTGCTTCTGGTGGACAGCGTCAATAACCGCACCAACGGTTCTCTGAACGCGGGCGAAGCAACGGAAACCCTGCGTAACGCGCTGGCGAACAACGGCAAATTTACGCTGGTTTCCTCCCAGCAGCTGGCCGTTGCCAAACAGCAGCTGGGCTTGTCCCCGCAGGACAGTCTCGGCTCTCGCAGCAAGGCGATGGGTATCGCCCGTAACGTTGGCGCACAGTATGTGCTCTACTCCAACGCCACCGGGAATGTGAACACGCCAGCGCTGCAAATGCAGCTGATGCTGGTTCAGACGGGCGAAATTATCTGGTCAGGTAAAGGTGCCGTTACGCAACAATAACGGTACGCGTGACGACGTTTTGTCACGCTATTTCCCGCAGTATCGCCTCCTCGCGCCGCAGGCCCATTCCGGGCTTGGCGGCGCGAGTTGCATTATCGAGCAGGGTGAGCATCGTCTGGTGCTGCGCCAGAACCATGACCGCTCTGCGCCATCTTCCCACTTCCGTCGACAGTTCCGCGCCCTGACGCGTCTTCCGCATGATATCGTGCCGAAGCCTCGATGCTTTATTCAGGGCTGGATGGCGGTGGAGTATCTTGCGGGCGAGATCAAAACCGGACTGCCGGAGACTTCCTCCCTCGCCGCCATGCTGTATCATCTGCACCGTCAGCGGCGGCTAGGCTGGCGCGTGGCGCTGTTGCCGTTGCTCGACCAGTACTGGCAGCAGGCATCCTCCTCCAGGCGAACGCCGTTCTGGCTCAGGCAGCTTAAGGCGCTGCGCAGCGCCGGTGAGCCGCAGCCGCTGCGGCTGGCGCCGTTGCATATGGACGTTCACGCCGGAAATATCGTTCATACCCCGGCGGGGCCCAGGCTTATCGACTGGGAATATGCCGGAGATGGCGACGTTGCGCTGGAGCTTGCGGCGGTCTGGACGCCGGACGAGACCGCGCGCCAGCGGCTGATTGAGGCTTATGCCCGCACGGCGCAGATGGACTGCGCGATCCTTGCGCGTCAGGTTCGCCGCTGGCGGCCGTGGGTGATGATGCTGATGGCGGGCTGGTTTGAAATGCGCTTGCAGCAGTCGGGCGACAAACAATTTATCGCGCTGGCAGATGACGTCTGGCGCCGGTTACAAACTAAAGGATAAGAGAGGTTCGTGTGGGTCCAGTCATGTTGGATGTCGAAGGTTTTGAGCTGGATGCGGAGGAGCGCGAGATTCTGGCGCACCCGCTGGTGGGCGGCCTGATCCTGTTTACGCGCAACTACCACGATCCTGAGCAGCTGCGCGAGCTGGTTCGCCAGATCCGCGCGGCGTCGCGCAATCACCTGGTGGTGGCGGTCGATCAGGAAGGCGGTCGCGTGCAGCGCTTCCGCGAAGGGTTCACCCGCCTCCCGGCGGCGCAGTCTTTCGCCGCGCTGCTGGGAACGGAAGAGGGCGGCAGGCTTGCCCAGGACGCAGGCTGGCTGATGGCGAGCGAAATGATTGCGATGGATATCGATATCAGCTTTGCGCCGGTGCTGGACGTGGGGCACATCAGCGCCGCCATCGGCGAGCGCTCGTACCACGAAGATCCGCGCATGGCGCTGGCGATGGCGACGCGCTTTATCGACGGTATGCACGATGCGGGGATGAAAACCACCGGCAAACACTTCCCGGGGCACGGGGCGGTCACTGCGGATTCGCATAAAGAGACGCCGCGCGACCCGCGTCCTGAGGCGGAAATCCGCGCCAAAGATATGTCGGTCTTCCGTTCGCTTATCACCGACAACAAGCTCGACGCCATTATGCCCGCGCACGTGATTTACAGCGATGTCGATCCGCGTCCGGCGAGCGGCTCCCCGCACTGGCTTAAAACCGTGCTGCGCCAGGAGCTGGGCTTTAACGGCGTGATCTTCTCGGACGATTTGTCGATGGAAGGGGCGGCGATCATGGGCAGCTATGCCGAGCGCGGACAGGCCTCTCTGGATGCGGGTTGCGATATGATCCTGGTCTGCAATAATCGTAAAGGCGCGGTCAGCGTGCTGGATAACCTGTCGCCGATCAATGCTGAACGTGTTACACAATTGTATCATAAAGGTTCATTTAGCCGTCAGGAGCTGATGGGCTCGGCGCGCTGGAAGACGATCAATGCGGAGCTTGAGGCGCTGAACGAGCGCTGGCAGGCACATAAAGCGGGCCTTTAATCCCTCCCGAAAGGCGTAACCTGGTGAGAAGACGATGATCATCTATTTACACGGTTTTGATTCAAACAGTCCTGGTAATCATGAGAAGGTGCTGCAGCTGCAGTTTATCGATCCGGATGTGCGGCTGATTAGCTACAGCACGCGCCATCCGAAGCATGATATGCAGCATCTGCTGAAAGAAGTGGACAAAATGCTGCAGCTTAACGTCGATGACCGTCCGCTGATTTGTGGCGTGGGTCTGGGTGGATACTGGGCCGAGCGTATTGGATTTTTGTGTGACATTCGCCAGGTGGTGTTCAATCCGAATCTGTTCCCCCATGAAAACATGGAAGGGAAGATTGACCGCCCGGAAGAGTACGCCGATATCGCCACCAAATGCGTGAGCAACTTCCGTGAGAAGAACCGCGACCGCTGCCTGGTGATCCTCTCGCGCAACGATGAAGCCCTGAGCAGCGACCGCGCGGCTGAATTGTTACATCATTACTACGAAATCGTCTGGGACGAAGAGCAGAGCCACAAGTTCAAGAACATCTCTCCTCATCTGCAGCGCATCAAAGCCTTTAAAACGCTGGGCTAAACCGCACCAGCGCACTTCTCTGGCCCGGCGGCGCAAGCTTGCCGGGCTCTCTTTTTGCTAAAATTGGTCAAATAATCATCATCAAAACTTGATGCACATCAATTTTGGTATGACCAATGCGCCTTGCGTGTTATTCTCAATGCACCTGAATGGTTTCAGTGCTGTAACCTGTTGTTAATTAAGGGTTATTTATATAACTTTTAATTAACAATTGGTTAATAATTTGAGGGGGTCACGTTGACTACACCATTGAAAAAGATAGTGATTGTAGGCGGTGGTGCTGGCGGGCTGGAGCTGGCTACGCAGCTGGGTAAGAAGCTGGGTCGCGGCAAAAAAGCGAAAATTACGCTGGTCGATCGTAACCACAGTCACCTGTGGAAGCCGCTGCTGCACGAAGTTGCAACCGGTTCACTGGACGAGGGCGTGGATGCGCTGAGCTATCTGGCTCACGCGCGTAATCACCACTTCCAGTTCCAGCTGGGTTCCGTGGTGGATATCAACCGTGAAAGCAAAACCATTACGCTGGCCGAGCTGCGTGATGAAAAGGGTGAGCTGCTGGTGCCTGAGCGCAAGCTGCCTTACGACACGCTGGTCATGGCGCTGGGCAGCACCTCCAACGACTTCAACACGCCGGGCGTGAAGGAAAACTGCATCTTCCTGGATAACCCGCACCAGGCGCGTCGTTTCCACCAGGAGATGCTGAACCAGTTCCTGAAATACTCCAGCAACCTGGGCGCTAACGGCAAGGTCAACATTGCGATTGTTGGCGGCGGCGCGACGGGCGTTGAGCTGTCTGCGGAGCTGCACAACGCGGTGAAACAGCTGCACAGCTACGGCTACAAAGGGCTGACCAACGACGCGCTGAACGTGACGCTGGTGGAAGCGGGCGAACGCATTCTGCCTGCGCTGCCTCCGCGCATTTCCGGTGCGGCGCACAATGAGTTAACCAAGCTGGGCGTGCGCGTGCTGACCCAGACGATGGTGACCAGCGCCGACGAAGGCGGTCTGCACACGAAAGACGGCGAGTACATCAAGGCGGATCTGATGGTCTGGGCGGCAGGCATCAAGGCGCCAGATTTTATGAAGGATATCGGCGGACTGGAAACCAACCGTATCAATCAGCTGGTGACCGAGCCAACGCTGCAAACCACCCGCGATCCGGAAATCTTCGCCATCGGCGACTGCGCCTCCTGCGCGCGTCCGGAAGGCGGCTTTGTCCCACCGCGCGCTCAGGCTGCGCACCAGATGGCAAGCCTCGTGCTGCACAACATCCTGGCGCAGATGAAGGGCAAGCCAATGAAATCCTACGTCTATAAAGACCACGGTTCACTGGTTTCGCTCTCTAACTACTCCACCGTGGGCAGCCTGATGGGCAACCTGATGCGCGGCTCTATGATGGTAGAAGGGCGCATTGCGCGCTTTGTGTATATCTCGCTGTACCGTATGCACCAGATTGCGCTGCACGGCTACTTCAAAACCGGCCTGATGATGCTGGTGGGCCGAATCAACCGCGTGATCCGTCCTCGCCTCAAGCTGCACTAATCCTCTCATCCCTCCGGGCTTCCGGAGGGATTTTTAGCATATCATGCTGTCAATCCCCCTTCTGGACGCTTAAGAGTTCTCTTAAATACGATATAGCCCCCTTTGACGACATTTTTTTGATCCTTTATCTGATTGGCGAGTCTTCTTCTTCATTGCAAAATTGTTACCAATAGCAACAAAGGAGGAAGTCCCGTGAATAAATCAATGTTGGCGGGTATAGGGATTGGCGTTGCAGCCGCGTTAGGTGTGGCTGCGGTTGCCAGTCTCAACGTACTTGATCGCGGCCCGCAGTATGCGCAGGTTGTTTCAGCAACTCCCATTAAAGAATCCGTCAAAACCCCTCGTCAGGAGTGCCGAAACGTGGCGGTAACCCATCGCCGTCCGGTACAGGACGAAAACCGTATCGCCGGCTCCGTGCTGGGCGCGGTGGCCGGTGGGGTGATTGGTCATCAGTTTGGCGGCGGTCGTGGTAAAGACGTGGCGACGGTGGTCGGTGCGCTGGGCGGCGGTTACGCAGGTAACCAGGTTCAGGGCGCGATGCAGGATAACGACACCTACACCACCACGCAGCAGCGCTGTAAAACCGTTTACGACAAGTCAGAGAAAATGCTCGGCTATGACGTAACGTACAAAATCGGCGATCAGCAGGGCAAAATCCGCATGGATAAAGACCCGGGCACGCAAATTCCGCTGGACAGCAACGGTCAGCTGGTTCTCAACAACAAAGTGTAAAAAAGATGTTCTCTTGATTTAGCTCCTCACGCGCTCAGGCTGAGGAGCTTTTTTTTGCGCTTAGAATGTCAGCGCGTAGTTCAGGCCGAAAGTACGCCCGCGCCCCTTGTACTCATACAGCGCGGCGTTGCCGTAGGTTGGGCTGTAGAGCAGCGGCGCGCGCTGGCCCCAGACGGTGGTGTACTGTTTATCCAGCAGGTTCTCGATGCTAAACGACAGCTTGCCCAGCGGCAGCTGATAGCTGCTGAGGAAATCCACCGTGTTGTAGCCGTCAATCCTGTTGCCCGCCGCGTCGCTTAGATCGAAGGTTTGCTGCGTCTGGACGCGCAGCGACCACGGCTCCGGCGCCCAGCCCACGTAAGCGGTGGCTTTAGACGGCGAGGCCTGCGTTACGTCCCATTTCTCCCACGAGCCGTTGGTCTTAATTTCCGATTTCAGGACGTTAACGTTCCCCCCGAGGCTCCAGTCGCTTTCAGGGATAAAGTAATCCACCGCGCCTTCCACGCCGTAAATGCGGCGCTCCTGCGGGTTCACGTCGATGGTCATGTCGCTGCGGTTGATGTCGATAGACTTATCCGACATCGAGTAGTAGGCCGCAATCTGGGTGCGCAGGCTGTTGCCGGTGTAGCGCCAGCCCAGCTCGTAAGAATCTACCTTGATCCCTTCCAGCTTCGCATCGTTCGGGTTGACGCTTTTGATCAGCGCCAGATGGCCCTGCGAATCGGCGGCGCGGTAAGAGCCGTTGCCGTAATACTTGCCCGGATCCGGCAGCTCGACGCCCTGCGAGAAGTTGAACCACATCTGCTGACGCTCGGTAATGTGCGCGAGGATCCCGGCGTTGAACAGCACGTTGTCATAATCCGTTTTGCCGCCCGGGATCGCATCCGCCGAGGTGGCTTTACCGTTGGCGATGGCCTGCTGCTGGGCATAGCCCACAAAGTCATCCACGCGGTTTTCAGTCCACTGGTAGCGAACGCCGCCGCTCAGGGTGAAGACGTCGTTGATGTCGTAGCTGTTTTGCAGGAACGGCGCGACGTTGGTGATGCTGTAGCCCGGATAGCGCCCGGTGCTGTAGATGGCGTGGTTATTCATCCCGCCGGACGGCACCGAGTTCGCCAGGTCGAAGAACATCTGGTTAGAGTCGAAGGTTTCGTGGTCGGCATCCAGGCCCCAGGTTACCTGCCAGCCGTCCAGCGGCGAGCTGTTAAGCGTCAGCTTGGCGCCGTACTGATCGGTGTTCTGCTCGGAGGCGGCAAAGCTGGTGACGTTTTTGTTTTTATCCACCGTCGGGAACGGGTAGAAGCGCAGGGATTCGTCGCGATAGTAAATTTGCCCGACCAGCTCCTGTCCCCAGAAGTCCGAATCGGAATATTGCAGGCTGATGAGGTGGCGTTCGGTGCCGGGAATACGGTCAGAGCTGAACCCGCTGCGGGTGCGGGCGGTGCCGCTGCCAGTGACCGCGCTCATGTTTTTATCGAGATACAGCCCGTAATCGTCGTCGCCCTGGCTTTTGTAATACTGGGTCACGACCTGCAGCTGGCGCGTGTCGTCGATCTCAATGGTGCCGGTGCCCATCACGTCCAGGCGGTCGGAATGCTGCAGGCCCGTCTGGGTATTGTCGAAGGTGAGGGCGTCGCCGTTGCCGTCGTACCAGCCGCCGAAGCGCTGATAGGCCACGGAAAGGCGGCCGGAGGCATGTTCGTTCCCGCCGCTGACCGCGGTCGCCACGCGCTCGTCGCGATCGTCACTGTTGTTAAAGCCGGTTTTGCCGCCCAGCTCCAGGTCAACCTGGGTTTCGGGCTGGCCCTTTTTGGTCACGATGTTGATCAGGCCGCCGGTACTGCCGCCGCCGTAGAGCGCCGTCGAGCCGGAAATGACTTCGATGTGTTCGATGTTAAACGGGTCAATGGCGTCAAGCTGGCGGCTGTCGGTGCGCGAGGAGTTCAGGCGCACCCCGTCAATCAACACCACGATCGCGCGCCCGCGCATGTTCATCCCATAGTTGGTTCGCCCCTGGCTGCTGACGTCCATCCCCGGAATGAGCTGTCCGAGAATGTCCTTGAACTCTTTGCCGCCCTGAACCTGCTGTTCGATCTCCTGGCCTTCAATAATCCAGGTGGTTTGCGCCATTTCCGCCACGGTGCGATGGCTGCGGTTAGCGCTGACAACGAGGTTTTCTTCATTGGTTTGTTCGGCATAAAGCGGCATCGCGATCGCGAGCAGCACAGGGTTGAGCACCCAGAGGCTCTTCTTCATCATCATTCCTTATTGAGCGTTGGCTCTTTTTATTGGCAGGCTGGTAAAAAGCTAAAAAAATTAAATGCGAATAATGAAGATAATAAATCTCATTATCAACCTCATAAATTTGAGGGGGTTAACGAGCATTTAGAAGAGGGGGAGAAAAGCATAAGGGGCGGCGCACCGCCCCTGGGGATCAGAGTTTCAGCAGTTCAGGCCACAGGCGCAGCGTGGTGTGCGTGATGCCCTGCAGTTTTTCCAGGCTCGCCCCTTCGCGGGCGCTGATCGACATCCCCTGCAGGATGCAGCTCAGGTATTGCGACAGCGCCTGCGGATGGCACCCGGCAGGCAGCTCGCCGCGGCGCTGGCGCTCGGTCAGAAAGGCGCAAAGCGTCTCTTCCTGCATCGCATGACGCGATTTGACAGTGTTGGCGATCTCTTTCGACGAGGCCGCGAGGGTGGCGGAGGTGTTAATCATAAAACAGCCCGCCGGGGTGTCTTTGCTGGTAAAGCAGGTGGCGACGGCGGTGAAATAGTCCTCCAGCGCCTGCTCCACCGTTTTTTCTTCACAGAAAAGCTGGGCTTCGTGCTTCGCCGCGAAGCGCGAGATGTATCTGTCCAGCACCGCTCTGAACAGCCCCTCTTTGTTGGTGAACTCTGCGTACAGCGTAGGTGCTTTTGCCCCTGTCGCCTCCACTAAATCGGAGAGCGAGGTGGCTTCGTACCCGTGCTGCCAGAAGAGCGTCATGGCCTTATCGAGCGCCGCTTCCCTGTCGAACACTTTTGGTCGGCCACGGCTTTTCTTTGCGCAACTCGTGACATCGGTTGTCATTTGCCGTTGGTCCTCAGTTGGTTTGTTGAACGATCATTATAAAAATTATAGTGAGCCACGACCAGCGCTGATTGCGCAAAAATAAATTATTCATATGGGTATGAAATTTAAGGGAAATAAAAATAATTTAACGACCGTTATAAAATTAGGTTGACGCGTGACCTGGATCACACTTATGATTTACCTATCGATCGTTAAGTAAATGACTAACGACCCCTAATTCATCTGCCTAAAGGTAAAAATCATGAAAAACGTAAAAACCCTGATCGCTGCCGCTGTACTGAGCTCACTCTCTTTCGCAAGCTTCGCTGCTGTTGAAGTGCAATCCACTCCGGCTGACCAGCATAAGGTCGGTACTATCTCTGCAACCGCTGGCACCAACCTGGGCTCACTGGAAGACCAGCTGGCGCAAAAAGCTGACGAGATGGGCGCGAAATCTTTCCGCATCACCTCTGTGACCGGTCCTAACACCCTCCACGGGACTGCGGTCATCTACAAATAAGCCCTGCATAAACCCTCATTTATGTATGCCACTGCAATAAAAAACGCCCCGCATCGCTGCGGGGCGTTTTCTTTTGTGCGGCGCTACAGCGTCTGCTGCGCCACGTCCTGATGGCGGGTGACGTCAATCGGCATTCCCGACCGCGCCTCCATGGCCCGCTCCATCACCAGCCCATCCGTACCCACGTTCGTTTTAAAGCTCACCATCTCCGCGTTCAGGTTAATCGGCAACGTCTGCGGATCGTCGCCAATGTTCTTCGACAGCGGCTGGTGAATTTCCACCAGGCGTATGCCGCCCGGCTCTACGGACGCCTTGATCGGCGTATTGATGATGTTCACTTTGGTGCCCGGGGTAATCACGCTGTACAGCGTTTTGATGTCGTCATCGCGCAGGCGAATACAGCCTGAGCTGACGCGCATCCCGATACCAAAATCGGCGTTGGTTCCGTGCAGTAAATACACGCCACCGTAGGCGGCAAGGCGGATCGCGTGATGCCCCATCGGGTTATCCGGCCCTGCGGGCACCACCGCCGGCAGCTCAATACCCTGCGCTTTGTAGCGCGCGCGAATATTGGCCGTTGGCGTCCAGGTCGGGTTGGCGCGCTTGTCCGACACGGTCGTGACCATCGTCGGCGTCAGCGTATCGCCCCCCAGCTGGCCGATGCCGATCGGGTAGACGGTTACTTCGTTTTTGCCCGGCGGGTAGTAGTAAAGGCGCAGCTCGGCGAGGTTAATCACAATCCCTTCCCGCGGCGCATCCGGCAGCAGGGTTTGCAGCGGAATCGTCAACACGCTGCCCGCACGGGGAACGTAAGGATCTACCCCGGGGTTGGCCTGCAGGAGCGCCAGGAAACCGACGTTATATTTTTTGGCGATCGCTTCCAGCGACCCCCCGTTATTTTCCACAACGTGAAAGCGGTTTTCCCCCACCAGGCGGCTGCCAGAAGGGGGGAGAGGCCAGGTATTAGCCCGCGCCGGAAGCGCGATGGCCACCGCTGCCGCGAGGGCAAACAGGGTTATCCAGCGGGTAAAACGCGAAGAGGTCATCATCACTATAATCCATATAAATGATAAGGTTATTGTTATTCAAAGAGTTAATGATAATTATGGCTAATGGATGTGTCGGGAAATCCAGGGGGTTTGCAAAGAGTTTGTAAATTGTCCCCGGCAGCCGCCGCCGCCGGGGAGGGGCAGGTTACGCGACCGCGTTTTCTTCCAGCTGGCGCATAAAGTTACGCACCCAGTCCATGCGCGTTTTGCGCTCGGTCAGCTCCTGGGTGAACTTCAGGCGCGTCGGCCCGTCCAGGCGGAAGTGCTGAGGCTGCTTTTGCAGCAGGCCAATCAGCCACATCGGGTTAACGTGGTTCTTCTCGGCGAACTCAATCATGCCGCCTTTTTCATTGCCTTCCAGCTTGCGGATCCCCAGCTTCTGCGCCTGCTGGCGCAGCCGGGCGATATCGAGCAGGTTGCGCGCCGCGTCCGGCAGCAGGCCAAAGCGGTCAATCAGCTCCACCTTGATCTCCTCCAGCTCGTTTTCGTTTTTCGCGCTGGCAATGCGCTTGTAGAACGACAGGCGCGTATTCACGTCCGGAATAAAATCGTCCGGCAGCAGGGACGGCATCCGCAGCTCCACCTCGGTCTGCTGGCTGGTTAAATCCTCAAGAGACGGCTCGCGCCCGGCCTTCAGCGCATCCACGGCGTTTTCCAGCAGCTCCATGTACAGCGAGAAGCCGATGGTCTCCATCGAGCCGCTCTGGTCTTCACCGAGCAGCTCCCCGGCGCCGCGGATCTCGAGATCGTGCGTCGCCAGCGCAAAGCCCGCGCCGAGATCTTCCAGCGAAGCAATCGCCTCCAGACGCTTTTGCGCGTCGGTGGTCATCGCCTTCGGATGCGGCGTCAGCAGCCAGGCGTAGGCCTGGTGGTGTGAACGCCCGACGCGCCCGCGAAGCTGGTGCAGCTGCGCCAGGCCGAAGTGGTCCGCGCGCTCAATGATGATGGTGTTCGCCGTTGGAATGTCGATCCCGGTTTCTATGATGGTGGTACACACCAGCACGTTGAAGCGCTGGTGGTGGAAATCATTCATCACCCGCTCCAGCTCGCGCTCGCGCATCTGCCCGTGGCCGATGGCGATCCGCGCTTCCGGCACCAGCTCCGCCAGCCTGTCCGCCGCCTTCTGGATGTTTTCGACGTCGTTATAGAGATAGTAAACCTGCCCGCCGCGCAGCACTTCGCGCAGGATGGCCTCGCGCACCACCAGGTTGTCGTACTCGCGCACGAAGGTTTTCACCGCCAGACGGCGCGCCGGCGGCGTGGCGATGATCGACAGGTCGCGCATTCCGCTCATCGCCATGTTCAGGGTGCGCGGAATTGGCGTGGCGGTTAAGGTCAGGATATCGACATCGGAACGCATCGCTTTGATGCGCTCTTTATGGCGCACCCCGAAGCGGTGCTCCTCATCGACAATCAGCAGCCCCAGATCTTTCCACTTCACGTCGCTTTGCAGCAGCTTGTGCGTGCCGATCAGAATATCGATCTTGCCCTCGCTGGCCTGCTCCAGAATTTGCGTCTGCTCTTTGGCGCTGCGAAAACGCGAGAGCATCTCAACGCGCACCGGCCAGTTGGCGAAGCGGTCGCGGAAGTTGTCGTAGTGCTGCTGGGCGAGAAGGGTGGTCGGCACCAGTACCGCCACCTGCTTGTTGTTCTCCACCGCGAGAAACGCGGCGCGCATCGCCACTTCGGTTTTACCGAAGCCAACGTCACCGCACACCAGCCTGTCCATCGCCAGCGGCTGGCACATGTCGCTCAATACCGCGTTGATGGCCTGGGCCTGATCCGGGGTGGTTTCAAACGGGAAGCTGTCGCAGAACAGCTGGTACTGCTCTTTATCATGCTTGAACGCGTAGCCCGTTTTCGCCGCGCGCTGGGCGTAGATATCCAGCAGCTCGGCGGCGACGTCGCGCACTTTTTCCGCCGCTTTCTGCCGCGCGCGCGACCAGGCGTCGCTGCCCAGCTTGTGCAGCGGCGCGTTCTCTTCGGCACCCCCGGCGTAGCGGCTGATCAGATGCAGCGACGACACCGGCACGTAAAGTTTGGCGTCGTTGGCGTAGGTCAGGATCAGGTATTCGCCCTTGATGCCGCCCGCCTCCAGGGTCGTCATTCCCTGATAGCGCCCGACGCCGTGCTCCAGGTGAACGATCGGCTGCCCGGGGTGCAGTTCGGCCAGGTTGCGGATCAGCGTATCCGGGTTGATGGTGCGACGGCTGTCCTGACGACGGCGCGCCACGCGCTCGCCGAGCAGGTCGCTTTCGCAGATCAGCGCCAGATGGTTAAGGGTATCGATAAAGCCGTGTTCGGCCGCTCCAATCATCAGGTAGCGACCGTTTCCGCTGGCTTCGCTCAGGCGCAAAATGCGTTTTGGCGCCACCTTAATACGGCCGAGCAGCTCGCCTAAGGCCTCGCGGCGGCCTTCGCTTTCCACGGAGAAAATCACCGGCCCGGTGAAGGATTCCAGGAACTTGCGCAGGTTATCCAGCGGCGTTTTTTGCTGCGCCTGTACGGACAGGTCGGGCAGCTTCTGGAAAGCAAGGTTGGTGTTGGCGGCCTTATCGGCCAGGGTATCGGTTTTGAGCTGCACGCGCGGCCAGCGCTTGAGCTCGCTGTTTAGCTCGTCGGTGCGCAGCCACAGCTGCTCAGGCGGTAGCAGCGGGCGCATCGGATCCACGCCGCGGTTCTCAAAGCGCGCGCGGGTTTCGCTTTCAAAGCGGCTGGCGCTGGCGTCGATGTCCCCAGTATTCACAATCAGGGTGTTCGCCGGGAAGTAGCTGAACAGCGCGGGCAGCGGCTCGTTAAAGAACAGCGGCTGCCAGTACTCGATCCCCGTCGGCAGCGTCCCTTTGCTGACCTGCTGGTAGATATGCTCGGCGTCGCGCTTCACGTCGAACCGGTCGCGCCACTGGCTGCGGAACAGCTCAATGGCGGTTTTGTCCGTCGGGAACTCATGGGCGGGCAGCAGGTTGATGGATTCAACCTCTTCCAGCGTGCGCTGGGTATCGGCATCGAACACGCGCAGGCTGTCGATTTCATCATCGAAGAAGTCCAGGCGGTAAGGCTGGTGGCTGCCCATCGGATAGAGATCGAGCAGGGCGCCGCGGGTGGCGTATTCGCCGTGCTCCATGACCTGATCCACGTGGCGATAGCCGGCGCTGTCAAGCTGGGCGCGCAGGGCATCGCGGGATAACCGCTGCCCTTTTTTCATCACCAGCGCGTGTCCGTGCAGGTAGCTGTGCGGGCAGACGCGCTGCATTAACGTATTGACCGGAACAATCAATACGCCGCGCTGCATGGACGGCAGCTGGTACAGGGTAGAGAGGCGCGAGGAGATGATCTCCTGATGCGGCGAGAAGCTGTCGTAGGGGAGCGTTTCCCAGTCGGCCAGGCTGAACACCAGGCTGTCGGTAAACTGGCGAACCTCGTCGTGCAGGCGTAGGGCGTTTTGCATATCCTGGGTTACCAGCACCACCGGGCCAGGGTGTCGCTCTGCGATTTCGGCCACCAGCGTGGCGCACGCCGCGCCCGTGAGTTCACCCAGCTGGCGTTGGTCGCCCGCTTTGTTGGGCAAGGAATAACGGTATTGTTCAGGCATGGCTATGTCAGAGTCTCTTATAGGTATACCCAGTATTGGGGCATATCACTGATACGCAATGTCTTTATTATCCTCGATCGTTTTGTATAAGCAAACCGGAACCGCACGGGGAGTAAACTCGCCCCGGGAAGGGCGAGCCTGAGATTAGCGTGCAGCCTGGGTCAGAGGAAGACGGGCAGGCGGGGTGAAGAAAACGTCGCCGAACAGCGCGGTGGAGATCTTGCGCACGCCAAGCCCGAACAGCGTGCAGAGCAGCAGGCTGGCAAACGGGTAGACGAGGATCAGGGTCAGCTCCGCCCAGACCGGCCAGTACGCGGCATTCATTTCGCCGATCAGGAACAGGCTAAATGCCTCAATGAGAATGCGGTGGGTGGTGTAAATGGCGATGGTATTTGAGCCAATAACATTCAGCAGATTGCTGGGTCGCACGGTGTAGCGCTGCTCAATGCTGTAGAAGAGCTTCATGATCAGCAGAATCGACAGCAGGGAGAGCAGCAGCGGAACGTTGGCAAACCACAGCATTACCGAGACCGCGCCAAAGGCGGCAATCGCCAGCCAGTAGCGGCGCAGCGCCATTCCTTTCATCCATTCCATCAGCTGTGCGCCGTACCAGGCGCCGAGGCTGTAGTAAATCACGTTGCGCACCACGCTGTTCATACCCCACCACGGCAGCGGCAGGAAGTTGATGGCAACGCTCGCCAGCGCCAGCAGCACCAGTACGGGGAGCTTCCAGCGGCTTAGCAGTTTGCACAGGGTGAAGTACACCACCAGCGCGTACAGATACCACAGGCTGGTGCTGGCGGTGAGCATCCCCAGAATAAAGTGCGGGATCGAATCGGCATACGCCGCGTTCGAGGAGGTCGCGACCTCACGGTCGGGCGCCAGCCAGTCGTTCAGGTGGCTCAGCGCCTGCCATTGCAGAACGCCCCACAGCGCCAGCACCCACACGATGCTCCAGATCCGTTTGTCGACGCTGGTGCGCCAGTCCACTTCATCAATGTAGCGGCGGATCAAATAGCCCGAGATAAAGAAAAACACCGGCATCCGGAACGGCGCGAGGTAGAGATTAAAGTAGACCCAGCATTTGGCGAGGAGGCCAGACAGCGGGTGCTGAAGCCCGCTGAGGTGCGGATAAAAGGTGATCACCGAGTGGTAAATCACCACCAGGCAGATGCACAACCCTTTTATCTGATTAATCCATAATGCTTTTTGTTTCATCGGGAAACGATACCTGTTTTGCCATAAACGAACGCATAATCCTGCGCGATGGGGCGGGGGATGTAATCGGTAAGAGTCTGTATCAGGACGATTTTCAGAAAAGGTGGAGGCCTCGCTGGGGAAGTTCAGAGAGTAGCATCATGATTTATCTGAATTTTTCGGAAAAATGATTACCAAAGCTTACGGTTTCAGTCATTTACGCTTAGCGGATTCGCTTATATACTCGTGGGTCTGCTATCAGCAAACAGACGGATTTCATGTACCAACCTGTCGCACTCTTCATAGGCTTACGTTACATGCGTGGGCGCGCCGCGGACCGCTTCGGTCGCTTTGTCTCCTGGCTTTCCACTATTGGCATTACGCTTGGCGTGATGGCGCTGGTGACGGTTCTTTCCGTAATGAATGGCTTCGAGCGCGAGCTGCAAAACAATATTCTGGGGCTGATGCCGCAGGCCGTTCTCTCCTCGTCCAACGGTTCCGTTAACCCGCAACAGCTGCCGGAAAGCGCGGCGAAGTTACAGGGTGTCACACGCGTTGCGCCGTTAACCACGGGTGATGTGGTGCTGCAAAGCGCCCGCAGCGTGGCGGTGGGCGTGATGCTGGGGATTGACCCGGCGCAGAACGATCCGCTGACCCCGTATCTGGTCAACGTCAAACAGAGCGATCTGGCTCCCGGGCAATACAACGTGATCCTCGGCGAGCAGCTTGCCGGGCAGCTTGGCGTCAACCGTGGCGATCAGCTGCGCGTGATGGTGCCGTCTGCCAGCCAGTTTACGCCAATGGGCCGCCTGCCAAGCCAGCGTCTGTTCAACGTGATTGGCACCTTTGCCGCCAACAGCGAAGTGGATGGCTACCAGATGCTGGTGAACATTCAGGACGCCTCGCGCCTGATGCGCTACCCGGCGGGCAATATCACCGGCTGGCGTCTGTGGCTTAACGAGCCGCTGAAGGTCGACACCCTCAGCCAGCAAACGCTGCCGGAAGGCACTAAATGGCAGGACTGGCGCGACCGTAAGGGCGAACTGTTCCAGGCCGTGCGCATGGAAAAGAACATGATGGGGCTGCTGCTCAGCCTGATCGTCGCCGTTGCCGCCTTTAACATCATTACCTCCCTTGGGCTGATGGTGATGGAAAAGCAGGGCGAGGTCGCCATTCTCCAGACCCAGGGGCTGACGCCGCGCCAGATCATGGCGGTGTTTATGGTTCAGGGGGCCAGCGCCGGGATTATCGGTGCGCTGCTGGGCGCCGTGCTGGGGGCGCTGCTTGCCAGCCAGCTGAACAATTTAATGCCAATTATCGGCGCCCTGCTTGATGGCGCGGCGCTGCCGGTCGCCATTGAGCCGCTGCAGGTCATTAGCATTGCGCTGGCTGCGATGGCCATTGCGCTGCTCTCTACGCTTTATCCTTCATGGCGCGCTGCCGCCACTCAACCCGCTGAGGCTTTACGTTATGAATAAGATCCTGTTGCAATGCGACAACCTGTCCAAACGCTATCAGGAAGGCAATGTGCAGACCGACGTGCTGCACAATGTGAGTTTTAGCGTGGGCGAAGGCGAAATGATGGCAATCCTCGGCAGCTCCGGCTCCGGGAAAAGCACCTTGCTGCACCTGCTGGGCGGGCTGGATACGCCAACGGAAGGGGACGTGATCTTCTCCGGACAGCCAATGAGCAAAATGTCCTCCGCGGCGAAGGCCGAGCTGCGTAACCGCGAGCTGGGCTTTATCTATCAGTTCCACCACCTGCTGCCGGACTTCACGGCGCTGGAAAACGTGGCGATGCCGCTGCTGATTGGCAAAAAGAAACCGGCTGAAATTAACGCCCGCGCCAGCGCGATGCTCAACGCCGTGGGGCTGGGGCACCGCGGGAATCACCGTCCGTCTGAACTTTCCGGCGGCGAGCGTCAGCGCGTGGCGATTGCCCGTGCGCTGGTCAATAACCCGCGTCTGGTGCTGGCGGATGAACCGACCGGTAACCTCGACGCGCGCAACGCCGACAGCATTTTCGAGCTTCTGGGCGAGCTTAACGCGTCGCAGGGCACCGCATTTCTGGTGGTGACGCACGATCTGAAACTGGCGAAACGCATGGGGCGTCAGCTTGAAATGCGTGACGGTCATCTGAACGCCGAACTGACGCTGATGGGAGCGGAGTAATGGATTCACCGTTATCGTTACTCATCGGATTACGCTTTAGCCGCGGCCGCCGTCGCGGCGGTATGGTATCGCTGATCTCGGTCATTTCCACCGTGGGGATCGCCCTGGGCGTGGCGGTACTGATCGTAGGCTTAAGCGCCATGAACGGCTTCGAGCGCGAGTTGAACAACCGTATTCTGGCGGTGGTGCCGCACGGCGAAATCGAGCCGGTGAACCAGCCGTGGACGAACTGGAGCGACGCGCTTAACAAGGTTGAAAAAGTGCCAGGCATCGTGGCCGCCGCGCCTTACATCAACTTTACCGGGCTGGTGGAGAGCGGGGTGAACCTGCGCGCCATTCAGGTGAAAGGGGTCAACCCGCAGCAGGAAGCGCGCCTGAGCGCCCTGCCGAAGTACGTGCAGAACGGCGCGTGGGACAGCTTTAAGCCCGGCGAGCAGCAGATCATCATCGGTAAAGGCGTGGCCGACGCGCTGAAGGTGAAGCAGGGCGACTGGGTGTCGATCATGATCCCGAACGCCAGCGCCGATCACAAATTACAGCAGCCGAAGCGCGTGCGCCTGCACGTGACGGGTATTCTTCAGCTGAGCGGCCAGCTCGACCACAGCTTTGCGATGGTGCCGATGGAAGATGCGCGTCAGTATCTGGACATGGGCGACAGCGTGACGGGCATTGCCATCAAGGTGAACGACGTCTTTAACGCCAACAAGCTGGTGCGCGATGCGGGCGGCGTGACCAACAGCTATGTCTACATCAAGAGCTGGATCGGCACGTACGGCTATATGTATCGCGACATCCAGATGATCCGCGCCATTATGTATCTGGCGATGGTGCTGGTGATCGGCGTGGCCTGCTTTAACATCGTCTCTACCCTGGTGATGGCGGTGAAAGACAAGAGCGGCGACATCGCTGTGCTGCGCACCCTCGGGGCGAAAGACGGTCTTATTCGCGCCATCTTCGTCTGGTATGGATTACTGGCCGGGCTGTTCGGCAGCCTGTGCGGCGTGGTGATAGGCGTGGTGGTTTCTTTGCAGCTGACGCCGATTATCAACGTGATTGAAAAGCTTATTGGTCACCAGTTCCTGTCCGGTGATATCTATTTTATCGACTTCCTGCCGTCTGAACTGCACTGGCTGGACGTTGTTTACGTGCTGGTTACAGCACTTTTACTGAGTCTGCTGGCAAGCTGGTATCCGGCGCGTCGCGCTAGCCGAATTGATCCGGCGAGGGTATTAAGTGGCCAGTAATTACGTCATGATTTAGCGGCTTTCGGGCCGCCAAATCAGAAAGAGGAATGCGTTATGTATTATGGATTTGATATTGGCGGCACCAAAATTGCGCTGGGCGTATTTGATGAAAACCTCAAACTACAGTGGGAAACCCGCGTTCCCACCCCGCGCGAAAGCTACGACGAATTCTTAACCGCCATTGCGGCGCTGGTGGCGCAAGCCGACGCGCGCTTTGGCGTGAAAGGCACGGTGGGGATCGGCATCCCCGGGATGCCCGAAACCGACGACGGCACCCTGTACGCCGCCAACGTGCCTGCCGCCAGCGGCAAACCGCTGCGTGCCGACCTGTCCCGACTTCTTGAACGCGACGTGCGTTTAGACAACGATGCCAACTGCTTTGCCCTTTCCGAAGCCTGGGACGACGAGTTCCGCCAGTATCCGCTGGTGATGGGGCTGATCCTCGGCACGGGCGTCGGCGGCGGCATTGTGGTCAACGGCAAGCCCGTTACCGGACGCAGCTACATCACCGGGGAGTTTGGTCACATCCGTCTGCCAGTGGATGCCCTGGACGTGGTGGGGCGTGATTTTCCCCTGACGCGCTGCGGCTGCGGTCAGCACGGCTGCATCGAAAACTATCTCTCTGGCCGCGGGTTTGCGTGGCTATATGAACACTTCTATCATCAGAAACTTGAGGCCCCGCAGATCATTACCCTGTGGGAGCAGGGCGATAAGCAGGCGCGCGAGCACGTTGAGCGTTACCTGGATTTGCTGGCGGTGTGTCTGGGGAATATCCTGACCATTGTCGACCCGGATCTTCTGGTGATTGGGGGCGGGTTATCAAACTTTACTGCGATTACGGAACAGCTGTCCGGGCGTTTGCCCCGACATTTATTGCCGGTCG
Organism: Enterobacter soli; assembly: GCF_964208575.1. GTDB lineage: Bacteria > Pseudomonadota > Gammaproteobacteria > Enterobacterales > Enterobacteriaceae > Enterobacter > Enterobacter soli_A. The sequence continues at coordinate 253,355 of NZ_CAXOFU010000002.1, read as the reverse complement.
CCCGCGTGCCGCGTATTGAACGTGCGCGACACGGGGATGCAGGAGGAATGCGCGGAGCCGCCTTCCTTCATCTCACCGATTAGTCTACGAGGTCACTATGCTGTCGCGTCGGTTAGGTCGACTCAGCCGTTTTCGTAAAAATAAACGCCGTCTGCGTGAGCGCTTGCGCCAGCGGATCTTTTTCAGAGACAGGATGATGCCAGAAGCGATGGATAAACCCAGAGTGGTGGTACTGACCGGGGCGGGGATCTCCGCCGAGTCCGGCATTCGCACGTTTCGTGCGGCTGACGGGCTGTGGGAGGAGCATCGGGTCGAAGATGTGGCGACGCCGGAAGGCTTCGCCCGGGACCCGGATCTCGTGCAGGAATTTTACAACGCGCGTCGTCGCCAGCTTCAGCAGGCCGAAGTTGCGCCCAATGCGGCGCATCTGGCGCTGGCGAGGCTGGAAGAGGCGCTGGGAGATCGTTTCCTGCTGGTCACCCAGAACATCGACAATCTGCACGAACGCGCCGGAAACCGCAATATCATTCACATGCACGGCGAGCTGTTAAAGGTGCGCTGCGCGTGGAGCGGTCAGGTGCTGGACTGGACCGACGATGTGCAGCCGGACGACCGCTGCCACTGCTGCCAGTTCCCGTCACGCCTGCGCCCGCACGTGGTGTGGTTCGGTGAAATGCCGCTCGGCATGGACGAGATCTACAGCGCGCTGGCGATGGCGGACGTGTTTATCGCCATTGGCACGTCGGGGCACGTCTATCCTGCGGCGGGGTTTGTACACGAAGCACGGCTGCACGGCGCGCACACGGTGGAGCTGAATCTGGAGCCGAGCCAGGTCGGAAGCGAGTTCGAAGAGAAGCATTACGGGCTGGCGAGCGAAGTGGTGCCGGAGTTCGTGGATAAGCTCTTGAAGGGGCTATGAATTCGTTCGTTATGTAGGCCGGGCAAACGCAGTGCCGCCCGGCGTTTTTGCCCGGTGGCGCTGCGCTTACCGGGCCTACATGTGCGCGGTGTGGAATTAACGACCCGCCTTTAACTTCTGATAATACTCTTCATACAGGCGGCTCGCGTCGCCGACGTCGTTCTGCCACTCGCCTTTATTGATGGTTTCCGCATCGGGATAGAGCGACTTATCGTTGGCCACTTCCGGGCTTAACAGCTTACGCGCCGCCAGGTTTGGCGTCGGATAACCGATGGTTTCAGCCACCTGTTTAGCCACGTCCGGGCGCAGCAGGAAGTTAATCAGCTTCAGCGCGCCGTCAACGTTTTTGGCGTTAGCCGGAATCGACAGGCTGTCCATCCAGAAGATCCCGCCTTCTTTCGGCCAGACCACTTCAAGCGGCGTACCGGCCTGACGCGCAACCCACGCCGAGCCGTTCCAGACCATGCCCAGATTCACTTCCCCTTCCATGTACGGGTTCGCCGGGTTATCCGAGTTGAAGGCCGCCACGTTCGGCATCAGCTTTTTCAGCTCGTTATAGGCGGCTTCAATCTCTTTCGGATCGGTCGAGTTGCCGGAGTAACCCAGCTTGCGCAGCGCCATCTGGAACACTTCGCGCGCGTCGTCGGTCAGCAGCAGGCTGCCTTTGTACTCCGGCTTCCACAGATCCGCCCAGCTGGTCACGGTTTTCGGGTCAATCGCGTCGCTGTTAACCCCAATCGCGGTCGCACCCCAGATGTACGGAATGGAGTAGTCGTTGTTCGGATCGAAAGGTTTGTTGAGCATCTGCGGATCGAGGTTTGAAAAATGAGTGAGCTTCGTTTTGTCGATCTTCTGGATCATGCCCTCTTTGCGCATTTTATCGACGAAATAGGTCGATGGCACCACCAGATCGTAGGCGCCGTCTTTGTAGGTTTTGAGCTTGGCGTACATGGTTTCATTCGATTCATAGGTCGAATAAATCACCTTGATGCCGGTCTCTTTGGTGAACTGCTCCAGCAGGCCAGGCGGCACATACTCCGTCCAGTTGTAGAAATAGAGCGTCTTGCTGTCGTCAGCGTGGGCGGCACCCATTCCGAGCACCAGTGCCGCAGCGGCGAGCATTTTTTTCATTTCATTGTCCCCTGAGATTTTGTTTTATCACGAGCAATAATCTGGCTGGCGATCACCAGAACCAGCGAGAGCACCAACAGAATGGTCGCCAGCGCGTTCACCTCCGGTGACACACCGACTTTCACCATCGAATAGATTTTCAGCGGCAGAATTTCATAGCTCGGCCCGGTCACGAAGGAGGACACCACAACGTCGTCCATCGACAGGGTAAAGCTCAACAGCCACCCGGCCGCCACGGCGGGCATCGCCAGCGGCAGGATGATTTTGCGCAGGATGGTCATCTCGCTGGCACCCAGATCCTTCGCCGCCTCCAGCATCCGCACGTCAAACCCTTTCAGGCGCGAGTACACGGTCACCACCACAAACGGCAGGCAGAAGGTGATGTGGGAGAACAGCAGCGACCAGAACCCAAGCTGCACGCCCAGCAGCATAAACAGCACCAGCAGGGAAATCGCCATCACGATGTCCGGCGACATCATCACCACAAACAGCATTCCGCTGACGAAGGGCTTGCCGCGAAAACGGTAGCGGTAGAGCGCCACGGCGGTCAGCGAGCCAATCAGCGTGGCAAAGGTCGCCGAGAAAATTGCCATCGTCAGCGAGTGCTGCGCCGCCTGGAGCAGGCTGTCGTTGTTCATCAGCAGGCTGTACCACTTTGTCGTAAACCCTTGCCAGCTGATGCCAAAGCGCGAGCTGTTAAACGAGTTCACGATCAAAATGATAATCGGAATATAGAGCCAGGCGTAAATGGCGGTCATAAAACCGCCGCGAAGCAGTCGACCGATCATTCGAGTTCCACCTTTTTATTCAGCAGACGCGATGCGCGCCAGTAGACCAGCAGCATCAGCCCCATCACCACCGTCAGCGTAATGCTGGTGGCCGAGCCGAACGGCCAGTCGCGGATGTTCAGGAACTGGCTCTTGATGACGTTACCAATCAGCAGGTTTTTCGCCCCGCCCATCAGGTCAGACACGTAGAACAGCCCCATTGCCGGGAGCATCACCAGCAGACAGCCGGCGATAATGCCCGGCATCGTCAGCGGAATAATGATGCGGATGAAGGTTTGTAGCCTGCTGGCGCCGAGGTCTTTAGCCGCTTCGAGCAGAGGTTTATCGAGCTTCTCGATGCTGGAGTAGAGCGGCATCACCATGAACGGCAGCAGGATATAGACCAGACCAATAATGACCGCACTGGGGGTAAACATGATGCGCATCGGCGTGTCGATAATGCCCAGCCACAGCAAAAACTCGTTCAGATAGCCCTTGGTGCTGAGGAAAATCTTCAGCCCGTAGATGCGTATCAGCGAGTTGGTCCAGAAGGGAACAATCAGCAGGAACAGCAGCAGAGGGCGCACCTTCCGCGGCAGACGGGCCAGAAACCACGCAAAGGGATAGCCCAGCACCAGGCAGGCGACGGTGGCGATCAGCGCCATGTTCAGCGAGTGCAGCAGCACGTCGAAATAGAGCGGATCGAGCAGGCGCGCGTAGTTGTCCAGCGTAAAGACCAGCTTCACGAAGTTTGCGTCGTCGCGGGTCAGGAAGCTGGTCGCGACGATCATCAGGTTGGGTAAAAAGACAAACAACACAAGCCAACCGACGATCGTGGCAATCACCACCTTCTGGAATTTACTTGTGTTCTTCATCAGCCAGCACAACCTCCCAGCTTTCTACCCAGTTGATAACCATTTTCTGGTCGAGGGAGTGGTCGAAGTCCGGATCGTCCTCGTTAAAGAACTCGCTGACCATCACCATCTTGCCGTTTTCCAGCTCAACCACGGATTCCAGGGTCATCCCTTTATAGTTGCGCTCGCGGATATAGCCGATAAGGCCTTCAACCTCGTCCTGGCCGTGGATCTCATCCACGCGCAGGTCTTCCGGACGCAGCAGGACGTTCAGCTTTTGCCCCTTTTCCACGGCGAAGCTGACGTAAATATTGCATTCGCGGCCTTCGACGCTGGCGCGAACGCGCTGGTCGTCCAGACGCTCAATCACCGTGGCATTGAAGATGTTGATCTCGCCGATAAAGCTCGCAACAAACAGGTTTTTTGGCTCTTCGTAGATTTCGCGCGGGGTGCCGTCCTGCTCGATTTTGCCGTCACGCATCACCACGATGCGGTCGGACATGGTGAGCGCTTCTTCCTGATCGTGGGTAACGAACACGAAGGTGATGCCCAGCTTGCGCTGCAGCGCCTTCAGCTCGTTTTGCATCTGCTTGCGCAGCTTGTAATCCAGCGCCGAGAGGGATTCGTCCAGCAGGAGAAGGCGTGGTTTATTCACCACCGCGCGGGCAATGGCAACGCGCTGCTGCTGACCGCCGGAAAGCTGATGCGGTTTGCGCTGGGCAAATTCTTCCAGCTGCACCATCTTCAGGGCTTCCGTCACGCGGGGTGGGATCTCGCTGGCCGGCGTTTTTTGCATCCGCAGGCCAAACGCCACGTTCTCAAACACGGTCATGTGCGGGAAGAGGGCGTAGCTCTGAAAGACGGTATTAACGTGACGTTCTTCGGCGGGAACCTGGGTGATATCCTGGTTCTCAAGATGGATGTGGCCGTTATCGACGTTTTCCAGCCCGGCGATAAGGCGCAGTACGGTTGTCTTGCCGCAGCCTGAAGGGCCAAGCAGCGTGAGAAACTCACCGTCATTGATGGTCAGGTTGAGATCGGAAATGACCTCTTTGCCATCAAAGCTTTTACGAATTCGTTCCAGTTGCACCAGCGGTGAAAGGGAACGGGGTTGTGTATTCAATTTTTGCGCTGTCCCGTATAGACGCTTCGACTGGCTTACCGAAGCGGGGTTTGTGTGTAACCACCTTGGTGACTCGTAATGAGGGCGGACATTCTACGGCAAACCTACAGAATCGCCAATCCTTGTCACTGATACATAAGCTACATTTATTAACGGGCGACGACATAAACGTAAAATATTCTCGTTTGCGGGATAAAAGTGACCTGACGCAATATTTGCGTTTTGATGCTTATTGATAATGTTGTCACAAAAAGTGAGGGTGACTGCATGGATAAATTACTTGAGCGTTTTTTACAGTACGTATCGCTGGATACCCAATCTAAACCGGGTGTGCGACAGGTGCCAAGCACCGAAGGCCAGTGGAAGCTATTAAACCTGCTGAAAGCGCAACTCGAGGAGTTGGGGCTGGTCAACGTCACGCTAAGCGAGAAAGGCACTGTGATGGGAACGCTGCCTGCGAATGTCGAGGGCGATATTCCGGCGATTGGCTTTATTTCCCATGTCGATACCTCACCGGATTTTAGCGGTAAGCATGTTACTCCCCAGATTGTCGAAAACTACCGCGGCGGCGATATTGCGCTCGGCATTGGCGATGAAGTGCTGTCGCCGGTGATGTTCCCGGTGCTGCATCAGCTGCTGGGGCAGACGCTGATCACCACCGACGGCAGAACCCTGCTCGGCGCCGACGATAAGGCCGGCATCGCGGAGATCATGACCGCGCTGGCGGTGCTGAAAGGTAAAAATATCCCGCATGGCGATATCCGCGTGGCCTTTACGCCAGACGAAGAGGTGGGCAAGGGCGCGAAGCATTTCGACGTTGCAGCCTTTGACGCGCAGTGGGCGTACACCGTTGACGGCGGCGGCGTGGGCGAGCTGGAGTATGAAAACTTCAACGCCGCGTCGGTGACCATCAAAATTGTCGGTAACAACGTGCATCCCGGCTCGGCAAAAGGGGTAATGGTAAACGCGCTGTCGCTGGCAGCCCGCATTCACGCGGAAGTGCCTGCTGAAGAGAGCCCGGAGCAGACGGACGGCTACGAAGGCTTTTACCATCTGACCAGCATTAAAGGTACGGTCGACAGCGCGCAGATGCACTACATCGTTCGCGATTTTGACCGTAAAGCCTTTGAGGCGCGCAAACGTAAGATGATGGAGATCGCCAAGAAGGTCGGCAAAGGGCTGCACCCGGACTGTTACATCGAGCTCATTATCGAAGACAGCTATTACAATATGCGCGAGAAGGTGATGGAGCATCCGCACATTCTCGATATCGCCCAGCAGGCGATGCGCGATTGCGATATCGAACCCCAGCTCAAACCGATCCGCGGCGGCACCGACGGCTCGCAGCTCTCCTTTATGGGACTGCCGTGCCCGAACCTGTTTACCGGTGGCTACAACTACCACGGCAAGCATGAGTTCGTGACCCTCGAAGGGATGGAAAAAGCGGTGAAGGTGATTGTACGGATCGCGGAGCTGACGGCGAAGCGGTAGGGGTTTTAAGCCGGGTGGCGGCTGCGCCTTACCCGGCCTACATATGTGTTTTGTAGGCCCGGTAAGCGAAGCGCCACCGGGCATCTGTTTACAACTCAGTCCTCAAAGAACCAGTACCCGCTGTTCACCAGCGCGGCCAGCATGGCGAGGAAGGACGGATCTTCCAGCGCGTCGCCAAAAATATCGGCGGTCAGCACCATATGTCCGGCAATCGCGTTGAGCGCCGGGCGGTGCGGAGAGTCGAGCTTCTCGCCGTTGACGAACACGTCTTCGCCAATGCGCAACACCCTTAACCCGCCAAGACGAACCAGCTTATCGCCCTGCTGCAGCGCGTCGTAAATCTCGTCGGCCTGATACGGCGGCTCCGGTGGCGCAACGTCCAGCTCGTGACGGGACTGGCTGACAAACTCGCCGAACCACTGTTTGAAATGTTCAGGTTCGTTGATCAGATCCAGCATCATCCCGCGCAGCTTGTCCAGCTCCTGCGGCAGAATGTCGGCAGGGTGTTCGCGCGCCGGAACGTCCGGGTCGCTGTAGCGGTGGCTGCCCAGCTCGCGCTGGAGAACGTAGTCGGCAAAACCGCTGATCATCTCGCGCCCGCTTGGCGCACGGAACCCCACGGAGTAGTTCAGGGAGTTCTCCAGCGAATAGCCTTCGTGCGGGAATCCAGGCGGAATATAGAGAATGTCGCCCGGCTCCAGCTCTTCGTCGATGATCCCTTCAAAAGGATCGACCTGGAGCAGATCGGGATGCGGACAGTGCTGCTTCATCGGCACTTTCTCACCCACGCGCCAGCGGCGGCGGCCCGTGCCCTGAATGATAAACACGTCGTATTGATCCAGGTGCGGGCCAACGCCGCCACCCGGAACCGAGAAGGAGATCATCAGGTCGTCCATGCGCCAGTCGGGCAGGGCGCGGAACGGATGCATCAGCGCGGCGGTAGGCTCGTGCCAGTTATTCACCGCCTGCACCAGTAAAGACCAGTTGTTTTCACCCAGGTGATCGTAGCTTTCGAAGGGGCCGTGGCTGACCTGCCATTTACCGTCCTGATGGCTTACCAGGCGGCTATCGACTTCGCTTTCCATGGCCAGACCGGCCAGTTCGTCAGGGGAGATAGGGTCGACAAAATTCGCAATCCCGCGTTTGAGAACGACCGGGCGCTTTTGCCAGTAACGTTCAATAAATTCGGGCCAGTTAAGTGTTAAGTGATATTCCATTTTTTATATTCCGCAGGCTCTTACTGAAACGGATTATAACGGAAGCAGCAGAGCCTGGGGGCGAGTTCCTCGCATTTTTCACATAACGGATCAACTATCGTTCAATGTGGGCTGCTGACGGCCGAAAATCGCCTCCATTCGCGCGCCGCCGAGTAAACTCTCGCCGGTTTCAATCTTGCCGTCGTACTGATCGACAATTTCCAGCGCCACGGACAGACCCACGCCCTGGCCGGGCCTCAGCGTGTCGGCGCGCTGGCCGCGGTCGAACACCACATCGCGTTTGTTGCGCGGGATGCCGGGGCCATCATCTTCGACGATGATGTGCAGCTCGTTTTCCGTCAGGCGCGCGGAGACTTCCACGAACTCCAGACAGTATTTACAGGCGTTGTCGAGCAGGTTGCCCATCACTTCCATAAAGTCATTTTTCTCGCCGACAAAGCTGATTTCCGGCGAGATATCGAGGCTGATATTGACCCCTTTGCGCTGATAGACCTTGTTCAGCGCGGAGGTGAGGTTATCCAGCAGCGGCGCAACCGGGTGCAGTTCACGGCTGAGCAGCGCGCTGCCGGAACGCATACTGGCGCGATGCAGGTAATAGCCGATCTGCTGCGAGATGCGGCTGATTTGCTCCAGCATGACCGGCTCCGCGTCATCCACGCTGAGCTTCGAGCTGCGCATGGAGCGCAGGGTGCTTTGCATCACGGCGAGCGGCGTTTTCAGGCTGTGGGTCAGGTCGGTCAGGGTGGTGCGGTATTTATCGTAACGCTCGCGCTCGCTTTTCAGCAGGCGGTTGAGGTTTCGCACCAGGCTCGTCAGCTCGCGGGTGGTTTCCGGATTAAGCTTCTCGCGGTGATGCTCCTCCAGCTCGCGCACCTCTTTTGCCAGCGACTCGATAGGGCGCAGGCTCCACCAGGCGGCAATCCACAGCAGCGGGATCACCAGCAGCAGGTTGGCGGCAAGAACGTAAACGAACCAGCTCCAGACCATATAGGAGCTTTTTAGCTCAACGGGGATGGTGTCGATCACCACAATGGTGAGCTGCGGCATTCGCGTCGTCGCGGGGTAGAGGTTGATGGCGACGGAGTGCGTCATCTCCGTTTCGTTATCATCCTCGCGGATCTCGTTCAGCTTTTGCTGCAGGGGAAGATCGTTGCGGATCAATGCGCTGGAGTCGTTAAGGTCGGCCTCTATCTCATGGAACCCGTTGGTTTTCAGCCACTCCGGACGAATCCGTTTTACCAGCCAGGGCACGTCGCGCTGCGCCCAGAGCAGGCGGCCTTTCTCGTCGTAGATCATCGCCATTGTCGGGCTTTGCTGGTTGAGATTTTCAGGCATGTCGACGGTGATGTGGTTATCTTCCCACTTGGCCAGGGTGTAAAACAGGTTACTTTCGCCGCGCAGCAGGCGGAAGGTGGTTTTATCAAAACTGACGCTATAGCCGACCAGCGCGACCATACCGTAAGAGAGGGAAAGCACCAGCACGACGGCAGCCGTGGCCAGCAGAAAACGCACCCGCAGGGAGAGGGGCAAAATGTGACGCAGCAGGCTTTTCATTTAGCGTAATTCGAACAGGTAGCCCTGGCCGCGCACGGTGGTGATCACGTCCTGCGGATACTGTGCCTGAATTTTTTTACGCAAGCGTCCCATCAGGACGTCAATGGTGTGGCTCTCGCGCAGCTCGGCATCCGGATAAAGCTGGAGCATGAGCGAATCTTTGCTCACCACTTTGCCGCTGTTGCGGATCAGCGTTTCCATGATGGTGTATTCAAACGCGGTGAGTTTGATCACCTCGTCGTTGATGGAGAATTCACGGCGGGAGAGATCGACCTGGAAAGGCGGAATGGAGATAACCTGCGAAGCCAGCCCGCTGTTGCGGCGCAGCAGCGCCTGCATTCGCGCGGCGACTTCTTCGATATGGAACGGCTTGGTGACGTAGTCGTCGGCGCCCGCGCTGAGCACTTCGACTTTATCCTGCCAGCCTTCGCGAGCGGTTAACACCAGCACCGGGAGCGACACGTCGTGGCTGCGCCAGCGGCGGATCAGCGACAGACCGTCTTCGTCCGGCAGCCCTAAATCGACGATGGCGATGTCAGGCAGGTGCTCATTGAGATAATAATCGGCTTCTTTTGCATCTTCGGCATCGTCCACCTGATGACCCATCTCCTGAAGCTGTACTTTCAGGTGATGACGTAGCAATGCGTTATCCTCAACAACCAATACGCGCATCATCTTCTCTCCCAGAATTAATAATATGAATAGTTTAACGCCGATTATGTTGCTGTGGGGATAAACATTTATTAAACCGGGGAAAAGCAGCCCCCTTTCCGGGCGGAAAGGGGGGAGGGGATTACTTCAGCTCGTCAACCATGGTGATGGCGCGGCCAATGTAGTTCGCCGGGGTCATCGCTTTCAGACGCGTTTTTTCGTCTTCCGGCAGCTCAAGGCTATCGATGAACTGCTTCATGCCTTCGGCGTCAACGCGCTTACCGCGGGTCAGCTCTTTCAGCTTCTCGTATGGCTTTTCGATGCCGTAGCGGCGCATTACCGTCTGAATAGGCTCCGCCAGCACTTCCCAGTTGTGATCCAGCTCGTCCAGCAGACGGTCGCGGTTCACTTCCAGCTTGCTCACGCCTTTCAGGGTGGACTGGTAGGCGATCAGCGCGTAGCCGATACCCACGCCCAGGTTACGCAGCACGGTGGAGTCGGTCAGGTCACGCTGCCAGCGGGAAACCGGCAGTTTGCTCGCCATGTGCTGCAGCACGGCGTTCGCCAGGCCCAGGTTGCCTTCGGAGTTTTCGAAGTCAATCGGGTTCACTTTGTGCGGCATGGTAGAGGAGCCGATTTCGCCAGCGATGGTTTTCTGCTTGAAGTGGTTCAGCGCGATGTAGCCCCACACGTCGCGATCGAAGTCGATCAGAATGGTGTTAAAGCGGGCGATGCAGTCAAACAGCTCGGCGATGTAGTCGTGCGGCTCAATCTGGGTGGTGTACGGGTTCCACTGAATGCCCAGAGAGGTCACGAACTCTTCGCTGAACTGGTGCCAGTCCACTTCCGGGTAAGCGGCGATGTGGGCGTTGTAGTTACCGACCGCGCCGTTGATTTTACCCAGGATCTCCACCTGCTCCAGCTGGCGGAACTGGCGCTCCATGCGGTAGGCCACGTTCGCCATCTCTTTACCCATGGTCGACGGGGTCGCAGGCTGGCCGTGGGTACGGGAAAGCAGCGGGATATCGCGATATTCCACGGACAACGCTTTCACCGCATCAATGATTTTGCGCCAGTATGGCAGCACCACGTCTTTGCGCGCGGTAGAGAGCATCAGCGCGTGAGAGAGGTTGTTGATATCTTCGGACGTACAGGCGAAGTGAATGAATTCAGAGACCGCATGGAGAGCAGGCACGGCGGCCACTTTCTCTTTCAGGAAGTATTCGACTGCTTTCACATCGTGGTTGGTGGTGCGCTCGATGGTTTTAATACGCGCAGCATCTTCTTCGTTGAAGTCCGCAACGATTTTATCAAGGTAATCGTTTGCCTGGGCGTCAAAAGCAGGAACTTCCTTGATTGCTGCCTGAGTGGCCAGCTTTTGCAGCCAGCGCACTTCAACCTGTACACGAAACTTCAGCAGACCGTATTCGCTGAAGATCTCGCGCAGCGCGCTGACTTTATCGCCGTAGCGTCCGTCGACAGGGGATACGGCGGTCAGTGAGGATAATTCCATAATTCGCAACTCCGGGAGGTTAACAATGAGCAAGAATTTGTTTTGCCTGAGTCGTCAGGCGATTACGAGAAAACATTAACTGCAGGCGGCCACCGCCGACCTGATGCCACAGCACGGCGGCGCGAATGCCGGCCAGCAGCGAGGCGCGAACCTTCGCCTGAACCTGTGGACTTTGCAGCACGGCAGGGGAACCGGTCACCTGAATGCGCGGCCCCAGAGGGCTAATGACGTCAACGTAAATGCCCGCCATGGCGCTGAGCAGGGTTTCGGACTGCAGATCGAAGTGGTCAAGCTGGCGCTGCAAACCGGCGATGCGATCGCCCAGCGTATCCAGCGCGCCCTTCGCGCCGCTCAGCTTACGCTCCAGCACCATCAGGCTAAGTGTATAGCGGGTCAGCTCCGCGTTTAACCCCTGACGACTGCTGGCGTTGAGCACGCCGAGCAAGGTTTCAAGACCGAGGCGAAGATTGGTTTCACTGCCGCCAAAAACGCCCAGCGTCGAGCCGGGGTTAAGGTCGATAACGCTGTTCAGCGAAACGTGCAGGGCGTCAGCGTCGCAATGACCCTGATGCGCAAGCTGCTGCACCAGACGGGCTGACTGGCAAATTCCCGCCAGCGCCAGGGTGATGTCGTAATAATTCTTCGCCACACGTTCTCCTTTATGTGTGCAATCGTTTTAAACAGCAGGCAGCGGCAGGCGCTGTTCAATAATCCCGCCGCCGAGGCAAATTTCACCGTGGTAGAACACGGCAGACTGGCCCGGCGTAACGGCAGCAACGGGCTCGTCGAAACGCACGTCGATGCGCTCGTCGTCAATCGCGGTAATGGTGCAGGGGATATCGGTCTGGCGATAGCGCGTTTTCACGGTGCAGCGCAGCGTGCCTTTCACAGGCTCGCGGTCAACCCAGTGCAGCTGCTGGGCTATCAGGCCAACGGACATCAGACGCGGGTGGTCGTGACCCTGAGCGACAACCAGAATGTTGTTCTCAACGTCTTTGTCGACCACGTACCACGGATCTTCGCTGCCCTCTTTGGTGCCGCCGATCCCCAGGCCTTTACGCTGGCCGAGAGTGTGGTACATCAGCCCCTGGTGCTGGCCGATTTCATCGCCGTCAACGGTGACAATTTTGCCCGGCTGGGCAGGCAGGTAGCGACCGAGGAACTCGCGGAATTTGCGCTCGCCGATAAAGCAGATCCCGGTGGAGTCTTTTTTCTTAGCGGTGATGAGATCCAGATCTTCAGCGATTTTACGCACTTCCGGCTTTTCCAGCTCGCCGACCGGGAACAGGCTTTGGGCAATCTGTTCGTGGCTCAGGGTGTACAGGAAGTAGCTCTGATCTTTGTTGCTGTCCAGACCGCGCAGCAGCTGGCTTTTGCCGTTCACGTCTGCGCGACGCACGTAGTGGCCGGTCGCAATAAAATCTGCGCCCAGGTCTTCCGCGGCGAATTCAAGGAAAGCTTTAAATTTGATCTCTTTGTTGCACAGAATATCCGGGTTCGGCGTGCGTCCTGCTTTGTACTCTTCGAGGAAGAGTTCAAACACGTTGTCCCAGTATTCTGCGGCAAAGTTAACGGTGTGCAGTTCGATGCCGAGCTTATCGCACACGGCCTGCGCATCGGCGAGATCCGCAGCGGCAGTGCAGTATTCCTCGCCATCGTCTTCCTCCCAGTTCTTCATGAACAGGCCCTCCACCTTATAGCCCTGTTGCTGCAACAGGTAGGCGGAAACGGAGGAATCGACACCGCCGGACATGCCGACGATCACTTTTTTCTGGCTATTATCTGACATGGAATACTCACGACATTGAACTTCAAGGCGGCGTATTCTATCACGCGCCCCCACCATTGGCACCCTCTGTAAACGGCCAGTTAAATTCCGCGACGATCTCAAGCGGCAGGCGCTGCCCGGTCTGATAGCAGCGAATGCTTTCGGCAACCAGCGGCGAGCGCAGGTTTGGCGCGTTCAGGATCTCGTCGGCGCTGACCCACAGGCAGCGATCGATGTCGTCATCGTGTGGCTCGGTGGCGCACATTTCGCTAAGTTCGATGGCGAATAAGAAGCGCAGAAACGGCGTGCGGTCAGGGGCGATCCACTGGTGCAGACGAACAAAATGCTGCGGGTCGGCGCGGATCCCGGTCTCTTCATACAGCTCGCGGCGCGCGGCTTCTACCAGGGTTTCATCGGCTTCAAGATGCCCGGCAGGCTGGTTCCACAGCGCTTTACCGTTGATGGTCTCTTCCACGACCAGGAATTTACCCTGCGCGTGAACCACGCAGGCGACCGTCACATGAGGTTTAAACATGGGTTCTCCTTAAGGGGCGACGTCCCGCCATTCGCCGTTTGCCAGCGACTCCAGCGTGTAATCGCCCATTGCATAGCGAATCAGGCGCAGCGTCGGGTAGCCAATATGCGCCGTCATGCGACGCACCTGGCGGTTTCGGCCTTCATACAGGGTGATTTTAAGCCAGCTTGTGGGAATCGACTTGCGCTCGCGAATCGGCGGGTTGCGCGGCCACAGCCACTCCGGCTCGCTGACGCGCTCCACGCCCGCGGGCAGGGTGGGGCCATCGTTCAGGGTGACGCCCGTTCGCAGAAGGGCAAGCTTCTCGTCGTCCGGTTCACCTTCCACCTGCACGAAGTAAATTTTGCCGGTGCGTTTGCCGGGCTGGGTCAGACGCGCCTGGAGCACGCCGTCGTTGGTCAGCACCAGCAGGCCTTCGCTGTCCCTGTCCAGACGTCCCGCGGCGTACACGCCCTGTACAGGGATAAAATCTTTGAGGGTGCTGCGCCCGGCTTCGTCGGTAAACTGCGGCAAAACATCGTAGGGTTTATTAAACAAAATGACCCGCTTTGGCTGGCTTTCTTGCGGTCTTTTGGCGGCTTGTCGCGAGCTGAATCGCTCAACCCGGTGATTTCTAAAAGAAGTTTTCTTCATGGTGTTTTCAGACATTATTAATTGCCGCATTATAGCCTAATAACGAAGACCTTTCATGGAGCCGGACATTGAGGTACTATCGAAAGGCTCATTACAATTTATTAACATAAGATCAGTAACAACCAGAAGCGCTCGAAGGAGAGGTTAATGGAAAGCAAAGTAGTTGTTCCGGCGGAAGGTAAAAAGATCACCCTGCAAAACGGCAAGATTAACGTTCCTCACAACCCGATTATCCCGTTCATTGAAGGCGACGGTATCGGCGTAGACGTTACCCCGGCAATGCTTAAAGTGGTTGATGCCGCTGTTGAGAAAGCCTACAAGGGCGAGCGTAAAATTTCCTGGATGGAAATTTACACCGGTGAAAAATCAACTCAAGTTTATGGCCAGGACGTCTGGCTGCCAGCCGAAACGCTGGACCTGATCCGCGACTATCGCGTTGCTATTAAAGGCCCACTGACCACGCCAGTTGGCGGCGGTATCCGTTCCCTGAACGTTGCTCTGCGTCAGGAGCTGGATCTGTACGTGTGTCTGCGTCCGGTACGTTACTACCAGGGCACCCCAAGCCCGGTTAAACACCCTGAACTGACCGACATGGTTATCTTCCGCGAAAACTCCGAAGACATCTACGCGGGTATCGAGTGGAAAGCTGACTCCGCTGACGCAGAAAAAGTGATTAAATTCCTGCGCGAAGAGATGGGCGTGAAGAAAATTCGCTTCCCTGAACACTGCGGTATCGGCATCAAGCCATGTTCCGAAGAAGGGACCAAGCGTCTGGTGCGTGCGGCGATTGAATATGCTATCACCAACGATCGCGACTCTGTGACCCTGGTTCACAAAGGCAACATCATGAAGTTCACCGAAGGCGCGTTCAAAGACTGGGGCTACCAGCTGGCGACCGAAGAGTTCGGCGGTGAACTGATTGACGGCGGCCCGTGGCAGAAAATTAAGAACCCGAACACCGGCAAAGAAATCATCATCAAAGACGTGATCGCCGATGCGTTCCTGCAGCAGATCCTGCTGCGTCCGGCCGAGTACGACGTGATCGCCTGTATGAACCTGAACGGCGACTACATCTCTGATGCGCTGGCTGCACAGGTTGGCGGTATCGGTATCGCACCGGGTGCGAACATCGGTGACGAGTGTGCCCTGTTCGAAGCGACCCACGGTACTGCACCTAAGTACGCGGGCCAGGACAAAGTTAACCCGGGCTCTATCATCCTGTCCGCAGAGATGATGCTGCGCCACATGGAATGGTTCGAAGCCGCAGACCTGATCGTTAAAGGTATGGAAGGCGCGATCAACGCGAAAACCGTAACTTACGATTTCGAACGTCTGATGGACGGCGCTAAGCTGCTGAAATGTTCAGAGTTTGGCGACGCGATCATCGCGAACATGTAATCCACTCGCGGGATTAAACGACAACGGGAGCCGACAGGTTCCCGTTTTTTTTGTTTCTGGCATCTGTTTTCTGTCATACGTGAGCATTTCCCCTTAAGATGCGCAGTGAAAACCGACCAAAGGCAAGACGGAGCCAACCATGAACCACGATATCCCACTGAAATATTACGACATCGTCGATGAATACGCGTCGGAAACGGCCGAGCCGGTGAGCGAGCCGGAGCGTGACCCGCTGGCGTACTACTTCCAGCTGCTGCTTACCCGTTTATCCAACAACGAAGAAATCAGCGAAGAAGCGCAAAAAGAGATGGCAGACGAAGCAGGGATTAAGGCGCAGCGCATTGATGACGTCGCCAATTTCCTGAATCAATGGGGCAACGAGTAAGCTTATATGCCTTCGCCGGGACCTTTGCTCTTGCCGCCCGGCAATACCGCTGAGTCGTTTAGCATCGCTTCCAGCTCGCTGCGGCTCAGCGATTTTGAAAAGTACCAGCCCTGAATCAGCGAGTGGGGGTAGCGGGCGGAAATAAAGGCGTACTGCTCTTCATTTTCTACGCCCTCAAACACCAGCGTTTTATTCAGCTTCAGAAGCGCATCGCAGAAGATCACAAAGATCTCTTTTTTATAGCTCTCGCTAATACCGTCCACCAGCGACTTGTCGACTTTAATTTCATCGTAATCAAGGTTTGCCAGCCGCGCGACGTTGGAATTCTGTACGCCAAAATCGTCAATCGATATTTTCACGCCGATCGCTTTCAGCGCTTTGCAAAATTCCCCGAGCGTACCGTCGTGGGCAACGGCTTTTTCTGAAAGCTCAATTTTTATCAGCGATAGGGGAATGTTGTTAAGCAGGCACTCCCGGCGCAATATTTTGCTGAAGTTCCCGCCTTCGATTTCAACCCGCCCCACGTTTAACGAGACGATCAGCTGGTACTTAATGGCGAGGTCGGCGATTTCAGCGAGGGATTTTCTGATGATGTTCGTGTAGTGCCGTTCATAATAGCCAAACTTCTCAATTAAGGGGATGAACAGCTCGGGGGAAATATCCACGTAGCGCTGGTCATGCCAGCGTGAAAGCACCTCGACGCCCACGATTTTCCTGTCGGCAGGACGCACAATCGGCTGGTAGTGAACGCCAATCATGTCGGCCTTTACCGCTTTGATGAGGGTTTTTTCCAGTGAGAAGCGGTCTTCATAAAGCCGGAAGAAGAACAGCGACAGTGAGATCCAGATGAAATAGAACACCGCCGTCAACAGAATAAAGATGAACAGGGACAGGGAGGCCAGCCCGGCATCGTTGTGCTTAACCAGCACGCATAAATCCCACCGCGAGCTGCACTGGGTGATGGTCATCGTGAAAAGCGTTGAGCGCATCCAGCTTCGTTTTTCTGACTCCGGATTAACGGTGAAAAAGGTTCTGCCGAAGTCTTTAGTGGTTGAGCTTAATGCGTAGCTGGCGGTGACGGGAGTGAATTTGTCGTAGGCATAACGGGAGGTGAAGATAATTACGTTGTTAAGTATCGCCGCATTGCCGATAAAAAAATCTTTCTGGTGGAACTGGGCAAGGATAAAGCCGCTGGGGGTTTTGTGTAATTCGCCGGGAAGGGGAACGGGGTTGGCCATCCTTCCCCAGTCTGCGGTGCAGACGACTTTATCATCCTGAATAAAGCCGACATCGCCGAAATAGGGACTTTGCAGCTTTAGTCTTCGGTATTCATTGAGGCTGGCATCGTCACATCCCCGCGTGGTCACCCGCTTTAAGGCGCTCGCGACATTATGGGACAGGCCTTCAGAGTATTGCAGCAGCGTATTTGAAATCTCAAGCTGCTTATTTTTCTGCTGCTCGAGGATAATGGCGTTGACGGCATAAAAAGAGAGAAGAACCAGCAGCGTTGAAATGACAAATACGGCAATGTGCTTTCTCATTATCCTGCAACCCTTCAGCTCCCTGGTTTTCCAAATCTTAACACAGGGCGTTAAACTCACAAGACTGCTAAAAGCGGCACGTAGCGTTATTTATCCCTGAACGCCCTGAGGCCAAATATCGTCTAGCTAAGGTTTTTCTTATTCGCGAGCGGGGAATGGGAAGGGATGCCGGCAGGGCAAAAAAAAGCCCACTATAAAGTGGGCAAGAAATACTGGAAGCAATGTGAGCAATGTCGTACTGAATACCTGAGTGTTTTGCTCAACTATTCAGTGTTGAGAAAGATAATCTTTCTCAACAAAAGATGCAACCCCACGTTTAGTGTGGAACGCCATTTTTTTTCGGTTCAGAAAATACTCAATCGGACAGTGTGATGCCTATCACAAATTTCCTTTCTCAAATCCTGTGCTATCCTTTTCTGTGTCGTTGATTTAATGACAAAAACCATACGGAGAGGAAAGTTATGGGGATCATATCCTGGATTATCTTTGGGCTGATTGCGGGGATTCTGGCGAAGTGGATTATGCCAGGTAAAGATGGCGGTGGCTTTATCGTTACCGTAATCCTGGGGATCATTGGTGCGGTTGTCGGCGGCTGGATCAGCACCCTGTTCGGTTTCGGCAAAGTCGATGGCTTCAATTTCGGCAGCTTTGCCGTTGCGGTTATCGGCGCCCTGGTGGTTCTGTTTATCTACAGAAAAATCAAAAGCTAAACCTGATAAGCGTAAAAAAAAGGCTGCCTGACGGCGGCCTTTTTACGTTGGGTCATTACCACCAGCCAAGCTGCGATCCGGCAACGGCCACAACGGCAACAATCAACATAATGATGGTCGTTTTTCTCATTTATGCCCCCGGCGCAGCGTAACCGCCCACGAAAAACCATGCTAAAAATACCACTGCCGTTATAAAAATAACGACCGGGAAGAGGATTCCAATTCTCATGCCATCACCTGTCTCAATGTATTTCACGCCCTAAGTGTACGGACTTAATCTATGGTGAGAAAGCGCGTTTTGCTTTTTCCCTTTTTATCCTGATACATCGCCACATCCGCAGCGCGCAGCGCGCTGTCGGCGTCCGTGGTGGTTGGGTCAACTTCTACCACGCCCAGGCTGGCGCCAGGATAGAAAATACGCACATTGCCGAGCCAGTATTCACCGGCAATGATGGCGCCAATGCGGGTTTTAAGCAGGTTTATTTGCGCGTTTTCGCTCTCGTCCTCGCCCTTGCTCAGACAGGCAACCAGGAACTCATCGCCCCCCAGACGCCCGATAATGTCGTCCTGGCTCAGCTCGTGAGTCAGCCTTTTGCCCACTTCGATCAGGAATTCATCCCCCGCCTCGTGACCATACTGGTCGTTGATGAGCTTAAAGTCGTCCAGGTCGATAAAGGCGATGATGGCGTTGCGGTTGAGGTGCCGCGCCAGCGAAAACAGGGTGGTGAGGTTCTCAAAGATAGCCCGGCGGTTGGGCAAGCCGGTGAGGGCGTCCGTGTAGGAGTGGGCGATAAGCGCGGCGTTGGCCTCGCGAAGCTGCGCAAGCAGAGACTCTTTCTGGATGTACTGCGCAATCAGCCCGGCAAACAGCCTCAGCACCTGCTCGCCGCGCGGGCTAAGCTGCTTTTGCTGGGTGCTGGTGGCGCACAGCGTGCCGTAGAGCGAGCCGTCGGACAGATGGATCGGAATGCTCATATAGGTGGTGATGCCGAGCGCTTTCGCGGCGTCGCAGTCCGCCCAGCGTCCGGCCACGTCGTTGCTGAAAAACGTGTCGCTATCTATCGCGCGCTTGCACAGCGTATCGCCCCAGGGAACGATGAGCCCTTCTGGGATCTGCATTTGCTTGCTGTTGCGGGCGTAGAGGATGTGCTGCAATCGCGCATTGATATCGACTTTCGTCAGGTAGGTCGACTCCATGTCGGTCACGATTTCGAGCATTTCCAGGAGCTGACGAACCAGGCTTTCAAGGGATTGCTCAGTGGCGAGAGTTTCTGAAACTCGGGCAAGAATAATATCCGACATGACGTAGGTGGACTCCCATACAGAAGGCGTCGGCGTCTGCATGTTATGCTGAAATTTTCGGCTGCGGCCATAGTAAAACAGGAATATACAAAATTAAATATATTATGGAGGGCGGCGGGGGGCAAAAAAAAGCCCCGTTGTTGAGACCGGGGCAAAACATCTTGATTACGGAATGATGTTCTCTGGTCATATCGAGAACCCGCACACTATAAAACTGAAAAGTGCAGGTTTAATGGAGAAATCATGGAGAAAGCGCAGCCGGACGATTATTCTTAGGGCGAATAACCCTGAAAAAGGACAGAAAATGAAATACTTATTCCTGCTATTTGCACTGCCGCTCGCTGCCTGTTCTACCCCAAAACCCCCGGCGCCGGACGCGCCAAAGCCGCCGCACGTCGGCATGGCCAACCCGGCATCGGTGTACTGCCTGCAAAAAGGCGGCGAGCAAATTCCGGTGCAAAGCCCGCAGGGCGTGCGTACCGAGTGCAAATTACCGGGCGGTGAAGTGATTGATGAGTGGGATCTGTACCGTCGCGATCGTCCGCAACCCGCTAAGTGACAGCCGTACCCTGACTGCTATATACTTCTCTTTAGGAATATTCTTAACCCCCAATATCCACCGCGAGAGAAGTATGTTTCAGCTAAAACCGGGCAGCCTGGCCATTATTATTGGCGCTCGTACGACGGCGGGTCGTCGCAATATCGGTAAATCAGTCGAACTGTTTGGCCTTTGCCAGCCAGGGTTACGCTTTGTGAACCCGGTTAATGGCGTCATGACGCAACTCCCGACCACGGCAGACCGCGCCCTTTGGCTGGTCACCGGCGATGTCTATGCCTTTGACAATCAGCACGGCTTCGCTTTTGTTCGCCCTGAACATCTGATGCCGCTGCAGCCTGACGACGCCCCGCAGATGCTGGACGAGCTGGCGCTTAGCTAGTTTTCAGATGGCGCAGCCAGTCGGCTAACACCCGCGCGTGATTCTGCTGCGTATCCTTTGCGCCGTAGAGCAGGGTGACGGTCTGTGTTTTTGCCAGCGCGGCAAGACGCTGGCCCTCATCCAGATGCTGCGCAAGCTCCTCGCGGTACGCCTCGCTGAACGCGGCAAAATCGAGGGTTTCGCCGTGAAAGGCTTTGCGAAGCGCGCTCGACGGCGTGAGCGCTTTGCACCACTCATCGTAGGCGAGATCGGTTTTTTTAATGCCGCGCGGCCAAAGCTTATCGACCAGCACCCGATAGCCGTCGTCAGAGCTTGCCTGCTCGTAAACGCGTTTGCACTGAATCATGATTGCTCTCCGTGATGTATCGTCCTGGACACTATAGCACCCGCGCCTGCCCAGCCAATTTTAAGGTATTGTGATACCAGTAAAAGATCGGTAACCTGAGGTTCCTTATGTTACCCCATAACACACTGGCATAAGGACCTTTCATGGAACACTCCCCGGTTAAGACCACGCTGCGCATCGCCCTGGTTGGCGATTATAACCCCGACGTTATTGCACATCAGGCGATCCCGCTGGCGATTGATGACGCTGCCGCCGTACTTGAACTCAACGCTGACTATGACTGGCTCGCCACAACGGACTTAACCAGCCCGGAAGATCTGGTAGGTTACGACGCCATCTGGCTGGTTCCGGCAAGCCCGTATAAAAACACCGAGGCGGCGTTTATCGCGGCGCGCTACGCGCGTGAAAACAGCGTGCCGTTTCTCGGCACCTGCGGCGGGTTCCAGCACGCGCTGATTGAATACGCCCGCAATGTGCTGGGCTGGGCCGATGCCGCACACGCCGAAACCGACGCCGAGGGCAGAATGGTGATTGCGCCGTTGACCTGCTCGCTGGTGGAGAAAACCGATGCCATCGAACTGCGCAACAATACGCTGATCGCCAAAGCCTACGGCAGAGCGGAAATTGAAGAGGGGTATCACTGCAATTACGGCGTTTCCCCTGAGTTTGCACGTGAACTGGAAAGCGGCGACATGCGCGTCACCGGCTGGGACGGGCAGGGGGAAATCCGCGCGGCGGAGCTGATTACCCATCCCTTCTTCGTTATTACGCTGTTCCAGCACGAGCGTGCGGCGCTCCAGGGGCGTCCTGTGGTGCTGGTGCAGGCCATGCTTCGCGCAGCGCGCGGATAAAAAAAGGCAGACCTTCTGGTTTGCCCGTTGATTAACGGGTCGCGATCTCCCGGTCGCGCCCGGCAAGCATCCCGCACACGGCCATCACGACGGACGCCAGCGCGCAGGCCATCAGCGGGATCCGCCAGTCGCCCGCCGAATCGTGAATTTTCCCCATCAGCGGCGGCCCGCAGGCTGCCAGCAGATAGCCAATCGATTGTGCCATGCCCGACAGCGCCGCCGCCTGGTGCGCCGAGCTGGCGCGCAGGCCGATAAACGTCAGGCCCAAAATCATGGTCGCCCCGGAGCCAAAGCCGAAGATCAGCGTCCAGACCACCGCCAGGTCGGGCGCAAACCAGTAGCCCGCGGCGCTGACGGCGCACATCAGCGCCACGCATCCGGCGATCCCCCGCTGATCCTTAAGACGATGCAGGATCAGCGGCACCGCCAGCCCCGGTATCGCGGTGGCGAGCTGCAGCAGGCCGTGCATCGATCCCGCCTGGGTTTCGCTGTAGCCGTGGCTCAGCAAAATCGCCGGCAGCCAGCCGATAATCACATAGTAAATCAGTGAGTTAATGCCGAGGAACAGCGTCACCTGCCAGGCCAGCGCCGAGCGCCAGATGGCGCGGTTGTGCAGCGCCCCGGCACCCGTTACCGTGGCCACCGGCGTGCGTCGCCACTGGGGCAGCCAGAGCAGCAGCGCCACCAGCGGGAAGAACATCAGCATCAGCAGCGCGCCGTGCCAGCCCGCGCTTCCCAGCGCCAGGGGCACAATCAGCGCCGAGCCAAGCGCCGCCGACGCGCCCATCGTCAGGGAATAGGCCCCGGTCATTTTGGCGACCTGGCCCGGAAAATCGCGTTTGATCAGCCCCGGCAGCAGCACGTTTCCGAGCGCAATGCCGCAACCAATAATCGCGGTGCCGATAAACAGCAGCGCCGCGGAGGGCAGAGAGCGCACGCCGATGCCGATGCAGATCAGCAGCAGGGCGATAAACAGGCTGCGCTCCATGCCGATACGCCGGGCGACGCCCGCCGCCAGCGGGGAGATCAGCGCAAAGGCCAGCAGCGGCAGGGTGGTGAGCAGCCCGGTCTGGGCAGTGCTCAGCCCGTAATCATGGCGAATGGTGTCAAGCAGCGGCGCGGCGCCGGTGAAGGTGACGCGAAGCGTGGTGGCAATCATCAGGATGCCCGCAATCAGCAGCGCGCCCTGTTTCCCTGAAGGACGAGTGTCAGTAGTCATTATTTTCTCGAACGTTAAAGCGAGGCCACACGATACCGATTTTTACGCCGGTTGAAATCAGGCTAAAATGACAGTTTATCGCTAATATCGGACAAATTAATGATCGGTCTGGGACTTGAGGGCTACGATCCGGATAGCCAGCACGACGCCGCGGTGGCGTTTCGCATCCGCGTGGTGGCAGAAGAGCAGCACATCCCCCTGCATCAGCACCGCAAGGGGCAGCTGATCCTCGCGCTCGGCGGCGCGATTACCTGCGAGGTGGAGAATGCCATGCTGATGGTGCCGCCGCAGTACGCGGTCTGGATCCCCGGTGGAGTGCCGCACAGCAACAAAGCCACCCCCAGCGCCCAGCTCTGCTTTCTGTTTATCGAGCCCGGCGCCGTCCCGCTGCCCGACCGCTGCTGCACCCTGAAAATCTCGCCGCTGGTGCGCGAGCTGATCCTGACGCTGGCCGCCCGCACGCGGGAAGAACTCCGCCAGCCCGCCACGTCGCGCCTGACTGCCGTGCTGTTTGATGAGCTGCTCCAGCAGCCGCAGGAGCATCTTCAGCTGCCCGTGTCGCCGCATCCGAAAATTCGCCTGATGAGTGAAAGGATGGCCGAGGAGCCCGCCGAATGGCAAACCCTGGCGCAGTGGGCGCGCCACTTTGCCATGAGCGAGCGCAACCTGGCGCGGCTGGTAGTGAAGGAGACCGGGCTGAGCTTTCGCCGCTGGCGCCACCAGCTGCAGCTTATCGTGGCGCTACAGCTGCTGATAAGCGGCAAATCCGTGCAGCAGGTGGCGCAGTTGCTCGGCTACGACTCCACCACCGCCTTTATTACCATGTTCCGAAAAGGGCTAGGCCAGACGCCCGCCCGGTATGTGGCCAATCTCGCTACGACTTCCCGATAAACAGGGAAACCAGGCCGGCGGCAATCAGCGGGCCAACCGGAACGCCGCGGAACAGGGCCACGCCGAGCACCGTGCCCACCAGCAGGCCGGCCACCAGCGACGGCTGCGAGCTCATCAGCGTGACGCCGCGCCCGCCGAGCCAGGAGACAAACACCCCCACCGCAATCGCCACCAGCGATTTCCAGTTCACGAAGGAGTGCAGCAGCGTTGAGGCGGGCAGGGTGCCGCTGGCGATAGGGGCCATCACGCCGATGGTCAGAATGATTATCCCGATGGTGAGCCCCTGTTTTTCGATCCACGGAAAGAAGGTGTTGAGCGGGGTCACGCGCACGATGATCAGGACCAGAATCGAGATCGCAACGGTGGTGTTATGACTGATAAAGCCCAGCGCGGCCAGAGCCAGAAGTATAAGCAGAGTAGGGTCTAACATGAGGTGATCCTTGCCAAAAATAGTAAGCCTGCTTACTGTACGCGCAAACGCGAAAGCAAACAGGCCTGGATCAAAAAAATCCTCTACTTTTGGGCGCTTGCCTGATAAAGGCTCACCAGATCTCGCACCAGCGGGCTGCTGTCGCGGATAAATACCGGAATCGTCTCCAGCGCGGCCTGCACCCTGACAGTCTCGCCGCCCGCGTAGCGTTCGCCGTTGAGGTCAACCCAGCTATTTCCCGCCGGGAGCCAGACGTCGCGCTCGCGCTGCCCCGCCTGCATCACCGGGGCCACCAGCAGGTCTTCGCCAAACAGATACTGATCCTCCGTTTCCCAGCTCTGCGGCTCCTGCGGATAGTGCCAGAACAGCGGGCGCATCAGCGGATCGCCGTGCCGGTGGGCGTTCTCATACAGCGCATCAATGTACGGACGCAGCGCTTCGCGCACGGAAAGCCAGCGCTGCATGATGGCAAAGTTTTCTTCGCCGTAGCTCCAGAGCTCGTTAGGGGAACCGCTGTTGCATTGGGGGATCCCGTCGCGGTAGCGTTCCGGCGGCTGGATCTGCGGCTCGCGGTAGCCGTGCATGCGCAGAACCGGGGTAAAGACCGCCCACTGGAACCAGCGGATCAGCAGTTCGTGGAAGGCCGGGTCGTTGACGTTCCCGCCCTGGAAGCCGCCGATATCGGTGGTCCACCACGGGATGCCCGCTAGACCCATGTTCAGCCCGGCGGCGAGCTGATTGCGGAACGCATGGAAGGAGGAGTGAACGTCCCCCGACCACGCCAGCACGCCGTAGCGCTGGCTGCCGGCCCAGGCGCAGCGCACCAGATTCACAATCTCGGTTTCACCGTTTGCCTGCAGCCCGTCGTAAAAGCCCTGGGCGAAATCTCGCGGGTAGCGGTTGCCCACCTCCAGCACCGGGCCGGCATAGTAGCGGTAGTTATCAAAATCGTAGGCCCGGTACTCCGGCTCCGCCTCGTCGAGCCAGAACAGCTTAATGCCCGCGTCGTAGTAATTTTTCTTCACCGTGTCCCAGACGAACGCGCGCGCCTGCGGGTGCGTGGCGTCGAAGAAGGTGGTATTGCCCATGAAATCGAGGTTCACCTGCACGCCGCGCTCGCTGCTGACCAGCCAGCCTTTGGCCTTCATCAGCGGATAGAGCGGGCTGCGCGCTTCCACCGTCGGCCAGACGGAGACCATCAGCGCAATGCCCATCTCGCGCAGTTCATCGACCATGGCTTTGGGATCGGGCCAGTCGAGGGGGTCAAAGCACCAGGTGCCCTGATTCGGCCAGTGGAAGAAATCGATGACCATCACCGACAGCGGCAGGCTGCGGCGGCGGTATTCCCGGGCCACGTCGAGCACCTCCTGCTGGGTGCGGTAGCGCAGTTTGCACTGCCACAGCCCGCTGATAAACGACGGCGCCTGGGGCGGCGTGCCGGTAGCCTTCGCGTACTGGCGGGTAATCTCCGTCACGCTATCGGCGGCGGTTATCCAGTAGTCCATCTCCCCGGTGACGCGCGCGCGCCACTCGGTCTGGTTTTTAGCAAAGCTCGCCTCGCCAATCGCCGGGTTGTTCCACAGCAGCCCGTAGCCGAGGCTGGACTGCATAAAGGGCACGCTGGCCTGGGAGTTGCGCTGCGCCAGCTCGAGGGTACAGCCCTTAAGATCCAGCCACGGCTGCTGATACTGGCCCATGCCGTAGATGCGCTCCTCCGCGCGGGACTCAAAGCGAACCGTTAGCTGATACTTGCCCCCCGCCAGCGGCTTGAATTCACGCCCGTCGAGCTTGAGGGCGCTGACGTATTTATCCTGGCTCTTTTCGCTGGCGCCGATGCCCACCGTGGAGCGCTGGCGCCACAGCTCTTCCAGCAGCAGTTCGCCGCGCTGATTATAAAACGCCAGCTGGCCCTTAAGGTTCAGCACCGCCGTAATTGCGCCGTTGCGCAGGGTCAGGCTTTCGGCCTCGGCGATAATCTCTGCGGCGCAGGGCGCGGCGGGCAGCAGGGCGTGGTCTTCGTCACCGAAGGCCGGGGAGCAGGTCGCTCTGACGCGAAGGCTATTTTCTCCCCAGGGTTCGATGCGCAGGATCTGACGTTCGAAACGCCATTCAATGCTGTTGGAATGTTGAATCAGCTCACTCATGGGTAGCGCGTCCTTTTAAGCAGTGTGTTTGGCAAGTTGGATAGATTGCATGGTGCTGTCGTCAAGCTTGTACCAGCGCAGCGTGGCGAAGGCGCAGAGCGAGAGCACGCCCGGCACGACGGTAAAGAGGGCGATGATGCAGTACATGGCCGTTGTGGTCTGCTCCGGGGCGTTAGCCACGTAGCCGCTAAAGCCCAGCGTCCAGCCGACAATCGCGCCGCTGATGGCCATCCCCAGCTTCAGCACCGCCAGGAAGGTGGAGAAAATCACGCCGTCCATGCGCTTGCCCTGTTTGAATTCACCGTAGTCGGCGACGTCCGCCATCATCACCCACATCAGGGTGGTGGTGGTCTGGTAGAGCGTGGACACGATAAAGGTGAGCGGCACCAGCACCAGCACCCATTTCGGCGCAAAGAACAGGGCGATACTGAGCACGCCCGCCAGCACCGAGCAATAGCCAAACATTTGTACTTTGCTGTATTTATGGGTCAGCCGTTTCGCCAGCGCGCTGCCGGCGGCTTTACCCAGAATATGCGCCCCCAGCATCCACATAAAATAGCTGGCGCTGCCGAGATAATAGGTGACGAAATACATCATGGCGCCAAGACGAATAACCCCAAAGCCAATGTTGGTTAATACCAGCACGGCAACGACCCGCCACTGATCGTTACGCAATAAATCACGCAGTTCAGCGAGATAATTATTATGGGTGGCAGGGGCATTAATGCGCTCGCGGGTATTCGCGAAGCAGATCCAGAACATAATTACCGCCACGGTGGCCATAATCGCCATCGCCCAGCGGTAGCCCACTAATTTATCGTCCCCGCCTAAAAACTCCGCCAGCGGCATCATAAAGAATGTCGACAGCGCGCCGCCCAGCGTAGCGAGGAAAAAGCGGTAGGATTGCAGGGAAATACGCGCATCGTTATCGGGGGTAATAACCGCGCCCATCGAGCAGTAGGGAATATTAATGGCGGTGTACATCAGCATCATCAGGGTATAGCTGACGGTGGCGAAGATCATTTTTCCGTGCAGGTCGAGGGATTCCGGCACCGCGTAGGTGAGCAGGCAGCTTGCGCCAAACGGCAGCGCCAGCCACAGCATCCACGGCCTGAATTTGCCCCAGCGGGTGCGGGTGCGGTCGGCGATGTAGCCCATTGCCGGGTCGATAATGGCATCCGCCGTGCGCGCCAGCAGGAACATCGTCCCGACAAAGGCCGCAGGCAATCCCACCACGTCGGTGTAATAAAACGTCAGAAAAATAATGACGTTATCCAGCCCTATATGGCTGGCCATATCACCGAGTCCATAACTTATTTTTTCTTTGCGGGTAATTATATCGGTCATGGTTATCACCTGGCCCGTGTAGGTTTATTTTGCGTAGGTTGTGATAAACATGTTGGTTCACATTAGAAACGTTAACAATTGCGAGATTTGCTATCGGAATTATGGAAACTCTTTTTCGTGATACCGGTAACAAATTACGGTGAACGCTATTTTTGTTTCACGAATCGTTTCAGCGAGGCGTCATTTTTCCTTCCGTAAGATGTCATTTTCCTGTCATTTTTCGGGGATACAAAAGAGAAAAGTCCCCGTCTGGAGATGAAAATGAACGATCCGGCCTTTGTAGACATGCTTTATATTTCAGGTTCATTTTTTATCATTGCCGCGTTGCTGGTGGCGTCGGTACTTTTCCTCGAGCGCCATGGTTAAAAACCGCCCCCGACGTAACCGTATTTACTTTGCTTTTCAAGCCTCTTTTTCACTTCATATTCTCTTCGCGCGTCGTTGTCCCGCCGCGTGCGCCCGTGCAAAATTTTTAGCCTTAACCTGTGCCTGTCGATGCGTCTTCGGCGGCATGTAACGCAAATTTCCGGGCACACGAATGGAAAACACCCTCTTTACGCCTCACCCGCTGGTTTTATCGCTGCTGGTGGCGTTGTCCTGCTCTGCGATGGCGGCAGAAAATCATCCCGCGGTGCAGCCAAACGATGGCGATGTGATCACCGTAACCGCGCCGGTTCTCTCCCCGCTTGAGGTGGTGACGTCGCCGAAAACCCCGCGCCAGCCGGTGCCCGCCAGCGACGGCTCTGACTACCTGAAAACCATCCCCGGCTTTAGCCAGATCCGCAACGGCGGCAGCAACGGCGATCCTGTTTTTCGCGGCATGTTCGGCTCTCGTCTGCGCCTGTTAACCAACGACAGCGAAATGCTCGGCGCGTGCCCGGCGCGTATGGATGCCCCAAGCTCCTACATTTCGCCGGAAAGCTACGATCTGCTCACCGTGACCAAAGGGCCGGAAACCGTCCTGTGGGGGCCGGGCAACTCTGCCGGTACGGTGCGCTTCGATCGCGAACCGCCGCGCTTTGACAAAGCCGGGATCAAAGGTAACGCCAGTTTCCTCGCGGCCTCGAACGACCGCTTCGACGAGAACGCTGACGTCAGCTTTGGTAATGAAGACGGCTACGTTCGCCTGAACGGCAATAAGTCAAAATCCGGCGATTACAAAGACGGCAACGGCGACCGCCTGGCCTCGAAGTGGGACAAGTGGAACACCGATATGGCGATCGGCTGGACGCCGGATGCCGATACGCTGCTTGAGCTGACGGCCGGGCAGGGCAACGGCGACGCCAGCTACGCCGGGCGCGGCATGGACGGCTCCCAGTTCAAACGCGAAAGCCTGGGGCTGCGCTTAAAGAAAGAGAATATCGGCGAAGTGTTTGATTCGCTGGATATGAGCGTCTATTACAACTACGCCAATCACATCATGGACAACTACTCCATGCGTTCGCCGGGAACGATGTCTTCGGGCATGTCGATGGGCGCGATGGATATGTCGATGCCGATGGACAAGCAGGTAGATCGCCGCACCGTCGGCGGCAGAATGATGGGCACCTGGCTGTGGTCGGATTTCCAGCTGCAGGGCGGGGTCGATATGCAGACCAATACCCACCGCAGCAACGAAGACGATGAAGGTCAGGGCTGGCAGGAAGACGCGCGCTTCCACGACTACGGTACCTTCGGCGAACTGACCTGGAACGCCACCGATCTGAGCAAAGTGATTGGCGGCGCGCGCCTCGACAAGGTTGAGGTAGACAACTACACCGACGTGGGCAGCGACAGCCGGAGCGATACGCTGCCGGCGGGCTTCCTGCGCGTTGAGCACAACCTTGAGTCTGCCCCTGCGATGGTTTACGCCGGGCTGGGCTCTACGGAGCGTTTCCCCGACTACTGGGAGCTCTTCTCCCCGACCTACGGGCCAGACGGCACCGCCGACGTGTTCGATAACCTGAAGCCAGAGAAGACCACCCAGCTGGATATCGGCGCACAGTACAAGGGCGAGCGCACGACCGGATGGATCTCGGCGTACGTCGGGCGCATCAACGACTACATCCTGTTCCTGTACGATCCGGACGACAGCCACGTCAGCCAGGCGGACAACGTCGATGCCACCATCATGGGCGGTGAAATGGGCGCGTCCTATCAGCTGAGCGAGCAGTGGAAAACGGACGCCACCCTGAACTATTCATGGGGTGAAAACACCGACGACCATCAGCCGCTGCCGCAGATGCCGCCGCTGGAGGCGCGGCTCGGGCTGACGTGGGAGAAGGGCGACCTGAGCTCAACCGGGCTGTTACGCATGGTTAGCCCCCAGCACCGCGTTGCGCTGAACGAAGGTAACGTGGTCGGGAAAGACTTCGACCAGAGCGCGGGCTTCGCGATTGTCTCCGCGAACGCCGCGTACAGGGTGAATAAATTCCTGAAGCTGAGTTCCGGCGTCGATAACCTGTTCAATAAAACCTACAGCGAACACCTGAACCTGGCGGGGAACAGCAGCTTTGGCTACTCCTCCAACACGCCGGTTAACGAGCCGGGACGCACGTTCTGGGCGAAGATGAACGTCACGTTCTGATGCGATCCGGCCCGGGCTACTGGCGGCGAAACGCCACCAGCTCGGGCCGGGCAATTCGCAGATAGTCCTGGGTGTCCATAATCACCGACTTCTCCAGCAGACCGGCGTTAAAGGCGATTTCGTCGAAACGCTCGAACAGCAGCGGGTCGGCAACCAGCGTCAGGTCGGGATGAAAGCTAAACGGCGGGATTGCGCCAAACACGCAGGCGGTCAGGGCATCGACCTCAGCGGGGCTGGCGAGGGACGCCTTAAGCCCGCCAAAGTGGCTTGCAAGCTGGCTCAAATCCGCCTGCTGGTCGGCGGCGAGGATCGCCAGCACGTGCTTTTTCACCCCGTTTCCCTTCACTTTGCAGACCAGCGCTTTTGCCCCCTGGCCCAGCGCCGTTCCCCGTATCTCGCTTACCGCTTCGCATTTGCCCACGGCCTCGTGCTCCACCACGCGAAACCGCGCCTGCCGTTCGGTTAATAGGTCGATAAGCTGCTGGTGGGTATCGGTGGATTTTATTTCGTCAGACATGGCTGTACCTGTTTCATACCAATATGCAGCCTCGTACAGTAGCACAGTTGATTTCCCCCGCGCCTCCCTCAGATTTAGCGGTGATTGCTATCCGATGACAAAAACTGAAGTTGGGTCTGCTACTATCAACTTTCGGAATTTTCACGGAAGAGGTTAAAGGATGAACAGGAAGTTTAAGCAGATTGACGCCATCGTTCGGGGATTGAATCAGGCGACCGACGCGCATTTTAAATGGCTGGTGAAAATACTGCGCTTTGTCGCCAGCCGCGATGCCGATTTGCCGGATATTACCTGCGACAACGCGCATAATTTTTGCGAGTTTGGTGCCTGGCTCAATGCGCAGCTTGCCGAGGAAGGCGGGGACAGAAATTACCTTCTCGATATTCATAAGAAGCACGTGATGGTGCACCAGGCCTGCCGCGAGCTCATTATCCTGCTGGATAAGGACGCTGAACGGTCGATTCATTTTGACCGCTTCGAAACGGCGCTGCTGGCATTCACCGACTCCCTCGCACGCTACAAAGTGCATCTTTTGCAGCTTCGCACCAGCTACGACGCGCTGACCGGACAGCCGCTGCGCCGCATTCTGGACGAATCCTTCGACAGCATGAACGATCAGTACAGCGAGACAGGGCTGTTTCTCATGCTGCTCGACGTCGATCATTTTAAAAAGATAAACGATACCTACGGGCATCTGGCGGGCGACTGCGTGCTGCGATCCCTGGCCATTAACCTTGAGGATAATATTCGCCGGGAAGAGTCGGTTTATCGCTACGGCGGGGAGGAGTTTATTGTCTTGCTCCACGCGGAGAGCGGGCGGGCGGCAACCGTGGCGGCGGAGCGTATCCGCTGCGCCATCGCGGCGGCGGAAATCCTCGCGGCGGAACAGCGTATACGCATCACCTTTACGGCGGGCTTAACCCGCGTTCACAGGGGCGAGCCGCTCCGGGAAGTGCTGGAACGTGCGGATATGGCGCTCTACAAAGGCAAAAACGCGGGGCGGAACTGCACCATGCTGATTAGCAGGCGGCTGGACTGCCTGAACGTCAGCGCATAAAGAAAACAGCCAGCTCATGGGCTGGCTGTTGGGTCAGGCGCTGCTGGTGGAAGACTGTTTGTGGAACAGCTCCCGGAACACCGGATAGATGTCATCCTGATCGCGGATATGCTGCATCGCAAAGTTATCGAACATGGCCTGCAGATGCTCATATTCGCGCCACAGCGTCTGGTGGGCACGACGCGTAATTTCGATATAGCTGTAGTAACGCACCACGGGCAGGATTTTCTTCGCCAGAATCTCATGACACAGCGGGGAGTCATCTGCCCAGTTATCGCCGTCCGACGCCTGCGCGGCATAGATGTTCCACTGCGCGGGGTCGTAGCGCTCTTTCACCACTTCATCCATCAGCTTCAGGGCGCTCGACACAATGGTGCCCCCGGTTTCCTGAGAGTAGAAGAACTCATGCTCATCCACCTCTTTGGCCTGGGTGTGGTGGCGAATATAGACCACTTCCACGTTCTTGTAGGTTCTGCTCAGGAACAGGTAGAGCAGAATATAAAAACGCTTCGCCATGTCTTTCGTGGCCTGATCCATCGAGCCTGAAACGTCCATCAGGCAGAACATCACCGCCTGGCTGGAAGGCTCCGGGCGTTTCTCGTAGTTCTTGTAACGCAGGTCGAATGTGTCGATAAAGGGCACGCGCTCAATTTTAGCGCGCAGTTCGGCTATCTCTTTACGCAGGCGCTCCTCTTCCAGAAGCTGCGCCGGTTCGGTGTTTTCCACCACCTTCAGGCTGGTCTCCAGCTCGCGCAGCTCGCGGCGTTTCCCGGCGGTCATCGCCGTGCGTCGCGCCAGCGAGTTTTGCAGAGAGCGCACCACGCTGATGTTGGCGGGCACGCCGTTGGCGGTGTAGCCCGCGCGATGGGTTTTATACTCGTTCAGCTGGCGGTGCTGGTTCTTTTTCAGATTCGGCAGGGCCAAATCCTCAAACAGCAGGTCGAGATACTCATCTTTCGAGATCTGAAAGACAAACTCGTCCTGGCCTTCACCGTCCTGGCTGGCCTGTCCCTGACCGCTGCCTGAACCGCCGCCGCCCCCCTGCGGGCGTTCGATTCTGTCGTTCTGGACAAAGTGATCGTTACCGGGATGAACGCGATGGCGCAGGCCGCCGCGTCCCTGATGGAACATCGGTTCGCTAATGTCATCCGTTGGGATAGAAACGGACTCTCCGCTATCGACGTCGGTCACCGAACGCTTGTTGATGGCCTCGGAGATCGACTGTTTAATTTGCGATTTATAACGGCGCAAGAAGCGCTGGCGATTCACCGTGCTCTTGTTTTTGCCGTTAAGACGCCGGTCAATAAACCAGGTCATATGCCCCCCGTACTGCATTTGCCAACTTGCATTTTGTCGGCCCGGCAGGCGCGAACGCCGCCGGGCACTTGTTTTTAGGACGACTTACGCACGCGCAGATACCATTCGCACAGCAGGCGCACCTGCTTGCGGGTGTAGCCTTTCTCCATCATACGGTCGACAAAATCGTCGTGTTTTTTCTGCTCATCGGTAGAGGTTTTTGCGTTGAACGAAATGACCGGCAGCAGCTCCTCGGTGTTCGAGAACATTTTCTTCTCGATAACCGTGCGCAGTTTCTCGTAGCTGGTCCAGTTTGGATTTCGCCCGTTGTTGTGCGCTCTGGCGCGCAGCACGAAGTTGACTATCTCGTTACGGAAGTCTTTCGGGTTGCTGATCCCGGCCGGCTTCTCAATTTTTTCCAGCTCCGCGTTCAGGGATTCACGGTCAAACAGCTGGCCGGTATCCGGGTCGCGGTACTCCTGATCCTGGATCCAGAAGTCGGCGTAGGTGACGTAACGGTCAAAGATGTTCTGCCCGTACTCCGAGTAGGATTCCAGATAGGCGGTCTGAATCTCTTTGCCGATAAACTCGGCGTATTTCGGGATCAGGTAGCCTTTCAGGAACTCCAGATAGCGTTCTGCCTGCTCTTGCGGGAACTGCTCGCGCTCAATCTGCTGCTCAAGCACGTAGAACAGATGCACCGGGTTAGCCGCCACCTCAGCATGGTCGAAGTTGAACACGCGGGAGAGGATCTTAAACGCGAAGCGCGTGGACAGACCGTTCATCCCTTCGTCGACCCCGGCGTAGTCGCGATACTCCTGGTAGGACTTCGCTTTCGGGTCGGTGTCTTTCAGGCTTTCGCCGTCGTAGACGCGCATTTTCGAGTAGATGCTGGAGTTTTCTGGCTCTTTCAGGCGCGACAAAATAGAGAAGCGTGAAAGGGTTTCCAGCGTGCCGGGGGCGCAAGGCGCATGAACCAGCTCGCTGTGGTTAAGCAGTTTCTCGTAGATTTTGATCTCTTCGGAAATCCGCAGGCAGTAAGGCACCTTGACGATGTAAACACGGTCAAGGAACGCTTCGTTGTTCTTGTTGTTGCGGAACGACACCCATTCAGATTCGTTCGAGTGGGCGAGAATAATCCCGTTAAACGGCAGGGCGGAGATACCTTCCGTCCCGTTGTAGTTCCCTTCCTGGGTTGCGGTCAGCAGCGGATGCAGCACTTTAATCGGTGCTTTAAACATCTCGACGAATTCCATAATCCCCTGGTTAGCGCGGCACAGGGCACCGGAATAGCCGTAGGCATCCGGGTCGTTCTGCGCGTGGTGCTCCAGCTTACGGATATCGACCTTACCGACCAGGGCCGAGATATCCTGGTTGTTCTCATCGCCCGGTTCGGTTTTGGCGATGGCAATCTGTTCCAGAATAGACGGCCACACTTTGACGACGCGGAACTTGGTGATGTCGCCACCAAACTCGTGCAGACGCTTCGCCGCCCACGGCGACATAATCGTGCCGAGATAGCGGTGCGGGATGCCAAACTCCTTATCCAGAATCTGCGCATCTTCCTGCGGGTTGAACAGGCACAGCGGGTGATCGTTGACCGGGCTGCGTTCGCCGTTGGCGCTCAGCACGTAAATCGGCACGCGCTGCATCAGCGCCTTAAGGCGTTCCGCCAGCGATGATTTACCGCCACCCACTGGCCCCAGTAAGTAGAGGATCTGTTTCTTCTCTTCCAGACCCTGAGCCGCATGTTTCAGATAGGAAACAATCTGCTCAATGGCATCCTCCATGCCGTAGAATTCCTCAAACGCCGGGTATCGGGCGACAACCCGGTTCGAAAATAGACGGGAAAGCCGTGGTTCCAGGGCAGTATCAACCATGTTAGGCTCGCCGATAGCCATCAATAGCCGTTCTGCCGCATTGGCATAGGCACTGCGATCTTGCCGACAAATGGTAAGAAACTCCTGCAGTGTGAACTCTTCGTCCTTGGCAGCTTCGTAGCGCTGGCGATAGTGATCGAATATATTCATGGCATGCCGTCCTTTCGTTTTTTAGCACAGGATAAGAGC
Source organism: Enterobacter soli (assembly GCF_964208575.1). Lineage (GTDB taxonomy): Bacteria > Pseudomonadota > Gammaproteobacteria > Enterobacterales > Enterobacteriaceae > Enterobacter > Enterobacter soli_A. Next base: position 218,192 of record NZ_CAXOFU010000002.1, on the reverse strand, counting down.
CGTTCGTATGAGTAGTGGAGGCTCCCGGAAGAGAATTTCTCGCACCGTAATGCCAGAGCAGCAACCTGTGTGCCAGGTCGGGCGCTAAGAATCACGAGGCGTACAGGTATTTCTCCTCTTAAATTAAAGCGTAGATGGCATTTGCAAAACTTGCATATCGGCGAAATTCAATTTCAATGACATATCAATAACTCATCCAAAAATTTCCGCCTTTGTTCTAAAAGAAAACCGGGTTTTTCATCTTGTCGTCACACAAATGAAAGCGACCGGTAATCTGAAAAGCAGAAAATACTGGGTTTATCAAACTCATTAGCGGGCAAAAAGTTTTGGGATGTTCGGAAAGGGCGGTTACACTTCACCCGCTGATTATTTGACTACAGGAAAGAATGGATTGTGACCAAACTCAAACTTCTGGCATTGGGCGTACTCGTCGCCACCTCCGTTAGCACCGCACAGGCAGACGATCAGTGGACTGTTGGCGCGGGTGTTGGCGTGATTAACAGCCCGTACAAACAGTACGATCGCGATGTGTATCCGGTTCCGGTTATCACCTACGAGGGCGATAACTTCTGGTTCCGCGGTCTCGGCGGCGGCTATTACCTGTGGAACGACACGGCCGATAAGCTCTCTATCATGGCCTACTACGATCCAACGCACTTCAAACCAGGCGACAGCGACAGCCACGCGCTTCGTCAGCTCGACAAGCGTAAGAGCTCGATGATGGCTGGGCTTTCCTACGTGCATAACACCCAGTACGGCTTCCTGCGCACCGCGCTGGCGGGCGACACGCTGGACAACAGCAACGGCTTTATCTGGGATCTGGCATGGCTCTACCGTTACACCAACGGCGCCCTGACCCTGACGCCGGGTATCGGCGTGCAGTACAGCAGCGAAAACTACAACGACTACTATTACGGCGTGTCCCGAAACGAATCCCGTCGTAGCGGTCTGAAAAGCTACGATGCTGACGACGGTTGGGATCCGTACCTGGAGCTGACCGCGAGCTATAACTTCCTCGGCGACTGGAACGTGTACGGCACTGGCCGCTATGTGCGTTTGAGCGACGAAGTGAAAGATAGCCCGATGGTCGACAAATCCTGGTCGGGGATCTTCTCCGTGGGTGTGACCTACAAATTCTGATTGTGCATCTTTACAGTGCAATCTATGCATCATAACGGGGCGCTATGCGCCCCGTTTGTTTTAAGGTGGTGCAAACAATGGAGAGCGATATGAGTGCAAAAACGGTGATGTTTCCCGACGCGCGTTCCCTGCCGGCCATCGGACAGGGGACCTGGTATATGGGCGAAAAAGCCAGCCAGCGCAAAACCGAGGCCGATGCGCTGCGAGCGGGCATCGATCTCGGCTTAACGCTGATTGATACCGCTGAAATGTACGCCGAAGGCGGGGCGGAAGAGGTGGTCGCCGACGCGATAAAGGGCCAGCGCGACCGGGTTTATCTGGTCTCAAAGGTTTATCCGTGGAACGCGGGCGGGCAAAAGGGGGTCGCGGCCTGCGAAGCCAGCCTGCGGCGTATGGGCACCGATCGTATCGATCTCTATCTGCTGCACTGGCGGGGAAATTACGGCCTGGACGAGACCGTCGAGCTGATGCAAACGCTGCGGCAGCAGGGAAAAATTGGCCGCTGGGGCGTGTCGAATCTGGATTACGACGACATGCAGGAGCTTTGGGCGACCGAAGGCGGCGCCGACTGCGCAGCGAATCAGGTGCTGTATCACCTCGCTTCGCGCGGCATTGAGTACGACGTGCTGCCCTGGTGCCAGCAGCAGGGGATGCCGGTGATGGCCTATTGCCCGCTGGCGCAGGCCGGGCGTTTGCGTTCCGGGCTGATGAACCATCCGGTCGTGAACGAGATTGCGCGTAGCCATAACGCCAGCGCCGCGCAAATCCTGCTGGCGTGGGTCATCAGCCATCGGGGCGTGGTGGCTATCCCGAAAGCGGCGACCGTTGAACACGTAAAAGAGAATGCGGCTGCGCTGGAGATTACCCTTTCAGCCCAGGATCTGCTGAAGCTTGAAAGCGCGTTTCCGGCACCAGCGGGAAAAACGGCGTTAGACGTGGTGTAGGCTTGATCTTTGCCCCTCGGGATGAGGGGCAGGGGGCGACGATTAGCGCTTAACGATGCTAATGGTCTGCGCCAGGCGAGATGGGTTCTCGGCAGTGGCTTTTTGCAGCGGAGAGACGCAGGCGGTTTCAACGCACACGAAGGTTTTGTAGCCCTCGTCCGGCACGTCGCCCATGCTGACGGACAGCGCCGGGCCAGGGTTCCAGCCAACAACGTTGCTGTTGTGGCGGTGAATCACCTCGATACCACGGTTGAGTTTGCTGTCGTGGATCACGCTGCAGGCTTCCGGATGCAGGTAGACGCGGTCGGTGCGATCCGGGAACGTCTGCACGCCGTCGCTCAGTTTGCCTTCTTTTGCGTTGTCCACTTTGTCGATAAAGGTATCGCCAAGGCCGCTGACCTTGACCGCGCTGATGTCGCCTACGTTGAAGTAGGTGTGCAGGGCGGAAGAGGTTTCAAACTCGCCGTGCGCTTCCAGCTCGATTTCGCAGGTTTTGCCCAGCTTGAAGCGTGCATACAGGGTGAAGTCGTGCGGCCACAGCTTGCGGGTTTCATCGTTGCTGTGCAGTTCGAAGGTCAGCACCACGCCGTTATCATCTTCGTTATGCGCTTTGAGCGTCCACTGCTGGTTACGGGCGAAACCGTGTGCAGGTAAACCTTGTTCCGCCGCCGGGCCAAACCACGGCCAGCAGATCGGCACGCCGCCGCGAATGGCCGCGCCTTTTTTGAAGGAGGTGATGTCGCTCAGCCACAGGCCTTCTTCTTCGCCTTCTGGTTTCCAGGAGAGAAGGTGGGCGCCGTTCAGCGCAACGGACGCCTTAACGCGCGGGTGATCCACCACGATAAAGTCGGCATCGTCAATCTGGCGGTGGGAGAGCACAGGGGTAAGTTGTTCGACTACCGGAAGTGCAAAAATTTTATTAATCATTAAGCAATCCTCTGTCTTTAAAGCAAAAAAAAGGCGACCGAAGTCGCCTTTTAGGATCAGTGTCTCATCTCAACTTATTTGGAGATGTGAGCGATCAGGTCCAGTACTTTGTTAGAGTAGCCGGTTTCGTTGTCGTACCAGGATACCAGTTTCACGAAGTTGTCGTTCAGTGCGATACCAGCTTTAGCATCGAACACGGAAGTGCACACTTCGCCGTTGAAATCGGTAGATACAACGTCGTCTTCGGTGTAACCCAGAACGCCTTTCATTGGGCCTTCGGAAGCAGCTTTGATTGCTTTCTTAATTTCTTCGTAAGAAGCAGCTTTTTCCAGACGAACAGTCAGGTCAACAACGGATACGTTAGGAGTTGGAACGCGGAACGCCATACCAGTCAGTTTACCGTTCAGCTCTGGCAGTACAACGCCTACAGCTTTAGCAGCACCGGTAGAAGATGGGATGATGTTCTGAGCTGCGCCACGGCCGCCGCGCCAGTCTTTGTGAGACGGGCCATCAACAGTTTTCTGAGTAGCGGTAGTTGCGTGAACGGTGGTCATCAGGCCTTCAACGATACCGAAGTTGTCGTTGATAACTTTAGCCAGTGGAGCCAGGCAGTTGGTGGTGCAGGATGCGTTGGAAACGATGTCCTGGCCAGCATATTTTTCGAAGTTAGCACCACGTACGAACATTGGGGTGTTGTCTTTGGAAGGACCAGTCAGAACAACTTTCTTCGCACCCGCGGTGATGTGTTTACGTGCGGTTTCGTCGGTCAGGAAGATACCGGTAGCTTCAGCTACAACGTCAACACCGATTTCGTTCCATTTCAGGTTAGCTGGATCTTTTTCAGCAGTAACGCGGATGGTTTTGCCGTTAACAACCAGGTGGCCGTCTTTCACTTCAACGGTGCCGTTGAAACGACCGTGAGTTGAGTCGTACTTCAGCATGTACGCCATGTATTCAGCGTCCAACAGATCGTTGATACCAACGATTTCGATGTCAGAACGTTCCTGAGCAGCACGGAAAACAATACGGCCGATACGGCCAAAACCGTTGATACCTACTTTGATAGTCATATATTCCACCAGCTATTTGTTAGTGAATAAAAGGTTGCCTGTAAAATTACAAAAACCTTACGCAGCGTCAAGCGGAATCGTGTCAATCATTGCGACAAATCAATCCTGTGACTAACGTTTGTGCGACTGACTCGCCTCACTTTCCCTTTGAGCTAGCAACCACATGGGGGCTGCGCCCGGAATTTTAAAGGGCCGCCAGGATAAAAATGTGAACACGATCACAATTGCCTGCGCGCCTTTTCGCGACACATAAGTTTAGAACAAAAGTGCACGCGTGGGTGTTAATGTTTTGTTAGAATCCGGGTAATAAGATGTCTGTTTCTACAGCGAGATGTAAGCATATGTCGAACTCAAGTAACCCTGAAGATCTGAAAAAAAACCTGACCGAAATGCAGTTCTACGTGACGCAGAATCACGGCACGGAACCGCCATTTACCGGGCGTTTGCTGCACAATAAGCGTGACGGCGTGTACCACTGTCTGGTGTGCGATGCAGCGCTGTTTAATTCCCAAACAAAATACGATTCTGGCTGCGGCTGGCCGAGCTTTTACGAGCCCGTCAGCGATGACGCGATCCGCTATCTGGAAGACACCTCTCACGGGATGAAACGCGTTGAGATCCGCTGCGGGAAATGCGATGCGCACCTGGGCCACGTGTTCCCGGATGGCCCTCAGCCGACGGGCGAGCGTTTCTGCGTCAACTCCGCGTCGTTGAGCTTCACTGACGACGAAAATGGCGACCAGACGAAAGGTTGAAAAAACGATTCAGCAAATTATTCCTTTGAAAGGGACGCATCATGAATATTGATGACATGATTGAGAGCATGACGCCGGAGATCTATCAGCGCCTGGTCACCGCGGTGGAGCTCGGAAAATGGCCGGATGGCGTTGCCCTGACGGCAGAGCAAAAAGAGAACAGCTTGCAGCTGGTGATGCTGTGGCAGGCGCGTAACAACACCGATGCCCAGCACATGACTATCGACACCCAGGGTCAGATGGTGATGAAGAGCAAGCGCGAGCTGAAGGAAGATTTTGGCATCACGCCCAGGCCGATTGCGACGATGAAAGTGCAGTAACCGCGCGGGCTGCAGCCCTCTCCACTGCGGAGAGGGCGTCATTACATACTACTTGTGTTCGATCCCCAGCGACTCCGCCAGCTGTTTTGCCAGCTGGTTATTGTCGTCTGCGCCATACTCCCAGAACATCGCCCCGGCCAATCCTTTCTCTTTGATGTAGTCCGCCTTGATGGCGACCGAGCGCGGGTTCTCATAGGAGATCGCAAACAGCGCTTTGCCGTCCGCGGCGTTCACCGACAGCCACGGCACCTTCGCCTGGTCGTCCCAGTGCTCGGTAAAGCGTTTTTGCGGATCGTTCAGCAGCTTGCTGACGATATCGTTGTACTTCACGTAGGTGTCTTTGGTCAGGTCGTAGCCCAGCGATTTAAACAGGCCGATTTCCTGCGGCCCGAAGTAGGGCTGGGTGACCGGATTTTTTTGCGCGTCCGAATTCGTCCAGTCGATACCTGGCTCAACGGCGCGCTTCGGCACGCGACCGTAGAAACCGATCCCGAGGTTCATCTGCTCCGGCTTTAACCCGGCGGCAAGGTAGTTGTTCACCACGAAGTCCACGCTGTATTTATCCGCGGCGGCAACCGTCGGCCAGGCGCTGGAATCGTACAGGTTGGCGTTAAAGTACTGCGTGCCATACGCCATGTCGTAGGTCATCAGGTTGATGTAATCGAGCAGCGGGGCGATGGCTTTGACGTCCACCCAGCTTTTCGGACTTTCCGCATTCGCGCCCACCGCAATGGTGACCAGCTTTTTATGGCCGAAGGCGTCGCGCATCTCTTTAAGCAGCGCGGTGAAATTATCCCGGTCGGCCGGCGTGCTGGCGACCAGCCCCCACGCGCCGTTCACCGGATACTCCCAGTCGAGGTCGATCCCGTCCAGGCCGTACTTATCGACAATCTCCTGCGCGGAGCGGATAAACACCGCGCGCGTCTCTTTTGTTGCTGCCGCGCCCGAGAAGCCGCGCGCGCCCCAGCCGCCAACGGAGAGCAGCACTTTCAGGTTCGGATTCTGCTTGCGAAGAACGGGGATCAGCGCGAGGTCGGAGGCAACTTTTGGCGACAGCCAGATTTGATGCAGTTTTGCCGGATCTTTTAAAGCGTCGTTGGTTTCGTCTTTCTCATCGTTATAGACAAGGCCGAACGAATAGTTGAGGTGGGTAATCTGGCGAACGTCGAGCTTGTTGATATCTCCGCCCGGCCCGGCGGTAACATCGCCGCCGCCGTTAAAATAGCCCACGGACATCAGGGTACTGGCGGAGGCAACTGACGCGCAAAGCAAGGGTAATGCTGCCAGCAAGGGCAAACGTTTCATACAAGTTCCTCTTTGACTTAATAAAAGTAACCACGCCACGGAAAGGCGTGGCGAAAAAACAGCCTGAAAAGCATAGCATTGCCGCTTCGCCTGAGATGCGAGGGAGTTCACTTTATGGGAGATCGGTGAGGGGGGGCCGGGTGGCGCTGCGCTTACCCGGCCTATGAACCAGAGAAAGTAGGCCGGGTAAGGCAACGCCGCCACCCGGCTAAAAAGGCTTACGCGTGCGTTTCCCGCCAGTCGTCCAGCGTATAGAGCGTTGCACCGGCGGTAGACATCTCCATGAACGCCAGCGCGCTGTCCTGCGGCTGAATGTTGACTCCGCGGCAGCCGTCGGTGATGACGCTCACGGTGTAACCCAGCTCAAGCGCGTCCAGCACCGTGAACTTCACGCAGTAGTCCGTCGCCAGCCCCATCACGATAAGCTCGCTGATTTCGTGGTGGCGCAGCCATGCGTCCAGCTCCGTTTTCTGACGATGCCCGTTGTCAAAGAACGCGCTGTAGCTGTCGATAGACGGGTTTTCCCCTTTATGGAAAACGGCATCGATGGCCTTTTGGTTCAGCAGGGGATGCAGCGCCGCGCCTTCGGTTTGCTGGACGCAGTGATCGGGCCAGAAGGTCTGAGCCAGGCCGTCCAGCTCACCCTGGGCGTAAGGCTCCACGCTATGCTGGCTGGCGAAGCTCCCGTGATTGGCAGGGTGCCAGTCCTGGCTCGCCACCACCGCGTCGCCGCGCGCTTTACACCACGCGATCAGCGTATTGGCGACGTCAACCGTGCTATCGCCTTCCGCCACGGCCAGCGCACCGCCCGCACAGAAATCATTTTGCAGATCAACCAGTAACAGAGCGCGTTGGGTCATACAGCCTCCTTATTCGTCTGGCGTCAGTTCGCCGCGCAGGTTTTGCATCATCGCGCTGCGAATGGACTGAATGTCCAGATCCTGACTCAGCAGATAGTGAAGTTTAGTCAGCGTCGCCTCAACGGTCATATCAAAGCCGCTGATGACTCCCGCATGGGCCAGCGCGTTCCCGGTGGCGTAACCGCCCATGTTGACCTTGCCGGACATGCACTGCGTCAGGTTCACCACCACGATGCCGCGATCGCTCGCTTCCTGCAACTCTTTGAGGAACTCGCCGTTCTGCGGCGCGTTGCCCACGCCGTAGGAACGCAGGATCAGCGCTTTCACCGGCTGGCGCAGGAAGTTACGCACCACGTCCGCCGAGATGCCCGGATAAATCGTTACCACGCCGATTGGCTGCGGGGTGATCGGATGCACAAGCAGCTCGCCCGCCGTGTGCGGTGCCGGCGGCGTACCCAGACGGCGAATGTGGATCCCCGCTTCCAGCAGCGGCTGCAGGTTTGGCGAGGCGAAAGCATCGAAACCGTCCGCGTGGGCCTTGGTGGTGCGGTTGCCGCGGTACAGGCGATTGTTGAAGAACAGCGACACTTCGTTGATCGGGTAATTCGCCGCGACGTAGAGGGAGTTGAGCAGGTTGATCTGCCCGTCTGAGCGCAGCTCCGCCAGCGGAATTTGCGATCCGGTGACGATCACCGGCTTGCTGAGGTTTTCCAGCATGAACGACAGCGCCGAGGCGGTGAAGGCCATCGTGTCGGTGCCGTGCAGGATCACGAAGCCGTCGTACTCGTCGTAATGGGCCTTGATGTCGTCCGCGATATGCTGCCAGTCTTCCGGCGTCATGTCGGACGAGTCCATCAGCGGCGCGTACTCGTGAATGGTGAAGTCAGGCATCTCAGGGCGATGGAATTCGGGCATCAGCGCCAGCTGGCGCTGCAGGTGACCGGATACCGGGATATAGCCATTTTCAGAACGCTGCATACCGATAGTACCGCCGGTATACGCCACATAAATCGATTTCTTCTGCATGGTAGTGAGTTCTTGTTCTTCAAAGAAAAATCCCCTCTTGCGGGAAGAGGGGACGGGAGGTTAACGAACGTTGGCGCAGGTCAGGCAGAACGCGTAACGGCTTTGCGGATCGTTAAACGCCGCGAGCTTATCGCTCTCTGCTTTCATCACGCTTGCCGCCTGAGCGACCGGCGCAGGCAGGTAAGCCTGCAGCGCCTCTGGCAGCATGGCGCGCACGGAGCCGGACATGCTGTCCATCACCATATCCAGGAATGATGGCTCATCCTGATAGTATTCAACGTGCCACTGCTTCAGCTTCGCCAGCTCGGCCGCTTTCGCCACGGCGTCATCGAAGTCACCGAGGCTGTCGACCAGGCCGTTGCTCTTCGCGTCTTGTCCGGTCCAGACGTGACCCTGGGCAATCTGGTCAATCTGTTCAGGCGTCTTCTTACGCGAGTCGGCAACCAGCGTGATAAAGCGCTTATAGCCGTTTTCGATGCTGAGCTGCATCATCTCGGACACTTCCGGCGGCAGCGATTTGGTCATCGAAACGTCCGCCAGCGGCGAGGTTGATACGCCGTCGGTGTGAACGCCCAGGTAGTCCAGGCTGTTTTCTACGGTGTTGATCACCCCGAAGATGCCAATAGAGCCGGTCAACGTGCTTGGGTTCGCCACGATGTAGTTCGCCGGGGTGGAAATCCAGTACCCGCCGGACGCCGCCATGCCGCCCATCGACACCACGACAGGTTTGCCCGCCGCGCGCGCCGCAGCCAGCTCAGCGCGGATCACCTCGGAGGCGCTGACGCTGCCGCCAGGGCTGTTGACGCGCAGCACGATCGCTTTCACCTTCGGATCCAGACGCGCATCGCGGATCTGCGACGCCGTGGTATCGCCGCCGACGTTACCCGGGGTTTCCTGACCGTCCATAATGGCACCGTTAGCAAACACCACGGCGATGCTGTCGCCGCTGTCGTCCGGTTTTTTCGTCGTGTAGTCGTACATGCTGATGGCGCTGTAGTTTTTATCCTCTTTGCTCCAGCCAAACTGTTTGGTCAGCGATTTCTCGATGTCCGCGCTGGTGCCCAGGGCATCAACCAGTTTGTTATCCAGCGCGTATTTCGCGGTGTCGCCGTCGACCTTGCGCAGGCCGTCCAGCACGCCCTGCGCGCCCGGGAACACCTGCTGAGCGGTGATCTGGCGGTTAGCGGCGATGGTGCCAAGATAGTTCTGCCACAGCTCGCCAATCCAGCGGCTGTCGGCTTCACGGGCGGCAGGGGACATATCGTCACGGATAAACGGCTCAACGGCGGACTTATAGGTTCCGACGCGGAAGACGTGGGTGGTTACCTTCAGCTTGTCGAGCAGGGATTTGTAGTACAGGCCGTTAGTGGCAAAACCGTGCAGATCCACGGTGCCCTGCGGCGAGAGCCAGATTTTGTTGGCGAAGCTCGCCAGATAATATTGGCCTTGTGAATAGCTATCGCCCACGGCAATCACCGGCTTGCCGCCGTCGCGGAACTCGCGCAGGGCTTTACCGATGTATTGCATGGAAGGCTGATCGGCACCGGCAAAATCTTTCAGGTCGAGCACGATCCCGGTGATGTTGCGGTCGTCTTTGGCCTTGCGAATGGTATCGACGATATCAAAGAGAGAATTTTCCTGCAGGCGGTCGGAGGTGGCCCCGAACAGCTGGCGACCAATCACCCCCAGACGATTGCTGGTGGACGGCTTATCGACGATCACCCCGGTGATATCCAGCAGCAGCGCGCCGCGCGTGGAGTGTTGCGCCTGGCTGGTGCTGCTGATGTGCATCCAGATGCCTGCGCAAACCAGAATCAGGAAGATGAAAAAGATGTTCATCACCAGATTGCGGACGAAGTTAAGCAGTCGCCACGTCCATTTAAAGAAACCGGCAAAGATTCGCCAAAGGGTTCGCATGTATTCTCCCTAACCATAAAATGACTGTAACCGTCGTCGTGGACGGCAATGTGGAGGTTATCGTAATGACCCAACCGCCACTTGTCAGCAGGAATCGCCAGCCGCGCTGTAACAAAATCTGCCGTCGTGTTAATTTTGTGAGTAAATTTCAAGAAAGGAGTTAACCAATGGATGCATTAGAACTGCTTGTTAACCGCCGTAGCGCTTCACGTCTGGCCGAACCCGCGCCTGCGGGCGAGCAGCTGGAAAACATTCTGCGTGCCGGAATGCGCGCGCCGGATCATGGCACCTTGCAGCCGTGGCATTTCTTTATTATTGAAGGCGAAGGCCGGGATCGCTTCAGCGCGCTGCTGGAGCAGGGTGCGATTGCCGCCGGGCAGGACGAAAAGGGCATTGATAAAGCCCGCAACGCGCCGTTCCGCGCGCCGATGATCGTGACCGTGGTGGCAAAATGTCAGGCCGACCACAAGGTGCCGGTCTGGGAGCAGGAGATGTCCGCCGGCTGTGCGGTGATGGCGATGCAAATGGCCGCCGTCGCGCAGGGCTTTAACGGTATCTGGCGCACCGGGCCGTTAACGGAAAGCGCCGCGGTACGCGAAGGCTTCTCCTGCGGCGAGCACGATAAAATTGTCGGTTTCCTCTATCTTGGCACCCCGCAGCTCAAAGCTTCCAGCACCATCAACGTGCCGGACACCACGCCGTTCATCAGCCGTTTTTAATAACGCGCGCTAAACTGTCTGGATTCTGAGCATCCGCCGCAGAATTCAGACAGTCATACTTACCTCTTTATGGAATGAGCGCTACCATAGCGCGATTGCAATGACAGGAGATGTCCATGAGCGAGCAAACCATTCGTTTAACGCAGTACAGCCACGGAGCAGGTTGCGGTTGTAAAATTTCCCCAAAGGTGCTGGAAACCATCCTGCACAGCGAACAGGCGAAGTTTGTCGACCCGAACCTGCTTGTGGGCAACGAAACGCGCGACGACGCCGCGGTTTACGACCTGGGTAACGGCACCAGCATCATCAGCACCACCGACTTCTTTATGCCGATCGTCGATAACCCGTTCGACTTCGGGCGTATTGCCGCCACGAACGCCATCAGCGATATCTTCGCCATGGGCGGTAAGCCGATTATGGCGATTGCCATTCTGGGCTGGCCGATTAACACGCTAGCGCCGGAAATCGCCCGCGACGTCATTGAGGGCGGACGCTTTGCCTGCCAGCAGGCGGGGATTGCCCTGGCGGGCGGTCACTCCATCGATGCGCCCGAGCCTATCTTTGGCCTGGCGGTGACCGGCGTGGTGCCAACCGAGCGCGTGAAGCGCAACAGCACAGCGCAGGCGGGCTGCAAGCTCTATCTCACCAAGCCGCTGGGAATTGGCGTGCTCACCACCGCCGAGAAAAAATCCCTGCTCAAACCTGAACACGTGGGGCTGGCGACGGAAGTGATGTGTCAGATGAACCTCGCGGGCGCGGCCTTCGCCAATATCGACGGCGTGAAGGCGATGACCGACGTGACCGGTTTTGGCCTGCTGGGCCACCTCTCAGAAGTGTGTCAGGGGGCGGGCGTGCAGGCGCAGGTCTGGTATCAGGAGATCCCGAAACTGCCTGGCGTAGAAGAGTACATCGCCCAGGGCGCCGTGCCGGGCGGCACCCAACGCAACTTCGCCAGCTACGGTCACCTGATGGGTGAGATGCCGCAAGCGTGGCGCGATCTGCTGTGCGATCCGCAAACCTCCGGCGGCCTGCTGCTGGCGGTCACGCCGGAAGCCGAAGCCGACGTGCAGACCACTGCCGCTGAGTTTGGCATCACCCTGACCGCCATCGGCGAGCTGGTGCCCGCGCGCGGCGGTCGTCCGATGATTGAGATCCGTTAATTCGATGCGGTTGTTTATTGCCGAAAAGCCGAGCCTCGCCCGCGCCATTGCCGACGTGCTGCCCAAGCCGCACCGCAAGGGCGACGGCTTTATCGAATGCGGTAACGGGCAGGTGGTCACCTGGTGTATCGGTCACCTGCTGGAACAGGCGCAGCCGGACGTTTACGACAGCCGCTACGCCCGCTGGAACCTGAACGACCTGCCTATCGTGCCGGAGAAGTGGCGCCTGCAGCCGCGCCCTTCGGTCACCAAACAACTCAACGTCATTAAGCGCTTCCTGCATGACGCCTCGGAAGTTGTCCACGCGGGTGACCCGGACAGGGAGGGTCAGCTGCTGGTGGATGAAGTGCTGGACTACCTGGAGCTGGCACCGGAAAAGCGCCAGCAGGTGCAGCGCTGCCTGATTAACGACCTCAACCCGCAGGCCGTGGAGCGCGCGATTTCGCGTCTTCGCGCCAACAGCGAGTTTATCCCGCTGTGCGTTTCGGCGCTGGCCCGCGCCCGCGCCGACTGGCTGTACGGCATCAACATGACCCGTGCCTACACCATTCTGGGGCGCAACGCCGGGTATCAGGGCGTGCTATCCGTCGGGCGCGTGCAGACTCCGGTGCTCGGGCTGGTGGTGCGTCGTGACGAGGAAATTGAAAACTTCGTCGCCAAAGACTTTTTCGAAGTGAAAGCCCATATTGTCACGCCAAAAGACGAGCGTTTTACGGCGACCTGGCAGCCCAGCGACGCCTGTGAATCCTATCAGGATGAAGAGGGCAGGCTGCTGCATCGCCCGCTGGCGGAGCACGTGGTGAACCGGATTACCGGCCAGCCCGCCATCGTCACCAGCTATAACGATAAACGGGAATCAGAACCCGCGCCGCTGCCGTTTTCCCTTTCCGCGCTGCAGATTGAGGCCGCGAAGCGCTTCGGCCTGAGCGCCCAGAACGTGCTCGACATCTGCCAGAAGCTTTACGAAACCCACAAGCTCATTACCTATCCGCGTTCGGACAGCCGCTACCTGCCGGAAGAACACTTTGCCGGACGGCACTCGGTGATGAACGCCATCGGCGTCCATGCGCCGGATCTGCTGCCGCAGCCCGCGGTGAACCCGGACACCCATAACCGCTGCTGGGACGACAAAAAGGTGGACGCTCACCATGCCATTATCCCTACCGCGCGCACCAGCAGCGTCAACCTGACGGAAAACGAAGCGAAGGTCTATAGCCTCATCGCCCGTCAGTATCTGATGCAGTTCTGCCCGGACGCCGTGTTCCGCAAGTGCGTGATCGAGCTGGAAATCGCCAAAGGCAAGTTTGTCGCCAAAGCGCGTTTCCTCGCGGAAGCGGGCTGGCGCACGCTGCTCGGCAACAAAGAGCGTGACGAAGAGAACGACGGCACGCCGCTGCCGGTGGTGGCGAAAGATGACGAGCTGCTGTGTGAAAAGGGCGAAGTGATTGAGCGTCAGACCCAGCCGCCGCGCCATTTCACCGATGCGACGCTGCTCTCGGCGATGACCGGGATCGCCCGCTTTGTGCAGGACAAAGATCTGAAGAAGATCCTGCGCGCCACGGACGGATTGGGCACCGAAGCGACCCGCGCGGGGATTATCGAGCTGCTGTTTAAGCGCGGTTTTCTGGAGAAGAAAGGGCGCTACATCCACTCCACCGAGCCGGGCAGAGCGCTGATTCACTCCCTGCCGGAGCTGGCCGCAAGGCCGGATATGACCGCGCACTGGGAGTCCGTTCTGACGCAAATCAGCGAAAAGCAGTGCCGCTATCAGGACTTTATGCAGCCGCTGGTCGGGACGCTGTATGAGTTGATTAACCAGGCGCGAAGCACGCCGGTGAAGCAGTTCAGAGGAATGGTTGCACCAGGCGGTGCGAAAAAACCGTTTAAAAAGAAAAAGAGTGCGGCGTAATGCCTCCCGGTTTTCTCCCTCTCCCCGAGGGAGGGGCACCCGGTTTTCTCCCTCTCCCTGTGGGAGAGGGCACCCGGCCGCACGGAACTTAACGCGTAACTCGTAGGCCGGGTAAGGCGAAGCCGCCACCCGGCGAAAAAGCAGCTCTGCGGCCTGAAAAAAGCCCGGTGGCGCTAACGCTTACCGAGCCTACATTGAGCCTCCGTGGGTGAGGGCACCCGGCCGCACTACAGCTAGCTTAAATCACGCCTTGCCCAATCATCGCATCCGCAACCTTCACGAACCCGGCGATATTCGCGCCGCGCACGTAGTTGGTCTGCTTCGCTTCGCCGCCGTACTCCACGCAGGCGTGGTGGATATCCAGCATGATATGGTGCAGACGGGCATCCACTTTTTCCGCTTTCCAGCCCAGACGCGCGGCGTTTTGCGCCATCTCAAGGCCTGACGTTGCCACGCCGCCCGCGTTCGCGGCTTTACCCGGCGCGAACAGCACGCCCGCTTCCAGGAACAGATCGGTGGCTTCGATGGTGGTCGGCATGTTTGCGCCTTCCGCCACCGCCTTCACGCCGTTGGCGATCAGGGTGCGCGCCGCCTCAACGTCCAGTTCGTTCTGGGTGGCGCACGGCAGGGCGATATCCACCGGAACGGCCCACGGCTGTTTGCCTTCCAGATAGGTCAGGCCAAACTCGCGGGCGTAATCCGCGACGCGACCGTCGCGGCTGGCTTTGATTTCGCACAGGCGCGCCAGTTTTTCTGCGGTGAAGCCCGCTTCGTCAACCACGGTGCCGCTGGAGTCGGACGCGGTCACCACGCGCGCGCCAAACTGCATCGCTTTTTCGATGGCGTACTGAGCCACGTTGCCGGAGCCGGAGACCGCCACGCGCATTCCTTCAAAGCTCAGGCCGTGGCGTTTCAGCATCGCTTCGGTGAAATAGACCAGCCCATAGCCGGTGGCTTCCGGGCGGATCAGGCTGCCGCCGAAGGAGAGCCCTTTACCGGTGAACACGCACGCGCTGTTGTTGGAGAGTTTTTTCATCATCCCGGCCATAAAGCCCACTTCGCGGCCGCCCACGCCGATATCCCCCGCGGGCACGTCGGTGTCCGGGCCAAGATGGCGGTACAGCTCGGTCATCAGCGCCTGGCAGAAACGCATCACTTCGCCTTCGCTTTTGCCTTTCGGGTCGAAATCGCTGCCGCCTTTGCCGCCGCCCATTGGCAGCGTGGTCAGCGCGTTTTTGAAGGTCTGTTCAAAGCCGAGGAATTTCAGGATCGACAGGTTCACCGACGGGTGGAAGCGCATGCCGCCCTTAAACGGCCCAATCGCCGAGTTAAACTGCACGCGCCACGCGCGGTTGACCTGAACCTGGTTGCGATCGTCAACCCAGGTCACGCGGAACTGAATCACGCGCTCTGGCTCAACCAGGCGCTCAAGCAGGGACATCTGACGGTAACGGGGATTTTCTTCAAGGAAGGGCCACAGCGTGGTCATGACTTCACGAACCGCCTGCGCAAATTCGCTCTGATGCGGGTCGCGCTGTTGAACGTGGGCGAGAAAACTTTCCAGAGAGCGTGTCTGATCCATAGATATAAGAACCTCTTATGTATTGTTATGTGCGATGCTTAGTCGATTTATTGTGTTTTTTCGACTATATCACCCGTAGTGCTTTGCGAGGCAAGCGGAAATTTCGCGCTAAAATGAAATTCATCATTACGCCCGGTTCATAACAAAAAACGATGACGTGAGAAATTAAAGGTTCCCGCCAGGATTACCGTTATAGTCATTATCAGGAGACAACAGGAAGACATCCTATGAACCGTTATGTGATAACCGCTTTGTTAGTTCTTTTATCCGCAGGGGCGCAGGCAGACCGCATTCGCCCGGACGTGGAGGTGAATGTGCCGCCAGAAGTGTTCAGCTCTGGCGGCCAACGCGCGCAGCCGTGCAGCCAGTGCTGCATCTATCAGGATCAGAATTATTCGGAAGGGGCGGTGGTGAAAGCCGACGGCGTGCTGCTGCAGTGTCAGCGCGACGAGCGCACCGTCAGCACGAATCCGCTGGTCTGGCGTCGCGTAAAAGGATAAACGCCTCCAGCAGGGGAATATCCGCAGGCGCTAATGAGTAGGTTAGCGCCTCCTGCGGCGTACACCACGCCAGCGCGCTGTGGCAGTACGCGGTCAGTTCACCGCTAAATTCCGGCACGTGCCAGGCGTGAAGATGGATCGCTCGCCCGGAGACTTCCCGCTGATGGCTGGCGACGTAGCGCCCCGGTCGGGCGTGAATGCCCAACTCCTCGCGTAATTCACGCACAAGCGCCTCAGGCTGGGTTTCTTCGGCTTCCACCTTGCCGCCCGCAAATTCCCACATGCCGGGCTGATCGGCGTGGGGCGGACGTTGAGCCAGTAAGATTTTGCCATCCCGTTCAATAATGGCGGCAACGACATCGATAGTTTTCAGCATGATAGTCAATAATTGATTGCGCAAAACGACATATTATCTTGCCCTTTCAAAGAGTCCAGCCATCAAGGAGAGTCCGGTGAAAGAGACACCCGCCTGGGTCGCCCCGCTACAAGAGCTGCCCGTCAGCTTAAAGCCCATCGCCGCCATGCAGAAAAAGCACTTCGGGGCGGTGCTTAACCCTACCCGCTGGTGGGGACGAATGCCGCGCCTTTTCTGGCTGGTGGCGCTGTTTGTCGGCTTTCTGGAGCGGCGCAGCGCGCGGTTAAGCCCCGTACTGCGCTCGCTGCTGATGACCCGCGTGTCGCAGATTTGCCGCTGTGATTTTTGTATTGATGCCAACAGCCTGCGCCTCGCCGAGCGCAGCGGAGCGCTGGATAAAGTGCAGGCGGTCAGCCGCTGGCAGGAGGCGACGCTGTTCAGCGAGGAGGAGCGCGTCGCGCTGGCCTACGCCGAAGCCGTTACCGCCACGCCGCCGCAGGTGGACGAGGCGCTGAAGGCGCAGCTAAAACGCCACTTCACCGACGAGGTCATCACCGAAATGACGGCGCTGATTGCATTTCAGAACTTATCCGCGCGCTTCAACGCCGCGCTGGACATCCCGTCCCAGGGGCTGTGCGCCACCTTCAAAGGCCAACCGCATGTTTGATAAACACCTTCACCCGCGCGTGAAGCCGGGGCTGAACCGGCTTGCGGCCAGCATCGATAAACCCTTTATCACCCCTGACGGCGTGACGCTGGCGGGCTTTGCCGTCGGCGTGCTGGCGCTGCCTTTTCTGGCGCTCGAATGGTATGCGGCGGCGCTGGTGGCGATTGTCGTAAACTGTCTGATGGATGGCCTGGACGGGGCGCTGGCGCGGCGTCGCGGGCTGAGCGATGCAGGGGGCTTTTTGGATATCGCCCTCGATTTTCTGTTCTACGCGCTGGTGCCGTTCGGCTTTGCGCTGGCGTCCCCTGAAAACGCCCTTGCCGCGGCCTGGCTGCTGTTTGCGTTTATCGGCACCGGCAGCAGCTTTCTCGCCTTTGCGGCGCTGGCGGCGAAGCATGATATCGATAATCCGGGCTATGCCCATAAGTCGTTTTACTACATTGGCGGCTTAACGGAGGGGACGGAAACCATCGCGCTGTTTGTGCTCTGCTGTCTGTTTCCGGCGTACTTCGCGTGGTTTGCGTGGATATTCGGCGCGCTGTGCTGGCTGACCACCACAACGCGCGTCTGGAGCGGCTACGCGACGCTGAAATCGCTCACCCGTTAGCGGACGCTGTCAGGCCCGCGCTCCCCGGTGGAGATGGGGTTTTTCGGGTTGCTGCTCCATTCGTACCAGCCCCCGTCGTAGACCGACACGTTTTTCCAGCCCATCGCCCGGGCGTACATGAAGGTTTCGGACGCGCGCCAGCCCGTTCCGCAGTAGAACGCGACGTGCTGGCTCGGCAGGATATTCCAGGTTTTCCACATGGCGGCGATATCGTCGGCGCTGCGCATGGTGCCGTCCGGGTTATGGAAATCTTCCATGTGCGTGGCATCGCTTCCGGCGTGGCCCCAGCGCGCCCCGGCAATTTCACCTTTCGGCTTGATGTAGCTGTAGCCGCTGGTTTCTCCCGTGAACTCCGGCCAGGAGCGGATGCTGACCAGCGAGGCATCCTGACGGTGCAGCATCCCGCGAGCCTGTTCCGTATCGACCATCAGCTGCGGCTGGCCGGGGATCGGCGCGCCAAAATCAGGGGCGGGCTTCACGTCGGCGGGCATGCCGCGCTCAACCGGCAGCCCGGCGTCCGACCAGCTTTTCCAGCCGCCGTCGAGCAGGCGAACGTCCTTAACGCCCGCGTAGAGCATGATCTGCGCCACGCGCGCGGCGGCGTACACGTCGCGGCCGTACAGGATCACCGTGGTGTCGTGGCGAATACCGTGTTTTGCCAGCATCGCTTTCAGCTTGTCGTCAGACACTTTATTCCACAGCGGCTCGCTCTCCACCTCGTTGGTGTCGACGTAGCCCGCGCCCGGAATATGGCTCAGCAGGAAATACTTCGGCGCGCCCCAGCCCGCTTCCAGCACTTTCCAGGACTTCGCAGGCGCCGCAGCCACCGGCTTATTCTGCTGGAGCTGGTGGATCCACTGCGGATAAACCAGCTGTTCAAAGTGGGCCAAACGCTGCAGGCGGTCGGGCGTTTGCAGCGCATCGCTCAGGGTGGAAATGAAGGGATAGCCCGCCTTTTCCAGCCGTGCTTTGACCGCCTGATTCTCCGCGTCGCTGCCGTACAGCGCGATCGGCATGGACGGCGTCAGGCGGTGCTGCTTCGCCCAGTCTTTAAACTGCGCCTCGCTCATGGCGCTGAGCCAGGAGGCAGAGAGGTTGAGCGCCGAAGGCTCGTGCCCGGAGGTGCCGTTCAGGGTCTGCGGCCAGCCGTTGTAGAAGGCGCTGGCGCGGGTGTCGATCGCCACGCCGCGCGCTTGCCGGAGCTGTTCGAGGGTAAAGGGGCGGGACAAATCAGCCGCCGACGTGGAGAGTGAGGCGAGGCCGCAGAGCAGGGCCAGCGCGGTCAGTTGAGAAACACGTTTCATCGATAAACCTGACGTCAAAAAAAGAGGCGCTCATTGTCATCTCCCCGAAAACAGAAAACATTGCGTTAGCACAGTATGAAGCGTGTTATTGCCAGCGGGACAGCTGGAGCACCTCGCCGCCGGGCGGAATATCCTCTTCGTCGTGGGTGACCAGCACGACCGGAATGTTTCGCTCGCGCACCGTGTCGAATACCCACGCGCGGAACGCGGCGCGCAGGGTTTTATCCAGGCGGCTGAACGGTTCGTCCAGCAGCAGCGCCTGGGGCCGGGCCAGCAGCGCGCGCAGCAGGCTGACCCTGGCACGCTCGCCGCCGGAAAGGGTCGCCGGGTCGCTGTTGTAATGCCCGTCCAGCCCGGCGGAGGCCAGCGCCTCCAGCACCGCCGCCTTTCGCGCCCGTCCGGTAATCTGGGCAGGCAGCGCCAGCAGCAGGTTTTGCCCAACGCTAAAGCTGTCGAACAGCAGGGCGTCCTGAAACAAAATCCCGAGATCGCGCTGTTCAACCGGCAGGAAGTCGCAGCGCCTTTCGTTAAGCCACAGCTCGCCCTGCGCCTTGAAGTCCGCAGAAAGCGCGCCGATCGTCCAGGAAAAGAGCGTGGATTTACCGCTGCCGGACGGCCCCATCAGCGTGACGATCTCCCCCCGCGGCACCTCGAAACTGACCCCGCGAAACAGCGGCTCGATGGTGAGGTTTTTCACTCTCAGCATTAACGTAATCCTCGTCGGTAGCGGCCCGCGAGCCGGGATAAGAGCGCGGCAGCGGCAAAGACCAGCCCGGTCAAGACCAGCAGTCCCAGCGCCCGGTTGGCGAGGGTCGGGACGCTGCCCCCGCTGCTGAGCGCCACCGCCTCGGTGGTCAGGGTGGCAAAGCGTCCCGCCCCGACCCAGAGCGTAGGCAGGTACTGCGCCACGCTCACCGAGAACCCGGTGGCGAAGGCGATCAGCGCCGGGCGAACCAGCAGCGGGCATTTAACGACGCAGAAAATTTTGCCGCGCGACCAGCCGAGGGTTCTGGCAATCAGTATCAGCCGCGGATCGAGCCTGCGCCAGGCGGGCTGCAGCACCAGCAGCATCCACGGCAGCACCCACAGCAGATGGCTCCACAATACGGCTGCGTACTGCCCGTCGACCCCAAGCCACAGGGCGAGCGTGTACTGCCCGAACACCAGCGGCAGCGCCGGAAGCGCCAGCGGCAGCCAGATCCACAGGGCACCGCGCTGCGGCCCCCATTCGAGCCACAGGAAGATCGTGACGAGCGCCAGCAGGCTGGACAGCAGGCCAAAGGAGAGGCTGGTGGCGTAAGGGGCGAGGGCGGTATCGGTGTGATTTGCCAGCAGTACCAGCACCACCGCGCACAGCAGGCCGCAGGCGGGTAACAGCCCGCCGACGGGTAAATGCAGCCGGCTGGCGCGGCGCTCGCCGCTGACGTTGGGCAGCCTGCGCCGCCACAGCGTCCAGAGGCCAAACCCGATCCCCGCCAGCGCCGCCAGCATGACCAGCAGGACAAGGCATAGCAGGGTGCCTTTGGCCTGCTGTTCGGCGTCGCCCTGATTCAGCCATTGCCACGCCAGCACCGCCAGCGTGGGGGGATTCCCCGGCCCGAGCACGATGGCGACATCCACCACCGAAATCGACCAGGCCAGCACCGCCAGCATCACGGCACCCAGCGCGGGGGCTATCGCCGGGATCGCCAGCCAGCACAGGCGCTGAATGCGCCCGTAGCCAAAGGTGCGCAGCACCACGTTTTGCTGCGCCAGCCGGGTTTCCGGCAGCGCGGCGTAGATGGCCCACAGCACGAACGCGCTCTCTTTAACCGCGAGGGTCACGCCCAGCCCGATCCCGGCGGCGTCCTGCCGGGCCGAAAGGTGGGTAAACAGCCGATAAAAAACGCCGCCCTCGGCAAACATCAGCAGGGCGCTGGTGGCGAAGGCCACGTGCGGAATAGCAAGCAGCCAAGGCAGGCGAGCGCTCAGGCGCCGCCAGCGCTCGCCGGGCCACAGGGCGGCGACCAGGCTCAGGGCAATAAACAGCGCGCCGAGGGTCGCAATCAGCGTGGAAACCAGGGTGGCGATAAACGCCTGCGGGAGCTGGGGATCGCTCAGCAGGGAGTGCCAGCGGGCAGCCGAAAAGGCGGGGGCGAGCAGCATCACTCCCGCCGGGATCAGCGGCAGATAAATCACCGCCATCAATAGCCAGGCCAGCCCGCTTAGCGGGTGCCGTAGCGGCGAAGCCATTCCTGCTCCAGCGCGTTAACCCACGCGGCGTGCGGCTCCGGCAGCATGGCGGGCAGCCCGTTGGTGGCGTGGGCGGTCAGCGCGGCGGCGTCGGCTTTCGGTAATTTTTGCGCATCCAGCACGCTCGGGTCGCCCCAAATGGCGGGGTCGGCTTTACGCGTCTGCGCCTGCGGCGACAGCAGGAAGTTCGCCACCACCTTCGCGGCGGCGCTGGCGCTGGAATTCGCCGGAATGGTGACAAAGTGGACGTTGCCAATCATCCTGTTTTGAAAGCCGAAGCTGTAGCTGTCGGCAGGCAGCTCGCCGCTGGCAACCTTCTGCCGGGCGTGAGCGGGGTTGAAGGTCAGCGACATGTTCAGGCTGCCGCTTGCCAGCAGCGCGTCCATCCGCGCGGGTGTTGGCGGGAAGTCTTTCCCTGCGCGCCACAGCAGGGGATGCAGCCTGTCGAGATAGGCCCACAGCGGCGCGGTGACCTGCGCGAAGCGCTCGTCGGGCGCGGCTTTAAGCGCTTCGGGCGAGCGGGTAAGGGTCAGCAGCAGCTGTTCCAGAAACGCGGTGCCGGTAAAATCGGGCGGGCGCGGGTAGGTGATTTTTCCCGGATGGGCGCCAGCGTATTCCAGCAGCGCCTGCGGATCGCTTAGCGGGGCGGGCAGGTTCCCCCTGCGGGCGATAAAAGTAAGCTGGGCACCGCCCCACGGGGATTCGGCGCCGTCGGTGGCAATGGCGAAATCTTCGGTCACCGGCTTGTGCATGTCCACAAACTGCCAGTTCGGCAGCGCCTGCGCCCACTGGGTTTGCAGCAGGTTAGCCTCTTTCAGCGTGCGGAAGTTCTCCCCGTTCACCCACAGTAAATCCACCGAGCCGTTGGTTTTACGCCCGGCGGCCCGTTCGGTCTGAATGCGTTTTACCGCGTCGGCGGCATCCGCCAGATGGACGATGTTAAGGTTGATGGCGTAGTGGGTTTTCACCTCGCCGCTCACCCAGTCGAGATAGCGGTTCACCGCCGGGTCGCCGCCCCAGGCGTTAAACCAGACCGTCTGGCCTTTGGCTTCATTTTTAATGTCCTGCCAGCCGTCGGCGGCAAACGTGGGGCCTGCCAGCAGCAGGCCGGTCAGAAACGCGCAAAAACGCACACGGCGCATAATGCCTTCCTTATCGCGAAGAGTGAGAGAAGCGAGAAAACAGCCAGCGGGTCACCAGCGGCAATAACCCCAGTAGTGTAAAGGCGAAGATCGTTCCCGGCGACAGAATATCGCGCAGCGAGGTCAGTTTTCCCAGCTCGCTTCCGGCATTCAGAAAGATTATCGTGGCGGGCAGCATCGCAAGCTGGCTCACCCACCAGTAGCGGCGCACGCCGAGGCGGGTCAGCCCGGCGAGCAAATTGACCACAAAAAACGGGAACAGGGGCATCAGGCGCAGGGCAAAAAGATAGTATGCGCCGTCGCGGTTCATTCCGGCGTTGACGGTTTTCATCTGTTCGGCAAACCGCCGCTGCACCCAGTCGCGCAGCAGATAGCGGCTCACCAGCATCGCAAGTGTCGCGCCGAGCGTGGAGGCAAACGACACCAGCAGGGTGCCTTGCCACAGGCTGAACAGCGCCCCGCCGAGCAGCGTCAGCACCGCCGCGCCGGGGATGGAAAGGGCGGACACCAGCACATACAGGGCAAAATAGAGCGCCGCGCTTTGCACTGGCGCCCGCTGAACCTGCGCCAGCAGCGCCTGATGGTGCGCGCGCAGCGAATCAAGCGTCAGCGTGCCCGGCGGCAGCAGCCAAAACGCCAGCGCAAATGCGCCCAGAAGGGCGCACAGAAAGAGGTATTTTCGACGGTTCACACGAGGTTACAGCTTGAACTTCGCCCACACCGGCGCGTGGTCAGACGGTTTATCCATGCTGCGGATGTCGTAATCAATGCCGGTTTCGACGCAGCGTTCGGCCAGCGGCGAGCTTGCCAGCAGCAGATCGATACGCAGGCCGCGGTTGTCGTCGAAGCCTTTCGAGCGGTAGTCAAACCACGAGAAGCGATCCTGGGTTTCCGGGTTGGCGGCGCGGAAGGTGTCCACCAGGCCCCAGTCCAGCAGGCGCTGCATCCACTCGCGCTCTTCCGGCAGGAAGGAGCATTTACCGGTACGCAGCCAGCGCTTGCGGCTGTCTTCGCCGATGCCGATGTCCAGATCCGTTGGGCTGATATTCACATCGCCCATGATCAGCACCGGGTTCTCTTTTTTCAGCTCGGTGGTCAGGTAGTCCTGAAGATCCTGGTAGAACTTCGCTTTCGCCGGGAATTTGGTCGGGTGGTCGCGGCTTTCGCCCTGCGGGAAGTACCCGTTGATTACCGTGATATTGCCGAGCGGCGACGGGATTTCCGCCATGATGATGCGGCGCTGCGCTTCTCCGTCATCGCCCGGGAAGCCGCGACGCACCGAAACGGGCGTTTCTTTGGTCAGCAGCGCGACCCCGTAGTGGCCTTTCTGCCCGTGATAAAAGACGTTGTAGCCCAGCTTCGCCACCTCTTCGAGGGGGAACATGTCGTCGTGAACCTTTGTCTCCTGAAGGCCAATCACATCCGGTTGATGCTGCTCTACGATGGCTTCAAGTTGGTGAGGGCGGGCGCGCAGGCCGTTGATATTAAAAGAGACAAATTTCATAGTCGCTGCCAATGCAAGGTGAATAGTGCATGGATGGTAGCAGAATTTAACGCAGCTGTTACCGGGTATGACCAATAACTGCGACAGATTGCGTCAACGGTGCAAAATTTGCACCATTCCCGCGCGTGGCGCCCTGAAAAGAGGCATAAACGGACAATAAATTTCGCTGGCGATCACAATTCCAGAATTATATTTGGCCTGTGCATACTCTTTCACGTTTTCGTTCGGCAAAGCGCCGCTTGTCATAAAAATATTCACTTTTTATGCATTAACAGTGAATAACTCCATATCGTAACCTGTTGATATTCTGTTGTCGCAACCCGTTTATGCATTTTTAACGCTGGCTGGCACGAAGTCTGCAATCTACATTCACAGTGCAAATACTCAATTATTTAACATTTAAACAACCTTTTATTTACCGGATGAGGTCGCTATGTCTCTGTCAATTACGCGTGAAAATTTTGATGAATGGATGATGCCGGTTTACGCTCCGGCGGCTTTTATTCCGGTACGTGGGGAAGGCTCGCGCCTGTGGGATCAGCAGGGCAAAGAGTATATCGACTTTGCGGGCGGGATTGCGGTGAACGCCCTGGGCCACGCGCACCCGGCGCTGCGCCAGGCGCTGAACGACCAGGCGGCGAAGTTCTGGCATACCGGCAACGGTTTTACCAACGAGCCCGCGCTGCGTCTGGCGAAAAAGCTTATCGACGCCACCTTTGCTGAAAAAGTCTTCTTCTGTAACTCGGGGGCGGAAGCCAACGAAGCGGCGCTGAAGCTGGCGCGTAAATACGCCCACGACAAGTTCGGCACGCACAAGAGCGGGATCGTGGCGTTCAAAAACGCCTTCCACGGCCGCACGCTGTTTACCGTCAGCGCGGGCGGTCAGCCCTCCTATTCTCAGGACTTCGCGCCGCTGCCGCCGGACATCCGCCACGCCGTTTACAACGATCTGGACTCTGCCGCTGCGCTGATCGACGACACCACCTGCGCGGTGATCGTTGAGCCAATGCAGGGCGAGGGCGGCGTGCTTCCGGCGCAAAAAGCCTTTCTGCAAGGGCTGCGCGAGCTGTGCGACCGCCACGGCGCGGTACTGATTTTCGACGAAGTGCAGACCGGCGTGGGCCGCACCGGCGAGCTGTACGCCTACATGCACTACGGCGTGACGCCGGACGTGCTCTCCACGGCGAAGGCGCTGGGGGGCGGCTTCCCGATTGGGGCCATGCTTACCACCGATAAGTTTGCCAGCGTCATGACCGTCGGCACCCACGGCACCACCTACGGCGGTAACCCGCTGGCGACCGCCGTGGCGGGACAGGTGCTGGATATCATCAACACGCCAGCGGTGCTGACGGGCGTTAAGCAGCGCCATGAATGGTTCGTCGAGCGCCTGAACGCCATCAACAGCAAAACCGGCCTGTTCAAAGAAATTCGCGGTCTGGGGCTGTTAATTGGCTGCGAGCTGACGCCGGAATTTGCCGGAAAAGCTAAACTTATCTCACAGGAAGCAGCAAAAATGGGCGTGATGGTGCTGATTGCCGGCGCCAACGTGGTGCGGTTTGCCCCTGCGCTGATCGTCAGCGAAGAAGAGGTATCAACCGGTTTAGACCGTTTTGCGCTGGCCTGTGAACGCGTGAAGTCCGGGGTGTCATCATGATGGTCATCCGTCCCGTTGAGCGCGGCGATCTCGCCGGGCTCATGCAGCTTGCCGGAAAGACGGGAGGCGGGCTGACCTCGCTTCCTGCCGATGAAAAAACGCTGTCGGCGCGCATTGAGCGCGCCCTGCAAACCTGGCAAGGGACGATGCCAAAAAGCGAACAGGGCTATGTGTTCGTGCTGGAAGATACCGACACCGGCACCGTGGCGGGGATTTGCGCCATCGAAGTGGCGGTTGGCCTTAACGACCCGTGGTACAACTACCGCGTCGGCACCATGGTTCACGCCTCGAAAGAGCTGAACGTTTATAACGCGCTGCCGACGCTGTTTCTGTGCAACGACCACACCGGGGCCAGCGAGCTTTGCACGCTGTTCCTCGATCCCGAGTGGCGCAAAGAGGGCAACGGCTATCTGCTCTCCAAGTCGCGCTTTATGTTTATGGCCGCGTTTCGCGACCGCTTTAACGAAAAAGTGGTGGCCGAGATGCGCGGCGTCATTGACGACAAAGGCTACTCGCCGTTCTGGGAAAGCCTGGGCGAGCGCTTTTTCTCAATGGAGTTCAGCCGCGCGGACTACCTCTGCGGCACCGGGCAGAAGGCCTTTATCGCCGAGCTGATGCCCAAACACCCTATCTATACCCATTTCTTAAGCCCGGAAGCGCAGGCGGTGATCGGCGAAGTGCATCCGCAAACCGCGCCTGCCCGCGCGGTGCTGGAGAAAGAGGGCTTCCGCTACCGTAACTACGTCGACATTTTCGACGGCGGGCCAACCCTTGAGTGCGACATCGACCGCGTGCGCGCCATCCGCAAAAGCCGTCTGGTGACCGTGGCGGAAGGCCAGCCCGCGCCGGGCGAATGGCCGGCGTGCCTGGTGGCGAACGAGCATTATGAAAACTTCCGCGCCATGCTGGTGCGCACCAACCCGAAATGCGATCGCCTGGTGCTGACGCCCGCGCAGCTGGATGCCCTGAAATGTAACCCCGGCGACGCGGTGCGCCTGGTAAGACTTTGCCCTGAGGAGAAAACAGCATGAGCTTATGGATTAACGGTGACTGGGTAACGGGCGAGGGTGAGCAGCGCGTGAAAACCAACCCCGTCGGTAAAGAGGTGCTCTGGCAGGGGAACGACGCCAGCGCCGGGCAGGTGGAGCAGGCCTGCCGCGCCGCCCGCCGCGCGTTTCCGGCGTGGGCGAAACAGCCTTTTTCGGCGCGTCAGAGCATTGTCGAGAACTTCGCCGCGCTGCTGGAGGCCAATAAGGCCGAGCTGACGCGCATTATCGCGTCGGAAACCAGCAAGCCGCGCTGGGAGGCCGCGACCGAAGTGGCGGCGATGATCAACAAAATCGCCATTTCGGTGAAGGCGTACCACATCCGCACCGGCGAGCAGACAACCGACATGCCGGACGGCGCGGCGACCCTGCGCCACCGTCCGCACGGCGTGCTGGCGGTGTTTGGCCCTTATAACTTCCCGGGGCATCTGCCGAATGGCCATATTGTGCCCGCGCTGCTGGCGGGCAACACCGTGATTTTCAAGCCGAGCGAGCTGACGCCGCTGACGGGCGAGGCGGTGGTTAAGCTCTGGGAGCAGGCCGGGCTGCCGCCGGGCGTGCTGAACCTGGTGCAGGGTGGACGTGAAGCCGGGCAGGCGCTCAGCGCGCTGAGCGATATCGACGGCCTGCTGTTTACCGGCAGCGCCGGGACGGGCTATCAGCTGCACCGCCAGCTTGCGGGGCAGCCGGAAAAAATTCTGGCGCTCGAGATGGGCGGCAACAACCCGCTTATTGTGGAAGATCCAGATGATATCGATGCCGCCGTGCATCTCACCATCCAGTCCGCCTTTATCACCGCCGGACAGCGCTGCACCTGCGCGCGCCGCCTGCTGGTGAAGCGCGGCGCCCAGGGCGATGCGTTTCTGGCCCGGCTAGTGGAGGTGAGCGCGCGCCTGGTACCGGGGAAATGGGATGCGGAGCCGCAGCCGTTTATCGGCGGGCTGATCTCTGAGCAGGCGGCGCAGAACGTGCTGAAGGCCTGGCAGGAGCACGTCGCCCGCGGGGCGAAAACCCTGCTGGAACCCAGGCTGGCGCAGCCGGGAACCTCGCTGCTGACCCCGGGCATTATCGAGATGAGCGGCGCCGGGACGGTGCCGGATGAAGAGGTCTTCGGCCCGATGCTGTGCGTCTGGCGCTACGACGATTTTGACAGCGCCATCGCGATGGCCAACAGCACCCGCTACGGCCTGTCGAGCGGCCTGATTTCGCCCCAGCGCGAGAAGTTTGACCAGCTTCTGCTGGAGGCGCGCGCCGGGATCGTCAACTGGAACAAACCGCTGACCGGCGCGGCGAGTACCGCACCTTTTGGCGGGGTGGGGGCGTCGGGCAACCATCGCGCGAGCGCGTGGTACGCCGCGGACTACTGCGCGTGGCCGATGGCGAGCCTTGAAACCGCCGCCCTGACGCTGCCGGAAACGCTCAGTCCGGGTCTGGATTTTACCCAGGGGAATGACCATGAAAGCGCGTGAAGTGAATTTTGACGGCCTGGTGGGGCTGACGCACCACTACGCCGGGCTGTCGTTTGGCAATGAGGCCTCAACAAAGCACCGCTTCCAGGTATCGAATCCGAAGCTGGCGGCGAAGCAGGGGCTGCTGAAAATGAAGGCGCTGTCGGATGCCGGGTTCCCGCAGGCGGTGATCCCGCCCCAGGAGCGCCCGAACGTTCCGGTATTGCGCCAGCTGGGATTCAGCGGCAGCGACGAGCAGGTGATTGAGAAAGCGGGCGCGCAGGCGCCGCATCTGCTCTCGGCGGCCAGCTCGGCGTCGTCAATGTGGGTGGCGAATGCGGCAACCGTTGCGCCCTCCGCCGATACCCTGGACGGCAGGGTGCATCTCACCGTCGCCAACCTCAACAACAAGTTCCACCGCGCGACCGAGGCTGAAACCACCGGGCGGGTGCTGAGCGCCATTTTTAATCATGCGGAGCATTTCAGCGTCCATCAGGCGCTGCCGCAGGTGGCGATGTTCGGCGACGAGGGGGCGGCAAACCATAACCGTCTGGGGGGCGACTACGGCGAGCCGGGTTTGCAGCTCTTTATCTACGGACGGGAAGAGGGCGGCCAGACTGCCCCGACGCGCTACCCCGCGCGTCAGACCCTGGCGGCAAGCCAGGCGGTGGCGCGTCTGAACCAGGTGAACCCGCAGCAGGTGCTTTTTGCCCAGCAAAACCCGTTGGTGATCGACCAGGGCGTGTTCCACAACGACGTGATTGCGGTATCCAACCGTCAGGTGCTGTTCTGCCACGAGCAGGCGTTTGCCCAGCAGGAAAAACTGCTGGCCGCGCTGCACGAGCGGGTGCCCGGCTTTACCCCGATTCAGGTGCCAACGGATGCGGTCAGCGTGCAGGACGCGGTAGAAACCTACCTGTTTAATAGCCAGCTGCTGAGCCGGGACGACGGCAGCATGATGCTGGTGCTACCGCAGGAGTCGCGCAATCACGCCGGGGTCTGGCGCTATCTGAGCGAGCTGGTGCAGGCGGATAATCCGATTGACGAGCTGCGCGTGTTTGACCTGCGCGAGAGCATGGCGAACGGCGGCGGCCCGGCGTGCCTTCGCCTGCGCGTGGTGTTAACCCCGCAGGAGATGCAGGCGGTTAATCCGGCGGTGATGATGAACGAGCAGCTGTTTAACACCCTCAACGGCTGGGTCGATCGCTACTATCGCGACCGGTTAACCCAGGCCGATCTGGTTGACCCGCAGCTGCTGCGCGAAGGTCGGGAGGCGCTGGATGAGCTCAGCACCATCCTGAAATTGGGCGCTGTTTACCCGTTCCAGCGCTAAAGGAGCCGCTATGGAGAATTTACTGGCGCTGACGCTGGCCGATGTGACGCCAGAGCAGCAGGAAGGCGAAGGCCCCTCGTTCTACTGGCGCTGGCTGGGGCGGGGGGCGCTTGAACTCACGCCGTTTGAAGAGCACGGCCCGTCGCTGGTGCTCTCGTCGGGCGTTCACGGCAATGAAACCGCACCGGTCGAAATTGTCGATCTGCTGCTTCACGCCCTGTATCGCGGTGATTTTCCGCTGCGCTGCCGCACGCTGGTGGTGCTGGGAAATCCTCCGGCGCTGGCGCAAAACCGGCGCTATCTGGACAGCGATATCAACCGCATGTTCGGCGGGCGCTGGGCGCAGTTCCCGTCGAGCGACGAAACCGCCCGCGCCCGCTGGCTGGAAACGACGGTGACGGATTTCTTCGCCCGCGCCGGAGACGCGCGCTGGCATCTCGATCTCCACACGGCGATCCGCGCCTCGTATCACGTGCGTTTTGGCGTTCTGCCCCAGCGCAGCAGGCCGTGGGACGAACGCTTCCTCACCTGGCTCGGGGATGCGGGGCTGGAGGCGCTGGTGTTCCACCAGTCGCCGGGCGGCACCTTTACCCATTTCACCTGCGAGAGCGTTGGGGCACTGGCCTGCACGCTGGAGCTGGGAAAAGCGCTGCCGTTTGGACAAAACGACCTGTCGCGCTTCGCGCCTACCCATCTGGCGCTGCGGGCGTTGCTCTCGGGCACGGAGGCGGAGCACAGCGATCTGCCCGTCGAGCGCTACCGGGTGGTGCAGCAAATCACCCGCAAAAGCGAGGCGTTCCGGCTGCACATGGCGGCGCACACGCTGAACTTCACGCCGTTCCGTCAGGGCGTGCTGCTGGCGGAAGACGGCGACGAGCGCTACGAGGTGCAGAGAGCCACCGAGTACGTGCTGTTCCCCAACCCGTCGGTGGCGTTTGGCCTGCGGGCGGGGCTGATGCTGGAAAAAATCTAGCGGACGGTGGAGAGAAATCGGCTTATTTCTCTCCACCTGTCGCTGTTATTTTCTTAGCGATTATTGCGGCGAGGCATTTTTTGCAGAATATTCCTGGATAATTGCTTTCAAAATAAACATTGCTTCTATATACTTCTTCATAATCTCTTTAAAATCATCGTATTGAATATTTTCGTTGCATCTCTCCACGCTTTATCCTTAATTCCTCCATAATTGGCGATTATTTGTTTTTTACACTTTCATTGTTTTACCGTTGCTCTGACTAATTGACGATAAACCCCGTAAAGTTAATCTCGTCAACACGGCATAGCGCCGAAGAATAACTGAAAGAAAGGAAATAAATTATGCGTAAATTAACTGCACTGTTTGTTGCTTCTACCCTGGCTCTGGGCGCTACCGGCATGGCGTTCGCCGCAGATACCGCGACCACGACCGCCGCACCTGCCGACGGCAAAATGATGATGCACCATAAAGGCAAGCCGGGTATGCATCACGACATGATGTTCAAAGATCTGAACCTGACCGACGCCCAGAAACAGCAGGTGCGCGACATCATGAAAAGCCAGCGTGACCAGATGAAGCGTCCGCCGCTGGAAGAGCGCCGCGCGATGCATGACATCATCGCCAGCGACAGCTTCGATAAGGCAAAAGCCGAAGCGCAGATCGACAAAATGGCCGAGCAGCATAAAGCCGGAATGCTGGCCCGCATGGAAACCCAGAACAAGATCTACAACATTCTGACCCCGGAACAGAAAAAGCAATTTAATGCCAATTTTGAGAAGCGTCTGACAGAACGTCCGGCGCCGGAAGGTAAAATGCCAGCACCAGCCGAATAATCGGCTCACACTCTTAAGACCGCCGGGATCCTGTCCACAAAAGCGTAAACGCAGTGGGCAGGACCGGCGGTTTTTCTTTCCCTGCCTCTTGCCTGCCGTCCCAGTCGCGGTATTCTCCTGTAGTCGCTCAAGAATGTTCAGCAGAGTCATAGCGTTAGATTTTTTATTAACGCACGCTAAGGCCTGCCCGTTCTGCTGCCGATAATACGTCTGTGCTTACCCAACGATAACAAACAAGACGGCAACGATAGCGATATCGGTGCGCTGGCGCGTGTTGTGCCTTTCAGGAGTGGTGATGGAGTACTTTGATATCCGTAAGATGCCGGTCAGTCTCTGGCGCAATGGTGCCGGTGAGACGCGTGAGATTTGCTGCTTTCCTCCCGCCACGCGCGACTTCTCATGGCGCGCCAGTATTGCCTCTATCGCCAGCAACGGCGAATTCTCGCTTTTTCCCGGCGTTGACAGGGTCATCACCCTGCTGGAAGGGGGCGAAGTGACGCTGGATGCCGGCAACGCGTTTTGCCATACCCTGAAGCATCACCAGCCCTACAGTTTTGTCGGCGATCTGCCGGTTAAGGCGCAGCTTTCCGACGGGCAGATGTCGATGGATTTCAATATCATGACCCGCCGCGACCGCTGTAAAGCCAGGGTTCGCGTTGCGGATCGCACCTTCACCACCTTTGCCTCACGGGGCGGCGTGGTGTTTGTCCTCAGCGGGGCGTGGCAGCTGGGGGATAAGCTGCTGACGGCGGATCAGGGCGCAAGCTGGGAGGAGGGGACGCACACCCTGCGCCTGCTGGAGTCAAAAGGCACGCTGCTCTACAGCGAAATTACGTGGCTGGCAGGTCACTGAGGGAAATCACCTCATACGCGCCGGTCAGCAGGGGCTTGCAGAGAATTTTGTAGCCGTCGTGATCGAAACCGGCGGGCGTGCGCAGCAGCGCGCCGGCCTCGTTTAAGCTCTCAACCGCCCCCAGCCACAGCCAGTTATGGATGATGTGATAGTGCGTCATTCCCTCTCTGGCCTCCTTGAGCGCCACGGCGCCTTCCCACGGCCAGCAGTTAACGCTGATGGCGTTCAGCCCCGCAAGAAATCTCGCCTGATGATCTTCAATGCTTTCCTGCCCGCAGCAGGCTCCCGCGCAGCGCTTCAGCGCAAAGCGGAAGCAGGCGCGCCCGCGCGTGGTGGCCTCAAGACCGAGCAGGCCATAGCAAAGCTTAAGCTCGTCCGCCAGCGTTTGCAGCATTTGCAGCGCGGCGCGCTTGTTGGCAAACAGGCCGTAAAGGTTTGGCGCGTGGGAGAAATCAACCTCGCGGGCGTAAACCACCTGCGGTTTGCCCTCGGTTATCTGAAGCGAACAGAGCTGACGGTTGCGGCGCAGGCGCTTGTTAAACAGCGGCTGCTGTTCCTTTATTAGCCGTGCCTCCAGCAAGAGCGCGCCCAGCTCGCCCGCGGTCTGAATAAAGGTGATTCGCCGGGACTGGCGAAGCATCGCGGCTTCGTCGGGAGTGCGCAGGTGCGACATCACGCGGCTGCGTATATTGACGCTTTTGCCGATGTAAAGCGGCATGGTGTCGCTTTCGCCGTGAAAGAAATAGACGCCGGGCTGTTTAGGCAATGCCTCAAGCCAGGGGCGAAGATGTTCGGGATATTCGTAGATAGCCGCCGCTTCGAAATCAAGACGCGGGGCGGATTGACGCCTGCTCACATAACGCTCCGTATACTGTTCAGGCATACAGTGTAGCAGGTGTTGGTTGTTTAAAAAAGCGTCGGGAGAATGCCCTCTCTTACGCAGAGAGGGCACGGTGGCTGACTATCGCTTCCAGAAGTCGTCGAAAACGGTAATCGGCGTGTGGCGTTTATGCTCGGTTTTCAGATACCAGCCCTCGATGATTTTGGCGGTGGCGGCGTCGAGGGTTTTGCCTTCCAGGTAATCATCGATATTGTCGTAAGTCACGCCCAGCGCCGCTTCATCAGGCAGAGAAGGGCGATCGTCTTCGAGATCGGCCGTTGGCGCTTTCTTATATAGGTGCTCCGGGCAGCCCAGCGCCGCCAGCAGCTGCTTACCCTGGCGCTTGTTCAGGCGGAAGATCGGGTTAATGTCGGTGCCGCCGTCGCCGTATTTGGTGAAGAAGCCGGTGATGGCCTCGGCGGCGTGGTCAGTACCCACCACCACCCCTTTGGTCATGCCGGCGATGCTGTACTGCGCCTTCATACGCTCGCGCGCTTTCTCGTTGCCGCGCACGAAATCGCTCAGCTCGATGCCCGCTTCGCGCAGGGCCTGCTCGCTTGCCAGCACCGCGCCTTTGATGTTGACGGTCAGCACGCGGTCAGGCTGGATAAACGCGATGGCGTCCTGGCAATCCTGCTCATCGGCCTGCACGCCGTAGGGCAGGCGCACGGCGATGAACTGCAGCGCGCTGTCGCCCGTCTCTTCGCGCAGTTCAGTGATGGCCAGCTGGCAGAGCTTGCCGGTGAGGGTGGAGTCCTGGCCGCCGCTGATGCCCAGCACCAGGGACTTCAGGAACGCATTCTTTTTCAGATAGGATTTCAAAAAATCGATGCTGCGACGGATCTCTTCGTGAGCATCGACCGCAGGCTTCGCGCCAAGCGCCTGAATAATCTCTTGTTGCAGAGCCATTACGCCCTCCATTTGCTGAACGAGAAAAAAATGATGATTCGTTAAAACTAACCCTTTGGGCGTAAAACGACAAGGATCGCAGTTTCGAGTGCGCTAATTTGCGGCGATTTAGCAGCTTATCGTTGTTTTATTAGAATCTTCCGAAATTCCGCTGGCCTGATTCACAAAGTT
The DNA here is from genome assembly GCF_964208575.1 of Enterobacter soli. Taxonomy (GTDB): domain Bacteria; phylum Pseudomonadota; class Gammaproteobacteria; order Enterobacterales; family Enterobacteriaceae; genus Enterobacter; species Enterobacter soli_A. The sequence continues at coordinate 184,144 of NZ_CAXOFU010000002.1, read as the reverse complement.
GAAGAATATGATTTTTTGTCCCATGCTTAGATAACACGCTGATAAACAAGAGGACGGAATATGAACAAGAATGTAGCAGGAATTTTAAGCGCAGCGGCGGTACTGACTATGCTGGCAGGGTGTACGGCTTACGATCGCACCAAAGATCAGTTCACACAGCCTGTAGTAAAAGATGTCAAAAAAGGTATGACGCGCTCTCAGGTTGCGGCGATTGCCGGTAAACCTTCTTCCGAAGTGACCATGATCCACGCGAAAGGCACCTGCCAGACCTACATCCTGGGTCAACGTGATGGTAAGGCAGAGACCTACTTTGTGGCGCTGGATGATACTGGACACGTGATCAATTCTGGTTACCAGACCTGTGCGGAGTACGACACCGACCCGCAGGCACCTAAGGCCCAGTAACCCTTCTCGCCTGAGAATGTAAACAAGCCGACCGTAAGGTCGGTTTTTTTATACATTGGTAAATCTTATTTCTTTGCGCGAATTATTTGCCTGGAATGTGAAGACAGTCAACATACCAGGTCAATGAGAGACAATTTGCGTCTGTTCAGAATTATCCCCTCCTTGTACCATTGCGTATACTCACTTCAACGATAAACAACGGTAAGCCATCTACCTGTCAGCCAGGATAGCGAGTCGAGTGATAGCACGACGGCAGGTGGTCATAAAAGAGGGAAGTTACTATGGAAAAGAAACATATCTATCTGTTCTGCTCAGCGGGCATGTCCACTTCACTGTTGGTTTCCAAAATGCGCGCGCAGGCAGAAAAATATGAAGTACCTGTGGTGATCGAAGCGTTTCCTGAAACGCTGGCGGGCGAAAAAGGCCAGACAGCGGATGTCGTTTTACTGGGGCCACAAATTGCCTACATGCTGCCTGAAATTCAGCGTCTGTTGCCAAATAAACCTGTAGAAGTTATCGACTCTGGCCTGTACGGCAAAATCGATGGTTTGGGTGTTCTGAAAGCTGCTGTTGCGGCGATTAAAAAAGCTGCTAATTAATTTTTATATTTTTCCCGTCAAAGAGTAATTTCACACACATTACGCCGTAACGTTTGTTGCGGCATTTAAGGGTATTTTCCTATGAGTAAAGTCATCGCTTCACTTGAAAAGGTACTCCTTCCTTTTGCTGTTAAAATAGGAAAGCAGCCTCACGTTAATGCCATCAAAAACGGTTTTATTAAATTAATGCCGTTGACGCTGGCCGGGGCCATGTTCGTTTTAATTAACAACGTTTTTCTGAGCTTTGGTGAAGGTTCTTTCTTTTATTCATTAGGCATTCGGTTAGACGCTTCTACCATTGAAACCCTTAACGGTTTTAAAGCCATCGGCGGCAACGTGTACAACGGTACATTGGGTATTATGTCGCTGATGGCGCCTTTCTTTATCGGGATGGCGCTGGCAGAAGAACGTAAAGTCGATCCGCTGGCAGCCGGTTTATTATCCGTTGCCGCATTCATGACCGTTACCCCTTATAGCGTTGGCGAAGCTTATGCCGTAGGCGCTAACTGGTTGGGCGGTGCGAATATTATTTCCGGTATTGTGATTGGTCTGGTGGTGGCAGAAATGTTCACCTTTATTATTCGCCGCAACTGGGTTATTCGGTTGCCGGATAGCGTGCCAGCCTCCGTATCACGTTCATTTTCCGCGTTGATTCCAGGCTTTATTATTCTCTCCATCATGGGGATTATCGCCTGGGCGCTCTCTCACTGGGGCACAAACTTCCACCAGATCATCATGGATTCCATCTCTACGCCGCTGGCGTCGATGGGCGGCGTGGTTGGCTGGGCGTATGTGATTTTCACCTCTCTGCTGTGGTTCTTCGGCGTGCATGGTTCACTGGCACTGGCGGCGCTGGACAGCGGTATCATGACCCCGTGGGCACTGGAAAACGTGGCGCTTTACCAGCAGTACGGCTCCGTTGACGCGGCGCTGGCAGCGGGTAAAACCTTCCATGTGTGGGCGAAGCCGATGCTTGACTCCTATATCTTCCTGGGCGGTACCGGGGCGACGTTGGGTCTGATCATCGCGGTCTTTATTGTCTCTCGCCGCGCTGACCACCGTCAGGTTGCGAAGCTGGCGCTGCCGTCAGGCATCTTCCAGATTAACGAACCGATTCTGTTTGGTCTGCCAATCATCATGAACCCGGTGATGTTCATTCCGTTCATCCTGGTGCAACCGCTGCTGGCTGCCATCACGCTGACGGCCTACTACCTGGGCATTATCCCACCGGTCACCAACATTGCACCGTGGACAATGCCAGCCGGTCTGGGCGCGTTCTTTAACACCAACGGTAGCGTTGCCGCCTTCCTGCTGGCGATATTCAACCTCGGGATTGCGACCCTGCTCTACATGCCATTCGTGGCGATAGCGAACAAAGCGGCAACCGTGATTGATGAAGAAGAGAGCGAAGAGGATATCGCCCTCGCACTGAAATTCTAAGTTTGACCGGCGCGGGGCAGCCCGCGCCAGCAAAAAGGAGCATTGAGATGTTAGATTTGGATAGTATCGTTGCAGAAGAAGCCGCAGAGAACGACCTCGAAGAAGTGGTGATGGGCCTTATCATCAACTCAGGGCAGGCGCGCAGCCTGGCTTACGGGGCGCTCAAACAGGCGAAGCAGGGCGATTTCGCCGCCGCCAAAATCATGATGGATCAGTCCCGCACGGCGCTGAACGAAGCGCACCTCGTCCAGACTAAGCTTATCGAAGGCGACCAGGGCGAAGGGAAAATGAAAGTCAGCCTGGTGCTGGTACACGCCCAGGATCACCTGATGACCTCTATGCTGGCCCGCGAGCTGGTGGCAGAGTTAATCGAGCTTCACGAGAAAATGCAGTAAGTCAGCGTCAGCAGCAGGAGGTCAGCACGATGGAAATCAAAACCGCACTTGAGCAGCAGCTGTTTAATGGCAAAAATTTTCACGTGGTTATCTACAACAAAACCGAGAGCGCCAGCGGTCTGCACCAGCACGACTACTACGAGTTCACGATTGTTCTGACCGGACGCTACTACCAGGAGATCAACGGTAAGCGCGTCCTGCTGGAGCGCGGCGATTTTGTCTTCCTGCCGATGGGCTCTTATCACCAGAGCTTTTATGAATTTGGCGCCACGCGCATTCTCAACGTCGGCGTCAGCAAACGCTTCTTTGAGAAGCACTATCTGCCGCTGGTGCCGTTCTGCTTTGTGGCGTCGCAGGTGTATCGCGTTAAAAACGAGTTTATGACCTGGATTGAAACCGTCATCGCCTCGCTTAACTTCCGCGACAATGAGTTCGACGAATTTATTGAAACGGTGACTTTCTACGTGATGAACCGTCTGCGCCACCATCGCGAAGAGCAGCAGCAGGTGATTGACGATATTCCCCAGTGGCTGCGCGGCACCGTTGAGCTCATGCACGATAAATGTCAGTTCAGCGACAACGCGCTGGAAAATATGGTGGCGCTGTCGGGCAAGTCCCAGGAATATTTAACCCGGGCGACCCAGCGTTATTACCGTAAAACGCCGGTGCAAATTATTAATGAAATCCGCATTAATTTTGCTAAAAAACAGCTGGAAATAACCAACTACTCCGTCACCGATATTGCTTATGAATCGGGATACAGTAGTCCAAGCTTGTTTATTAAAACATTTAAGAAATTCACCTCATTCACACCGAACAGTTACCGCAAAAGTTTAACGGTAATGAATTAATTATCGGCGGACTTATCCGCCAGAAATATTGACGTAATTGCTTGCCCAAATTAGCGGGACGAGAACGCTACACTTTGCAGGCGGTTAACCTGATACGTTAAGGGAGAAAGTATGCAACAGAAATTAAAAGTCGTAACCATTGGCGGCGGCAGCAGTTATACCCCGGAATTACTGGAAGGTTTTCTGAAGCGTTATCACGAACTGCCGGTGAGTGAATTATGGCTGGTGGACGTTGAAGAAGGGCAGGAGAAGCTGAATATTATTTTCGACCTGTGCCAACGTATGGTCGAAAAAGCCGGCGTGCCGTTAACCGTCCATAAAACGCTGGATCGCCGTCAGGCGCTGAAGGACGCCGACTTCGTTACCACGCAGCTGCGCGTGGGCCAGCTGAAAGCGCGCGAGCTGGACGAGCGAATTCCCCTGAGCCACGGCTATCTGGGACAGGAAACCAACGGCGCGGGCGGCCTGTTCAAAGGCCTGCGCACCATTCCGGTGATTTTCGACATCATTAAAGATGTGGAAGAAATCTGCCCGAACGCCTGGGTGATCAACTTCACCAACCCGGCGGGCATGGTGACCGAAGCGGTTTACCGCCACACCGGCTTTAAGCGCTTCATCGGCGTGTGCAACATTCCGATTGGCATGAAGATGTTCATCCGCGATGTGCTGGAGTTGACCGACAACGACGACCTCTCTATCGATCTGTTCGGCCTGAACCACATGGTGTTTATCAAAGACGTGATTGTGAACGGTAAATCGCGCTTTGACGAACTGCTGGACGGCGTGGCCTCCGGTCGCCTGACCGCGGCATCGGTGAAAAATATCTTCGACCTGCCGTTCAGCGAAGGGCTTATTCGCTCCCTGAACCTGCTGCCGTGCTCGTACCTGCTTTACTACTTCAAGCAGAAAGAGATGCTGGCCATCGAAATGGGCGAGTACTATAAGGGCGGCGCGCGCGCGCAGGTTGTGCAGAAAGTTGAGAAGCAGCTGTTTGACCTGTACAAAGATCCGAACCTGAACGTTAAGCCGAAAGAGCTGGAGCAGCGCGGCGGGGCGTACTATTCCGACGCAGCCTGCGAAGTGATCAACGCGATTTACAACAACAAGCAGGCCGAGCACTACGTCAACGTGCCGCACCACGGCCACATCGACAACATCCCGGCGGACTGGGCGGTTGAGATGACCTGTATTCTGGGCCGCGACGGGGCGCAGCCGCACCCGCGCATTACCCACTTTGACGACAAAGTGATGGGGCTGATTCACACTATTAAAGGCTTCGAAGTGGCGGCCAGCAACGCGGCGCTGAGCGGCGAGCTGAACGATGTTCTTCTGGCGCTCAACCTGAGCCCGCTGGTGCATTCTGACCGCGACGCCGAGCAGCTGGCGAGCGAGATGATCCTGGCGCACGAAAAATGGCTGCCAAACTTTGCCGCCACGGTTGAGAAGCTGAAGTTCAAACAGCGCTAAGAGGATGTGCGATGGAAAATCTGCTGATCGTAAATGCCGATGATTTTGGCCTCTCGAAAGGGCAGAACTACGGCATTGTTGAAGCCTGTCGTCGGGGCGTTGTGACATCGACCACGGCGTTAGTGAACGGCGATGCGGTTGAGCATGCGGCCCTGCTAAGCCATGAGGTGCCGGCGCTCGGCGTGGGGATGCATTTCGTGCTGACGCTCGGGATGCCGCTTTCGCCGATGCCGGGCCTGACGCGCGACGGACAGCTGGGTAAATGGATTTGGGAAATGGCAGAGCGGGGGGCTTTGCCGCTCGATGAGATTACCCGCGAGCTGGACTGTCAGTTCAACCGCTTCGTCGATATCTTTGGCCATGAGCCAACGCATATCGATAGCCATCACCACGTGCATATGATCCCGGCGATTTATCCCATCGTGGCGGACTTTGCCGCGCGAAAAGGGGTGGCGATGCGCGTCGATCGCGAGGTGCAGGCGCAGCAGGGTTTGGCTGTGTCGGCACCGACCACCGACGGGTTCAGCAGCGCGTTTTACGGCGATGAGATTAGCGAAGCGCTGTTCCTGCAGGTGCTGGACGACTCTGCCGCACGCGGCGAGCGGTCGCTGGAGGTGATGGCGCACCCGGCGTTTGTGGATAATACCGTGCGTAAAAGCGCCTACTGCTGGCCGCGTCTGGCCGAGCTGGACGTGCTGACCTCGGTGTCGCTGAAATACGCGATTGCCGAGCGCGGGTATCGGTTGGGAACGTTCAGGGATCTGTGAGCAGTTTCCCGAGGCGAGGTAAAAGCAAAACGGTAACATAAGTTACCGTTTTTTGTGTTTTCTCCCTCTCCCGTGGGAGAGGGACGGGGTGAGGGCATCAGGCCGCACACCCGGGTAAGGCTTTTTTACGCCGGGATCTGCGCAGTTTTGCTGCTGCGCGACCACACGCGGTGGGCGGCAAGCAGGTCAAACAGCTGAGTCATAAACGCGTTGTCCGCGTTATCACCCTCGACAATCCCTTCTTCACCTTTGTCCGCCACGTTCAGCTTCGCCTTAAACTGACGCGCATCCCCGGCAAGGGCGATCGGCTTCAGGTGCTTGTAGGCTTCGAGCAGGTAATAGACCGCATCCCCGCTGGAGAGCAGGCTGTCGATATCCCCGCACGGCACAATCACCGCATCCACCGTCAGCGACGGTGCACCGGCGAAGGTGGCCGCTATCGGCAGCGCGGTGCCGTCGCTGGCTTTGACTTCACCCATGCGGGAGTAGAGCAGCTTGGCGTGAACGCCTTTGCTTTTCAGCGCCTTCAGAATGCCGAGCACGTCGCTGGCGCGGGTGCTGTCGTTCAGCAGAATTGCCACCACGCGGCCCTTGATGTCCCCGCCCGGGATGGCGTAAAGGCTGAGCGACGGATCTTTTTTCAGGCCGTTCACGTCCTTCGGCGGCACCGCGTTGAGCTGCTCGTCCGTCAGGGTGATGCCCAGATTATCCGCCACGCCCTGCGCCAGCTTAATGTCGATACGCGTCAGATGGTCGACGACTCGCTCGCGAATATATTCGCGCACGACTTTGCTCAGCTCGAAGCTGAACGCGCCGATAATGTGCTGCTGCTCGATAGGCGTCTGGCTGTTCCAGAACAGGCGAGGCTGGGCATAGTATTCGCCGAACGACGGGCTGCGCTCGCGGATCTTAGTGCCCTCCACGCGCTCCTGGTACGACTCAAATCCACCGCGCTTTGGCGCAGGCGGCGTTTCGCGCGGCCAGTTGTCGTTGATCGAGTTTGGCTCGTAGTTGGCCGGGTTGGTGTCGATATCCTGACGGTGCATCCCGTCGCGCTGGAAGTTGTGGTACGGACAGGTCGGACGGTTGATCGGAATTTCGTGGAAGTTCGGTCCGCCAAGACGGCTAATCTGCGTGTCCGTGTACGAGAACAGGCGCCCCTGCAGCAGCGGATCGTTGGTGAAGTCCAGGCCCGGCACGATATGCCCCGGGTGGAACGCCGCCTGCTCGTTTTCGGCAAAGAAGTTATCCGGGTTACGGTTGAGCACCATTTTGCCCACCAGCTGCACCGGCACAAGCTCTTCCGGGATCAGCTTGGTCGGATCGAGCAGGTCGAAGTCGAATTTAAACTCGTCCTCTTCCGGGATGAGCTGCAGCCCCAGCTCGAATTCCGGGAAATCGCCCGCTTCGATGGATTCCCACAGCTCGCGGCGGTGGAAGTCCGGATCGCGGCCGGTCAGCTTCTGGGCTTCATCCCACACCAGCGAGGCTTTACCCGCCACCGGCTTCCAGTGGAAGCGCACGAAGGTGGCTTTACCCTCGGCGTTAATCAGGCGGAAGGTGTGAATACCAAACCCTTCCATGGTGCGCAGGCTGCGCGGAATGCCCCTATCGGACATCGCCCACATCACGTTGTGCAGCGTTTCCGGCTGGAGCGAAACGTAGTCCCAGAAGGTGTCGTGCGCGCTTTGTCCCTGCGGTATGGCCCAGTGGGGCTCCGGTTTTACCGCATGGACAAAGTCAGGAAACTTGTGCGCATCCTGAATGAAGAACACCGGCGTGTTGTTGCCGACCAGGTCGAAAATCCCCTCGTCGGTGTAAAACTTGGTGGCAAAGCCGCGGATATCGCGCACCGTGTCGGCAGAGCCCGCGCCGCCCTGTACCGTTGAGAAACGCACGAACACCGGCGTCACTTTCTTCGGATCTGACAGGAAGTCCGCTTTGGTGATGTCCTTCAGGCTTTTATAGGGCTGGAAGTAGCCGTGGGCCGCAGAGCCGCGGGCGTGAACGATGCGCTCGGGGATACGCTCGTGGTCGAAATGGGTGATCTTCTCGCGCAGGATGAAGTCTTCCAGCAGCGTCGGCCCGCGGCTGCCTGCACGCAGGGAGTTCTGATCGTCGGCGATGCGCACGCCCTGGTTGGTGGTCAGCGCAAAGCCCTCGCTGCCTTTGCGCGAGGCGTCCAGCGCCTTAAGCTTATCGTTGATGGCATCCGGGGATTTTGCGCTGCCCGGTGCGGTAGGTTGCTCTCCCGGAGCGCTTGGCCCAGGCGTTGCGCGATGGGATCCATCTTCGGGCGCCAGAGAGTCCATTCCGGGTTGTGATTCTTCCGTACCCTTAATCGGTGATTGATGTTTTTTATCTTGCTTCGACATTGCACTCGCCTCCTGAAATCCTTGCTGAAAGGTAGTCGTAGTTGCGGTAAAACCTGTTAACTATAGGACAATGTGATGATTTGGCTGAAAATCTGAGCATTTTCGGATTACGCCTTAACGAAAGGGGCGACATTACGCATCGGAGAGGCGACGAGCGGGGTCGGTATCGGCTATCATAGAATTTTCCTGTTTTTCGAATTTGCTCTAGTGAACCAGTCGCTTATGAAACCATTTCGCCAACAAAACCGCCGTGTGATTTCCTACGTGCCCCGTGTCGAACCCGCCCCGCCTGAACATGCGTTAAAGGTGGACGGTTTTCGCGACGTCTGGCAGCTGCGGGGAAAATACGTGGCGTTTGTGTTGGTGGGCGAACGTTTTCGCCGTTCACCCCCGTTTCCGGTGCCGGAGTCTGCCCAGCGCTGGGCGATGCAAACCCGCCAGGAAGAAGATATTCAGGATTAACTGACTACTATTAACTACCCGTTAAATAAGACGCCTTAAATAACGGGTACTTAAATTTGCATATGTTTTTATAAACGTTATTTTGACGTTATTCATTGTCATTATAAATTCCAGAAATCCCTCCCCAGTTTAATTATTCTCTTCAGGAATACTTTGCGGAAATATACTCAAAAAGTATCATCTTTAAGAGTGTGATATATATCATATTGCTCTAATGTCTTTGTTAACTATCTGTTTTTAAATAAAAAATAATCCCTCTCTATTTTTGTGAAACTTCTATTCTTTAACTGTTACTAAAAATTTAATTTCAGGGTAGAAGGCATGAATAATAAACGTATTCCCGAGGGGCAATACTGTCTCTCCCGTCTGGCTATTGCTATTCGACATGCTATTCCACTACTGGTTGCCGCAGCCCTTCCGGTTTACGCGGATACCACCATACCTTCGCAAACAACAACCTATACGCTCGCGGGCACCGATCCTTTTGTGATGCCTTCACCTAACAGTATTAACGTGGCTTCCGGCTCCGGCATCGTGGGTGATAACTCGCAGGACTGGCAGGTGACAATAGACGATGGCGCGACCGTCACCGGAAATTTATTTGGTATTAATCTCAACTCGGCAACGGGCACCACGGTACTGAACCTGGGCGGCGATGTGACCACAACGGGAGGCGGTTCTGGCGGCAGCGCTGCGGGGGTCAGATTAAGCAACGGTGGGACGGCGAATATCCTCTCTACCGGCTCGATTGACAGCAGCAGCGACGGGATTTACCTGAGCACGGGCGGCACGGTGAATAACAGTGGCGCCATCAGCGGCGCGAGCGGCGGCACGTCGGTCTATTTCAGCTCAGGGACCGGTAATTATATTGGTATCGGCGGTTCGTCTATCGGCGGCGGCTACGGGATTATTGCCGATGCCGGAACGGCAACGGTTTCTAACGCCGGGAATATCGGCGTACTGCACAACGGTATCTGGTTCCGCGACAGCGCCTCCGGTTCCATCAGTAACCAGGCTGGCGGGGTTATTAATTCAACCAGCACCTCCAATTACGGGATTGAAATCAGCGCCTCCGGCGTGGTGACCATTACGAACGCGGGATCGATCACCGGCAATACCGGGGTGTTGATTACGACGGGCGGCCATACGCTAACCAACAGCGGCGCTATCACCGGCAACGGTGGAACGGCGATTTCGCTGACGGGCAGTAATAATGCCGTGACCCTCCAGACCGGGAGCGACGTTAACGGCGCCATTACCTCAACCGGAACCGGAAATACCCTGACCTTAACCGGGCAAGGGACGCTGGACAGTAACATCTCCGGCGTCGACAGCATTACCGGGGCGGCCAGTACCGGACAAAGCTGGCTGCTCAACGGCGCGACCCTCAGCACCAAAGGCACCACCGCCGATGCCCTGCTGGTGCAAAGCGGTACGCTTATTCTCAACGGCGCGCTGACCCATACCGACAGCGGTGGCGGGACCACCATCAACGGCGACGCCACTCTGCAGCTCGGCAACAACTCCACCAGCGGCAGCGTGACGGGGAACGTGGTCAACAACGGCGTGCTGCGCTTCTCCCGCTCGGACGATATCTCGTTTGCGGGCGCCATCAGCGGCGCGGGGAGCCTGAATCAGGCCGGGGCAGGCGAAACCACCCTCACGAGTGCGAACACCTATACCGGCGGCAGCGTCTTGGATGCGGGCACGCTGAACGTGGCGAGTGCCGATGCCCTGGGAACCGGGGATGTCACCATCAACGCAGCCGGTACGGTGGTGATATCCAATCAGAGCAACGTTTTTGCCAACAACATCACCAACAACGGCTTGTTGAACATTACCGGGCAGCTCGCTTCTCTGGAAGGCACCCTGACGGGCAGCGGAGAGAACCGGATCGGCGCGCTCAATGCCCGAGTCGATGCGGACAACAGCAGCTATACGGGGCTTTGGAATATCCTGAGCACAGGGTCGCTTTCCGTCGAGAGCAGCGAAAATCTGGGGGCAGGCGCCGTGCAGCTGGTGGGGATCCTGAACATTGTCCCGGCCACGGGCGGGTTTGACTTTTCAAATGTCCTTACCGGCACGGGGCTGATGAAGGCCGCCATGGGCGGCGGTAACGCCTTTGACTTCACCAGCAACGTCGGCTCTCTGTTTACCGGGACGTTCGCGATGGGGCCGGGGACGTTCAGCCTCGACGGAGTGAACACCAGCACCCTGACGAACGCCACCCTGCAGCTCGATTTGGGCAGCTCAACCACCGTGGGGGCAACCCAGCAGAACGTCGCCAACCTGACCCTGAACGGGGGCGTGTTGAATTTCCCGACGCTGCCGACAGGCTTCATCAACACCGGGACGCTGAATATGGTTACCGGCACGGTGCGCGTCGATCCTGACGCTATCGTCGACAGTACGAATTTGCTGAGGGCCGACGACGGCGAAGGCGTGCAGCTCGTCGCTGCGACCAGCAACAGCGGTTCGGCATCCAACCTGACGCTACAGGATCTGACGGGCAACGCGCTGACCACCTCCACGGGCAACGTTACTCAGAACGGCAACACCGTGGCGGTAGCCACCTACAGCGATTTTGGCCTTAACGAAACCAACGGCCTGGGCGTCGGCTACACCCTGAGCCAGCTCGATATCCAGGCCGGGCAAACCTTAACCCTCTCCGGTGACGCCGCTACCCCGTCCGGCGCGGCCGACATGAAGGCGCTCCTGACCGGTACGGGTAACCTGGTCGTCGATGCCACTAACGCCATCACCCTGGCGAACGCCGGAAACAGCTACACCGGGACCACAACGGTAACGGACGGCACGCTGCGCGCAGGCGCCCTCAACGTGATTGACGACAGCAGCCAGGTCACCCTGGACAGCGGCACCACCTTCGATCTCAACGGGCTCGATCAGAGCGTGAATAACCTGAACGGCACCGGGAACGTGACCCTTGGCGCGGGCGATCTGACGGTAAATACCGCAGCGGGCACCGTGACCTACGGTGGCGCGATCGGCGGCGCCGGTTCGGTGACCACCGCGGGTGCGGGAACCTGGGTGCTCACCGGGAACAGCAGCTATACGGGCGGCACCACCGTGGGCGCCGGGGTGCTTCAACTGGGGGCAGGTGGAACCTCCGGGGGCATTACCGGGGACATCACCAACAACGCCTCGCTGGTCTTAAACCGTGCTAACGCGCTTAACCTGACTGGGGTGATTGACGGCACCGGCAGCCTCAGCCAAAACGGGACGGGCGTCAGCACGCTGAGCGGGGCAAACAGCTACGCGGGCGGGACTGCGGTGAATGCGGGGACGCTGACGGCGGCAAACGCCACGGCGCTCGGTACCGGTGCGGCAGCGGTCAGCAGCGGCGCAACGCTGAATCTGTCGTTTGCCAACGGCACGATAACGAACGCTATTTCCAACGCCGGGCTGGTCAACGTCACGGGCGCGAACGAGACCCTCAGCAGCACCTTTACCGGCGCGGGGGAAAACCGGATCGGCGCCGCCGGAACGTTTATCGCGGGCAATAACACCGGCTTTACCGGCCTGTGGAACATCACCAGCGGCGCAACGGCGGACGTGACCGCCGCGCAGAATCTGGGCACAACGGGGGTGCAGCTCAACGGCGTACTGAATATCGCGCCGCCTTCCGGCAACTACACCTTCGATAACCCTCTGCTGGGCACCGGGCTGATGACCGCCACGCTCGCGAGCGGCAGCACCTTTGCGTTCACGAACGCGGTCGGCACCGACTTCACCGGGACGGTTCAGCTCGGGCAGAGTGACTTTGCGCTGTCCGGCGACAACACCACGGCGTTAACCAACGCCACGCTGGAGCTTGATACCGGCAACACCACCACGGTGGGCGCGGGGACGCAAAATATCGGCAACCTGACGATGAACGGCGGCACGCTGCGTTTCGCGAATCTGCCAACGGGCGTAATTGATACCGGCCAGCTGGCGCTGAACGCTGGCACGGTGCAGGTCGATCCGACCGGTGTGGCGGATGCGGGCGGCAATCTGCTGACCCAGGACGACGGCGCCAGCCTCCAGCTCATCACCGCGGCGGGAACCAGCGGCGCGGCAGGTAACCTGACGCTCACCGACCTCTCCGGGGCGGCGCTCAGCAGCTCTCAGTCCGATATCGTGCAGAACGGCGCCACCGTCGCCATTGGCACTTACGGCTACAGCCTGAACAACGCCGGCGGGCTTGGGATCGGCTATACCCTCAACCAGCTCGATTTACAGTCGGGCCAGACGCTGACCTTATCCGGGGATACCACCACGCCATCCGGCGCGGCGGAGATGAAGGCCCTGATCTCCGGCAGCGGCAACCTGGCGGTTGACGCCACAAACGCCATCACACTCTCCAACGCCAGCAACAGCTATACCGGCACCACCACGGTGACGGGCGGCACGCTACGCGCGGGCGCGACCAACGTTATCGATAACTCCAGCCAGCTCGTTCTGAATAACGGCACCATCTTTGATCTGAACGGCTTCGACCAGAGCGTGAACAGCATGAGCGGAACCGGGAACGTGACGCTGGGGTCGAAATCGTTAACCCACACCACCGTGTCGGGCAACGTGGCCTACGGCGGGGTAATCAGCGGCACGGGCAAGGTGACGTCCACCGGGCCGGGCACCTGGATCCTCAGCGGCATCAACACCTGGACCGGCGGCACCACCATCAGCAACGGCATTTTGCAGCTCGGGGCGGGCGGCCTGACCGGGTCAATCGTCGGGAATATCGTCAACAACGCCGCGCTGGTGGTGAACCGCCTGAACGATATGACCCTCGCGGGGACGATTAGCGGGACGGGGACGCTGACCCAGGACAGCGCCGGGACGGGGACGACAACCCTGACGGGCACCAACACCTACACCGGGGCGACTAACGTGCAGCAGGGCACGCTCCAGCTGGGCAGCGGCGGCACCAGCGGATCGCTGGCCAGCGCCAGCGTGGTCACGGTAGAGGCCGGGGCGACGCTGGCGTTTAACCGCAGCAACGCCCTGGCGGTGGGTAACACCATCGGTGGCGCGGGGAACGTGGTTCAGCGGGGCAGCGGCACCACGACCCTGAGCGGAACGAATACCTACAGCGGCGGCACAACGGTGCAGGCGGGGACGCTGAATGCCTCCAACGCCAGCGGGTTGGGCACCGGCGCGGCAACGGTCAACAGCGGCGCGAATCTGCTGCTCTCATTCAGCAACGGCACCTTCGGCAACGACGTCGCCAACGCCGGGATCCTGAACGTGACGGGCGTCAGCAATACCCTGAACAGCGACATCACCGGGGCGGGCATAAACCGCATCAGCGCGTTCAACACCACGCTCGGCGGGGATAACTCGCTCTTTACCGGCAAGTGGGATATCACCAGCATCGGCTCGGCAAAAGTCACCGCCGGGCAGAACCTGGGCGATGCCGCGGTACAGCTGAACGGCATTCTTAACGTCGCGCCGGTTAGCGGGGGCTACACCTTCACCAATACGCTCACCGGGAACGGGATCATGATGGTCGAGCTGGCGCCGTCCGGCAGCTTTGCCTTCGATAACACCATCGGCAGCGCCTTTACCGGCACGCTGATGCTGGATCAAAGCACGTTCGATCTCTCCGGCGCCAACACCACCGCGCTGACCAACGCCACGCTGCGGCTCAACGCGGGGAATGAAACCACCGTGGGCAGCGGAACCCAGAACATCGGCAACCTGACGATGGGCGGCGGGGCGCTGATCTTCAACGGCGAGGTGCCGCCGGGGCAGGCCGACGGCACGGTGAACGTCAATAACCTGACGCTTACCGGCGGCGATATCCGCGTTGAAGCGCCGACGGCGGGCGTGCCTAACCCGGCGCCGACGGGGCAGAACCTGATGGAAGAGGACGACAAAGCGATCCTCTCGCAGCTGGTCTCTGCCACCACGGTCACGGGCAGCGCCGATAGCCTGAACCTGACGGACCACAGCGGGAACGCCATCAGCAATCCGCAGCAGTTCGCGGTGAAGGAGGGTGTCACCTCCGTTGCGAACGCCACCTACGATTACGGGCTGAGCACCGGGACGGACAACGACGGGCTGTACGTCCAGTACGGTCTGAAGGCGCTTGACCTGCTGAGCGGGCAGACGCTGCACCTGACCCCGGACGCGGGCGCAGCAGGCGCGGCGGCGACCCTGTCGGCGCAGGTCACCGGAAGCGGGAGCCTGGACGTCAACGCCAGCGCGGCCGCCGGGCAAACCGTCACCCTCAGCAACAGCGGCAACAGCTATACCGGGGCGACCACCGTCTCCGGCGGTACGCTGCGTCTTGGCAGCAATAAGGCGCTCGGCAACACCAGCCTGCTCACCGTCAACAGCGGCGCTAACGCCAATATCAACGGTAAGACCCAGACCATTGGCGCGCTGGGGGGCGATGGCGGTTTAGCCATCAACGGCGGCAATTTGACCATCCGCAACGGCGGCACCTTCGGCGGCGTGACCAGCGGCGTGCTCGGCAACGTCACCCTGACTGGCGGCACCCTGACCCTGACCGGGGCCAACACCTTTACCGGCGTCACCACCATCAACAGCGGGGCGACGATGCAGGTGGGCGCGGGCGGCACGGCGGGCAGCTATGCCGGGCCAATCGTGGATAACGGCACCCTGACCTTTAACCGCAGCGATAGCGTGGCGCTGACCCGCGCCGTCACGGGCAGCGGCGAGCTGCACCAGGACGGGACGGGCACCCTGTTTGTGAATACCGACGTCGGCATCACCGGCCCGGTAGTCATCAACGCCGGGACGCTGAGCATTGGCGATAGCACTACCGACGGCAGCGTCACGTCCAACATCACCAACAACAGCGCGCTGGAATTTAACCGCAGCGACTGGACCTACGGCGGCGTCATCAGCGGCACCGGAACCGTCACCCAGGTCAGCGGTAGCCAGACCACCCTGACCGGGGCCAATACCTACAGCGGCGACACCACGGTCAGTGCCGGAACGCTGAACGCGGCGAATGCGGCTGCGCTTGGCACCAGCGCGGCAACGGTGGACAGCGGCGCGACGCTGGCGCTCTCGTTTGCGAACGGCAGCTTTAACAATGCGGTGGAGAACAACGGCGTGCTCAGCGTGACCGGGGCGGGCAACACCCTGAACACCAACGTGACCGGGACGGGCGTCAACCGCATCAGCGGGCTGAACACCGCGCTGGCGGGGGACAACAGCGGCTTCACCGGCAGCTGGGATATCACCAGCGGCGGCGGCGCCAGCATCACCGCGCAGGAAAATCTCGGCGGCTCGCCGGTGCAGCTTGACGGCATCCTGAGCGCCGCGCCCGCCAGCGGCGGCTTCACCTTCACCAACGCGCTCACCGGCAGCGGCCTGCTGGCGGCAAACCTGGGGGCGAAGACCGACGCCTTTGACTTTGCGCCGTCGGCGGGCAGCGCCTTTGGCGGCACGCTGGCCCTACGTCAGGGTACGCTGTCGCTGGAAGGCGATAACACCAGCGCCTTATCCCAGGCCACGCTGCTGCTGGGTGCGCAGGGCGTGGCAACGCTCGGCAGCGACCAGAGTATCGGCAATCTCACCTTCGGCGGGGGCCTGCTGGACGTGGGGATGAAGACGCCGGATACCGCTGACATCTTAACGGTCAATACCCTCAACGTGGATTCAGGGGTGTCGGAGCCAAACATTGGCGTCGTGAACCTGCAAACCGCCGCCCTGCCGCCGGGGTCAAAACCGGACGGCAACTTCCTCGACCAGGACGACTCGGTGGATAACGGCATTCAGGTGGTGAAAGCGACCTCGGTCAGCTCGGCGGGCACCCAGCTTACCCTGCTGCTGGACGGCACGGCCCCGGCGGATGAAACGGATCAAGTGTCGGACGGCTTTGGCCATGACGATGTGCTGGCGACCTACGGTTACACGGCGGTCATCACCGCCGGGGAAAATGCCCCGGGCGGCCCGGGACTTTACGCGGGCTATATGCTGAAGGTGCTGAACAGCCAGTCCACCGCCGTTATTGACTCCACGGGCGCGACGGACACCACCCTGGGGGCGCAGCTCACCGGCGTGGGCGATTTTGACTTCCGCGCCAACGACGGCACCATCACCCTGGTGAACACCGCCAACGATTATCAGGGCAAAACGCTGGTCACCAGCGGCACGGTTCTGCTCGGAGGCAACAACACCCTCGGGCAGACCAGCGCGCTGAACATCGCCGCCAGCGCCGCCGCCGATCTCAACGGCTTTAGCCAGACCGTCGGGGCGCTGAACGGCGCGGCGGGCAGTACGCTGGCGCTGAACGGCGGGGCGCTGACCATCACCAACGGCGGGCAGAGCGACGGGGCGCTGACCGGGAGCGGCAGCCTGAACCTCACCGGCGGCGAGCTTGTGGTCAGCCGCGCCAATGACGCCCTGACCGCGGCGGTAGACGTAAGCAGCGGCGCCACGGCGCACCTGAAAAATGCCGCGGCGCTGGGCAGCGGCGATATCGCACTCGACGGCGCGCTGGTGCTGGATGCCGTTAAGGGAACCTTTGCCAACGCGGTGCAGGGCGCGGGCGCGATGAACCTGGTGAACGCCAGCGACGTCGCGCTCGGCGGGAATAACGCAGGCTTCAGCGGGGAGATCGACATCGCCTCCGCCAGCCGCCTGACGGCGCAACAGCCTGCGAGCCTCGGCACGTCGACTATCCTCAACGATGGCGAACTGGTGCTGAACGCGAGCGACACCTGGGCGTTTGACAATGCGATGAGCGGCAGCGGTCTGTTAACCAAAGCCGGGGCGGGGATGGTTACCCTCGCCAGCGACTATGCCCACACGGGCGGCACGCACGTTGAGGCCGGCACGCTGGCGCTGGATAACCGCGCGGCGGCGCTGTCCGGCGGGGGCGCGGTCACGGTTGACGAAGGGGCCACGCTCGGCGGGTACGGCACCATCGTCGGCAACGTGACCAGCGAAGGGACGGTCTCTGCGGGTGACGCCATCACCGCCCTGACCGGGGGCGCGGGCAATCTCACCATTCAGGGCAACCTGGACAACTTCAACACCGTTAATCTGGCGGGGAACACCGTCGGCAACACCCTGACCGTGACCGGGAACTACACCGCCCACAGTACCCTGGTGCTCAATACCGTGCTCGGCGGGGATAATTCGAAAACCGACAGGCTGATTGTTAACGGCGATACCAGCGGTCACACCGATGTGTACGTCAATAACAAGGGCGGCAGCGGGGCGCAAACCGTCAACGGCATTCGCGTGATCGAGGTGGACGGCGCATCGAACGGCGATTTCACCCTCGCGAACCGCGTGGTGGCGGGGGCGTATGACTACCAGCTGCTGCAGGGCACGCCGTCCGGCAACGACGGCGACTGGTATCTGCGCGTGCCGGTCGACCAGCCGGTAGTGCCGATCCGCCCGGAAGCCGGCGCGTACCTGGGCAACCAGAGCGCGGCGATGGAGATGTTCAGCCACAGCCTGCACGATCGCGTGGGGCAAAGCCTGTTCGTGACGGGCTACGGTCAGCAGGCGAACGTGCCTTCCGCCTGGATCCGCACCTTCGGCAGCCGCACCGACAGCCAGAGCGCCGGGCAGATTGGTCAGGACACCTGGAGCAACGGGGTGCAGCTTGGCTTTGATATCGCCAATAACCTGGAAGTGGAAAACCGCTGGCAGGTGGGCGTGATGGCGGGCTACGGCTCGGCCAGAACGCGCAACCAGGGCGGCGGCGACAGCTACGTGGCGCGCAGCGAGGTGGATGGCTACAGCGTCGGCCTGTACGGCACCTGGTTTGCCGACGGTCGTCCGGACGGCACCGGGCCATACATCGATACCTGGACGCAGTACGGCTGGTACAACAACAAGGTGAACGGCGAAGGGCTGCCGGAGCAGAAATACGACAGCACCACCCAGTCGGTATCCGTCGAGGGCGGCTGGGCCTTCAACGTTTATAACACCTCGCTGATGAGCTTCTTCATTCAGCCGCAGGAGCAGGTGATCTACACCCGCTACGATGCGGATGACGTGAAGGAAGATAACGGCACGAAGGTGAAAAGCCAGAACGACGGCGGCTTTAGCAACCGCCTGGGGATGCGCGTTTACGGCTACTCTGCGGACAAACAGGGCCGCCAGTGGCAGCCGTTTATCGAAGCCAACTGGCTGTACAACGGCTATACCGACACCATCAAGATGGACACCACCCGCCTGGAGTCCAATACGCCGAAGCACCGCTATGAGGTTAAGGCCGGGGTGGAAGCGAAGCTCAGCAACCAGTGGAGCCTGTGGGGCAACATCGGCACCCAGCAGGGCGGCAGCGAGTATCGCAGCATCGAAGGGGGGCTGGGGGTGAAATACACCTGGTAACTATCGGCAGAAACAAAAAAGCCCATCGAAGCGATGGGCTTTTTTTATGCTCAGCTAGCGCGATTAGCGGTGCGCTAACTCTGCGTCGTCTTCGCTCTCCAGCACCGCTTTATCGGTCTGCTTCAGCCACTGGCTGGTCAGCGTACCGGCAGTCATGGAGCCGCTCACGTTCAGCGCGGTACGACCCATGTCGATCAGCGGCTCAACGGAGATCAGCAGCGCAACCAGCGTCACCGGCAGGCCGAGGGCAGGGAGGACGATCAGGGCCGCGAAGGTCGCGCCGCCGCCCACGCCCGCAACGCCTGCGGAGCTGATGGTCACGATGCCAACCAGGGTGGCAATCCACACCGGATCCAGCGGGTTAATCCCCACGGTTGGCGCAACCATCACCGCCAGCATAGCCGGGTACAGGCCCGCACAGCCGTTCTGGCCGATGGTGGCACCGAAGGAGGCCGAGAAGCTGGCGATGGATTCCGGCACGCCCAGACGACGGGTTTGCGCTTCCACGTTCAGCGGAATAGACGCGGCGCTGGAGCGGCTGGTGAACGCGAAGGTCAGCACCGGCCACACTTTACGGAAGTATTTCAGCGGGCTGACGCCGTTCACGCCGAGCAGGATGCCGTGTACCACGAACATGATGCCCAGACCCAGGTAAGAGGCGACGACGAAGCTGCCCAGCTTGATGATGTCCTGCAGGTTAGAGCCCGCAACTACTTTGGTCATCAGCGCCAGCACGCCGTATGGCGTCAGCTGCATCACCAGACGCACCAGCTTCATCACCCAGCTTTGCAGGGTATCGATGGCGGTCAGCACGCGTTCGCCCTTCGGCGCGTCGTCTTTCAGCAGCTTCAGGGCGGCCACGCCCAGGAAGGCGGCAAAGATCACCACGCTAATGATGGACGTTGGGTTCGCGCCCGTCAGGTCAGCAAACGGGTTCTTCGGAATGAAGGACAGCACCATCTGCGGCACGGTCAGGTCTGCCACTTTACCCACGTAGTTAGACTGGATCGCCGCCAGACGCGCGGTTTCAGCCGAACCCTGCACCAGGCCTTCGGCGGTCAGGCCGAACAGGTTGGTCACCAGCACACCCACCAGCGCCGCAATCAGCGTGGTGAACAGCAGCGTACCGATGGTCAGGAAGCTGATCTTACCCAGCTGAGTGGCGTTATGCAGACGGGCCACGGCGCTCAGAATAGAGGCAAACACCAGCGGCATAACGATCATTTGCAGCAGCTGCACATAGCCGTTGCCGACAATGTTGAACCACTGAATAGAATCTTTCAGTACCGGATTATCGGAGCCGTAGATCGCCTGTAACGCCAGACCAAATACCACGCCCATACCCAGACCAACCAGCACCTTCTTCGCCAGACTCCACTGTTTGTGGCGCGTCTGGGCCAGAAGCACTAGCAAAACAACGAACGCGACAACGTTCGCAATGAGTGGAAAATTCATCCCCGTTCTCCTGATTTATTATACGGTCGGTTTAACCCGATCCTGTTGGCGCAAGGTTAGCAGAAGTGTGATGTGGCGCTTATATCCAAATGGAATGGTTTATGACAAATGTGATTGTTTTGTCGGTTTAATGTTCAATCTGGTGATTAATAAAACGATTGAACTGAAACTGCAGCGAATTGATCATCTGCGACGACCAGCGTACTGCACCATTTTCGGGCAAGGTTTGCGGCATCCAGACGGCATAGGCAAAGAGCGCCATGCACAGCACGCGCTCAAGCTGATTGCCTTTTTGCGGCGCGAGAATAGGAAAGCGAAAGCGCCAGCGGCAGGGCCACAGCAGCGGCACGCCCGCCGGGGTGAGCATATCGGCCAGAATATGACTCAGATAGCCGAGCACCATCCCCTGAATCGCATCGGCGGGGACAATCCAGCTTTCCGGGACTTTTAAATAGAAGAGGGTCAACAGGCCGAACACCGCCAGCAGGCTGTGGGTGAACCCCCGGTGGCCGAACGCCCGGGCGATGGGCTTGGAGATCCACTTCAGCCGCTGGCCCAGAAACGACTTGGGGTGATCGATATCTGGCAGCAGGCAGGTCAGCACGGCGGACGGGACGATATGCCACCAGTCACCCTGCGCCAGGACGGGCGTAAGCTCAGCGTTTTTCGCAAACACTGCGCAAGCAATTGAAAAAAGCAGGTGGCCTTCCGCCGTCATGATAAAACCCAGGAAACTGTCGATTCATACAGTATAGGGTTTTTATACAGTGGGCGGAAGAGGTGACGGTGTAACTCTTTGTCACAAAACCACGCTATCGCGCGAGCCAGCCTCCGTCGACCGCCAGGGTATGGCCGTTCACGTAATCCGAGGCTGCCGAGGCCAGAAATACCACCGGGCCCTGCAGGTCAGACGGCAATCCCCAGCGTCCGGCGGGAATGCGGTCGAGGATCTCCTGGCTGCGCTGTTCGTCGTCCCGCAGCTGCTGCGTGTTGTTGGTCGCCATATACCCCGGCGCGATGGCGTTAACGTTAATGCCGTGCGCCGCCCACTCGTTCGCCAGCAGGCGCGTAATCCCCAGCACGCCGCTCTTCGACGCGGTATACGACGGCACGCGGATACCGCCCTGGAACGAGAGCATCGACGCGATGTTAATAATTTTTCCGCCCTGGCCCTGGGCGATAAACTGCTTCGCCACCGCCTGAGAGAGGAAAAAGACCGATTTCAGATTGAGATCGACCACCTCGTCCCAGTCCTTCTCGCTGAAGGTGAGGGCGTCTTCCCGACGAATGGTGCCGGCGTTATTCACCAGAATGTCCACGCGCCCCATCTCCGCGACCGCGTTGTTCACCACCTCAGGAATGCTGGCCTGCACGCCAAGGTCGGCGCGGATCGCCATAAAGCGTCTGCCGAGGGCGGTGACCTGCGCCGCAGTCTCTTCGGGAACCTTACGGTTTACGCCCACGATATCGCAGCCCGCCTGCGCCAGGGCGATCGCCATGCCTTGCCCTAGACCGGTATCGCACCCGGTGACGATGGCCACTTTGCCTGAAAGAGTGAAGGTATCCAGTATCATACGTGCCTCAGAAGTAGGGTTATTGTCATTCTGACGCTAAGAATAGGAGTCGCGGAGAGGAAATGCAAACAAAGTAAAACAATGTTTTATTTTTGTGATTCAGGCAGCGAGCGC
Source organism: Enterobacter soli (assembly GCF_964208575.1). GTDB lineage: Bacteria > Pseudomonadota > Gammaproteobacteria > Enterobacterales > Enterobacteriaceae > Enterobacter > Enterobacter soli_A. The sequence goes on along the minus strand of NZ_CAXOFU010000002.1, from coordinate 161,908 downwards.
TGCCTGAAATAGCGTGTCATTAACCGCGCAGGTGGCTGACCGTAAGCTCTTCGAGAGAGTTCAGCTTAACGTCTGCCAGGGCAAAGCGCGGGTCGTGGCGACCTTCCTCGGCGGGCACGACGATAGAGCGCATCCGCGCCGCTTTCGACGCCACCATGCCGTTAACGGAATCTTCCAGCGCCACGCAGTTGATTGGGGCCAGCCCGAGCTTCGCGGCGCAATCCATATACACCTGCGGGTGCGGCTTGCTGTAGGGCAGCTTTTCAGCCGACGCCAGCGCGTCAAAGCTGTCGCGCAGGTCGAACATGGTCAGCACTTTTTCCAGCATATGCAGCGGAGAAGCGGACGCCAGACCCACCTTAATGCCCTCGGCCTTACACAGGGAGATGGCTTCACGCACGCCGGGCAGCAGCGGTTTGCTCTCTTCAACCAGCGTAATCGCGCGGCTGATAATGCGCGCGGTCACTTCCGCACGGTCTGGCCCAACCCACGGCTGGTGGGCGTACCACAGCTCCACCACCATGTCGATACGCAGCCCGAGCGTGTCGGGAAGCTCGTTACGACGGCTGATGTCCACGCCGAGGCTGGCAATCACGTCCAGCTCAGCGCGATCCCACAGCGGTTCGGAATCGATCAGTAATCCATCCATGTCAAAAATAGCGGCAAGAATTTTGCGCGGCGTCGACATCACAACTTCTCCTTATTCAGGGTGTACGACAAACGATAAGTGCTAAGTGCTTTCTGCAATTTAGCATATTGCCTTTAAAGATCGGGCGAAAATGCGGGTCAGCAGGTAGACTTAGGCACAAATAACGCGTCTTTTTTGAAGGGGAACTCATGACGTATCAACAAGCTGGACGCATAGCTGTCTTAAAACGTATTGCTGGCTGGGTAATTTTTATTCCGGCGGTCATTTCCACGCTGATTTCCGTCTTTAAGTTTATGTACGATCACAGCGAAAAGCAGGCGGGCATCAATGCGGTAATGCTTGATTTTGCACACGTCATGATTGAGATGATGCGCTTCAATACGCCTTTCCTGAACGTTTTCTGGTTCAACTCGCCAACGCCGGATTTCCACCAGCAGCTCAACGTGGGCTTCTGGATTATCTACGCCCTTATTTTCATCGGCATGGCATTGCAGGCATCCGGCGCGCGAATGAGCCGCCAGACCCGCTTTTTGCGTGAAGGGGTGGAAGATCAGATGATCCTTGAAAAGGCGAAAGGGGCCGAGGGCATGAGTCGCGAGCAAATTGAATCGCGGATTGTCGTCCCGCGCCACACCATCTTTTTGCAGATTTTCCCGCTCTATATCCTGCCGGTGATTATCATCGTGGCCGGATACTTCTTCTTCTCGCTGCTCGGCTTCCTGTAAGTTCATCGGGTGGCGCGAGGCCACCCGCATCACCTCATGCCGCCAGCACGCGATCCAGCGCCCGCTGCGCGTTCACCAGATGTTCACCGCCAAACAAAATTGCCCGGTTAATCAGGGTATAAAGCTGGTAAACCGGCTGGCGTTCGAGGAAGTCTGTCGGCAGCGGAGAAACCGACTGATAGCCGTCGTAAATTTGCGGCGGCTGTTCAGGATGCAGCGGCAGCATGGCGAGATCGCACTCTCTGTCGCCCCAGTAGCAGGCGGGGTCGAAGATATACGGGCCGTTCGGCCCCAGCGCGCAGTTCTCTGACCAGAGGTCGCCGTGCAGCAGCGACGGCTGCGGCTGGTGCGACGACAAACGCTGCTGGATATGGTCGACGATGGCGTCGATATTGCCAAACTCCATGCCTTTTTCCGACGCCAGCTCCAGCTGCCAGCCGATGCGCTGTTCGGCAAAGAAGGTTGACCAGCGGCGCTGCCAGGCGTTGGGTTGTGGCGTAGTGGAAAGATCGTTGTCGAAGTCGAGGCCGAACTGCGGCTGGTCGCTCCACTGATGGAGCCGCGCGATCTGTTGCCCGAGAATAAAAGCGTTATGGGCGTCGAGCGGGCGGGACGGCAGATAATCCATGACTAAAAAGCTGTAGTCACGATCGCTGCCAACGGCCCAGACCTGAGGGACGGTCACGGTTTTGCTGCGGGATAACAGCTCCAGCTGATCGGCTTCGGCGGTGAAGATAGGGAGCAGCTCCCGCTCGTCACACTTTACGAAGAAATCACGTCCTGCGTAGCGCAAATGCCACGCGGCGTGGATCTCTCCGCCTGGCAGTTCGTTACGCAGTTCAATTTCACCTTCACCCAGTTGCTCACTTAAAAGATGACTGATAGCCTGCCACATGATATCTCTCCCATGTTGTCTGCCAGATCATAAAGTTAGCGCAAAACCGCTGTAAAAAAATACGAACTAACGCACACCTGAGCCGTTTGGATCCATACAGGGCACTTATTGTTCTTTCTTTTTCCAGTTTTCCCAGGTGTTAACCTCGACGTCGGCCGTTTTATGGGTTGCGCTCTCCACCAGGCCGCTTGCCAGCGCGGTGACATCCTCTTCGCTAAAGGCGCTGACCAGCCCAAACGTCAGGGGGCCCAGTTCGTGAATCGTGCCTTCATCGTCCGTCATGGTGAGCAAAAAGTTTGCGCGGCTGAAGGCGTTGTTGATTTCGTTAAGTTCGGTCAGCGACGCTTCGTGAAAATTAACGGTTACCACGTAGCGCGTAATGTCCCCACTGCTCATTTTTCACCTCGTTGTTATCATGAAAGTTTTCTTAGCATAGTCGATGGCGCGCGTTTGGCGACTTCCGGCGGCGTTTCCCCTCCGCGACGGAGGGGAAAGCGGGTCAGTTCTGAGACAGGTAATCGACGATTTTTTGCGTGTCGGCAAGGGAGCACAGGCGCGTGCCCTGGTTAATGGTTGCGGCGCTCCCTGCGGCAACGCCGTAGCGCGTCATTTCCAGCAGAGAAGCGCCTTGCGCCAGCTTCAGCGCCATCGCGCCCACCATGCTGTCGCCCGCGCCCACGGTGCTCTGGCTTTTCATCGGCGGCGGTACTACCTGCACAAAGCCGGTTTCATCCACGGCTAATGCCCCCTGCGGGCCAAGCGAAACCACCACGCGACGGGCTTTGCCGCTGCGCACCAGCTCCTGCGCGGCGGTACGCACGTCGTCAGGCTGGGTCAGCTCGCGGTTTACCAGCGCGCTGAGCTCTTTCTGGTTAGGCTTCACCAGCTCAAGCCCGCCCGGCTCTAGCGCCGCCTGCAGGGCCTCGCCGGAGCTGTCGACGATGCAGCGAATGCCCCGCTGCTGGACGGCCCGGATCAGCTGGGTTAGCTTTTCGGTTTTCACGCCCGGCGGCAGGCTGCCGCTGATGACCAGCAGCGCGCCGCTCTCAATGGCTAAAACTTTTTCCTCGAGCTGGCGAAACTCATCGTCGGTCAGCCTGGCGCCGGGCATCACGAAGCGGTACTGCTCGCCGCTGGAGCTGACGTGAACGTGCAGGTTCTGCCGGGTCCAGTCCTGCGCGTCAACGGTGGATACCGTTACCTGCTCATCCGCAAGCAGCGCAACCAGATGTTCGCCGGTAGCACCGCCCGCAGGGAAGATGGCGGTCGCCCTGCCGCCGAGGTGGGTAATGGCGCGCGCCACGTTAATTCCGCCGCCGCCCGGTTCAAATACCGGGGCGCTGCAGCGCAATTTCCCTTCCGGATAAATCTGCGGCGTGAGGGTGGCGGAGTCGAGGGAAGGGGAGAGCGTCAATGTATAAACAGGAACCATGATTACCTCCTTTTAGTATGGGCTTCAGTAAGCCTGGCACTAAATGCCCGGAAGGCAAAGTAAATAACAGTATGATTTTAAATATGAATACTGACAAAAGTCGCGAATGTGTTTTATAAAATAAAACGCGTTTTGGGATCGTTCTTATTCAAAAAATGAAATAAGAAATCATTGCTATGTTATTTGCGGCTTTTTATAATTTGTTACCTTTCTCTGGACGCCTTGTCATTGATCCTCAAGAAAGTTTCCGGGACCGTGATGGTCTCTTTTTTTGTTGTACGGACTCCTTAATAAAATGAAGCTTTTGAAGACAGTACCCGCTGCACTGATGATGGCGGGTGGCGTGTTTGCGTCAATGAATGCGAACGCCGATGATTCCGTTTTTACTGTCATGGACGATCCCACCACGGCGCAAAAACCCTTTGAAGGTAACCTCAACGCAGGGTATCTGGCGCAATCCGGTAACACGAAAAGCTCTTCGCTGACCGCTGACAGCACGCTGACCTGGTACGGTAGCAACACCGCCTGGTCGCTGTGGGGCAACGCCAGCAACACCTCCGCTAACGACGAACGCTCTTCTGAGAAATACGCAGTCGGTGGCCGTAGCCGTTACAACATGACCGACTATGACTATCTGTTCGGTCAGGCAAGCTGGTTAACCGACCGTTACAACGGCTATCGCCAGCGCGATGTCTTCACCGCGGGTTATGGTCGCCAGTTCCTGAACGGGCCTGTTCACAGCTTCCGCTTTGAATTCGGTCCGGGCGTGCGTTATGACGAGTACACCGACGGCGATACTAAAACTCAGCCGTTAGGCTATGCGTCCGGCACCTATGCCTGGCAGATGACTGACACCACCAAATTCACACAGGGCGTTTCTGTTTTCGGTGCGGATGACACCACGCTGAACTCGGAAACCGCGCTGAATGTGGCCATCAACGAACACTTCGGTTTGAAGCTGGCTTACAACGTGACCTGGAACTCTTCTCCTCCTGCTTCCGCGCCGGATCATACCGACCGCAGAACCACGATTTCTCTGGGCTACAAAATGTAATTTACGCGGGTCGAAAATATTCGACCCGTTTTTTTATTTTCATTTTTTGTGTTATTTTATTTTAAACGGCGTTTTAAAATAATTGGTCTACGGATATCTCCTTAATTTATCCATAATTCATCTCGGCGACACAGAATTCTTTTATTTGACACGAATTGATAAATAAATGACCTAGGAAAAAGTGTGATCTGGATCTACACTCATATCACAGGCGAAATGTCGCCTTAAGTCGTTTAGCATTAATTCAGTAAGAGAATAATGATTATGAAAAAAATCAAAACCGCGACAGCAGCAATCGTGCTTTCAGCACTTTCATTCGGCGTATTCGCAGCCGATAACGTTGTAAAACCTGCCAGTGACGCTACCGCGCAAATCGGAATTTCCCACGCTTCCGATGTTGAAGCCGGCTCAAACATCGCTCCAGGCTCTCAGTCTACCGGCCAGTCCATGAATGACGCCTTTGACGTGCACAAGCTGGTGGCGGGTGAGTGGTCCTGATTGATTGTCGTCGTGCTGTTATTGCCTTTACGCCAATAACGCAGCCGTCAAAAACCGGATTCTGATGTACCGGTTTTTGCGTATTAAATTCAGGTAAAGATAATTCAGCTTTATTTACGGTCGGTATTTCGTATTGACAAAAAAACCTTCACCGAACGTATTATTCGGCAAAGGTCTCTTTCAATTCTATTTCCGCTACGATTGTTCTAGCCCCAAATCATTGCTGCCCAGCGCAGCAGCAGCATCGCACCGCAGATAGCAATCAACACCAGCACCATTTTCCAGTGTTTTGAGGCAAATCGTTTCGTTGGCATAACCTAATCCTTGTCAGTTGATAATGTCAGTGTACCAAATGACGCGGTGAAATGCGCATTATCCGGGCATAAGGTTATGCAACCCGATACTCGACTGGTCAGAACCAGTGAAATCTGTCGGCAAGAATCAGCAATAAACCAGCGGCTGAAAGTATATTCAATATCACGACGGTTCTACTGGATACGTTCATGTTGTGCCCCTTCAGGTTTAGGACCTGTTCAAGAATAGCTCAGCACCTTGGGAATGCGAGCGCCAGGAGGCGAACCCAGGCAAACTCATGCAAAAGTACCGGATACTTCTGTCTGCCGCAGAGGGTGCAATCTCCCTTTTGTTAGTGTTAACATTGCAAGGCCTTGCGTAAATCGCTCTTTGTCTGATTTCGCAGGTGAATGATGACGAACCAATTTGACGATTGTTGGTCAGATGGCCTCGTAATCTACTGTCAAATAACGATTATTTTCTTTGTATATGCTCTTATGTGTGGGGCATCACTGCAAATAAGGATATAAAATGCCTGTAATTACTCTTCCTGATGGCAGCCAACGCCAATACGACCACGCGGTTAGCCCTATGGATGTGGCCCTGGACATCGGTCCTGGACTCGCAAAAGCGACCATCGCTGGCCGTATTAATGGTGAGCTGGTTGACGCTTCCGATCTGATTGAAAGCGATGCGAAGCTGTCTATCATCACAGCGAAAGACGAAGAAGGTCTGGAGATCATTCGTCACTCCTGTGCGCACCTGTTAGGTCATGCAATCAAGCAGCTGTGGCCAAACACCAAAATGGCAATCGGTCCGGTTATCGACAACGGCTTCTACTATGACGTTGATCTTGACCACACCCTGACCCAGGAAGATATCGACGCGCTCGAAAAACGTATGCACGAGCTCGCCGAAACGAACTACGACGTCATCAAGAAGAAAGTCAGCTGGCACGAAGCGCGTGAAACCTTCGTGAAGCGCGGCGAGAGCTACAAAGTCTCTATTCTTGACGAAAACATCTCTCATGATGACAAGCCAGGCTTGTACCATCACGAAGAATACATCGACATGTGCCGTGGACCGCACGTGCCGAACATGCGCTTCTGCCATCACTTCAAACTGATGAAAATCGCGGGCGCCTACTGGCGTGGCGACAGCAACAATAAAATGCTGCAGCGCATTTATGGTACCGCGTGGGCAGACAAAAAAGCCCTGAGCGCGTACCTGCAACGCCTGGAAGAAGCGGCGAAGCGTGACCACCGTAAAATCGGTAAACAGCTCGACCTGTATCACATGCAGGAAGAAGCGCCGGGTATGGTCTTCTGGCATAACGACGGCTGGACTATCTTCCGCGAGCTGGAAACTTTCGTGCGTTCCAAGCTGAAAGAGTACCAGTATCAGGAAGTGAAAGGCCCGTTCATGATGGACCGTGTGCTGTGGGAAAAAACCGGCCACTGGGACAACTACAAAGATGCGATGTTCACCACCTCTTCTGAGAACCGTGAATACTGCATCAAGCCAATGAACTGCCCGGGCCACGTTCAGATCTTCAACCAGGGTCTGAAATCCTACCGCGATCTGCCGCTGCGTATGGCGGAATTCGGTAGCTGCCACCGTAACGAGCCATCAGGTGCGCTGCACGGTCTGATGCGTGTTCGTGGCTTTACTCAGGATGATGCGCATATCTTCTGTACTGAAGATCAGGTACGTGATGAAGTTAACGCCTGTATTCGTATGGTCTACGATATGTACAGCACCTTTGGCTTCGAGAAGATCGTGGTCAAACTCTCAACGCGTCCGGAAAAACGTATCGGTAGCGATGAGACATGGGATCGCGCAGAAGCGGACCTCGCCGTCGCGCTGGAAGAGAACGGTATCCCGTTTGAATACCAGCTGGGTGAGGGCGCATTCTACGGTCCGAAAATTGAATTTACCCTGTATGACTGCCTCGATCGCGCATGGCAGTGCGGTACTGTACAGCTGGACTTCTCCCTGCCGCAGCGTTTAAGCGCCTCTTACGTTGGCGAAGACAACGAGCGTCAGGTTCCAGTAATGATTCACCGTGCGATCCTCGGTTCTCTGGAGCGCTTCATCGGCATCCTGACCGAAGAGTTCGCTGGCTTCTTCCCAACCTGGCTTGCGCCAGTGCAGGTCGTAGTGATGAACATTACGGATTCTCAGTCTGAATACGTTAAAGAATTGACGCAGAAACTACAAAATGCGGGCATTCGCGTAAAAGCGGACTTGAGAAATGAGAAGATTGGCTTTAAAATCCGCGAGCACACTTTACGTCGTGTCCCGTATATGTTGGTCTGTGGTGATAAAGAGGTGGAAGCAGGCAAAGTGGCCGTTCGCACCCGCCGTGGTAAAGACCTGGGCAGCCTGGACGTAAGTGAAGTGATTGAGAAGCTGCAACAAGAGATTCGCAGCCGCAGTCTTCAACAACTGGAGGAATAAGGTATTAAAGGCGGAAAACGAGTTCAAACGGCACGTCCGAATCGTATCAATGGCGAGATTCGCGCCCAGGAAGTTCGCTTAACAGGTTTGGAAGGTGAGCAGCTGGGTATTGTGAGTCTGAGAGAAGCTATCGAAAAGGCTGAAGAAGCTGGAGTAGATTTAGTTGAGATCAGCCCTAACGCCGAACCGCCAGTTTGTCGTATCATGGACTACGGCAAGTTCCTTTATGAAAAGAGTAAGTCTTCTAAGGAACAGAAGAAGAAACAAAAAGTTATCCAGGTTAAGGAAATCAAATTCCGTCCTGGTACCGACGATGGCGATTATCAGGTAAAACTCCGCAGCCTGATTCGCTTTCTGGAAGATGGCGATAAGGCCAAGATCACGCTGCGTTTCCGCGGTCGTGAGATGGCCCACCAACAGATTGGTATGGAAGTGCTTACGCGCGTCCGTGACGATCTGAGTGAACTGGCAGTAGTCGAATCCTTCCCTACGAAGATCGAAGGCCGCCAGATGATCATGGTGCTCGCTCCTAAGAAGAAACAGTAAGGCCTTCAAGCAGCAAAATCTGTGGAGCCTTCGGGCTTCATAGGTTTTGTTCGCCTATGTTTCGTTTATTTAACAATGCGAAGTGGAAGTTATTAAGATGCCAAAAATTAAGACCGTACGCGGTGCTGCTAAGCGCTTCAAAAAAACCGGTGGTGGTGGATTTAAGCGTAAGCACGCAAACCTGCGTCATATTCTGACCAAAAAATCTACTAAGCGTAAACGTCACCTGCGTCCAAAAGGCCTTGTTTCTAAAGGCGATCTGGGTCTGGTAATCGCGTGCCTGCCGTACGCATAAGCCGTTAACGTTTAATTTTTTTACTAAGAATATAGATACAGGAGAGCACATATGGCTCGCGTAAAACGTGGTGTAATTGCACGTGCACGTCACAAGAAAATTTTGAAACAAGCTAAAGGCTACTATGGTGCGCGTTCACGCGTTTACCGCGTTGCCTTCCAGGCTGTTATCAAAGCAGGTCAGTACGCTTACCGTGACCGTCGTCAGCGTAAGCGTCAGTTCCGTCAACTGTGGATTGCGCGTATCAACGCAGCAGCACGTCAGAACGGTATTTCTTACAGCAAATTCATCAACGGCCTGAAAAAAGCCTCTGTTGAAATCGACCGTAAGATTCTGGCTGACATCGCAGTATTCGACAAAGTAGCGTTCACCGCTCTGGTCGAAAAAGCGAAAGCAGCACTGGCATAAGCCAGTTAAGAGAGGGGGCTTTGCTCCCTCTTCTTATTTAACGCTATCAGAAGATTGACTTTTATCCGGCCAGGCTTTTCAATAAGGTCCTTACGGTTTTTACCACACAAGGTAACGCAAGCATGAATGCTGCTATTTTCCGCTTCTTCTTTTACTTTAGCACCTGAATTCAGGAGGCTAGCGCGTGAAAGATGAAACGAAAAACAGCGCCAATTAAGCCTCCCGATGGAGGCTTTTTTTGTGTCTAAATTCGAGAGAATAAGTCCACCAAATCGGTGCCTGCACCGACATAATGAGGAAAACCATGTCACATCTCGCAGAGCTGGTTGCCAGTGCAACGGCTGCCATTAACCAGGCCTCAGATGTTGCCGCGTTAGACAACGTCCGCGTCGAATATCTTGGCAAGAAAGGGCACCTGACCCTTCAAATGACTACCCTGCGTGAGCTGCCAGCGGAAGAGCGTCCGGCAGCGGGTGCGGTGATCAACGAAGCGAAAGAGCAGGTTCAGCAGGCGCTGAATGCGCGTAAAGCTGACCTGGAAAGCGCTGCGCTGAATGCGCGTCTGGCACAAGAGACCATCGACGTGTCTCTGCCGGGTCGTCGTATCGAGAACGGCGGTCTGCATCCGGTCACCCGTACTATCGATCGTATTGAAAGTTTCTTCGGTGAGCTCGGCTTTACCGTGGCGACTGGCCCGGAAATCGAAGATGACTACCACAACTTCGACGCCCTGAACATTCCAGGCCATCATCCGGCACGCGCTGACCACGACACTTTCTGGTTCGACGCAACGCGTCTGCTGCGTACCCAGACCTCTGGCGTTCAGATCCGCACCATGAAGGAGCAGGAACCGCCAATCCGCATCATTGCGCCGGGCCGCGTCTACCGTAACGACTACGATCAGACCCACACCCCAATGTTCCATCAGATGGAAGGCCTGATCGTTGATAAAAACATCAGCTTTACCAACCTGAAAGGCACGCTGCACGACTTCCTGAATAACTTCTTCGAAGAAGATTTGCAGGTGCGTTTCCGTCCATCCTACTTCCCGTTCACTGAGCCTTCCGCGGAAGTGGACGTGATGGGCAAAAACGGCAAATGGCTGGAAGTGCTGGGCTGCGGCATGGTGCACCCGAACGTACTGCGCAACGTCGGCATCGATCCGGAAGTCTATTCCGGCTTCGCCTTCGGTATGGGCATGGAGCGTCTGACCATGCTGCGCTACGGCGTAACCGATTTGCGCGCATTCTTCGAAAACGATCTGCGTTTCCTCAAACAGTTTAAATAAGGGCAGGACAGAACAATGAAATTCAGTGAACTGTGGTTACGCGAATGGGTGAACACCGCTCTCGATAGCGAAGCGCTGTCGAACCAAATCACCATGGCGGGTCTGGAAGTCGACGGCGTTGAGCCCGTTTCCGGCGCATTTACCGGCGTGGTTGTGGGTGAAGTGGTCGAGTGCGGCCAGCACCCAAATGCAGACAAGCTGCGCGTGACAAAAGTGAACGTGGGCGGCGATCGCCTGCTGGACATCGTCTGCGGCGCGCCAAACTGCCGTCAGGGCCTGAAAGTGGCCGTGGCGACCGTCGGTGCCGTGCTGCCGGGTGATTTCAAAATTAAAGCCGCTAAGCTTCGCGGCGAGCCGTCTGAAGGCATGCTGTGCTCGTTCTCCGAGCTGGGTATTTCTGACGATCATAACGGCATTATTGAGCTGCCGCTGGATGCGCCAATCGGCACTGATATCCGCGAGTACCTGAAGCTTGATGACAACACCATCGAAATCAGCGTGACGCCAAACCGCGCAGACTGCTTAGGGATTATCGGCGTGGCGCGCGACGTTGCCGTGCTGAACCAGGCGGAACTGAACGCGCCAGAAATTGCGCCAGTGGCCGCAACGATCGCTGACACCCTGCCTATTCAGGTTGACGCGCCGGACGCCTGTCCGCGCTACCTGGGCCGCGTGGTGAAAGGGATCAACGTTAAGGCGCCAACGCCGCTGTGGATGAAAGAGAAGCTGCGCCGCTGCGGCATCCGCTCTATCGACGCCGTGGTTGACGTGACTAACTACGTTCTGCTGGAGCTCGGCCAGCCGATGCACGCGTTCGACAAAGATCGCATCGAAGGCGGCATTGTTGTGCGCATGGCGAAAGAGGGTGAAACCCTGGTGCTGCTGGACGGCAGCGAAGCCAAACTGAATGCCGACACTCTGGTCATTGCCGATCACGGCAAAGCGCTGGCGATGGGCGGTATCTTCGGCGGCGAACACTCTGGCGTGAACGATGAAACCCAGAACGTCCTGCTGGAGTGCGCATTCTTCAGCCCGCTGTCTATCACCGGTCGCGCGCGCCGTAACGGTCTGCACACCGATGCTTCTCACCGCTACGAGCGCGGCGTTGACCCGGCGCTGCAGTACAAAGCGATGGAGCGCGCCACGCGCCTGCTGATCGACATCTGCGGCGGCGAAGCTGGCCCGGTTATCGACGTGACCAACGAAGCGACGCTGCCGAAGCGCGCCACCATCACCCTGCGCCGCAGCAAGCTGGATCGCCTGATTGGCCATCACGTTGCCGATGCGCAGGTGAGCGACATTCTGCGTCGTCTGGGCTGTGAAGTGACCGAAGGCCAGGACGAGTGGAAGGCCGTAGCGCCAAGCTGGCGTTTCGATATGGAAATCGAAGAGGATCTGGTTGAAGAAGTGGCGCGTGTTTACGGCTACAACAATATTCCCGATGAGCCGGTGCAGGCGGGTCTGATCATGGGCACGCACCGTGAAGCTGACCTGTCCCTGAAGCGTGCGAAAACCATGCTCAACGACAAAGGCTATCAGGAAGTGATCACCTACAGCTTCGTCGATCCTAAGCTGCAGCAGCTGATCCACCCGGGTGAAGAAGCGCTGATCCTGCCAAGCCCGATCTCCAGCGAAATGTCCGCGATGCGTCTGTCCCTGTGGGCGGGCCTGCTCGGCACTATCGTTTACAACCAGAATCGCCAGCAAAACCGCGTGCGCATTTTCGAAAGTGGATTGCGCTTTGTGCCGGATAATCAGGCAAATTTAGGCATCCGTCAGGATCTCATGCTGGCCGGTGCCATCAGCGGCAGCCGCTATGAAGAACACTGGGACCTGGCAAAAGGGACGGTTGATTTCTACGATATGAAGGGCGATCTGGAAGCGGTTCTCGATCTGACCGGTAAATTATCTGAAATTGAATTCCGCGCGGAAGCGATTCCGGCCCTGCATCCAGGTCAAAGTGCTGCTATTTATTTAGAAGGCAAACGCGTTGGTTTCATTGGGGTTGTTCACCCTGAGCTGGAGCGTAAGCTGGACCTGAACGGCCGTACCATCGTGTTCGAGCTGGAGTGGAACCTGGTTGCAGACCGCGTGATTCCTCAGGCGCAGGATGTTTCTCGCTTCCCGGCAAACCGCCGTGATATCGCGGTTGTGGTCGCTGAAAACGTGCCCGCAGCAGATATTTTGGCCGAATGTAAGAAAGTTGGCGTAAATCAGGTAGTTGGCGTAAACTTATTTGACGTGTACCGCGGCAAGGGCGTAGCAGAAGGTTTCAAGAGCCTCGCTATCAGCCTTATCCTTCAGGATACCAGCCGTACACTCGAAGAAGAGGAGATTGCCGCTACCGTCGCCAAATGTGTAGAGGCATTAAAAGAGCGATTCCAGGCATCATTGAGGGATTGAACCTATGGCGCTTACAAAAGCTGAAATGTCAGAATATCTGTTTGATAAGCTTGGGCTTAGCAAACGGGATGCCAAAGAGCTGGTAGAGCTGTTTTTCGAAGAGATCCGTCGTGCTCTGGAAAATGGTGAGCAGGTAAAACTCTCCGGTTTTGGCAATTTTGATTTGCGAGACAAAAACCAACGTCCGGGCCGTAACCCGAAGACGGGGGAAGATATTCCCATTACAGCCCGCCGCGTGGTGACCTTCAGACCCGGCCAGAAGTTGAAAAGCCGTGTCGAAAACGCAACGCCTAAAGCAGAGTAATATGAACTAACCAAAAAGGTCGCATTCGCGGCCTTTTTTCTTTGCTCTCCCGTAAACCCACCGTAAAATCAAATACATCTCATTCTGATAAAACCATGTCCATGCCTGATTTCGCCCGTCGCCAGCGCCAGTCCGACCTTCGCAGCCTGCTTGTGCTCGTGCTGTTGCTGCTTGCCGCAACGGTTATTAGCCTGTGCGCGGGGGATCGCTGGCTTGGCCCGGAAAGCTGGTTTGGCCCCGACGGGCAGCTTTTCGTCTGGCAAATCCGCCTGCCGCGCACCCTGGCGGTGATCCTGGTCGGCGCGTCTCTGGCGCTGTGCGGCACCATTATGCAGGCGCTGTTCGAAAACCCGCTGGCGGAGCCCGGCCTGCTCGGCGTGTCGAACGGCGCGGGAGTCGGGCTGATCGCCGCGGTTATGCTGGGCGGCGGCGAGCTCTCAGCCTGGAGCATCAGCCTCAGCGCCATCGTCGGCGCGCTGCTTATTACGCTCATTTTGCTGCGCTTTGCGCGGCGACACCTGTCGACCAGCCGCCTGCTGCTGGCGGGTGTGGCGCTGGGGATTATTTGTAGCGCACTGATGACCTGGGCGGTCTACTTCTCCACCTCGTTTGATTTACGCCAGCTAATGTACTGGATGATGGGCGGATTTGGCGGCGTTGACTGGCGTCAGGGCTGGCTGATGGTGCTGCTGATCCCGGCCATTCTCTGGGCCTGCTGCCAGGCGCAGCCCCTGAACATTCTCGCGCTGGGCGAAACCTCTGCTCGCCAGCTCGGTATGTCGATGACGCTGTGGCGCAACGTGCTGGTTATCGCCATTGGCTGGATGGTGGGGGTGAGCGTGGCGCTGGCCGGCGCCATCGGTTTTATCGGCCTGGTTATTCCGCACATGCTGCGCCTTTGCGGCGTGACGGACCACCGCACGCTGCTGCCGTGCGCCGCCATCGCCGGGGCGGCAACGCTGCTGCTGGCGGATATTATCGCCCGGCTTGCCCTCACGGCCGCCGAGCTGCCCATTGGCGTGGTCACCGCCACGCTGGGCGCGCCCGTATTTATCTGGCTACTATTAAAAGCCGGACGTTAAATCACTACCCGTAAGACAACCTGAGGGAATGCTATGCAGTCTGATATTTTGAACACCGAAGTGACGACCATCGACGGCGAGAAAACCACGCTGGAAGGCTACGAAGGCAAGGTTTTGCTGGTGGTCAACGTGGCGTCTAAATGTGGTCTGACGCCGCAGTACGAGCAGCTCGAGAATATCCAGAAGGCCTGGGAGAAAGACGGTTTTGTCGTGCTCGGCTTCCCGTGCAACCAGTTCCTCGGCCAGGAGCCGGGCAGCGAAGACGAGATCAAAACGTTTTGCAGCACCACCTATGGCGTGACCTTCCCGATGTTCAGCAAAATCGACGTGAACGGTGACAATCGCCATCCGCTGTACCAGAAACTCATTGCCGCCGCGCCGACCGCCGTCGCGCCAGAAGGGAGCGGCTTCTTCGAGCGTATGGCGAGCAAAGGGCGCGCGCCGCTCTATCCGGACGACATTCTGTGGAACTTTGAAAAATTCCTGATCGGTCGCGACGGCCAGGTGGTTCAGCGTTTTTCACCGGACATGACGCCTGAAGATCCTATCGTGATGGAGTCCATCAAGCTGGCGCTGGCGAAGTAATGACCCTGCTGATGCAGCTCACGGACGTCGCCGAGAAGGGGCGTCTGGAGCCGGTGACGGCGGCCATCAATGCCGGAGAGATCCTGCATCTGGTGGGGCCCAACGGCGCAGGCAAAAGCACGCTGCTTGCGCGCATGGCGGGGCTGACGACCGGGCAGGGGGAGATAAGGCTGCTGGAGCATACCCTTGCCGAATGGTCGCCGGCGTCGCTGGCCCACCGTCGGGGGTATCTGGTGCAGCAGCAGGTTCCGCCGTTTGCGATGCCGGTCTGGCACTATCTCACGCTGCATCTGCATGATAAAACGCGCGCAGGCCTGCTCACCGAGGTGGCGGCGGCGTTGGGGCTGGAGGATAAGCTGTCCCGCCCCGCCAGCCAGCTTTCCGGCGGCGAATGGCAGCGGGTGCGGCTGGCGGCGGTGATCCTGCAAATCCACCCCGCGGGCAATCCGCATGGGCGTCTGCTGCTGCTGGACGAGCCGATGAGCGGCCTGGACGTGGCCCAGCAGTCCGCGCTCGACAGCCTGCTGAGTGGGCTGTCCCGCGCCGGCGTAGCGGTGGTGATGAGCAGCCATGACCTGAACCATACCCTGCGCCATGCGCACCGGGTGTGGCTGCTGTCGCGCGGAAAGCTCATCGCCAGCGGCACGCGCGATAGCGTGCTGACGCCACCAAACCTGGCGGCGGCCTATAATATGTTATTCCGCAGGCTGGATATCGAGGGTCACAAGATGCTGATCTCCACGGCGGCGGAGTAAGGGTTGGTTGCACGGTTATGCCGTTGCAGGCTAAATTACGGAAGAAAAAATAAAAGCAGAGGATTCGTCTGAAAATGCGATTCTGGTTTCTCTTTGCCGCGGCGCTATTTCTTGCAGGATGCAGCAGCCATCGTGCACCTCCGCCGAATGCGCGGCTGTCAGATTCAATTACGGTGATTGCCAGCCTCAACGATCAGCTGAGCAACTGGCGCGGCACGCCCTATCGTTACGGCGGGATGAGCCGCGGCGGGGTGGATTGCTCCGGCTTCGTGCTGATGACCTTCCGCGATAAATTCGATTTGCAGCTGCCGCGCGAAACGCGTAAGCAGGCTGAAATCGGCACTGAAATTGATAAAGATGATTTACTCCCCGGCGATCTGGTCTTTTTCAAAACGGGCTCAGGTGAGAGCGGTCTTCACGTGGGAATTTATGATACGGACAACCAGTTCATTCATGCCTCCACCAGCCGCGGCGTGATGCGTTCATCGCTGGATAATGTTTACTGGCGTAAAAACTTCTGGCAGGCCAGACGTATTTAGTCACATTTCCCCTCTTTTTTTAGCCGGGCGTGCTGTCAAAAAACAGACGCCCGGTTTTCAGTTATACGGTGATTAAAGTTAAATTTGTTCAGAATTAATTATGTCTGTATGTGTCTGTTTTATCTAAAACTGGCTATTAATGATTAACCAGGATAAAATTAATTAAGATTCAGGGATAAATCTGAAAATTAATACGGAACTAATGAAATCAATCTTATTAAAATCAATGCAGTGGAATTGTGTCAGCAATTGCTCCAGGATGTACACTCTCATCTTTAAAGCGGGGCGAGCGCAATGATTATCACGTTAGATAATGCTTACCAGTCCGAACTTTTACTCTCGCCAGCGCGTAATAGTGCAGGGGAGCTTAAAGCGTTGGAGATAATGGCTAACTTTGTCGGCGTGGGCACAAACGTTCGCATCCCTACTGAACTGGTTATCCCGCATCTTTCTAAAGAAGATGAGCTGGTGTTGTTTCATGAAAAACTTCAGCTTCTTGATACCTGTAAACTGTTCTTTATTCAGCATCAATTAATAGCATGGATAAACATTACACCTGCAATTGTTGAGTTTTTATTAACTAACGAGAACGCTGTTTCAATAATGGAGCGTTACCCGTTTTTAGAGTTAACTGTTAATGAGAACTATCCAGGTTTAAATAACGGAAAGGACGATCTGGATCTGGCAAGAATGGCGATCCGTTATCCTCTGGTATTGGCTAATTTTGGTGCCGGCGCGGCCTCTTTGAAGCCCGTTTATGATGGCCTGTTTAAACGCGTCATTCTGGATAAAAACTTTATTCAGCAGCGCGTCGCGCAACTTTCTTTCGAGCCTTTTATGCGCGCGATCCTCTGGCAAATAACCCCCCATTGCCAGTCGGTGATCGTCTCCGGGATCGACGACCACGGCATTTTGCAGCGCGTGATGTCCTTTGAGTTTGGCGCGATGCAGGGCACACTCTGGCCTGCCGTCACGGCGGAGCACGTGACCACGCTCGTCCAGTGATAACCCTTGTCTTCGCCCGTGTTTATGCGGGGCTAAACCCTCTACACTAAAAGCAGGAGGACTTATGACCCTGTCTTTTACCGCACACTGGCACGACGAATTGCCCGGCTTTTATACCGCGCTAAAACCCACCCCGTTAAAGAATGCCCGCCTCATCTGGCATAACCAGCCCCTGGCCGACGCGCTGGGCGTGCCTTCTGCGCTGTTCCAGCCCGCGCAGGGTGCAGGCGTGTGGGGCGGCGAAACCCTGCTCCCGGGCATGAAACCCCTGGCCCAGGTTTACAGCGGCCACCAGTTTGGTAGCTGGGCGGGCCAGCTCGGCGACGGCAGGGGCATTCTGCTCGGCGAGCAGCGGCTTGCCGACGGACAAACCTTCGACTGGCATCTTAAGGGCGCAGGCCTGACGCCGTATTCGCGCATGGGCGATGGTCGCGCCGTGCTGCGATCCACCATCCGCGAAAGCCTGGCGTCGGAAGCGATGCACGCGCTCGGCATTCCCACCTCGCGGGCGCTCTCGGTGGTGACCAGCGATACCCCCGTTGCGCGGGAAACGGTAGAGCAGGGGGCAATGCTGATGCGCGTTGCGCAAAGCCATCTGCGCTTTGGGCACTTCGAGCATTTCTACTACCGCCGCGAGCCGGACAAGGTTCGCCAGCTGGCGGATTTCGCCATTCGCCATCACTGGCCCGCGTTGCAGGATGAAGCCGACAAATACCGGCTCTGGTTCCGGGATATCGTCGCGCGTACCGCATCGATGATTGCCCGCTGGCAGGGCGTGGGGTTTGCCCACGGCGTGATGAACACCGACAACATGTCCATTCTGGGCCTGACCTTCGACTACGGGCCGTTTGGCTTCCTCGACGACTATCAGCCGGGCTATATCTGCAACCACTCGGACTATCAGGGGCGCTACAGCTTTGATAACCAGCCTGCGGTTGGCCTGTGGAATTTGCAGCGTCTGGCGCAAACCCTGTCGCCGTTCGTCGACGTGGATGCCCTGAACGACGCGCTCGATAGCTATCAGGAGGTTTTACTCCGGGAGTATGGCGCGCTTATGCGCGGCAAGCTGGGGCTGGTCACGCAGGAGAAGGGGGACAACGATATCCTCAACGGATTGTTTGCCCTGATGGCGCGAGAGGGCAGCGACTACACCCGCACCTTCCGCATGCTGGGCCAGACCGAGCAGCGCAGCGGCGCATCCCCGCTGCGGGACGAGTTTATCGACCGACAGGCCTTCGACGACTGGTTCGCCGCGTACCGCGAGCGGTTGCAGCGCGACGGCATTGACGACGACGTTCGTCAGGCGCAAATGAACGCGGCTAACCCGGCGATGGTGCTGCGCAACTGGCTGGCACAGCGGGCGATTGAGCAGGCCGAGCGGGGCGAGTATGACGAACTGCATCGCCTGCACGCCGCGCTGCGCACGCCGTTTGTCGACCGGGACGATGACTATATCAGCCGCCCGCCGGACTGGGGCAAGCGGCTGGAGGTGAGCTGCTCGAGCTAAGGGGCGAGAAAAACCTGCGGCGCGGTGTGATGCGGATGCCTGCCGACGTGAACCTGCGCGCCGTACCAGCGCGCCAGCGCGTCGGCCTGCAGCACCTGCTCCGGCGTGCCGTGGGAAACCATCTGCCCGGAGTGCAACAGCATGATGCGGTCCGCCCACAGCGCGGCGAGGTTCAGATCGTGCAGCACCACGCAGACGTGAAGTTTCCCCTCCCGGGTCAGGCTTTTCAGCAGGCGCAGCAGATGCTGCTGGTGGTAAAGATCCAGCGCTGACGTTGGCTCATCGAGAAACAGCCAGCCTTCCGGCGAACCGTTATTCCAGAGCTGCGCCAGCGCCCGGGCAAGCTGCACGCGCTGCTGCTCGCCGCCGGAGAGCGCGGCAAACTGCCGTCCGGCCAGCGGCGAACAGCCGGTTATCTGCATCACTTCACGCACCACCGCCGCCTCCGGGTGCGACGTCCAGGGCGCGCGGCCCATCCCCACCACGGCCTCGACCGGCCAGTCGAACCCGAGCTGGGTTTGCTGGCGCATCACCGCCCGGCGGCGGGAGAGCTGCTCGGGGTGCCAGTCGTTCAGCGATTTTCCTGACAGCGAACACTCCCCGCCCGTGGGCTTGAGATAGCCCGTCAGCAGGCGCAGCAGGGTCGATTTCCCGGCGCCGTTCGGGCCAATCAGCGCCACCAGTTCCCCTGACGACAGGGTCAGCGACACGTCGTTAATAATGGTGCGCTGCGCCACCCGACAGGAGAGATGCTCTGCGCGATAGCCTTCAGCCATGCTGGCCTCCACGACGAAAAATAAGCCACAGGAACCACGGCGCGCCGAGGATGCTGGTCAGCAGGCCGACCGGCATTTCCGCCGGGGCGACCAGGGTGCGCGCCACCGTATCCGCCACCAGTAAAAGCGCCGCGCCCGCCAGCACCGAGCCGGGCACCACCGCCCGGTGGTCGGCCCCGAGCCACATGCGCATCAGGTGCGGCACCACCAGCCCGACGAAGCCAATCACGCCGCTGACGGCAACGGCGGCCGCCACCAGCAGCGCGCTGCACAGCAGCAGCACCCGCTGCACCGCCTTCACGTCCACGCCGAGGTAGTGCGCCTCTTCTTCGCCGAGCTGGAGCAGGTTGAGCGCCGTGGCGAGCCGCCAGATGATCCAGACCGTCGGCACCATCAGCGAGGTGACCGCCAGCAGCGTTGACCACTGCGCCTGCCCCAGGCTGCCCATCCCCCACAGGGAGAGCTGGCGAAGCTGAGCATCGTTGCTCACCCAGGAGAGCACGCCCACCGCGGCACCGCACAGGGCGTTGATGGCAATCCCCACCAGCAGCAGGCGCGAGAGCGAACTGCCGCGCTGCTGGCTGAGCACGAAGATCGCCACCGTGGCCGCGAGCGCGCCGAGAAACGCCGCCAGCATCGGGGCGTAGAGCATCAGCAGCGCGGGAAGCGAAAGGGGCAGCACCACCCACAGGGCCACCGCCAGCGCCGCGCCGCTGCTGATCCCAAGCAGGCCGGGATCCGCCAGCGGGTTGCGAAACAGCCCCTGCATCACGCAGCCCGCCAGCGCCAGGGAGCCGCCAATCACCAGCGCCAGCAGCACGCGGGGCAGGCGAATGGTGAACCAGATCTGGCGCAGCGCGTCATCGCCGTGGCTCCACAGCAGGCTCACCGGCAGACGCATTGCGCCAAAGCCGGTCGCCAGCAGGGTCATCACCAGCAGCGCGGCGGCCAGCGTAAACAGCGACAGCGCGATCCGCCGGGACATCAGGGAAGCTGCTCCGCTTTCGCGCGCAGCTGCTGGATGGCCTGCGGCGTGCGAACGCTAAACCCGAGCAGCGCCATGTCGTCGACGGCGAGCATCTGCCTGTTGCGCCCGGCAGGGGTTTGCGCCAGACCCGGCAGCGCCCACAGATTTTCCTCACCGCCGAGCGCCTTCACGCCGTCCCCGGAAATCACCACCAGATCCGGCCGGCTGGCGATAACCCCTTCCTGCGAGAGCGGCTGATAGCGGGTGAATCCCTGCATCGCGTTCTGTAACCCGGCGGCGCGAATCGCCGCGTCAGCGCCGGTCTGCTGTCCGGCGGCCATCGCGGTCATTCCGCCGTGGTTGAGGATAAACAGCACGCGCTTGTTCAGCGCCGACTTTGGCAGGGCGGCCAGAGCGTCGCGCACGGATTTGCGCAGGATCTCCCCCTGCGCCTGACGATGCGTGGCCTCGGCAATCACCCGCACCTTCTCGTCAATGACGCTGAGATCGTTGCTGCCCGGCACGGTGACCACGGTGACCTTGCTTTGCGCCACCTGCTTTAAGGCGAGAGAGGGCTGCGCCTGGGCGCTGGCAAGCACCAGCGTCGGGCGCAGGGATAAAATTCCCTCGGCGTTGAGCTGGCGCAGGTAGCCGACGTCGGGCAGGGCGGTTGCCGCCTGCGGCCACTGGCTGGTGCTGTCGCGCGCCACCAGAGAAGACTGGGCGCCAAGCGCATAGACAATCTCCGTGACGTCGCCGCCCAGCGCGACCACGCGCTCCGGCGCGGCGGCAAAGAGCGTCAGCGGAAGGGCACTCAGCAGGACGAGCCATTTTTTCATGCGGCCAGCCCTTTTGGCGTCAGGGCGTCAATCTGGCTGCGCCACTGGCTCTGCTCCGGTTCGCCTTCGGTACGCTGGCCGTAAAGCTGGGCAATCTGCGTGCCGTCGGCGGCAAACAGCTCAAGGCTGGTGACGTGCCCGTCGGCGGTGGGTTTCCGCGTGACCCAGGTCTCCGCGATGGTCTCTTCCAGCAGGTGCAGGGTAAAGGTCGGGTTGAAGATGTTCAGCCAGCCTTTCATCGGCACCAGCTTTTCCACCGCGCCGGTGAAGATCTGCACGCAGCCGCGGTTGCCGACAAACACCATGATTTCGTTGCCGTCCTGGCGCGCCGTTTCCAGCAGCTGCGCCAGCGCGCCGTTCTCAACCCGACAGGCCAGATCGTCACCCACCAGGCGGAAGGCCTGCTGGCGGGAGAGGTTATGGCGCTTGAGCAGGCTGAAGAACTGGTGCACGTCGGTCATGGCGCGCCACTCCCGATCAACGGTTTTCGCATCCGCGCTAACCGCGTGAGCCGGGGCGTCCGCCGCTTTCAGCGCCAGCGGCGGGTTATCGGCGAAGATAAAGCGGGTCAGCACGTCGCCCCAGGCCGAAACGTCGGTGCCGTCGGTGGTGTAAACCTTCAGCAGCGCATCGCCCTGATGGTCGAAGAACTGAATGCTCTGGCGCTCGCCGCGGGCGGTGGCTTCGCTGATGTGGAACACGCTGGCCCACTGGTTGAGGAACAGGCGCAGATCCAGCGCGCGCGGGTTCAGCACCAGCCCGGCGTGGCCGTTGAGGTGCTGATTGCTGAACGTGCCGACCTGCTCATGCACGGCATACTCGTTGCGGCAGATGCATTTGGTTTCGCCCACCGCTTCCAGCGCGCCTAAGATCTCGCGGATCTCACCGTGCAGGCGCCAGGCGTCGTGCCCCACGCGCGCGAAGGTCAGCTCCGCTTCGCTGATGTTCATTAAGCCCGCGATGTCGCGCGCGTACTTGCCCGGATTCTCGTCTTTCAGCTCAAGCCAGCGTGTGTAGTGATTCATTGTCTCTTCCTGTCGAATAATGGCCCCGGCGTACCGGGGCGGGTGGATTACCACTGATAACTCACAAAAATCTTACCGTTGCGGCCGTCCTGCGGAATGCCCTGCGGTGACCAGTACTCTTTGTCGAAGGCGTTGCCCAGCACCAGCGTGGTGGTCACGCCTTTAAGCTGCTCCTGGCCTTTATAGCTGACGTAGAAGTCGTTGACCGCGTAGCCCGGCTGCTTGCTGTAGCTACTGCTGATGTGCGTTGAACGATCGACAAAGGTGCCGATCCAGCCGACGGAGAAGCCGCTTTGCGCCACCGGCACGTCCAGCTTGCTGGTAACGGTGTCCGGGTTGATGCTGGAGATGTACTCCCCGGTGTCGGTATCTTTGCCGCGCGTGCGGTTGTAGGCCATGTCCAGGCTGAACAGATCGGCGGTGTATTTCGCCATCACGTCCCAGCCCCAGATTTTGGCGTCAGGAACGTTATAGGACATGGTGGTCGCCGCCGCAAAATCGACGGTGGTGGAGATGTAGTCTTTGGCTTTGGTGTCGAAGTAGCTGGCTTTGAACTCCAGCGCGTCGTTCGCCAGCATCAGGTCGTCAAAGCGCAGACCAAAGCCGTACTCCTGGGTTTTGTTGGTTTCCGGGCGCAGGTTCGGGTTTGGCACCCAGTAGTTGGTGTAGAAGCTGCCGATGGAGAAGTGTTTCGCATCGTTGTACATCTCGCCCATCGTCGGCGCGCGGAAGGCCTGAGCGTAAGAGCCAAACAGCATCAGCCAGTCGGTCGGGCTGACGGTCAGGCCCGCGCGGGACGACCATTTGTCGGCGTCCACGTCGTCATAGCCTTCGCTGCTGCCGCGGTAGTTGTCGTAGCGCGTGCCACCAAGCAGGGTGACGGGCAGGTCGCGCAGGGTAATTTCGTCCTGCAGCCAGCCGGAGCTGAAGTCGATTTTCGCGTCCGGGAAGCCGGTAGTCACGCCGCCGGGATTTTGCTCCTGACGATAGTACTCCCCGCCGTAGGTCAGCAGGTGCGAGGCGAAGGAGTTGGTGAACAGCCGGGTGCGGTTTTCCACTTTGCCGCCTTTGGTGGTCTGCTTGCGGAACTCGCCGGAACCGTTGACGTTCTGGGCGTTAATCCGCGCTTCTGACCAGTAGATCTTGGCATCCGCATTAAGCCAGTCGTTGCCTTCCGGCGCGATGTTGTAGCCAAGCTGGGCGTCGCGCTGGATGGTTGAGCGATCGGTCATCGGGTTGCTGCTGTCGCTCGCCGCGGGCGTTTGCGGGTTTTTAGGCTCCTGCGCGGCGTTGTTGTAGTAGCGCAGGGAGCCGCTCAGGGTCTGGGCGGTATCGATTTTCCAGCTGCCTTTCGCCAGCATATTGTTAATGGATTCATCGTTTGGCGCAGTGTCGCCGTTGCTCTGGCGGATATCCCCGCGATCGCGGCTCGACCAGGACACCAGCCCGTCCAGAGTGTCGGTGCGGCCAAAGGCGCTGGCACCCATCCCGATGCTGTGGTCGCCCGTGGCGCCCGTACCGAATACGCGGTAGCCGCTGTTTTTGCCCGGCTCCAGCAGGTCTTTCGCATCGGCGGTGTCGTAGGAAATCACGCCGCCCAGCGCGCCGCTGCCGTACAGCAGCGCCGACGGGCCGCGCACCACTTCAATGCGCTTGATCAGCGCGGGATCGAGGAAGGTGCTGTTGAGGTGCCCGGTGTCGGTGCCCTGACGGATGCCGTCAACCAGCACCAGCACGCCGCGACGGTCGTAACCGCGCAGGTTAACGTCCTGGCCGTTGGTGCGTCCCGTGCCGTCGAGGGTCAGGCCCGGGACTTTACGCAGCAGGTCGGCGGCGGAGCTGGCGGCCTGGTTTTCCGGGGCGGTCGCGTCAATCACGCTGACCATCATGGGGGCTTCAAAGGCGCTGCGGGCATTGCCCGTTGCGGTAACGGTAATATCTTCTGCGGCCGCAAGCGCGGCGCCCGGCAGGGTGCTGACAATCGCCAGCGCAAGAAGTGAGGGGCGCAAAGACGCGGAAGGCAGGTGTGGCATAGCAACTCTCCATTAAGAATCGAAAGCGCTGGCTGCCTGGGGGGATCACCTGGGTGGCTGGCGTATTTTTTGTTGACTTTATTTTGTGAGGATCAGCTTTCCGGCATTGGTCTGGCGCAGCAGATAGTGCTGGCCATCATGCTCGATGATCACCCGTCCCTCGTCCCCCAGCAGGCTTTTGCTGTCGATACGGCGGTCGCCGGGCGCGGGAGAGGGGGCTGTGTGCGTGTGTTCAGGCGTTGTTGCTGTGTTATCAATAGGTGACATAATGTTTACAAATAGCAATCAATGTAACAATGATAATCATTATCAACAAAGTCAAAATTCACGGCAAGCGTTTTTGTGAAAATATTGTGACGGGATCAAATTCGGGGGGGAAGGGCGGTCTGGTGCCCTCACCCCGGCCCTCTCCCACAGGGAGAGGGAGAAGGGAGTAACATCAAAAGCGAGAGTCCACCGCCGCCGCCAGTTTCTCCAGCAGCAGCTCGGTGTCTTCCCAGCTCAGGCACGGATCGGTAATGGACTGGCCGTACACAATCGGCTGTCCGGCGACCACTTTTTGCGTGCCTTCTTTCAGGAAGCTCTCCGCCATGATCCCGGCGACGGCGGTTGAACCACTGCGGATCTGCTGGCACACCTCGTCGCACACGTCCAGCTGGCGGCGGTGCTGCTTCTGGCAGTTGCCGTGGCTGAAATCGATCACCAGATGCTCCGGCAGATCGAATTCCGCCAGCGTTTCGCAGGCGGCGGCGATATCCTCGGCGTGATAGTTCGGCTTTTTACCGCCGCGCATGATGATGTGGCCAAACGGGTTGCCGCTGGTCTGGTAGATGGTCATGTGGCCGTTTTTATCCGGCGACAGGAACATGTGGCTGGCGCGAGAGGCGCGGATCGCATCCACCGCAATGCGGGTATTGCCGTCGGTGCCGTTCTTGAAGCCCACCGGGCAGGAGAGCGCCGAAGCCATTTCGCGGTGGATCTGGCTTTCGGTGGTGCGCGCGCCAATCGCGCCCCAGCTGATCAGGTCGGCGATAAACTGTCCGGTCACCATATCGAGGAACTCGGTGGCGGTCGGCACGCCCAGCTCGTTCACCTGCAGCAGCAGCTTGCGCGCCAGCTCAATGCCGTGGTTCACGCGGTAGCTGCCGTTAAGGTCGGGGTCAGAGATCAGCCCCTTCCAGCCCACCACGGTGCGCGGCTTTTCGAAGTAGGTGCGCATCACGATTTCAAGGCGATCCTGATGCTTTTCGCGCAGCCCTTGCAGGCGTTTCGCGTACTCCATCGCCGCATCCAGGTCGTGAATCGAGCACGGCCCGACGATCGCCAGAAGGCGGCGGTCTTCGCCGTTCAGAATTTTTTCAATGCGGCGGCGGGAGGCGGTCACATGTTCCGCAACGTCTGCGGAAACGGGGTGCCGCAGCGCCAGCTCAGCCGGGGTAATCAGGCTTTCAATGCGCGCAGTGCGGAGTTCGTCGGTTTTATTCATGGGATATCTCAGAAAATTTTTGCATCATCGGCAGACTACCGGGAAGTGATGGGCATCACCTTAAACCAATCCCTGCTGATTTCAAGTTCGGGGCCAGTCTGCCCCGATGATGTTCCGGATGATACCTGAATCTGGATTAATGTACTAGCATATTAGTACATGCGTCGATTCAGTCCCATGATATCGAGGATTTTTGTCGCCATTTCTTCTACGGAGAAGTTGGTACTGTTGAGGAACGGGATCTGGTTCTTGCGGTACAGGGCCTCCACTTCCGCCACCTCCATCCGGCACTGGCGCATCGAGGCGTAGCGGCTGTTTTCCCGGCGCTCTTCGCGGATGGCCGCCAGCCGCTCCGGGTTGATGGTCAGGCCGAACAGCTTGTGCTGCAGCGGCTTGAGCGCGGCGGGCAGCACCAGGTTGTCCATGTCGTCGGCAATAAACGGGTAGTTGGCCGCGCGAATACCAAACTGCATCGCCAGATAGAGGCTGGTGGGGGTTTTGCCGCAGCGGGACACGCCGAGCAAAATCACCTGCGCCTGGTCGAGATTGCGCAGGGAGATCCCGTCGTCGTGGGCGAGGGTGTAATCAATGGCGGCGATACGCGCGTCGTATTTGGTCAGGTTGCCGGGGTTAAGCCCGTGGGTGCGGTGCGCAATCGGCGTCGGGTCAAGCTTCAGTTCGCCCTGCAGCGGGGCCACCAGCGCCTGCACGATATCCTGACAAAAGCCCTCACTTTGCAAAATAATGGTGCGAATTTCCGGGATAACGATGGAATAGAAGACCAGGGGACGCACGCCCGTCTGCTGATAAATGGCGTCAATCTGGTCGCGCACCGCCTTCGCGCGGCTTTCGTTTTCCACGAACGGCAGCGTGATGCTGTTGATGGAAACCGGGAACTGCGACATCACCGCGTGACCCAACACTTCGGCGGTAATCGCCGTACCATCAGAAATATAAAAAACGTGGCGATCGACAGCATTATCCATTTTTCTCACCCTGAATATCGTACCTAATTGACTGAAAGCATAAATTAAAAAAGTAAAATACAACAGGGAGTAAATCGTCTTAATTATTAATGAAACGGTATTTTTAATTTTAGTGAAAAGTGGATTTCAATTTCTGAAAAAACGGTATAAACCGACGGTTTTTGTGGGAATCCATTGGAATCATTGGCTTAGCGCATGTAGGGAAAGTGTCCGAAAAATTAAAAAATAAAGTTGCTTACACGATTCACCGTTTTTTTCACAAGAACAATTATGCGAGGATAAATACGCATTAAGGTGTTTCTAAACCCCGTTCAAATATCACAAAAGGATTGTTTCGATGTCCAACAATGGCTCGTCACCGCTGGTGCTTTGGTATAACCAACTCGGCATGAATGATGTAGACAGAGTTGGAGGCAAAAATGCCTCCCTGGGTGAAATGATTACTAATCTGTCCGGTATGGGTGTCTCCGTACCGAACGGGTTTGCCACGACCGCCGAAGCGTTTGACCTGTTTCTTGAGCAAAGCGGTGTAAACCAGCGCATTTACGAACTGCTGGACAAAACGGATATCGATGACGTTTCCGAGCTTGCAAAAGCCGGGGCGCAGATCCGCCAGTGGGTCATCGACACACCTTTCCAGCCGGAGCTGGAAAAAGCCATTCATGATGCCTATAACCAGCTCTCGTCTGACGACGCAGAGGCGTCGTTTGCGGTGCGCTCTTCCGCCACCGCGGAAGACATGCCGGACGCGTCCTTCGCCGGGCAGCAGGAAACTTTCCTGAACGTTCAGGGCTATGACGCGGTGCTGGTGGCGGTGAAGCACGTGTTTGCTTCTCTGTTCAACGACCGCGCCATCTCCTATCGCGTGCATCAGGGCTATGACCACCGCGGCGTGGCGCTCTCTGCGGGTATTCAGCGCATGGTGCGTTCCGACGTTGGCTCATCCGGCGTGATGTTCTCTATCGATACTGAATCCGGCTTCGACCAGGTGGTGTTCATCACCTCTGCGTGGGGCCTGGGCGAGATGGTGGTGCAGGGCGCGGTGAACCCGGACGAATTCTACGTCCACAAGCCGACCCTGGCGGCTAACCGTCCGGCCATCGTGCGCCGCACCATGGGCTCGAAGAAGATCCGCATGATTTACGCCCCGACTCAGGAGCACGGCAAGCAGGTCAAAATTGAAGATGTGCCGCAGGAACAGCGCGACCGCTTCTCCCTGACCGATGCCGAAGTGCAGGAGCTGGCGAAGCAGGCCGTTCAGATTGAGAAACACTATGGCCGTCCGATGGATATCGAATGGGCAAAAGACGGCCACACCGGCAAGCTGTTTATCGTTCAGGCGCGTCCGGAAACCGTGCGCTCCCGCGGTCAGGTGATGGAGCGTTACACCCTGCACGCCCAGGGCAAAGTGATTGCCGAAGGACGCGCCATCGGGCACCGCATCGGCGCGGGCCCGGTGAAGGTGATCCACGACATCAGCGAGATGAACCGCATTCAGCCGGGTGACGTGCTGGTCACCGACATGACCGACCCGGACTGGGAGCCGATCATGAAAAAAGCCGCGGCGATTGTGACCAACCGCGGCGGGCGTACCTGCCACGCGGCGATCATCGCCCGCGAGCTGGGGATCCCCGCTGTGGTGGGCTGCGGCGATGCGACCGAACGCATGAAGGACGACGAGAACGTCACGGTCTCCTGCGCCGAAGGGGATACCGGCTACGTCTACGCCGAGCTGCTGGACTTCAGCGTGAAAAGCTCAAGCGTCGACACCATGCCGGACCTGCCGCTGAAGATCATGATGAACGTCGGTAACCCGGACAGGGCGTTTGACTTCGCCTGCCTGCCAAACGAAGGCGTTGGCCTGGCGCGTCTGGAGTTTATCATCAACCGCATGATCGGCGTTCACCCGCGCGCGCTGCTGGAGTTTGACGATCAGGACGCGAAGCTGCAAAACGAAATTCGCGAAATGATGAAGGGCTACGACTCGCCGCGCGAGTTCTACGTGGGCCGTCTGACCGAAGGGATTGCGACGCTGGGCGCGGCGTTCTACCCGAAACGCGTCATCGTGCGTCTGTCTGACTTCAAATCGAATGAATACGCCAACCTGGTGGGCGGCGAGCGTTACGAGCCGGAAGAAGAGAACCCGATGCTCGGCTTCCGCGGGGCGGGTCGCTACGTGTCTGAAAGCTTCCGCGACTGCTTCGCGCTGGAGTGCGACGCGGTGAAGCGCGTGCGCAACGACATGGGGCTGACCAACGTCGAGATCATGATCCCGTTCGTGCGTACCGTCGATCAGGCCAAAGCGGTGGTGGACGAGCTGGCGCGTCAGGGGCTGAAGCGCGGTGAAAACGGGCTGAAGCTGATCATGATGTGCGAAATCCCGTCCAACGCCCTGCTGGCGGAGCAGTTCCTCGAATACTTCGACGGCTTCTCCATCGGCTCCAACGACATGACGCAGCTGACGCTGGGTCTGGAT
Source organism: Enterobacter soli (assembly GCF_964208575.1). Lineage (GTDB taxonomy): Bacteria > Pseudomonadota > Gammaproteobacteria > Enterobacterales > Enterobacteriaceae > Enterobacter > Enterobacter soli_A. The sequence goes on along the minus strand of NZ_CAXOFU010000002.1, from coordinate 132,596 downwards.
CGCGACTCGGGCGTGGTTTCCGAGCTGTTCGACGAGCGTAACGAGGCGGTGAAAGCGCTGCTGTCGATGTCCATCCGCGCGGCGAAGAAGCAGGGGAAATACGTCGGGATTTGCGGCCAGGGGCCGTCCGACCATGAGGACTTTGCCGCCTGGCTGATGGAAGAGGGGATCGATAGCCTGTCCCTGAACCCGGACACCGTGGTGCAAACCTGGCTTAGCCTGGCTGAACTGAAAAAATAAATCGGTTTTTTCTGTTCGTTAAAAAGGTGAGGATAATGTCCTCACCTTTTTTATTTTCCCGCCGACATGCGCCCCGTCACTAATAAAGCAAAAAACCAAATATCATAATTTGTCTGTTAATTTAGACAATTGTTAGCCCGCAATGCGTTGCTAATACTTGAGCCTCACTGCGCATTTTCCCCGAACGTGTGCAACTGGTTGAAATACGTTTTAACCTGATAAAAGGCCCATAAAAATGAACATCTCTCCTGTCTTACGTACGAAAGATAAAATAGGTTATGGCTTGGGTGATATGGCCAGCGCGCTGGTCTGGCAAACGGCAACCTTATTTCTGGCTTATTTCTACACGGATGTATTTGGTCTGCCTGCGGCAGTCATGGGAACCATGTTTTTAGTGGTGCGCGTGGTGGATGCCTTTGTCGACCCCTGCATTGGCGCGCTGGTCGACCGAACGCAAACCCGCCACGGCCGCTTTCGCCCCTGGCTGCTGTGGTTTGCCATTCCGTTTGGCGCAAGCTGTCTGATCACCTTTTATGTCCCTGACGTGGGCGCAACGGCAAAAATCATTTATGCCTGCGTGACTTACACCATTCTTAGCCTTATCTATTCAGCCATAAACGTGCCTTACTGCGCTATGCCGGGGGCGTTAACCCTTGACCCGCGCGAGCGCCATTCCCTGCAATCCTGGCGCTTCGGCCTGTCGTTTATCGGCGGCCTGATTGTTACCGTGATTGCCCTGCCGCTGGTGGCCAAACTGGGTGATGGCAACGTGCAGAAGGGATATTTCTACGCCATGAGCCTGATGGGGCTGTTAGGGATCATCTTATTCTTCTGCTGCTTCCTGATGACCCGCGAGCGTTATTCTCCGCGCAGCGATACCTCCGGCTCGATGCTCACCGATTTAAAACGTCTGGCGGGAAATAGCCAGTGGCGTATTGTTTTTATCTTTAATATTTTGCTGCTGACCGCGGTGGTAACTCGCGGCTCGGCAACCATGTATTACGTTAACTATGTGCTGCTGCGCCCGGATCTCGTTTTTGCCTTTATTGTTTCCGGCATGGTGGCATCGCTCAGCGGGGCATTATTATCCGAGCGTTTATTGGGTAAATATGACCGCGTGCGCGCCTATCAGTGGACAATTGTCTCCTTTGTGATCTTCGGCGCGCTTATTTTCTTCCTGCCGCCGTCGCAGGTGTGGCTGATATTCGGCCTCAATATCGTCTTTAGCTTTATTCAGAACCTGACCACGCCGCTGCAGTGGACCATGTTCTCTGACGTGGTGGACTACGAAGAGCACCGCAGCGGGCGCCGCCTCGACGGGCTGGTGTTCTCCACCGCGCTGTTTGCCATCAAGTTTGGCCTGGCGCTCGGCGGGGCCGTGGTCGGCTGGGTACTCGGCATGGTGGATTACGCGCCGGGCCAGGCGGTACAGGCTCCGCACGTGCTGTCGACCATCAACGCGCTGTTTACCCTGATCCCGTGCGCGCTGTTCATGGGCATGGTGGCGCTACTCACCGTTTATAAACTCAATAGCCGACTGGTTAACACCATCGCCCGCGAGCTGGCGAACAAACGTGCGGCTCGCTCCGAGGCGGGGGAGCTCAGCCCGGCACTTCATCAGGTAATCAAGGAGTAACGTATGACGGCAATCTATAAGGATGCGGGGCGTCCCGTACAGGAACGCGTGGCGGATTTACTGGCGCGCATGACGCCGGAGGAAAAATTCGCCCAGATGCACGGCTACTGGCTGATCCTCGACGAAAATGGCGCGCACCGGGAGCGAACCGACTTAAGCGACGAGTTTGCGGGCGTGAGCGAGCAGGCGGAGCTCGGCGAGCGGCTGAAGCTGGGCGTCGGGCAGATCACCCGCCCGCTCGGAACGCACATTGTCGATGCCAAAACCGGCGTTCGCGCGGCAAACCGCCTGCAGCGCATGATGATGGAGGAGACGCGTCTGGGCATTCCGGCGCTGTTCCACGAAGAGTGTCTGGTGGGGCTGCTGTGTAAAGACGCCACGCTGTTTCCGTCGTCGCTCAACTATGGCTCAAGCTGGGATCCGGCGCTGGTGAAACGCGCGGCGCAGCATATCGGCGCCGAGGCGCGCTCGGTGGGCTGCCAGCAGGGGCTAGCGCCGGTGCTGGACGTGTCCCGCGACGTGCGCTGGGGGCGTACCGAAGAGACGTTTGGGGAAGATCCCTGGCTGGTCGGGGTGATGGCCAGCGCCTACGTTGAAGGGTTGCAGGGCGAAAAGCGCGACCTGCTGGCGACGCTGAAACACTACGTCGGCCACTCGTTCAGCGAAGGGGCGCGCAACCATGCCCCGGTGCATCTGGGCTTTAGCGAGCTAAACGACACCTTCCTGCTGCCGTTCGAAATGGCGGTCAAACTCGCCCACCCCGGGTCGGTCATGCCGGCCTATCACGACATCGATAACCAGCCCGGCCACAGCGACAGCTTCCTGCTGACCACGGTGCTGCGCGAGCAGTGGGGCTTCGACGGGATTATCGTGGCGGACTACGGCGGCGTAAGCCTGCTGCACCAGCACCACGGCATTTCCCACGACGCTGCGGAATCCGCCGCGCTGGCGTTTAACGCCGGACTGGACGTGGAGCTGCCGAAAGACGACTGCGCGCGCCATCTCGCCCAGGCCGTCGAGCGCGGGCTGATTTCCATGAGCAAGGTGGATGAGATTGTCGGGCGCGTGCTGACCGAGAAATTCCGTCTGGGGCTGTTCGAAAAGCCCTACGCCGACGAGGCGGGGATCGATCTGCAAAACGACGCCACCCGGCAGGTGGCACGCGACGTGGCGACCCGCTCGGTCACGCTGCTTGAGAACAACGGCATTCTGCCGCTAAGCGGGAAACCGCGCGTGGCGCTGGTGGGGCCGACGGCGGACGATCCGCTGGCGCTGCTGAGCGGGTACAGCTTCCCGGTGCATTTGATCATCAGCGATATGCTGGACGAAACCGCGCAGGTCACCACGCCGCGCGCGGCGCTGGAGCACTATCTCGGCGCATCCCAGGTGCGTTACGCCAAAGGGTGCCACATCATCGAAAAACGGATGGCGGGCGCGCCGGTCTTCCCGGGCGACAGCGGCGGCAAGCCGATGCAGCAGTCCCCGGTGTCGCACGATACGTCGGCGATCCCCGAGGCGGTGCGTGCGGCGCAGGAGAGTGACGTGGTGGTGGCCTGCGTCGGCGATCTCGCCGGGCTGTTCCAGAGCGGCACCGTAGGGGAAGGCTCCGACACCGACTCGCTGAACCTGCCGGGCGTGCAGCAGCTGCTGCTGGAGGCGCTGGTCGAAACCGGTAAACCGGTGATCGTCGTCATGACCGGCGGACGGCCTTATAACCTGCAAGGGCTGGAGGATAAGGTGGCGGCATTTATGCTGGCCTGGGCGCCGGGGCAGGAGGGCGGCTGGGCCATCGCGGACGTGCTGACGGGCCGCGCCGAGCCGCAGGGCAGGCTGGTGGTCAGCGTGCCGAAAAGCGCCGGGGCGATGCCTTACTACTACAACCACAAGCTGAAAAGCGGCGGTACGCCGTTCGCGTTCCACTTCGGCTCGCGCTATCCGTTCGGGTTTGGCCTGGGCTGGAGCCACTTCACCCTGAGCGCGCCGACGCTGGCCGCAGAGCAGGTCGACATTCACGGGGAGGTAACGCTGCGCGTGGACGTCACCAACCGCGGCGAGCGCAGCGGCAGCGAGGTGGTGCAGGTCTACGTGCGCGATAAGGTCGCAAGCCAGGTGCGTCCGCTTCAGGAGCTAAAAGCCTTCCAGCGGGTTACCCTTTCGCCGGGCGAAACCGCGCGGCTCACCTTCACGCTGCCGGTGGACATGTTCAACTTCACCCGCCGCGACGGGAAGCGCATCGTCGAGCCGGGCGAGTTCGAGCTGCAGGTGGGCACCTCGTCGAGGGATATTCACGGGGTGGCGACGGTCAGAGTGAGCGGAGAAACGCGGGTACTGCCAGAGAAGTGGCGGATGCTGAGCCGCTGTGAGCTAAGCAAGGCGTAGTCAGGATAAAAAAAAGCCCATCGTGGGAGATGGGCAAAGACTACACACAGCAATTCGTTGTTTCACTCAGGGGATTTCCATGCTTATAAATCAAGGCGTTGATTTATAACCTTGAGCTAATGATAGGCATGGAGATTTTTTGCGTCGATCAGATTCATCTCAATAGTTAAAGAGGTGTAAAGATTTTTAGCGGTGAATGACAGAGTTACGGGCGATCTGGCGGGTCTGACCAGTTAATTGATAAGCGGTGTTTAAGTATCATGAGGGGACGTGCCGGGCAGCGTGGCGCCACCCGGCAGCAGAGGTTACTGCTTGTTCTTATCTTCCAGCTCTTCCAGCTCGTTCAAAATCTCGTCCGGATCCGTTGCCGGAGGCGGCACCTCGTGGACCCACGCGGAGAACAGACGCCAGGTGACGGCGAGCAGCACCGGGCCGATGAACAGGCCAATCATACCGAAGGCGATTAACCCGCCGATAACGCCGGAGAGGATCAGGATCAGCGGCAGGTCGGCGCCCATGCGGATCAGGATGGGGCGGATCACGTTATCCATGGTGCCCACCACGCAGCTCCAGACCAGCAGCACGGTGCCCCAGGTGGTGTCGCCGCTCCAGTAAAGCCAGATGATGCACGGCACCAGCACCAGCAGCGGGCCGAGCTGCGCGAGGCAGGTCAACAGCATCACCACCGTAAAGACGGTAGCGTAAGGGACGCCGGAGATGGCGAGGCCAATGCCGCCCAAAACGGCCTGAACGAGCGCCGTGACCACCACGCCCAGTGCCACCGCGCGAACCGCCTGCGCCGCCAGCAGAACGGCGGCATCACCGCGAATACCCGCCAGCCGGGTCGCAAAGTGACGAACACCCAGCGCCACCTGCTCGCCGCGCCAGTAGAGCAGGGCGCTAAAGAGCAGCATCAGCGTACAGTGCATCATAAAGCGGCCAATGTGCGCGGCCTGCCCGACGAACCATGTCGTAGTGGTGCCGATGTACGGACGCACTTTTGCCATCAGCGCGCTGCCGCCCATCTCCAGCAGCCCGTGCCACGCGCCGTAAAGCTTGGCGCCAACCACCGGAATGCTGTTAAGCCAGGCGAGATCCGGCAGGGTCATGTCGCCGCTGCTGATCGCGCGAATCACCGGGCCGCTGGAGTCAACCAGGCTATTGACCAGCAGGGCGATTGGAATAATAAACAGCAGAAACAGCAGCAGGGTCATGGCGAGAACGGCCAGCCCGCGACGGCCGAACAGCAGGCGCTGCAGGCGTAAAAACAGCGGCCAGGTGGCGACGACAACGGTAGCGGCCCAGGCAAAGCCGAGCACGAAGGGCTGAACAATCCACAGACACGCAATAATCATGATGGCTAAAAACAGCACCGACAGCAGAATCTGCGCGACATCCCTGGGCTGACGAAGATTGACCATAAATGAAACTTTCCTTAAATGAACGCCAGCAAAGCCGGCGGGAAGGTAAACCGCATCTCTCTAATCATTAGTGATTTCAGCGATTTTTGACAGGTGGATTGTGCCTGTAATTCCCCAGAGCATATAAGAAAAAAATGTGATAAAAAGTTGTGACACAACGCAAACGATTTCCACAACTCTAATTAGGGTCGACCGTAATGATCCCACAGATTTCTCAGGCACCCGGCGTCGTTCAGCTGGTGCTCAATTTTTTGCAAGCACTGGAGCAACAGGGTTTTACAGGTGATACCGCCACAAATTACGCCGACAGGCTGACGATGGCGACCGACAACAGTATCTACCAGCTTCTTCCCGATGCCGTCGTTTTCCCACGCTCAACCGCCGATGTGGCGCTCATTTCCCGCCTGGCGGCGCAGGAGCGTTTCGCCTCCCTGATCTTCACCCCGCGCGGCGGCGGTACGGGCACCAACGGGCAGGCCCTCAATCAGGGCATCGTCGTTGATATGTCCCGCTATATGAATCGCATCATCGAAATCAATCCCGAAGAGGGATGGGTACGCGTTGAGGCGGGCGTTATCAAAGATCAGCTCAATCAGTACCTGAAGCCTTACGGCTACTTTTTCGCGCCGGAGCTTTCTACCAGCAACCGCGCCACCATTGGCGGGATGATCAATACCGATGCCTCCGGGCAGGGATCGCTGGTGTACGGGAAAACCTCCGATCACGTTCTCGGCGTGCGGGCGGTGCTGCTCGGCGGCGATATTCTGGATACCCGGCCGATGCCGGTCGAGCTGGCGGAAACGCTGGGCAACGAGAGCACCGCCAGCGGGCGAATCTACCGCACCGTGCTGGAACGCTGCCGCGACAATCGCCAGCTCATCCTCGATAAGTTCCCGAAGCTTAACCGCTTCCTGACGGGTTACGACCTGCGCCACGTGTTCAACGACGACCTGACCCAGTTCGACTTAACCCGCATTCTGACCGGATCGGAAGGCACGCTGGCGTTTATCACCGAGGCGCGGCTCGACATTACCCGCCTGCCGAAGGTGCGCCGTCTGGTCAACGTAAAATACAACTCCTTCGATTCCGCGCTGCGCAACGCGCCGTTTATGGTGGAGGCGCGCGCGCTGTCGGTGGAAACCGTCGACTCCAAAGTGCTCAACCTGGCGCGGGAAGATATCGTCTGGCACTCCGTGAGCGAGCTGATTACCGATGTGCCGGATAAAGAGATGCTCGGCCTGAACATCGTGGAATTTGCCGGTGACGACCAGGCGCTGATTGAAAGCCAGGTCGCGGATCTGTGTGAGCGTCTGGACGAGCTGATCGCCCGGGGCGAAGGCGGAGTCATCGGCTGGCAGCTGTGCGACGATCTTTCCGGCATTGAGCGTATCTATGCGATGCGTAAAAAGGCGGTGGGGCTGCTCGGCAACGCCAAGGGCGCCGCCAAGCCGATCCCGTTTGCGGAAGACACCTGCGTGCCGCCGGAGCATCTGGCGGATTACATCGTGGAGTTCCGCGCGCTGCTGGACGGCCATGGCCTGAGCTACGGCATGTTCGGCCACGTCGACGCGGGCGTGCTGCACGTGCGTCCGGCGCTGGACATGTGCGACCCGCAGCAGGAGATCCTGATGAAGCAGATCTCCGACGACGTGGTGGCCCTCACCGCGAAATACGGCGGCCTGCTGTGGGGCGAGCACGGGAAAGGCTTCCGCGCCGAGTACAGCCCGGCGTTTTTCGGCGAGCAACTCTTCGGCGAGCTGCGCAAAATTAAAGCCGCGTTTGACCCGGATAATCGCCTTAACCCCGGCAAGATCTGCCCGCCAGAGGGCGTGGATGCGCCGATGCTGCGCGTCGATGCGGTGAAGCGCGGCACCTACGACCGCCAGATCCCGATTGCGGTGCGCTCTTCCTGGCGCGGCGCGATGGAGTGCAACGGCAACGGCCTGTGCTTTAACTTCGACGTGAAAAGCCCGATGTGTCCGTCGATGAAAATCACCAGCAACCGCATTCACTCCCCGAAAGGGCGCGCCACCCTGGTGCGCGAATGGCTGCGCCTGCTGGCGGATCGCGGCGTGGATCCGCTGAAGCTCGAGAGCGAGCTGCCGGGTAAAAGCGCCAGCCTGCGCTCCCTTATTGAACGCACCCGCAACAGCTGGCATTCCCGCAAGGGCGAGTACGATTTCTCGCACGAGGTCAAAGAGGCGATGTCCGGCTGCCTGGCCTGTAAAGCCTGTTCGACCCAGTGCCCGATCAAAATCGACGTGCCGGAATTCCGCTCGCGCTTCCTGCAGCTTTATCACACCCGCTACCTGCGCCCGGTGCGCGATCATCTGGTTGCCACGGTGGAGAGCTATGCGCCGCTGATGGCGCGTGCGCCGAAGACCTTCAACTTCTTTATTAATCAGCCGCTGGTGCGCAGGCTGTCCGAAAAACATATCGGGATGGTGGATCTGCCGCTGCTCTCAACGCCGTCGCTGCAGCGCCAGCTGGTCGGGCACCGTTCGGCCAATATGACCCTCGAGCAGCTTGAAGCCCTCAGCCCGGAGCAAAAAGCGAAGGTGGTGCTGGTGGTGCAGGATCCGTTCACCAGCTACTACGACGCGCAGGTGGTGGCCGATTTCGTGCGCCTGGTGGAAAAGCTGGACTATCAGCCCGTGGTGCTGCCGTTCTCGCCGAACGGCAAGGCGCAGCACATCAAAGGCTTCCTCAACCGCTTTGCGAAAACCGCGCAGAAAACCTCTGATTTCTTAAACCGCGTGGCGACGCTGGGCATGCCGATGGTGGGCGTCGATCCGGCGCTGGTGCTCTGCTATCGCGACGAATATAAGCAAACTCTCGGCGACAGGCGCGGCGATTTCCACGTCATGCTGGTTCACGAGTGGCTGCCCGCGGCGCTGCAAAAAAGCGCTGCCGCCGAGGTGAGCGGCGAGCCGTGGTATCTGTTTGGCCACTGTACCGAAGTGACGGCCCTGCCGGGCGCGCCGGCGCAGTGGGCCTCAATCTTCGCCCGCTTCGGCGCGAAGCTGGAGAGCGTCAGCGTCGGGTGCTGCGGCATGGCGGGAACCTACGGGCACGAAGTGAAAAACCACGCTAACTCGCTGGGGATCTACGCGCTGTCGTGGCAGCAGGCGATGCAGCGTTTACCGCGAAACCGCTGCCTGGCGACGGGCTACTCCTGCCGCAGCCAGGTGAAGCGGGTGGAAGGTAACGGTGTGCGCCATCCATTACAGGCATTACTGGAGATTATCGGATGATCTGGAAACGTGCAGTGACGCTTCAGGCGCTTAACGCCATGGGCGAGGGCAATATGGTCGGTTTGCTGGATATCCAGTTCACGCGCATCGGCGACAACGAGCTGGAGGCCACCATGCCGGTGGACAGCCGCACGCATCAGCCGTTTGGCCTGCTGCACGGCGGCGCGTCGGTGGTGCTGGCCGAAACGCTGGGCTCGGTGGCGGGGTATCTTTGTACCGAAGGGGAGCAGAAGGTGGTGGGGCTTGAGGTTAACGCCAACCACATTCGCTCCGTGCGCAGCGGGCGCGTGCGCGGCATCTGCCGTGAGCTGCACGCGGGCAGCCGCCATCAGGTGTGGCAGATTGATATTCTGGACGAGCAGGAAAGGCTGTGCTGCTCATCGCGCCTCACCACGGCGGTGGTGTAGCGCGTGTAAACATTCAGGATGTTTTGTCTTTGGTCAAAATGTGGGCAGCATAATGTGATATACTGCTCACGTTTTGTACATAAGCGAGGACATCATGGATACCGAATTGAACCCAACCCAACTGGCAATTGAATATTTACGTCGCGATAAGAGCAACCTGTCTCCGGCACAGTACCTGAAAAAACTGAAACAGCTCGAGCTGGAATTTACTGACTTACTCGCGCTCTCTTCAAACGAGCTTAAAGAAGAGATCTACTTTGCCTGGCGGTTAGGTGTTCATGTCCATTAAGTGCTGATATCAGGTCGCGTAAGCGGCCTTTTTTGTGCCCGCCGATCAGTATTTCGCCGGAAGTTTATGGATGCTTATCAGCCGACCCTCTTCCATCTCCACGTAGCCGCCGGCCTTCAGATCCGCCAGAATGCGCATCACGCCGCTGCGGGACAGCTGCGTTTTGTCGCGAATATACCTCTCTGCGGTGATGCCGCGCCGAAAGCTTTCATCCTCATTCATGAGCTGCACCAGCTGCTGGCAAATCAGCTCGTAGGAGGTCAACGCCCCCTGCGGCATGATGGTGTTATAGAGCCGGTTGTACATGTACATCAGGTGGTTGGAGAGCAGGCTCCACAGCGCTTTTTCTTCGATAACCTCATTAACCTGCGCGGCAGATATCACGCCTATCTGGCTCGGTTCAACAATCTTCAGGTAATCATCAAAGAAAATGGCCGAGATATTCGCCACGCCAAAAACGGCAGGGGGTTTCGCCGTGGACAGCAGCAGGTGATCCGAGCGGCGGTAGACGGCGACCGTGCCCTCCAGAATCAGGTAGCACATGGCCTTGCCGTTCACCTGAAGATCCAGCTGCTCCCCGCGGGAAAAGTGGCGCACGGTACTGTAGGGCTGGAGATGGGAAATGAGTTCCCGGGCATAGGGAGAACAGCGGCGCGTTTTTTCAGCGGCAGACATAGGCTTTAACCTTCTATATAACCTTTCTGATTATAGTGTCAGCCCTTAGTATTTACGCGGTAAATGGTTAATTTCAATCAAAATGCCGCGCTGCATGATGATATACCCGCCGGTGCGCAGCTCCGCCAGAATGCGCATGATCCCGCTACGGGAAAGATAGGTTCGACTCTTGATGTAGGCCGCCGCGGTGGTGCTCTGGCGAACGGCGGGGGGCTCCTGCATTAATTCCACCAGCTGAAAGCGAATAATATCGTAGGCCGACATCTGGGATATCTGCGCGCAGTGCTCGTAAACCCGCGACGCGGTATAGACCAGCAGCCGGGCAAAGTGCTGCCACAGATTGGCATTGGCCACGATCTGATTAAAACACTCCAGCGACACGCGGGCTATTTCCGAGGTTTCCAGCGCCCGGACGTAGAGATGCTCTGACGAAAGCTGGCTGCTCACGCCCAGCACAAAGGGCGAAGACTCAGAGTTCAGTACAATCCCGTCGCCCCGGCGGTGCAGGGCCACGCTGCCGTGCAACAGCAAAAAGCACTGGCGCGTATCGTCACAAAAATAGTGAACGATATCCCCCTTCGACACGATTGTTCTCTCGGCGAAGGGCAGAACGTGAGAAATAAGATTTTCAATATGGGCAAACGGTTTTAATTCCAGTGCCGTCAGTTTTTTCTCAGAGACAGGAGCTGTCGTTTGATGTTCCATAGTCGATCTCATTTTTGCCCGTGCGGATGGATATTCAAGATTATTTCGGGATTATCTTAAAAATACGGCGGACAGGGAATATTCAGGCCCGGTCTAAAAATAGACCTGGCGCACCGGGCGGAATTTAACCCTATGAAGTTCAGCGTTATTTATTCAGGGTCTAAAAGTAGACTTACTCAAAAAGGAGGATACGAAATTACCTGGAGACAGAACGTTTAATCCGGGTTTATTGCAATTTTTCTCGCATTATTGTTGTTTCATTTTTGTTAATGCTAAGTCTACAGCTAGACCAATATAGTCGTTGAGTTTGCAAAAATGATTGTATAAATTCCACTCAGTCAGCAGGGCAGTAAATTGTTTGGCTCAATTTTTATAATCTGAACTGCCGACAAATAATAAAAAAATTTTATAAGGGTGTTCACACCAGAGGGTTGGTGTTGCCTGAATATCAGTAATAAATAACGTTAATAAGGAAACCCGTTCATGAGGAAAAATAGTGTTGTTGCTGTATTCACGGCAACGCTGGCGTTGTCAGCATCGTCCGTTTTCGGCGCAGCGGGCACGGTGAACTTTGTGGGCAATATTCTCGATAAAGCCTGTGAAGTAAACGTGGATTCACAAAATCAGATTGTCCCAATGGGGAGTTTTTATACCACTGAATTTCCGTCAACCGGCGCGAAAACCGCCGCAATGGGATTCAACATCGTGCTGAAAGCGTGCCCGGTGACGGTAACGTCGGCGAAGATCCGCTTTGACGGAACGCCGGACCAGACCAACGCAAACCTGCTGGCGATCGACACGTCGGTGGCGGGCGCGGCGAACGGCGTGGCCATCAATCTGATGACGGCGGATAAAGCGGATTTACCGCTCCACGGCACCAATAACTACAGCTATATCCTCAGCAGCACCCAGGATAATACGCTGAAGTTTTACGCGCAGTATATTTCCACCGCCTCAACGGTTGTGGCTGGTCCGGCAAACTCGGTGGCTAACTTCTCCGTTGATTACAATTAATTATTGATAAGTATGGCAGAGGGGCTGGCTCGGGCTCCTCTGCGCTGAGGTTTAACATGATCCGTTTACGCCACGCTCTATTTGCCGCCGCTCTGGCCGGTGGGCCGTTTTTTACCGCCCACGCCGGCGTGATTATTGGGGGCACCCGAATTGTCTTTGACGGCAATAAAAAAGAAGCGGCGATTAATATTAATAATCCTGACGCATCGCCCTATCTCATTCAGTCGTGGATTGAGACCGTAAACGGTGGAGCGGAGAAAGCGCCGTTTATTATCACGCCGCCGCTCTACCGTCTGGATAAAGACCAACAGAACGTCGAGCGCATTGTGATGGCAGGAGCATTGCCGCAGGATCGCGAAAGCCTGTTCTGGCTCAATATTAAAGCCATCCCTGCGGCATCGACCAAACAAAATACCCTGCAAATTGCGGTGAAAACCCGCATCAAGCTGATCTATCGCCCGGCAGCAATGAAAGGCCATATGCCTGAAGAGCAGGCGGAGAAATTAACCTGGCGCCGGGTGGGAAACAGGCTGCAGGTCACCAACCCGACGGACTTTGTAATGAACTTCAACGCGATTTCCGTGGCGGGAAAAGCGCTTGCGGACGTGAGCTACGTGCTGCCGCACGCCTCCACGTTTTTTGATTGTCTCGCCGCCGCGCCGACCGGCGACGTGACGTTCAGCATTATTAACGATTACGGCAGCCCGGGTGCGCTTCATAAAGCCATTCTGTAAATACTGCGCTTCGGTTAATTAACCGAAAGGAACAATCGACATGGTAAGGGAATACGGGGAAATACGGCCGGCCAGGCTGGCGTTATTTATCGCTGTAGCGCTTGCTGGATATACGCAACATGCGCTCAGCCGCGATCTTTTTAACCCGGAGCTGGTGGAGCTGGATAACCCGAGCGCGGGTAGGATCGACCTGTCGCATTTTGAATCCGGCGCCCAGTCACCGGGCACTTACCATGTGGATATTCTGCTGAACGATCGGTGGCTGGAGGCGGGCGACGTTGCGTTTAGCGCCGCGACCGACGCCGACGGCAGCGAACGGCTTGAACCCTGCCTGAGCGTGGCCCAGCTGGCGCAGTGGGGCGTGAAAACCGCGCTGTTCCCGGCGCTGGAGTCGGATAAAGGGGCCTGCGCGAACTTACGGGCGATCCCGCAGGCCGAGGCGGAATTTCAGTTCGGCCAGCAGCGGCTGGCCCTGAGCATTCCCCAGGCCGCGCTCTCCGCCGAGGCGCGAGGCTTCGTCCCGCCCGCGCTGTGGGACGACGGCATCACGGCGGCGATGCTCAACTACAGCCTGAGCGGGGCCAGCACCCGGGCGCGAACTGGCGGCGGCGAAGCGCACAACCAGTACGCCAACCTGCGTCCGGGGATCAACGTCGGCCCGTGGCGATTACGCAACTACTCGACGTGGGCGCGCGATACCCGGGGGCAGAACAGCTGGGACACGGTTTACACCTACGCGCAGCGCGCAATCGCGCCGCTCGGGGCGCAGCTCACGCTGGGAGACAGTTCCGCGCCCGCGGACGTGTTCGACAGCCTGCCGTTTCGCGGCGTCCAGCTCGCTTCCGACGACGATATGCTGCCGGATTCGCTCCGGGGCTATGCCCCGGCGGTGCGCGGAATTGCCCGCACCCACGCGCAGGTCATTATTCGCCAGAACGGGTATCAGATTTACCAGAGCTACGTTGCCCCGGGGGCGTTTGAAATCACCGATATGTACCCCACGGGAGGCGCGGGGGATCTGGACGTCACCGTTAAAGAAGCGGACGGCAGCGAGCAGCAGTTTACCGTGCCCTATGCCTCGCTTCCGGTGCTGCAGCGGGAGGGGCACGTGAAGTACGCGCTCACCGCCGGGCGGTATCGCGCCTACAGCAGCGACGTGCAGAATACGCCTTTCGGACAGCTGACCGGGATCGTGGGGCTGCCCTATGGGCTGACGCTGTACGGCGGGCTTCAGGCGTCGGGCAAGTATCAGTCCGTCGCGGCGGGTCTGGGGAAAAACATGGGCGATCTCGGCGCTGTCTCCGCGGACGTGACCCAGGGCTGGGCCACGCCGCAGGGCGGTCAACAATCCAGCGGGCAGTCCTGGCGCGCCCGTTACAGCAAAAATATCGTCGCCACCGGCACCCAGTTTTCCATTGCCGGATATCGCTACTCGACGAGCGGGTACTACGCCATGCAGGACGTGCTGGACTCCTGGGGCGACGGCACCGCGCTGCGGGAACGACGGCGAAACCGGGCAGAGCTGACCATGAGCCAGTCGCTCGGCGGCCAGCTTGGCGCGGTGATGCTCAGCGCCGCGAGGGAGGATTACTGGAGCGGGGAAAAATCGATGGCCTCCTGGAGCCTGGCCTACAGCAATGCCTGGCGCAGCGTCAACTACGGCCTGACCTGGACCCTCAGCAAGAACGGCGGGGGCGGTACGTCCACCAGCCGGGCGACGGCGGGGACGGATCGGCTGCTGGCGCTGAACGTCAGCGTACCGCTGGACGCGTTTTTGCCGCAAGCCTGGGCGAACTACGGTTCAGGCACCCGCCGGGGCGGGGGCAGCACCCAGACTCTGGGGGTAAGCGGCGTGGCGCTGGAGGGCAATGCCCTGAGCTGGAACATCCAGCAGGGCTATGGCACCCACGGCGTGGGCTATTCCGGCAACGTGAATGGCGATTATAAAGGCACCTATAGCGAGGTGACCGCAGGCTACAGCTACGACAGAAACAGCGAACGGCTGAACTACGGCCTTCAGGGCGGAGTGCTGGCCCATGCCGACGGCGTGACCTTCTCCCAGCCGCTCGGGGAGACCAACGTCCTGATCCGCGCGCCGGGGGCGGCGGGGGTCGGCGTTCAGAATATGACGGGCGTAAAAACCGATTACCGCGGCTACACCCTGGCCGCGAACCTGATGCCGTACCGCAAAAACGACGTCGGCCTGGTCACCGAAACGCTGCCGGGCAACGTCGAGCTGGAGCAAACCGTGAAAACCGTGGTGCCGACGCGCGGGGCGATCGTGCGGGCGGACTATGTTTCGCACGTCGGGATGCGCCTGCTGTTAACCCTCGCCAAACCCGCCGGAGAGGTTATTCCGTTCGGCGCGATGGCGACCGTTGACGGGGCGTCGGGCAACGGCTTTATCGTCGGCAGCGGCGGGCAGGTCTATTTAACCGGGCTAGCCCCACAAGGAAACCTGCTGGTGAAATGGGGCGATGACCCAGGCCAGTCCTGCCGGGCGCGCTATTTTATTCCCGAGAACGCGCGGGTTAACGACGTCGCCGTGGCAAACGCCCTGTGCCGGTAATTACCCTTTAAGAGAAAGTAAACAGATGCAATTCATCAGATATGCCGGGCTGCTGTTAGCCGTTTTATTTCCGCTGAGCGGCTGGGGCTGCGCCTATACCTTTATCGGCTCACCCTATACCGTCGATTACGGCAATATTGTCGTTCAGCGGGACGTGGCGGTCGGGCAGGCCATCAGCAATGAAATATACGGCACGCTGGCCCACGCCTTTACCTGCGCTGCGGCGGCGGATGAAGGGTCGAGCGCCGGAATGAAAAGCGGCGTGCTGCCCTACCTTTTTACCTCGTCGAGCGGTCGCCGGGTATACGCGACGACTCTTCCCGGCGTGGGGATATCCTTCGGCTATTACAAAAACACCAGCGCGGGCCCGGCGAAATATTCCGGTACGACCTGGATTACGGCGGAAAATATGGCGACCGTGAGCTGGAGCTCAAACGCCGGGGATCTCGATATCAACGATTTCCAGCCAATTATTCAGTTCTGGAAAACGGGCAATATTGTCTCAGGCTCCCTGAGCGGCCAGCTGGCCTCGTTTATTGCCTATACCGCCCGTTCGCGCGGCGGTGCATTAGGCGGAGAAATTCCGATATTGGCCGGGGCGGGCTCCATTACCCAGGTGGCCTGCACCATCAGAACGCCGCACCTCGCGTATGCCTTCGGCGAGGTCAACGTCGGTGATTTTGGCGATGCCGCGGGAACGACGCCGCCCTCGGCGCAGAAAACGCAGAGTCTTATCCTGGACTGTGACAGCAGCGCCAATATCAATATGATACTTACGGGCTTGCAGCATCCGGAGGTCGGCGATCCCAGCGTTCTGGCGTTAACCGGGCAGGGCAGCGCCGGGGTGGCGGGGGGCGTGGGCGTACAGCTTCTTTATAACGGTGTGCCGCTGACGCTGAACAGCAATCTGCTGCTGAAAAGAAGCGCGGGTGGGCAGGAGATGTTCCCGCTCACCGCCCGCTATTATCAAACCCGCTCTTCGGTCACCACCGGGTCGGCAAATGCCTCGGCGACGTTAACGCTGACCTATCAATAGGCAGGAGGGTGAAGATGCATGTTATTAACAGCGCTATTTTTGCCTCCTGGCTGGCGATATTTCCCGCCTGCGCCGGAGACAGCGTGGATATTGACGTGACCGGAGATATCGTTGCGTCACCCTGTATTTTCAACGGCGGAAATAACGGCCTGAATATTAATCTCGGCGATATTTACGCCTCGAATATGGCAACGCCGCATTCGCACTCCGAGCCCGTTCCCTTTGCGCTGCGCTTTACCCAATGCCCGGCGGGAACCAAAAGCGTTAGCGTGCAGTTTTCCGGGGTAACCGATCCGGCGGCGGGAGGGGATTACTATAAAAACAGCGGGTCGGCAGGGGGCGTGGCCGTGGGGTTGCAGGATCTTCTGACGGGCAATGCCGCTGGCGCGGGGACGCGAATCAATCGCCCCGTTGAGAGCGACAGGACAATAACGCTTGGCATGAAGGCCTGGATCTATTCCAGCGGGGGCGGCGTGACGCCGGGTACGGTAAACAGCACCGTGGTGCTCACCATGCAATATAACTGACCTTTCAACTATCGGAGGCAGGGATGATAAACGTTTTAATTAAAGACGACGATGTGCTGTATCGGTACGGGCTGGAAGCGGTTATTGCGCAGGCTTTTTCCAGCGAATTTTCGCAGCCTCCGGCGATTGGGTATGACTATACGCCTGAGAATATCCGCCAGGCGGATATTCTTATTCTCTCGCTGCAAACGGGCGGTAACTTCCACTGTATTCCGGCATTAAGCGTGCGCAGTAAGGGGATTATTATCGGCCTGGCGGACAACGTGGCCCGCGCGTCGGCGCTGCCGCCCTGCATCGCGGATATTCTGCTGCTGCCGCGAAAAATCACCGGCGACCGGCTGAGCCAGATCCTCTATTTTGCCTGGAAAAAGGAGCAGCTGGTGGGGGCGCAGAAAAACACCTGTTCCTGTCAGGCCTGCCCGCACAAGGCGCTGTCCGGAAAACAGCACCGGATCATGGATGCGCTGTATCGGGGGA
Organism: Enterobacter soli; assembly: GCF_964208575.1. Lineage (GTDB taxonomy): Bacteria > Pseudomonadota > Gammaproteobacteria > Enterobacterales > Enterobacteriaceae > Enterobacter > Enterobacter soli_A. The sequence continues at coordinate 115,233 of NZ_CAXOFU010000002.1, read as the reverse complement.
AAACCGCGCTGGAAATCGCCGATGAGCTGAAAATCAGCGATAAGACGGTCTACAACCACAAGTACGCGGTGATGAAAAAATTTAACCTGCAAAGCGACTTAGAGTTGGTGCTGTTTCTCAACAAACTGCACCAGGGGAACGCGGCGGCGTTTTGAAAATCCGGCCTGCACGGCGCGCAGGCCGGCGCCCGTCAGACGTTCACGGCGTTAATTAACCGCGTTTTCATGGTCTGGTAGGCGGAGGCGGCAAAGTCCTCTGCCCAGCGCTGATCCTCAATCGCTTCCAGCTGAACCGCGCAGTACTTGGTTTCCGGCGTTTTGGAGACCGGGTCGAGGTTATCCTGGGTCAGCTCGTTGCAGGCGCCAATCCACCACTGGTAGGTCATATAGACCGCCCCCTTGTTGATACGCTCGCTGATGCTGGCGCGGGTGATCACCTTGCCGCGCCGCGAGCGCACCCACACCAGCTGTCCGTCGCGAACGTTAAGCGCGTCGGCGTCGGCCGGATTGAGCTGCACGCGACCCGGCTCGTCGGCCAGGCTTTGCATCGCGGCGCAGTTGCCGGTCATGGAGCGGCAGGAGTAGTGCCCCACTTCGCGTACCGTGCATAGCACCAGCGGGTACTCCGCGTCCGGCGTTTCGGCCGGGGCGCGCCAGGCGGTGGCAAAAAGCTGGCCCTTACCGCTCGGGGTGTCGAACCGGTTGTCTTTGTACAGGTAAGGGGTGCCGGGATGGTCGAGGGTAGGGCACGGCCACTGCACGTGCCCCATCTCGCCCATTTTTTCCCAGGTCACACCGTAGAACAGCGGGCACAGCTCGCGCATCTCGTCCCAGATCTGCTGCTCCGAGTCGTAGTGCATCGGGTAACCCATCTCCGCCGCCAGCAGGCTGATAATCTCCCAGTCGCGCTTCACGTTGCCGCTCGGTTCGATGGCTTTGCCGAAGCGCTGGAAGCCGCGGTCGGCGCAGGTAAATACGCCGCCGTGCTCGCCCCACGAGGTGGCCGGGAGCAGCACGTCGGCAACTTCGGCGGTTTTGGTCATGAAGATGTCCTGAACCACCACGAAGTCGAGCGCCTCAAAGCCGCTGCGCACCAGGCCGAGGTCGGCTTCGGTCTGAAGCGGATCTTCACCCATGATGTAGTAGGCTTTGACCTTGCCCTCCAGCGCCAGATGCGGCACTTCGGTAATGCGCGTGCCGACCTGCTTGTCCATTTTTTCCGCGTCGATTCCCCAGGCATCGGCAAATTTCTGGCGTACCGCCGGGTCGGTAACGTTCTGGTAGCCGGGGAACATATTCGGCAGCACGCCCATATCGCAGGCGCCCTGCACGTTGTTCTGCCCGCGAACCGGGCCGACGCCCACCGCCGGGCGTCCGAGGTTGCCGGTCAGCAGGGCGAGGCTCGACAGGCCTTTCACCACGTCCACTGCCTGGCCAAACTGGGTCACGCCCATGCCCCACATCACCGTGGCGGACGGCGCGGCGGCAAAGGTACGCATCGCCTGACGCACGTCCGCGGCGGCGATCCCCGTCAGGTGTTCGACCTTTTCCGGGGCGTAGTCTTTCACCGCGTCGCGATAGGCGTCCAGCCCCTCGGTAAAGCGGGCGACGTAGCTTTTGTCGTACAGCTCTTCCTCCAGCAGCACATAGCCAAAGGCATTCACCAGCGCCATATTGCTGCCGTTGTTCAGCTGCAGATGCTGGTCGGCAATGCGCGCGGTCTCGATGCGGCGCGGGTCGCAGACGATAATTTTCGCGCCGTTTTCGCGCGCTTTGAGAACGCGTCTGGCGACGATAGGGTGTGAATCGGCGCAGTTATAGCCAAACACCAGCAGGCATTTGGAGTTTTCGATGTCGTTAATCGAGTTGCTCATTGCGCCGTTGCCGAGGGTTTCCTGTAAACCGGCAACGGAAGGGCCGTGGCAGACGCGCGCGCAGCAGTCGACGTTGTTGGTGTTGAGCACCGCGCGGGCGAATTTTTGCATCACGTAGTTGGTTTCGTTGCCCGTTCCTCTGGACGAGCCGGTGGTCATGATCGCGCGTGGGCCATGCCGATCCTTAATGCTTTTCAGCTTTTGTGCGGTATAGCGAATGGCCTCTTCCCAGGTGACCGGCGTAAAGGCTTCGCCTTTGCGGTAGCGGATCATGGGCTGCGTTAAGCGGGGGGTGAGCAGGCGGGTGTCGTTGAGGAAGTCCCAGCCGTAAAAGCCTTTCAGACAGAGGGTGCCCTGATTGGTGACGCCATCGGCGGCTTCGGCACGGATGATACGGTTATTGTCGACGACCAGATTTAATTTGCAGCCCGCACCGCAGTAGGGGCAGACGCTTGCGATTTTTTTCATCAATAACAGACCTGTTAATAAATGAAGTGATGTTTAACTGGAAATCCCAGTCCCGTAAAAGGGGATTAGCAGGATCTGTGCCAGATTCACATTTCAGCTATACAGGGCGTTACAGGGGGGGAGGGGCGTGTCATCGTCAGGGGAATCGTCACAATTGACGATGACACGTTAGCCGGGCAGAGGAAAATACGTCAAAGATCGTCCATCGTGTAGCCGACAACAATTTCCAGGGTTTTGCGGATGACATCAGCCCTGACGACATCGTCTGTCGCTTCCAGGGTCTGAATCAGCCACAAAATAATGGCCTTGTTGGTTAAATGCCCCTCTGAGGAGAGGACGGAACGTACTGCACTCGAAAAAACAGCGGACTCTTCAGCAAAGCGTTCGCCTGCATGACGGAAGTACTCCGAAAGCGGGCTCTCAAGGAAAGCAGAATGGTATTCTGGTTGAGGCTGAATATTTTGTCTCATGTGTTCTCACCGTAGCTGTATGGTTGCAGTCAATGTATTTTCTTTGGGTCGGTCGGTTTTCCATTACCAAATAACGGCACTACATTGTCTCTATAATTCCTGAGAGGTCCCTCTCTTTCTGGCCGTCCTTGCGCGGTTCTGCGACGCTTAAAGGCGATGCTGTTATTACCTATTTCGGCAATCACCATCGCGAGAGTCTCCCGCCGCTGGGGATCTTGTTCATGTGCTTTCATGTCACGCAGACGCTGAACCAGTGCATCGGTTGTCACAGGCCCCCGCTCTTTCAGAAGGGAAAGAACGGCTTCACCGAGTAGCTGGTCAATCAGTTTGTCTGCGTCACTGCTGTTCATACGTTACCGTTCGAAAAGCAGCCCAAGCAGCATGTGATAATGATGTTCCTCTTCGGGGCCTTCGGCCTTTTCGAGGCGACTTAACAATTTGGTGCAGAGCGATTTGCGATTCAGGTTTCGCCCGTCACTCAGAATTTCTACCACCACCTGCCCCAGGGTTTCCTGCTGGGTGGGCATTGCGGCTTTCTCGAAATATTGCGCAATCGCTGCGGCAGAATCTGCGACATAACCGTTTTGCTGCATGTTTCGCTCCTGTAAATTTCCGTAATCAGTAACGTTACAATTAAGGTATACATATTTTTTAAATCTGTACATCCAAAATGTACAGATTTTTAAAGTTTTTATGATATATTTTATAAACTTTTTACTAATCAGTAGCTTATGTTGTCACAATTTGACAACTTATTAACAGGATATATTGTACAATCTCGGAGAGTTAAGAAGACTTGTACAAAGGAAACATTCATGTTGTGAATAGTGTAAATCATTGAGATGTAAATTATTTGTTAGGCAATTAATGTGCTATAACAGATGCCTATCCACATTTTTTGTGGTCGATCCCTTAACTCCTCAGGAATAGCATGCTTACAACCATCATTTACCGCAGTCATATCTGCGATGACGTTCCGGTGAAAGCGCTGGAAGACATGGTAGCTGCTGCAAATAGTACGAATTCACACGCGGATGTTTCCGGGATCCTGCTGTTCAACGGCACGCATTTTTTCCAGCTGCTCGAGGGACCGGAAGAGCGGGTGACGGAAATTTATCAAAATATCTGCCGCGATCCGCGCCACCATAACCTGGTGGAGCTGCTGTGCGATCACGGGCCGTCTCGACGCTTTGGCAACGTCGGAATGGAGCTGTTCGACCTGCGCAAGTACGACAGGGACGAGGTGCTGCAGCAGGTGCTGGATAAAAGCACGACCCGGTATCAGATGACCTATAACGATCGCGCGCTGCAGTTTTTCCGCACCTTCGTTGAGGCCACCGAAAAGGCAAACTACTTTGAGCTGCCGCCGGGGGACGCGTGGGATTTCATTCCGGAAGAAACGGCCTCCTCGACCCGGCCAGAGGTTATTGCTAAGGGAGCGGACTGCAGCTTCGCGTTTCAGCCCATCGTTGACCCGTTCATGCAGCAGGTTGTCTCCTGGGAGGCGCTGGTTCGCACCCCGTCAGGCGGATCGCCCGGCGACTATTTCAACGAGCTTGAAGGGATGGCGCTGTACGAGTCCGACCTGAGAAGCAAGCAGGTCGCCCTGTCGATGGCCAGCGCGCTGGGGCTGCAGGATCAGCGTCTGGCGCTCAACCTGCTGCCCATGACGCTGGTGAACGTCCCCGACGCGGTGGACTTTTTGCTCACCGCCATTGTGGCAAACGGCTTTGTGCCGGAGCAGGTGGTCATTGAGTTTACCGAGAGCGAGGCGATTTCTCGTTTCGACGAGTTTAAAAACTCGGTCAGGCAGCTCAAAAGCGCCGGGATCAGCATCACTATCGATCACTTTGGGGCGGGTTTCGCCGGTCTTCAGCTGCTGGCGCAGTTCCAGCCGGACAGAATTAAGATTAATCGCGATTTGATTGCCAACGTGCACAAAAGCGGCCCGCGCCAGGCGATTGTACAAGCCATCATCAGCTGCTGCGCATCGCTGGAAATCGAGTTTTGCGCGGTGGGCGTAGAGCGGGCCGAAGAGTGGATGTGGCTTGAGTCTGCGGGTATTTCACAGTTCCAGGGACACCTGTTTGCCAGCCCCCGTCTGGGCGGTATTCCGGCCATCGCCTGGCCTGAGAAAAAGTTCGATTTCTGAGAAAACTGTACCAAATCCTGAAGGGTTTGCTGTACGTGAGGCTCAATTTATACAACAATACATTAACGAGTGGGTGATTTCCGGATCATCCACTTGTAACAGAGTGAGGTCTTAGTTATACAAATAGTTTGTACAATCTGGTAAGGTTGGGTATGGAAGTATTGAGCGTGAGGGAGTTAATGGCCTATTACAGTATCGGCGAAGTCGCTGAACGGTGCGGTATCAACCCCGTTACGCTGCGTGCCTGGCAGCGCCGTTATGGTTTGTTGAAGCCGCAGCGAAGCGAAGGGGGCCATCGTCAATTTGACGATGAAGATATCCTGCGCATTGAAGAGATCAAACGCCTGATGAAAAGCGGCGTTTCGGTCGGCAAAGTAAAAGCGCTGCTAGAAAACAAAGACGTCATGATCCAGGGCAACTGGACCTCTTTCCAGGAAGAGATGATGCTTGTTGTGCGCCACGCCAGCCCCGTCAGGCTGCGCGCCAAAATCAGTGAGTTCCGCCGCGATCACGCGATGGACGTTCTTATCGATAACATCATCACCCCGGTGCGCCAGCGCATGAATCAGGATCAAAACACGGTCCGTCACATGGCGAGCCTGCTCGACGGCGTGCTGATTGAGTTTGCGATTACGTCGCTGATGGAGTCGCGTAAAAAAGCCGGAAAAGATGCGCTGCTGATCGGCTGGGAGTGCGACGATCGCACCCATCTCTGGCTGGAAGCCGCCCGACTGGCGAACAAGGGCTGGCATATTGACGTGCTGGCTGAACCTATCGATTCACCGCGCCCGGAGCTTTTCCCGGGGCAGAATATTTTTGTCTGGACGGGGAAAGCGCCAACGCCGCGTCAGCAGGAACAGCTCGACCACTGGCGGGAACAGGGCTTTGCCGTGTCGTTCCACATTTGATTAAGGGGTCCGAAAGGGCCTTTTTTGTTTCTCCCCGTATATCTTCTCGTTCGGCTCGGCTGAGCCACAGCTATCTCAAAAATAGGCATTTCCGATGCATATTTTATTTTTCCGCGCATCAATAGCCTTCGCGTTTCAAAAGCCATTATTTATCAATGTATTGAACAATTAAATCCATCCCTCCTGCCTGACCCATCAGGGTCTATGCTTAATAAAAGTAGTCAAAAAGGGCGATTTACCTGAAAGCCCCTGCTCGCAAGGGGTTGAAGTGATAATCGTTATCACTAACATGGTGTTATGCCCTGGTGGCTCAATACATGAGGTGGACCTATGGAATTGCATTCAGAAACCTTCAATCCTGCCGATTTTGCCTGGCGTGGCCTTACGCTCACGCCCGCGGCGGCGGCACACATTCACGAGCTGGTGGCGAAAAAGCCCGAGATCCTCGGCGTGCGCCTGGGCGTTAAGCAGACCGGCTGCGCCGGGTTCGGCTACGTGCTGGACACCGTCACCGAGCCGGAAAAAGACGATCTGGTCTTTGAAACCGACGGCGCGAAGCTGTTCGTTGCGCTGCAGGCGATGCCTTTTATCGACGGAACCGAAGTCGACTACGTTCGCGAAGGCTTAAACCAGTTATTCAAATTTCATAACCCGAAAGCCCAGAACGAATGCGGCTGCGGCGAAAGCTTTGGGGTATAGGCGGTACTATGTCTCGTAATACTGAAGCAACTGACGATGTCAACACCTGGAGCGGCGGCCACCTCAACTACAAAGAGGGGTTCTTCACGCAGCTGCAAACCGACGAGCTGGCAAAAGGCATCAACGAAGAGGTGGTGCGCGCGATCTCTGCCAAGCGCAACGAACCCGAGTGGATGCTGGAGTTTCGCCTGAGCGCGTTTCGCGCCTGGCTGGACATGGAAGAGCCGCACTGGCTTAAGGCGCACTACGACAAGCTGAACTATCAGGATTACAGCTACTATTCCGCGCCATCCTGCGGCAGCTGTGATGACACCTGCGCCTCGCAGCCCGGGGCGGTACAGCAGTCCGGGGCCGAGAACAGCTTCCTCAGCAAAGAGGTGGAAGAGGCGTTCAACCAGCTGGGCGTGCCGGTGCGCGAAGGGAAAGAGGTCGCGGTCGACGCCATTTTTGACTCCGTCTCCGTGGCGACCACCTATCGCGAGAAGCTGGCGGAGCAAGGGATCATCTTCTGCTCGTTTGGCGAAGCCATTCACGATCACCCTGAGCTGGTGAAAAAGTACATTGGCACCGTGGTGCCGAGCAACGATAACTTCTTTGCCGCGCTCAATGCGGCGGTCGCGTCCGACGGCACCTTTATCTATGTGCCAAAAGGCGTGCGCTGCCCGATGGAGTTGTCGACCTATTTCCGCATCAACGCGGAAAAAACCGGCCAGTTCGAACGCACGATCCTCGTGGCGGATGAAGGCAGCTACGTGAGCTACATCGAAGGCTGTTCTGCACCGGTGCGCGACAGCTACCAGCTGCACGCGGCGGTGGTTGAGGTCATCATCCATAAGGACGCGGAGGTGAAATACTCCACGGTGCAGAACTGGTTCCCGGGTGACGGCAATACCGGCGGCATTCTGAACTTCGTCACCAAGCGCGCGCTGTGCGAAGGCGAAAACAGCAAAATGTCGTGGACCCAGTCGGAAACCGGCTCGGCGATCACCTGGAAATACCCAAGCTGCATTCTGCGCGGGGATAACTCCATCGGTGAGTTCTACTCGGTGGCGCTGACCAGCGGCCATCAGCAGGCCGATACCGGCACCAAGATGATCCACATCGGGAAAAACACCAAATCGACCATCATCTCGAAAGGGATCTCTGCCGGGCACAGCCAGAACAGCTACCGCGGGCTGGTGAAAATCATGCCAACCGCGACCAACGCCCGTAACTTTACCCAGTGCGACTCTATGCTGATTGGCCCGGACAGCGGGGCGCACACCTTCCCGTACGTCGAGTGCCGCAACAACAGCGCCCAGCTTGAGCACGAGGCGACCACCTCACGTATCGGTGAAGACCAGCTCTTCTACTGCCTGCAGCGCGGGATCAGCGAAGAAGATGCGATATCCATGATTGTGAACGGCTTCTGTAAGGACGTGTTCTCTGAACTGCCGCTGGAATTTGCCGTTGAAGCACAAAAACTCCTCGCCATTAGTCTTGAACACAGCGTCGGTTAAGGAAAGCACATGTTAAGCATTAAAGATTTACAGGTAAGCGTGGAAGACAAAGAGATCCTGCGCGGGCTGAATTTTGACGTCAAGCCGGGTGAAGTTCACGCCATTATGGGGCCGAACGGCTCCGGGAAAAGTACGCTTTCGGCGACGCTGGCAGGACGCGAAGATTACGAAGTGACGCACGGCTCGGTGGTGTTTAACGGCAAAGATCTGCTGGAGATGTCGCCGGAGGATCGCGCGGGCGAGGGCATCTTTATGGCCTTCCAGTATCCGGTGGAAATCCCCGGCGTCAGCAACCAGTTCTTCCTGCAAACCGCGCTCAACGCGGTGCGCAAATACCGGGGGCTGGAGGCGCTCGACCGCTTCGACTTCCAGGATTTAATGGAAGAGAAAATCAAGCTGCTGAAAATGCCAGAAGATTTGCTCACTCGCTCGGTGAACGTCGGCTTCTCCGGCGGTGAGAAAAAACGCAACGACATTTTGCAGATGGCGGTACTGGAGCCTGAGCTGTGCATCCTCGATGAGACGGACTCCGGGCTGGATATCGACGCCCTGAAGATTGTCGCCGACGGCGTTAACTCCCTGCGCGACGGCAACCGTTCGTTTATTATCGTCACCCACTATCAGCGTATTCTCGACTACATCAAGCCGGACTTTGTCCACGTGCTCTATCAGGGGCGCATTGTGAAATCCGGTGACTTTACGCTGGTTAAACAACTGGAGGAGCAGGGCTATGGCTGGCTTACCGAACAGCAGTAATGCGCTCCAGCAGTGGCATCGCCTGTTTGAAGCGCAGGGCGATAGCCGCTCCGAACACGCCCAGCAGCACCTGCAGCAGATGCTGCGCCTCGGGTTGCCGGGACGTAAGCACGAAAACTGGAAATACACGCCGCTGGACGGCCTGCTGAACGGCGAGTTTGTGACGCGCCTGGCGGACGTCAGCCCCGCCCAGCGCGATGCGCTGGCGCTGAGCGTTGAGGCCACCCGGCTGGTGTTCGTCGACGGGCGTTTTCGTCCGGAGCTGAGCGACAGCACGCAGGAGAGCGGTTTTGAAATTGCCGTGAATGACGATCGTCAGGCGCTGGCCGCCCCGGTGCAGCCGGAAGTGTTCCTGCATCTCACCGAGAGCCTGGCGCAAAGCGTTACGCACATCCGCGTGAAGCGCAACCAGCGCCCCGCGAAGCCGCTGCTGCTAATGCACATCACCCAGGGGCTGAGCGGTGACGAGATCAACACCGCCCACTACCGCCACCATCTTGAGCTGGCGGAAGGGGCGGAGGCGACGATTATCGAACATTACGCCAGCCTGACCGACGCCCGGCACTTCACGGGGGCGCGTCTGACGATGAACGTTGCCGCTAACGCGCAGCTTCACCACGTCAAGCTGGCGTTTGAAAACCCGGTCAGCCACCACTTTGCCCACAACGACATTGTGCTGGGGCAGGACGGCGCGGCGTACAGCCACAGCTTCCTGCTCGGCGGCGCGGTGCTGCGTCACAACACTAGCACCCAGCTCAACGGTGAAAACACCACGCTGCGCATCAACAGCCTGGCGATGCCGGTTAAATCGGAAGTGTGCGACACCCGCACCTGGCTTGAGCACAACAAAGGCTACTGCAACAGCCGCCAGCTGCACAAAACCATCGTCAGCGACAAAGGCCGCGCGGTGTTTAACGGGCTGATTAACGTCGCACAGCACGCCATTAAAACCGACGGGCAGATGACCAATAACAACCTGCTGCTGGGGCGTCTGGCGGAAGTCGACACCAAGCCGCAGCTGGAGATCTACGCCGACGACGTGAAATGCAGCCACGGCGCAACCGTCGGGCGCATTGACGACGAACAGATGTTCTATCTGCGCTCGCGCGGGATAGATCGGCAGGCGGCGCAGAAGATGATTATTTACGCATTCGCGGCGGAGCTGACCGAGGCCCTGAGCGACGGTGCGTTAAAACAGCAGGTGCTGGCGCGCATTGGCCAGCGTTTGCCCGGAGGCGAAGCATGAGTTTTCCCGTCGACAAAGTACGGGCAGATTTCCCGGTTCTGACCCGTGAAGTGAACGGTTTGCCGCTGGCCTACCTCGACAGCGCGGCCAGCGCCCAGAAGCCGAATCAGGTGATTGACGCCGAAGCGGAATTCTACCGCCACGGCTACGCCGCCGTGCACCGCGGGATCCACACCCTGAGCGCCGAGGCGACCCAGAGCATGGAGAACGTGCGCACGCAGGTGGCGGCATTCCTCAACGCGCGCTCGCCGGAAGAGCTGGTGTTCGTGCGCGGAACGACTGAAGGAATCAACCTGGTGGCGAACAGCTGGGGCAGCGCGGAGGTCCACGCGGGCGATAACATCGTTATCACCCAGATGGAGCACCACGCGAACATCGTCCCGTGGCAGATGCTCTGCGAACGCACGGGAGCGGAGCTTCGCGTCATCCCGCTGAACCTGGACGGCACGCTGCAGCTTGAGCGGCTCGACGCGCTGCTCGACGAAAATACCCGGCTGGTGGCGGTGACACAGGTTTCTAACGTGCTGGGCACCGAAAACCCGGTCGCGGAGATTATCGACAAGGCGCACCGCGCTGGCGCGAAGGTGCTGATCGACGGCGCCCAGGCGGTGATGCACCACCGGGTTGACGTGCAGGCGCTGGACTGCGATTTCTACGTCTTCTCCGGGCACAAGCTCTACGGGCCGACCGGGATCGGCGTGCTCTACGTCAAAGAGGACATTTTGCAGGCGATGCCGCCGTGGGAAGGGGGCGGGTCGATGATCGCCACCGTCAGCCTGACGGAAGGCACCACCTACGCCCGCGCGCCGTGGCGCTTTGAGGCGGGGACGCCAAACACCGGGGGCATCATCGGCCTGGGCGCGGCGATTGCCTACGTTTCCTCCATTGGCCTTGATGCCATCCAGGAATACGAGCAGGTGCTGATGCATTACGCCCTGCAAGAGCTCGCCAGCGTGCCGGATCTCACCCTTTACGGCCCTGCGGCGCGTCAGGGGGTTATCGCCTTTAATCTCGGGAAGCATCACGCCTATGACGTGGGGAGCTTCCTCGATAACTACGGCGTGGCCGTGCGCACCGGGCACCACTGCGCGATGCCGCTGATGGCGTTTTACCAGGTCCCGGCCATGTGCCGCGCGTCGCTGGTGATGTACAACACCCTGGAAGAGGTTGACAGACTGGTGGCGGGACTGAAACGCATTCACCAGCTGCTTGGATAACGGAGAGGCAAGAGATGGCCGAACTGCCGGACAAAGAGAAACTGCTGCGCAACTTTGGGCGCTGCGCTAACTGGGAAGAGAAGTACCTCTACATCATCGAGCTGGGGCAGCGCCTGCCGCCGCTCAGCGAAGAGGCGCATAGCCCGGAAAATATCATTCAGGGCTGTCAGAGCCAGGTGTGGATCGTGATGCGCCAGAACGACGCGGGCGTCATTGAGCTTCAGGGCGATAGCGACGCGGCAATCGTTAAGGGGCTTATCGCGGTGGTGTTTATCCTGTACCACCAGATGTCGGCGCAGGACATCGTCGCCTTTGACGTGCGCCCGTGGTTTGAAAAAATGGCCCTGACGCAGCACTTAACCCCCTCCCGATCTCAGGGGCTGGAAGCGATGATTCGCGCAATTCGCTCCAAAGCCTCAATCATTAGCTAGACTTACAGGACAGCATTCATTCTGTTTCGCGAGGTGGTTCCCGCCTCGCTGGTTTTTCAGCTTTCTGGCGTTCTGTCAGTGAATAAGGAATCTCAGCATGAAGCGCGCGTCTATTATTACACTTTTACTTCTTGGCTCGTTCAGCGCCCTTAATTCGGCCTGGGCGGTGGATTATCCATTGCCGCCAGCGGGCAGCCGACTTATTGGACAAAATCAAACTTACACCATTCAGGAAGGGGACAATAAACTCCAGACCATTGCCCGACGCTTTAATACCGCTGCACAGTTGATTCTCGAAACGAATAATACTATTGCCCCGGTTAATCCGGCGCCGGGAACGGTAATTACCATTCCTTCGCAGATGCTGCTCCCGGATACGCCGCGGGAAGGTATTGTGGTGAATCTGGCGGAGCTGCGGCTTTACTACTTCCCGCCGGGTGAAAATATCGTTCAGGTTTATCCGCTCGGCATCGGTCAGTTGGGGCTGGAAACGCCGGTCTCGACCACCCGCGTGAGTCAGAAAATCCCAAATCCAACCTGGACCCCAACGGCGGGCATCAGAGCGCGCTCGCTGGCGCAGGGAATTAAATTGCCGCCGGTTGTACCCGCCGGGCCAAATAACCCGTTAGGACGCTTCGCATTGCGTCTGGGGATAGGTAACGGGGAATATCTCATTCACGGCACCAGCGCGCCGGACAGCGTCGGGCTGCGGGTCAGCTCCGGCTGTATGCGGATGAATGCCCCGGATATTAAAGCCCTGTTTGAACAGGTGCGCGTCGGGACGCGGGTGCAAATCATCAATGAACCGGTGAAATACGCCGTCGAGCCGGACGGTAAACGCTATGTGGAAGTCCACCGTCCGCTGGCGCAGCAGGAAGGGGAAAACCCGCAGACGTCGCCGATTAACCATTCCGCGGAGTTTGCGTCATTCGTTTCTGCCTCCGGCAGCGATAAAACATTAATCAACAGGGCGTTGTCGCGCCGTGCAGGCATTCCGGTAGTGGTATCGGCAGGCAATGGCCCGTCAGCGAACAATGACGTGCAGTCGGTGCAAAACAGTCGGGTATCCGCGGCGGTGACGGAAGGCGAGGGAGAGAGAGTCACGCAGTAGAGGCAAAAAAAATGGCGCACAATGTGCGCCATTTTATTAACAGGTACTATTACTTACGGTATTTAGTAGCCTGGTTGTCCAGACGCTGGTTAGCGCGAGCTGCGTCGTCTTTAGCAGCCTGAACGTCGGAACGCATTGCGTTCACGTCGTTGCTCAGCTGGTCAACTTTAGCGTTCAGAGTCTGAACGTCAGAAGACAGCTGATCGATTTTAGCGTTGCTGGAGCAACCTGCCAGCAGAGTAGAACCCAGGATTACCGCGCCCAGTACCAGTTTAGTACGATTCATTATTAATACCCTCTAGATTGAGTTAATCTCCATGTAGCGTTACAAGTATTACACAAAGTTTTTTGGGTTGAGAATATTTTTTTGATGGGAATACGCCTATTTTTGATCGTTCGCTCAAAGAACCATCGAATTCACCCATTTTGTCCAAAAAGCTATGTTAAAAAAGGCATTTTTCATCGGATTCATCTTAGATAAATCGCTATTAAATAGAAAAACCCGATTTGCTTTTTGATTAGAACTGGCTAAAGGCAGGAATAAAAAAAGCGCCCCGAAGGACGCTTTTTATAAAATTTAATTCGTTCGGGAATTATTACAGCACGTGAACAGATGCAGTATTGGTTGTACCTGATGGCACCAGCGCACCAGAAACCATCACCACCACGTCGCCTTTCTGTGCCAGGCCGCGATCGACGAGCTGCAGAGCCACTTCTTTACCCAGACGATAGAAATCATCGGTAGACGCGATCTCTTTCACCAGGTGAGGGATAACGCCTTTGCTCAGAACCAGCTGACGCGCAGTGGTTTCGTTGGTGGTCAACGCCAGAATGGTGGCATCCGGGAAGTACTTACGGATAGCACGCGCAGATTTACCGCCCTGGGTCGCAACCACGATCAGCGGCGCTTCCAGTTTCTCTGCGGTTTCTACTGCACCGCGGCACACTGCTTCGGTGATGCGCAGCTTACGGCTGTCGTTGTTGTAGTCCAGACGGCTGGTCATCACGCGGTCAGTACGCTCACAGATGGTTGCCATGATAGAAACGGCTTCCAGCGGGTATTTACCTTTTGCGGATTCACCGGACAGCATGACTGCGTCAGTACCGTCGAGGATGGCGTTAGCCACGTCGCCTGCTTCTGCGCGGGTAGGGCGTGGGTTTTTGATCATGGAGTCCAGCATCTGCGTTGCGGTGATGACCACTTTACGCGCGCGAACGCATTTCTCGATCATCATCTTCTGCGCGAAGATAACTTCTTCAACCGGGATCTCAACGCCCAGGTCACCACGTGCAACCATGATGCCATCAGACGCTTCGAGGATTTCGTCGAAGTTGTTCAGGCCTTCCTGGTTTTCGATTTTGGAGATGATCTGGATCTTCTCGCCGCCGTGCGCTTTCAGGTGCTCACGGATTTCAACCACGTCAGAACGTTTACGGATGAAGGACGCCGCAACGAAGTCAACGCCTTGCTCGCAGCCGAAGATCAGGTCTTGCTTATCTTTCTCAGCCAGCGCTGGCAGAGCGATAGAAACGCCTGGCAGGTTAACGCCTTTGTTTTCGCCCAGGTCGCCGTTGTTCAGCACTTTACAGATAACTTTGTTACCTTCGATAGCGGTAACTTCCATACCGATCAGGCCATCGTCCACCAGAACGGTATTGCCAACGGACAGATCGCTGGTGAAGCCTTCGTAAGTCACAGCAACGATTTCGTTGTTGCCGACAACAGACTTGTCAGTGGTGAAGGTGAAGGTCTGGCCTGCTTTCAGAGAAACGTCGTTGCCGCCTTCCAGTTTGATGGTACGGATTTCAGGACCTTTGGTGTCGAGCAGGATGGCTGCTTTTTTACCGGTCTTGCTCATCACGTTGCGCAAGTTCTGGATACGCTGACCGTGTTCAGCATAGTCACCGTGGGAGAAGTTCAGACGCATAACGTTCATGCCGGCGTCCAGCATTTTGCTCAGCATCTCTTCAGATTCGGTTTTCGGGCCGATGGTGCAAACAATTTTCGTCTTTTTCATGACAGTCTTAGTCTTTAAGTTGGGAAGGATATGGAAATCTCGCTCCGGGGGCGCACCGCCGCAGAGCCAAACCTGTGTTGCAAAAGAGTATATGACACGCACTAAGGATAGGAGACATCAAATGAGCGTGCAGAAGAAAGTGTGCCTGAGTTTCAGCCCAACGGGAGAGAGGAGAAGTTGTACGTTGTTTTTTGTATTCCAAGCGCTGAAACCATTCACCAGGGATTAGGCGCGCATTATACGCTGATTTTCAGTTAAAAGGAAAATGAAAACAGCGTTTCAAAAATAATCTGTGCAGTTTCACATAGGATTGTTATCAAGGCGTTAAGGCATAATGACAACTTATGGCGGCAGGTGTGTAACCTGCCGCATTTTGCTTAATCTTTAAGCGCGCGATCCAGATCGGCGATCAAATCTTTCTTATCTTCTATGCCGACGGACAGGCGAATCAGTTGCGGGACAATGCCGTTTGCCAGCCGCTGCTCCAGCGGAATCGACGCGTGGGTCATGCTGTAGGGCTGGCTGACCAGGCTTTCCACGCCGCCCAGGCTCTCTGCCAGCGTAAACAGGCTGAGCCTGCGGATCACTTCCGTCGCCCGTTGCGCATCGCCTTTCACCACCACCGAAATCATGCCGCCGGGCAGCGCCATCTGCTCGCGCGCAAGCTGATACTGCGGATGGGACTCCAGCCCCGGATAGAACACCTTTTCCACGGCGGGGTGCTGCTCCAGCCATTGCGCAATCGCCAGCGCGTTGCTGCTGTGTTTCTCCACGCGCAGGGACAGGGTGCGGATGCCGCGCAGCGTCAGAAAGCTGCTGAACGGATCGAGCACGCCGCCGACCGCGTTTTGCAGATAGCCGAGCTTTTCCGCCAGCGCCGGGTTGTTTCCCACCACCGCCAGCCCGGCGACAACGTCGGAATGGCCGTTGAGGTATTTAGTGGCTGAATGCACGACGATATCAAAGCCCGACTCCAGCGGGCGATGAATCAACGGCGAGGCGAACGTATTATCCGCCACGCTGATGACGTTATGGCGGCGGGCGATTCCGGCAATCGCCGCGAGATCGGCCAGCTTCAGCAGCGGGTTGGTTGGCGTTTCCACCCAGACCATGCGCGTGTCCGGGCGAATGGCGGCTTCCAGCCCGGCCAGATCGTCGGGCTTCACCCAGCTGACCTGAAGCCCGGTGCTGCGCTTGCGCACGTTCTCGATCAGGCGATAGGTTCCCCCGTACACGTCGTCAATGGCGACGATATGGCTGTCCTTGTCCAGCAGCTCCAGCACCGTAGAAATCGCCGCCAGGCCGGAGGCGAACGCGTAGCCGCGGGTGCCGCCTTCCAGTTCGGCAATGGCGGTTTCCAGCGCGTGGCGGGTCGGGTTGCCGCTGCGCGAGTATTCGTAGCCGGTATGCTCGCCGGGAGAAGGTTGCGCAAAGGTCGAGGTTGCGTAAATCGGCGGCATAACCGCGCCGTGCTGGTCGTTAAATTCACCGCTGTGAACGCTCAGGGTTGCCAGATTTTTCATGATGATTTCCTTTATTGCTGTAGACGGTTGCGCCACGCGGTCAGCACGTCGCTGCGCGTAATCAGGCCCAGAAAGCGATCGTTATCGTTAATCACCGCCACCAGACCGCGGTCGAAAATGGCGTGCAGGGCGCTTTCCGGCGCGCGTTTATCGAGAAACTCCACCTGGCGGGTCATGGCTTCGGTCACCGGCAGGGCGAAGCGGTCGCCGTCGCCGCCGATGTGTCGCAGCAGATCCCACTCATCGACAATCCCGACGACCGTGCCGCCATCGAGCACCGGGAGCTGAGAGATGTCATACAGGCGCATTCTCGCCAGCACCGTGGAAAGGGTGTCATCCGGCGCGGCGGTGACGGTAGCGCCTTCGTCGTGGCGCAGGGCGATGTAGTCCGAAAGATCTCCCGCCTGCGGACGTGACAGCAGCCCCTGCTGGCGCATCCAGTCGTCGTTGAACATCTTCGAGAGGTATTTATTGCCGCTGTCGCAGGCGAAGGTCACCACCCGCTTCGGCGTGGTCTGCGCCTGGCAGTATTTCAGCGCCGCCGCCAGCAGCGTGCCGCTGGAGGAGCCCGCCAGAATGCCTTCGGTTTTGAGCAGCTCGCGGGCGGTGGTGAAGGCCTCTTTGTCGCTGATGCGCCAGGCGCGATTCACCCCTTCGATATGCGCCAGCGGCGGGATAAAGTCTTCGCCAATGCCTTCCACCAGCCAGGAGCCCGCGTCCTGATAGCGCCCGGTTTCCACCTGATCGGCCAGAACCGAGCCCGCGGGATCGGCCAGCACAAACTCGGTGTGCGGAGAATGCTCCGCAAACCACGCCTGCAGGCCGCCGAGCGTGCCGCCGGAGCCGACGCCGACCACAATGGCGTCAATATTGCCGTCGAGCTGGGCGAACAGCTCCGGCGCGGTGGTGGTGCTGTGCGCCAGCGGGTTGGCTTCGTTATTGAACTGGTCAATATAAAACGCCCCCGGCAGCTCCGCGGCGAGACGCTGGGCGTAATCCTGATAGTAGGCCGGATGGCCTTTATTCACGTCCGAGCGGGTCAGCACGACCTGCGCACCCAGGGCGCGCAGGTGGAAAATCTTCTCCCGGCTCATCTTGTCCGGCACCACCAGGATCAGCGAATAGCCTTTCTGGGCGGCAATCAGCGCCAGCCCCAGCCCGGTGTTGCCCGCCGTGGCCTCGATAATGGTGCCGCCGGGCTTGAGCAGGCCCTTGCGCTCCGCCTCGTTAATCATCGACAGCGCCACGCGGTCTTTGATGGAGCCGCCCGGGTTTTGGTTTTCCAGCTTCAGAAACAGCGAGCAGGGGCCGGTATCAAGCTTGTGCAGCTGGATGAGCGGCGTACTGCCGATCAGTTCGGTAACGGAGTGATAAATGGTCATGAGAATGTCCTGTGAGGATGTCATGACCGGATGATAGGGCGGCGAAAATCTGGCAATAAAGAACGTTTAACTGCCTTTTAGAACGGAAAGTAATATTAATGACTTTTTCGGAGGGAAAGACAGCAAGACGTAAAGTGGTCTGGATGTGAGGATGGCTATATCGGCATAAAATGCTGTAAAAATAGCCGTTTTTAACCCCCGCGCCCGGTGAGATATTCATCCGGCAGATAATCATTGCTGAAATTGAGCTAAAAGCTTCCCGGCCTGTAAATCCGCGATTTATTTGTTTTAGTTATAAGAAATGCTTTTTTGGTCATTTAAAACCTGAAAATCACTGATTACTATCGTTTGGACATCCATACTGCTAAACCGCTATATGCGTAACGGATAACGAATAAGAATGATAGTTCTCAGGAATATTTCGAAGATTTTTGACAACGGAAAGGTCGCACTCACCGCCGTTGATAACGTCAATTTGACGATTGAACAGGGACAGATTTACGGAATTATTGGCTACAGCGGCGCCGGCAAAAGCACCCTGATCCGCCTGCTTAACGGCCTGGAAAAACCAAGCGCCGGCAGCGTGACCATTAACGGGCAGGATATCTCGGCGGCGAAAGGGGAAGCCCTGCGCCAGGCGCGCCTGAAAATCAGCATGGTGTTTCAGCACTTTAACCTGCTGTGGTCGCGCACGGTCAACGAAAACATTGCCTTCTCCATGCAGATTGCCGGGGTGTCGAAAGCCAACATCGCCGCCCGCGTCGCGGAGCTGGTGGAGCTGGTCGGCCTGAAGGGCCGCGAAAATGCCTATCCGTCGCAGCTGAGCGGCGGCCAGAAACAGCGCGTCGGCATTGCCCGCGCGCTGGCCAATAATCCGGACGTGTTGCTGTGCGATGAAGCCACCTCGGCGCTCGACCCGCAAACCACCGATCAGATCCTCGATCTGCTGCTCGACATTAACCGTCGCTTTAAGCTGACCATTGTGCTTATCACCCACGAAATGCACGTGGTGCGCAAAATCTGCGACCGCGTGGCGGTGATGGAGAACGGCAAAGTCGTGGAAGAGGGGGATGTCCTCAACGTGTTCACGCACCCGCAGCAGCCGATCACACAGCAGTTTGTGCGCCAGGTCAGCCAGTATGCCGAAGAGGGAACCTTCAATACCGAGCTGGCGAACGCGCTGGACGGGAGCGTTATCCGCCTGACCTTTACCGGGCACAGCACCCATCGCCCGGTGGTGGGCGAGCTCACCCTGCGCTACGGCCTGCCGTTTAACATTCTGCACGGCAAAATGACGCAAACCGCCCACGGCGTCTTCGGGCAGCTGTGGGTACAGGTAGTGGCAAACGATGAACAACTGAACAATATCCTCGCCGACCTGAAGCAAAGCGATATTGAAGGCGAGGTGATTAAACATGGCTGAGACGCTCTTTCCCCATCTGAAGTGGGATCAACTGTGGGCGGCAACCCAGGAAACTCTGTACATGACCGCGCTTTCCGGCGTGGCGACCTTTGTCCTCGGGATTGTGCTCGGCCTGGCGCTGTTTTTAACCGCGCGCGGCGGGCTGTTCCAGAACCGCACGGTCTACAGCGTGATTTCCATTGTGGTGAACGTGTTTCGCTCGATCCCGTTCATCATCCTGATTGTGCTGTTGATCCCTTTCACCAAAACCATCGTTGGCACCATTTTGGGCGCCAACGCCGCGCTGCCCGCGCTGATTGTCGGTGCCGCGCCGTTTTATGCACGCCTGGTGGAAATCGCCCTGCGTGAAGTGGACAAAGGGGTCATTGAGGCCACGCGCTCCATGGGCGCTCGCCTGAGTACCTTAGTCTTTCGGGTTTTACTGCCGGAATCATCACCTGCACTGGTTTCAGGTATTACGGTGACGCTGATTGCGCTGGTGAGTTATAGCGCAATGGCGGGGGTGATTGGGGCTGGCGGTCTGGGAAATCTGGCTTATCTGGAAGGATTCCAGCGCAACCACGGTGACGTCACGCTGGTGGCAACGGTGACCATTTTGATCATCGTTTTCATTATCCAGTTCTGCGGCGATGTCATTACCTCGTTATTAGACAAAAGATGATAGCTAAAACTACAGGAACCACATCATGAAAAAGACACTGACACTGATCGCCGCAGCAACCCTGAGCGCCCTGAGCTTTGCATCCTGGGCCGACACCCTGACCGTGGGCGCGTCCAACACGCCGCACGCCGAAATTCTGGAGCAGGCGAAGCCGATTCTGGCGAAGCAGGGTATCGACCTGGAGATCAAACCGTTCCAGGACTACATCCTGCCTAACACCGCGCTGGCGGGGCACGACATTGACGCGAACTACTTCCAGCACATTCCGTATCTGAACAGCGTGCTGAAAGATCATGCGGGCGATAAGGATTACGATTTTGTCAGTGCGGGGGCTATCCACATTGAGCCAATCGGCATCTACTCCAAAAAATACAAGTCGCTGAAAGATCTGCCGGAAGGCGGCAAAATCATCATGCGCGACGCGGTATCTGAAGAGGGCCGTATTCTCTCCATCTTCGAAAAAGAGGGTGTGATCAAGCTCAAGCCGGGCATCGACAAAGTGACGGCGCGCATCAGCGATATCGTTGAGAACCCGAAAAAACTGCAGTTCACGCCAAACGTTGAAGCCTCTCTGCTGCCGCAGATGTACAACAACGACGAAGGCGCGGCGGTGGTGATTAACGCTAACTACGCCATCGATGCGGGTCTGGATCCGGTTCACGACCCGATTGCGGTCGAGAGCGGCGAAAATAACCCGTATGCCAACATCATCACCGTACACCGCGGCGACGAGAAGAAGAAAGACATCGTGGCGCTGGTGAACGTGCTGCACTCTAAAGAGATTCAGGACTGGATCCGCACCAAATACAAAGGCGCCGTGATTCCTGTCAATAACTAATTAGTTGATTTCTCTGATGAAGCCCGGCGAGTCCCTCGCCGGGCTTCTTTTTTGTATCCAGCCAGCGAATCATTTAAGCTGAGTCTTTAGCGGCAACGGAGTGATAACGATGGGCAATGTGACTAAAGATGAAGCGCTGTACCAGGAGATGTGCCGGGTGGTCGGGAAGGTCGTTCTCGAAATGCGTGATTTAGGCCAGGAGCCGAAACATATTGTGATTGCCGGGGTGCTGCGAACCGCGCTGGCGAACCAGCGCGTGAAGCGCAGCGAGCTAACAACCCAGGCGATGGCAACGGTGGTTAAAGCGCTGGCCGGGTAACGCGCCAGCGTTTTGCGACATGCTCAAGCGCGCAGCAGAGCAGGTAATAGACAACCCCCGTAAAGATGAAAATGGCCGCCGGGTAGATCTGCACCCGGTTGTTCACCTGTCCCGCCACCGTCGTCAGCTCCGGCACGTTAACAATAAAGGCCAGCGAGGTGTCCTTCAGCAGGCTGATAAAAATCCCCACCAGCGACGGCAGGATATTACGCAGCGCCTGCGGCAGCAGCACGCGCCACAGCGTCTGCTGCGTGCTGAACCCCTGCGTCACCGCCGCTTCGTACTGCCCGGCCGGTAGCGCGTTCAGCCCGGCGATGACCGTATGCATCACCGACGCCGCCGTAAACCACGCCAGCGCCAGCGTCACCGTCATGGCGCCCGGGAGATCGCCCCCGGTGAGCAGCGGCAGCAGATACCACATCCAGAAAATCACGAATATCAGCGGGATACCGCGGATAAGCTCCGCCCACAAAAAGAGCGCCCTGCGCACCGGCCCCGGATAGCGCCACGCCAGGCACGCCAGCCCGATGCCGCCCGGCAGGGCGATCGATGCCGCGCCCAGCGCCATCAGCAGCGTCAGCAGCACGCCGCCAGGCTCCCCGGCGGCGAGGCGTCCCCAGAGCAGATAGTCCAGGTTATCGATAATCACGTTCAGCCCGTCAATCATGCGTTTTCACTCCTCGTACGGGCCGCGCGGCGGCGGGTGCGCGCCGGGGCGGGGCCGCTTCGGGCCAGCAGCAGGCCCAGCGCCACGCCGGTCAGCAGGTAAAGCAGGGTGCCCACGGTGAAGGCCTCCAGCGCGTGGGCGTTATAGCTTTCGATCTGCCGCACCTGGTACGTCAGCTCGGCAAAGCCAATCCCGCTCGCCAGCGAAGAGAGCTTCATCAGATTGAGATACTGCCCGACGACCGGCTGCCACGCGTTGGCAAGCCCCTGGGGCAGAAGGATGTAGCGAAACCGCCGCCAGGCCGAGAACCCCTGCGCCAGCGCCGCCTCGCGCTGCCCGGCAGGGACGGCGCGAAGGCCGGACTCCACCTCTTCAATTAAGAAGGCCGAGGTGAACACCCCCAGACCCCACGCGGAGCACAGGAACTCCGGCGTGAACCACCAGACGTTGCCCGGCAGTACCGACCAGCTGTGATCGGCGTTCACCAGATCGCGAAACCCCTGCGGCAGCCCGTTCCAGGCGGCGAAGTACCAGAACAACAGCTGCACCAGCAGCGGGGTATTGCGAAACAGCGACACCCAGGCGCTGACGACCATGCTTCCCGGGCGCCCGGCGCACAGGCGCAGCAGCAAAAAGAGCACCGCCAGCAGGCTTGCGAGCAGCACGCCCGCCAGCGTCACCCAGAGGGTGGTGAGATAACCGGAAAAAATCCACTGCAGGGGCTGCCCGGTCAGCACGCCCTGCCAGTCGAGCCCGGGCATCAGAGGTGCTCCTGATGCAGCGGATCCAGCACTTTTTGCAGGAAACGCCGGGCGCGGGGATGGGCCGGCCGGGTAAAGAACTGCTCCGGCGGGGCGGTTTCGAGGATCTCGCCGCCGTCGATAAAGACAATCCGGTCGGCAATTTCCCTGGCGAACTGCATCTCGTGCGTCACCACAATCATGGTGATCCCGCTGTGGGCGAGGGCTTTCATCACGAACAGCACTTCACCGATGGTTTCCGGGTCGAGCGCCGAGGTCGGCTCGTCAAAAAGAATGATTTGCGGCGAAGAGGCCAGCGCCCGGGCGATGGCCACGCGCTGCTGCTGCCCGCCGGAGAGCTCTGCCGGGAAATGGTGCGCTTTCTCCAGCATGCCGACCTTTTCCAGCAGCGCCTGCGCCCGTTCCTGCGCCGGGCGCGGCTTCCAGCCGTGGACATGCTCCAGCGCCAGCGTGATGTTCTGGCTGGCGGTGAGGTGGGCGTACAGGTTGAACTGCTGAAACACAAAGCCCACGCGGCTGCGCAGCTGGCGAAGCGCGTTGCCCGTAAGGCGCCCGGTGGGTTTGCCGTCGATGAGGATCTCGCCGCCGTTGAGGGTTTCAAGCTGGTTAATCAGGCGGATGAGCGTGGATTTGCCGGAGCCCGAAGGGCCGAGGATCGCCACTACCTCTCCGGGATTGACGCTCAGGCTCACGCCTTTTAAAACCGAATGATCGCCGTAGCGTTTCACCACGTCCCGAAATTCGACGCTGGCGCGGTCCAGATGTGAAAAATCCGCGGCACGTGCCGCGGAGTGGGAGAATAAACCTGAGAGCATATTATCTGGCTTCTATTTTAAAGGCGCGTGGCTGCGGGGACGGGTTTTGCGGGCCAAACCAGGTATCGTAAATTTTTGCCGCCTGGCCGTTTTTCTCAAGGTTAACCAGCTCGTCGTTCACCGCCTTCAGCAGCGCCGTTTCGCCTTTTTTCACCCCGACGCCAATCTCTTCTTTACTGAGCAGATCCGGCAGGATTTTGAAGTTTGCCTTATCCGGCGCCTGCGCCAGCAGCCCGGCCAGAATGGTGCTGTCCTGGGTGATCGCCTGCACGTTGCCGTTGCGCAGCGCCGTCAGCGCCAGCGGAATGTCGTCATACGACAGCACCCGCGCCTGCGGGAAGCGCTGATGCAGCGACTGTTCGCCGGTGGTGCCTTTTACCGCGCCGATGCGCGCCCGGCTGTAGTCGTCGAGCTTATCGCCAGATTTTGCCGGGACGAGGAACTGCTGTCCGGTCACAAAATAGGGGGTGGAGAAGTCAATCACCTGCGCGCGCTCCGGCGTGATGGTGATGTCTGCCACGATCAGATCCGCTTTCCCCGACTGAAGCAGCGGAATGCGGTTTGCCGGGTTGGTCGCCACCAGCTCCAGCTTCACGCCCAGCGATTTTGCCAGCGCGTTGGCGAAGTCGACGTCGTACCCGACGATATCGTGCGTTTTGGCATCGATCGATCCAAACGGCGGGTTGGCATCAAACGTCGCCACTTTCACCACTCCCGCGGCCTTGATGTCCGCCAGCTGATCCGCCTGCGCCTGGGCGGAGAGCAGGCCGCCCGCCGTCAGTAAACCCAGCGCCAGAGCCAGCTGCTGATAAGATTTTTTGTATGCTGCCATAGTGTTATCTCGTCCTGTCGTTTTTGTTTTGTCCCGCTACGCTCCCATAAGTAAAGGCTATCGCCAAATACGTTATCTGACTTTGCTTGCAACAAAAAAGCATTAGTGAACAAGGTGTTATCGGCAGGTAAAAAGAGTGTGCTGCTATTTGCGCATCCTGCACATCAACAGTCGATTTTGGCATTTCCCCTGAGGCGAATTTGGGTGTTTAACTTAAGCCAGGTTGAGTGAAAAGGGGTAGAGGCAATGAAAAAGTGGATAAGCACGTTACGGCGGTTTTTTGCGACCCGACCCGAGAATGCGGAGAACAGCGCGCAACGTGTTCTTGAGTCGATACTTCCCGTCGCCAGCCTTTACGGCGTAGACGTCGCCAACATTGACCCGGAGTGGTTCCATGATCAAGCGTCACGCTGAACTTCGCCGCACCCGCGAAATGTACTGGAACGAGCTGTGCTAACGGTCTGTAAAGCCGGCGCGAACGGAAAAATACCCGGGGAATTCCTCGGTTAATTAGCGCGCCTTTGCTACCAATGTGTCCTTTCATAAATGGAGATAATTATGAAACGGACTAATTTAGCTCCCGTACTTTCCGCCACCGCGTTACTGATTGCCATGCAGGCGGCACATGCCGGCCCGCAGGCGCAGGTTGTTTGTAGCTATTCCCGCACCCTCGGCGATGACGCCATCATGATGTATGGAATGCCTGACCATGCCATGCTGCATGATTTCTTTGGTAATACCCGCACCGACGCGCATTCGACCGGCGAGTCCCTGCGCGAACATGAAGCCACCACCTGCGATAACAAAGCCGACGGCTCCGCGTACTGGGCGCCGTCCCTGCGCCTGCCGGACGGCACGGTCGTTAAGCCGGCCTATCAAAAAACCTATTATCAGGCGTGGAACGTCGATACCTATCCGCTGCATCCTTTCCCGCCCGGACTGTCGCTGCTGGCGGGGGATCACCACGGCACGGCCCCGAATTCCCGCATTACGTTTTTGTGCGGCAACGGTAAGGGGTACACCAACAAAACCGGCGAGGTCTGCGGCCTGCGTAAAGCCAAAGATGCGGTGCAGTTCAACATCGGCATCCTGTTCCCGAACTGCTGGGACGGCGTTAACCTCAAGCCCGTTCACGGTCAGCCGAACGCCATCTACGACACCAACGGTCAGTGTCCGAGCGCCTTCCCGGTGAAAATTCCGACGGTGAACATGAACGTGGCCTACGTGCTGCCGGGCATCACCTCTCTGGACACCAGCAAGGTGCAGCTCTCCCTCGACCCCGTTATGCACGGCGATGAGCGCGAAGAGCGCTGGGGCAGCCTCTATACGGCGCACGCGGACTTCATGAGCGGCTGGCAGGAGGACGCGGCGCGCTTTATGACCGAAAGGTGCATGAACCTCGGAATGGACTGCGGAACCAACGTGCCCTTTGGCTACTCCCCGGCGAAGGCGAACGTCTGGCTGAGCAGCCTTGAGCCGAGAGCCACCCAGCCCGCGCCCCAGGCGCTGCTGGTGCAGGACAACTGGAAAAACGGCGGGCGCACCAAAAACAGCGAAACCCTGACGCTGGTGAAGTTTAAAATTCCACCGCTGCCGGCCGGACAGGATACCTCCACCTTTAAATACAGCGTGCGTATTTATGGCGGGAAGGTGGAGAAAAACGGGGCGGATCAGATCTTCTTCTACCCGACCAGCAACAACTGGGACCCGGCCACGGTCACCTGGCGGACGCGTCCGGCCTGTAACTACAATTCCGATGCGATCCTCTATCTGAACGCCTCGCGCGAATACCGGATGGTGAACGTCGATAAAGCCGTGCGTAAGGCGCTGGCGGAAGGCAAGACCGAGATCTCCTGGTACATCGGCGGCGACCGCCAGGGCAACCACTACCAGTTTGAACCGGCGCCCTCCCGCGAAAGCCTGATCCTGATGCTGACCGGGTTTAAAACCACGCCGGAGATCTGATAACGGCAGGTTTTTTTTTGTTCTCTAAAAGCGTAGCTGGTAATGTCGTCTGCCTGAATGACTGCGCCAGTTAACGCCATGAACACCAGCCACCTTCGTCAACGCAGCATCGCCGTCTGGGTGCTGCTTTGTCTTATCAGCAGCGCGCTGCTCTACGCCGAACAAATCCGCCGCCAGTACTGGGAGCGCGATCGGGCGTTCTCAACCCTGTTTTCGAACCTGAGCGCGGTACTCACCGAGAATGAGTCGGTCTTACCGCTGCTCAACGGTGACGAAGACATCGCGGCGCTGCGCAAAAAGTTCCCGCAAATCATCGCCCTGGAGAAGACCTCCCGGCGTCCGCTGGATGCCGCGCGCGTTGAAGATTTTCACGAGCAGAGATACTGGCTGTACAACCCCTGGCGGCAGATCCGGGTGCTTATCGACCTCACGCCGCTGCTGACGGCCAGCCGGAACTTCTCGCACCTCGACATCCTTTCTGCGGATCGCCCCGACCCGCAGCCATCGGGCGCGTTCTGGCACTGGCAGCGCACCTTCCCGCAGCATACGCAACCTTTTACGCTCAGGGCGGACGCCGAACCTGACTGGCTCGCGGTGTCGTGGTTTCTCTATCCACTGGTCTTTATTGCCTGGGGCGGCGCGGTGGCGGCGGCGAGCATGGTGCTCTGGCAGCGCCGGGCGCGAAAAGAGGCGGAGCAGCGCGCGCACTACTATCAGCACGCCAGGCTGAACACGCTGGGGGAGATCACCGCGGGGATCGTGCATGAAATCAACCAGCCGCTCACCGCCGTGCAAACCTGGATCCAGGGCGCCCAGCGCCAGCAGGCACAGGACAATCCGCAGGCGGTGTCGCAGGCGCTGGCGGCGGCGCTGGTGCAGACTCAGCGCATTAGCGCGCTGCTGACGCGTTTTCGCGAACACGTGGTGCAGGAAAAAGTGATCCTGCGCGAAACCGGCCTGGCGCAGTGCTGGCAGCAGGTTGTGAATTTACTCGAGCACGAGCGCAGGGCGGAGCATATCACCGTCAGCCACGCCTTCGCGGCGGATGCCGCCACGGTCATGGCCGACGGGCTGTGGCTGGAGCAGGTGCTGCATAATTTACTCAGCAATGCGATTCAGGCCCAGCAGGATATCCCGCGGGGCTGGGTGCGGATTGAAAGCCAGAAACGCGAGCGTGACATTGAGATAACCCTTACCGACGGCGGGCCGGGATTTAGCCCGGAGGCGCTGCAACATGCGTTTATGCCGTTTTACAGCGGACGCAAAGAGGGCATTGGCCTCGGTATGACCTTAACGGAATCCCTGATGACGCGGATGAACGGTTCGATCGCCCTCGACAACGCGCCGGGCGGCGGGGCGCGGATCCGGCTGCGGCTGGCGCAGGGAAAGGAGACAGCAAATGGATAACGTAATTTACCTGATTGACGACGACGCCTCCGTCCGGGAGTCGCTGGCATTTTTACTGTCGGGGATGCGCTGGGAGGTGAAAACCTGGGACAGTGTGGATGGCTTTACGGCGGCGCACCGGGGGGAGACCGCGCTTGTCGGCTGCCTGCTGCTGGATATGCGCATGCCGGGCAAGGGCGGGCTGACGTGGCTGGAGGAGGGCGAATGGCCGTGGCCGCTGCTGCCGGTGATTGTCATGACCGGACACGGCACGGTGGATGCCTGCCGCCGGGCGTTTCGCAGCGGCGTGTTCGAGTTTTTCACCAAGCCGCTGGACGCCGATAAGCTCATCGAAACCGTGGGGCTGGCGTTCGAAGAGAGCCAGCGGCGGTTTGCGCTTTGGCAGGACGTTTCGCAGATTAACGCCCGCGTCGAACAGCTGACCGCGCGGGAGCACGAAGTGCTGGTGGTGCTGATGGAGGGCTGCAGCAATAAAGAGGCCGCACTGCGCCTTAACCTCTCGCCAAGAACCGTGGAAGCGCACCGCGCCGCGGCGTTCGCCAAGCTGGGCGTCAGCAGTCTGGTTCAGGCGATCCGCGATTACGACAAACTGCAATCCGTAAAACTACCTGGATAACTGCGTAATCAACCGAATTACCTTTCATTGCACACGCGGATAACCTCGAGGTGTCTCCCACTCTTCGAGGATAAGCGATGAAAACGATAACCATGGTTGCGGCGCTGGTCGCAGGTAGCCTCACCCTGACGGCGCAGGCAGAAACGCTGAGCCAGAAAAATCTCTCGCTGGCGCAGGCCAACGCCCTGGCGACGTCCGCCATTCAGGCCTGTACGGCGAAAAATTACCAGGTCACTGTCACCGTGGTTGACCGCGCGGGCGTGGTGAAAGCCGTTCAGCGCACGGACAACGCCGGGCCGCACACGGTTAAAGCCAGCGAGATGAAAGCCTATACCGCGCTCAGCGCCAAGAATGCGTCGGGCAAGGTGATGGAAGCGGCGCAGAGCAACGCGGGAGCGCAGAATATGCGCGATGTTCCCGGCTTCCTGCTGCTGGCGGGTGGCCTGCCGGTGAAAGAGGGCGATGAGGTCATCGGGGCGATTGGGATCGGCGGTGCGCCGGGCGGTCATCTTGACGAAGCGTGCGCCCAGCAGGCGATCGACGGATTGAACAAGTAATATAAAAAAAGCACCGGCCTAACCGGTGCTTTGTCATCAAATCTTGCAGGCATCGCCGCAGTCATCGTCAGCTACAATCGCCTGCGCTTTTTTGTCCGCGTCATCCAGACGTTCAGCGTTACGCTCTTCGGCTTCATCCAGTCCGTTAAACACCAGATTGTCGAGATCAATTTCCATAATTTACCTGCTCATTCAGTTTTTGATACTGGCACAGTATAGGGCAAAAAAGCCCGGCAATGTACTTCGCAGCACATAAGGATAATCCCTGCCATACTCAGAGCTTTATCCCGGAAAAGCGCTCATGATTACACTGTGTAAAACCTGCGGCACCTCCTATGACCATCAGCCCGATCGCTGCCCGATTTGCGAGGACGAGCGCCAGTACGTTCCGCACACCGGGCAGGCGTGGACGAGCCTTGACGCCGTGACCTCCGCGCACAGCAACAAATGGCAGCAGCTCGAGCCGCAGCTGTTGAGCATCAAATCCGTCCCCGCGTTTGCCATCAATCAGCGCGCGCTTTTACTGCTGACCCCGCAGGGCAATATTCTGTGGGATTGCATCCCGAACCTCGACCCGGCGACCCGGGCGCTGATTACCGCGCTGGGCGGGCTGCGCGCTATCGCGATTTCACATCCGCACTACTACTCCACCATGCAGGACTGGGCGGCGGCGTTCGATGCGACAATCTACCTGCACGCCAGCGACAGAGAGTGGGTGATGCGCGACAGCCCGGCCATTCATTTCTGGCAGGGCGACGCGCTGGAGATTATGCCGTCGGTCACCCTGCTGCGCCTCAGCGGGCATTTTGCGGGCGGCACGGTGCTGCACTGGCAGAATGGCGAGGGTGTGCTGCTGGCGGGAGACATTTTGCAGGTCACGCCGGGCAAAGACGCGGTATCGTTTATGTGGAGCTATCCGAATATGCTGCCGCTGCCTGCCCGCAGCGTCGAGCGAGTGACGGGGCTCCTGGAGGGAAAACGATTTGCGCGCCTGTACGGCGCCTTCGAGGGGCAGAATATCCCGGCCCGGGCCGATGAAATCGTGCAGCGGTCGGGCCAGAAATATATTGCTTGTCTCAGGTAAAGGGCGGTGGGTAAACTTCAGGAGCGTGATCGCAATCACGCCTAAATTAAAACAGATAAAAGAGATATTGCTATGCAACATATCATTGAAGGTTTTCTCAGCTTTCAAAAAGAAGTCTTCCCGCAACGCAAAGAGCTCTTTCGCAGCTTAGCGTCCAGCCAGAATCCCAAAGCGTTGTTCATTTCCTGCTCCGACAGCCGTCTGGTGCCAGAGCTGGTCACCCAGCAAGAGCCAGGACAGCTCTTTGTCATTCGTAACGCCGGCAACATCGTGCCGCCGTTCGGGCCGGAGCCAGGCGGGGTTTCTGCGACCATCGAATACGCCGTTGTGGCGCTGGGCGTGACCGATATCGTTATCTGCGGCCACTCTAACTGCGGCGCGATGAAAGCGATTGCCGACAATGCGGATCTCGGGCCGATGCCTGCGGTGTCCCACTGGCTGCGCTACTCCGATGCCGCGAAAGCGGTGGTGGAAAACAAAACCTGGGACAACGGCACCGACAAAGTGAACGCGATGGTGCAGGAAAACGTCTTCGCCCAGCTGAGCAACATCAAAACGCACCCGTCCGTTGCGGTGGGCCTGCGCAATAACTCCATCCGCCTGCACGGCTGGGTGTATGACATTGAAAGCGGCGTGATCCGTGCGCTGGACAAAAACACGAAAACCTTCGTGTCGCTGTCGGATAACCCGGAAGTCTTCTTCGAGTAATCCCCGTCCAGGGCACGGATGCCCTGCTAATCGTCGCTGTAGGGCAGCGTCCTGCGCAGACCCGACGCGTTTCTCTCCGCCGCTTTTGCCATCGCTTTTGCTATCTCTGCACATTCCGACAGACCCTGCACGAAGGGTTGATCGTGCATCAGCCAGGGGATCGCCCCAAAGGCCACCCGACCGCGAATAGACGCCGGGGCCGTGAGGGTATAGTCATCGCCGAACGCCGGCAGCGCTTCCCCGGTCGCCATCAGCTGCCTGCGCAGCGAAGGGAAGGGCAAATCTTTTACCTTGAGCGGCTTCTGCCCGCGGGCATCGATATAAACGTCAAAGCGGTAGACGTTATCCTGAGTCGTAATCACCGTCTGCGAACTGCCCACCTCCAGCTGATAGTCATTGCCAAGCGCCATCACGCTCAGCACGCCCGCCTCGCGCAGCGCCAGCAGCCGGCGAATGGACTGGGAGGGGATAGCGGCGTAATTGTCGATAAACACCCGCTGCAGCCCTTTCTTGAAGCGCTCCCGGTCCCGCTCGTTCAGGTGCGGCACAATCTCCTGAACCACTTCATGCAGGCGCAGAATGGTGTAGCGCCAGGCCACGGTGTGCTTATCGCGCTTGTTTTGCTCAACTTCCTTCAGGTTTTCCTCAGCCCAGCGAAACGGGTCGTGCTTTTTACGATCCGCGTACCAGGCCTCGAGCAGGCTGTCGGCGTCCAGATTGTGCAGACCGATCTCTTCACACCACTGCGGGTCGGCAAGTTTCAGCTCTTCCACCATCAGCGTATACACCCGATCCAGCAGCCCGTCGTCGCCTTTGTCGATTTCGCGCTGTACGGCCGCTTCGGTCAGGATCTCCAGCGGCTCGTAGGGGATGGGGCAGTAAAAGTCGGCTTCCGGCAGAATGCCGGAGCGGGACATCAGGGTGATGCGTAACTGCCGGCTCGCCTCGTCCAGGATGAAGCGATCCTGCACAAAATCCCCGTGCTGGATGGCAACGGCCATTGCGGCGTCCAGCCCGCTGAGGGATGTGCCCATGATCCCCACCCGACAGGCGGAGATTCTGGCGTCCATCAGCCCTGACCACGGGCTTGGGAAGTAGGTGCGGGTGGATTCGTCTTCGTCAGGCCAGACGTGGCCCGTTGCCACCACGGCCAGATCGAATCGCGCCGGGAAGGGGCGATCGTTCACCGAGAGCGTTACGCCGTCCGCGTCCGCATCCAGATCGGTAACGGCGGAGGCTTCGTGGATCGCCACCTCGAACCCGCGCTGCCTGGCCTTTTCGACGATGGCTAAAAACCGATCGCGAAAATATTCACCTAATAAAATGCGGGGCAGGAACTGCCGATCGTGCAGCGTGGCTTTATCGACGCGATAGCGCGCCAGATGGCTTTCGCTCAGGCTTTTCAGCCAGTCGAGATAGGTGATAAACAGCGGGGGAATTTCGATGCTGGCAATGTTGGCCAGCATCAGGCGCGAGTTATCTTCATCGCTGTAGGGCATCCCAACGCCGGCCTCATCAGCCTGTTCAAAGACCGTTACCGAAAGCGGGGCGGGGTTTTGCAAAAGCGAGTAAAAGGTGTAAATCCCTGTCGGACCTGAGCCGATAATCGCAATTTTCTTCATCAACACGCTTCCTGTGCTTTTTTAATCATGAGAAAAGCGTAGCAGGATAAATGTTAAGAAATTCAGCTAAGGGGATAATTCAGAAGATAAGAAGGAATTTGCACCATTTCAGGACTGAAATGGTGCGTCCGAGTGGACTCGAACCACCGACCCCCACCATGTCAAGGTGGTGCTCTAACCAACTGAGCTACGGACGCAGAATGGTGCGTTCAATTGGACTCGAACCAACGACCCCCACCATGTCAAGGTGGTGCTCTAACCAACTGAGCTATGAACGCAACGTGTTGTCGGCGACAACGGGGACGAATATTAGCGGCACTCCCCGGATCAGGCAAGAGGGAAAACGCAATTTTCTCTCAGATTTCACGCGATTGCTGTATTCCCGTTCAAAATGCAGAGAAAGTAGCCGCCCGCCAGCGGCTACTGTGCATTTAACGCGCGGCGCGCTGCAAAATCACCGTCGATGGCTGACGCTGCAGGAAGCGCATTCGCAGCATCATCAGAATAGCCGCCGAGGTTAAGCCGATGATAAAGCCCATCCAGAAGCCCGCCGGGCCCATCCGGTCGACCACCAGATCCGTCAGCGCCAGCACGTAGCCGCTCGGCAGGCCCAGCACCCAGTACGCGGTAAAGGTAATAAAGAAGATAGAGCGCGTATCTTTATACCCGCGCAGCACGCCGCTGCCGATCACCTGGATGGAGTCGGAAATCTGGTAGATCGCCGCCAGCAGCATCAGGTGCGAGGCGAGAGTCACCACCTCCGGGCTGTCGTTGTAGAGCAGGGCAATCTGCTCGCGGAACGCCACGGTAAAGAGCGCGGTACAGGCCGCCATGCACACGCCCACGCCAAGCCCGGTGCGGGCGGCGGTTTGTGCGTCAAGCGTAGAACCTTGTCCCAGACGGAACCCGACGCGAATGGTGACCGCCGCGGCAAGGGACATTGGCAGAACGAACATCAGCGAGCTAAAGTTCAGCGCTATCTGGTGCCCGGCAACGTCCACAATGCCCAGCGGCGACACCAGCAGGGCGACGACCGCGAAAAGCGTCACTTCGAAGAACAGCGCCAGGGCGATAGGCAGCCCGAGCTGCACCAGGCGTGTCAGGATCGTCATGTCGGGCTTGCTGAAGGACGCTTCGTTCCGGATATCGCGCATGGAGCGGGCGCGCTTAACGTAGGTGAGCATGCTAAAGAACATCACCCAGTAAACCGCCGCCGTCGCCACGCCGCAGCCGACGCCGCCGAGCTCCGGCATCCCGAAATGCCCGTAGATAAAGACGTAGTTGACCGGGATATTTACCAACAGGCCGATAAAGCCCATCACCATACCGGGCTTGGTTTTCGCCAGCCCTTCACACTGGTTACGTGCCACCTGGAAGAAGAGATAGCCCGGCGCGCCCCACAGCAGCGCGCGCAGATAGCCCACGGCTTTATCCGCCAGCGCAGGGTCGATGTTGTGCATCGCGCGGATGATATGACCCGCGTTCCACAGCACCACCATGATCAAAATTGAAACGGCGCCCGCCAGCCAGAACCCCTGACGAACCTGATGCGCGATGCGTTCGCGGCGCCCGGAGCCGTTAAGCTGGGCGATAACCGGGGTCAGGGCTAACAGCAGGCCGTGACCAAAAAGAATCGCCGGGAGCCAGATAGAGGTTCCGATGGCAACCGCGGCCATATCGGTGGCGCTGTAGCCACCCGCCATGACCGTATCCACAAATCCCATTGCGGTTTGAGCAACCTGCGCGACGATCACTGGTATAGCCAGTGCCAATAGCTGACGCGCCTCATTCATGTACTTCTGCACGTGAACACCTTTGTATTGTTGTTATTTGAGAGACTAAAAAAGCCGCCGTAACTGGCAGCAAGAAAGAAAATGCAGGGGGGTGCCAGCTATTGTAGCGGGGTTTAACTAATTATCTAGTGAAAAAATCGCCAGAAAATGCGCTCCGCTGGCAACCTGTTTTTCCAACTGTTATTGTGGTGGGATTAAACGGTGTCACCACCGTCCGGAAAAAACAGGAGTTGTAAGCATGTTTACTGGTATTGTTCAGGGCACGGCTAAACTGGTGTCCATTGATGAAAAACCCAATTTCCGCACTCACGTTGTCGAGCTGCCGGAATATATGCTCGACGGTCTGGAGACCGGAGCATCGGTTGCGCATAACGGCTGTTGTTTGACGGTGACGGAAATTAACGGCAACCACATCAGCTTTGATTTAATGAAAGAAACGCTGCGCATCACCAACCTGGGCGAGCTGGCGGTGGGCGATACCGTGAACGTAGAGCGTGCCGCGAAGTTCAGCGATGAGATTGGCGGCCATTTGATGTCGGGTCACATCATGACAACCGCCGAAGTTGCGAAAATCCTGACGTCAGAAAATAACCGCCAGATCTGGTTTAAAGTTCAGGATCCGACATTAATGAAATACATCCTTTATAAAGGATTTATTGGTATTGACGGTATTAGCCTGACGGTAGGCGAAGTGACGGCAACGCGTTTTTGCGTGCATTTAATTCCTGAAACATTACAGCGCACAACGCTGGGTGCAAAAAAGCTGGGGCATCGGGTGAATATTGAAATTGATCCGCAAACCCAGGCGGTAGTGGATACCGTCGAGCGCGTGCTGGCGGCAAAAGAGGCCGCGATAATTAAAGCGGCTGAAGCAGAATAAAAATAACCCCGGATATCCGGGGTTATTTTTTATCGGGCGACGCGCAGGCCGTGTTCTATCCCGCGACTGAAAACAACCTGCCACAGCTGAATATCCCTTGCGCGAAACGCGCCCGCGCAGGCATTCAGATAATAAGTAAACATGCGTTTGAATCGTTCGGAATAGTTGTCGGCAATTTCCGGCCAGGCGGCCTGGAAACGGGAATGCCACGCCATCAGCGTGGTATCGTAATCCGCGCCGAAGTTATGCCAGTCTTCCACAATGAAATGCGGCTCGCTGGCCTTCGCAATCTGGCGCACGGACGGTAAACAGCCATTCGGAAAGATGTATTTGTTAATCCACGGGTCGACGCTGAGATCGGTTTTCTTCGAGCCAATGGTGTGCAGCAGGAAAATACCGTCCGGCTTCAGGTTACGGTCGGCGACGTCAAAATAGGTGTCGTAGTTTTTAGGCCCAACGTGCTCGAACATCCCGACGGAGACAATCCGGTCAAACTGGTCGTTCAGCTCGCGGTAATCCTGCAATAAAATGGTGACGTCCAGCCCCTGACACCGCGTCTGCGCCATCTTCTGCTGCTCGGCAGAAATCGTCACGCCAACCACGCTGACGCCGTAGTTCTGCGCCATATACTGCGCAAGACCGCCCCAGCCGCAGCCGATATCCAGCACCCGCATCCCCGGCTGTAGCTGTAATTTCTCGCAGATTAAGCGCAGCTTCGCCTGCTGGGCATCTTCGAGGGTTTCAGCATCTTTCCAGTAAGCGCAGGAATACTGCATGAAAGGGTCGAGCATGCGGCTGAAAAGGTCATTGCCGAGGTCGTAATGCTCTTTACCGACAATCCACGCCCGCTTTTTGCTTTGCAGGTTGAACAGGCGGGCAGAGGCGACGCGCAGGGTATCTTTGAAATTACGCGGAAGCTGGTTTTCAAGACCGGCGCGGAGCACGCTGGAGAAAAAGATGTCCAGCCGCTCGCAGTCCCACCAGCCGTCCATATAGCTTTCACCCAGTCCTAACGATCCCTCCTGCAAGACACGCTTGAAAAAATCAGGATGTTTGACCTGGAGATCGGAGGGGGAAGGCCCGTTAATGGCGATGCCTGCACGTCCCAATAGTTCACTGACGATCCTGGACCAATTGTCGTCCGGAACGCTGACTTCTTCTATACACGATGAACTCATAGCTTCTCCATCACCTTGCTGTGATCAGAACCTTCAAACAGCGTAGACGCTTTTTATGGTTTGTGAGAAATCTCACGGTATTCCACCGCGAGGCTAGTATCCGACGTAG
The DNA here is from genome assembly GCF_964208575.1 of Enterobacter soli. GTDB lineage: Bacteria > Pseudomonadota > Gammaproteobacteria > Enterobacterales > Enterobacteriaceae > Enterobacter > Enterobacter soli_A. The sequence goes on along the minus strand of NZ_CAXOFU010000002.1, from coordinate 79,245 downwards.
AACAGAGGAAGGGAGATAACCCTTGCCGAAATGACTGCAATGTAAAACGGGAGCACGCTGGCTCCCGTTAATACTTAATATTTATCGTATTTAATCGAACCAAATTTAGTATAGGCCTCAAAATTTGGTGATTCAATAGAAAATTCTTAGCAACCTAATCACTGAAATGTAACATAATTTCCGGCGCGATTAGGCGTGCGAGGTTTCCGCCCGCGCGTCGGCATCCTGCGCTTTTTGGGCGGACGACTGCATTTTGTAGCCGATGCCCGCAAGCGCAACGGTCACCAGCATCACGCTGGTGGTGGTCAGCAGCGGCGTGGCAATCAGGGCGGATACCACCAGGCTCGCCAGGAAACAGAGCCCAAGCTGGAGCGTGTTTTGCAGCGCCGCGGCGCGTCCGGTCGCCTGTGGGAACGGGCGTAGCGCCTGAGCCACCACAATCGGGTAAATGGCACCGTTAGCGATAGCCATCACGCAGAACGGGATCAAAATTTCGGTCAGACCCGCGCCCGGAATAAACCCGACCGCCCAGGTGCCGATCACGCTGAACGCATAAAGCACCAGAAGCCAGGGCAACATCTGCTGACCCTGCCATTTTTGCAGCGCGGCGCGACAGCCGTAGCCGCCCACCAGGAAGGCGATGGTCTGCGGGACGTAGCTCAGGCCGATGGCAGCCGGGCTGTAGCCCATATCGTGCAGAATAAACGGCGAACCGGTCAGCCATGCGAAGAAGCTGGCAGAGCAGGCCGCGTAGATGAGCACGTTACCGCGGTACGCTTTGGCGCGCAGTAAAAAGGTAAAGGTGATCGGCTTCGCTTGCGGATGAGGCGCTTTTTTATGCGCGGGCTTGAGCGCAAACGCGGGCAGCATCAGCACCAGCGTGATGGCGAACAGGGTGGCGAAAATGGCCTGCCAGTCGAAATGGGCGAGGATCCAGCTTCCCAGCAGCGGCGCAAGGGCAGGAGAAAGGCCGACCAGCGGCATAATGGTGGCGAAGATGCGGTTGGTGCGCGATGCCGGGTAGTAATCCGTCACCAGCGCCTGCCAGGTTACCGCCGCAGCGCAAACGCCTACCGCCTGAACAAAGCGCAGCACCAGCAGCCAGGTCGCGTCGCGTACCCACAGCATCCCCAGGCAGCCCACGGCGAAGATCGCCAGACCCAGCAGCAGCACCGGCTTGCGGCCAAAACGGTCGGACAACGGCCCCCACAGCAGCTGCGCGAAGGCAAAACCGGCCAGGAACAGGCTCAGGCTGGCGCTGATGGCGGCGGCAGGGGTTTGCAGGTCTTCCTGCATGGCGGCAAAAGCAGGCAGATACATGTCGGTCGCTAAAAAGCCCAGCACGCTCAGGCCGCCGAGCCAGACTAAAAATCCTTTCCCGGGTTGCATTCTTTTATTCTCCTTTGGGAGGCAGGTGTACGTTGGCGCAGAGTGTAGGGAGTGCAAAGCGGCTTGTGAAACGCTAATATTTGGCGGTTGCATTCAAAAATTTTGCAGGCAGAAAATGTGGTCAGATTATTCTCTTGAAGTTGTGGATGCTGTCGCCCGTAACGGCAGCTTCAGCGGCGCCGCGCAGGAACTCCACCGCGTCCCTTCGGCTATCAGCTATACGGTTCGTCAGCTCGAAGAGTGGCTCGCCGTTCCGCTGTTCGAACGCCGCCATCGCGACGTGGAATTAACGCCGGCTGGTGCGTGGTTTTTGAAGGAAGGGCGTTCTGTTATCAAAAAAATGCAGATCACCCGCGAGCAGTGCCAGCAGATCGCTAACGGCTGGCGCGGGCATCTGTCGATTGCGGTGGACAATATCGTTAAGCCCGAGCGGACGCGGCAGATGATCGTCGATTTCTATCGCCACTTCTCAGACGTTGAGCTGCGCGTGTCCCAGGAGGTGTTTAACGGCGTCTGGGACGCGCTGGCCGACGGCAGGGCGGAGATGGCGATTGGCGCCACGCAGGCGATCCCGGTCGGGGGGCGCTACGCCTTTCGGGACATGGGGATGCTGAGCTGGAACTGCGTGGTGGCAAGCGATCATCCGCTGGCGAAGATGGAAGGACCGCTCAGCGACGATACGTTGCGCAACTGGCCGTCGCTGGTGCTGGAAGACACCTCGCGCTCGTTGCCCAAGCGTATTACCTGGCTGCTGGACAACCAGCGTCGGGTGGTGGCGCCGGACTGGGAGTCCTCGGCAACCTGCCTCTCTGCGGGGCTGTGTATCGCGATGGTGCCGGTGCATTTCGCGAGGCCGCGCATCGATGCCGGGGAGTGGGTGGCGCTGGAGCTTGAGAACCCGTTCCCGGATGCCGCCTGCTGCCTGACCTGGCAGCAAAACGATATCTCGCCCGCGATGGCCTGGCTGCTGGATTACTTAGGAGACAGCGAAACGCTGAACCGGGAGTGGTTACGGGAGCCAGCTTAACTGGCTCCATAAAAGATTAACGGCGGTAGTCGCGGAACGGGCCGTCCGCCACGGAGCGGCGCTCGATAAGACGCGGGTGAACCTCAATCGACTGAGACTCTTCACGTTTATTCACGATCCTGTCCAGCAGCATGTTGAAGGCCGTTTCGCCCAGCGAATCTTTCGGCTGGTGGATAGTGGTCAGCGCCGGGGTGAAGAAACGCGCGTTGCGCACGTTGTCATACCCGATCACCGAAATATCCTGCGGCACGCGGAGGCCCAGCTCGTCGGCCGCGCAGAGCGCGCCCATCGCCATGATATCGCCGCCGCAGAAGACGGCAGTGGGGCGATGCTGCTGGGAGACGATCTGCTGCATGGCGCGATAGCCGGATTCCGGCTCAAAGTCACCCTGCACAATCCAGTTTTCCGGCACCGAGATCAGCGCTTCTTCCATGGCTTTCATAAAGCCCGCCAGACGGCCCGCGCCGGTGTTGCGCTCCAGCGGGCCCGGGATCACGCCAATCTCGCGGTGGCCGCGCTCAATCAGGTAGCGGCCGGCCATATAGCCGCCTTCGAAGGCGTTATCGATAACCGAGTCGGTAAAGTCGGCGCGCGCTTCGCCCCAGTCCATCACCACCATCGGAATGTGGCGATACTCTTCGAGCATCGACAGCACCGATTCCGGGTATTCGGAACACATCACCAGCAGGCCGTCGACGCGCTTTTGCGCCATCATCGACAGGTAAGCGCGCTGCTTTTCGATGCTGTTCCAGGCGTTGCCCAGAATCAGGGTATAGCCTTTCTGGAAGCAGTTTTTCTCAACGGCTTCGATAATTTCAGCAAAATAGGCCGCTTCGCTGCTGGTCGCCAGCAAACCAATCGATTTGGTGTGGTTGACTTTGAGGCTGCGCGCAACCGCACTCGGTGAGTAGTGCAGCTCTTTGATGGCCGCCCAGACGGCGTTGCGCGTTTCTTCAGCAACAAAACGGGTTTTGTTAATAACATGTGATACGGTTGTAGTGGAAACGTTTGCGCGTTTTGCTACGTCTTTAATTGTTGCCATTAAATTTCACTCCAGACCATATCCTAAGCTCCTGAAAAACGGGAAGGTAAACGTTTGCCTTCTCACACCCTTATCACGCAACTTTGGATTGCGACACGCCGGGAAAACGACACAGGACGTCAGGAGGGGATCAATGGCCGGTACGCTAATAAATTTAGCGTGGAATTTTGTCCTATCTTGATGAAAAGGGGAAGAGCAAAAGTGGTTATCATTTTAAATCCAGGAAGATTTTTGACGTAAACTGTGTAAAATGAGCAGGCTCACTTTTCGTAAGGTGATTAAAAGGAGAGAAATTGATGAGTTCGGATCTTAAGTTTTCGCTGGTTACCACCGTTATTGTGCTGGCGCTGATTGTGGCTGGCGGTTTAACGGCTGCACTGCATTGATTTACACGGGGGGGAGCCTTCTCCCTCCTGCTTTCCCCGATTGTTACTTATCCTGCAAAAATCTTTTGCCATTTTGTTAACTTCTCATTTTTTGTGATTGATGTCATGCTTTCGGCTTCTTTATTCTGTGTCGTGAAATGACGCGGCATCCGGAGTTGACGCATGAAAATCAATTTTCCCCTGCTGGCCCTGGCGATTGGCGCCTTTGGGATTGGCACCACTGAATTCTCCCCGATGGGACTGCTGCCGGTTATTGCCCGGGGCGTGGATGTCTCTATTCCTGCCGCCGGGATGCTGATCAGCGCCTACGCGATCGGCGTGATGGTCGGCGCGCCGCTGATGACGCTGCTGCTGTCGCACCGCGCCCGGCGCAACGCGCTGATTTTCCTGATGGCGATTTTTACCCTCGGGAACGTCCTGTCCGCCATTTCCCCGGATTACACCACGCTGATGCTGTCGCGCATTCTGACCAGCCTTAACCATGGCGCGTTCTTCGGGCTGGGCTCGGTCGTGGCGGCAAGCGTGGTGCCGAAGCATAAGCAGGCCAGCGCGGTGGCGACCATGTTTATGGGCCTGACGATTGCCAACATCGGCGGCGTACCTGCCGCGACCTGGCTCGGTGAAGCGATTGGCTGGAGAATGTCCTTCCTCGCCACCGCGGCGCTAGGCGTGGTGGCGATGGCGGCGCTGTTCTTCTCTCTGCCGAAAGGCAGCGCAGGGGAGCGCCCGGACGTGCGTAAAGAGCTGTCGGTGCTGATGCGCCCGCAGGTGCTCTCCGCGCTGCTCACCACCGTGCTGGGTGCCGGGGCGATGTTTACCCTCTACACCTATATTTCCCCGGTGCTGCACGACATCACCCACGCAACGCCGCTGTTTGTTACCGCGATGCTGGTGCTGATTGGCGTCGGGTTCTCCGTCGGTAACTACCTCGGCGGGAAGTTTGCCGACCGTTCGGTAAGCGGCACCCTGAAAGGGTTTTTAACCCTGCTGATTGTCATTATGGTGGCGATCCCGTGGCTGGCGCGTAGCGAAATCGGGGCGGCCGTGGCGATGGTCGTGTGGGGCGCGGCAACCTTTGCGGTCGTTCCTCCGCTGCAGATGCGCGTGATGCGCGTGGCTCACGAAGCGCCAGGGCTTTCATCATCCGTAAACATCGGGGCGTTCAACCTCGGGAATGCGCTGGGCGCGGCGGCGGGCGGTGCGGTGATTTCCGGCGGTCTTGGGTACAGCTTTGTGCCGGTGATGGGGGCGATTATTGCGGCGCTGGGTCTGCTGCTGGTGGTGATGTCCGGTCGCAAACAGCCTGAAACGGCCTGCGCGGCGGAATAAAAAAACGCAGAAGGGCGAACCCTTCTGCGCGTCTCTTACGCTGCGAAGTTCTTCGCAACAAATTCCCAGTTAACCAGCGCCCAGAAGTGCTCCAGGTAGTTCGGGCGCGCGTTACGGTAGTCGATGTAGTAAGCGTGCTCCCACACGTCCACGGTCATCAGCGGCGTTGCGCTGGTGGTCAGCGGGGTGCCCGCGTTAGACGTTGATACGATAGCCAGTTTGCCATCGGCCTCTTTTACCAGCCAGGTCCAGCCAGAACCGAAGTTTTTGATCGCCGCGTCGGTGAATTTCGCTTTGAAATCAGCAAAGCTGCCGAAGGCTGCGTTGATGGCAGCGGCCAGTTCGCCCGCAGGTTCGCCGCCCGCGTTAGGTGCCAGGCAGTGCCAGTAGAAGGTGTGGTTCCACACCTGAGCGGCGTTGTTGAATACGCCACCTTCAGAGCTACGCACGATCTCTTCCAGGGTTTTACCTTCGAACGCGGTGCCTTTAATCAGGTTGTTCAGGTTGGTGACATAGGTCTGATGGTGTTTGCCGTAGTGGTATTCCAGGGTTTCCGCAGAAATATGCGGAGCCAGGGCGTCTTTTGCATACGGTAATGCAGGTAATTCGAACGACATTGCTTCTCTCCTTATTGTTTTTAATGTTGCCAATAACCTTACAGACAACAGGGATAGAGTAGCAAATTGAAAGGGTATGCAAAAGAGGAACTTACCCTGCCGCGGCTGCGGCAGGGCAGGGATTAACGAATGGTTTGCGGGGTCATTACGCGGCGTGCGCCTACGTAGTGACGTACCCAGTAATCTTCGCTGAGGGAGGTGATTTGAATGTCCTGGCCGCTGCGTGGCGACTGGATAAACTTCCCGTTGCCGACATACACGCCAACGTGATCGGCGGTGCCGCGCCCCTGGGTGCGGAAGAAGACCAGATCGCCGTTTTCCAGCTCCCCGCGATTAACCGGAGAGGCATCGCGCAGGTGGTACATTTCGTTTGCGGTGCGTGGAATGCGGAATTTCACCAGGTCTTTATACGCGTAATAAACCAGGCCGCTGCAGTCGAAGCCGGTGCGCGGAGATGTGCCGCCCCAGCGATAAGGTTTGCCAATCTGGCCCATCAGCTTGTTCAGCGCGGTTTTCTGCGCTTTCTGCACGCGCACTTTGTGCACTTCCGCAATCTTCATTCCCTTAACGCACTTCGCCTTATGACCTTTGCGGGTGGTGCATTTTTCGGTAACGAGGTTGGCGGCCGTTTTTTGGACTTTGCGCGAGCTGGATGGGGTAATACGAGTGACTTTGGCTTTGCTGGAGGAGGTGCGTTTGGTTTTTGCGGTGGTTTTTTTCTTTTCGGTCTTGCTGGCTGTTTTTTTCTTACGTTCTGTGGTTTTCGCCAGATGCGTTTTTTGCACGGCAGACTGCCGCGCCTGCTGAGAGGCGTTCGCCGCTGGCGTGAATGCGAGTGATGTAAACAGTAAAGCACAGAGCGTGATCGAGATTTTATTTATCCGCGCCACTGGCCAGTCCCCTGATTAAAGCAGGTCATCAATACTACCTGCGTGTGATTTTCAAAAACCCGTCGATTCTAATCTATAAAAACCCTGAAAGTTAATAGCATTTTTCAATCTAAAAATCTGTTTCGTTAGCAAGTGCAAATATTTTGATCAATCTGTCGCACTCTTGCTCGCTTCTTAAGCAAAACCTTATGCGGAACAGGGTTAAGCTACATTTGGAATGCAACTTTTAGCGGTAACGGTTAAAATATATAGACGTGACAAAAATGTTATTTTCCGATGTCGCTCTGAACCGCTACAATGTCAGACGAATGCCGTAACAGAAGTTTAAGGAAGCAAGACATGAGCACCACTATTGAAAAAATCCAGCGCCAGATCGCTGAAAACCCGATTCTCCTGTACATGAAAGGTTCTCCGAAACTGCCTAGCTGCGGTTTCTCCGCGCAGGCGGTTCAGGCGCTGTCTGCCTGCGGCGAGCGCTTTGCTTACGTTGATATCCTGCAAAACCCGGACATTCGCGCTGAGCTGCCAAAATACGCAAACTGGCCGACCTTCCCACAGCTGTGGGTTGACGGTGAGCTGGTTGGCGGTTGCGACATCCTGATCGAAATGTATCAGCGTGGCGAACTGCAACAGCTGATCAAAGAGACTGCGGCGAAGTACAAAACTGAAGAGCCAGACGCAGAATAAGCTTCTGCGGAGACAAAAAAGCGACCTGTTCAGGTCGCTTTTTTTTTAACTATTCTTCGCTGTCGCCCGTCGGCAGCGGCCAGCCGCCCAGACGCTTCCAGCGGTTGACGATTTCACAGAACAGCTCCGCCGTGCGCTCGGTATCGTATAGTGCCGAGTGCGCCTGGGTGCCGTCAAACTCAATTCCCGCCGTGATGCAGGCTTTGGACAGCACCGTCTGCCCCAGCGCCAGGCCGCTCAGAGCGGCGGTATCAAAGGTCACGAACGGGTGGAACGGGTTGCGTTTGAGCGACGCGCGCTCGGCGGCGGCCATCATAAAGCTGTGATCGAACGTGGCGTTGTGCGCCACCATGATCGCCCGGCTGCAGTCGCTCTCCTTCATGCCTTTGCGCACCATTTTGAAGATGGCGTGAAGGGCGTCGTATTCGCTGACCGCGCCGCGCAGCGGGTTATGCGGATCGATGCCGTTAAAGGCCAGCGCTTCCGGCTGCAGGTTGGCGCCTTCGAACGGCTCAACGTGGAAATGCATCGTGGTGTCCGGCGAAATCCAGCCCTGTTCATCCATCTTCAGCGTGATAGCGGCAATTTCAAGCAACGCATCGGTTTTAGCGTTAAATCCGGCTGTTTCTACATCAATGACAACGGGATAAAAACCACGAAAACGGTCGCACAGACCGGTAAATTGAGCGTTATCGGACATCAGGGTCTCTTACATGGGGAAAAAAGCAGTGCGCATTATGGCAAATTTTAAGAGGGGATGCAGTAAAACAACGGGCGCATGATGCGCCCTGAGGATCAGTTGCCCAGACCGCGACCGGCGTCTTTGGCTTCAATCAGCTCGATTTTGTAACCGTCTGGATCTTCAACAAACGCGATCACCGTGGTGCCGCCTTTGACCGGGCCGGCTTCGCGGGTGACGTTACCGCCGTTGCTGCGAATGCGCTCGCAGGCTTCGGCTGCGTTATCAACTTCCAGCGCGATGTGGCCGTAAGCGGTGCCCAGCTCGTAGCTGTCCACACCCCAGTTGTAGGTCAGTTCGATCACGGCTTCGTCGGATTCTTCACCGTAACCGACGAACGCCAGCGAGTATTTGTATTCCGGGTTTTCGCTGGTGCGCAGCAGCTTCATGCCCAGAACGTTGGTGTAGAAGTTGATAGAACGTTGCAGGTCGCCAACACGCAGCATGGTGTGAAGTAAGCGCATAATTTCCTCTTTAACCAATGGAAGGGATTATCTTTTTGATCAGAAACGATGTTTTAGTATAGCGGCGAAATATCGCCGCTATCAATGCACAACGGGGAATTACAGGGAAGGGTAGTCGGTATAGCCTTCTGCGCCGCCGCCGTAGAAGCTTTCCGGGCGCTGCGGGTTCAGCTCGGCTTTCTGCTTCAGGCGAGCCACCAGATCCGGGTTGGCGATGTAATCACGACCGAAGGCCACGGCGTCAATCAGACCTTTGCCGATCAGATCTTCCGCTTTCTCCGGGGTGTACGCGCCCGCACCGATAATTACGCCGTGGAAGCGCTCGCGCACTTTCTGGCGGAAGGCGTCGGTATACGGCTGACCGCCGGCCCAGTCCGGCTCGGACATGTGCAGATAGGCAATGCCGCGCTTCGCCAGCTCTTCAATCAGATACAGCGCGTCGGCTTCTTCGTTCGGGCCGTTGTCGACGTTCTGGAAAGAGCCGATTGGGGATACGCGGATACCAATGCGGTCGGCGCTCCACTCTTTGCACACGGCGTCAACCACTTCCAGCACCAGACGCGCGCGGTTCTCTACGCTGCCGCCGTACTGGTCGGTACGGTGGTTAGAGGACGGAGACAGGAACTGGTGCAGCAGGTAGCCATGGGCGGAGTGCAGCTCAATCAGGTCGAAGCCTGCTTCACGGGCGTTCGCCACCGCCTGGCGGAAATCGTTCACGATGCCCGGGATCTCGTCGGTTTCCAGCGCGCGCGGCATAGAGGTATCGACGCGGATGGCGTGACCGTTCTCATCACGCAGGGAAGTACGGGTGTTCGCGCTCAGAGCAGAGGCCGACACCGGCGCCTGGCCGCCAGGCTGGATACTGCTGTGCGAAATACGACCAGTGTGCCACAGCTGAACCGCGATACGGCCATCTTCTGCGTGAACGCCAGCGGTGATTTTTTTCCACGCGGCGATCTGCTCCGGGCTGTGCAGGCCAGGCGCGCCGGCATAGCCTTTCGCCTGGGCGGAAATCTGGGTGGCTTCGGTGATGATGAGACCCGAGCTTGCGCGCTGACGGTAATATTCACCCATCAGTGGCGTTGGGATATCGCCCGGCTCAATGCTGCGCAGACGCGTAAGCGGCGCCATAAACACGCGGTTTGGGGCGGTAACAGCACCCACTTTCAACGGGGTAAATAGTTTTTCAGCTGACATAAAGACTCCTGAGTAGACCAGTCGACTAGTAAAAGGGTAAATAAAAACGCCTGCTAAACGCCAGGCGTTGTAATACTGCTTTTCACATGAGCCAGCGCGCTTTCAAGCGGCACCGCACTGCGAGAAATTTTGGCCTGCAGGTTTGCCCCTAGCCAGAGCGCGTACAGCACCTGCGCCTGAGTGAGCGGCTCACCGGAAAAGGCCAGCGTTTTTTCTTCGCGGCCTTTCTCAAGCGCCTGAGCCAGCAGGGCGATGACGCCGCGGGCTCCTTTGTCCATTGCGGTGCGCATATCTTCGGAAAGATCGCACACCTCGGCAGACAGTTTTACCGTCAGGCATCCGCTGATAATGCCCTGCTGACAGAACTGGTTCAGCGTTTCCTGATAGTAGTTAAGAACACGGTCGCGATAGTTCCCTGCACCACTGTCAAAGTGGGCGGCGAGGCGCTGATGGTAACCGGCATAGTGCCGTTCCAGCATGGCCACGCCAAAGGCCTCTTTGGAGCGGAAGTAGTGGTAAAACGACCCCTTCGGTACCTCAGCGGTTTTTAACAGTTCGCTCAGCCCCATCCCGGTAAACCCGCGATGCATGCAAAGCCGCTCGCCGGTCGCCAGTAGGTGTTCGCGTGTGTCGTGTTCTGTCTGTCTGCTCATGGACGGCACTGTAATAGACCGTTCGGTCTAATGCAAGTGGGTTTACTGGCGACAGCCATTGAGAATATCCAGCTGCTCCTGATAAACCGTTGATTTAACGTTCATCATGCCCAGCACGGTCGAGAACAAATTGTCCTGGGAAACCGCATTTTTTGCAGCATGGTCTCGTATACACTGCTGATTCACGCCGAAGTTTTTCGCGTAATCCGGCGAAAGCCAGAACATAAACGGAATGTGCGTTTGCTGCTCGGGAGCCAGCATGTAAGGCGTGCCGTGCAGGTAAATTCCGCTTTCCCCCAGCGATTCACCGTGGTCGGAAAGGTAAATCAGCGCCGTGTTCATGCTGCCCTGACGCGCTTTCAGGGCGTCGATGGTTTTGCTGACCACGCTATCGGTGTACAAAATCGAGTTGTCGTAGGTGTTGATCAGCGCCTGGTGGTCGCAGTCCTGGATCTCGTTGGTGTCGCAGGTTGGCGTGAATTTACGGAAGCTTTCCGGGTAGCGACGATAGTACGCCGGGCCGTGGCTGCCCATCAGGTGAATGACCAGCACGGTGTCCTGCTTCAGGCCGTCCAGCACGTTATCCAGACGGTAGAAGTTCACGTCGTCGATACAGGATTTATCCTTGCAGAACTGGTCGAGCTTCCACTGGGTCATGTCGGTGTGCGGAATGCGGTCGCACGCCCCCTTACAGCCGCCGTCGTTATCGCGCCACAGCAGGTTGATTCCCGCGTGTCCGAGCACGTCGAGCAACCCTTCCTGATGGCGGGCGAGGTCAGCGTCGTATTTTTTGCGCGTCATTCCGGAGAACATGCAGGGCACGGAGACGGCCGTTTCCGTGCCGCACGACGAGGCCTGCGGGAAGTTAATAATGTCTTGCTTTTTCAGCTCCGGGTTGGTTTCACGCGCGTAGCCGTTCAGCGAATAGTTCGCCGCGCGGGACGCTTCGCCCACCAGCAGCACCAGCACGGTCTTTTTCTGCTGGCCGGAAATCACCGGGCCTTTATGGGCATCTTCACCGATGCGCACCAGCGTTTGATCGCCCGCAAACCACCGCATTTTGCTGTATTTCACCACCGCGCTGACGTAGTTCGCCGGGGTCACCATCTTGACGATGCTTTTATTGTTACGGAACAGCGAAGCGTAGTCTTTGTAGAAAACGGAGGCCACCAGAATAATCACCAGCAGCGCGCCGAGCATCGCGGCAGCGCGCGTCAGCAGGGCGTACCACCACTTTCCGCTGCGAATGCGCGTCGCGGCGAGCACCAGCGAAGGGATTAAACCGGCAATGACAATCCAGGCGATCAGCTGCGGCGTCACCAGAGCGGTCGCTTCCTGGGAGTTGGTTTCGAACACGTTCACAATCATGTTCTGATCGATGACCGCGCCGTAGGTATACATGAAGTAGGTCGCGCCCGCGCATCCCATGGTTAGCAGGATCAGCAGCGGCTTGCGGATAAAGGGGATGTTGAGCAGGCTGAAGACAATCACCCAGCCGCAAAACAGCACCAGCGGCACCGAGGCGGCAAACAGCATGTCGTGCAGTCGAGCAGGGGCGATGATGGCCCAGCTGCGCTGAATGAACAGGGCGTTCAGCACGGTGAAGAAGAGAGCACAGGCCAGAGTGAATTTTGTATCGTTACACTGTAACTTTTTGATGAACCGCGTCATAAATGAACCATTCTTTATAGTGATGCGGCGAGTATAGAGAGGGAAGATTAGTGAAACCTTAATGCCACATTTCTGTGTTAAAGCCTTGCACGCGCGGCATTTAGCGTCTTCACTGTAGGTGAGTAACGGTTTCTGGAGGTGTGTGTGGCAGAGCAGCTGGAGTTTTTCCCCATCCAGAGCCCGTGCCGGGGAATTTGTCAGGCAGACGAGCGCGGCTATTGCCGCGGGTGTATGCGCACCCGCGAAGAGCGGTTTAACTGGCAGAATTTTAGCGACACGCAAAAACAGGACATTATTCGCCTCTGTCGTCAGCGCCTGCTGCGCAAATTACGCGCAAACAAAGCGGCCGATGCCGAAGAACCTCAGCAACCCTCACTGTTTTAGCAGCGTAATTGCGTATACTCATAGCATCTACTCCTTGAGGAAATTGTTATGGTTCAGCGTATTACTCTTGCACCCCAGGGCCCGGAGTTTTCCCGTTTTGTGATGGGTTACTGGCGCCTGATGGACTGGAATATGTCCCCCATTCAGCTGGCAAGCTTCATTGAAGAGCACATCGATTTAGGCATCACCACCGTCGATCACGCCGATATCTACGGCGGTTATCTGTGCGAAGCGGCCTTCGGCGAGGCCCTCAAGCTGGTTCCGGCGCTGCGTAACCAGATGGAGATCGTCACCAAGTGCGGCATCGCCACCACCGCGAAGCCTGAACACGCGCTGGGTCACTACATTACCGATCGCGACCATATCGTTAAAAGCGCCGAGCAATCGCTGGTGAATCTGGCGACTGACCATATCGATCTGCTGCTGATCCACCGCCCGGATCCGCTGATGGACGCCGACGAGGTGGCAGAGGCGTTCCTGAACCTGCACCAGAGCGGCAAAGTGCGCCATTTTGGCGTGTCGAACTTCACGCCGGCGCAGTTCACCCTGCTGCAGTCCCGCCTGCCGTTTACCCTGGCGACTAACCAGGTGGAAATTTCCCCGGTTCACCAGCCGTTGCTGCTGGACGGTACGCTGGATCAGCTGCAGCAGCTGCGCATTCGCCCGATGGCGTGGTCTTGCCTGGGCGGCGGTCGCCTGTTCAACGACGAGGCATTCCAGCCGCTGCGCGACGAGCTGGCGACGGTGGCCCGCGAGCTGAACGCGGAAAGTATTGAGCAGGTGGTTTACGCCTGGATCATGCGTCTGCCGTCGCAGCCGCTGCCGATTATCGGCTCCGGCAAAATTGAGCGCGTGCGCTCGGCGCTGGCCGCTGAAGAGCTGCAAATGACCCGCCAGCAGTGGTTCCGCATCCGTAAGGCAGCGCTGGGCTACGACGTACCATAATCTGGAAAATGGTGACTTTCCGGTGAAATCTTTGCCCCTGGTATAGACTTAAGGGGCAAAAAATAATCAACGGAGGTCACATGAAGCGTTTTGCTCTGGCACTCGTCACGCTGGTTGTTTGCGCAGGTGCGCAGGCCGCCAGCGATGACGTCGAAATGCACCTCGTCACATCTGAGGGGATTGGGCAGTCCGTCGGGACGGTAACCATCACCGAAACCGACAAAGGTCTGGAGTTCGCCCCTCATCTCAATGCACTTCCTCCCGGTGAACACGGTTTTCACGTCCACGCTAACGGCAGCTGTGAGCCTGCGCTGAAAGAGGACAAACCCTCGGCGGCTGAAGCGGCAGGTGGACACCTCGATCCGCAGAGTTCCGGCAAACACGAAGGCCCTGACGGTATGGGGCATCTGGGCGACCTGCCCGTACTGGTGGTCAACAACGACGGGAAAGCCACAGAGCCGGTGGTCGCGCCACGGCTGAAGAAGCTGGACCAGGTTAAAGGCAAAGCGCTGATGATCCACGTCGGCGGCGACAATATGTCCGATCGGCCTAAACCGCTGGGCGGCGGCGGGGCGCGCTACGCCTGCGGCGTGATCTGATCCCCAATGGTGCCCGGCGGCGGAGCCTGCTCCAGCTGAGACAGCGAGCAGTGCAGCCGCCAGACTATTGAGGCTAAATCGCGCGCCGCCGGAAGATGGTGGCGCGCGAGCGTATCGCAAATACGCTGCAGCTCGTTGAGCGTCGCCTCCAGCGGACGCTGCTGAACCCCGCGTTCGCTCATCACGTCCCGTAACAGCGCAATACACACGTCCCGCACCTGCGACAGCGGATCGGAGCGGGTTTCCCACGCGCGCAGCTGCCACACCACGTGGGAACAGTTGAGCAGCACCACGCCCCAGCGCAGCAGCCAGCGGCGGGAGAGGGAGTCCTGGCTGTTATTGAGCTGGCTCACGTGGTGATAAACCAGCGATTCATACTCGCTCTCGCGCAGGTGCGGCCTGCGGCTTAGCTGGTCAACAAAGCCCCGGCGCAGCTCGCGGATGTGACGCCGGCTTTTACGCGCGTCGGAGCCCGGACGCAGCACGGCAAACGCCAGCCACGCCAGCGCCACGCCGATGATTTTCGCCAGGTTATCGTTCAGGAAGCTGGCGAAGTCGTAAACCGGCGGATTGGTCACGGCGATGAACGACCCCATAAACACAATCAGCTGGCCCCACAGCCCGGCAAGCTTTGGCATTTGCAGCTTGAGCAGCTGCATGGTGGTCAGCAGGGGGAAGAGAAACAGCAGGAACTGCCACAGATCGGTGACTTGCACCATCAGGCCGAACATCACCACAAAGCTGAACAGAGAGAGCAATACCAGCGTGCGCAGCAGCAGCGTCAGGGAGTTAAAGGGCGAGGCGGCAACGGAGTACAGCACGCAGCTGATGGCCGCCAGGGTGAGCGCCGCGGAGGTGGAATCCCACTGGGTAGCGATCCCCCAGGTGCCGACCAGCGTCAGGGCGCAGAAGGTGCGAAAACCGCTCCACAGCGCTTCCAGGCTGTCCGTGTGCCGCGCCAGCGCGGGGCTTCGCGGGACGGCTAACTCGGTGATCGGCGTGGCGTTTTCCACGGCGCGGATCCAGCGGCTGCTGCGCAAATAGAGGCGGCAGAAATAGCGCAGCCGCTGCCAGAAAGCGCGGTGGCGATAGTCATATTCATCCACCGGCGCCAGCGGGGCAATAATGCGCGCCACGCTGTAAAAGTCCGCCGTCGGGCGGGCGAGCTCGGCCAGCAGGGCGTCGATGACTTCCCGGGTATTCGCGGGCGGGTTCGGCCAGTTGAGCAGCATCCGGCGCAGGCTGGAGATGGCGCTGGTCATGCGCAGCTGCTGGTGGAGCAGGTAGTTCAGCAGCGCATTCTGCCGACGGAAGCGGTAGTGGCTCCAGAAGGCCTGAATGCGCAGCAGGTTCATGGTCAGGATCTGACCGATGACTTTTTCATGGGCGAGGCGGATTTCATCGGTGGTATCCGGCTGCCAGAGCAGGCTCGCATGTTCCAGCAGGCGAGCGTGCATGGTTTTTAATGCGCCAATAAGCGTGGTGCCGTCCGAGGTGCTCGGCAGGATCATCATCATCACCCCGCCACACAGGATCCCGATAATCACCTCGCACACGCGGGCCTGGGCGATATCCCACAGCTCGGTGGTGTCCAGCACGTTGATGACCGGAAAGGCGATAATGGCGGCGGTATAGCCCGCAAGCTGGAAGGCGTAGGCAACGTTGTTGGTGAAGTGGGCGCAGGCCCAGGTACACAGGCCGAGCCACGCGGCCATGCTCAGTAAAAAGAGCCAGGGATCGTTCAGGGTATGTCCGGCAATAATCAGCGCAGCCGTTGCGCCCAGCAGGCTGCCCGCCACGCGCCCGAGGCTTTTGCTGATTACACCGCCCACGGTCGGGAAGCTCACCACCGCCGCGGAGGTCATCGCCCAGTAGGGTTCATCCAGGTTCAGATGATAGGCGACCATGAGCGCCAGACACATCGCAATGCCGTTGCGCAGGGCATAGCGCCACTGTGGCCGGGTTGCTTTGACCCAGGGTACGTTACGCCAGGAGAAAGCGGGCAGGTTCATCAGCGCGTCCCGATGGAGACTGTGCAGGTGGTGCCTGACACCAGGGTGATGTCTTTCGGCAGGCTGTCGAACTCGACGCGCACCGGTACGCGCTGGGCCAGGCGCACCCAGGGCACGTTAGGCTTAATGTCCGGCACCAGGCCAGAATCGGTCTCCACGCTCTGATCGTAGATCGCGCGACCGATGCTGGATACGTGACCCTGTAACGTCTGCGAGCCGCTGTAGAGGGTGATTTGCGCCGGCGCGCCTTCCCGGATATGGCGCAGTTTAGTCTCTTCAAAATAGCCGACGACGTAGAACGAGCGGCTATCGACCAGGGCAAACACGGGCTGTCCGGTGGTGGCGTAGTTCCCGACGCGGGCTGAAAGGTTAGTGACCCATCCGTCAACGGGGGATTTCACCACCGCCTGCGTCAACTCCCACTGCGCCTGTTTCAGCGTGGCTTCGGCAACGTCAACGCTGGCCTGCATGGCCTTCACGTTGATATTGGCAGTGTCTAAATCCTCGGCTGAAATATAGTTTTGCGATAAATGGCGACGGCGATTGGCTTCGTTATTGGCTTTTGCCAGGTCCGACTGCGCTTTGGCGAGCTGCGCCTGAGCGTTAAGGATAGCGATACGGAATGGGGTCTCATCAATGCGGAACAGGACGTCGCCCTGCTTGACGAACTGGTTATCTTTCACCAGCAGCGCGGTGATGCTGCCGGACACCTGCGGCGTGATGCTCACCTGCTCGGCGCGGATTTTACCGTCGCGCGTCCAGGGAGACTGCATGTAGTAATTCCACAACCACCAGCCGGCGATCAATGCCAGGGCCAGAACCATCAGACTAGAGAAATATTTTAGCGTTTTCATCGAATTATCTACCAGACAATCAATACGGCAAGGCCAAGACACACGGACAGGGCAAACAGGGAGAGATCCATCAGCATGGGGTGCCAGATTTCACCGGAATACATCCAGTCGCGCAGCAGACGGTGCGCAACCAGCCAGATCAAAAAGCCCAGAAAGACGGCTTTAAAAATGGGGGGGAAATAGACTGATGCACCGACAATCAGGTCCTGAAGGGGTAACCCCGCGGAGCTAAATGAAAACGTCACGAGCAGAAATCCTTTGCAGTTGAAGGGGAGCCAGGGCGGCCGACCGTCACGCGATGAGGCGTCAGTAATCAGTTTACGTCATACTTACAACATCGATGAATGCAGTATTACATTTGTTTTGGCAATATAAATGCTGCACACTATTCTAAAATCAGTATAATAACTTAGCAAGCTAATTATAAGGAGATGAAATTGGAATCGCCACTTGGTTCTGATCTGGCAAGGTTGGTACGCGTCTGGCGTGCTCTGATTGACCATCGCCTGAAACCTCTGGAATTGACACAGACACATTGGGTCACGCTGCATAACATTCATCAGCTGCCGCCCGAACAGTCGCAAATTCAACTGGCGAAAGCGATCGGCATTGAGCAGCCGTCACTGGTACGTACGCTGGACCAGCTGGAGGAAAAAGGACTGATCTCCCGGCAAACCTGCGCCAGCGATCGTCGCGCTAAGCGCATCAAGCTCACTGAAAAAGCGGCGCCAATCATTGACGAGATGGAAGCCGTAATCAGCAAGACGCGAGGGGAGATCCTGTCAGGGATCTCGCCAGAGGAACTGGACATGCTTATTGGCCTTATCGCACGCCTTGAGCAGAACATCAGTGAACTGCAGTCGCGCGACTGACACCTGAAAGGCCTTGCACCCGCAAGGCTTTTTTTATTTGAACACCACCACGCGGTTACGTCCCGTCTCTTTCGCCTCATACATCGCTTTATCGGCGCTTTCTACGCACTCTTCGGCGGTGGTTTGCGCTGAGGTCGCCGTAAACACGCCCATACTGATGGTAATCGGCTCCGGAAGCTGTCCGTTGCTGCTGGATTTATCAAAGCTGCTTAAGTGAAGGCGAATGCGCTCGGCAACCTGCAAGGCGGCTTCCGACGAGGTATTGTTCAGCATCAGCACAAACTCTTCGCCGCCAATGCGCGCGGCGATGTCCTGCGGGCGAACGGAGTCCACCAGAAGATTGGCGACAAACTGCAGCACTTTATCGCCCTGGAGGTGACCATAAGTATCGTTAATGCGTTTGAAACGATCCAGATCGCTGACGATAACCGACACCGGGCGACTGGGCTTCACCGAACCGAGCGTCTGGGTGAGGGTGTCGTAGAAATAGCTGCGGTTATAGAGGCGCGTAAGCGGATCGCGAATCGAGTTTTGATAGGACTGCTGATACTTCAGATGGGATTCACGGTACAGATTAAATACGTCATAAAGCAGCACAAATATAATCAGAAGCGTTGCTGCTGTTTCAAATAAACGGGAGCGGTACCAGGCAATATCTTCCGCGTATCCACCCATCATCAGCATCGCCAGCGTCACAATGTAGCAAACGCACAGGAAATTACCGCCGACCCAGAACAGATTGCGCAAACGGGTAATAATCATCAGCGTGGCTAATGCAACAACCCATATTATAATCAGGATGATATTGATTACGTGGCTCCAGAGAACCATGAACTGTCGCGTTTCATTATCCACTAAATCAATCATTAATCTGTCGGAATGGCTGGAATAGAGCCACGCAAACGAAACCATTGATGCGGTGAATATAAATAAGCCAATAAAGATGGCGATATGGGCCAGGCGGGAAAGCGGATAATCCCGGATTGTATAAAGCAGCGCCGCGATAATCATTAATACCGCCATCATGATGTGGCGGAACATGAAGAAAATCATGGCGTCGTTATAGTTAATGACGTTGAACTGGTAGAGGTCAAGCCAGGCCGGGAAGCTGGAGAGCGTGCCCAGCATCAGCAGCATTGAGCCGTCAAACGCAAACGCCAGGGCAACCAGATAGATGCGCCTGCGGTCGCACCAGTATTTCATCGACATGAAGCAGGCGATGAAAAGATGAAATACCAGCAGAAAGATGGTGAGCGTCGGGAATAGCAGAGGAGAAAATGAATGAACGAGCTCAACCAGCTTCGAAAAAGAAACCTGTAGGATCCCGATGACGATAATGCAGCCAAGGCAAAAGGCGATATAACGGTTCTGTATATAACGAGTAATCGGAATCATACGTGTTTTTAACAAAATAGAAATAGAGATGAAGAAAATGTGAATTCATTAAGTTTAATGATTTATAGCGGGAATACTTTGCGCAGGAGCAATAATAAGAAGGGTAATTATTAGAAGGTGAGGACGTATTTGTAAGTATATTTAATTAAATGATGAATAATGTAAAAGGATGCAGCCGGGCGGCTACATCCTTCTGATATTTAGCGTGGGGAAACGGTGACCTGGCTACCGTTGCTTGCCAGAACGACGCGCTGGCCAGCAGAGAAGCGAGTGTTGCCCTGTTTCTGCACAACCATGATGGTGCTGCCGTCGTCTTTACGGATTTCCAGCTCAACGCCCTGGGTTTTGTTCATCGCACCCTGTACGCCCTGGCCTGCGACGCCGCCGGCGACAGCACCCGCTGCGGTTGCCAGAGAACGACCGGTACCACCGCCAATGGTGTTACCCAGGAAACCACCCAGCACAGCACCACCGATAGCGCCAACGACGTTGCTGTCATCACCACCCTGAATCTGTACAGGACGCGCATTAACAATCGTACCGTAAGTCACGTTTTGAACTTGTTTAGCCTCAGACGCGGTATAGACGTCCCCGGAAAGGGAATCGTTGTTCACACAACCCGCCAGCGTCAATCCAATAAGCGAAACGCCCAGTACACGTAAAATCATTTGAATCTCCTGTTCACCAAAAACGCCCAGTCGGGCATCCGTTATGGCTAAATTATATGGCATTAGAGGCCATAGTTCATATCTTTGCACTAACAATAAGAAAATTGTACTTGAATTTGGCTTAACGAGGCGTAAACAAACCGCCCCCTGTGAAAGAGGGCTTGCATTGTTAAAAAATATTATCGGCGCGTAGCAAAGCGGCGCCGTTTATGGTGGAGTGGTGGCAATTCGCCCACGCAACGTAAGGAAAACGCATGAAATCGGGTCGCTATATAGGTGTTATGT
This sequence comes from Enterobacter soli, assembly GCF_964208575.1. Taxonomy (GTDB): domain Bacteria; phylum Pseudomonadota; class Gammaproteobacteria; order Enterobacterales; family Enterobacteriaceae; genus Enterobacter; species Enterobacter soli_A. The sequence continues at coordinate 59,140 of NZ_CAXOFU010000002.1, read as the reverse complement.
CGGGCACCAGTCTTGATGGCGTAGATGTCGTTCTGGCTGCAATAGATGAAAATATGGTGGCACAGCAGGCGAGCCTGACGTGGCCGATCCCTGTGGCGCTGAAAGAGGACATCCTGGGCATCTGCCAGGGACAGCAGCTGACGCTCTCGCAGCTGGGCCAGCTGGACGTGCGCCTGGGCGCGCTGTTTGCCGATGCGATCCTGGCGCTCATGCATAAAGAAAACCTGCAGCCGCAGGATGTGGTGGCGATTGGCTGCCACGGCCAGACGGTGTGGCACGAGCCCACCGGTGAAGCGCCGCACACCCTGCAAATTGGCGATAACAACCAGATCGTCGCGAAGACCGGCGTCACCGTGGTGGGCGATTTTCGCCGTCGCGATATCGCTCTTGGCGGGCAGGGCGCGCCCCTGGTGCCGGCCTTTCACCAGGCGCTGTTGGCGCATCCGACCGAGCGCCGCATGGTGCTCAATATTGGCGGTATCGCCAACCTCTCAATGCTCATCCCCGGCCAGCCGGTTCGCGGGTACGATACCGGACCCGGCAACATGCTGATGGATGCCTGGATCTGGCGGCAGTGCGGCAAACCCTATGACAAAGACGCGCAGTGGGCCTGCGATGGAAAAGTGGTGCTTCCGCTGCTCCAGTCCATGCTCAGCGATCCGTATTTCGCCGCTCCGGCGCCGAAAAGCACCGGGCGCGAGTATTTCAACTACGGCTGGCTTGAGCGCCAGCTTGCGCCGTTCCCGGCCCTTGCGCCGCGTGACGTTCAGGCCACGCTGGCCGAGCTCACGGCGGTCTCCATCTCTGAGCAGGTGCTGCTGAGCGGCGGCTGCGAACGTTTGCTCGTCTGCGGGGGCGGCAGCCGCAACCCGCTGGTGATGGCGCGACTGGCCGCGCTGCTGCCGGGAACGGAAGTCTCCACCACCGATGACGCGGGGATCAGCGGCGATGATATGGAAGCGCTGGCCTTTGCGTGGCTTGCCTGGCGCACCGTCGCCGGGCTGCCGGGGAATCTGCCTTCGGTCACCGGGGCGCGTGAAGCCTCTGTTCTGGGCGCCATTTTCCCGGCAAATCCGCGTCATAATCAGAGTTAACTGAAATTCAGCGCTGCAGGTTGCCGTTAAGATAATGGAAAAACAGGAGGGCAGCAGTGCCCTCCAGACCAGGATAGTCTTCGGAACACGATCATGAAAAAACTCATTCTCCTTGTTGCCCCTCTTTTGCTGGCCGGATGCAGCGCCTATAACCAGTTTGTTGAACGCATGCAGACCGATACGCTGGAATACCGCTGTGACGAAAAGCCGCTGACCGTGAAAATCAACAACCCTCGCCAGGAAGCCAGCTTCGTGCTCGACAACAAGCTGCTGACCCTCAAGCAGGGCATGTCCGCCTCCGGCGCGCGCTATACCGACGGGATTTACGTCTTCTGGTCTAAGGGCGACGAGGCCACGATCTACAAGCGCGACCGCATTGTGCTGAACAATTGCCAGCTGCAAAATCCGAAGCGTTGAGATTTTTACGGGGGCGGCGCACAATAGCGCCACCCACTCTCAACGTCAGCTAACGCCATGTCAGATAACGACGAATTGCAGCAAATTGCGCATCTGCGCCGTGAATACACCAAAGGCGGCCTGCGTCGCCAGGATCTTCCCGCCGAACCCCTCGTACTGTTTGAACGCTGGCTGAAGCAGGCCTGCGAAGCGAAACTTGCCGACCCGACCGCCATGGTGGTTGCCACCGTTGATGAAAACGGCCAGCCGTACCAGCGCATCGTGCTGCTGAAACATTACGACGAGAAAGGGCTGGTGTTCTACACCAACCTCGGCAGCCGCAAAGCACACCAGATTGAAAACAACCCGCGTGTTAGCCTGCTGTTCCCGTGGCACATGCTGGAGCGCCAGGTGATGGTGACAGGCAAGGCCGAACGCCTCTCTACCCTTGAAGTGGTGAAATATTTCCACAGCCGCCCGCGCGACAGCCAGATTGGCGCGTGGGTGTCTAAGCAGTCCAGCCGAATTTCCGCCCGCGGCGTGCTGGAGAGCAAATTCCTCGAGTTAAAGCAGAAATTCCAGCAGGGCGAAGTGCCGCTGCCGAACTTCTGGGGCGGATTCCGTATCCCGATCGAGCAGATGGAGTTCTGGCAGGGCGGTGAACATCGCCTTCACGACCGCTTTTTATACCAGCGCGAGAACGAAGGCTGGAAAATCGACAGACTGGCCCCATAATCCCCGAAATTTGTTGTGTTAAGCGCTAGCGCTACGTGCGCCAGCGCTTTATTCTATGTTCCTTTCGCATCAGGCGAAAAGTCGTGTACCGGCAAAGGTGCAGTCGTTTATACATGGAGAATTTGATGGCAAGCAGTAACTTGATTAAACAATTGCAAGAGCGGGGCCTCGTGGCCCAGGTGACGGACGAGGAAGCGTTAGCAGAGCGACTGGCGCAAGGCCCGATCGCGCTCTATTGCGGCTTCGATCCCACCGCTGACAGCTTGCATTTGGGGCATCTTGTTCCATTGTTATGCCTGAAACGCTTCCAGATGGCCGGCCATAAGCCTGTCGCACTGGTAGGCGGCGCGACCGGTCTGATTGGTGACCCGAGCTTTAAAGCCGCTGAGCGTAAACTGAACACCGAAGACACCGTGCAGGAGTGGGTGGACAAGATCCGCAAACAGGTTGCACCTTTCCTCGACTTCAACTGCGGCGATAACGCTGCGATTGCTGCCAACAACTATGACTGGTTTGGCGGTATGAACGTACTGACCTTCCTGCGCGACATCGGCAAGCACTTCTCAGTTAACCAGATGATTAACAAAGAAGCCGTTAAGCAGCGTCTGAACCGCGACGATCAGGGCATCTCCTTTACCGAGTTCTCCTACAACCTGCTGCAGGGCTACGACTTTGCCTGCCTGAACAAGCTGCACGGCGTTGCGCTGCAGATCGGCGGCTCTGACCAGTGGGGTAACATCACCTCCGGTATCGACCTGACCCGTCGTCTGCACCAGAACCAGGTCTTCGGCCTGACCGTTCCGCTGATCACCAAAGCAGACGGCACCAAGTTCGGTAAAACCGAAGGCGGCGCGGTATGGCTCGATCCGAAGAAAACCAGCCCGTACAAGTTCTACCAGTTCTGGATCAACACCGCGGACGCTGACGTTTATCGCTTCCTGAAATTCTTCACCTTTATGGACATCGACACCATCAATGCCCTGGAAGAAGAAGACAAAAACAGCGGTAAAGCGCCTCGCGCTCAGTATGTTCTGGCGGACGAAGTGACCAAACTGGTTCACGGCGAAGAAGGTCTGGCGGCGGCGAAACGCATTACCGCGAGCCTGTTCAACGGCACGCTGAGCGACCTGAGCGAAGCCGACTTCGAACAGCTGGCGCAGGATGGCGTGCCAATGGTTGAGATGGAAAAAGGCGCTGACCTGATGCAGGCGCTGGTGGATTCCGAGCTACAGCCGTCCCGCGGCCAGGCGCGTAAAACCATCGCCTCTAACGCCATCACCATCAACGGTGAAAAACAGGCCGATCCGGAATATACCTTCGCGGACAGCGATCGTCTGTATGGCCGCTACACGCTGCTGCGTCGCGGTAAAAAGAATTACTGCCTGGTCTGCTGGAAGTAATCAAAAGTATGCAGGGGCGTGGGAAACCACGCCCCTTTTTTATTTCAGGGTTGTGGTAAGCAAAAAATGAAGAACATCCTCGCCATTCAGTCCCACGTTGTTTTTGGACATGCTGGCAACAGCGCCGCGGAATTTCCGATGCGCCGCCTCGGCGCCAACGTCTGGCCCCTCAATACCGTTCAGTTTTCCAACCATACGCAGTACGGCAAATGGACCGGCTGCGTAATGCCGCCGTCGCATCTTACCGAGATAGTGCAGGGCATTGCCGATATCGACCAGCTCAGGCGCTGTGACGCCGTTCTGAGCGGCTATCTCGGCTCGGCGGAGCAGGGGGAGCATATCCTCGGCATCGTCCGTCAGGTGAAGGCCGCGAATCCTGCGGCGAAATACTTTTGCGATCCGGTCATGGGGCACCCTGAGAAGGGCTGCATCGTCGCGCCCGGCGTGGCGGAGTTCCACGTTCGTCACGCGCTGCCGGCAAGCGACATCATCGCCCCGAACCTGATTGAGCTGGAGATCCTCTGTGAGCACCCGGTCAACAGCGTAGAAGAGGCCGTAAGCGCCTCTCGCGAACTGATCGCGCAGGGCCCGGAGATTGTTCTGGTTAAGCATCTGGCGCGCGCGGGGCTGAGCCCTGACCGTTTTGAGATGCTGCTGGTGACCAAAGATGAAGCCTGGCACATCAGCCGCCCGCTGGTGGACTTTGGCGCGCGTCAGCCGGTTGGCGTGGGGGACGTTACCAGCGGACTGCTGCTGGTGAAGCTGCTGCAGGGCGCAAGCCTGCGCGAGGCGCTGGAGCACGTGACCGCCGCCGTGTATGAGATCATGATTGCGACGAAAAACATGCAGGAGTATGAGTTGCAGGTGGTGGCGGCGCAGGATCGTATCGCCAGCCCGGAGCACTATTTCAGCGCGACCCGTTTATAATCGCGCGCCTTTCGAACGCCGGGTGAGCGATAGCGCCACCCGGCAATCAGACATCCCGGTTAGTTCAACCCTTCCGCTTTCAGCGCAGCAGCCACCGCAGGACGTTCCGCTACGCGTTTCATATAGGCAGCGATATGGTCGAGTCCGTCCATATTCAGCTTAACCGCACGCGCCCAGCGCAGAACGGTAAACAGATAGGCATCGGCGATGGTGAAACGCTGGCCGCAAATCCACTCATCGTTTTTCAGCGAGTCATTAATGAAGTGCAGCTTCTTCTCCAGCAGGGCGCGCACGGTAGGCTTGTACTCTTCCGGCGTGTCAGGGCGGAACAGCGGCGTGAAGCCCTTGTGCAGCTCTGTAGCAATGTAGTTCAGCCATTCGATTGTCTTATAGCGAGAAATGCTGCCGGTCGGTGCCAGCAGCTGGCGGTCAGGCACGTTATCGGCGAGGAACTGCATAATCGCGACGCCTTCGGTCAGCAGCGTACCGTCGTCCAGCAGCAGAGCCGGAACTTGTCCCTTCGGGTTAATGGCAAAGAAATCGTCGCCGTTTTCGAGGCGTTTTTTCATCAGGTCAACGCCGTCCAGCGTGAAATCTTTGCCGCTCTCGCGCAGGGTGATATGGGAAGCAAGAGAGCAGGCGCCCGGTTTGTAGAACAGTTTCATCGGTAACTCCTTTTTGCTGAGGTTTCAGCTATGTTAGTGCGCGTATGCATAAAAAAAAAGCCGCTAACTCAAAGTTAGCGGCTTCCGTTCAGTCGTTCCCCGATGACATTACGCGGTCGCGGTTTCGGTCGCTTTAGCGGATTTGTCGTCGTCCTGAGTCATACGATTCAGTTTAGGCGCGGTCAGGAGCATCAGCACGGCGATAACGCCCGTTGCGATACCAATCTGCATGAACACGGTGCCGTAAACGTTCAGGGAGAGCAGCGGGTCGGTCACGTTTTCCGGAACCGCCATCAGGTTAGCAATCTTACCAGCAATGATTGCCGCACCCGCAGTGGTCAGGAACCAGCTACCCATGATGAAGCCCATCAGACGCTGAGGAACCAGCTGTGCAACCATCGCCAGGCCCAGACCGGAGATCATCAGCTCACCGATAGACTGCAGCGCGTAGCTCAGGATCAGCCAGTTAACGGAGACGATACCCGCGTCAGACGCGAATTTGGTACCCAGCGGCAGCACCAGGAACGCGCCGGAGCACAGCACCATACCGACGGCGAACTTGTGCGGCATTGGCAGACGGTCGCCCATCTTGTTATAGATAGCGGCCAGAATCGGGCTACCGATCATGATCCAGAACGGGTTCAGTGCCTGGAACTGCTCAGGTTCGAACGCGATGCCCAGAATGGAGTGCTCAACGTTACGAATGGCGAAGAAGTTCAGAGACGTCGGCATCTGGCTGTACAGCACGAAGAAGATGATCGCTTCCAGCATCAGAATGAAGGCCACAATCATTTTACGGCGCGCAGCACCTTTCATCGCGAACGCTTCTTTACCGAAGATGATCACGATACCCAGCGCAACAACGCCCAGCACCGCGCGAGCCACGCCCTGGTTGTGCAGCAGCCAGGTTGCGATAGCCGCCAGGATCACTACGCCCACGATGGTCGCCAGCAGTTTACCCATGTGTACCGGCTCGAAGTCAGGTTTAGAACCGTAGTCTTTAACCCAGCTGCGGCAGAACAGGAAGTTCACCACGGTGATCAGCATACCGACGAAGCTCAGCGCGAACGCCACGCTCCAGCCGAATTTCGCGGCCAGCCACGGCGTTGCCAGCATGGAGAAGAAGGAACCGATGTTGATGGACATGTAGTACATGGTGAATGCACCGTCCAGACGTGGGTCATCTTTGCTGTAGCAGGTAGAGAGCAGGGAAGACGGGTTCGCTTTGAACAGGCCGTTACCCACCGCAATGGTTGCCATACCCATATAGACCACAGCGGCGTCATGACCGGACCAGGCAACCAGCCCGTAACCGATCGCCAGAACGATAGCGCCCAGCATAATAACGCGTTTAGTACCCAGAACTTTATCGCCCAGCCAGCCGCCGATTGCGACCAGACCGTACACCAGAGCACTGAATGAGGAGAACAGCGTGATGGAATCCGCTTCGGACATACCCAGCTGTTTTACCAGGTAGACCGCCATGATCCCTTGCAGGCCGTAGTAACCAAAGCGTTCCCATAACTCGATAGAGAAGATGAGATAGAACGCTTTAGGCTGTTTGAAAGCGTTAAGACTTACGCTCTCATCTGTTGGTTTATTGTTTGCAGTAGACACATATACCTCTTTTTTTACATCCCATATTAACGGGGGTGTTCATAGCGTGATGACCGTAGTCCATCCGCTTTATAGTTATATTGGGAGGGGAAACGGCGGGTAATGTTCACTATCCTGACCCATCTGGCAATACATTTGTAATACTCTGTTACATATAACTGAGGCGCTATAATACTCGGATCATACAAATGTTATTCAGCGTTAAATTTCATTGGTTGAGTTTTGTTGGTTTTTTTCACTGCATTAATCCCCAGGGATGGGGTATTTGGCAATATGTTCTGCTATTTGGCCTTTCAGGTAGTGATATAGCCCATATTCTGAAAATTGACTGGTCTTATCTGCGGTATTCGATCGGTTAAATCTTGTCTGCTATAGGGTTTACACAGCTTTTCACAACAAAAATCCAACATGACGTTATCAGAGTGATCTTGATCACAGATGTATAGAAATTTTTGGTGATGAAAAAACAATTAACCTGTTTGAGCGTTAAACAACCGAACAATAGGCAGGGCGATAAGCGGAAAAAACGAACAATGCATGGAGAAAAGGAAGGTTCATAGTTGACCTTCCTTCTTTAAGGGTATGAAAAGGGAGTGAAAAGAAAAAAGGGGAGTATCAGGGATACACTTTTTCTTTAAATTCGCACAGATCTTCGATAATGCACGACCCGCAGCGGGGCTTGCGCGCAATGCAGGTGTAGCGCCCGTGCAGAATCAGCCAGTGGTGACAGTCGACCTTGAATTCGGCGGGCACCACCTTCAGCAGCTTCTCTTCAACCTGCTCAACGTTTTTGCCCGGGGCAAAGTTGGTTCGGTTCGATACGCGGAAGATATGGGTATCCACGGCGATGGTTGGCCAGCCAAACGCGGTATTCAGCACCACGTTGGCGGTTTTACGGCCCACGCCCGGCAGCGCTTCCAGCGCAGCCCGGTCTTCCGGAACCTCACCGCCATGCTGTTCAAGCAGGATCCGGCAGGTTTTAATCACGTTTTCGGCCTTGCTGTTAAACAGGCCGATGGTCTTAATGTACGACTTCACCCCTTCAACGCCCAGCGCCAGCATCGCCGCGGGGGTGTTGGCGACAGGATAAAGCAGGGCGGTGGCTTTATTGACGCTGACGTCAGTGGCCTGCGCCGAGAGCAGCACCGCGATCAGCAGCTCAAACGGTGAGTTAAAATTCAGCTCCGTTGTCGGATGCGGGTTTTCGTCCCGCAGCCGGGTCAGTATCGCAATGCGTTTCTCTTTGTTCATGAGGCCTTCTCGGGGATCCCTTCCTGAACGCTGCGCTCTGCCGCGCGGCGTTTACGTTTCTCGTCAATGAGGTATTTTATCGCCAGCATCATGCCGAGGCCAATAAAGGCGCCCGGCGGCAGCATCGCCAGCAGGAACGGCGTATCGGTATGGAACACTTCGATGCGTAACGCTTTTGCCCAGCCGCCGAGGAGGGCGTCTGCGCCGTCAAACAGCGTACCGTTGCCTAAAATTTCGCGCAGCGAGCCCAGCACGAACATGGCGCAGGTGGCGCCCATGCCGATGGAAAAGCCGTCCAGCGCGGACATCGCCGGGCTGTTTTTCACCGCAAAGGCTTCAGCACGGCCGACCACGATACAGTTGGTCACGATCAGCGGAATAAAGATCCCGAGCGACTGGTACAGGCCGAACGCGTAGGCGTTAATCAGCATCTGCACGATGCTCACCACCGAGGCGATGATCATGACGTAAATCGGAATACGGATTTCCGACGGCGTCCAGCGGCGCAGGGCTGAAATCGACAGGTTGGTCAGGGTCAGCACCAGCGTGGTCGCCAGCCCCAGACCGAGCGCGTTCGTGGCGGTGGAGGTGACCGCCAGCAGGGGACACATGCCCAGCAGCTGCACCAGCGCGGAGTTGTTCTTCCAGAGACCCTGGACGATTACCTCTTTAACCTGGCTCATGACTACTCCTCGCAGGCCGGAAGATTGTTAAGTTGCGCGGGCAGCGTTTCGGCATACAGCCCGGCACGTTTGACGGCGTTCACCACCGCGCGCGGCGTAATGGTCGCCCCGGTGAACTGATCGAACTCACCGCCGTCCTTCTTCACCGCAAAGGCGGCGTCGTCTTCGTCGTGAATCACTTTCCCGGCGAAATGCAAAATCCAGTCGCTTAAGCGCAGCTCAATTTTATCCCCAAGGCCGGGCGTTTCGTGGTGTTCGGTGACGCGCGTCCCCAGCACCGTGCCGGCGAAATCGGCGCCGACGAGCAGCTGGATCGCCCCGGAATAGCCGTCCGGCGCGGTCGCTTCCATCACTGCGCCCACCGCTTTATCCCCTTTGCGGGCGATAAACAGGCGATGTTCGCCCTTGCCTAACTGCGGTGCCTGCACAATAAAGCAGCTTTTTTGCAGGTCATTATCGTAGAAATCCGCCGGGATCACCTGGTCGAACAGCGCCTTTTGCTGCTTCGCCGCCTGTTCATCAATTGTCGTTTTGGTCAGCTCGTTCACCAGCGCCGTCAGCCCGGTCAGGACTGCCGCGAAGACCGCCAGCGTGACGCCGTGTTTTTGCATCGTTTTCAGCATGGCGGGCTCCTAGCGGTGGCCGTACACGCGCGGGCGCGTGTAGTAGTCGATAAGCGGAACGGTGATGTTGGCAAGCAGAACCGCAAAGGCCACGCCATCCGGATAGCCGCCAAAGCTGCGGATCAGCCAGACCAGCAGGCCCGCCAGTGCGCCGAAGATCAGGCGTCCGCGGTTGGTGGTCGACGCCGTGACCGGGTCGGTCAGAATAAAGAAGGCGCCTAGCATGGTGGCACCGGAAAGCAGGTGCATCTGCGGGCTGGCCAGCGTCTCGGGCGAGAACGCCCAGCCGAGGGTGGAGCAGATCGCAAGGGTCAACAGGAAGCTGACCGGAATATGCCAGCGGATCGTTTTCTGCCACAGCAGGAACACGCCGCCCAGCAGATACGCCAGGTTCACCCACTGCCAGCCCGCGCCGGCGATCACGCCGCTGTAAATCGCCGATTTCATGATCTGCTCAACGCTGTGCCCGGCGTGAAGTGACGTTTTGAAGGTGTCGAGCGGGGTCGCCTGGCTGATGCCGTCCACGCCCATGCGCAGCGCGTTCATGTCCGCACCCAGCGCCGTGTGGCCGGTGAAAATCACGTGCAGGGCGTCCATAAAGCCCGGCACCGTCGCGGCGATCTCATGCGGCGGCAGCCAGCTGGTCATCTGCACCGGGAACGAGATCAGCAGCACCACGTAGCCGATCATCGCCGGGTTAAACGGGTTATGACCCAGGCCGCCGTAAAGCTGTTTGGCGATAATCACCGCAAAAACGGTGCCCAGCACCACCATCCACCACGGGGCAAACGGCGGGATGCTGATCGCCAGCAGCAGGCCGGTCAGCAGCGCGGAGTTATCCCCGAGGATGCGGCTGACCTCCATTTTACGCAGCTTCAGCACCAGCGCTTCTGCCGCCAGCGCGGTGGCGCAGCCCAGCACTAACTGGAACAGGGTTCCCCAGCCGAAAAACCAAAACTGTACGGCAATGCCCGGCAGGGCCGCCAGGCAGACCAGCATCATAATGCGCGATGTCTGGCGCTGGTTATGGGTGTAAGGGGAGCTTGCGATTCTGAAAACCATTTATTCCTCGTTTACGGCTTGCTGCGCGGCTTTCTTGGCCTGAACGCGGGCAATCGCGGGGGCGACTGCGGCTTTGCGTGGATCGTCGTTTGCGGCCAGCGACTGCTCTTCCTGCTGCGCCGCCTTACGTGCTTTCGCACGGGCGATAGCGGCCTCAACCGCCGCCTTACGCGGGTCGACAGGTGCCTCTGGCTCTGCTGTTTGTGCCTGTTGCTCCGCCTTGCGCGCTTTGGCGCGGGCGATGGCGGCTTCTACCGCGGCTTTACGCGGATCCACCGGAGCCTCTTGCTCAACGACCACCGCCTGCTGTCCGGCTTTGCGTGCTTTCGCACGGGCAATCGCGGCTTCAACGGCGGCTTTGCGCGGGTCAACGTCGGCCTGCGGCTGTGCGGCCTGCGCTTTCTCAGCCTGACGCGCGCGGGCCTCGGCTTTACGCGCCTCACGGGCGGCAATCGCCTCGCTGTTGTCCGGTTTTGCGCCAGCCGGGATCACGACGGTTTGCGCGGCCGTGGCTTTCTTCTCGCGCACGCGGGCAAGGGCGGCGTTGATGGCGTCCTGATCTTTTGCACCAGGCTGCACGGCGGCCTGCTTATGGCGCTCCTGACGCGCGGCTTTCTCGCGCTCAAGGCGAGCCTGACGGGCCTCGAAGCGCGCTTTGGCTTCCGCCGCGCGCTTGTCTTCCATCGAAATGGCGTAAATCTCGGCCTTCTCCTGGCGGAAATACTGCACCAGCGGAATGTTGCTCGGGCAGACCCAGGCGCAGGCCCCGCATTCAATGCAGTCTGCCAGGTTGTGGGCCTTGGCCTTATCGTGCAGCTGGCCTTTGCTGTACCAGTAGAGCTGCTGCGGCAGCAGGTCTGCCGGGCAGGCATCGGCGCAGGCGCTGCAGCGGATGCAGCCTTTCTCTTCCTGCTCTTCACCCATCTCGGTCGGGGACGGTGCCAGCAGGCAGTTGGTAATTTTCACCACCGGGACATCGAGCCACGGCAGGGTAAAGCCCATCAGCGGGCCGCCCATAATCACCATCTGCTCGCTGCTGGGGCAGAAGCCCGCCTGCTCAAGCAGATGGCGAACCGGCGTGCCCAGACGCGCCCAGACGTTGCCCGGACGAGAAACGGACTCCCCGGTCAGGGTGACCACGCGCTCGGTCAGCGGCTCGCCGTCGATCACCGCGCGTTTCACCGCATAGGCAGTGCCGACGTTCTGCATCAGCACGCCGATATCGGACGAGCGTCCACCGTGGGGAACCTGCTTGCCGGTCAAAATTTGCGTGAGCTGTTTCGCGCCACCGGAAGGGTATTTGGTCGGGATCACGCGCAGGCCGATGTCGTGGCTGCCCGCCAGCACCGCGCGGAGCATCGAGATAGCCTGCGGCTTGTTGTCTTCAATGCCGATCAACACTTCGCGAGGCTGCAAAATGTGGGCAAGAATGCGAATGCCTTCCACCACCTGCGCGGCACAATCCTGCATCAGGCGGTCGTCCGCGGTGATGTAGGGCTCGCATTCGGCGGCGTTAATAATCAGCGTCTGAATTTTGTCTCCGCCGCCGCGCAGCTTGCTGCCCGTCGGGAAGCCCGCGCCGCCAAGACCGGCAACGCCGAACTGGTGGATACGTTCAATCAGCGCCTCGCGGCTCTGGGCGCGGTAGTCGCTCCAGCCGTCGCGATCGATCCAGCGGTCTTCGCCGTCGGCGTCAATCATCACGCTCAGTTCAGAGAGGGCAGAAGGGTGCGCCACGGTGTGCGGGGCAATCGCCACCACCGTGCCGGAGGTCGGGGCGTGAACCGGGAGCATTCGTCCGCGGCCAAAGGTAAGCGGCTGACCGCGAAGCACGCGATCGCCGACTTTCACGCACAGCTCGCCCTCTGCGCCAATGTGCTGTTTTAGCGGCATTACGTAGCGCGCCGCCAGCGGAATTTGACGCAGCGGCGTGCCGTTAGACTGGGTTTTCATCTCCGGCGGATGAATGCCGCCGTCAAAGTCCCAAATCTTCTCTTTTCTGAATGCAGAAAATAACTTAAGCATGTTGTTCCACAGGAATGATGCGAACCGGAATGGTTTGAAGATCCCACTTCCAGCTTTCGGTAGTCGTTTCGACCGGGCGCAGCTCGATACACTGCGTCGGGCAAGGGGCCACGCAGAGGTTACAGCCGGTGCAGAGATCCGCCACAACGGTGTGCATGGCGCGGGTGGCGCCCACAATGGCGTCGACAGGACACGCCTGAATACATTTGGTACAGCCGATACAGTTGGCTTCGTCGATCACCGCCAGCGCGCGCACAGGCTCCTGCGCGTCGGCATCGCCGTCGGCAGGCTGCGGATCGACGTTAAGCAGCGCAGCAATTTTCAGCATCACCGCTTCGCCGCCGGGCGCACAGCGGTTAATTTTTTCACCCTGGACGCCCACCGCCTCAGCGTAAGGGCGGCAGCCAGGGTAACCGCACTGCCCACACTGGCTTTGCGGCAGGAGTTCATCGATTTTTTCAACGACAGGGTCGTCTTCAACCGCAAAACGGCGGGAGGCATAACCCAGAATGACGCCAAACACCAATCCCAGAACGCTGATTGATGCGATGGCAATCCAGATAGCATTCATTACAACTTCACCAGACCACTAAAGCCCATAAAGGCCAATGACATTAAACCTGCGGTGACCAGCGCAATGGCGTTACCGCGAAAGGGTGCTGGAATATCCGCTGCCGCCAGACGCTCACGAATCGAGGCGAACAGTACCATCACCAGAGAGAAACCGACCGCCGCGGAAAAACCGTACAGCGCCGATTGCATGAAGTTATGACCGAGGTTGATGTTCAGCAGCGCCACGCCGAGCACGGCGCAGTTGGTGGTAATCAGCGGCAGGAAGATACCCAGCAGGCGATACAGCGCCGGGCTGGTTTTGCGCACCACCATTTCGGTAAATTGCACCACAACGGCGATAACCAGGATAAAGGCCAGGGTGCGAAGATAGGTCAGACCCAGCGGGATCAGGATCCAGGTATCAATCCACCAGGCGCAGATGGACGCCAGCGTCATGACGAAGGTTGTCGCCAGCCCCATGCCCATCGCGGTTTCGAGTTTTTTGGACACGCCCATAAACGGGCACAGGCCAAGGAACTTCACCAGCACGAAGTTGTTAACCAGCACAGTTCCGACAAAGAGCAGTAAGTAATCGGTCATTATTCAGCCTGAAATAAAAAAGCCGCCTATTATCGGATAAACCACAACAGGCGACAACAGGGTAACTGTAAGGTTATTACGGGTTCACGAAGGTTTTTTTCACACGCGTCGAGCGCTTGAAATAGGGCACCAGCAGCGCCGCAGCCAACAGTGGGAACAGCAGCTGGCGAACGGCCAGCGCGTCGGAAACCGGCGAGAACGCAAAGGCCTTCACCGCCAGCAGCACGGAAATCAGCAGCCAGATAATATAGTGCTTCGGCACACCCTTGCGGCGCTTAAAGAACGCAATGGTCAGCCACAGCGTGTAATACCACATGGCAATGGCGAAGACGAACGACACAAACCACAGCGTAATTCTGCCCGTGCTTTGGGACATCAATGTCTGGAGCGCGTGAGGAGTAATTAATGCGGTGGTGTAAAGCAGAAGCGCAAGGGACGCGCTTAATAAAGCAACCAGCAGCCATGCCAGCGGGGCGATTAACCAGCCTCCAATTCTTTCTCCGGGCGTTGCGGTCATGTCTTCTCCCATTAGTCTGCGCGAAACGTTATATATAAATTTGCAGGGCGCAGAGTATATAACATTTCGCGCGGATGGCTACTTTCTTATAGTACGTAACGCCATACGGACTTAGGCACTTCACCCACGTTGAACAGGCGGCCACCAGAGACCAGCTCGGCACGGCGGTGATCGGCGGCGCGGTACATATTGATGATTTCCTGATTATCCGAAAGGGTGTAGTTCAAATGATCAAACAGTTTTTCCAGGCTCTCAAGAGAATTGATTTTGCGAAATTTTAATAAATAGTCCTGAACTGTCATGTTAATTAGTTTCCATATAAAAGTGAGGAATACCACTAAAGGTAATTCGTTCGAATAATAAACGGATTAATAAAGACGTAAACTGCCCACTCAGATAACGCGACTAAATTAGGAGTTTTCTTTGTTGAAAGATTCAGGCATCAGACGATGCCTGGAAGAGAAGGGTAACCCTGTTCATCACGGCTGGCAATATGTTACTGACATAATGTGTCACTCTTCATGACCGCACGAGGATCACTTCGGCTGTGCGGCTGTGACGGGCTCCGGCGGCTGATAGTTATCAATATGGCTGGCAACGCCCAGAAAAATGACCGAAACCCCAAGGACAACCCATCCCGCTAATTCAATGATTCGATTAAATATTGACGTCATGATTCGTGTTTGTAATTTATCCATAAATACAGATTGTGAATGTTACAGCGCAACAATCATCGCGGCAAGCCCTTTGGGAACGGTTCCCTAAAATGAAATCAGAAGGTTATAGGAATGTAACAAGAATAGCTGGCAGAGGATGCTATTCTAAGTCGTATGGCACATTAATAATGGTTATCGCAGCATATTAGCCAGTGCGAAATAAGCTGATTACCTGAGAGGGCTACAATATGAATGACAACATCCGTGTCGGGCTTATTGGTTATGGTTATGCGAGTAAAACCTTTCACGCCCCTCTGATTGCCGGAACCCCGGGAATGGCGCTGGCGGCGGTGTCCAGCAGCGATGCCGGAAAGGTAAATAGCGACTGGCCCGCCGTCCCGGTGGTGTCAGAGCCTAAGCACCTGTTTAACGATCCCAATATTGACTTAATTGTGATTCCCACCCCCAACGATACCCATTTCCCGCTGGCGAAAGCGGCGCTTGAAGCCGGTAAACATGTGGTGGTGGATAAGCCCTTCACCGTGACGTTGTCACAGGCGCGCGAGCTGGACGCGCTGGCAAAAAGTCTCGGCAGGCTGCTCTCCGTGTTCCACAACCGCCGCTGGGACGGCGATTTCCTGACCGTCAAATCGCTGATTACTGAGGGCGCGCTCGGCGAGATCGCCTATTTCGAGTCCCATTTTGACCGCTTCCGCCCGCAGGTGCGGGACCGCTGGCGTGAACAGGCGGGGCCGGGGAGCGGCATCTGGTATGACTTAGGACCGCACCTGCTCGATCAGGCGGTCAACCTGTTTGGCCTGCCGGTCAGCCTGACCGTGGATCTGGCGCAGCTTCGCCCCGGCGCGCAAACCACGGACTATTTCCACGCCGTTTTAAGCTACCCGCAGCGGCGCATTGTGCTGCACGCCACCATGCTGGCGGCTGCGGAGTCTGCTCGCTACATCATTCACGGCACGCGCGGGAGCTACGTTAAGTTTGGTCTCGATCCGCAGGAAGAAAGGCTCAAAAGCGGCGAGCGCCTGCCGCAGGAGGACTGGGGCTACGATATGCGCGACGGGGTCTTAACGCGCTTTGAAGGCGAAGAGCAGGTAGAGGAAACGGTGTTGACGCAGCCGGGGAACTATCCGGCCTACTACGCGGCGGTGCGCGATGCGCTTAAGGGGACGGAGGAAAACCCGGTTCCGGCAAGCCAGGCGATTCAGATTATGGAGCTTATCGAGCTGGGGATTGAGTCGGCCAAACATCGCGCAACGCTCTGTCTGGCATAAGGCTCTGAGTATATGAAAGCCGGGCAGGCGCAAACCCGCCCGGCAAAGGCTCAACCGCGAGCCACTTTATCCTTAAGCGCCTGTTTCTCAGCGGGCGTCAGGAAGGCCATTTCCAGCCCGTTAATCTGCGCCTGGCGGATCTGCTCCCGGCTCAGCCCGGCTTTCGGCGCCGCAATTGTGTACTCGTGAATAATGTCCACGCCCTGAACCGCCGGATCGTCGGTGTTGAGCGAGGCCAGCACGCCGTGCTCGAGGAAGGTTTTCAGCGGGTGCTTATCCAGCGAGGCGACGGTGCTGGTCTGAATGTTGGAGGTCAGGCAGGATTCAATGCCGATACGCTGCTCGGCGAGGAAGTCCATCAGGGCGCGATCTTCCACCGCCTTGACGCCGTGGCCAATGCGCTCGGCGCCCAGCTCGCGGATTGCCTGCCAGATGCTTTCCGGGCCCGCCGCTTCACCCGCGTGAACGGTGACGTGCCAGCCCGCGTCGCGCGCGCGGTTGAAGTGGGAGAGGAACAGGCTGCCCGGGAAGCCCAGCTCGTCGCCCGCCAGATCGACAGCGGCAATCTGGTCGCGATGCGCCAGCAATGCTTCCAGCTCCTGCAAACAGGCCGCCTCGCCAAAGGTGCGGCTCATGATACCAATCAGACGCGCTTCGACGTCGAACGCCCGGCAGCCTTCGCGCACGCCCGCAATGACCGCTTCCACTACGCCCGCCACCGGCAGATTGTGGGTCATCGCCATATAGCCCGGCGAGAAGCGCAGTTCGACATAGTGCAGGCCGTTACGCGCCGCATCTTCGATGTTCTCAAACGCCACGCGGCGGCAGGCATCCAGCGAGGCCAGCATCTTCACGCCCCAGTCGAGCTTGCTCAGGAAGCTCACCAGGTCCGGTTCATTTGAGGTGACCTGAACGTGAGGGATCAGGGTTTCAAGCGTTTGAGCGGGGAGCGTCAGGTTGAACTGGCGGCCAAGATCGAGAATGGTTTGGGCACGAATGTTACCGTCAAGGTGACGATGGATATCAGTAAGGGGAAGGCGTGTATCAATCATGGTCGCACTCTTTTCTGGTTAAAGTGCGCCATATTATAAAAACAAAACGGGGTAAAAAGCTATTTGCGCAAGGGAATATTCCGTTGCGCAAATGGATTACAGCAGGACGTTAATGCCTGCGATAAGGCGCTGAACCCCTTGCTCCAGCTTGCTGCGCGGGCAGCCTGCGTTGAGGCGAACAAAACCGTTACCCTCTTCACCGTAGGTATATCCCGGCATGATGGCAACCTTTTGCTGCTCGATCAGCACCGTTTGCAGCGCGCGATCGTCGATGTTTAGCGGGCGCAGGTCAATCCACGCAAGATAGGTGGCCTCCGGCGGCTGCCAGTTCAGCGCCGGGAAGGCGCGGTTAAGCTCGTCGGCAACGTAGCGCAAATTCCCCGCTAAATAGTCGCGAAGCGCGTCGAGCCAGGCTTCGCCCTCCTGATAGGCGGCAATGTGCGCCACCAGCGCCAGAACGGAAGGGGATGAAAGCCCGTCGCGACCCTTCAGGGCGCTGAGATAAGCGCTGCGGCTCTCGTCATCGCCAATCAGCCCGTAGGCGCCGGTCAGCGCCGGAATGTTAAAGCTCTTGGAGCCGGAGGTGAGCAGCGCCCATTTCCCCCGCGCGACGGCGTTCCACGGGGTATGGCGATGTTCGCCCCACACCATATCCATATGGATCTCATCGCTGATGACCGCCACGCCGTAGCGCTCGCACAGCGCTGCCATGGTGCTCAGCTCCTCGTGCGTCCATACCTTTCCGGTAGGGTTCTGCGGGCTGCACAGCAGCAGGATCTTGTTCTGCGGCTTCGCGAGGGCGGCTTCGAGCGCGGCCATATTGCCCTGCCAGCCCTGCGCGTTTTTCTCCATCGCCACGGGCACAACGGTGCGCTGATTGCCTTCGATGGCCTTATAGAAGGCATCGTAGGCCGGGGTATGAACCACAATGCCGTCGCCCGCGTCAGACCAGATGCGGATCAGCTCCGACACCATATAAATGACGGACGGGCCGTAGACGAGGGATTCGGGATCGATCCGGCTGTTAAAGCGCTGTTTAAACCAGTGGGCTACCGCGGCCAGGAATTCGTCGTTTTTCCAGCGGCTGTAGCCAAACACGCCGTGGTTAATGCGCTGATGTAATGCGTCGATGATGCAGGGGGCGGTGGCGAAATCCATATCCGAGATGGTGAAGGGCAGCAGGTCGGCGGCGCCGAAGCGGTCTGCGACGTAATCCCACTGGGTACACCAGGTGCCGTGACGATCGACGACGTTAGAAAAATCGGTCATAACGTTGGTCCTTAAAGTAAAACCCCCTCATGGCGAGGGGGCGAGGCATCAGGCTTCGACCGTTCGCATCAGGGTCGCCAGCTCGTCTTTGACGGACTGCACCTGCGGGCCGATGACAACCTGCAAATTATGCTGATTCAACTGTACCACGCCGATGGCCCGGTTGGCCTTGAGGGCGTTGGTATCCACTTTGGACATATCCGCCACCGACAGACGCAGGCGGGTGATGCAGTTATCCAGAGAGGTGATGTTATCCGCGCCGCCCAGCGCCGCCAGGATAGCAGGGGTGTTGTAGCCCGATTTACCCACGGTGCCCGCAACCGCCTGCTCCACGCTGCTGGCGGTATCGGCATCGCGGCCTGGGGTTTTCAGGTTGAAGCGGGTGATGGCGAAGCGGAAGATCCCGTAGTACACCGCGAACCAGATAGCCGCCACAACCGGCACCAGATACCACTTGGTAGACAGGCCGTGCAGAATACCGAACACCACGAAGTCAATCACGTTACCGTCGGTGTTGCCGATCGTCACGCCCAGAACCGCCATCACGGTGAAGCCCAGACCGGTCAGAACCGCGTGAATGAGGTACAGCACCGGGGCAACGAACAGGAACAGGAACTCGATAGGCTCGGTGGTGCCGCCAACCACGCAGGCGATCACGCCGGAAATCAGCAGGCCCTTAATTTTATGACGATTTTCCGGGCGAGCACAGTGGTACATCGCCAGCGCCGCGCCCGGCAGGCCGCCGAGGAAGGCCGGCATTTTACCCTGAGACAGGAAGCGGGTCGCGCTTTCGGAGAAGCCGTGCGTGGTCGGGCAGCTCAGCTGCGCCTGGAAGATGGTCAGCGCGCCGCTCACGTCGTGACCGCACACCTCCATCGTGCCGCCCGCTTCGGTAAAGCGGATCAGCGCCACCAGAATGTGTTGCAGGCCGAACGGCAGCAGCAGGCGCTCGCCGGTACCGAAGATCATCGGGCCAAAATCACCCGCGCCGTTGATGATGCGGCCGATCCCGGTGATGCCCATCGCGAAGACCGGCCAGATCAGCGGAATGATCAGACCAAACAGGCCCATAACCACCAGCGTGATAATCGGGACAAAGCGGGTGCCGCCGAAGAAGGCCAGCGCGTCGGGCAGGCGAATATTGTGGAAGCGTTCGTGCAGCATCCAGATGATCACGCCCGCGATCACCGCGCCGAGAATCCCGGTATCGATGGACTGGATCCCAATCACGCTCTGAATGTTATTGGCTTTCAGGATTGCTGCATCGGTGGTTGGCAGAATGCCTTTCGCCGTGAGCCAGAAGTTAACCGCAAGGTTCATTACCGCGTAGCCGACGAAGCCCGCAAAGGCCGCCACGCCTTTATTTTCACGCGCCAGACCCAGCGGGATGGCGATACAGAACATCACCGGCAGGAAGCTAAAGGCAAAGGAGCCGACCTTGCTCATCCAGATAAAGATGGCCTGCAGTACCGGGTTGCCAAGGAACGGGATCAGGGTAATAACGTCATGGCTGCTTAGCGAGCTGCCGATCCCCAGCATGATCCCGCAGAAGGAGAGAAGCGCCACGGGCAGCATAAAGGTTTTACCCAGTTGCTGGAAAAACTCCCACAGCGATATTTTTTGTGCCGCTTTCGCCGTCATAAAACGACTCCTTTATTGGTAAAATAGATTTGCCTGCTTCAATGCTGCGAGAAGATAAAACGTTTTATCAAACTTTAGTGCGCGCTGAATCACATTCTCCATCTTTGGCTGGTAGTATAAATACATCGTATTGATAAAACGTTTTACCGATCTCATTATCAGGGAGTTCCGCCACACATGGCTGTAGCGAAAAAAGTCACCATTAACGATGTTGCCCTGGCGGCTGGCGTATCGGTCAGTACCGTTTCGCTGGTGCTGAGCGGAAAAGGGCGTATCTCTTCCGCCACGGGCCAGCGCGTAAACGAGGCGGTGGAACAGCTCGGCTTCGTGCGAAATCGCCAGGCCTCGGTTCTGCGCGGCGGTCAGAGCGGGGTTATTGGGCTGATTGTTCGCGATCTGACCTCGCCGTTTTACGCTGAACTGACCGCCGGGCTGACCGAAGCGCTCGAAGCGCAGGGGAGGATGGTGTTTTTACTTCACGGCGGCCGCGAGCCGGAGCAGCTGCTGTCCCGTCTGGACATGCTGCTGATGCAGGGCGTCGACGGCGTGATTGTCGCGGGAGCCTCCGGGGTGGGAAGCGAGCTGTGCGAACGCGCCGCAGAGAAAGGCGTGCCGCTGGTGTTTGCCTCGCGCGCCAGCTATCTGGACGAAGCCGATACCCTGCGCCCGGACAACATGCAGGCCGCACAAATGCTGACCGAACATCTTATTCGACGCGGCCATCAGCGCATTGCCTGGCTGGGCGGAAAAAGCTCCTCCCTGACCCGCGCCGAACGGGTCGGGGGCTACTGCGCCACGCTTATCAAGTACGGACTGCCGTTCCACAGCGAGTGGGTCGTGGAGTGCGAATCCAGCCAGAAGAAAGCGGCAGAAGCGATCGGCTCAATGCTTAGCAGCAGCCCCACCATCAGCGCCGTGATTTGCTACAACGACGTGATTGCCATGGGCGCCTGGTTTGGCCTGATCCGGGCCGGGCGTCAGAGCGGCGAGGGGGGCGTTGAAACCTTCTTCGGCCATCAGGTGGCGCTGGGGGCGTTTGCGGATGTGGGCGAAAGCGCGCTGGACGATCTGCCCATCGTCTGGGCGACAACCCCCGCGCGGGAGATGGGCTATACCCTGGCGGACAGAATGATGCAGCGCATTGAGAAATCAGACGTGCAGACGGGGCACCAGATTGTGTCGGCGCGGCTGGTGACTATCAAATAATCCCAGCCGCCGACAGGCCAATAAAAAACCCCTCATCGAGGGGTTTTTTACATTACTGCTGAGGCGCTACCGGCGCGGGTGGCGCTACCGGGGCTGCGGGTTCAGCGGGCTCTGGAGCGCCGAGGGTTGGCATGCCAAACATTCCCACGAACTCTTCCAGCGGCATTTTCTGACCGTTAAGCGTAACCTGGCCGTTGGCGTACTGCAGGCTGGCACCAATGGTGTTGTTTTCCAGGGTGGTGATGCGGAACATCTGGCCCATCGCCGCCAGGCCTTTCACCTGCTGGCTCGCCAGTTTGCCGGCATCTTCTTCACCGTAACCCTCAAGCTTCGCAATCTGGGTCATAAACTCGGTGGCCATATCCACCGGGATAGCGAGCTTGCTGTCGAGGGACTTCACGCTGCGATCCACTTCCTGCGCCAGCGTCTGGGCTTCACCCGTAGCAGTGGCCGGATCTTTTAAGAACAGCGACAGGTTAAAGCTGGTTTCGCCTTTGCTGTTCTTCCAGCTCAGCGGCGCCACGGTAATCACCGGTTCGCCTTTTAGCAGGATCGGCAGGTTGTTGAACAGTACCGCCATCGCCTGCTGCTGATACACTTCCGGATTCTGCTTTAACGCGGCGTCGGTCAGCAGCGCCTGGCTTTCCTGGCTGTATTTCTGGCTAAACTGATGCCAGGCCGCGCCGTCGATGTTGCCGATTTTCAGCGACAGCTTGCCGGTGCCCAGATCCTGATTCTGTACCTTCAGGCTTTTCAGGGTGTAATCCAGCTGGGTATTGATGCTCTTGCCGTCTTTGGATACATCGGATTTTCCGTCCAGATCCATCCCTTCCAGCACCGCCATCTCTTTACCTTCTACCGCGATGGCGACCTTCTCAAGGCTGATTTTCTGATCGCCGATACGCTCGTCAAAGCTGGTCATACGGCTGTTGCCGTCGGCTTTCAGGTTGTTGAAGGTCAGCTGAACCTTCTGATCGAACTCGTTAACCGCGTCCACCAGTCCGCTCTGCGCTTCGCCGCTCAGGGAGTAGGTTTTACCGTCGCGATCGGCGTCGAGGGTAAAGTTACCGCCGCTAAAGGCGACTTTCTCGTTACCGTTTTCGTAGTTCAGCGGCTTAAGCGCGATATCAGAACTTGTGTCACCGGCATAGCTGATGCGGGTCTGCACTTCGAATGGCGAGGTGTTTTTCGCGATATCGAACAATGGTTTAGTGACATCGTTGTTCACCAGAACGGTTTTCACGGATGCCATAGAGGGAATGAGGTTAAATTTCTTAAGCTGCGCCAGCGGGAAGGGGCCGTGGCTCACGACTTCGTCCAGCACCACGCTCTGGCCGGGCTTCAGCCACGGGTTCTCAGTGCCCGCAACCGGCTTCACGACCAGCTCCATATGGCTGGTAAACACGCCGCGCTGGTAGTTTTGATAGCTCAGCTCTACGCCGGCTTCCGGCGCGCTGCGCTTAATTTCGCTGTTGGCCTGCGCCACCATCTCTGCCAGACGACCCTCCAGCTGCTTGCCGGTAAACCAGGACGCACCCGTCCAGATCGCGCCCAATGCAACAATAACGCCAACCGCTACGACCGATTTTTTCATTGCGACTATCCCTAAAATGAAACCAGGCGGTAAAAACCGCCTGGTGATAAAAGTCATTAACTAGATTAGCAAGAGTTGTTACAAAAATCAGTAAGCGGTTATAGCTTATTGAAAACTCGCGCCAGACGACCCGCGCCGCTGATGCTAATCGGTGACTCATTGGCGGCGATAAACGCCGACTCGCCCGGCTTGAGCACCAGACGCTGCGCGTCTTTGTGCAGCACCGCTTCGCCTTCCACGCAGAACAGGATCGCCGCGCTGTCCTGGGCCACCTCTGTTTCTGCCTGGCTGAGATCGTGCAGGGAGAACGCGAAATCTTCCACCGGGATCGGGAAGTCCAGCTCTGCGCCCTGTTTAACCGGCTGGGTCAGCAGCTCCGATGCGGGTTTGGCCACAAACTTCACGTTGGCCACCAGCTCCGGAATGTCGATGTACTTCGGCGTCAGGCCCGCGCGCAGCACGTTATCGGAGTTCGCCATCACTTCCAGCGCCACGCCCTGAAGATAGGCGTGCGGGGTTTCGGCAAACAGGAACATCGCTTCGCCCGGGTTGAGCTTCACCACGTTCAGCAGCAGCGGGGAGAACAGACCGCTATCGTCCGGATAGAACTCGGCGATCAGGCGGATAGTGTCCCAGGGTTCACCCTGCTGGTCGTTCAGCGCGGCTTTCAGCACCGCCAGCGCGTGGGATTTTTCCTCGCCCTGCATGTTAAGCAGGCTGGCGAACAGCTGGCTCAGGCCTTCGGCATTCGGGTTTTGCAGGAAGTGGGCGATGGCGTTGTTCGCGCCCGCGACCGGCTGCAGCAGAGAGATAAGTTCGGAGAACTCGCGGAACGCGTTCATTGCCAGGAAGGGGGTCAGGGCAAAGACCAGCTCGGGCTTGTGGTTCGGATCTTTGTAGTTACGCTCGGCGGCATCTAATGGAATGCCCGCGGCGTTCTCTTTCGCAAAACCGATTTCAGAGGCTTTCTTGTTCGGGTGAACCTGAATGGAGAGCGGCTGGTCGGCGCACAGCACCTTAAACAGGAACGGCAGCTCGCCAAAACGGCGGGCAACCTTTTCGCCCAGCAGCGCGGATTTGTCCGCGTCAATCACTTCGCGCAGGGAGCGAACCTGGCCGCTGGCGTCTTCAACTTTTGAGCTGCTCTTCGGGTGCGCACCCATCCACAGCTCTGCCATCGGCAGATTGTCTGGATTGTTGATGCCGTAGAGATCCGTTAACGCAGTTTTACTTCCCCAGGCGTAGTTTTGCACTGAGTTGATGAGTTTTTGCATTATCAAGCCCTGATTCAAATGTGGAATTAACTGCGGGTATTAAAGCAATAAACCGCGTGGATGTAACCTGCGGATGTAAAAAGTCGTACTAGTCTCAGTTTTTGTTAAAAAATTGTGTAGGATAGGCTAACTCGCTTTTAAGCCGGGCAGCGGAACATCTGCCCTGAATAATCAGACCCAAGCAGTAAGTGAGAGAACAATGTCGAATAAACCCTTCTATTATCAGGATCCTTTTCCTCTAAGTAAGGATCGAACCGAGTATTATCTGTTAACCCGCGATTACGTTTCTGTCTCTGAGTTTGAAGGACAGGAGATCCTTAAAGTTGAGCCGCAGGCGCTGACGCTGATGGCGCAGCAGGCCTTCCACGACGCCTCCTTTATGCTTCGCCCGGCGCACCAGCAGCAGGTTGCAGATATCCTGAGCGACCCGCAGGCCAGCGAAAACGATAAGTACGTTGCGCTGCAGTTCCTGCGCAACTCGGATATCGCCGCGAAAGGCATTCTGCCAACCTGCCAGGATACGGGCACCGCCATCATTACCGGTAAAAAAGGTCAGCGCGTCTGGACCGGCGGCGGTGACGAAGCGGCCCTGGCCCACGGCGTGTACAACACCTATATCGAAGACAACCTGCGTTACTCGCAGAACGCGGCGCTGGATATGTATAAAGAGGTCAACACCGGCACCAACCTGCCGGCGCAGATTGACCTCTACAGCGTGGACGGCGACGAATATAAATTCCTGTGCATCGCCAAAGGCGGCGGTTCAGCCAACAAAACCTACCTCTATCAGGAAACCAAAGCGCTGCTCACCCCGGGCAAGCTGAAGAATTATCTTGTGGAGAAGATGCGCACGCTGGGCACCGCGGCGTGTCCGCCGTACCACATCGCCTTCGTGATCGGCGGGACGTCCGCTGAAAGCACGCTGAAAACCGTGAAGCTCGCCTCCACCAAGTACTACGACGGTCTGCCAACAGAAGGTAACGAGCACGGTCAGGCGTTCCGCGACGTGCAGCTCGAGCAGGAGCTGCTGATCGAAGCGCAGAACCTGGGTCTCGGCGCGCAGTTTGGCGGTAAATACTTTGCCCACGATATCCGCGTGATCCGCCTGCCGCGCCACGGCGCGTCCTGCCCGGTGGGCATGGGCGTGTCTTGCTCCGCGGATCGCAACATCAAAGCGAAGATCAACCGCGACGGTATCTGGATCGAAAAGCTGGAAAACAACCCGGGCAAATACATCCCAGAAGAGCTGCGTAAAGCGGGCGAGGGCGAAGCGGTACGCGTCGACCTGAACAAGCCGATGAAGGAGATCCTGGCGCAGCTTTCTCAGTATCCGGTCTCCACGCGTCTGTCCCTGAACGGCACCATTATTGTGGGCCGCGACATTGCCCACGCGAAGCTGAAAGAGCGCCTGGACAACGGCGAAGGGCTGCCGCAGTACATTAAAGATCACCCGATCTACTACGCGGGCCCGGCGAAAACGCCAGAGGGCTATGCGTCCGGCTCTTTGGGCCCGACCACGGCGGGGCGTATGGATTCCTACGTCGATCAGCTTCAGGCCAACGGCGGCAGCATGATCATGCTGGCAAAAGGCAACCGCAGCCAGCAGGTCACGGACGCGTGCCACAAGCACGGCGGCTTCTACCTCGGCAGCATCGGCGGCCCGGCGGCGGTGCTGGCGCAGGGCAGCATCAAGAGCCTGGAGTGCGTGGAATACCCTGAGCTGGGGATGGAAGCGATCTGGAAAATTGAAGTGGAAGACTTCCCTGCGTTTATCCTGGTGGATGACAAGGGCAACGACTTCTTCAAACAGATCCAGTCGTCCCAGTGTTCGGCGTGTGTGAAGTAATTCTGTAAATTGCCGGGTGGCGGCTGCGCCTTACCCGGCCTACGAATCTGGTAGGTCGGGTCAGCGTCAGCGCCACCCGACGCCAAAAAGAGCGCACAAAGCGCCATACAGCATTCCTGAAGCCATCAATACTTATCTCTTAAGCATGTGAGCAATTCCATCATTGTTATCAAGGAGAAAGTAATGACCACGGTACGTAGCGAAAAAGATTCCATGGGCGCCATCGACGTCCCGGCAGACAAGCTATGGGGCGCGCAGACCCAGCGCTCGCTGGAGCATTTCCGTATCTCGACGGAAAAAATGCCCGTTTCGCTGATCCAGGCGCTGGCGCTGACCAAGCGCGCGGCGGCCAAAGTGAACCAGGACTTAGGCCTGCTGGCGGCGGATAAAGCCACCGCCATCATTAACGCCGCGGACGAAGTGCTGGCAGGTAAACACCCCGACGAATTCCCTCTCGCCATCTGGCAGACCGGCTCCGGTACGCAAAGCAACATGAACATGAACGAAGTGCTGGCGAACCGCGCCAGCGAGCTGCTGGGCGGCGCGCGCGGGATGGAGCGCAAGGTTCACCCGAACGACGACGTGAATAAAAGCCAAAGTTCCAACGACGTCTTCCCGACGGCGATGCACGTCGCGGCGGTGATCGCCATCCGCGAGCAGCTTATTCCGCAGCTCAACGTGCTGAAAAAGACCCTCAGCGAGAAAGCGCAGGCGTTCAGCACCATCGTCAAAATCGGGCGTACCCACCTGCAGGATGCCACGCCGTTGACCCTCGGCCAGGAGATCTCCGGCTGGGTGGCGATGCTGGAACATAACCTCAAGCACATTGATTACAGCCTGCCGCATCTGGCGGAGCTGGCGCTTGGCGGGACGGCGGTGGGCACCGGGCTAAACACCCATCCCGAGTACGCGGTGCGCGTGGCGCAAGAGCTGGCGAATATCACCGGGCAGCCGTTTGTCACCGCGCCGAACAAGTTTGAAGCGCTCGCCACCTGCGATGCGCTGGTGCATACCCACGGGGCGCTGAAAGGGCTGGCGGCCTCGTTAATGAAGATTGCCAACGACGTGCGCTGGCTGGCCTCAGGCCCGCGCTGCGGGATTGGCGAAATCAGCATTCCGGAGAACGAACCGGGCAGCTCCATCATGCCGGGCAAGGTGAACCCGACCCAGTGTGAGGCCATGACCATGCTGTGCTGTCAGGTGATGGGCAACGACGTGGCGGTCAACATGGGCGGCGCGTCCGGCAACTTTGAGCTCAACGTCTATCGCCCGATGGTTATCCATAACCTGCTGCAGTCCGTGCGCCTGCTGGCGGACGGCATGGAGAGCTTTAACGAGCATTGCGCGGTGGGGATCGAGCCCAACCGCGAGCGCATCAGCCAACTGCTGAACGAGTCGCTGATGCTGGTGACCGCGCTCAATACCCATATCGGCTACGATAAAGCCGCCGAAATCGCCAAGAAAGCGCACAAGGAGGGGCTGACGCTGAAGGCCTCCGCGCTAGCGCTGGGCTATCTGACGGCGGCCGAATTCGACGCCTGGGTGCGCCCGGAAGAGATGGTCGGCAGCCTGAAATAATCACTCCGCCACGTACAGGTGCAGCCGCGGAATAATCAACCGCAGCGGCTGCGCCTCTGGCTTATAGCGATGCTGAACGTTTTCGGCATCGTAGTTCAGCAGCTCCCCGATATCCGGCACCACGGCGCCCTGGCTGGCATCGTAAAGCGCAATCAGCGGCGTCGGGCAGGCGTGCTGCACCTGCTTTTGCTGCCCCGAATACCAGACCCGCGCGATAGGCTGCACCTTTACCGGACGCTTGATTTTAAGGCGCGTGCTGGCGGGCAGCGAGGCAATGCTCTGATACTCCTGCTCCAGCCGTTCGATCCACTGCTCCCGCGACCAGGGAGCGACCGTGCGCGGCGCCTTCAGGCTTTTCTCCAGCTGCGCCAGGATCTCATCCCGGGTAAAGTTTTTGATGATGTGCTTATTGGCCCAGCCAAAGCGCAGGGTGGCGGGGTGGCGCAGCGCTGTCAGGGTGCGATAGGCGTTGAGGGTAATCAGCCCCGGAAGCTGGCGGTGTACCCACTCAAAGCGGGCGGCAGGGGCTAATCCCGACTCCTCGGTGACGATTTTCTCGAAAGCGGCTTTCAGGGCGTTGATGTGGCCGATTTGTGTTTCCAGCGCTTCGCGGGTCGCGGCATCGGTTTGCAGGCAGATCACCCCCGGCAGGCGAACCGCCGCTTTGCTGCTGCGGTTTTCCGACTGCTGCTGGATAAACAGGCGGCGGTAATGCTGCAGGGCGAGATCCAGCGCGTCTTTGCCGATGTGCTGCTTCACCTCGATGGTTTCCAGCGGATCGTGCTCGGCCCCTTTTTCCACATCCGGCAGGCTAAAGACGCGCGCCGCCAGCAGACGGCAGGTCTGCAAACGCTCGGTCAGGCTGAGCAGCTCATGCTCCATTTCCCGAAACGTGGTGTTGAGCCTTTCGATAAGATCGTAAGTCGCCATAAAACCCTTCCTTAGTTACAACATACTTACGGTATAGCACAGCACGCCGGGTCAGGCCAGCGTGCGGTGGGGTCAGGCAGGAACGGGAAGGGGGATGTTGTGATACACCGGCCAGCTAAAGCAGAATTGCGCGCCGCCCAGCTCGCTCTCGCCACAGCGCACCGTGCCGCCCATCGCCTGGGCGATGGAGTGGACAATCGCCAGCCCAAGCCCGCATCCGCCGGTGGCGCGGTCGCGGCTCGGATCCAGGCGCACAAAGGGCTCAAACACTTTTTCGCGCTCGTCCGGGGCAATGCCGGGGCCGTCGTCCTCGACGGACAGCGTCGCCTGGTTGCCCTGCAAATCCAGGCCTATGCGCAGCGTGCTGTCGCTGTAGCGCATCGCGTTATTCATCAGGTTATCCAGCACGCGCTCCATCAGGCGCATATCCAGCGCGCCGTAGTCGCCCGGCGTGACGGCGGTCAGCAGCGTGCGCTGCGGGTTAACGCTCTGGACGTCGTCGATATGGGTTTGCAGCCAGACGGGCAGGTCAGGCGTGGTAAGGTTCAGCTCGTTTTGTGGGCGATCGAGTCGCGCGTAGGTCAGCAGCTCCTCAATCAGCGCTTCCAGCTGGCCGATATCGCGATTCAGCGCCTGGGATTCCGCCTCGGTGAGATTCTCGCTCATCTCCAGACGATAGCGCAGGCGCACCAGCGGGGTGCGCAGCTCGTGGGCAATCCCGTCGATCAGCTGTTTCTTGCTGGCAATCAGCGCGTTGATGTTATCCGCCATCTGGTTGAAGGCAATGCCCAGACGATCGAAGCTGGAACCGCTGTCAAAATGAATCCGCTCGCTGAAATGTCCCTCGCCAAAGCGCTGCGCGGCGGATTCCAGCTTCAGCATGTCCTGCCAGTGGGGCCGCATCCAGATAAAGACCGGGAAGGCCAGCGAAATGGCGATAAACGCCAGCAGCGCCATGTCCAGCAGCCGCATTTGATGCAGATAATAGAGATACGGCACCGGGCCGACCGCCAGCACGTAGTGGCTGCGCGGAATGCGCTGGATAAAGGTGTATTTCTCATCGAGCGCCACGATATCCCCGTCACGCAGGCGCTGCATGGCAGGCGGATCTAATTCGAAATCCTTCATCGGCTCGATGCGCAGATCGAACGACAGGTTCAGATCCAGCTCTTTCAGGGTGTGGGCCCAGTCGTGCGGCGGGATTTCACGGAGTTCGCTGCGCATCAGGTAGAGCGAGCTTTTCATTAGGTCGTCCAGAGACTGTCGGCCAGCGCGCTCGGCGGTGAATTTATAGACCAGCCCGACCAGCATGGTCATCACCAGGAAGCAGACAAACAGCAACAGATAAAACTGCACAAACAGCTTTTTCATTAAATATCACCGGAAAATCAAATGGTTAGCTACTTTGTTTTTACCTTCAGGGGCACTGTAGGGGCATTTGCATATCCGCCAAAGCGCTGATTCAAAAATGATACCTGATCGCTATCGAGAGCATTTATCCACGCAGAGTATACATGGAAGACCATCTCTGCATTCTCATGACCCATCTGATTCGCTATAAAAGCAGGATTAGCACCTGCCGACAACATCCAGCACGCATATGTATGACGCAGCTGGTAGGGGCGTCTGCGGCGAATGCCCGATCGTCTTACCGTAATATCCCATAGTGACACAATTGAGCTGACTGAATAGTACGCAGCTTGCTTGCCTCTCTGAGGTCGAGGCATAAACACAAAGTGCAGCTTTTGCGTTTCCGTTTTCCCGAACTCCCGGTGGTGAAAAGTTATTGGTACCTTAGGGGCACTCCCCGTAAGCTCCTTTTGAGCCCGTAAAGCCTCCAGAGCCGGCTCCAGTAACTTGATCGTCCGGTATCCTGCTTCGGTTTTGGGGGGGCCAAATAATCCTTCCTGAGTTAGATTGCGCGCAATATTAGCTTCGCCGGTGTTAAAATCGATATCCTCCCAGGCAAGAGCGCAAAGCTCGCCGGGCCGAACGCCGGTGTAAGCAAAAAATTGCCACATATTTTTCTGCTGAGCCGGAGCAGTATCTTTCAACTGCTCAAACTCATGTCTCAGAAGGGGATCTGGTTTTGTTTTCCCTTTGCGGAGCCTTTTTATTCCAACATATGGTTGATATGAAATAACTTTATTTTTAACCGCATAGTCGAGGATTTGTCGCATGATGGCCATATAATAATCTACTGTTCTAACGGAGCGGCCGGTTTTATTTCTCCTCTTTTCGGGAGCATAGTTAGTCTCGCCAATGAGCAATTCCTTTCTCCAGCCCAAAATGTCGCTGTTGGTGATAGATGCAACCAGCGTGTCTGGGCCAATAAGTTTTGTTAACGTTCTTACAGCTATCCCATAGCTTCTTGTGGCATTGGGTGAGAGATCGATTTTATGGTTTTCATACCAGGTTAATGCAAGTTCGGTGAACGTCGTAATATTTTTAGATGTATAAAACTTGGCTGCTACCTTCGACTCCGGGAACATGCCCCGGTAGTCAAAAGTGCCCAGTTGAATCTCGCTTACAATTTTGGCCCTTAGATTCCCGGCTTTTTTGACATTCGAAGCATTTACGATCCACCCTTTCAATGTTTCTCGGCATCTAACGCCATGAAACTTGAAACTAATTCGTATTTTATTATTGTGGATTTCAACACCAGTTGGCACTGCGGCCATCACGCCTCCTTCACAAACCTGTTAATGTTTGGGATGTTGTACCAGACAAGTCCTCGCTCTTCAGAACAGCTTCCATCCAATGGGATCCTCTTAAAATGCACCCCTTCGACCCAGTGGGTTTGGCGATAGCTTTTAATCTGACGATCGGTAAGGCCTGTCTTCTCTTTTAGTTTTGAAGCAACGCCCCATTCTGAATCGTAAATTACCTGCGACATGGTTCACCTCAGGTAACCGGCATGAGTATAAATATGCCGGTCATTAGTCGTTGATATTTCGGTTTCAGTATTAGGCCAGGTATTCCGGTTTCATATCCGCCAGGGTAATGCTGAACTGATCGTGCAACTCGTCGCCAAGGTGACGCTTTGAAGATGCCAGCACGCGCTCGGCTTCCGCGAATCGGTCAGCGGCATTTGGCTCGTCAGGCTGGGGAAGGGAGTTAATAGCGGCCTCAACTTTGTTGCGTGCGTCCACCAGGTAATAACGCTTCACGGCCTTGTTTTTCAGCTCAGTGAACAGGGCAGAACCCAGCGTTGCTTTCACGGTTTCAATATCTGCACGCAGAGCTTTAGCGCTATCCACATCCTGAGCCGCCTCGATGCGGTCACGGAAATCATCAGCAAGTGCATCAATATTTTGAGCTGATTCCTGAGCCGTTTGAGTCGTAGTGACGTTGTCACCTGAAATATCAGCGAGGCTAACGTGCTGCGCCGGT
Organism: Enterobacter soli; assembly: GCF_964208575.1. GTDB lineage: Bacteria > Pseudomonadota > Gammaproteobacteria > Enterobacterales > Enterobacteriaceae > Enterobacter > Enterobacter soli_A. Next base: position 27,265 of record NZ_CAXOFU010000002.1, on the reverse strand, counting down.
GCGGGATTTACCTCTCGTTCTTCACGGCGATCATCCAGTTCATCCGGGGTATAAACGCCCAGAATCACATCCGGGCAGAACAGTCTCGCCCAGCGTTTGACGGCCAGGTACGCCAGTTGCTGGCGAGGGTCGTCAGCCCACAGGGTAGAGTTTCTGGTGCGGGCCTGAGCCAGCAGTAAATCAAGTTCTCTCGGCTGCTCTTCACCTTTCAGGGTTGCGCGGATAATGATGCCGATTCCTGCTTCGTCAGACATGGTCCAGCCCGGGACGCGGTACTCACCTTTTTCACTTTTGCGAATATTGAATTTTCCAACAACTTTTTCCCATGGCCCGTACCATTCATATTCAAAGCGGCTGGCCAGCACGCCGCTGCGCGAAATAACGGCATTAACCAGCTGCGCTTCATACCCGAGCACACTGTTAATCAGGTGAGTTTTCTGCGCCACGGCAAAGGGATTCATCTGCCACTGTGCCGCTTGCATAGCTACAGCCATGCAGTCGGCCTGATTACCCTGAAGGTGTTTAGGAACAGTCGCTGTGCCTTGCGCCATGATCTGCGCAAAAGTGCTGATGGCGTTCAGATACTGGGAATCGAACAAAGCCACATTGGAATTGATAACGGTGTTCTGATCAGCCACGGTAACGTTGGTATTTTGCATATATCCCCCTTATGCCTGAGTACGCAGCGCTTCAAGGCGGCGCAGGTCGAAGTCGTTCAGTTCGTCGGTGTAGTCGGCTGTGATTGGTGCTGGCCATTCACCTGTGTCAAATCCGGTTGCGATAGCACGCATCGCTTTGCGGTACTCGAGCATTCCCAGTTCCAGCAGTTCAGCGGATGCCTCAATGATGGCGATCCAGTGGTAGTTCTCGTCTTTGTTGACGAAAATCCAGAAGAACTGATCCAGCGCCGCGGTTTCGCAGTACATTGACGCGCTCAGGTGATAATCACGTTCAATAATTTCCCGGTGTAGCCTGGCGCGCAGGCTTTCCTGCTTAACGTTCCACATGCTGATAGTTTTCAGGTCAGTACCGATACGCACGCCGTCCAAGTCGATCTCAAGGTCAGGGCGCACACGGACTTCCAGGCCGGTCTCCTCGTCAAAGCCGAAGTAGCTCACCTCAACAGCGCGGCTTGGGTGCTGGAGCAACATGCCAGCGCTTGGATGTGCCAGTAGTGCCGACTGAATCGCCAGTGCGGTCGCCAGCTGCTGGCGCGTTACCAGAATCTTGTCGTCGGGATTGTCGCGCCAGGCTTCCAGCAGCTCGTCAGCGAATACTGCATCCGGTTTGACTGACTTCACCGCCTGGATCATGTCAGCTTTGGTGCCTGACACTTTCAGCGGTGCCGGCTTCTGGGCTTCCTGCGCCACCAGATCAGGGTTGATGATCGCCAGCTGCTCAAGCAGCGCGTCACGGCTGCCGCTGGTTTTAACTGGTGCGGGCAGGGTGGCGTTGAACTCTTTGATGCAGGCCTTCATTGCAGTAGCGGTCTGCTTTTGGCCTGCACCGATCCGCTGGTATTCCGCAGGCAGGGCCATATAGCTCTGCGCCGTTTCCTCCAGGCTGCTGCCCATCGGCACCTGCGCGGGTAGGGTGGCGTTGTGCTCTTCCAGAAGCGCTTTGATATCTTCAGCGCTCAGTAGTGCCGGCAGGGTGGCGTTGTGCTCGTCAATAAAGGCGCGCAGAGTTGCAGTGGTCGTGAAGGCTCCTTCCGGGATCGCCGGTTCAACGCTGAACTCTTCATCGAGGTTTTCTGGTTGAAGTGCCAGCGCGTGAACCAGGTTACCCATGTCCAGCACTTTCGATGGCGCGCGCGGGATGGTTTTGGCAACGTGCCGCGCGTTGAAATACATCAGCGAAACGCGCGCATCTTTCACCTGAGTTGAGCTGATGCCGTTGGCTGCGTGGTAAACCTCGTTGGGCAGACCTTCATAGCGGCCTGGTTCGAAATAAGCAGGATATTCCGGCGCGCTGACGGTCTCCTCCGCCGCTTCGGTGATTACTTCCGGCTGCGCGGCGTTCGCCAGCTCCGGCGCCGCGGCGGCCAGAACCTCAGCCGGGCTCAGGGCAACTGTTTGCGGATCAACTGCATCAACGCTTTCGCCTGGTTGAACCGAATCAGTATTTTCGACTTTCTCTGGCTGAGTCGTTTCCATCTGCACATCGCTGGTGGTCTCCGCTTCGGTTTCCGTTTCTTCGACTTCATTTGAGATGGTATTGAAGACCTGATCGTTATTCCCACCCATTAGGGCATTGATGGAGAACATGCCACCGCCGAGGTTCTCGACCTGCGGCTGGCTGGCGGTCGTGTTCGCCCACTTCGGCAGGGTCTGCGTTTCAGCTTCACTCCCTTCAGCGAGTTGTTGCTCGCCCGCCTCTGCCCATTTTGGCAGTTGATGTTCTTCGGCAGTTTGGGTTTCTGCTTCTGGTTGTGCGATTGGGAGTGGCATCAGCTCAGTTGCAGCGTTGAATTCCGCGGTCATCGTCTGGTTCACGAACTCCAGATGCGCAACCGGCGTCAGGTGGATATTCTCAGGCGCGATACGCACCAAGTTGAAGATAGCCGCGCGGTTAACCGCCAGAACGCCGGGCTGGTTACGCAGGATTTTGCTCCAAGATTTCCATGGCTCTTCTTTGGTCGCGACGATCTCTTTGGCGCTGCGCAAAACACTGGAAGGGATTTCAAAGTGGTGAAAATCCATCGGCAGCAGGGCGCAGGCGATCTCCAGATCGAGGGTATCAAGGGTGTGATGTGCGCCTTCGCCGCGATCAGTGACATAACCGCCGTCGGCATTGGTGCCTGCGTCAGTGCGCTGTACATTGCTCACACGATTGCCCGTTGCCCATTCGCGCGCCAGGATGCCACGGTCGATGTAATCAGTCGCCGCCCAGATTCTGGTGAAGCGGAGAACCAAAGCGAGTTCATGACGCTTTTCCTGGCTGAATACTTTGCGGATGGCATCGGTGTAGCGCCACAGGTCTTTGGTATCGTACCCTTTGACCTCCTCGCAGTTTTCTGCCGCCAGCAGCAGGTTCTGGACATAGCTGTTGTCTGTGTCCATTTCCAGCGCGCTAATAGCTTCGTACTCTTCGCGAGTTACGTGATGGCGCAGTTCGTCTGAGGTGAACTGAGCGAGTAGCTGCTTACGGAAGGGCATACGAACGACTGGATAACGTGTGGTTTCGTCATCATTCTCGTCAATTTGGATACCGTCATCAGCTGCGATATCCTGACCAGTTTCAACCCCGTCGTCGCTGGTTCTTTCTGATTTGAGCAGAAGAGTAAGCTTTCCGTTCCTCCACTCTCTTACTACCTCATTGCGGTCGCCAGCATCTACTCTCAACCAGTCGGCCATGAAGGCAGCCAGCAACTTAACTTCGTGCTCTTCGTTTGGTGCGAAAATCTCCTTAACAGCCTGGATCATCTTCCACTCAGCATTCAGGCTGAGTTCGGCAACTTCAGGGATGTCGTTCTTCGCCAGCAGCAGGTTCTGGAGATAGGTGTTGCCTTCATCCAGTGACATTTCGCTGGCAGCCAGCTGCTGCTCTTTAGTGATATGTGACTGGTATTTGTCGCTGGTCAGGTGGACGGCATAACGAACCGCTGGAGTGCGGTTTTCAAGCGGGACACTCTCGACGGTAGTTTCAACTTTAACGGTCGTTTCCTGTGCGGCAGTGTTGTCCACTGCGCCAGTCGACACATCACCAGCCTTCGGCAGCCAGGTGCGCCCGTCGGCCTGGAGTGAGTAGCGCTCGCACCAGGTGTAATCCACGGTACCTTCTTCCGGCAGGTCGTTATATACCGGGAAATCGGTGCGGATCGGTTTGGCGTAGTCTTTACCGCGGCCAGTTTCTTCAATGCCTGCTTCTTCCAGTGCCACATCGAGTTGGAGATTGGCGCGCGCAGCACTTTTCGCAGTGAACCATATCACCGCATCTTTCTTGCCAGACTTCTGACTGGCTTTAAGCAGATGGAAAAATTCCATGTCAGATCCTCATTTTTGGATGTAAGATCCCCGGGCCAGAGATAGCGCCCATTGGGTATGTTTTTGGTTTGGTATAAATTCCGGTGTAACTTTGGTCGGTGGCACCGGACGTAAATCCCGCCTTGCGCGGGGTTTTCGTTATGCTTCGTGAGCCATCTGGTCGAACGAAGCGCAACGTACAGAACAGTAATCTCGTTGTTCGCGTTTCAGCTGCGAGCCGTGGATGAAGAGCAGTTCGTTTTTAACTTCTTTCCCTTGCTCGACCGGCTTGCGGCAGTACGCGCATTTCTTTGCATCACACATCTGGATTCCCCTTCTGCGCCAGCAGGTAACATAAACGGCGAAGAATCACTTCAAAGAAGTTCAGTTTTACGGCCTGTTGCCGGGCTGGTTTGCGTGCTAAATCAATCATGCTTCCCCCTTACCAGACCTTTGGCCAGCCTGCTATTACGGCCGCGATGCCAATTTCATGCTCCGGTTCATCCGGTTCTTTGCTGCGATGGAGATTAATGGCGATCTGGTCAGCCTCTTTCCAATCTTTAGCTTTAACGTAATACGTGCGATATCCATTACTGCCGGAGATCACTACGGTAAACCTCAACTTAGCCATGCTTTCCTCGTTTGCCTTATCGCTGGCCAGCGGAACGTTTATCACCTGACAACGGTGCGCTTGTTGTCGATGAATCCAATACTGCAACATAAAGTTTCAGATGTAAAGTGGAGGAAAGTAAAACTTTCTCGGAAGGGCAAAAAAAAGCGCCCTTATAGGCGCTGTGATGTTTCGTTGCAATTTTAAGCTATGTTTTGGAGCTATTTATGATGTCGTATACGTCGCTTTTCAGAAGCTCAATTTCATGAAGAACAGATTTTGTATGAAGAATAAGCCGTAGCTTCTCAGCCTCTGGAAGCTGGTTAAAGAGGGAAAGGAGTGCCTGCTCTTTATCGTCAAGTTCTACACCTGACTTTCCTGAAGTGGGGGGCGTTGTATCTTCCTGCCCCTCCTCCATGAAAAACCAGTGCTCAGGCTTTCCTGTTACAGCAGCAAGCCTCTTCAGCCGTTCCCCACTCGCTACGTTTCTTCCCTTGGCCCAATTTTGAACAGCCGTATGCGAAAGCATGACTTTTTTGGCGAGGTCAGATTTCGTCCAGCCATTTTCAGCCATAACTTGTTGAATTCTTCTAGCGAAGGTCGGGAAAGTTATTTCATTCATACGTTCATTTTACAACCTAAGGTTTCACTCAGCACTAAAACAATATCTTTCGTTTTATTGAAACATAAACTTTCGTCATGTATGCTTCGTTCATCATTGAAGGAGAGCACATGAACAAACTAACCCAAGAAAAAATCACCAAAGCTGCATCGCGTACTCGTATCGGCAAGCACTTCGGCATTAGCAGCCAAGCTGTCGGCAAGTGGATCTATGCGAGCGGGGTACCCCAGAAAAGAATCATTCCCCTGTGTAAATTCCTGGATTGGCAAGTAACACCGCACGAAATCGATCCCTGCGCCTATCCAAATCCCACCGACGGCCTTCCATATCAGGAGTCCTGACCATGCACGCCATTTCATATCAACAAAATACCGGAATAACTCCGGCGGCGATGATAAATCGCAATCAGCCAAGCGCGGCAGATAAGCACGAACTGATCCGTGACGCCGTTCGTGCCTGGGCAGCGTCACTGGATAACCAGGATGTCGTTGCCGGAATCATCGTTGAGGAATGGGAGCGACAGGGCGGCACCGGGCTGGCGTTTCCCGAAGACCTGAGCCGTAAGCGTCAAAAACTCTTCCGTTGGCTCGATGGCGATACGGAGTATGCCCGCAAAAACATCAGCCAGCTGTCACCCGCGATCCTCGCCGTTCTACCGCTTGAGTTCCGCGGTCGCTTGGTACCCCAGGACTGCTTTATGACGCGTTATGCAGCGATGGAGAAGGAAATCAGCGAGGCCAAACGCGCTGTGATCCTGAAGGCGCCACAGCACCAGCTGGTGAAAGAGGTGAGAGAGGGCATAGAGCATCTGCTGGCGCTACTACCGGGGGAGGCTGTCATTCAGATTCTGAGTGGTCTCGCGGTCTTGAGCCCGGGCGTTATGTGAGGTGCGCATTGAATTATTTCGAATTGAAGGTGAAAGCCGCGGTGCGCGAACACCAACGGCTTTCGGGTGCAAAAACGCGACGTGATTGCGAGGTCATTATGACAAACGTATGTACTAAACACCAGGCTAAAGGGGCATAGCATGTCGAATGTCGCTTATGCCGATTTTGCGGCACGTAGTGCCATCAGGAGCAACCGGATGGAGAACCAGAAGACCGGATTCATCCCGTTGTACCGGAGCGTACTGAAGAAGCCCTGGGCGAAAGATGTGTTCCTGCGCACGCTGTGGGAGAACCTTCTTTTAGGGGCTGCGCGTCAGCCCTACACGGCGAACTTTAAAGGCCGTCAATGGCCATTACAAACCGGACAACTGGTAACCACCTCGGCCGATTTGGGGCTGAGATTATGTGACAGGGACGGGAGGCCATGTAGTCGTCACGCCGTGGATAGAATGCTGGATATTTTTGAGCGTGAAGGGATGATTTCTCGCTTGGGAGAGAAGCGAAAAGGCACTGTGATAACCATCACAAATTATGAGCGATACGCTCAAAAAGTGAGCGATTTACCCGCGCAATTCCCCGAGCAATTCCCCGCGCATTACCCCGCGCATGACGAAGCCAGCAGTGGCGCGGCTTGCGGAGGGTATGCCGCGCATTTGCCCGCGAATAAGGCCGAGCATTTCACCGAGAATCATGAACAACAATGTAATAACAACAATATAAATAATAAGATCTCTTCGTCTCGGAATTCTGAAGAATCCCGAAACGAGGCAACTCAAAAATTCCTCTCTCGTCACCCTGAAGCTACTGACGGAATCTACACGCCGGCAGGTAAGTCATGGGGAACTGCTGACGATCTCAAAGCCGCTCGCTGGATTCATTCCCTGCGCCTGACGGTTAATTCCAGCCTGAACGAGCCGAAGTGGGTCGAATGGGCTAACACCATCCGTCTGATGCGCGTGCAGGACAACCGTACTCACTTCGAGATTTGCGACCTGTTCAAATGGGCCAACAAGGATGATTTCTGGAAAGACAACATCCTGAGCCCATCAAGCCTGCGCAGGAAGTGGGACGAACTGACAACCAAGCGCCTGCGCAGCGGTGGACAAACGAAGCCCACTGCGAAGGGCAAGATCGATTTCAACAACACAGACTGGATAAACGGGGTGTTCGATGAAAAGTCTTTCTGAGCAGCTGATGAACTGCGATCGCGAGAATTTCCACCGTATCGCAAACGGTATGCCCGAAGCGCCTGCAGAACGCCCGCAGGTTGAGCAGACAGCCGAAATTTTTAACGCCCTTTTCAGCGCATTGCGCGCCGCGTTCCCGGCCAGCTTGCACAGCTTTAACGACCAGGCCGAATTCAATGAACTGCGCCGCCAGTGGGTGCTGGCATTCCGTGAAAACGGCATCACCACCATGGATCAGGTGAGCGCTGGTCTTCGTGTGGCACGCCGCCAGGAAAAACCTTTCCTGCCTTCACCGGGTCAGTTCGTTGCCTGGTGCAAAGAGGAAATCTGCCTGCTGGGCATTACGGTTGACGAAGTGATGTCCGAATACTGGAAGTGGCGCCGTCTGGTATTCCGCTATCCGACCAGCGAGCAATACCCATGGCCAGCGCCGGTTCTCTATCACATTTGTATTGAGCTTCGCCGCCAGAGTACCGATCGCCAGATGACAGAGAAGGAGCTGCACCAGGCGGCCGCAAAATGTCTCGCAGGCTGGGAGAAACGTGTCTCTGAAGGTAAGCCCATTCCACCTGTTCGCCGTGCAATCGCCGCACCCGCCAAATCAAGCGGGCCTACGCCAGCACAAATGCTGAAGGCTCAATACGAACAACGCAAAAGCGCTGGATTTATTTAATAGGAGTTCCCATGGAAACAGTAATTCAAGCACTGGAAAAAATGGGGCGGGCGACATACCGCGAAGTGGCAGCCCGTCTGAATATCGAGCCTGTTGAAGCTCAGAATATGCTGCGCGAACAGCGCGAGCAGGGCCTGTGTGATTTCTCCGACGGCGGCTGGTTCATCGGTTCCGTGACAAAACAGCCACAACAATCAACGCCAAAAACTTCATTGAGTCAGGCCCCGCGTCTGAAAGGTGAGGAGCCGGAGGTGGTTGATCCCGATGTCATCCGCCAGCAGCTGCGCGATAACGGGGCAATGACCACCGTATCGCTGGCCGCGTCCGCTAATCGTAATGCCCGGGGGATGGTCTCTGTACTCCGCGCGCTGGAGCGCCAGGGCTTTGTGGTGAAGAACGGGCATGGTAAAGGCGTAACCTGGTCGCTGCCGGCGCCGACGACAGAACCGGATGCAGAACCTGCGGCAGCTGAATCTGTAACTGTAGTCAGTGCTGAGTCTGAATTAACCGCTACCGCGCAGCCGAAGGATATTGCGCAGATTATCAGTGAGATCCCCTCGTTCACCGAAGGGCGCGTTACTGCTCAGACCGTTCCGACAGCTCGGGTGATCTCCCGCGAAATCCGCCGCACCAGAAACAAGCTGGCGAGCCTGGAGAAATTGCGTGAAGCGGTTCGTGTTGTTGGTCGGCACAAAAGCCTCGTCAACCAGCTGGTGAATCCGGAGGCGCGCAATGGCCAGTAACAACCTTTGGACAATTATTCGCGCCATCCAGCACGGTGGCGAGATCACCCCGCGTCAGGTTCGCCGGCTGCTGGGCTGCGACAGCAAAAAGGCCTGTCGCCTGCTGGAGCATCTCGTTTCCGCTGGCGCCGTGAAGAACATCGGTCAGCGCCGCCACCCGGTCTACGTGATGCAGCCAGGCGGAGAAGCGCGCATTAAGCCGATGCCTGTTGCGCGTCAGAAGCCAAGTATCGCTGACATGTGTCGCCAGAACTGGCAGGGCTATCAGATCCATAAAATTATCGGGAGCGCGCGAGCATGAGCAATTTACTGAGCATCATCGACAAACAGTCCGTGCAATCATTTGCTGACTTGAAGGCTGGTTACCAGTTAGGTAACGCAGACGTAGAAATTATACAGCAGATAGCGCTTGACGCGCTGGCGCTGCTGGATGTGCTGGAAGCAGAAAAGCGAATCAGCACAACGTGGAGAAAAACTGCGGAGTCGAACCGTGAAAAGCTTGGAGCAGCAGAGAAGCGGATTGCTGAGCTGGAGGCGCTGGCGCCTGAATTGAAAATGGCGCACCTCATAAACAAATTCTACGAACGCTATCCGCTGGCAGAATTCAAAAGCGATACGGAGCGCAGCGCGGCGTTGGGATATTTCATGGCTGGTGCAGAACTGCAGTGCTTCGGTGAATTTATCAATTACGCCGAACTGATGGGGGATGAGTAATGGAGTTCACCAAAGAACGGCTTCTTAAAATCCAATCATGGAGCGAAACATACGGACCAGGCAGCAACGTTGTTTTGCCAGCAGAAGAAGCGGAGGAGCTGGCGCGTATCGTGCTGGCATCGCTAGAAGCCCCGCCGGCTGGCTACATCGACGCTGAATACGCTGAGCTCTTAAGGTCAGGGCATATCGAATCATGCTCTGTGTATGCCGAGGCTGGAGAAGGATGCATTACGCTATACGCCGCCCCGCCATCGCCGGTATCTGTGCCTGATGAATATGTAGCCGCCGTGCCAACACCTACAAATCTTGGGTATGAAGCGGGCTGGAACGCCTGCCGCGCCGCCATGTTGGACCAGGAGAAAAGCAATGGATAATCGCTACGAAATAGCAGAGCAGAACGGCATGAGCCGAGAGTTTGCGGACTGGTTCTTTGATAACAAAAAGGCTGGCTGTGGAAACGTCTGGTTCATGATAATGGCGGCAATGTGGGAAGGGTGGCATGGCCGCGCCGCCATACAGCTGCCTGCCGAAAACGCCGAGTCGCGCTGCGCCATCCAGACCGCGCCAGCACTGGATTCTTTGCCAAAAAACGCCGAATCGCGCAGCAGCAACTCTCCGGTTATTCCGGATGGCTGGGTGATGGTGCCGGTTGAGCCGACAACAAATCAATGGGCTGCTGGAATGCAAGCCTTTGATTCTGGAATGGACAAAGTTACACGAGTATACAAAGCAATGATCGCAGCAGCACCGCAGCAGGAGGTGAAATAGTGGATCCTTTGCTCAAATATGCCTGCCATCGTGTAGTTGAACTTGAAAGCCTGCTGCTGGTGGACATGCCAGATACCGTATGGCCTGCCGAGGTCGGTATGGTCTACTGCCAGATTGATAACGCTGGGGATCTCCCAGCGCATCACCAGCGCCGCCTTAAGCATCACATCAATCGGATGTGGCTTGAGAAAATGCCTGTGCCGGTCATCGTCACCGCGGCCCGGTCGCTGGCAACTGCCATGGAGGAATACGCGTGAGAGAAATCATTGTTGATAACTTTGCCGGCGGCGGCGGGGCGAGCACGGGAATTGAGCTGGCGATCGGGCGCAGTGTGGACATCGCTATCAATCACGACCCGAACGCCGTTGCGATGCACACTACGAACCACCCGGACACGCTTCACTACTGTGAATCCGTTTTTGATGTGGATCCGGTCGCGGCAACCGCTGGCCGCCCGGTGGGGTTGGCGTGGTTTTCTCCTGACTGTCGCCACTTCTCGAAAGCAAAAGGCTCGAAGCCGGTGGAGAAAGAGATTCGCGGTCTGGCGTGGATAGTCATTCGCTGGGCGCTGGCGGTGCGCCCGCGCGTGATGATGCTGGAGAACGTGGAGGAGTTCAAAACGTGGGGGCCGCTTATCGCATCTGCTGATGGCGGGCTACGCCCAGACCCGAGCCGGGCCGGAGAAACCTTTGAGGCATTTTGCGGAATGCTATCTGGCGGTATCCCGGCCGATCATCCGGCACTGGTGGAGTGCTGCGCGTTTCTTGGTATTGCCGCTGACGGAGTGCAGGCACAGCAGCTGGTTGCCGGGCTTGGCTATGCCGTTGACTACCGCGAACTGCGCGCCTGCGACTTTGGGGCGCCGACCATCCGGAAGCGATTCTTCATGGTGATGCGCTGTGATGGTGTCCCGGTGACCTGGCCGGAGCCGACCCATGGCGACCCGAAAACACCAGCAGTGCAGAGCGGCAAGCTGGCGCCATGGCGCACCGCGGCGGAATTTATCGACTGGTCAATTCCGGCGCAGTCCATCTTCGACCGCAAAAAGCCGCTGGCGGAGAACACGCTTAAGCGCATCGCCCGCGGCATTCAGCGTTTCGTTATTGATAGCGCTTCGCCGTTTATCGTGAAGTGCAACCACACCACCACGAAAGGTAAATACGACTGCTTCCGCGGCCAGGCGCTGGAGGAACCATTGCAGACCATTACCAAAACGCATGGCTATGCGATTGCGATTCCGCACCTGACAAAGTTCCGCACCGGAGCGACCGGGCAGCCGGTGACCGAACCGGTGCCAACGGTCACCGCCGGCACATCAGTACGTCCTGGCGGAAATGGGCATGCTTTGGGCGTCGTTGAGGCGGAGCTGGCACCATTCCTGGCGGGTAGTGGCGGCAGTGAGTACCAGGCGAAGCCACGCCCACTGGATAAACCCATGCACACCATTTTGAAAGAGTCCCGCGCATGTGTTGTCGCGCCGGTGATCGCCCGGCAATTCGGAGCCAGCATCGGGCACCGGGCCGACGAACCGAGCGCCACGATCACCGCCGGCGGGGGCGGCAAATCACAGCTGGTGTCCACGACACTGATTCAGATGGGCTATGGTGAACGCCCTGGGCAGGAGCCTCGCGTACCAGGTCTGCATAAGCCACTAGGCACTGTCGTCGCCGGTGGCGGCAAGTTCGGGCTGGTGGCTGCGAATCTGGTGAAGCACTATGGCGGGAATTACCAGGGTGCTGGCGTGGGTATGGTCGAGCCGATGCATTCAGTGACAACGGTTGATCATCATGCCGCGGTAACCTCTCACCTAATAATGCTTCGCGGCACCTGCCGTGATGGCCGGGTGGTTGATGCACCAGCTCCAGGGTTAACCGCGGGCGGCCTGCATGTCGGGAAGGTTGAGACCAGCCTGGCAACAGAGGGCTATGACGAGCTGCGCGCTCAGCAGGCTCTTGAGTTCCTGCGCGCGTACTGTGGCGAAGACAGCACTGGCCTGGTAACCATTGAGGGCGTGGTTTATCGCATCGTTGATGTCGGTATGAGAATGCTTCAACCACATGAGCTTTATCGCGCTCAAGGTTTCCCAGAGTGGTACATCATCGATCGTGATTTCCGCGGCGTGAAGTATGCGAAGGATAAGCAGGTAGCTCGCTGTGGCAATGCGGTTCCTCCGCCGTTTGCTGAAGCGCTAGTGCGTGCAAATCTCCCTGAACTTTGTGCTCTCAAGGTGAGAGCCGCCTGATACTATCATGGATGCCGCAAACCCGCGGCATTCGGTACCTACAAACGGAAATCATAGCGAACTATGAACGTGTTATTTAAATGACACATACAGCAACAACTTCTCTACCTATCCCTACCCGCCTTTATGACTGAATATCCCAAGACAGTTGCCATTACCCAATTAGGGGTAGGTGAAAGTATCGGAATCAGACATTTAACTCAGCATTATTAATCTGAAAGAATTGTTAATAATAACGATCGTTTTTTAAGCATAAGTAGCTGTAAAAATTACCTAAATCAATTAGATAAATGAACTTGCGCAAAGGTGTATTTAACATGCATACTTAAGCCAGATGAACAAATGCTGTATAAATAAACAGTGTTTTGCTATATGTTTCATAGGTGCAGCAAAAGCTTGAATTTTTCGTCGGTAGACAAAATGGAGACTCAAACCATTTTTTATCTTGGTTTCATGAAGGGGGGTTTCACTGCCGACAAAGGTAAATTAGGTGATAGTAAAAAGGGGGTTGATGTGGCTGAGGTGTATTCCGATGGAGGTGAATATTACGATCTTGTGAGGCGTTCAGATGGTGCTACCAGATGCTCGCTTAAACTCCATCCTGGCGATCGTATGCTGGTCAATTTTAGTGGTGTTGAAATTGGCTATAAGCGTCTCCAGAGGGATGAACACGTTATATCACGTGAAACTCTGGTCGAGATTATCAGGGAGTTTTCCGCCAGAAATTGACCTTTTTACTTCCTGAATAGCATAATGTTTATATCGGCCTGAACAACCGATAACCTGACATCGATGCGCCACGGAGAATGCCATGGCGCAGTTACAACTCATCAAGCAGTCTTCAGGAATCCTGATCCCCGCCACACCGGAGACCAGCGATTTACTGCAATCAAAAATTAAGCTCGGCGCCGTGCTGGTGGCCGACTTCAAACAGGTTCGCAATCCGGCTTTCCATCGCCGCTTCTTCGCGCTTCTAAATCTCGGGTTCGAATACTGGGAGCCAACGGGCGGCGCGATCTCCTCCAACGAGCGCAAGCTTGTGACCGGTTACGCTAAATTCCTCGCGTCTTACGGCGGGAACGAAGGCGCGCTGCTGGATGCCGCTGAACAATACCTCGAGCAGGTGGGCAGTCGTCGTATCTCCAGTGGCATCAGCCTGTGCAAATCCTTTGATGCCTACCGCGCCTGGGTAACAATCGAGGCCGGGCACTTCGACGCTATCCAGCTGCCTGACGGCACCCTCCGCAAATATCCCCGCAGTATTGCTTTCGCCAATATGGACGAGACTGAGTTTCAGCAGCTCTACAAAGCCGCGCTCGATGTCCTCTGGCGTTGGATCCTGTCACGGGCATTCGGGGATCAGCGCGAGGCCGAGAACGCCGCTGCGCAGCTCATGAGCTTCGCGGGGTGATGCCGATGAAAGAGACATGGTTCCAGCACACCGAGTGCACCACGCAGCAGGCAGAAGAGCTCATGGCGGAATACAGGCGCCGCGGTGTGAAGGTAGAGCGAAGCCTTAACCCTGATTATCTCACCTGGACCGTCAGCGCCCGGCTGCCGGAGGCGCGCCGGCAGGAACGTACGCCGCGGTCATTCCGTCAGAAGGTCTGGGGGTGAGCATGGCGATTTATCGCAGCAAAAAATGGCTCGCGGCAGTGGGTCAGATAGAGCGGTGCGTCCTGTGCGGAGCCTGGGGAACACAGGTTGCTCACCGCAACGAGGGAAAGGGCATGGGATTAAAAACGGACGACTGCGCGACGGCTGCGCTTTGCATCTGCTGCCACGACAGCATCGATAACGGGAACAAGTTGAGTAGGGGAGAGCGTCGGCAGCTTATGGATCGCGCGATTGTTCTGACAGTGATCGAAGTTGCCCGCCGCGGGCTGGTGGTACCTGCATGAAAATCTATGAAATTACGCCGATTGGCAAACCCCGCATGACACAGCGAGACCGTTGGCATAAACGGCCAGCAACAGCTGCGTACTGGGCATACAAAGAACAGATCCGGCTACGGGGCGTTAAATTGCCTGAATCTGGTTATCACGTCACGTTCGTTATCCCCATGCCAAAGAGCTGGAGTAAGGCAAAGCGGGCGCAATATGTCGGCCGGCCTCACCAACAAAAGCCAGACAAAGACAACCTGGAAAAAGCTTTGCTGGATGCGGTGTTTGACGAGGATAGCCATGTCTGGGACGGACGGGTTACCAAAATCTGGGGTGAAACCGGAATGATAATTATCGATGGTATTGGAGAGAAAAATGCGTGACATGTATGAGGTAATGGATCGATGGGGAGCTTGGGCTGCAGCTGATAGCAGTGGAGTCGACTGGCAACCAATAGCTGCTGGTTTTAAAGGTTTACTGCCTCACGGTAAAAAGTCACGTCAGCAATGTGATGACGATGAAGGAATCATGATTGACGGCTGTGTTGCGCGTTTGCGGAAGTATAAGCCAGAAGAGTATGAGCTTGTTATCGCCCATTTCGTGATTGGAATTTCACTGAGAACGATAGCCAAAAAGCGGAAGTGTTCTGATGGGACGATCAGAAAGGAGTTGCAGACGGCTATGGGGTTTATTGAGGGAGTTGTAATGTCTATAAACCCCGCGGTAATGACTTAGTTGATGTGGATTCGATCACCAAGATAATATAATCCAAAGAATGTTGAAACTAGCATTTGCCAAGTGAAGAACAAGAAAACAATGATATAGCACCAATTGACTATATCATTGTTTAGAACATTTGTTAGCGGTGTAACAAATGCATTGAACATTAATATGCATATGCTTAGTGCTGTGAGGAAAGAAAATAACATGCATAAAAATAGACGGCGCGTAAGTTTCTCTTGCGTATCGACGGTCTTGCCATTCTCTTTCGTTCTTGTGACTTTAATAAAAGGCGTGCCATTCAAACCAATCAAAGGGTAGTCAATCTGCTCTCTATTGAAAGTTGCGATTGCAGCTAATGCTGCTATATAGAACCCCGGCAAATTTGAAATGAATGAAGATACAGATTTGACAAACCCACCTTCCTTCAGTAAATCAGTTGTGGGAACTTTGAGTAAACAAAAATATGCGGCCGAAATGATTGTAAGAAAAGCGGGAGCCCACCAATCGTAGGCTCTCTTTCCACTGATACCTTTAATAAGTAGATAACCAAAGGGTTTTAGTAAATGTGAAAAAACATTAATCATATTTACCTCACATGCGCTCAATGATCTTGGAAATAAATTCTAAGTTAAGACTATCATATGAGTCCTTCAAACGCGATGAAAATCCATTTAAAATACTTTTTTTAATGAATGTTTTCTCAAGTCCATCTAATCGAATGTTGGAAGTGTCTAGGTCAACTTGTCTGGTAGCACCAGTTTCAGGCTCTTTGAATTTCACTTTTATTAGATTGTACCCGCCATGTTTATTTTCTTTGAAATAATTGGACACCCCTCTAATCCAACCTAAAACATCATTTGGGCCATGATTGGGAACAATTCTCAAAGTGCTTTCACGGGGAACAATAGCAGCATTTACATCAGGGGCATTAATTGTTCTAAATTCATTTCTAACTAATACTACATCAGATAAACCTTCACTGTTAATCTTGTTAAATAATTCTTGATCAAGCTTTCCTGATATTTCAAATACGGGTTTGTATAATACTTTGATTTTTTCTTTTGTTGACTCGGAAACTTCGTTTGTAACGGAGTTGCAGGTATAAATATCTTCATTTCTGCGAGCAACTTCGAAAAGGATACGATCTAAAAAACTATTCATACGAGCTGAAGAAACGCCTGGGATAGGCATGAAACTCATATCGTAAGTTCTCATGTGACCATTTAGTGCGATAACAATATGAGATGATACCTCATAGCCTTCACCCTCTTCATGCTTAGGTGATATTTCGGTCCGGGTATCGGTAGTAATGTTCTTTAATACTGTCGTACTTCCATTTTTATCAACAGCGTTGACAAGAATACCTAGATGAGTCGACATTTTATCCTGCCGGGTGGTGTAAAAGTTAATGTCCTGGAGGGTCAGTACAACGTCACCTTTTTCGTAACTATGTTTTAACCCCTTTAGACCTGTCATTTGCCGTGCAAGTACTGACATTTCAGGGACAGGGCATATGCATTGCGCTTTTACTTTCTCATCAATTTTTTGTGTACGGAATCGGGTATCGATAGTAACACTATGGTGTGTAATAACTCTGCTGAATGCATCCAAGTTAGCCATTGCAAAAATCCGTATTTTGTAAGTATTTTTATAGAATCTTACCCAAAGGCTAACGCGTACGCAAAAACTATCGTAACCTGTTAAGAGTGGTCTCTAAGCTACGGGCTTAACAATCTGTTTTACCTTTCAAAAATCGATCTGTGTCAATGATATATCGGTAACTCTTTGCTATAGCTAATTTTTAGCTATCAGAAGGAGTTGTTTGATGGGGAAGGGTTGTCCTGTCTGTGGATGTTCTCTGAACGATTCACAGGATGTTGTACACAGAGGTGTTGATTGTAAGTCTTGTCCGAAGTGCTCAGTAGATGCTGGGATTCATGTGTTTTATAAAACTGAAGACTTTGGTTATAGGGATATGGGGGATGGTCGCCACATAGTTCAATCTTGGTGCCCGTCGTGTCGTTCAGGAGACAATCCCTCCATCCCTGAAGCGTTCCGATGTAGGTAACGTAATCATTTTAATAAGGCTGCCTTCGGGCGGCCTTTTTTGTTTTCCAAAATCGATTTTATGTCGTTTTTTCTCAATATACCGAGGTTATATATGGCTTTATCAACGGGTGTTTTTGTTAGTGAAGATGGTAAACACAAACTCACTGTTACTTCAGTGAATGTAAATAACGGTACATTTGAAGGTACTTTTACAGCGCTTGATACACCTGTGGGTGATATTACCTATGATGCAACAGTGGGTTTTAACGGGGGCTGGGATTACCTACAGGGACAATTATCTCTGGCCGTGCGAGTGACATGTCGCCATCGTCCTTCGAACTGGGGTTATGTTATTTTTGACTCATGGGTTGGTTGTTCTTCGAATAATCCTTCCAAAATCCTTATGAGTGGTGCTCGCGCTTATACGAATACTGCCGGTGTTCGAGAAGTGTTCTCATTCGATAACGTTACATTCACTCGCCAGTAAGTGTTCCGCTCTTAAATCTAGGCCACCATTTGGTGGCCTTTTTTATTTCCCCTCAAATTTACTGAGAGGATTCACAGCAATGAGGGGGGACGGATGTCCGATCCGATTTCCGGCACGGGGTTTGCCGGTTTAGCTTTGACCGGAGCCAGTGTTTACGGGCTACTAACCGGAACTGATTACGGTGTTGTTTTTGGTGCATTCGCAGGCGCCGTATTCTACATTGCGACAGCAGCTGACCTAAGTGTGCTACGTCGGCTGGCCTATTTCGTCGTGTCCTATATCGTCGGCATTCTTGGCTCCGGCCTGGTTGGTTCAAAACTCGCATCCTGGACGGAATATAGCGATAAACCGCTGGATGCTATCGGTGCCGTGATTGTATCTGCACTGGCCGTTCAAATCCTTACGTTCCTGAACAAGCAGGACATCGGATCGCTGGTGGCGCTGATAACGCGCCGGGGAGGTTCAGGTGGTACTAAATGACCCATCAGCAACTATCAACGCGCTCCTCTGCTCAGGAGTTGTGCTTACCCTGATGTTTTATCGCCGTGGTGATTCGCGCCACCGTCCGTGGGTTTCGCGCTTAGCCTGGCTGATTACTGTCACGTACAGCGCTGTGCCGTTGGCCTACCTGTGCGGGATTTATCCTGATTCGTCATGGGCCACTATTGGGGCCAACATCATCTTTCTTTCCGTGCTGGTGGCCGTTAAAGGCAACGTTGCGTGCCTGGTTGATCATCTGAGGCACTAATGAACCAAACACAATTTCAGAAGGCGGCTGGTATCAGCGCCGGGTTAGCTGCGCGCTGGTTTCCGCATATCGACGCCGCCATGAGGGAATACGGCATAATCGCGCCGCTCGATCAGGCAATGTTTATCGCGCAGATGGGCCATGAGTCTGGCGGCTTCACCCGGCTGGTCGAAAACCTGAACTATTCGGCGGAAAACCTGGTACCCACATTCGGCCGGCACCGCATTACTCCCCAGCAGGCCGCCACGCTCGGCAGAACGGCAACTCAACCGGCCAACCAGAAAGCGATCGCCAATCTGGTTTATGGCGGTGAGTGGGGCAAAAAGAATCTGGGTAACCAGGGGGCTGGTGATGGCTGGAAATATCGAGGTCGCGGCCTGAAGCAGATCACCGGGCTCAGCAACTATCGCAGCTGCGGCATGGCGCTCAAGCTGGAGCTGGTGGCCCACCCGGAAGTGCTCGAGCAGGATGTTTACGCTGCCCGCTCAGCTGCATGGTTCTATGCCTCCCGCGGTTGCCTGCTTCATTCCGGCGACGTGGAGCGCGTGACACTGCTTATCAATGGCGGACGCAACGGGCTGGAACAACGGCGCGCCCTGTTTAACCTGGCGAAATCAGTGCTGGTGTGAGGTCACTATGGGATTTGAAACGTTTATTGGTATTGCTGCTGCACTCATTGCCGCAATCGCTGGCGCTTTCGGCCTGGGCCATATTCGCGGCTCAAGCAAAGCAGAAGCAAAAGCAGATCAGCAGCGTACTGAAGACAACGCAGCGGCAACGGTCGCAGCAGCAGAACGCCGGGTAGAAGTAACCAAAGAGGCCAGCAATGTACAGCAGACTGTTAACCGCCTGCCTGATGACGATGTTGATCGCGAGCTGCGTGGAAACTGGACCCGCAAGGGTTGAAGTAGTCGATACCGGCTGTGACTGGGTAAAGCCCATTTACGGAACGGACAATGACTGGGATGTGCTGAATAAGCAGACGAAGAAGGCCATCCTGACGCACAACAAATCGTGGCGGGCGAACTGCGACAGGGTGAGTGCATCGATGTCATCACACCAAGAGTTGGGGTTGGAACGATTACCCCAACAATTGTGATATGTCTGATTAAGCTATTTTTTTTAGCTTTGGATATTCATAATAACCTCACACAAAATTGGTGAGGCCATTATGTCTACAGGTACAGTAGTTTTAACGGACTTAAACTCCGACAACAATTCTGTTTTTACATTGACAGCGGTAGGGAACAGAGCAGTGACATACCTCCATGATCTTGATAGTGGTCATGCCGAGTATTGTCTACATCATGCTCATTTCTCTCGTGAGTACAGCATAAAGATTGATGGTACCAAAAGGGCTATCTCTCTATTCCATGATGGAAGAAAAGTATTCACATTAGTGGGGGAGGTGATTCATAACAATGAGATGTACCACTATGGGCAAGAACCGTTTGATTTGAAACCACTCAAAGTTGGTGATGAATTACACGCTACAGATCACGCTAACCCAATGAATAAGCTTGTACTAAAGATTATCAGCTTAAACGCTTAACGAGTCTCTTATCCAACATGTCTGATTTTCATCCAAGCCACTGGCACATGCTGGTGGCTTTTTTGTTACTATCACCATGGGCAGGCCCATCGTAATGGAGTATGGCTATCGATAGAAAAGTTGTAGCGCCCATTCATACACGGATTTGTATATCGGCTCGTGGTAAATGCTGTCAATGCTGTTGAGATGATCAATCATGGACTCGATAGTGGAATCTGCTTCAATGAATCCAATAATGGCTGGACGGTCATCATCCTCATCAACGTATTCGAACAGAAGAACGGGCTTCCCTGCGAGAGCAGCGTCAGAAACTCTGAGGTTGTGAGAGCCACTCAGTTCAAAATGAATTCTGTAGTTTCCCTTTACGGTGTGATTGATTGGGAAATAATAAAGAGAGTCATCATTATTTAGACACCATTCCCATTCGCTTCTATTCATCTGCAAACCTCAACAAATTGTTTCGCTTAAGTTTCATGCAAAACCCGAGAATTACAAAGGATAATTTATGGCAAAACCGGACTGGGAGGCTATCGAATCGGCTTACCGGGCCGGGGTGATGTCCCTCCGCGAAATTGCATCGCAGCATGGCATAAGTGAAGGCGCTATCCGTAAGCGTGCCAAGCGTGATGAATGGTCACGTGACCTTAATGCGAAGGTGAAAGAACGCGCTGACGATCTGGTACGCAAAGCTGAGGTACGCAAGCAGGTACGCAGCGAAACGGTACTATCTGAGCGCGTACTGATAGAGGCCACTGCCGAGGTAATCGCTAACGTCCGCATGGAGCATCGCGGCGACATCCGCCGGGCGAGAACCCTGGCAAACGCGCTGTTTGATGAGCTCGAGGCCGAGTGCGCAGACGTTGAGGCGCTGCGTACTTTAGGGCAGTTAATGCTGTGCCCGGATGAAAACGGGCGTGACCGGCTGAACGAACTTTATCACACCATCATCAGCTTGCCGGAGCGCGTCAAATCGATGAAGGCCTTGAGCGAGACCCTGAAGAATCTCATTGGCCTCGAACGACAGGCTTACGGCATGGACGAAGGCGAAAAGGATAAGGTCGTTGACGCACTGTCTGACCTGATGGATTCGCTCTCTCAGGGGGCGTAATGAAACCTGAGCATCTGAAGCTGCTGGCCGATAAAGACTGGCGGCTGAACAATCTCTACTGGATCACCGACAAAGAGGGTAAACCCACGCGTTTCAGGATGACCCCTGAGCAGCGGGAATACTTCGAGGGGATCCACACCCGCAACATTATCCTGAAAGCCCGGCAACTCGGTTTCACGACCGAAGTGTGCATCATCCAGCTCGACGCGGCCCTGTTCGAGTCGGCGAAATGCGCGTTGATCGCACACACGCTGAACGACGCAAAGCGCCTGTTCCGCGAAAAGGTGAAGTACGCATACGACAAGCTGCCGAAGGAAATCAGGGCAGCGAACCCGGCGAGCAATGATTCTTCTGGTGAGCTGGTATTCAAGAAAGGCGGTTCGCTCTATGTCAGTACATCTTTTCGTGGCGGTACGCTGCGTTACCTGCACGTTTCTGAGTTCGGGAAGATATGCGCCAAGTTTCCTCATAAAGCCCGCGAGATCGTCACTGGTGCGTTTGAGGCGGTATCAACCGGATGCTTCGCTACCATCGAGAGCACGGCGGAGGGCCGGGCGGGATACTTCTTCGATTACTGCCAGGCGGCCGAGAAAGCCTCGCTTCAGGGCAAACCGTTATCTGCGCTGGACTGGAAGTTCTTCTTCTTCTCCTGGTGGAAGAACCCGCAGTACGCCATCGACCCGGTAGAACCGCTACCGCAGCGCCTGGTCGATTACTTCGCCGAAATGGAGGCGAAGCATGGTGTAGCCGTTAATGACAGACAGAAGGCCTGGTATCACGCCAAAGAGAAAACGCTCGGCGACGACATGAAGCGCGAATACCCGACCATTCCGGCCGAGGCGTTCCAGCAGTCGGTCGAAGGCGCGTACTACGCCAAACAGTTCCGATGGCTCTACACCAACAAGCGAATCGGCAAAATCCCGGATAACTCGCATCTCCCGGTACATACGTTCTGGGATATCGGTGTTAGCGACTCCACGGCTATCTGGTTCGTTCGCGAGGTCGGTGAAGAGTTCCACATCATCGACTACTACGAGAACTCAGGCGAGGGTCTGCGGCATTACATGAAGGTGCTGAAAGACCGGGGCTACACCTACGGTGAGCACTGGGGGCCACACGATATCGATAACAGAGAGTTCGGTAGCGATGCCAAATCACGCCGTGAGCTTGCTCGTGAAGGTTACGAAATCGACGGGAAGAAATACTCGCTGCGTTTCCAGGTTGTGCCGAAAGTCTCGGTCGATACCGGCATTGAGTCAGTCCGTGAAATACTCCCTTCGTGTGTTTTTGCAGAAGATAGATGCGCTGAGGGGATCTCCCACCTTGAGGGCTACCGCAAGGAGTGGGATGACAAGCGCGGCTGTTGGAAAGATAAACCACTTCATGACAAAACCTCTCACGGCTCTGATGGATTCCGCTATTTCGCAGTCGTGAAGACAAACCGCCGTAAACCAACCGGCAAAGTCACCAACCTACGGATCTAAACCCATGCCTGATATTTCAACCCCCAATCTGGACTATGGGAACATGGTCGAGGCGTGGGATATCAACGATGCCCTGATGGGCGGCACGCTGTATATGCGCCAACTGGGCGAGGCTTATCTCCCGCGCTGGCCCAAAGAAGATAAAGAGGACTACAAAAAACGCCTCGCTGTGGCCACGCTTCTGCCAGCCTACGAAGAGACCATTAAGCAGAACATCGGACGTGTCTTCGCCGAGCCGATTAAGCTCGCCGAGAATGTTCCAGACCAGCTCCGCGAGTATGCGAAGAACATCGACCTGGAAGGTACACGCCTTGATGTCTGGGCTCAGTCATTCTTCGGCCTGGCGATGCAGTACGGCGTATCACACGCGCTGGTGGATTACCCGCGGGTCGACGCTGAACAAGTGAAGACCAAAGCGGATGAAAAGGCTACCGGCGCACGCCCGTATGTAACTATGTTGAACCCGCGCCAGGTGATCGGCTGGAAGTCTAAGATGGTCGGCGGAAAAGTGATTCTGACTGAACTGCGAATCAAAGAGGTAGTCATCGAAGATGGTGACGACTTCGGGCAGACGAAAGTCGAGCAGATACGCTATCTGACGCCAGGTAGGGTGGAAATCTATCGGAAATCGAAGGATGCCGATGGCGCGGCGAACTGGGCGCTATTCGAAGGATGGCAGACATCTCGCCGGGACATCGCACTGGTGACGCTCTATACCAAACGCACCGGGTTCATGTGCGGCTCACCGCCACTGCTCAACATGGCTCTGCTGAACGTGAAGCACTGGCAGAGCCAGAGCGAGCAGGACAACATCCTGCACGTTGCCCGGGTTCCGATCCTGACTGTGTTCGGGCTCGAGGAAGGGCAGGAGCTGGTGATTGGCTCATCCTCTGCGGCAAGTTTTAACAATCGGCAGGAGCAGGGCCTCGAGTACGTCGAGCATACCGGCTCCTCTATCGGGGCTGGCAAAGAGTCACTGACCGACCTTGTGGAACAGATGCGCCAGGCTGGCGCCAAGCTGTTGCGCACCGATAACACTTCAACGAAGTCAGTCGACCAGACCTCGGAAGAGAAGATGCAGGAGCAGTCCCCACTCTACACCATGGCAACCAGCCTGGAGGATGCGCTCGACAACATCCTGCAAATCATGGCTGAGTACATCGGCGAGAAGGAGGGCGGCAACGTAGATGTCCGCACCGAGCTGGATGTAGAGTCGAAAGAGTTTAACCCGCCTGCGGCGCTGGCTATTCAGTCACTTCGCCAGGGTGGCGATCTCCGCCGTATCGATGCGATTAAGGCGTTGCAAAAGCTCAATCTTATTGATGCCGATGCAGACCCCGACAAGGTGCTGAACGAGTTACTGGCTGAATCGGCCTCGCTGACAGAGCCGCCGCCGGACGAGGTGTGATATGGCCCGTTCCGTCAATGACAGAATCCAGGATGAGACCCTGGCTCACGGGCTGTATGTGACCCGTTATGGCACGGGCGTTACCCGGCGCATGATAGCGCTATTGAATAAGATGGATTCAGACCTGGCGGCCAGGCTGATGGTGCTGCTGGACGGAAAGCGCGCTGATACCTACAGCGCCCGCCGCCTGGCATCGTTGCTGGCTGGCGTGCGTGAACTGAACCAACAGGCATATGAACCGGTTAACGCTGCGCTGGTGCGCGAGCTGAAGCGCTACGTGGAATATGAGGCGGGTTATCAGTTAGATCTGTTCAGCAGCATCATACCGAAGCAAATCCTCAAGCATGTGCCGCTCCAGAGCATCGCGCCCGAGCAGGTATACGCAGCAGCAGTGGCTCAACCTTTCCAGGGGCGATTGCTGAAAGAGTGGGGCAAGAAGCTCGAATCGGATCGGCTGGACAAAATCACCAACGCTGTGCGCTCCGGGCTCC
Organism: Enterobacter soli; assembly: GCF_964208575.1. Lineage (GTDB taxonomy): Bacteria > Pseudomonadota > Gammaproteobacteria > Enterobacterales > Enterobacteriaceae > Enterobacter > Enterobacter soli_A. Next base: position 2,921 of record NZ_CAXOFU010000002.1, on the reverse strand, counting down.
TCCAGGGCGAAACGGTAGAGCAGATTGTCCGGCGCGTTGCCGGCACGCCGAAACTCAATCGTGAAGACGGGGTGATCAACGCATCCCGGCGCGACCTGGCTGTGGTGACCCGCACCGCGGTGAACCATATGGCCGCCACGGCGCGCCAGGAGTTCGCCCAGGCCAATAGCGATATCGTTAAGGCCAAGCAGTGGTCGTCTACGCTCGACACACACACCAGCCAATGGTGCATCGTCAGGGATCGAAAACTCTACTCGCTCGATGGTAAGCCGCTGGGGCATGTGGTGCCGTATCTTCGCGGCCCCGGCAAAATCCACTTCTGCTGTCGCTCATGCGAAATCCTGATCACCAAGTCGTGGGAGGAGTTGCAGATAGCGCCAGGAGCGCTGAGCAGCGCCACGCGCGCCTCTATGGACGGACAGGTGCCAGCGCATACCAGTTATGCAGACTGGCTTGCCCGGCAGCCGTATGCGCGGCAGGAGCAGGTTCTGGGCGTTACCCGGGCGCAGATGCTGCGTGACGGTAAAATCACGGTGCCGGAGATGTTCAACGATGCCGGGGAGTTCCTGACCCTGGACGAACTGCGCCGCGTTGATGCGTTGGCGTTTGAGGGTTAACCATGCAAAACGAGAAAGACAAAACTGTGACCCTGACTGAGGCTGAGCGCAAATTCATCATGATTGCGATGATTGCCTATGCCTTATCAGGTGACCTGCCAGTAGAAGACGCAAAAACCGCAGAGCAAATAATCAACAAGCTCTGAGTATTACAACATTCAAATCAAGGCTGCCTCTGGGCAGCTTTTTTTATGCCTGCCGCTGAGCGGATGCGATGCGGTGCCCGGGTCGGATGACCCATTACGTATGGCCGGAAGGCTGGAGCAAAAAAAATGAAACTGAAACTTGATGCTAACGGAAATGTGGTCGTTGAAAACGGTATGCCTGTGTACATCCACGATGATGGCAAAGAGATCCCGTTCGATGCGGTCGCAGCGATGACCAAAATCACCTCTCTGAATGGCGAGGCGAAAACACACCGTGAAGCGAAGGAAGCGGCGGAAGCCAATCTCGCGAAATTCTCTGGCATCACTGACCCGGCCAAGGCGCTCGAAGCCCTGGAGATGATGACCAAAATCGACCAGAAAAAACTGATCGATGCTGGTGCCGTTGACCAGGTAAAGGCGGAAATCACCAAAGTTTTCCAACAGCAGCTGGACGAGGCGAACGGCAAGAACCAGCAGCTGGAAACTCAACTCTACGACGAGATGATCGGCGGCCGCTTCGGTGGCTCTAAGTACATCTCCGAAAAGATGGCGATCCCGACAGAGTTTGTGCGTTCGTACTTCGGGCAGAACTTCAAAATCGAAGACGGCAAGGTTGTGGCCTATGACGGCCAGGGCAATAAGGTGTTCTCTCGCACCAAACCCGGTGAGCTGGCCAGCTTTGATGAAGCGCTGGAATCCCTGGTCGAGTCGCATCCGCAGAAAGATTACATCCTCAAAGCGTCCGGCAACAACGGCGGCGGTTCTCACCAGTCGCAGCACCAGGCCGGGCAAAAAACCATGAAACGCGATGCGTTTGATTCCCTGGATGCCGCTGGTAAGCAATCAGCGCTGAAAGATGGCGTCAGCATCGTCGATTAAATAGAAAGGAGCCATAAATGGCAGGTAATACCCTCACTGGTCTGATCCCGACCATCTATACCGCGCTGGATGTAGTGTCCCGCGAGCAAACTGGTTTTATTCCCGCGGTGTCGCGTGACGCGAAAGCAGATGCAGCTGCCAAAGACCAGACCGTGCGCGCACCAGTAGCGCCTCCGGCCACCACTGAAGATATCGTTCCAGGGCCGTCTGCACCTAATTCCGGTGACCAGACTATCGGCGGTGTGGATGTAAAAATCACCAAATCCAAAATGGCCCCAGTGAAATGGAATGGTGAAGAGCAGCTGGCACTTGGCCCAGCAGGAACCTACAACACCATCCTGGCAGATCAGTTCAAACAGGCTTTTCGTGCTCTTGCTAACGAAGTTGATGCTGATCTGGCCGCGCTGTACTTCAACTCCTCGCGCGCAGTTGGTACGCCGAAGGATACCCCGTTCAGCATTAAAGACGATTTGTCTGATGCTGCTCTGGCCCGTCAGATTCTCACGGATAATGGCGCGCCAACTACCGATTTACGTATGGTGCTTGGCGGCGAAGCGATGGCGTCCATCCGCGGTAAACAGGCCGTCCTCTTCAAAGCGAATGAAGCGGGAACCGACCAGCTGCTGCGTGAAGGCGTTATCGGCCGCATCATGGGCTTCAATCTCCATGAGTCATTCAGCATCAAGCGCACCTCGAAGAGCACCGCCGCGGGTTATAAGGTCAACGGTGCAAAAAAAGAAGGCGATATCATCATTGCCATCTCCGCCGGAACTGGTGGTATTGCGGTTGGCACCGCAGTGAAGTTTGATGGTGACGACAACAAGTATCTGGTCGTCGCAGCCACGTCCTCGAGCATCACCATCAGCTCTCCGGGTCTGCGTCAAGACCTGGCAGACGAAACGGCCGTCACCGTACTCAGTGAGTTCACCCCGAACATGGCGTTTGACCGCGGGGCATTCCTGCTGGCCAGTCGTACCCCGGCGATGCCTGATGGTGGCGATACTGCTGATGACGTCATGAACGTGACTGACCCGAAATCTGGCATCACCTTCCAGGTGGCGCTGTACCGCCAGTATCGTCAGGTGCGTTACGAAGTGGGTCTGGCATGGGGTGTAGCATCCGTGGCGCCACGCCATTCCGCCATCATTATGGGTTAACCCAGGGGGCTTCGGCCCCTTTGCTTTTCAGGAGGCCCAATGGCCGGATTAACCAAAGAACAGCGCGCTCAGCGTGAAGCGAAAAAGCTTGCAGCTGAGCAGGCCGCTGATATTAAACCTGC
>NZ_CAXOFU010000001.1:0-358538 GCF_964208575.1 Enterobacter soli | reverse complement strand
GCGCTGGTGAACTCAATGCGGTAGCGGAACGGCTGGCTCAGGGCCTCGTGCCCTTCCAGGGCCAGCACGTCCAGCCCGGACGGGCACTCTTTTACCGCCAGCAGATGGTGGCTGTGGCTGAAACTGATAATAGGGTTTGTGCTCATAATTACCGTCCGCTTTCTGTGCTGAACTCAAGTGCGATCCCTTCCTCTTCGCTCCACCCCATCGTCAGCGCCGCCGGCTTCTGCTTCGCCGCCATATGCGCAAGAAGCTGCTGGCTCAGCACCGGCAGGATCTGCTGATTGAGCAGGCTGTCGACGTTACGCGCTCCGGTATCCGGAAGCAGGCACGCGGCGGTCAGGGCATCGAAGAGGCTTTCTTCAATATGGGTGGTCAGACCGTAGTGGCGATGCAGACGCTTGCTGACCTGGGATAGCTTCATTTCCACGATAGTGCGCATAGCGGCTTCCGCCAGCGGACGGTAAATCACCGTCTGGAAGCGGGCCAGCAGCGCGGGCTGGAAGTGATCGCGCAGGATCGGGCGCAGCAGCTCGTGCAGATCGGCTTCGCTGGCTTCCGGCTGCTCGTCCAGCAGCTGCATCAGGTGGTCGCTGCCCAGATTCGAGGTCATCAGGATCACCGTGTTGCGAAAATCGATCTCGCGACCTTCGCCATCGCGCATGAAGCCGCGGTCGAAGACCTGATAGAACAGATTCATCACGTCGCGGTGCGCTTTTTCCACTTCATCCAGCAGCACCACGCTGTACGGGCGTTTGCGCACGGCTTCGGTCAGGATCCCGCCCTGCCCGTAGCCCACGTAGCCCGGAGGGGAACCCTTCAGTTGGGATACGGTATGCGGTTCCTGATATTCGGAAAGGTTGATGGTTATCAGCGACTTTTCGCCGCCGTAAAGGCAGTCGGCGAGCGCCAGCGCGGTTTCGGTTTTGCCGACGCCGCTCGGCCCCACCAGCAGGAAGACGCCCTGCGGGCCGTTTTCAGAGGTTAACCCCGTTTTTGACGCGCGCAGACGCTGGGCAATCGCGGTCAGGGATGTATCCTGCCCTACCACGCGCTTGCCGATGTCGCGTTCAAGGCTCAGCAGTTCGGTCTGCTCGTCCTTCATTAACGAGGAGAGCGGCACGCCCGTCCAGTCGGCAATCACGTTCGCCACTGTGCGGGTGTCTACGTCCACCTGAACCAGCACGTCACCCTGCTGCGCCTGCTCCAGCTCCTGCTGCAGCGCCACGATCTCGCCCTGCTCGCTGCCGTTCTCACGGCTGGTCACAAGCTGGCGCGCAAGCTGTTTTTCGGTGTCGAAACGGCTTTCCTGCTGTTGCAAAGTACTTTCCAGCGCCGCTCGCTGCTGTTCGATGTTGCTCAGGCGATCGTCGTGCTTGTTGCTTCCGGCGGCAATATCTTCCAGCAGGGCCTGCTCTTCCAGTTCGAGCGCGGTCAGCTGCGCTTTCAGGCGCACGATAGCTTCCGGTACGGTGTCGAGGCTCATGCGCACGCGCGCCGCGGCGGTGTCCAGCAGATCGACAGCTTTATCCGGCAGCTGGCGTCCGGTGAGGTAGCGGCGGGAGAGCGTTACCGCGGCGCGCACCGCATCGTCGGTGATATGCACGCCGTGATGTTCCGCGTAGCGGGATTTCAGGCCGCGCAGCATCAGGCAGGCTGTGTCGTCATCCGGCTCGTCCACTTTGACCATCTGGAAGCGGCGCTCCAGCGCGGCGTCGCGCTCGAAGTACTGCTTGTATTCGCTCCAGGTGGTCGCCGCGATGGTACGCAGTTCACCGCGCGCCAGCGCCGGTTTCAGCAGGTTGGCCGCATCCGCGCCACCCGCCTGGTTACCCGCGCCGATAATGGTGTGCGCTTCATCAATAAACAGCAGCACCGGCACCGGCGACTGCTGCACCGCGTCGATGACGTTTTTCAGGCGCTGCTCAAACTCGCCTTTAACGCCCGCGCCCGCCTGCAGCAGGCCAAGATCGAGGGTACGCAATACCACCGGCTTGAGCGATTCCGGGACGTTGCCTTCGGCAATGCGCAGCGCCAGCCCTTCCACCAGCGCGGTTTTCCCGACGCCCGGCTCGCCCACCAGGATCGGGTTGTTTTTACGACGGCGGGAGAGAATATCCACCATCTGACGAATTTCAGTGTCGCGACCAAATACCGGGTCAATTTTGCCCTCTCTGGCTTTGGCGGTGACGTCAAGGGTGAACTTATCCAGCGCGCCCTGCAGCGCCGGGTTGAGTTCACCGTCTTTCATTTCGGCATCAACCGGACGGCCCACGAGCTCGACGCCGTCGCTGGCGGATGCCTGAAGCGCGGCCTCCTGCTGGACTTCTGGACGCTCGTCGGACTGCGCATCCAGCAGCGGACGCAGGCGTTCAAGCTGGCTTTGCCCCAGGGTCAGCAGCGGCCACAGGCCGTCGCAGTGCAGCAGTTTAGGGCTCTCCGTGAGCGCCATCAGCAGATGCTGGCTGCGGATCTGCTCTTCGCCCTGCAAGGAGGCCGCCATCCACGCCTGCTTCAGCAGCGCGCCGAGAGCGTCCGACAGCTGCGGACGGTGGCGCACGGAGCGCGGCAGCGTGTCCAGCCAGGTCAGCAGCGACTGCCACATGCCGTCCATGTCCCATTCATAGCGGCGCGCCAGCACGGTAAGGTCGCCCTCGCCCTGCTCCAGCAGTTTTAGCAGCCAGTGTTCCGGCATGATTTCAGCGTGCGCGCGGGTCTGACACAGGGAGGCGGCACCTTCCAGCGCGCGGGCGCAGTAAGGGTTAAGGCGACGTAACAGGACGGCTGAGTTTTCCATTTTTCTCTCTCTTCGTTATTCCCGGGCACGCTACCGCCCCTCGCTGTCTACTTACCAAAGCGCATCAGGTCAGGCGGGCAGATTGTGTGATTCTTTGCAGAAGGCCCGCAGCCGCAGGCGCTCGGCAAAAAACTGCGGACAGGTTGCCCTGTCCGCATCGGGCTTACGCGGTGGCGCGTTCGTTCCAGGAATCGGAATGAATGATGTTGCCGTCTTTGTAGGTCCAGGTGATTTTTTCGTAACGCAGTTCGATCTGCTCGAGGTGGTTGTGTTTCTCGAAAGAAGGATCCTTGATGTCGTGCATCACAGGGTTCACTTTCACCACTTTCACGTTCTCGAGTTTGGTGTTGAAGTACTCAACTTCCTGACCCGCGTCGTTGATTTTGTACCACTTGAACTCAGCTGATTTCAGGGTCTGACCGGTGGTCACAGCCTTGTACAGGTACGGGCTGGAGGAGTCGATTTCCTTGGTGAACAGGAACGGGGTGTGGATACGCGTACCGGTCAGTTTGCCGGTGTTGTTATCGGTAGGGATGTACAGGTTATGCTGCTGTGCAACCACTTCGATGCTGCCTTCGCGATCCTGAACGTCCACAGAACCTTTGATGTCCGCGCCGCCGTCGTCTTTCAGCCAAAGATAAACAGGAATTGCCATGAGTTATTCTCCATTGTGTAGTGATGCGTCTTCATCCTGCGAAGACGCCAGCTTGTTGTCCGGTATCTGACAGGCATTCGCCTGGGGTACGAGACTGATTTCGACACGACGGTTGAGCGTGCGCCCCTCCGGCGTATCATTTGTGGCGACAGGTCGGCTTTCACCGTAACCCTGTACTGCAAAACAGCTTTCCGGTACGTCGCCCGTGTCACGCATCCAGTTACGCACCGCTTCGGCGCGCTTCAGGGAGAGCGTCTGGTTGAGCTGCGGATTCCCGGTGTTATCCGTATGCCCGCTGACCACGATCAGCCAGCCTGGCTTCGCCTTGATCCCCACCAGAGACCCCACCAGCATTTTGGTTGAGCCTGCTTTCAGCTCGGCTTTACCTGAATCGAACAGCGACATGCTGTCGAGGCGCACGATAGTCGGCACCGGCTTAACGACGGGTTTTGGCGGCGGCGGCGGCGGAACGTAAGAGCGAATAGCATCCAGCACCGGTCCGCGCAGATGTGCACCCTGGTATAAACCCAGGCTCATCCGTACGGGCTCGCCGTTACGTGCCCAGCCATCAAGCTGAATCGCGTCCTGTTTCAGCGTGCTAAGCGCCTCGGCTTTAGGGCCGTAATCGTCCATGGCGATACGGTCATAGCGGTGGATATCAAAGCTCATGCGCTGCAAAAGCTGGCGGTTATTCCAGGCGCTGCCCAGCAGCGCGGCACAGGCAGCCAGCAGAAGAAGCGCCATGCCGCAGCGCCACGCGCGCTCACGCGGCGTCAGCCCCTGTCCTTCCGGCAGCAGTGACAGCACAAAATCAGGCAAAGGCGACAGCACGGTGCTGTCCGTTCCTACGGGTTGCCAGCCAGCAACCTGCTGCATTGCGGTGCGGCGTGAAAGCCAGGTTGTCCACGCAGACGTTGCGAGGCTTCCGGTAGAAATCGGTCCCATTCCCCACAAAATTGCGCCGGGGACGATGGCCGACATGTCGGGCTGTTTGTCGGTGAAAACCGCGCTGACATGGGTGTCGAACCAGGCCATCAGGTTATTCATCAGCACCTGCTGCTGCATGGCCATTGCGCCCCCCGTTGTCACCCAAGACGAAATGGAGCTGGGCGCTGAGGATTCACGCCAGACGCTAATGCTTTCACCCGGGATCGCGGCCTGCCAGAGCAGGTCGTTCATCATTGAGCTACCGGCAAAGCCATTCAGTATCAGGGGGACAGAATGACCGGACTCCTTGCGAAACTGGCCAATCTGCCAGCGCAGGGCCAACAAACGACTGGTCAGCAGTTCAGTATCTGCGTGTTTCTGCGGGCAAACGCAGACCATCACCGAAATCTGCCGTCCCCAGTCAGGACGCTGCCAAAGCACCTGACGGGCGACCTGCTCAAGTTCCTGGTCGTCATCAACCCGAATCCAGCATCCCTGCGGTACCGTCATTACCTGCGATTGCTCGGGCCAGGAATGCGGCAGATCGCCGCAGACCAGCACGACAGGCTGGCGATAGGACGCTTCCGGCAGGTTGTCCAGACGCAGCGTGGTGTCGGGGGCTGAACGGCGACGGGCAATGAACCAGACGACAAAGATCAGCACCCAGACGGCGACCATGCAGGCAACAGCAGCCCACCGTGAGAAAGGTAAGAACCCCAGGCACAGCAAACCACTGAGGAATACCGCCCATAGGGCCATCAGCCGTTGTTGTGCAGAACTCATTTCACAACCTCAGGGAGCAGAGTTGCCAGCGTCTGATCCAGCCAATGATTCAGTCCCCACCACAGGGCTGCAACTACGACAATGCTCACCGCAATACGTACAGGCCAGTAGGAGAAAACACCGCCTGCCCCGCGTCCGCTGCGGCTTTCAGCCAGAATTGGCGCAGTTTGAGAATGGCTGAAGGGAACAACGCGATCGCTCAGCGCCTGAACCAGTTTCTGACGCTCAGGATCGTTCAGCGACCGGAAGTCGCCGAGGAACCCCAGCATCATGACGCGCTGGAAGCAGGTCAAAACGGCGCCCTCAGGAGCTGGTTCACGCAGTACCGCTTTCATGCGATCGCACAGCGTGTCGCCTGCATCCATCGTGCCGAGGAAATGGCCCTGCAATGGAATGTCGTACCACTGAACGCAGGCGTCATCATGGACGCCACGGCCTTTTACGGTTTCATCGAGTAAAGCGCACTGGGCGGTGAGAATATGCTGACGGCTGATGTCATCCATTCCGCCCGCTTTAAGGGCCTGCTGGACTCGCTCCACGTCTGATACGCAACGTTCCCACAGCACGCGGCCTTCCCCTTCCTGAAACTGGGGGCCATGACGCAGACTGATCACCTGTAGCCAGGTGTCCTGCAAAAGTGCATCAATATCAATAGGCGCAAACGCGCCGCGTTTATTGTCACTCATGTTCTTAATACCGCGTACAGTTCAAGCTCAGGTTCACCCAACATGCCCGGTGTGTAGAACACGCAGCTGCCGCTCTCCAGCATCTCCTGAGCCGCCGGATGAGACAGGTCGAGAGAGAAGTACTGGTTTTCAAGACGCAGCGGAATCGCCGCTGGCACATGGTGCAGCGGTAATAGCGGGATACCCTGACGAGATTTATTCACCAGACTTGCCACGAAGTCCGGACTACCGACTTTGCACTGAAGCGGGAACTGCTCCTGCAGCTGCGCGGCCGGAAGCGGTGAACGCACTGAGAGATAGTAATCAGCGCCTTCGCGCAGCCGCGGATCGTGCAGTTTCGCGAGCCACTGGCGCAGCCGTTTATCATGAGTCAGTTCAACCGAAACAACTCTGGACGGCAGGCTTGCCTCCAGCAAATCGCTCAACAGTCCAAACAACGGCGGGAATACGCTGTTCAACGCTTCATGCTGATAAACCGGGATCGCGCTGACCTGATGCTCAAGGGAGAACGTCAGCAGGCTGCCCGCCAGACGCGCCAGCTCGGGATATAACCGTTCAACCGGGCTCTGCGGGTTACGCTGGAACTGCCCCAGCACCGGCTCGGCGCTGTTCAGGGCGTTGAGCAGCCAGAACAGAGACACATCCGCTACCGCAAAGTCAGCCATACGCTCATTACTTTCACGGCGCATAGCCATCAGACGCGTCAGACGCGCGCGCAGCTGGGTCATCAGCATTTCAAGCTGAGTGACCAGCCAGCGGCTGCTTTGTACGGTCAGCAACGGTGGCAGGAAGGTTTCATCCAGCGTCCAGCCGCCTTGCGGATCCTGGAGCAGGCGAGCAACCGGACAGGTCAAATAATCACTGTTGTCCTGATGGGCGAAACGCAGCGTCAGTTCCGGCTGCATCACCGCAATCTGGCGAGTGTCGTCACCAAACTGATTACGCACATCCCGCCAGCGCTGACGGAAACGAACCGGACGCTCAGCCACTTCTTCAGGTTTCAGGCAGTTACCGCCGTTCGCCCGCATCAGCGGCAGAGCCAGTACAACCTGGACATCATGCGATGCACCGTCCAGCGAAAGCACCGGCGGCAGCGCATCAGCATTTTCGGTATCGACAAGCGTACCGTCCTGGAAACGAACATGCAGTTTACGGGCCTGCAGACGTCCGAGTTTCAGCGCGTCAGGTTCAAAGAGCGCCTCAATCATTCCCCAGGGATGATTGAGGCCCATCTGCGCGATGCATTCCACAGTCCAGGCCGCATAGGCGGCCTGATGTTGAAAATGCTGAGGAGAGACCATGATCCCACGGCCCCATAACGGTTGTTCCGTTTTCATCGGCATCCTGCCCTAATTACGCTTTAGCCTTCGGCATCTGGGAAACCAGTGACAGGTTGACGTCCATGCCTTCCACCTGGAAGTGCGGAATCGCGTACAGCTTGACGCGGAAGAAGCCCGGGTTGTCTTCGATATCTTCCACGATCACTTTCGCATCGCGCAGCGGGTGAGAAGCCTGCAGCTCGTCGCCTGGATCGGTCATTTCGGTGACCAGGCTACGTACCCAGGTATTCAGCTCCAGCTCCAGCAAACGACGGTCCTTGGTGGTACCGATGTTTTCGCGCTGAATCAGCTTCAGGTAATGCGCGATACGGGACAGCAGGAAGATGTACGGCAGACGTGCGTTGATACGGCTGTTCGCCGTGGCGTCAGCGGTGTCATACAGCGCAGGTTTCTGGGTGGAGTTCGCCGAGAAGAAGCACGCGTAATCGCGGTTTTTGTAGTACGACAGCGGGATGAAGCCGAGGTTAGCAAACTCGAACTCGCGGGTTTCCGGGATCATCACTTCTGACGGGATTTTCACCTGATTGCCGGTGCCCAGGTCATACAGGTGAATCGGCAGATCCTGAACAGCGCCACCGGCCTGAGGACCGCGGATCTGTACACACCAGCCATTTTTGATAAAGCTGCGCACCATGTTGGCCGCAAAGGCGAACGAGGCGTTGGTCCACAGGTATTTATCATGGTCCGGGCCTTTCACTTCTTCGACATAGTTGAAGCTACGCACCGGCACGGTGTCCGGGCCATACGGCAGACGTCCCAGCACGCGCGGCATTACCAGGCCGATGTAGCGTGAATCGTCGGTGTCGCGGAAGGATTTCCACTTGATGTACTCGGCGCGGTCAAAGTAGTTGCCGATGTCTTTGATCGCCGCAACCTCTTCCATGGAATCTTTAAGGAAGAATTTCGAGCCCGCGGAGCCGATAAACGGCATGTGCGCGGCAGCAGAGACTTTGGAGATGTTACGCAGCAGCGCAACGTCCTGAGGAGAGGCGTCGAACTCGTAGGCGGAGATCAGCGCCGCGATAGGCTCGCCGCCCGGGGTGTCGTATTCATCAATGTAGGTGTGCTTGTACAGGCCGCTCTGGATCACTTCCGGGCAGTCTTCAAAGTCCTGACGCAGGTCGTCTTTGGACATTGCTAGCAGCTCGATTTTCACGTTCTGACGGAAATCAGTTTTATCCACCAGGGACTTCACGCCGCGCCACAGCGACTCAACCGCCTGGAAATCATCGTGATGCATTACCGCATCCAGCTGGCGGCTAATCTGGTAGTCCAGCTCGGCGATGTGATGATCGATCAGGGTCTTGTCCAGTTTTTCAACTTTTGAGCCGGCCTTCATCAGGCACTCAAGAAACACCTGCATCCCCGCGGTCAGACGTTCGTCAGCCGTTGCATCCGCCATCGCCTGGCTGTCCTGCCAGATATCCAGCGCGCTCAGCTCGGAGACAGGGTTGAGGTTAATTTTTTCAAACAGAGAAGCGTATACGCCGCCGGCTGCCGGGCGTTCCAGAACCAGGCTTTCGCCACCAGCAACATTTTCATTTTGTACAGACATGAGCATTCCTTAGTTAATCCGTTAAAAGCGCGTCCGGTTATGCCTGTTTCGGTGCCAGGGCAGACAGTTCGCTGCGAAGCTCTGCGCTCAGCGCAGGGTCCAGCAGAATTTTTTCCAGCTCTTTTCGGAAAGCCTGGTTATCCAGCAGGTTTGCTTTCAGATCGCGAAGCAAATTGCGCATGGCGAGCATGGCTTTTAACTGTGGAATTTGACGTGCCACTTGTTCTGGCGCGAAATCTTTCATTTCACGGAAGGTCAGTGAAACATTCTCTTCGCTGCCATCGCCGGCCAGCGTATTTTTTACGGCGATATTCACTTTTGGGGAATAATCGGAAAGAACGCTGTCAAAGTTATTTTTGTTGATATTAACTTTTTCACGTTCAGCAATTGTCTCGGTTTCTTGACCATTGCTGAAATCACCTGTAACCAGTAATTTCAGCGGTAACTCAGTTTTCTTGCTCGCCCCGCCGGTATGCAGGTCGAGTTTAAGGTTAATACGTGCCTTAGGCACTTCTGTCTGGAAGCTGTCAGCCATTTAACAATCCCTATGTTTTTCACTATGAGAAACTTTCACACCATATTTCTTTACACGCGATGATAGGGCAAAACATGAACCTCGATCAAATTTTTAGATCATTGAACTGCCTTAAGTAATTTCTTAAGAATTTTCCACTGAAAAGTCTCAAGAAAATTCTTACGCCAACAGAAAAAACTACCGTTCCGTAGATTTGATTCGAACGGTTATCTCGCATTAATGATGAACGCCGAAATATTACTTCAAGGCCCGAGAAAGATTGATATGAATCAAGGTCGGCCAATGACAAATAAGCAGCGCGAATTTTTTGAGATTATTTCATATATGAAGAACATGAAATGAGACTCTCTGGTGATAAATTCTGGGGTTATGTAAACCAAAGAGTCAAGTATGGAGGGGGCGTTAATACATTCACAGATAATATTTTTGTTAGCGGCAATATTTCAGAAAAATATAGTTATCGACAGACAGAAAGATCCTCAAAAACGGTTATTCCCTTCTTCACCTTATCACAACCCATTTCCAGCCGAGCAGCACGGTGGCTCCGATAATGGTCATGACCGCCGCCAGGTGCAGCAGAAAATCCAGGGGATGGACTTCAACCGGATGACACAGCGAGAGCAGCGATAACGCCATGCAGGCGACGCCAAACCCCGCGGTCGCCAGCGTCCGCAGCGGGTGCAGCGCGCGGGTGAGTCGCAAATAGCCAATAGCGATGGCCATCATCGGTGCGCTGACCGCCAGCATAAAGGCGTAACAGTTCACCTCGTCAGGATGATGTATCTGACCCTGCGCCTGCCCGAGGCTCAGCGTCGATGCCCCCAGCCAAAGGAGGATCGGCGGCGCAAACCAGCGCCAGCTCAGCGGCTTACGCCCGGCGATGCTCAGCAGAAACGCGTTACGAATAGCCAGCGTGCCGGTCGCGAACACCAGCAGCAGCTGAAACGCGGCGAGCAGCGCGCCGGGCTGCGTCCAGTCGGTGAGCACGCGCTGGAACAGCAGGCTGCTCGCGCCGCCGCAGGGCAGCGCCGTCAGCAGCCAGGCGATGACCCTTTTGCCGTTCGGCCAGGGTCGGCGCACCGGCCCGATCTCCCGGCTCAGTTTCTCAATAAACAGGTCATGACTGCCCATGATTCGCTCCCCTGCGGCGAAGCGTGGTTAACGCTCTGTGGAGTAATGATTTCACTGCCGCAATGCTCAGGTTGTGGTGCGCTGCGGCTTCGGCGAGGCTCATCTCCTGGAGATGGATATGCTCGACAATTTGCCGCTGGCGCGACGGAAGCTGGTCTAAAATCAGCGCCAGCTCCTCCTCTCGTTCTTTGTTATCGCTATTTTCCACCGTGGCGACGTCATAGGCTTTCTCTTCGTCCGTTTCGCGCTGCTGATAACGCCCGCGGCGGCGCAGCGCATCGACGCTGCGCGCCTGCACGATCGCCATCAGCCAGGGTAAAAACGGGTGCGCCGGATCGTAGGTATGGCGCACCCGATGTACCGTCAGCAGAACGTCCTGGATGACGTCGTCAACCAGCACGCTATCGGCAATCTGCCTGCGAACCCGTCCCCGAATCGCCGGGACAATGGCCCACAGCAGCTGCGTATACGCCTCGCGATCCCCCGCCTGGGCTAAGGCCATTAGCCCCGGCCAGCGCTCGCGCGGGGCGCGGTCGTTATCCATATTCCGCCACGTTATTTACCTCATGCTTTTTTACCGGAGGCCTGATTCAGGGCATTCACCACGATCGACGGCGTAAGCACCTGCGGCAGCACCTTCGGCGCGCTGCCGTCCGCCGGATAGACCACGTACAGCGGCAGCCCGCCCTGCCCGAAGGCGGTCATCGCATCGTCGATATCCGCATTAAACTTAGTCGAATCTGCGATCATGTAGACGGTTCCGGTGCGGGCGATAGCCTGCCTGACGGCCTCGGTCGATAGCGAAGTGCGATCGTTGACCTGGCAGGTAATGCACCACGACGCGGTAAAGTTAACGAAGATGGCCTTACCGTGGCCGCGCATGTCCGCCACCGTCTGCGGCGACCATTTCACCTCGGCAATGCTTGCCGCGCTTTGGTCGGCAGGCTGCGCCGCCTGAGTATGCATTACGCTGGGCAGCGGGACGATGGCGGCAACGAACAGCGCCACGGTCACCGACAGCAGCGCTTTCCAGGAGCGCCCGCTAAAGCGCCTGCGCTGGGCGATGCCGTAGAGCCACGCGCTAAAACTCACCACTACGGCGCAGGCCAGCATTGCCGCCAGCGCCGTGGTTCCGGCCTGCTGCGCCAGCACCCACACCAGCCAGGCAAAGGCCCCGAACATCGGGAACGCCAGGCCGCGCTTGAGCACGTCCATCCACGCGCCGGGGCGCGGCAGGCGCTGGGCGATTGCCGGAAAGAGCGAGATCAGCGTAAAGGGCGCGGCAAAGCCCAGCGCCAGCGCGAGGAAGATAGCCAGCGACACGGCCGGCGGCTGCACCAGCGCGTAGCCCACGGCCCCCGCCATAAACGGCGCCGAGCAGGGCGTTGCCACCACAATCGCCAGCGCGCCCGTTAAGGCCGAGCGCACAAACGCCCCGCGCCCTTCGACGCTGATTTCCCCCGCCCGCTGGAGCGACAGCCCGACTTCAAACACGCCGAGCAGGTTGAGGGCCGCCCCCAGAATAATCAGCGCCAGAGCGGCAATCACCAGCGGCGACTGAAGCTGGAACCCCCAGCCGACGGCGGTTCCCCCGGCGCGCAGCGCCAGCAGCACCGCCGCCAGCGCCATCATGGTGAAAATCACGCCAAGCAAAAAGCCCAGCCCTTCCGTTCGGGCGCTCCCGCTGTCGCCCTGATGACGCAACAGCCCGAGCGCTTTAAGGGAGATCACCGGAAAAACGCACGGCATAAAGTTAAGAATAATGCCGCCCGCAAAGGCGGCCAGAATGGCGGTAAGCATGGATCACCCCGAAGGCCAGATTACGAGTGCGACTGCGCGTATTTTTTCACCGCATCCATTGCTTTCTGGATATGGTCGTCCGGGTTGCGGTCGGTGTAGCTGAGCAGGATTTTGCCGTCCGGCGCGATCACGTAAGAGGTGCGATCGGACACGGTTTTGCCGTTCATCTGCATCAGGGTTTTGTACTCTGAGGCCACTTTCGCGCCCGGGTCAGCGGCGACCGCGAACTTGTCCCGGCACTCGAGCTTCGAGAACTCATCCACCTGATCCACGTTCCCGGCGGTCACGCCTACCACGGTGGCGCCGAGTTTTTTAAAGTCGTCGGTGGCTTCAGCGAAGGCGTGAGCTTCCAGGGTGCAGCCTTTGGTGAACGCCGCCGGGAAGAAGTAGAGCACCACCGGGCCTTTTTGCAGCGCCTGCTGCAGCGAGAAGGTCAGCGGTTTGCCGCCGAGCGCGCCCTGCAGGTTAAAGTCCGGGGCCTTGTCGCCCAAGTCCAGGGCGGCGCTGGCGTTAACGGCGAAAAGGGAAAAGCTCAGAACGGCAGCGGCAGAGAGGGTTTTCAAACGTTTCATGGTCAGCTCCATCAGGAAAAAAAGGGTTACCTGAAGAGTAGTTCGCTGAGAACGTCGGAAAAGTTTCGCAGGCTAAGAAAATAAATCCCCCCGCACGCGGGGGGACGGGGTTACTTATGCTTCTCGACGATCAGCGGTTCGATATCGCTCTCTTTTTTAATCACCAGCGAATCATCCCCGCGCAGGCAGGTGCCGCCATAGTTCCCGCCGACGGTAAAGGTGCACACCTGAATATACTTGCCGTCGATGTTCGGCAGGCACCACAGCTGCTGGTAGATGTTTTTCCGGTCGACAAACTTGCCGCTGGATTTATCCAGCAGCTCATCGGTCGGGCTGATGAGATCGATGTTGCTCCCGCAGCGTCCGGCGATAGGTTTCACCGCATAGCCGGTCTGGTTCAGCAGTTCGTTAACCTCAAAATCGGTATCCAGCAGATAGCGGTGATTCGGGAACAGCTGCCACAGCACCGGGAGGATCGCCTTATTGCCGGGGATCACCGTCCACAGGGGTTCGAACACCAGCACTTCCGGGCGCAGCAGCACGTCGATCAGGCGCACTTCGCCCGCCGGGTGCCCGGTGCGGATCGGCACGGCGGCGTATTCGGTTTCGCTCACCTCGCGGATTTGCTCAATCGCGGTTTCCCAGGCCCAGGTTTTCCACACGCAGTTGACGTGGCGGCCCTCGTCGTCAATCAGCTGCCCGGCGGCGTCCCAGCTCAGCGCGCCTAGCCCGTGCAGGATTTTGGTTTCAAACCCGGCCTGCATCAGCGAGCGCTGGATAAACAGGGCGTGGTAATCCTCTTCGATATCGTTGTCCTGCATGATGTGAACAAACGGTCGCGCGTGGCTGTGCTTCCACGCGCCGGTCAGTTCCTCCAGCAGGCCTTCCGCCGGGTTGTGACCGTTCCCGCGATAGCCGTTCTTCACCCACTCTTCGAGGATCAGGCCGCCTTCGGTATGGCAGGATGCGGAATCGGCGTTGTACTCGTACACCTTGATGCCGCGCTCGTCCATGCAAAAATCCATACGGCCGGTGATCATGTGGTGACGCCGCCACTGCCAGGAAAGGCGCAGGCGCGGCCAGAGAATTTTCGGGATGTCGAAAAGCGCCAGCAGGCTGTCGTCTTTCAGCACCTTGTCGGTGGCGTGCAGGTACATCAGGTGCAGCTCGTTGGTCGCCTTGATCAGCTCCTGCTCGGCGCTTTCGGTGATGGTGAAATACTGGCAGGGATCTTTATTGATAAAGTGACCGTTGGCGCGCACGTAGGCCTGCTGCAGCGCATCGCTCTCGTTAAGCCATTTGCCGTCGAACTGACGCTTGTTTTTCAGCCGCGCCCCGCGGATTTTCAGCAGCTCGCCGTCGACTTCCGGCTGCGGAATGCTGTGTTCGGTGTCGTCGGTCTGGATCATCCAGCCCAGGATTTCGGTATCGCTGAAGGTGTCGTGCAGCGTATAGCAGCCGTTCTCAACGGTCATGCTCAGCTCGCGCGTCCACTGCTGCCCGAGCGGCAGCGGGGAATGGATAACGTTCTGCTCCGCGATGCGCACCTTGTCGTCCAGAAGCTGGGTGATGACCGCCACGTGGCCGGTTTCGTGGAACTCGCCGCCCTTTTGCCAGATGAGCAGCGCCCCGGCTTTCGGCGCGCGCTTCGAGCCGTTGGCGAAGGCCTGCAGCGGCAGGATGTTGTCGTTCACCACTTCGCGCAAAAAGCGCAGGGAGAAGATCTCCCACGCCATGCCGACGTCGGTGAACACCATACCGTAGTTGAGGAACAGGAAGCGGCGGGCAAACTCCACGCACTGCCATTTGTGTCCCATGTATTCGTTGCTGATATAGCTTCTGAAGTCCGCGTCTTCCGGGTAGCGACGTGGATCCAGGCTGCCATAGTTTGAAGAGTAAATCGCCACGCCACCCGGCGCATAGCCTAACAACGTCCCGAACGGAGCGTCACTGTTTAACTTTCCTTTACGCATGTTTCCAACCTAAAACAGGCAGGCGGCAATTTTTAGTAAGGTTGTCGTCGTCTGCACGTTGTAATTAACCTGACAGAGGGGGAATTATCATACACCCGCGCGACGCTTAAGTTACATGGTAAACAGCCAGCACGCCGCAAAATGCCCCGACGCAATCTCCTGCATGGCGGGCTCCCGGGACTGACACACCGGCATGGCGTGCGGGCAGCGGCTGCAGAACTTACAGCCCGGCAGCGCCGAGGTTGGCCCGGGAATTTCGCCGCGCAGGGTCGCCTCCTCCAGGTTACGAATGCGCGGATCGGGCTGCGGCACCGACGCCAGCAGCGCGCGGGTGTAGGGATGCGCCGGACGCTGATAAAGTTCGTTCGCGGGCGCAACCTCCACCAGCTTGCCGAGATACATCACCCCGATGCGGCTGGATATGTGGCGCACCATCGACAGATCGTGCGCGATGAACAGATAGGTGAGCGCCAGCTCCTGCTGGAGATCCTGCAAAATATTCACCACCTGCGCCTGCACCGACACGTCCAGCGCCGAGAGCGGTTCATCGCACAGCACAAATTCCGGACGCACCGAGAGCGCCCGCGCAATGCTGATGCGCTGACGCTGCCCGCCGCTGAACTCGTGCGGATAGCGCTGCAAATGCTCCTGCTTCAGCCCCACCTTGTAGAGCAGTTCTTCCGTCCGCTCCCGCTGCGCCTCGCGGCTGTAGCCGTGAATTTGCATCGGCTCGGCCACCAGCTGCTGCACGGTCATACCGGGGTTAAGCGACGAATAGGGATCCTGAAAAATCGCCTGCATCCGTTTGCGCAGCGGCTTGAGCTCTTTTTCACCCGCGCGGGCGATCTCCTGCCCGGCGAAGTGTATTTCGCCAGAGGTGATATCGAACAGGCGCAGGATGGCGCGCCCGAGGGTGGATTTCCCGCAGCCGGACTCGCCCACCAGGCCGAAAGTTTCCCCGCGCTGAATGTCAAAGCTCACGCCGTCAACGGCCTTCACCGCCACGCCTTTGCGCAGCAGGCCGCCGTTGATTTGATAGTGTTTGCGCAGTTCGCGCACGCTCACTAAAGGGCTGTTTTGTTCGCTCATGCCTGAACCTCCTTATCGGCCCAGAGCCAGCACGCGGCGCGATGGCCTTCTCCGGGGGTATAAAACGCAGGCTGGCGGTCGCACTGCGGCATCCGTTTCGGACAACGCTCGGCAAACGGGCAGCCGGGCGGCGGATTCAGCAGGCCCGGCGGCGTGCCTTCGATAGGCGACAGCCGATGGTTAACGTCGTCCGGACGCGGCAGCGAGGCCAGCAGCCCCTGGGTGTAGGGGTGCGCCGGGCGGTAGAAAATGTCCTCCACGCTCCCCTCCTCCATCACCAGCCCGCCGTACATCACCACCACGCGGCTGCACACCTGCGCCACCACGCCGAGATCGTGGGTGATGAGTAAAATCGCGGTCTGGGTTTGCTGCTGCAGGCTTTTCAGCAGCCGCAGGATCTGCGCCTGAATGGTCACGTCCAGCGCCGTGGTCGGCTCGTCGGCGATGAGCAGCTTCGGGTTGCAGGAGAGTGCAATGGCTATCATCACGCGCTGGCGCATCCCGCCGCTGAACTCGTGCGGATACTGGCTGTAGCGCCGCTCCGCTTCGGCAATCCCCACCTGCTCCAGCATCGCAATCGCCGCCGCTTTTGCCGCTTTTTTCGAGAGCTTTTTATTGCGTATCAGGATCTCCGACATCTGCCTGCCGATGGTCAGCACCGGGTTCAGGGCGGTCATTGGATCCTGAAAAATCATCGCGATGTCGTTGCCGCGTATCGCGCGCATCTGCTCGGGGGTTTTCTGCGCCAGATCGTCGTTCTGAAAGCGAATGCTCCCGCCGGCGATCCGCCCGTTGTTCCCCAGAAGCTGAATAATTGACTTGCAGGTGACGCTTTTTCCGCAGCCGGATTCCCCGACAATGCCGACAAGTTCCCCCGCCTGCACCTGAAAGCTCACGCCGCGCACCGCGTGGACGTCGCCGTCGCGAGTGCGGAAGGTGGTTTGCAGGTTATCGAGTTCTAATAAGTTACGCATCGCGGTTCGCTCCCGGCTCAAAGGCGGTGCGGAACACGTCGCCTAACACGTTAAAACTGAACACCGTCAGCAGGATCAGGATGCCCGGGAACATCGCCAGCCAGGAGGCTTCGCCAATGTACGACTGCGCGTTGTTGAGCATACTGCCCCAGGAGGCAGCCGGAGCCTGAACGCCTAATCCCAAAAAGCTCAGGGTGGATTCCATCAAAATCGCCGAAGCGATATTGAGGGTGGCGGCAACGATAATGGTCGGCAGCACGCCGGGAATAATGTGGCGCACGATAATGCGCAGCGGATGTTCCCCGGAGGCGCGGGCATAGAGAACATACTCGCGCTCTTTTACCGATAGCGTTTCGGCACGCACCAGCCGCGACATGTTCATCCACGTCAGCAGGCTGATGATCAGGATGATGTTGTCCACGCCGGGCTTGAGGTAGGCGTTGACCACCAGCAGCAGGAAGAAGGCCGGGATCGCCATCAGAATATCGACGGCGCGCATCATCAGGTTATCCAGCCAGCCGCCAAAATAGCCGCTCACCGTGCCGACAACCGTGCCAATCAGCGTCGAGAAGATCATCGCCAGAAACCCGACCATCAGCGAGATCTGCCCGCCGTACAGCGCGCGGGTGAAGTAATCCCGCCCGTACTCGTCGGTGCCGAACCAGTGCGCGGCGTCCGGCGGCAGGGTGCGGGCGCCAAGCGCCATGCGATCCGGATCGTAAGGGCTTAACCCGGCGCACAGCGCGGCGACGACGAAAACAAAGAGAACAAAAAGAGAGAACTGCGCCGGACGGTTGCGGCGCAGCTGGTGACGAACCTGTTGCCAGCGTCTGCTCATCCGGGTTACCTCAACGTGCGAATGCGGGGATCGGCGAAGCGATAGAGCAGATCGGCGATCAGGTTGCCGACGATCAGCATCATCGACGACAGCATGACGATCGCCATGATCAGCGGGTAGTCCAGCGAGGCGATCGACTGGATCCCCAGCAGCCCCATTCCCGGCCAGGAGAAGACGCTTTCCGTTACGTACGCGCCCACCACCAGCTCGCCAAACGACAGGCCGAACAGGGTGATCACCGGCAGCAGCACGTTTTTCAGCACATGGCGGAACAGAATGCCGGAACGCGTTGCACCGTAGGCGAGCTGGGTCTGAACATAGTCAGCCGAGAGCTGCGAGATGGTATTGGAGCGGATATAGCGCACGTAGCTGGAGAGGTTGTAAAACGTCAGAGCGATGCACGGCAGCACGCCGTGGCGTAGCACGTCCAGCCCGTTGTCCTCCATACCGATCGTGCGCATCCCCATGCTGGGGAACCAGTTGAGCTGCACGGCAAAGACGGTGATGAGCAGAATGCCGAACCAGAAAATCGGCACCGAGATGCCGATATAGGCGAATACATTCAGCACATGATCCAGCCAGCGGTGCTTAAACGCTCCCGCCAGCAGGCCGAGCGGGATCGCCAGCACGATGGCCAGCAGCAGCGATGCGCCCATCAGCCCGAGGGTCGCCGGAATGCGTTCGGCAATCATCTCCAGCACCGGACGGTGGTAGATCAGCGAATAGCCGAGATCGCCCTGCAGGACGTTTTTCAGCCACATCACGTACTGGGTCACCAGCGGCTTATCCAGCCCCAGACTCTCGCGGATACGCGCGATATCTTCCGGCGCCATGCGCGGCGTAATGTACGCGGCAACCGGATCGCCGGGGGCGAGCTTCACCAGCAAAAACGCCACCAGTGAAATAAAGAAAAGCATCGGCAGCAGTTGCAGCAGCCGACGCGTCAGAAGTGTGTTCACGACATGCCCTTACACGCTTACGCGCCAAAAAAAGCCCCGGCCAGACGACCGGGGCGACAGCTTATTTTTGGTAGATTTTTGACAGATCCTGGAACAGATAGACCGGTTTCGGCTCGGCTTCCTGAGTGCCGCCGAAGCGTTTATCCACGGCGACGGTCGCATTGGTGTAGGCGATAGGGTAGTAGGTCATGTCGTTTGCCACGGTCTGCTGAATTTGCTTGTAGATATCAGCGCGCTTCGCGGCATCGGTTTCCACCGCGCCTTTATCCCACAGGGCGTCGAACTGCGGATTTTTGTAGTGGGCGTAGTTGTAAGCTTCGTTGCTCATAAACAGCGACTTATAGCCGTCCGGCTCTGAACCCATGATGTAGCCGCCCAGGTTCAGCTCCCACGCGGTGTTGTTCATGTCCAGGCTGCGCTGAGACATGGCGTTGGTGTCCAGCGGCATCAGCTCAACGTTCACCCCAATCCCCTTCAGCGCCTGCTGAATGTACAGCGCCATGCTCTCCTGGGTTTTGTTGGTGTTCACGTAGGCCAGACGCAGCTTCAGGTTGTCCGGCGCGCCGGATTCCTTCAGCAGCGCTTTGGCTTTCTGCTGGTCGAATTTGTACTGCTCGACGTCGTCGGTTTTATACAGAGTATCCGGCGTCAGGAAGGAGGTGGCCGGCTTCGCGTAATCCAGCGAGGTAAAGGCGGTCTGGGTCAGCTCGTCTTTGTTGATGGCGTAGGCGATGGCCTGACGCAGTTCCTTGCTTTTCATGACCGGCACGTTCTGGTTGAAGGTCATGTAGGCCAGACGCCCTTCCGGGTAAACCACGAAATCGAATTTACCGGTATTTTTCAGGCGCGAGACGTCCTGCGGGTCAACCATTTTGAGGTTAATCTCGCCGTTTTGCAGCGCCAGGTTCGCGGAGTTGCTGTCCTTGGCAAAACGGTACGTCACGGAATCCAGCTTCGCTTTGCCGTTCCAGTAATCGTCGAACCGGGTCAGGGCGTAATACTGCCCGGCGCGGTACTCTTTGAACTTGAACGGCCCGGAGCCAACCGGCGCATCGTTTTTAGTGCTCTTTTCCAGATCGCCCTCGTTAGCAAAAACGTGCTGCGGGATCGGGTAGATCTGCACCAGGGTGCCGGTAAAGGCGGCGCTGACCTGCGGTAAGGTGAACTTCACGGTGCGTTCATCCACTTTACTCACCTGTACTGGCTTATCGCCGTAGGTGAACATGCTGCGGAAGAAGCTGTGCTGTTTGGCATCCAGCAATTTATTGAAGGTGAAGACCACGTCGTCCGCGGTCAGCGGCTGGCCGTCCTGCCATTTCAGGTTCGGTTTTAAGGTCATGGTATAGCTGAGGTTATCGGCGGAAGGCGTCAGGCTTTCCGCCAGGCCCCATTCAATTTTGCCGTTATTGAAGCTGTAAAGCGGCGCATAAAGCGCCTGCATAATGGTTAACGTGGTACGGTCGCTGGCGTAGAGTGGATTCACGGCGAGCGGGTCGCCGGAGGTGATGCCAATAATCAGTGAGCCGCCCTCTTTCGGGGTATCACTTTTTGCCGCTGGCGTGTTTGCTGTCTCTTTATTTTTCGCATCGTCACAGCCTGCCAGACCTAACGCGAGCGATATTACAACTGCGGATAACAGAAGCTTACGCATCTCACTAACTCCTTGCCTGATAAAGTATTTACTACTGCGTCTTTTATTTATGTTGAAGCATCATATTCAGCTTTCTCTATTTACGCATTAACAATGAAAATGCGATTTTCGATTAAGCTTATGCCGAAATTGATATATATAAGCGCCAGAAGGAATAGCGACGAATTCGTTGCGCTCGCAACGTTAAACGGTTCACAAATCTCCTGCTACACTGCCTCAACACATCACTAAAAAGGCAGACCAACATGTCAGACAATAATTATCAGCCACCGAAAGTGTGGGAATGGAAACAGAACAACGGCGGCGCGTTCGCCAATATCAACCGTCCGGTATCGGGCGCAACCCACGAGAAAACTCTGCCCGTGGGTTCCCATCCGCTGCAGCTCTACTCCCTGGGTACGCCAAACGGCCAGAAGGTGACCATCATGCTCGAAGAGCTGCTGGCGCTGGGCGTGACGGGCGCGGAGTACGACGCGTGGCTGATTCGCATCGGCGAGGGCGATCAGTTCTCCAGCGGTTTTGTTGACGTGAACCCGAACTCGAAAATACCGGCGCTTCGCGACCACTCCACGAACCCGCCGACGCGCGTATTTGAATCCGGCAACATCCTGCTGTACCTCGCAGAGAAGTTTGGCCATTTCCTGCCAAAAGATCCGGCCGGACGCACGGAAACCCTGAACTGGCTGTTCTGGCTGCAGGGCTCCGCCCCGTTCCTCGGCGGCGGCTTTGGGCACTTCTATAACTACGCGCCGGTGAAGATTGAGTACGCGATTGACCGCTTCACGATGGAAGCCAAGCGCCTGTTCGACGTGCTGGACAAGCAGCTGGCCCGCGGACGTTACGTGGCGGGTGAAGAGTACACCATCGCCGACATCGCCATCTGGCCGTGGTTTGGCAGCGTGGCGCTCGGCAACGTGTATAACGCCGCTGAGTTCCTGGATGCGGAGAAGTACACCAACGTACAGCGCTGGGCGAAAGACGTGGCGAACCGCCCGGCGGTGAAGCGCGGACGTATCGTGAACCGTACCAACGGTGAGCTGAACGAGCAGCTGCACGAGCGTCACGCCGCGAGCGATTTTGATACGAATACGGAAGATAAGCGTCAAGGGTAGTGGCAGCGGGAATTCCCTCGCCCCTTTGGGGAGAGGGTTAGGGTGAGGGGAATATACGGCTCTGGTGGTTGTTCCGTTCACCTTACGTTCTCTGCTTCTCTGTTATCACAACGCTTGTGAACGTGTCAGGGAGGCTCACCGCCGCCTCCCTGACAACCCGGGCTCCCGGCAAGAAAATCGTCGCTTCGCGATGCCCTCAGCGTTTGCTCCAGGCTAATCGGGGACGGGCGGATGAAACGTCCCTGTAAAGCCGCCCTCGACGCGCATCCATGCGCGTCGCCCCGGCCTTCCGTAAACGCTTCGGCGATTTTCAGCCGGAACAGGGTGTGGCTGTAACCTGCTTAGTTTTCTGACGCATTCTCATCGCTTCGAAGATAAACATGACTGAGAATTCCTCAGCACTCGGAAGAAGGTGAAAATCCTGCCCGCTGTAGTATTTCCTGCGCCTTAACCGACCGTAAATAAACGGCTAACCGCTGCCCCTCCCCACTCATCACCCCACAAGCATATTCCGCACGCGGGTTAAACGGCGCGGGAATCTCCATCACCGTCAGTCCGGGAATCTCCCGCAGCCTTGCCGCATAGCTGGCGTAGCCAATAAACGCGTCCGCCTGTCCGCCGTGGATAATCCACTCGGCCGCCAGCCTGCCCGTCGGTACAGGCGCGGAATCGCGGCCGCCCACCAGCGCTTTTGCGCGCTCGCGCACCGCCTCGCCCGCAGTCCCCATGCGGGTAAACAGCGCCTGGGTGTAATCCCCGGAGGGATCGGCCCCCGCCGTAGAGGTCGCCACGCGTAAACCCTCGCGCGTCAGCGCGGAGTGCCAGTCGTCCCCGCTCTGGAGCAGGTCGCTGCGCACCGTCAGGCACAGGCGATTGCTGGCAAACGGCACCACTGCCAGCGCCCGCCCGGATGCCAGCAGCGCCTGCGGATGGGCAAGGTTGGCCGAGGCAAACAGGTCGCACGCCTCGCCGGCTTCAATACGCTCGCGCAGCAGCCCGGCGGGCCCGAACTGCGTTTCAACAGGTTCCGGAAAGTGCGCCATAAGCTCCTGCCACACCACCCGCAGGCTGCCCGCCGCCAGCGCGCGCATCAGTCGATCCCCTGATACGTGGTGCGATAGAAACGCTGATACCAGTCGTTCGCCACCTTGCGCATATCCACGTCTTTAAACTTCTCCGGGTAGAGCTTTTTCGCCATCCACAGCTCGCCGATACCCATCGCCTCGGGCATCGGATAGCCCCAGGCCTTGGCGTAGTCAGGCATCAGGTAAACGCGATGATGTTTCACCGCATCGATAGTCTGCCACTGCCGCCCGGTTTCGATCTCTTTCACCACGGACGGATACCTGTCCTGAACGAAGATCACCTGCGGGTTCCAGGCGATCACCTGCTCCATCGCCACGGTTTTGAACCCCTGTATGGTCGCCGCCGCCACGTTAACCGCCCCCGCGTGCGCCATCATCAGGCCGGTGTATTTTCCGGAACCGTAGGTGGTGAGTTCCGGGTTAGCCATATAGGCGCGAACGCGTTTTTCCGCCGGGACATCTTTCAGGCGATCGCTGACCATCCTGCGCCCCCGGTCGGTTGCCTCGATCAGCGCCTTTGCCTCGGGCTGTTTATTGACGATCTCGCCAATCAGCGCGATCCCCTCGCGCAGCCCGCGATCGTAGGCCTGCTCCTCGTCCGCCATCGTCGGGTTCAATTTGGCTTTTTCACCTGCGGCATCGTGGCGCAGAGAAATCGCCACAACGGGAATGCCGAGGCTGCTTATCGTGTCGATCATCTCCTGCGGCGCGTAGTTGGTGACGAACACCACCTGCGGCTTCAGCGCCACCAGCTTTTCCGGGTCGACGTGGGTGAGATCGCCAAGCGTCGCCTTCTGGTTCAGCTCTGGCGCCAGACGCGCGTAGCCGTCGCCCAACTGCTGCTTCCAGTTCGCCATCACCCCCACGATTTTATCGGTGGCATTCATCTGCACCAGCAGGTTCAGGGTCTGGTGCTGGAGCACGACGATGCGGTCGACGTTATCCGGAATGGTAACGATACGGCCAATCTGATCGGTTATCTGGCGGGATGCCTGAGAAGATAACGGGAGTAAAATCAGTACGCTAAACGCGACTGCCTGCCAAAAGCGCTGTTTCATAAGTTCCTCACATTTCGTTATGCAATGAATTATACAGCGATCTGCCAAGCGAGTCGTGGTGTGCTTTGGGGGTAGCGGCATCATTAGCCTAATGGATGGGTCAATAAAGCTGGCAGGATCGCGGGCGCCGTGGCGTTGCCCGGCAAAAGCGTGCTGAAAGGGGCAGCCGTCGGCGCCGGTTCCGGCGCGCTGATTGGTGAAGCTACGCACTAAGCGCGCTGCCGGGCAACAGGGCGTTGCCAGGCCTGATGGTCATTCCCTTCCGGCAGGATCAATGATGATCGTCATACTGATGCTCAATCACCATCCCTTCAGCCACGCTTGCCACATGGCGCGCGCGCTGATGATAAACCGGCGCAGGCGCTGGCGCGACGTAGGTCGTTTGCGCGGGCGCGGGCGCTACGCTTATCGCCTCCGGCACGGTGGTAGATGACGGCACGATCACCACTTTATAACCGCTTGGTACGTCAACGGTGACGCTTTGCGCCAGGGCAACGTTCGCCATCGCCAGCCCAATCAGAGCGGCCAAAGAAAGAAGACTTTTTTTCATATAAATGCTAATTCCAGTACAGAGAAGAGGTATTAGCATGACAAAGAAATCTTAAGGCCAGATTAATTTCCGCCGTTTTGAATGTGCAGAAAATGCCAAATTTATCGTTACACATTTTAAGATGACAACTGCTCGGGTAATAGCTGGCTTATCCTTCGGGTGAGTTCGACATCGTTTTTAACCCCCAGCTTGCCCATAATTTTTCGCTTATGCGTGCTGACCGTTTTTTCGCTACGAAACAGCAGCTTTGATATTTCCACGCCGCAGTAGCCCTGGCGCAGATACTTCACAATATTATGCTCGGCCGGCGTCAGAACGATCTCCTCGCAGGCGCGCGGAATATCCAGAAACCGCGCGGCAAGCGGGCTCAGATAACGCTTTTTACGCAACACCTCATCCAGAATATCGCGCATGCGAAAAGTGAATTCATCCACGCACAAAATAGAGCACCGGTGGGATGTTACCAGCCTCTCCATTAGCGCTCGCTGCGTTATCTTAAGCATTATCAGCGTATTTTTACGCCGTAAGGCGTGAGCAGGGAAATCTGTTTCCGATAGGTACTTCGTACCGTCAATAATCAGCAGTTGATAAGGCTCATATTCAGACGCAGAGAGCGGGGAAAGCGTAAACTGCCAGTCAGGATTATTGCTCACCAGGCTTTCGAGACTCTGTCGAATCCCGGAAATAATAATATTGCACTGCGAGACATAGCGAATTTGGCAAATATACATGACATTCCCTAATCATAGATTGATGTGAGCTGACCGAGGCTCGACATTAATGTCGTCCATCCCGACTTCGTTTCAATATCCAGGCGAACGCAGGCGTTACGCTTAAACGTAAACACCGTCTTGTAATTACAGTTTCGGCGGCTGGCGACCTCGCGGGTATCCATTCCAGAAGCATAATCAAGCAGCACGTTCAGTTCTGCCGGGGAGAGTTTCACTCGCTCTTTCCTGGGGAGAGCGGGGGCGCAAATCAGTGCCTCAAGCGCGTCTTCCAGCGCATCCTCCGTTAAGGCGTGATGGGCGCCCGCCGCGATAAACAGCTTTGCCAGCAGCTCGTCCTGACAGGGGAAATAGACGATCGACGTCAGCGGCATCGTTTGGGTGAATCGCAGGGTGCGCAGCACGCTGGACACCAGGCTTCCCAGCCCACCCGCGCCAATCAGCAGCACGTTCTCCTCGCCCGACTGAACGCAAAGCTCTTCCGTTAAATGTTCCAGAGAATAGCACTGCACAACGTTAAAATTGCGGTCCTTCAACGACGCGCAAATACCGCCCCGAATGAGCGCGCGCATCTCAAAAAGTATGACTCGCGGCAAGGTAGCTTTGCCATCCATTGCGATAAATCCTTTATTGTTAATGTCATGACAGGATAATTATCGCGGGGTTTTATTCAACGCAAACGACATCCTTTATTGGACACAAAAGTCAGGGGCATTTTACGCCCTAACGCAAATCTCCCTCTTTTTTCAACAGCATATTTACAAGCTCAGATAAACTGGCAAGAATCATTCTTATTTCCTTAAGAATCGTCGCATGTCAGAACAGGCGCTGAAACAGCAGATCCAGAATCTGAAAAAGCATAACGCCCGGCTTGCCAGGCTGGCGCGTGACGCCCGCAGCAAGCTCAGCGCCGCCCTCGACGGCACGGGCCTGTGCCTGTGGCAGCTCGACGTGCCGACGGGAAAGCTGATCATCTATAACCGCCGCTGGGGATCGATGCTGGGCTATCAGCCGAAGGAGCTGAACGCGCAGTTCGAGGTCTGGCGCGAGCATCTCCATCCGGATGACAGGCAGCAGGTGCTGGACGCCTTTTACGACCATCTGCACGGCAAAACCCCCTTCTATGAAGCGCTGCACCGGATGCAGCATAAAAACGGCACCATCACCTGGGTGCTGGACAGGGGGCGGGTCAGCGAGCGGGACGCGCAGGGTAACCCGCTCAAGGTCACCGGCACGCATATTGATATGACCAAAGAGAAGCAGTATGAGGAACAGCTCGCGCTGCTGGCAAACCACGATCCGCTCACCGGCCTTGCCAACCGCCATGCGCTTATCAAGCACTTTAGCGAACTAAACGCGCGCGGCCCGCTGTGCGTGGCGTTTATCGATCTCGACGATTTTAAAACGGTTAACGATACCTTCGGCCATCGCAGCGGCGACGAGCTGCTGATCCAGCTGAGCCGACGCCTGCGCGACAGCTGCCCCCAGGGCACCGTCGTGGGGCGGCTGGGCGGCGATGAGTTTGTGCTCCTGCTGCCCTTCCCGCTCTCCAGCCTGCTGGTGAACAGCGCGGCGCACGCCTGCCTGCGGGCGGCGCTGACGCCCTTCGAGCTGGACAACGGCGAGGCGCGGGTGGGCGCCTCGATCGGTATCGACGAAGCACAGCCCCCGGATGATTTTGTGAATGCCCTGCGCCGCGCGGACCAGTCGATGTACCAGATTAAGCACACCGGGAAAAACGGCGTGGCGATTGGCTCGACGCTTATCTCAATCACCCGCACCGGAACGGACGCATGAAAAGCCGCCGACAGCAGAACATCGTAACGCTGCTTAGCGACAGCGACTGGCTGACCACCGACGCGCTGGCCGGGCAGCTCGGCGTGAGCAAAGAGACCATCCGCCGGGATCTGAGCGACCTCCAGCAGCAGGGAAAAATTTTGCGCCAGCACGGACGGGCGCGGCTGATCCACCCGGACAGTCGCGACAGCGGCGAGCCGTTCGGGTCGCGCCTGAAAAGCCACTACGCGGATAAAGTCGATATCGCCCGCCACGCGCTGGCGTACATCAGCGAAGGGATGACGCTCGCGCTCGATGCCAGCTCAACCTGCTTTCACCTCGCCCGCCAGCTGCCCGACCTGCCGCTTACCGTGTTCACCAACAGCCTGCCGATTTGCCACGAGATGTCGAAGCGCGAGAACATCACGCTGATCTGCTCCGGCGGCACGCTTGCGCGCAAATACCGCTGCTACGTCAACCCGGCGCTGGTCACGCAGCTCAAAGGGCTGGAGATCGATCTGTTTATCTTTTCCTGCGAGGGCGTGGACGAACGGGGGGTGATGTGGGATCCGGTGGCCCATAACGCTGCCTACAAAGCGCAGCTGCTGGGCCGGGCGGACCAGTCGCTGCTGCTGATCGACAAAAGCAAATTCCAGCGCTCCAGCGAGGTGAAGATTGGCCTGCTTTCTCAGGTGACGCACGTTATTCAGAGCGACAGCAAAGGCCGCGCGGAGCGGCCTTGACAGAGGAAGAACTCAGAAGGAAACCCAGTCGTCCGACGTACCCGCAGGTTTCGCCCGTACCGGGGTTTTAAGCGGCGCGGCGGCAACCGGGCTTTGCGGCTCCTGCGCCGACAGGCGGAATTTCTGCACCGAACGCTGCAGCTCTTCAGTCTGACGCTCCAGCGCCGAAGCGGCGGCAGAGACCTGCTCCACCAGCGAGGCGTTCTGCTGGGTTACGCCGTCCATCTGGCCAATCGCCACGCCCACCTGGGAAATGCCTTTGCTCTGCTCTTCCGAGGCGGCCGCAATCTGCTTCATGATGGTGGTCACTTCGGTGACGGCGCGCAGGATGGCCTCCATCGTGGTGCCCGTTTCGTTCACCAGCTGCGCCCCCTGCTCCACGCGGGATACGGAATCGGCGATCAGCCCTTCGATCTCTTTTGCGGCATTCGCGCTGCGGCTTGCGAGGTTACGCACTTCCCCCGCGACCACGGCGAAACCGCGCCCCTGCTCGCCCGCGCGCGCCGCTTCCACCGCCGCGTTCAGCGCCAGAATGTTGGTCTGGAAGGCAATGCTGTTGATCACGGTGGTGATCTCCGCGATTTTCTTCGAGCTGTCGGAAATCCCGCTCATGGTGGTCACCACGTCGTCCACCAGCGAGCCGCCGCGGCTGGCGGTGGTGGAGGCGACGTCTGCCAGCTGGCTTGCCTGACGCGCGCTTTCCGCGTTCAGTTTCACCGTGGCGGTGAGCTGCTCCATGCTGGCGGCAGTCTCTTCCAGCGCCGCCGCCTGCTCTTCGGTTCGCGAAGAGAGATCGTTGTTGCCGCTGGAAATCTCGGTGGCGCCGCGCCAGATGTTTTCACTGCCGGAACGAATGGTGCTTACCGCTTCCCGCAGGCTGTCCTGCATCGCGCTCAGCAGTGGAACCAGCTGCCCGACGCAGTTGCGGCCAAACGGCGCAATCGGCTGGCTGAGGTCGCCCTGCGCAATCTGACGGAACTGATGGCGGATCCTCTCCAGCGGTTTGACCAGCATCGCCACCAGGTAGCGGTCGGTAAAGAGCAGGATCAGCAGGCCAATGAGGGTGGCGGTAATAATCACCGTGCGGGTGGTGCTGGTCAGGCCGTCGACCACCACGCGGGTGCTGTCGAGGGATTTCGCGGCGGCGTTGTTGAAGCTTTCCGCGGCAGCGCCGAACGCGCGGCTGAGGGGTGGCGTAACGTTATTCGCCTGCTGGCGGTAGCCGTCGAGGGAGTCCTGTTTAGCCTGCTGCATTTGCGGCGTCACGCCCTGGTCGAGCAGCGCCTGCCAGGTGCTTATCACCTGGGCGGAAACCTGCTCGTCCATCGGGCCGGGAGAGAGGGTTTTCATCTGCGCCAGCTTTTTGCTCATGTTATCCAGCGCCTGCTGGGCAGGAGCCAGATCCGGCGTACCGCCTGCGGCTTTGACCTCCATCGCGCGGCTCAGGCGGG
This sequence comes from Enterobacter soli, assembly GCF_964208575.1. Lineage (GTDB taxonomy): Bacteria > Pseudomonadota > Gammaproteobacteria > Enterobacterales > Enterobacteriaceae > Enterobacter > Enterobacter soli_A. The sequence continues at coordinate 329,770 of NZ_CAXOFU010000001.1, read as the reverse complement.
TGACGAAACGGAAATACTGATCGTTGCCCTGGCTCAGCACCGTCATCTGCTGCACGAGCTGCCTGTCGACCTCGTTACCGTCCGTGACTTTAGAAAGTGACCAGGTGCTGTATAAGCCAACGCCAGCCCACATCAAACAAAAGATCCCCAGAATCGTCAGCATGACGAAGCGGATCGTGAAATTACGAAGCATCTGCATAAGGTTTTTCCTTGCCGTGAGGGTGAATTCGCCCAGAGGCGAGCCTTACCCTCGTTATCGGCAGAGGCTGGGGAAAATCTAACCTTTTATGAGTGTTTTTTACTGACGAAATCTAATCATTTCAGATACTTTTCAAACCAGCTTAACGTTCGCTTCCAGGCAAGCTCTGCGGCGGGTTCATCGTATCTGGGGGTGGAATCGTTGTGAAATCCGTGGTTTACGCCAGGATAGATATAAGCTTCGTAGACCTTATTATTCAATTTAAGCGCTGCTTCATAGGTAGGCCAGCCCTCGTTAATATTTTTATCGAGTTCCGCATAATGCAGCAGAAGCGGTGCTTTTATCTTCGGAACATCTGCCGCCGGCGGCTGACGGCCGTAAAACGGCACGGCGCAATCCAGCTCCGGGTAGGCCACCGCCGCGGCGTTGGATACCCCTCCGCCGTAGCAAAACCCGGTGATGCCCACTTTTCCGCTGGCGTCGGGATGTTTTCTCATAAATTCCACGGCGGCAAAGAAGTCGTTCATCAGCTTTGTCGGATCGACCTTCTGCTGGAGCACCTTGCCCTCTTCGTCGTTGCCCGGATAGCCGCCCACCGAGCTTAACCCGTCCGGCGCCAGCGCGATGTAACCGGCTTTGGCCACGCGCCGCGCGACGTCTTCGATATAGGGATTCAGGCCGCGGTTTTCGTGTACCACCACCACGGCGGGCACCTTGCCGCTGGCCTTAGCCGGCTTCACCAGATAGCCCCGTACCTCGCCGTGACCCTCCGGCGACGGGTAGTGAATGTATTCCGGCAGGATATCGGGATCGGTGAACTTCACCTGCTCCGCCAGGGCGTAGTTGGGCTTGAGCATGTTGAACAGGGCCAGCGCCGTCACGCCGCCCACGGCATAGCGCGCCGCCAGGTTGAGGAACTCGCGCTTGCTGATTTTGCCGTGCGCGTAGTAGTCGTAATAATCGAGCAATTCTTGCGGGAAATCTTTGGCGGTCAGGCGCGTCATCGCATATCTCCAGGAATTGTGATTTGATAAGCATAGAATGAAAACGCTGTTTCGAAAATTCATCGACAAGAAAGGAGACATCATGTCCTGGCAACCCTACCCTGGCCGCTACGAGAACATGCAGTACCGCTACTGCGGAAAAAGCGGCCTGCGCCTGCCCGCGCTCTCCCTGGGCCTGTGGCACAGTTTTGGTCACGTTCAGGCGCTCGATTCCCAGCGCGCGCTGCTGCGAAAAGCCTTCGACTTAGGCATTACCCATTTCGATCTCGCCAACAACTACGGCCCGCCGCCGGGCAGCGCCGAGGAGAATTTTGGCCGCCTGCTGCGGGAAGAGTTCGCCGCGTATCGCGATGAGCTGATCATTTCCACCAAAGCGGGCTACGACATGTGGCCGGGCCCCTACGGCTCGGGCGGTTCGCGCAAATACCTGCTCGCGAGCCTCGACCAGAGCCTCAAGCGCATGGGCGTGGACTACGTGGATATTTTTTACTCCCACCGCGTGGACGAGAACACGCCGATGGAAGAGACTGCCGCTGCCCTGGCCCACGCCGTCCAGAGCGGCAAAGCGCTGTACGTCGGGATTTCGTCCTACTCCACCGAGCGCACGCAGAAAATGGCCGAGCTGCTGCGGGAGTGGAAAATCCCGCTTCTTATCCACCAGCCGTCTTACAACCTGCTCAACCGCTGGGTCGATAAAACCGGGCTGCTGGACACGCTAGCCGCTAACGGCACGGGCTGCATCGCCTTCACCCCGCTGGCGCAGGGTTTGCTGACCGGAAAATACCTGAACGGCATTCCAGAGGGTTCACGCATGCAGCGCGAGGGCAAAAAGGTGCGCGGGCTGACGGAGAAAATGCTGACCGACGCCAACCTGAACAGCCTGAACCTGCTGAACAAAATGGCGCACGCGCGCGGGCAGACAATGGCGCAGATGGCGCTAAGCTGGCTGCTGAAGGATGAGCGCGTGACCTCGGTGCTGATTGGCGCGAGCCGTCCGGAGCAGCTGGAAGAGAACGTACAGGCGCTGGAAAACCTTCGCTTTACGGAGGACGAGCTGAAGCAAATTGACCAGCACGTTGCGGACGGTGAGCTGAATTTGTGGCAGGCGTCGTCGGATAAGTAGAGTGGTCTGAGGATTCTTTAGTGCGTTTTATTCTTATGAAGCGACTAAAGGCGTCATTAAAATAAATGGCTTACAGCGGCTCCCTGGTCCGGCTGAAAATCGCCGAAGCGTTTCCTGTAGGCCGGGGCGAGGCGCAGGGATGCGCCGAGAGGGCGCGACTTGCAGGGACGCTGCATCGCGCCCGACCCGAAAGCCGAAAGGAATAAGCTGAGGGCACCGCGAAGCGGCGATTTTCTTGCCGGGAGCCCGGGTGGTCAGGGCGGCGGCGACTGAGCCGCCCTGACACGTTCACAAGTGTTGTGGTCACAGAGAAGCAGAGAACGTGAAGTGAACGGAACAACCTCTGAAGCCGCATGTCCCCCTCACCCTAACCCTCTCCCCAAAGGGGCGAGGGGATTGCTGTGTGCGAACATTGATCCCTCAGCCCGCATCGCGGGCGAAGGCCAACGTTTTATTTCTTACTGATCTTATCCAGATACCCCATCACAAACGCTGACAGCACAAACGTCAGGTGGATAATCACGTACCACATCAGCTTATTATCCGGGACGTTCTTGGCGTCCATAAACACCCGCAGCAGGTGGATAGACGAGATCGCCACGATCGAGGCCGCCACCTTGTTCTTCAGGGACGAGGCATCCATTTTGCCCAGCCAGTTCAGCTTCTCTTTGTGTTCAGAGATATCAAGCTGCGAAACAAAGTTCTCGTAGCCCGAGAACATCACCATCACCAGCAGGCCGCCGACCAGCGTCATGTCCACCAGCGAGAGCAGCACCAGAATCAGGTCTGCTTCGGCAATGGAGAAGATGTTGGGCAGAACGTGCAGGATTTCCTGGAAGAATTTAATGGTCAGCGCGACCAGGGCCAGGGAAAGACCGAAATAGACGGGCGCCAGTATCCAGCGAGAGGCGTACATTGCGTTTTCAAAGAAGCGTTCCATAGTGTCCTGTCTGCAAACGAAACCAGCGCGCAGTATATCGCAACGGCGCAGACTGTTTGCAACAGCTAAACAACAGAACACTTACACTTCGTCCGGATTTACCTCCGGGCGAGCATATTCCGGCCACACCAGCACTACCAGCTCCGGGTACGCCTCCAGGCTGAATTCACGAAAGCACTGGCGCAGGTTTAACACGTCTAAATCGGAGTACGACACTTTCTCGCCGTTCAGACAGCGCTTCTTGATATTGTCATAATATTTATACACCGCGGAATTGAGATCGCTGCAGCGACGCTGCGCTTCAAACAGTCCGGGCGTATCGTTAATTTGCGACATCTTCATTCGTTTTATTGTCGCGTGAAGAAAGTCGATATATTCATGGTTAACGCGCCAGTACCATACCGGCGTGACGGAGTTCATCAGAACGGAAAAATGATCTTCCCCTTCCTCTTTTGTCATGGGTACCGGCTGCGGCGATTCGCTGACGTCTTTTGTCTGTTTTGTTTTATTGAACTCTTGCATCAATAAAAGCACGCCGGCGGTCAGTAATAGTAATGTAATGACCGTAAAGAAAATGCTGTTCATGGGTAGGCTCCATTTTTTTTGATTTTAAAATTGCCTCATGTTATTGTCAACGAATCTCACGCCTTTAATAACCCCACCCTGTTGAATTTAAAGGAAATTAAAAAATGCTGCCTGACAATCTTGTCCCGGCAAAGTACCACATTACGCCTGTGGAACAGCCTTCGACGGAAGCAGAAAAAGAGGCTAATTTCACTCAGGGAAAAAGAAAACTCTCCGATTTTGAAGCCGACATATTAATTGGTGTTTCCCGAACCGGGAAGTCGCGTAATATGGTGCTGGAGGAGCACGACCGTCATATAAAAGACCGGTTATTCCGCGCTGTTAAAATTGAAGCCTTTGTTCATCTTCTCAATGACCTGCAGGCCGAAGGCGAAATAGACGCTCAAAAACTCAGCCAAATAATGACCGAAAAAACCAAAGAAATAAACGAAGCGGGCAATGAAATTTGGCTTAATTTAATTACGCGTGAGAAAAACAACCCTATTTTTTATCAGCTGGGGGACGATTAGCGTGAAGGAAGTTGACAATAATAACGTTTATTTGACTTTAGATAACAAAAAAAGTGACGAGTTTATCTTAAAGCAAAATCTCGACGCGTTGAAAAACACAAAGAATGTGGAAATGACGCGAATTACCCAGGATCTGATTTCTATCCCCGCCACGCTGGTGCGCCTGAAATGGCAGAACCGCCGTGAGATTTATTCGTTGCAGGTAAAAGAGGAGATCTACGGCGCGGTGATTAACGCGATTATTGAACAACGCCCTGAGCTGAAGGATAAAATCCTCGGCCGCCTCGAAGCCAACTACCAGTACCTGCTGGCAAGGGAAACGGCCACCCTGCGCCTGACCCGCAAACTCTCCGACGGGAATTACCGCACGTCGAACGTCACCTGCGTCGCGCTGGACGAAGACGCGCTGGCCCCGGCCACCAACGCTCCTTCCGAACCGCAAAATTAATCAAACCTGAATACCGCAATCGCCTCTTTCAGCTGACCCGTGTGCTGTTGCTGCTGCTCTGCCACCTGCAACGTTTGCGCGACGTGCTGCACATTCTCCTGCACGCTGGCATCAATGCTGGCAATGCTTCCGTTCATCTGCGCGATACTCGCCCGCTGCTGCTCGCTCATCTGTGAAAGCTCCTCCAGCAGCGAGCGCAGCCCGTCGATACATTCAATGATCGATTTCATCGTCTGCCCGGCGTGCTCGACCTGTTCGACCCCGTGCTGCGTGGTCGCCTGGGACGTTGTCAGAAGCTGACGAATGTCCTTCGCCGCCCCTTCGCTCCGCTGGGCCAGAATACGCACCTCGGAGGCCACTACCGCAAACCCCTTCCCGTGCTCGCCCGCCCTGGCCGCCTCGACGGACGCGTTTAGCGACAGGATATTCGTCTGGAAGGCAATCCCGTCGATCAGCTCCAGAATGGTGTAAATGCGCTGGGACTCCTCGCGGATTTGCTCCATCGCCGCTATCGCCTGGCGCACGTTCTCGCCGCCCTGCTCCGCCACCTCGCTGGCGTTGAGCGCCATCTCCCTGACCTGAGTGGCCTTTTGGGTGGTCTGGGTGGCGACGGCGCTGAGCCGCTCCATCGCGCTGGCTGCGGTCGCGAGCGAAGAAGCCTGGTTCTCGGTGCGCTGGGAAAGCGCGCTGTTACGCTGGCGCAGCGCGCGGGACGCCTCCAGAAGCTGCCCGACGCTGGCGCTGACCTGCTCAAGGGTGGCGCGCATGGTGCCGAGCGTCAGGCTGAAGGTGCGGGCGAAAGAGGAGTCGGCAGGCTCGCTGTCCACGGCCAGCGTCAGATACCCCGGCTCGCGGTTAATCACGCCGGCAAGCCTTGCCACCTCGCTTGCCGAACGGGCGTCCTGCTCCATACGCACCGCCAGCAGCACCAGGATGGCGGTCTGTACCACCACAAACAGCCCGTGGAAGACCACCATGTGAAAACCGGTGTGCATGAAGACCATCACGCCGTAGAGATCGTTTTCCTGCAAATAGTTAAAAATTAGATGATGCAGCGCGATAACCGCCGCCCCCATCACCAGCGGACGCCAGTCTCGCCAGGCCAGCAGCGCCGAGAGCAGCACAAAGACCGAGAAGTGATATTCGGTTTCCCCTTCCCCCAGATGAATGAGCAATGCGGAATAGGCCATCAGCACAAATGCAAAGCTGAGGCGCAGCAGTAAGGATCCGGGGAGCAGAATCGCGATAAGCGTGGAGAGCGCCGCCAGCACGGTGCCGACAATCGCCCCCTGCGTCAGGCTGTCGTTCATATATCCCACGCCCAGCGAAACGCACCACAGGGCCCAGATAAGCACCAGCATCAGGCGGTCGGCTCGCTGTCGAATTGCAGATAATGAGATGAGGTCGGGTTGAGGCGCGTGCGGGTGCAGCCATGTCATCATAGCCATAGGGAGTCTCTTGCTGTGCAGGTGAAAGAGTGCCTTCCCTGTGGGAAGGTGTTTATTATTTTTTTATTAAGCGTAGCCGCTATTTTTCTTTATCTACGCTGCAACGAAATAAATTCTTTATTATTCAGTCGCTATTAAATCGCGCTTTATCACGACTTAATAAATTCAGGAATATCCTGAATTTCCCCCTGATGCAGCAAATGCCACTAGCCTTAATGTTGAACCCAACAACAAGGAGTCTTTCAATGGCACATGACCAGACGAAAATTCAGGATCCGACCACCCAGTACCACACGGGCGATTTCCCTCAGCAGAAGCAGCCTGCCCCTGGCGTACAGGCCAAAATGACGCCGGTGCCGGACTGCGGAGAGAAGAGCTACAAAGGCAGTGGACGACTCCAGGATCGTAAGGCGCTGGTGACAGGGGGCGATTCCGGTATCGGACGCGCTGCCGCCATTGCTTACGCGCGTGAAGGTGCTGACGTAGCTATTAACTACCTGCCCGCCGAAGAGGAAGACGCGCAGCAGGTTAAGCAGCTGATCGAAGAGGCGGGACGCAAGGCGGTTCTGCTGCCGGGCGATCTGAGCGATGAGTCCTTTGCCCGCTCGCTGGTGCATAAGGCGCACGAGGCCCTCGGCGGGCTGGACGTGCTGGCGCTGGTGGCCGGTAAGCAAACTGCGGTGGAGAACATTGCCGATCTCACCACCGAGCAGTTCAAGCAAACCTACGCGGTAAACGTGCTGGCGCTGTTTTACATCACCCAGGAAGCGATCCCGCTGCTGCCGGCCGGCTCCAGCATCGTTACCACCTCGTCGATTCAGGCCTATCAGCCAAGCCCGCACCTGCTGGACTACGCGTCCACCAAAGCCGCGATCCTTAACTACAGCCGCGGGCTGGCGAAACAGGTAGCCGAAAAAGGGATCCGCGTGAACGTGGTGGCACCGGGCCCTATCTGGACGGCGCTGCAAATTTCCGGCGGTCAGACGCAGGAGAAGATCCCGCAGTTCGGTCAGCAGACGCCGATGAAGCGCGCGGGTCAGCCGGCGGAGCTGGCGCCGGTGTATGTCTATCTGGCGAGTCAGGAATCAAGCTACGTGACCGCCGAGGTGCACGGCGTGTGCGGTGGGGAACATCTGGGCTAAGGCTCTGGCCCTCTCCCACGGGGAGAGGGATCTCCTGAAAATAAAGTTCGCAGGGAGCCATTCCCTCGCCCCTTTGGGGAGAGGGTTAGGGTGAGGGGAACATGCGGCTCTGGTGGTTGTTCCGTTCACCTCACGTTCTCTGCTTCTGTGTTATCACAACGCTTGTGAACGTGTCAGGGTATAACCATAAAAAAAGGCAACTGACGTTGCCTTTTTCTTTTACTTTCCGGCTTTCTCTTCGCCGACAAGCCCAATCTTCAGGTAGCCCGCCTGATGCAGCGTGTCCATTACCTTCATCATGGTTTCATAGTCGACGGTTTTATCCGCACGGAAGAAAACGGTGGTGTCTTTCTTGCCGCCGGTCAGCGTATCGAGCGCCGGAATGACGGACGCATCGGTCACCGGATCGTTGCCCAGGAACATGGATTTATCCGCCTTCACCGACAGGTAAATCGGCTTTTCCGGGCGCGGCTGCGGCTGGCTGGAAGAGGCTGGCAGATTCACCTTCACGTCAACCGTTGCCAGCGGCGCGGCCACCATGAAGATAATCAGCAGAACCAGCATGACGTCGATAAACGGCGTCACGTTGATTTCGTGCATTTCGCCGTTATCGTCCAGATTTTCGTTAAGACGCATCGCCATACAATCAACCTACGCGCAGTTTAGACGCCGCATGTACCGGCTTAGCGGCGCTGGCGTTCAGGTCCAGATCGCGGCTTTGCAGCAGCAGAACCTGCGCGGCAACGTCGCCGAGGGTGGCTTTGTAGCTGCCAATCATACGCGCGAAGATGTTGTAGATAACCACCGCAGGAATTGCCGCCACCAGACCGATAGCCGTTGCCAGCAGCGCTTCTGCGATACCCGGCGCAACCACCGCCAGGTTAGTGGTTTGCGTCTGGGCAATACCGATGAAGCTGTTCATGATGCCCCAGACGGTACCAAACAGACCCACGAACGGGGAAATGGCGCCGATAGTCGCCAGATAACCGTTACCGCGGCCCATGTGACGCCCCACGGCGGCAACGCGACGCTCCAGGCGGAAGCCGGTACGTTCTTTGATGCCTTCGTTGTCTTCACTGCCGGCGGAGAGTTCCAGCTCGTTCTGAGCTTCGTTCACTAAAAGGGTAGTCAGGCTTTTCGCGTGGAAGGATGAGGTCATGTCCGCGGCCTGATCCAGAGAGCGGGCTTCAGCCAGCTGCTGCTGTTCGCGCTTGAGGCGGCGCTTCTGTGAAATAAGCTCTGCGCTCTTGCTGAAGAAAATAGCCCAGGTGACAACGGACGCCAGAATCAGGCCGATCATCACAATTTTAACCACGATGTCCGCATGATGATACATGCCCCAGACGGAGAGATCCGTCTGCATCAAATTATTACCCACTCTGTATCTCCAGGACGCAAATTACAAAATCTGAACCTAATAATATCAAAACATCGTCGAATTGATAGTAGTTCTCATTAGTATTTACATAGTGCCGCAAAATCGTTTCATTTTCCTTGCGCTTAAACAGGAAAAAATTTTTGAGCGGGGATTTTAAAAAATTTTCCACTTATTCGAACAGCAGAGAGGAGAACATTTTTATTTTCATGGTAGTCTGGACGTCCAGACGTATAAAAACAGGGTTAGCGAAGATGACGAAGAAGCAGCTTGATACCACGCTTGTCCAGGCCGGGCGCAGCAAAAAGTACACGCAGGGTTCGGTCAACAGCGTAATTCAACGGGCCTCCTCACTGGTGTTTGACACCGTTGAGGAGAAGAAAATTGCCACCCGTAATCGCGCCAAGGGCGGGCTGTTTTACGGCCGCCGCGGCACGCTAACCCATTTCTCATTGCAGGAAGCCATGTGCGAGCTGGAAGGCGGCGCGGGCTGCGCGCTGTTTCCGTGCGGCGCGGCGGCGGTCGCCAACACCATTCTGGCGTTTGTGGAACAGGGCGATCATATCCTGATGACCAACACCGCCTACGAGCCGAGCCAGGACTTCTGCACCAAAATCCTCAGCAAGCTCGGCGTAACGACCGGCTGGTTCGACCCAATGATCGGCGAAGGCATTGCCGATCTTATTCAGCCGAACACCCGCATCGTGTTCCTGGAATCGCCGGGTTCCATCACCATGGAAGTCCACGATGTCCCCGCCATCGTGAAGGCCGTGCGCGGCAAAGCGCCGGACGCGATTATCATGATCGACAATACCTGGGCGGCGGGCGTGCTGTTTAAGGCGCTGGAGTTCGATATTGATATCTCCATCCAGGCGGCGACCAAATACCTGATCGGCCACTCCGACGGCATGATTGGCACCGCGGTGTCAAATGCCCGATGTTGGGATCAGCTGCGCGAGAACGCCTATCTGATGGGGCAAATGGTGGATGCCGATACCGCCTACATGACCAGCCGCGGCATCCGCACGCTCGGCGTGCGCTTGCGTCAGCATCACGAAAGCAGCCTGAAAATTGCCGAATGGCTGGCGCAGCACCCGCAGGTTGAACGCGTGAACCACCCTGCGCTGCCGGGGAGCCCGGGGCATGAATTTTGGCAACGTGACTTTACGGGCAGCAGCGGCCTGTTCTCGTTTGTTCTTAAAAAACGCCTGAGCAACGACGAGCTGGCAGCCTATCTGGATAATTTTACCCTCTTCAGCATGGCCTACTCGTGGGGCGGTTTTGAATCGCTGATTTTGCCTAACCAGCCGGAACAGATCGCCGCGCTGCGCCCGGGCGGGCAGGTGGACTTTAGCGGCACCTTAATTCGTCTGCACATCGGTTTAGAAGATGTTGACGATTTGATTGCGGATTTAGCGGCAGGGTTCGAACGTATCGTGTAGAGTGCTGGCTGAAATGTACACCCGGACGCTTTTGTGAACATCACCACCAGAAAAGTCTGCATTAGTTGCGCCCGCGATCAACCCCGGCGGGCCAATCAGGGTGTACAATAGCGCTATATCTGCTGTTCCACAGGAAAGTCCATGGCTGTTATTCAAGATATTATCGCGGCACTCTGGCATCACGATTTTGCCGCGCTGGCGGATCCCCACGTTGTGGGCATTGTTTACTTCGTGATGTTCGCAACCCTTTTTCTGGAAAATGGACTACTGCCAGCCTCTTTCCTTCCCGGCGACAGCCTACTTCTGCTGGCCGGCGCGTTAATCGGCAAGGGCGTTATGGACTTTACCCCGACGATGGTCATTCTCACCTCCGCCGCCAGCCTCGGCTGCTGGTTAAGCTATTTGCAGGGCCGCTGGCTCGGCAATACGCGCGTGGTGAAGGGCTGGCTGGCGCAGCTCCCGCATAAATACCACCAGCGCGCGACCTGCATGTTTGACCGACACGGCCTGCTGGCGCTGCTGGCCGGGCGTTTTCTGGCGTTTGTTCGCACCCTGCTGCCCACCATGGCGGGCATTTCCGGCCTGTCGAACCGCCGTTTCCAGTTCTTTAACTGGCTGAGCGCCCTGCTGTGGGTGGGCGTGGTGACCTCACTCGGCTATGCGCTGAACATGATCCCGTTTGTGAAGCACCATGAAGATCAGGTCATGACCTTCCTGATGATCCTGCCGATGTTCCTGCTGGTTGCGGGCCTGGTGGGAACCATCGCGGTGGTGATTAAGAAGAAGTACTGCAGCGCCTGAGCCCCTCACCCTGACCCTCTCCCCACAGGGGAGAGGGGAAAAACCTACGCTCCCTGCATGGTTCTGATACGTGACGCATCTTCCCCCGGCGTGACGCCAAAGTAGCGCTTAAACTCCCGACTGAACTGCGACGGACTTTCGTACCCCACCCGCATGGCCGCCGCGCTGGCCTTCATGCCGTCGTGGATCATCAGCATCCGCGCCTTGTGCAGGCGATAGGTTTTCAGGTACTGCAGCGGCGAGGTGCTGGTCACCGATTTAAAATTATGGTGAAACGCCGACACGCTCATGTTCGCCTCTGCCGCCAGCTGGTCAACGCTGAGGTTTTCCGTGTACTGGCTTTCAATGCGCTTCAGCACCCGGCTAATCAGGCTGAAGTGGGTCTGACGGCTCACCAGCGCCAGCAGCGCCCCGCCCCCCGGCCCCAGCAGCACGTGGTAGAGGATTTCGCGGATGATCTGTTTGCCCAGAATGCGCGCATCCAGCGGCCTTTCCATCACGTCCAGCAGGCGCTCAATGGCGCAGAGGATCTCATCGGACAGGGTCGCCGAGTTGATCCCGCTTGCCGCCATCGATGGACGGAAAAGCGCGTCTTCGCCAATATCCATCAGCAGCTCCTGGAGCTGGAGAATGTCCACGTTCAGGCGAATCCCCGCCAGCGGCACCGCCTCTGTCGCGAAGGTTTCACATTCGAAGGGTAAAGGTACCGTCAGGAGCAGATATTCATTGGTGTCGTAGCGAAACACGCGCTCGTTGATATAGCCAATTTTATGGCCGGAGAAGAGAAAAACGATGCCCGGCTGGTACATCACCGGGGTGCGCGTCCCCGGCTGCGTGCCGTACAGCAGACGGATATCAGGCAGCATCTCGCTGAGACTATTTTGCTTATCTTTCAGTCTGTTAATTTGCGAGGTGAGCTGAAGGCAAATCTCTTCACGGTTCATTTTCACTTACTCCGGGTACGGTTTCCGACGCTAACAGTGTGCGCAGTTTCCCGCGGTTTCTCCAGCGCTCTGTAGAAATGGGCAAGACATCGGCAGGAATGTGCATTGAGAGGATAGCGCCAGATGGCCACAATGTGCAGCATCAGGTAGCCATCAGCGCCGCCACGGTTTTTCACCCACATAAGGGAACGAGCAATGAACAACTTTAATCTCCACACCCCAACCCGCATTCTGTTTGGCAAAGGCGCTATCGCCGACCTGCGCGCGCAGATCCCGGCTGACGCTCGCGTGCTCATCACCTACGGTGGCGGCAGCGTGAAAAAAACCGGCGTGCTGGATCAGGTTTACAGCGCTCTGGAAGGTCTGAACGTGCGCGAGTTTGGCGGCATCGAGCCAAACCCGTCTTACGAAACCCTGATGAACGCGGTCAAGATCGCCCGTGACGAGAAGATCACCTTCCTGCTGGCGGTTGGCGGCGGTTCCGTCCTCGACGGCACCAAGTTCATCGCGGCGGCGGCACATTACGCTGACGGCGTTGACCCGTGGCATATCCTCGAAACCCGCGGCAGCGACGTGAAAAGCGCGATCCCGATGGGCTCCGTGCTGACCCTGCCGGCAACCGGCTCTGAATCCAACAAGGGCGCGGTGATTTCCCGTAAAACCACCGGCGACAAGCAGGCCTTTATGAGCGAACACGTTCAGCCGGTCTTCGCGATTCTGGATCCGGTTTACACCTACACCCTGCCGCCGCGTCAGGTGGCAAACGGCGTGGTGGACGCGTTTGTTCATACCGTTGAGCAGTACGTGACGTACCCGGTTGACGGCAAAATCCAGGATCGTTTCGCGGAAGGCATTCTGCTGACCCTGGTGGAAGATGGCCCGAAAGCGCTGAAAGATCCGGAAAACTACGACGTGCGCGCCAACGTCATGTGGGCGGCGACGCAGGCGCTGAACGGCCTGATCGGCGCTGGCGTTCCGCAGGACTGGGCGACCCATATGCTCGGCCACGAGCTGACGGCGATGCACGGCCTGGATCACGCCCAGACGCTGGCGGTGGTTCTGCCTGCGCTGTGGAATGAAAAACGCGATACCAAACGCGCCAAGCTGCTGCAGTACGCCGAGCGCGTGTGGAATATCACCGAAGGCTCCGAAGACGAACGTATCGATGCAGCCATCGAAGCGACCCGCAATTTCTTTGAAGGCCTGGGCGTGCCAACGCGCCTCTCCGGCTATGGCCTGGACGGCAGCTCAATCCCTGCCCTGCTGGCAAAACTGGAAGAGCACGGCATGACCCAGCTGGGCGAGCACGGCGACATCACGCTGGACGTGAGCCGTCGTATTTACGAAGCGGCGCGCTAAGCGTTTTTGTTATCCCGCCTTTCGTTTTTTGACATTTCGTCCAGACTTAATGCACACACGCCATCGGGGGTTCGCCCCTGATGGATGGCAAATGAAGGAGGAAAAATGGCAAACCAAACCGTAATCAAGCTTCAGGATGGCAACGTAATGCCCCAGTTGGGGCTCGGCGTATGGAAAGCCGGTAACGACGAGGTCGTATCCGCCATTCATAAAGCACTGGAAGTCGGCTATCGCTCCATCGATACCGCTGCCGCATACAAAAATGAAGAGGGCGTGGGCAAAGCGCTCGCCAGCGCTGGCGTGCCCCGCGACGAACTTTTCATTACCACCAAGCTGTGGAACGACGATCAGAAACGCCCGCACGAGGCCTTACAGGAGAGCCTGGACAAGCTTCAGCTGGATTTCGTCGATCTGTATCTGATGCACTGGCCCGTTCCGGCTATCGATCATTACGTCGATGCCTGGAAAGGGATGATTGAGCTGCAAAAAAGTGGGCTGGTCAAAAGCATCGGCGTCTGTAACTTCCAGGTTCACCATCTGCAGCGTCTGATTGACGAAACCGGGGTGGTGCCGGTGATTAACCAGATTGAGCTGCACCCGCTGATGCAGCAGCGTCAGCTTCACGCCTGGAACGCCACCCACAAGATCCAGACCGAGTCCTGGAGTCCGCTGGCTCAGGGCGGCGAAGGGGTGTTCGATCAGAAAATCATCCGCGATCTGGCCGACAAGTACGGAAAAACCCCGGCGCAGATTGTGATCCGCTGGCACCTGGACAGCGGGCTGGTGGTGATCCCGAAATCGGTCACCCCGGCGCGTATCGCCGAGAACTTTAACGTCTGGGACTTCCGCCTGGACAAAGACGAGCTGGGCGAGATTGCGAAGCTGGACAAGGGCAAACGGCTGGGGCCGGACCCGGATCAGTTTGGGGGCTAATCGCGTAAAAAAGCCGGGTGGCGGCTTCGCCTTACCCGGCCTACTTTCTGGCCTGTAGGCCCGGTAAGCGTAGCGCCACCGGGCCGTGTTACAGGCTTAACCGTTCTTACGTTTTACGTTCTTTTTCGCGCCTGCCCCACCGTTTGAACGCTGGTGCACAATCGGCGTGTGCTTGGTCAGCGCCGGGCGCGTGTGGCGGTTCTGACGACGCGCTTCGCGCATCTCTTCCAGCGTTGGCGCAGGCACCAGGCAGTCGCGGCGTGAGCCAATCAGGTGCTTTTTACCCATCTCTTCCAGCGCCTGGCGGATCAGCGGCCAGTTAGCCGGATCGTGGTAGCGCAGCAGCGCCTTATGCAGACGGCGCTGCTTGTCACCCTTCGGCACCACCACGTCTTCACTCTTGTAGCCAATCTTACTCAGCGGGTTTTTTCCGGTGTAATACATGGTCGTCGAGTTCGCGAGCGGCGACGGGTAGAAGTTCTGCACCTGGTCCAGACGGAAGCGGCGCTGCTTCAGCCACAGGGCGAGGTTCACCATGTCCTCATCGCGCGTGCCGGGGTGCGCGGAGATGAAGTACGGGATCAGATACTGCTCTTTGCCCGCCTGCTTCGAGTAGGTGTCGAACAGCTCTTTAAAGCGATCGTAGCTGCCCATGCCCGGCTTCATCATTTTCGACAGCGGGCCTTCTTCGGTGTGCTCCGGGGCAATCTTCAGATAGCCGCCCACGTGGTGCGTCGCCAGCTCTTTGATATAGCGCGGATCTTCCACGGCGATGTCGTAACGCACGCCGGAGGCGATCAGGATCTTCTTGATGCCTTTCAGATCGCGCGCGCGGCGGTAAAGGTTGATCGTCGGCTCGTGGTTGGTGTCCATGTGTTCGCAGATGCTCGGATAGACGCACGACAGGCGGCGGCAGGTTTGCTCCGCGCGCGGCGATTTACAGCGCAGCATGTACATGTTGGCGGTTGGGCCACCCAGATCCGAGATAATGCCGGTAAAGCCGGGCACGGTGTCGCGAATGGCTTCGATCTCGTTAACGATCGAGTCTTCGGAACGGCTCTGAATAATACGCCCTTCGTGCTCGGTGATGGAGCAGAAGGAGCAGCCGCCAAAGCAGCCGCGCATGATGTTGATCGAGAAGCGGATCATCTCATACGCCGGAATGCGGCTCTTACCGTATGACGGGTGCGGTACGCGCTTGTACGGCAGGGCAAAGACGCTGTCCATCTCTTCGGTCGAGAGCGGGATCGCCGGTGGGTTAACCCAGATGTAGCGCTCGCCGTGCTTTTGCATCAGCGCACGCGCGCAGCCCGGGTTGGTTTCATGGTGCAGAATGCGCGAGGCGTGGGCGTAAAGCACTTTGTCGCTTTTGACTTTCTCAAAGGACGGCAGCAGAACGTAGGTCTTCTCCCACGGCTTTGGACGCGGCGGCTGAACGACGACGGCTTTGGCTTCGGCCTTCTTCGGCGCGACGGGTTTGTTGTCCGCGCACGGCAGATCTTCGCCATACGGGTGCGGGATTGGGTCGATTTTACCCGGCATATCGATGATGCGGGAATCCACCCCGCTCCAACCCGGCAGCGCCTCTTTCACCATGATCGCGGTGTTGCGCACGTCGCGGATTTCGCTTACCGGCTCACCCTGGGCCAGACGGTGCGCCACTTCCACCAGCGGACGCTCGCCGTTGCCGAAGATCAGCATGTCGGCTTTGGAGTCCACCAGCACAGAACGGCGCACGGTATCAGACCAGTAGTCGTAGTGCGCGGTACGGCGCAGACTCGCCTCGATGCCGCCGAGAATAACCGGGACGTCTTTCCAGGCCTCTTTGCAGCGTTGGGTATAAACCAGCGTTGCGCGATCCGGACGTTTGCCCGCGACGTTATCCGCCGTGTAGGCATCGTCGTGGCGCAGCTTACGGTCGGCGGTGTAGCGGTTAATCATCGAGTCCATGTTGCCGGCGGTGACGCCGAAGAACAGGTTCGGTTTACCGAGCGTCATGAACGCATCTTTGCTGTTCCAGTCAGGCTGGGAGATGATCCCCACGCGGAAGCCCTGCGCTTCGAGCATACGGCCACAAATCGCCATCCCGAAGCTCGGGTGGTCGACGTAGGCATCGCCCGTGACCAGAATAATGTCGCAGCTGTCCCAGCCAAGTTGGTCCATCTCTTCCCGGGACATCGGCAGGAACGGCGCCGGCCCAAAGCAGGCCGCCCAGTACTGCGGCCAGGAGAAGAGGTCACGATCCGGCTGGATCAGGGAGATTGCGCTCATAATGCTTCCGAAGAAAAAATAGACAAAAGGAGCGGGATTATACGCTGGATCTTTATGTGAAATGAAGGGGTATTTCTTGCCCGGTGGCGCTGCGCTTACCGGGCCTACGGAGCTGTAGGTCGGGTAAGCGCAGCGCCACCCGACACGTTTTACGGCGCCGGGTTCACCAGCATCTGCCCCACCGACCCGCGATCCATCATCTCCAGCGTCTGGCTGTGGAACAGGAACGGGAAGTGCGGCCACGAAGGTTGGCCGTAGTAGACAAGCAGCTCAACCTGCCCGTCCACCCAGACGGTATCTTTCCAGCCCCTGTCTTCCGGGAACGGCATCGCGCCGTTCACGTTGCGGATCAGGAATGAAACCCCTTCAATGTGGAACGACTGCGGCATCTCGGAACGTACCGTCCAGCGCTCCCAGGTGCCCTGCTGGGCGGTAATATCGATACGGTTAACGTCCCACAGGGTGCGGTTAATGCCCGGATCGTCCCCGAGGCTGATATCACGGCTGCGCACCGGCGAACCGCTCAGGATTTCCTGCGGCAGCAAACGCATGGGCAGGCTGTCGGTCACCAGCGGCAGCAGGCCGGTTGGGCGCAGGGTTAACACCAGCGTGGAAACCAGAATGCTCGACGGCTCAAAGAAGCCGCGAATGCGGTCAACGATGCTCGCCGCTTCGCCGCAGGTCACCGACACTTCATCGCCGTTGGTCATATCCACGAGGATCTCGCGGCGTTCGCCCGGCGACAGCGCAAGCTGTTTCACCGAGACCGGCGCAGGCAAGAAGCCCTGATCCCCTGAAATCACGTGCAGCGGACGGCCGTCGCTCATTTGCAGCTGGTAGCGGCGTGAGTTCGAGGCGTTCAGCAGGCGCAGGCGCACCCAGCCGCGAGAAACTTCGACGAACGGGCTTTGCGCGCCGTTCACCAGCAGCGTATCGCCCACAAACCCGCCGCTGCCCGGCTCGCTGTACTCCGGCGTGCCGAAGTTATCCAGACGTTTGTCCTGGATAATGACCGGGAAATCATCCACGCCGTAGTGGTTCGGGATCGGCAGCGATTTGCTGACCTCGTCTTCAATCAGCCACATCCCCGCCAGGCCGTTATAGACCTGCTGCGCGGTGCGGTTAGGCGTGTTGGAGTGATACCACAGGGTCGCTGCGCTCTGGCGGATCGGCAGCACCGGCGCCCAGTCGGCGTTCGGCGACATCATGCGTGCCGGGCCGCCAATCAGCGGGCCTGGCACCTGCAAACCGCTGATGGTCATGGCGACATTTTCAGCGGTGCGGTTACTGTAAATCAGCTTAACGTCATCGCCGTTCCACACGCGGATGGTTGGCCCAAGGTAGCGCCCGTTAATGCCCCATACCGGGGCGCGGGTGCCCTGGGTGAACGACCAGTGGCTGCGCTGGAGGGTGAGGAACAGCGGCTGCCCGCGACGGGATTCAATCAATGGCGGAATGGGCAGCGGCTGTTGCTGCCCGGCGGCGTTGGCTCTCAACGGCATCGCACCCGCACAGAGGGCGATCCCCGAAGCCTGAATAAACTGACGCCGACTGAGTGACATATAAGCTCCATCTGAAACGACTAACAACGCGGGAATTCGTTTTCCCTTTAACGCCGGATTACTTTTTCCCGGCGGCTTCTCGTTCTGCGACTTCTTTGTCGAGCAGCGCGATATGGTTCGCCATCAGCTCACGGCAGTGTGCCGCCAGCTCGCGAACCTGGTCTTTGCCATATTTGCTGGTATCCACCGGCGGCAGCATTTCCACAATCACCAGCCCGTTATTCAGGCGGTTAAGATTAATCTTATTCGAAGTATTGGAAACGCACACGGGAATAATTGGAACACCCGCCGCAATAGCGGCATGGAAGGCGCCCGTTTTAAACGGCAGCAGGCCGCGGCCGCGGCTGCGCGTCCCTTCCGGGAACATCCAGATAGAAATTCTGCGCTTTTTAAAGTGGTTCACCACTTCGGCAATGGTGCTGTGCGCTTTGGCGCGGTTATTACGGTCAATCAGCAGGTTACCGGTGAGCCAGTAAAGCTGGCCGAAAAACGGGATCCACAGCAGGCTCTTTTTCCCCACGGTCACCGTCGGCGGCAGCACGATGTTCGAGGCGGTCACCATATCGTAGTTGTTCTGATGATTAGCGATATAGATGGCGTTACCGAAGTGCTCGGCGCCTTCCGGCAGACGTTTTTCAACCTTCAGGCCGAACAGCGGCGCAAGACGGCCAAACATGTGACCAAAGGTCGCAACATGCTTCGGGTTACGCGGGCTGAACAGGCAATAAATAGAGCCGAAAATACAGACCAGAATGCAGTAGATAACGGTAAGAATGAGACGAACAATGTATAGCATAGCGACCTCTGAAGCCCCAACAGCTGACAATTATACTTCACCTGTGGCCAGGTAAGGACTTTATTACGAGCGCGTATTGTTAATCGCAACGCACGAATTAACAACGTTTTTACCGGAAATTTTCGGAGATCCCCCCTCCGGAACAGAGGGGGGTAATGACTTACTCTTCGCTGTCGCCTGCGCTGGCGCGAGCAGGGGAATCGATCTCTATGCGATCGATTCGCTGCAGGCCGCGCATCAGCGAGCCGCGGCGACCGCGCTCACCCACCACTTTTTGCAGCTCTTCCGGGCGCAGCTTGATTTTGCGTTTGCCCACGTGGATGGTCAGCGTGCTCTGCGGCGGCAGAATAAACAGGTGCGCCAGGCCATCTTCGCCTTTTGCCGCTTCCGCCGACGGAATGTTTATAATCTTGTTGCCCTTGCCTTTCGACAGCTCCGGCAGATCGCTCACCGGGAACATCAGCATTCGCCCGGCGGTGGTGATCGCCAGCAGCATATCGCTGTCGTTTTCAATCACCAGCGGCGGCATCACGTGCGCGTTATCCGGCAGCGTGATCAGCGCCTTACCGGCACGGTTACGCGCCACAAGGTCGTTAAAGGTACAGATGAAGCCGTAGCCCGCGTCAGAGGCCATCAGCAGCTTCTGATCGTCGGCTTCCATCAGCATATGGTCAACCGTCGCGCCCGGCGGCAGCGTCAGTTTACCGGTCAGCGGCTCGCCCTGCCCGCGCGCGGACGGCAGCGTGATCGGGTCGATGGCGTAGCTACGGCCCGTGGAGTCGATAAACGCCACCGGCTGGTTGCTCTTGCCCTTCACCGCGGCTTTGAAGCTGTCGCCCGCTTTGTAGCTCAGGCCCGGCGCGTCGATATCGTGGCCTTTGGCGCTGCGCACCCAGCCGCTCTGGGACAGCACGATGGTTACAGGCTCAGACGGCAGCATGTCGTGCTCGTTCATCGCCTTCGCTTCTTCGCGCTCGTGCAGCGGAGAACGACGGTCGTCGCCAAAGGCGTCGGCGTCGGCCTGCAGCTCTTTCTTCAGCAGGGTGTTCATCTTGCGTTCGGACGCCAGGATCGCCTGCAGCTGATCGCGCTCTTTTTCCAGCTCGTTCTGCTCGCCGCGAATTTTCATCTCTTCCAGCTTGGCGAGATGGCGCAGTTTCAGCTCGAGAATGGCTTCAGCCTGGGTTTCGCTAATGCCAAAGCGCGACATCAGCGCGGGCTTCGGTTCGTCCTCTGTACGAATGATCTCAATGACTTCGTCGATATTGAGGAACGCCACCAGCAAACCTTCAAGAATATGCAGGCGCTTGAGCACTTTTTCCAGGCGGTGATTCAGACGACGACGCACCGTATCGCGGCGGAAGGCCAGCCATTCGGTGAGGATCTCCAGCAGGTTTTTCACCGCCGGACGCCCGTCCAGACCAATCATGTTCAGGTTAATGCGGTAGCTTTTTTCCAGATCGGTGGTCGCGAACAGGTGGTTCATCACCTGCTCCATGTCCACGCGGTTGGAGCGCGGCACGATCACCAGACGGGTCGGGTTTTCGTGGTCGGACTCGTCGCGCAGGTCGTCCACCATCGGCAGCTTTTTGTTGCGCATCTGGGCCGCAATCTGCTCCAGCACTTTCGCGCCCGAGACCTGGTGCGGCAGCGCGGTGATCACCACGGCGCCATCTTCTTTGGTCCACACCGCGCGCATACGCACGGAGCCGCGACCGTTCTGGTAGATTTTGCGGATTTCCGCGCGGGAGGTGATGATCTCGGCTTCGGTCGGGTAGTCCGGCCCCTGCACGATATCCAGCACCTCGTCCAGCGAGGTTTTCGGCTGTTCAATCAGGGTGATGGCGGCTTTCGCCACTTCGCGCAGGTTGTGCGGCGGAATGTCCGTCGCCATGCCCACGGCGATCCCGGTGGTGCCGTTCAGCAGGATGTTTGGCAGACGCGCAGGCAGCATTTTCGGCTCCTGCAGCGTGCCGTCGAAGTTTGGCACCCAGTCGACGGTGCCCTGCCCCAGCTCGCCCAGCAGCACTTCGGCATATTTGGACAGGCGGGATTCGGTATAACGCATCGCCGCGAAGGACTTCGGATCGTCCGGCGCACCCCAGTTCCCCTGGCCGTCTACCAGCGGGTAGCGGTAAGAGAACGGCTGCGCCATCAGCACCATCGCTTCGTAGCAGGCGCTGTCGCCGTGCGGATGGTATTTACCGAGCACGTCACCGACGGTACGGGCGGATTTTTTGAACTTGGCGCTGGCGTTCAGCCCCAGCTCAGACATCGCATAGACGATGCGGCGCTGAACGGGTTTCAGGCCATCACCGATAAACGGCAACGCCCTGTCCATGATGACGTACATGGAGTAGTTCAGGTAGGCGTTTTCCGTGAATTCATGTAGCGCGAGGCGCTCTGCCATATCGCTCATTAAATGGGATTCCTCAACTCAGAAACCTGCTGGTTTCAGGCAATATTGCCGCAGATACTACCTTATCTGTCGCGTTGAGTCACAAAGAAAAAGGGCCACCCGCGCGGCCCTTTTAGGGTTATTTGTTCAGCTTGATAATCTGCTTCACGTCTATCTCAAACTCGTTCCAGTCTTTGTCCACCTTGCCCTGGATTTCGACCTTATCCTGCGGGGTGACGGTCACGCCGTTCCAGCGCTTGTGGTCGATCTCAACCACCACCGTGCCGGTTTCATCGCGGAAGGTGTAGCGGTCATCGGACAGGCGCTCGGTGATGTTACCGCGCAGCTTCACCCAGGCATCGTCCTTCAGGTCTTTCACTTTTGCCGCCGTCGTCAGGTTGGCGTTGTTATCAACAAAACCGCCCTGCTGAGTTTGCGTCTGGGGCGCCGTTGCAGACGGGCCGTTAAATCCGCCCTGCGCAGCAAAAACAGGGGCAGTGGTCATCATCATGATGGCAGCAAGTGCAGCGAATTTTTTCATATTAATCTCTCCCTTTAATGTGGTTTCGCAATCCATTAAACAGGGTAATCCTTAACAACTTCTTAAGGGGAAAATTTATTTATTTTTACTGTACAGCATGTTGATTCAGAGGGTTTACTGACGGCATCAAGGAGGGAATATGCGCATTTTACTGGTAGAAGACGACAGGCTGATTGGCGACGGCATCAAAGCCGGGCTAACGAAAATGGGCTTTAGCCTCGACTGGTTTACCGACGGGGAAACCGGGCTGGCGGCGCTCTATTCCGCCCCCTACGACGCCGTGGTGCTTGACCTGACGCTGCCCGAGATCGACGGGCTGGCGATCCTGCGCGAGTGGCGCGAAAAGGGCCGCAGCGAGCCGGTACTGATCCTTACCGCCCGGGATGCGCTGAACCAGCGCGTCGAAGGCCTGCGCCTGGGCGCCGACGACTACCTCTGCAAACCCTTTGCGCTGATTGAAGTGGCCGCCCGCCTGGAAGCGCTGGTGCGCCGCAGCCACGGCCAGGCGCGCAGCGAGCTTCGCCATGGCAAGGTGACGCTCGATCCCGCCAGCCTGATTGCCACCCTCAACGGAGAAACGCTGGTGCTCAAGCCGAAAGAGTTCGCCCTGCTGGAGCTGTTAATGCGCAACGCCGGACGCGTGCTGCCGCGCAAGCTTATCGAAGAGAAGCTCTACAGCTGGGACGACGATGTCTCCAGCAACGCCGTGGAAGTCCACGTTCACCATCTGCGCCGCAAGCTCGGCAGCGAATTTATCCGCACCGTCCACGGTATCGGCTACACCCTGGGTGACGCATGAAGCTGACGCAACGCCTGAGCCTGAAGCTGCGCCTGACGCTGCTGTTTTTACTCCTGTCGCTGACCGCGTGGTTCGCCGCGAGCGTGGTGGCCTGGCAGCAGACCACCCACAAGCTCGACAAGCTGTTCGACACCCAGCAGATGCTGTTCGCCAAACGGCTGCTGACGATGGATCTCAACGAGATAAGCGCCCCGGAACGAATGCGCGAGATCCCGAAAAAGGTGAAGCACGGTCGCCTGGACGACGACGCGCTGGCGTTCGCGATCTACTCCACCGACGGGAAAATGGTGCTGAACGACGGCGAAAATGGCCGCGACATTCCCTACCACTATCGCCGTGAGGGGTTTGATAACGGGCGATTGCGCGACGATAACGACGAATGGCGGTTTTTGTGGCTCACCTCGCCGGACGGGAAATACCGGGTGGTGGTAGGCCAGGAGTGGGAATACCGTCAGGAGATGGCGTTGGACGTGGTCAGCTCGCAGCTTACGCCGTGGCTGGTGGCGCTGCCGATAATGCTGCTGTTGCTGATTGTGCTGCTGAGCCGCGAGCTCAGGCCGCTGAAAAAGCTGGCCCAGACCCTGCGCTCACGCTCGCCGGACGCCACCGACGCTCTGCCCACCGGCGGGGTGCCCGCCGAAGTGCGGCCGCTGCTCGACGCCCTTAACCACCTGTTCACCCGCACCCAAACGATGATGGCCCGCGAGCGCCGCTTTACCTCCGACGCCGCCCACGAGCTGCGCAGCCCGCTCACCGCCCTTAAGGTGCAAACCGAGGTAGCGCAGCTTTCCCAGGACGATCCCGAGGCGCAGGAAAAGGCGCTGTCGCAGCTTCACGCGGGTATCGACCGCGCCTCGCGGCTGGTGGATCAGCTCCTGACCCTCTCGCGGCTGGACTCGCTGGACAATCTCGACGACGTTGAGCCCCTGCCGATGGCCGACGTGCTGCAGTCGGCGGTGATGGACTGCTACCACCCCGCGCAGCAGGCGGGCATCGACGTGCGTCTTGAGGTCAACGCCCCGCAGGTGACGCGCACCGGGCAGCCGCTGCTGCTGAGCCTGCTGGTACGAAACCTGCTGGATAACGCCGTGCGCTACAGCCCGCGCGGCAGCGTGGTGCAGGTGACGCTCGACGCCCGCGGCTTTACGGTGCGCGATAACGGGCCGGGCATCGCGCCCGAGGCGCTGGCGCGGATTGGCGAGCGTTTTTATCGTCCGCCCGGGCAGAACGAGACCGGCAGCGGCCTCGGGCTGTCTATCGTCAAACGCATCGCCGCGCTGCACGGTATGCGGGTGACGCTCGGAAATGCGCCGGAAGGCGGGTTCGAGGCGAAGGTCAGCTGGTAGCGGGATTATTGCTTCATGAGCAAAAGACTTTGCACATTTTGCTCATTTTATCGCACCGCTTTCGCGCGTAGAATTGCCTCCAGACTCTCATCTCCGAGGACAAATAATGAGCAACATTCTGATTATCAACGGCGCGAAAGAATTCGCCCACTCTAAAGGCCAGCTGAATGACACCCTGACCGAGGTCGCGGACGGTTTCCTGCGCGACGCCGGGCATGATGTTAAGGTCGTGCGCGCAGACGGCGACTACGACGTGAAGGCCGAAGTGCAGAACTTCCTGTGGGCCGACGTGGTTATCTGGCAGATGCCGGGCTGGTGGATGGGCGCGCCGTGGACCGTGAAAAAGTACATGGACGATGTGTTCACCGAAGGCCACGGCTCGCTGTATGCCAGCGACGGTCGTACCCGCTCCGATGCCTCTAAAAAATACGGCTCCGGCGGCCTGATTCAGGGCAAAAAATATATGCTCTCCCTGACCTGGAACGCGCCGATCGAAGCGTTCACCGAGAAAGACCAGTTCTTCGAAGGCGTGGGCGTTGACGGGGCTTACCTGCCGTTCCACAAGGCCAATCAGTTCCTGGGCATGGAGCCGCTGCCGACCTTTATCGTCAACGACGTGATTAAAATGCCGGATGTCCCGCGCTATATCGCAGAATATCGCAAGCATCTCGGGCAGATTTTTGCTTAACTGTTAGCCTGTTATCAGGAGAAATGATCATGCTTACCGTTATTGCTGAAATCCGTACGCGTCCAGGTCAACATCACCGCCAGGCGGTTCTGGATCAGTTCGCAAAAATTATCCCGACCGTGCTGAAAGAAGAAGGCTGCCACGGCTACGCGCCGATGGTGGACGCCGCCACCGACGCGAGCTTCCAGGCCACCGCGCCGGACTCCATCATTATGGTGGAGCAGTGGGAAACCGTGGCGCACCTTGAAGCGCACCTGCAAACCGCGCACATGAAAGCGTGGGGCGAGGCGGTGAAAGGGGATGTTCTGGAAACCCATATCCGTATTCTGGAGCAAGGGGTTTAAGGTTCGTAGAATTTGCCGGGTGGCACTACGTTTACCCGGCCTACAAAACCTGACCCGTAGGCCCGGTAAGCGCCAGCGCTACCGGGCTTTTTTTATGGCTTTGATCTCAACTGCTATGCTTATTCTGACTTCATGATTAACAGGAGGATGGAATGGGTCTTTTTAACTTCGTAAAAGAAGCAGGCGAAAAGCTGTGGGATAACCTGACCGATCATAAAGGTCAGAGCGACAAAATCACCGAGCACCTCAAGAAACTCAACATTCCCGGTTCAGACAAAGTTCAGGTGGACGTAACAGACGGTAAGGCCAGCGTCACGGGCGACGGCCTGACGCAGGAGCAGAAGGAAAAAATCCAGGTAGCCGTGGGGAACATCGCGGGCGTAAGCGAGGTGGAGAACAACATCACCGCCACCGACGCCAAAGATGAAGCCACCTACTACACGGTGAAATCTGGCGATACCCTGAGCGCCATCTCTAAAACGGTGTACGGCGACGCCAACCAGTACAACAAAATCTTTGAGGCGAACCGCCCGATGCTCTCCAGCCCGGATAAAATTTATCCCGGCCAGACGCTGCGTATTCCTAAGGCATAACGCATGAGTCGGGGGTCGCCCCCCGACTGTTTTACCAGTACAGCTTCCAGCTCTGGGTGAACCGCACCAGCGCCTCCACGTAGAAGTAATCCCCCCAGCTTGCGCACTCGTCCACCCCTTTATTGCTCGCCAGATGGTACACCGAGTGCTTCAGCAGCCCGCTGCCCTTCTCGTCTTTGCCCATCAGGTAGTGCCGGGTCAGCGACGACATGATCCCCTTCGCCCATTCCAGATAGCGCGCCCGATCCGGGTCGGTCACCGGCAGGTGCTTCACCAGCTCCAGCAGGCCGCAGACCGCAATCGCCGCGGAAGAGGAGTCGCGCAGCGCGTCCGTCCCCACCAGCGCCAGATCCCAGTGGCAGACGTAATCCTCCGGCAGACGGTTCAGGAAGTAGTTCGCCAGCCGTTTCGACAGGGCAATCATGGTCTCGTCACCGGTGTAGATATAGCTCAGCAGGAAACCGTAAATCCCCCACGCCTGCCCGCGCGACCAGCAGGAGTCGTCCGCATAGCCCTGCTGGGTATTGCCGTAGCGCGGCGCGCCGGTCACCACGTCCATGTAGTAGGTGTGGAACGTCGAGGCATCTTCACGAATGAGGTACGTCGCCGCCTGCATCACGTGCGCTTTTGCGGCATCGGCGAAGCGCGGATCCCCCGTCTGCTCCGTCGCCCAGTAGAGCAGCGGCAGGTTCATGTTGCAGTCGATGATCATGCGCCCGGCCTGCTCGGGATCGGCCAGATCGCCCCACGCCTGGATGATCTTCGCCTTCTCGTGGAAGCGCTCCAGCAGGGCTTCTGCCGCCAGCAGGGAAAAGCCGCGCGCCTCGCGGTTGCCGGTCAGACGCCAGGCCGCCACGCAGGAGAGCGTATAGAGAAAGCCCAGATCGTGCGTATTGGTGTCGCTACGTCCGGCAATGCGCAGGCCAAACGAGCGGACGTGCTTCTCCGCCATCGCGCGGAATTTCTCCTCGCCGCTCATC
Organism: Enterobacter soli; assembly: GCF_964208575.1. Taxonomy (GTDB): domain Bacteria; phylum Pseudomonadota; class Gammaproteobacteria; order Enterobacterales; family Enterobacteriaceae; genus Enterobacter; species Enterobacter soli_A. The sequence goes on along the minus strand of NZ_CAXOFU010000001.1, from coordinate 303,200 downwards.
TCCCACGCCAGCCACAGCTGCCCGGTCCAGAAGCTGGTGGTCCACTCCACGTTGTCCGTCAGCGGATAAAACCCCTCTTTGCAGGTTTCCGCCGGGAACTGCTCGCCGAACTCGGTTAAATGACGGCTAATCAGGTCGAGAACGTGGCTGCGCGCCGAGCTGAGCTCATCGCTGAACGCGCGAGGATCAACGGGGGCAGGAATAGCGGGCAGGCGCTCCTCAGTGATACGACTTAACATATTTCGGTTCCTTCTTTGACGGCGTAATTAGCGGGATAAATTCTGTTCTGCGACGTTCAGCGCGCGAGCGCCGCGCCATTTGCTCTGACAGGCGGATAGCGTAAAGGCAGAAATAAGGGTAAAGGTCAGCGCCGTAGCGCCCATGATGATATAGGTCTGCTCAAAGCCGATGCGGTCGTACATATATCCCGCCGGCGAGGAGACCACCACGTTGCCGACGTACAGCATCGCCTGATAGCCGAGTAAATACATGGTGGCGTTCACGCGCTTATCGAAATGCTCGGCGATATATTTAAAGACCGACACCAGCAGCAGGCAGATTTCCAGACCGTAGAGCGGTTTCAGCACCGAAATTAATAAATGCGAATCGCACAGGCCGGAAATAATCAGACGCGCGCCGACGATCAGACCGACAATTAATAGCCCGCGCTTGGCGCCGATATAATTCACAAACAGCGGGATCACCATATACATGACGAACTCCATCCCGGACTGCACGGTGCCCAGATAGCCAAACACCGCGTTGCCCTGATGAATATCGTCGAAGAAGGTGACGAAATAGCGCGAGAACTGCTGCTCGGCGATAAACATCATCCACGCCACGCCCGCCACGTACAGGCAGAACGCCCAGAACTTGCGGTTGCGCAGCAGCGCGTAGACGTCCGACGGGGCGATTTTCTCTTTGGTTAATACCTCCCCCGCGTGAACGGAGTTAGTGTTCACTTTCAGGCTGATCAGGACAATCAGCATGATCACCGACGTCACGCTGCCCATAATGAAGTTATACGCGGGCGAGAGGTTAAACAGCAGGCCGGAGAAGGACGACGCCACCGCCCAGCCGAGGGAACCCCACATGCGGATTTGGCCAAACTCCATGCCGTTCAGGCGGCTAAAGCGGTCGGAATAGGATTCGCACGCCGCCACGCCCGCATACCAGGCGAAGCTTAAATAGAGCGCGCCGATAATAATCCCGAGCAGGGTATTAGAGAGCAGCAGCGGCTGGTAAACGTAAATAAAGAACGGCGCCATCAGGGCCGACATCGCCACCACAAAATAGAGCAAATATTTGCTCATGCCGATTTTATCGAGAATATAGCCGTAGATCGGTTTGAGAATAACGGAGAAGACGCCGTTAACCGCAAATACCGTCCCGATCACCGAGCCGCTGAGGTTGGCTTTTTGCCCGAGCCAGATAGCCAGCAGGCCAATACTGGCCGACCAGGTAAAGAAGTAGAGAAAAATAAAACTGCTGATTTTGTAATATTCAGTTCTGTTTGCTGGAGATGTACTTTTCATATCATCCTCGCCGACGTGTAGGGGTCAGAGTTTTTATAATGTGAACGACAGCTGGCGTTCGTTTTCAGGGTCGCGAATAACGACCTGGTGTTGGGTAATGTTTACCTGCGGCGCTACCGTTCGCTGTTGTTTTTCACCCGCCGTGACGGCGCAGCACAGCCAGCTTTCCCCCGGTGGGATATCGGTTTTCAGCAGCGGAATGGAGGCGCACTCCGGGAACATAATGCTGCTGTTCGGCGGGGTGACGATGCTGTCCGGCTCGCGCGACAGGTGCGGCGAGAGGTCGACAATCGCGCTGTAGCCGTTGGCCGCCGCCAGATAACAGCCGCCCTCCTGAAGCCGGTGGTCGGCCTTCAGCACCGCAAACCCGCCTTCCACGGTTTGCAGGGCGCGGTCGCTGCTGATGCGGTGCAGGCGCAGATGCCACTCGCCGAAGGGAATTTGCCAGGTCTCGATATGCACGTCGCGCCACGGCGACCAGCGCGAGAAAATGTAGTTTTCATCCACCCGCACCGCCTCGCACGCGCGGCGACCGCGGTAATAGTCATCCCGGTCCGCCAGCAGCAGCGTTGAATCGCAGGCGGCGTGCTTCAGGCCAAAGCGCCCGCGCTCGATGGTGAAGCCAAAGCGGCTGGAGTAGGCAAATTTGGTGTATTTGGCCTCGGTGTTGACGTAGTTGTTCAGCTCAAGCTGCCCGGCGGTGAGCAGGGTGACGTGCCCGGAGTCCTCGGCGTGCATCAGGATCTGCTGGGCGTGCGGGATTGCCCGTTTCTCCGCCAGCGCGGGCAGCGGCTGCTCGTCTTCCTGCCAGAACGGGTGCGACTCCGGCAGGGCCAGAATCAGATAGGTTTTCAGCGCCCAGTACGGCGAGCCGGGGGAGTTGTAGTCTTCGCACATCGCCAAGTTGGGATAGGCAAACCCGAGGGTCAGAATGCCGTCGCGATCGGCGATCGGCTGCTGTTGCCACCAGCGCAGATGGCGCAGGACAATGCCCTTCACGATCCCCGGCGTGAACACCTCCAGCCCGGAGAACGCCACCGCGCTCCAGAAGGCGACCATCGCAAAGCGGTAGGTCAGGCTGCGGCCAAACGGCACCGACGCGCCGTCCGCGGCGGACATATAGATAAAATCGTCGGCGAACAGGCGGGCGCGCTCGCGCAGGACGTTAGCCCTCGCCTCGTCCCCGCTCAGGGTGGCGTAAATCAGGCCGTAGAAGTGAAACGCCATCGAGATGTAATAGTCCTTCGGACGCCCCGGCCCGTCGGAATACCAGCCGTCGCCAAGGTAGTAGGCCTCCATCATCCCAAAGCGGCGGTCGATGGCGCTCTGGTCATAGGGCAGCCCGGCGCGCTTAAAACCGAGCTGAACCATAATCGCAAAGTAGTTCCAGTTGCTGTCCGGCATCTGCGCGCCGGTAATCTGGTTCAGCCAGGCGTGCAGGTTGGAAAGTTCGCGCTCGGTGAAGTGCGCCGTGAGCTTATCCTGCAACAGCGCCAGCCCCAGCCCGTAGGCCGCCATCTCCACCAGTCGCTGATCGTAGGGCGCGGTTTCTCCCCAGTAGCCTGCGCTTTGCGGATCGGTGCCCTGCTTAATGGCCGCAATGTATTTCTCGCTAAACGGCATAGCGTCGCCGGACGCCATCAGCGGGAACAGCCCCCACAGCGCCCGGGAAAGCCCCTCCATCTGGGCGATATCCGTCGCGTAGTGGGCGCAGGTATCGCCCAGGGAAAAGCGCGACTGGCCTTCGGGAAACTGCTTGTCCAGCGCCCCCAGCATCGCGTTTAGCGCCGCCACCAGATCCTGGCGGGAAGACAATGGATTTGATTTTTCTTTATTTACCGCCGACATAGGTTTGTCCTCGTCATCAACTGCGGCAAAGAATAGTGAATCCGGGCGGTGGAGAAATGTTAGCCGCGTCACAGCTAACAACGTTCAATAAACCCGCAGTTGAGAAAATTTAAAAAGGTGGTTTATAAATACGAACGGACGGGGAAAAGTTGAGTTTTATTGCACTATGCGCGATACGCCAAAATCCGATTATCTGGAGCTGATTACCTTAAACAACGCCATTGCGTCGTTCAGCCGCCTGTTTGCCAACACCGTGCGCTATCACCACTGGCACCAGTGTCTGGAGATCCTTTACGTCGAAGAGGGGTTCGGCGTGGCGATTGTCGATAACCGCCACTACACCATGCGCCCCGGGCGGCTGTTTTTCTTCCCGCCGTTTACCCTGCACAAGGTGATGGTGGACGAGCAGGCCGAGGCGATTTACCGGCGCACCATTATCCATCTCGATCCCCACGCGGTGCTGAAAATACTGCGCGACTTCCCGCAAAGCCTGCATCGGCTGCAGACGCTTTCCCGCCGGGGCGGCGAGGCCTGGGTGGTGGACGTCGCGGAAAGCCACGCGCATATCGACCATCTGCTCGGCTGCTACGCAAAGCGCGCCAGCGCGCAGCCGCTGAACAGCGAGCTTATCGCCAGCCTGCTGATCAGCCTGTTTGCCATGCTTCCCGACCACGACGACGGCACGCGCGGCAGCAGCCACGGCATCGCCAGCCAGGTGATGTTCTGGCTGGACGAGCATTATCAGGAGAAGTTTCGCCTCGACGCCCTGGCAGAAGAGCTGGGGAAATCGCGCAGCTACGTGTCGCGAAAGTTCCACGCCGAAACGGGCGAGAAAATTCACGACTACCTGAACACCATCAGGCTGCGCAAGGCGTGCGAGTGCCTGCTGCACACCGACGCCAGCGTGCGCGACATCGCCGCCCGGGTGGGGTTTTCAGACGTGACGTGGTTTATCAGCGCATTTAAAAAGGGCATCGGAGAGACGCCCTTGCAGTACCGAAAAAATCATGGGGCGGGCTAAGGGTGTGCCTTACCCGGCCTACAGAATTAAGCGGCAGGGGTTCAACCGCTCTTCTTCCCCGGCTTTAGCCCGCGGTGCAGCTCGTTAATCCGCTTCATCGACTTAATGGTGCGCTGCGGCTCGGTGGAGGCCACCGACAGAATAATCATCTCCAGGCACAGCAGCACCGTGCCGTGCAGCGGGATCTTGCCCTTCTCGCCGCCGCGCGGGACGTGGATCACCACGCTCGCCTCTTTGCTAAAGCGCGAATCCGTGGCGTTGGTCAGCAAAATTGTAGGAATGCCCAGACGCTTCGCTTCGCGCAGGGTGGTCTGCCCCTCCCGATGGGCGGATTTCTGCGCCATCATCACCAGCACATCGCCGCGCTGGAGCGCAATCAGCTGCTCCGCAAGGCCTATCCCGGTGCGGTTAAGCGCGATGGCGGGCAGGCCGATGCGGCTGAACAGCCGCGCGGTGTATTCCGCGAGAATGCCCGATGCGCCAATGCCAAAAATCCCCACCTGCCGCGCCTGGGCCAGCAGCGAAACCGCCTGCGCCATCGCATACCGGTTGCCCGGCTCGGACAGCACTTCACAGGTGTGCTGATGCCCCTCCAGCACAAAATCAATGCTCGCATTCACGTCGCTGGTCAGCGTGTTTACCGTGGTGGACATCTTCTCGCTGGAGGTGACTACCGGGCCAAACCACTGCTCCAGCGTCTGCTTCAGATCCCGCAGCCCGGCGAAGCCGAGCGCCTGAATGGCCCGCACCACGGTGGCGTCCGAGGTTTTAAGCTGCCCGGCAATCTCCATCGCCGTCTGCTCCATCACCGCTTCGCGGTTTTCATTGATGTAGCGCGCCACCTGCAGCAGGCGCGGCGAAAGCTGGTTTACACGCGAGCGGAACCGGTCGCCGTAGACATCCACCCGGGTCTTGTCTTTGCGGATCATCGGGACGCCTCCGGCAGCGGACGCCCGGCAATTTGCGACTGCACCTGCGCCGCCATCAGCCCTAAAGAGGCGAAGGAGTTGGAGATCGCCTCTTCCCGCGAAATTAAGACGTAGCGCCCGCTGCGGCAGGCGTTGAGGAACTGGCACCAGCCGGGCATGACCGCATCCATCGCCGCCAGCTCGTCCTGGGGTTTGCCGCCCGTATCGCCGCGCCAGGTGGCAAACACGAAATCAGCGTCCAGCTCCGGCAGGCGCTCGGCGCTCACGTCAATGCGCCCGCCGTCCGGGATGCTTTCGATCAGCGGCGGGAAGGTGAACCCGGCATCGCGCAGCACGCGCCCCAGCGAGTGATAGCTGTGCATCGCGGTAATTTTGCCCTGATTGGCCTGTATCACCGACACGCTGATTTTGCGCGTATCAATGGTCGCCTTCAGCGCCTTAATCTGCTCCTGATAGCGACGTTCCAGGATCGCCAGCCGCGCCTGGGTGCCCGTCAGCTGCGCCAGCTTGCGGTAAATCTCCGGCGCGCCGCCGTCCAGATGATCGATGCTTACCGTCGGGGCGATCTTCTCCAGCTGTTCGATCGGCGTATTGCGGGTCGGCTCGGTGATAATCAGATCCGGCTTTGCGGCGACGATGGCTTCGATATCGATATCCGCCGTGCCGATAAATTTGATGGCGGAATTATCGAAATCGACGCCGGTCAACATGCCGCTGGAGCGGATAAAGTGGCTGCCGTCCGGTCGGGTGCGGCCGTGGCTGGCCACCGGCGGCACGCCAAGCTCGATCAGCGGAATGGTGATATCCAGATCGTGCAGGGAGACAATCCGCTGCGGGTGAGCCGGGACGACGACCTTGCGCCCCAGATCGTCGGTAAAGGTCCGCGTGGGCTCGGCGGCACTCAGCGAAAAGCCCACCAGCAGCAGCATCGAAATCAGTAAACGCATCACTATCCCCTTATTAAAATCTGTCCCGGCGCTGCCAGAGCAGCAGCAGGAAAAACGGCCCGCCAATGAGCGAAATCACAATGCCCGCAGGCAGCTGAAGCGGTAAAAACGCCAGCCGACCGACGTTATCCGCCACCAGCACCAGCAGCCCGCCCAGCGCCGCGCTGCCCGAAAGAAGCGCCGTCTGCCCGCCGCGCAGCAGGGCGCGCGCAATGTGCGGGGCAATCAGCCCGACGAAGCCGATGCTGCCCACGCAGGACACGCAGGCGGCGGTCAGCACCACGGGGGCCAGCACGCGCAGCAGCGCCAGCCGGGACGCGCGCACGCCCAGTCCCGCGGCCGTCTGGTTGCCGAGCAGCGCCACATCCGCCGCCCGGGCGGTAAACAGCAGCAGCGCGCAGGCGGGAACGGCCCAGGCCGCCGCCACGCCCACCAGCGTCCAGTTCGCCGCGTGCAGGCTTCCCGCCAGCCACAGCATCGCGGTCTGTACATCGCGCACGTCGGCGGTGGTCATGAACACGCCCATCGCCGCCGCAAACGCCCACGACACCCCGATGCCCGTCAAAATAAACCGCGGGCGGGAGATATCCCGCGCCAGCGCGACCACCGCGAGCGCGGTCAGCAGGCCGCCCGCCATCCCCACCGCCGGACGCCAGAACAGGCTCAGCGCCGGAAACTGGAATATCAGCAGCAGCACCGCCGCGCTACACCCCTCCTTCACGCCGATTAGCCCCGGATCGGCAAGGCCGTTGCGGGTAATGGACTGCATCGCCGCCCCCGCCATGCCGAGCATCGCGCCGCACAGCAGCGCCATCAGCAGGCGCGGCAGGCGAATATCCAGCACGATGTAGCGCAGATCCGCAGGCAGGCTTTCCGGGGCAAACAGCGCCCGGCCAACGGCGGAAGCGGGAATGGGCAGCGAGCCGTGGCTCAGGCCTACGCCCAGGGCCAGCAGCGCCGCCAGCAGGAACAGCGCCACCATCGCCAGCGCGCGCGGGCGCACCAGCAGGGAGAAAGGCCCGGCGCGTAGCGCGTGCAGCCCTGCCCGGCTCATTTGAAGAACCTCGACGCCATGAGGATAAAGACGGGCGCCCCCACCAGCGCGGTCATCACCCCGGTCGCCAGCTCGTAGGGCATAAACAGCGTGCGGGCGGCGATATCCGCCAGCAGCAGAAGCAGCGCGCCGCACAGGGCGCAGAGCGGCACCATCACGCGTAAATCCACCGACACCAGACGACGGATCAGCTGCGGCACCACCAGACCAATAAACCCGATTGGCCCGGCAATCGACACCGCCGCGCCGCACAGCAGCGCAATCGCCAGCAGCGCGAACAGGCGGGTTCTCAGCAGGGAAACGCCCAGCCCCTGCGCCATGCGATCCCCCAGGGCCAGCATGTTGAGCGAGGGCGAGAGCCACAGCGCCAGCGCGAAGCCGATCCCGGCAATCCACGCGGCGGCGCGGATTGTCTCGCCGCTAAGCCCGGCCAGATCCCCCGCCAGCCAGGTGCGCATGGCGAGCAGCGTCTGCTCGTCGAGGATCAGCACCGCAGCGGTAATGGAAGAGGCAAACGACGACAGCGCCACGCCGCACAGCGTCACCTTCATCGGCGTAAGCCCGCTGCGCCCGGCGGAGGAGAACAGTAGCACCAGCAGGAACAGCGCGGCGGCGCCGCTGGCGGCAATCAGCGGACGACCAAACGGCAGCGAGAGCCCCAGCGCGCTGGTGAGCACCACCGCCAGCGCCGCCCCCGCGTTCAGCCCGAGAATGTGCGGCTCGCCCAGCGGATTGCGGATAACGGACTGCAGCAGCGCGCCCGCCACGCCAAGCGCCGCCCCGGTGACGAGCGCCGCCTCCAGACGCAGCAGCCGCAGTCGAATGATGACGGTATGGTCGAAATTGCGCGGATCGAAATGAATAAGTGCCTGCACCACGGTTTGCGGGGCGATAACGCGCGCGCCGGTGCCGAGATGCACAATCGCGCCGGCAAGCAGCAGCAGCGCAAAGAGCGTAAACGCCAGAGAGGTGCGCATCACGGTTTTGCCGCCTGGCGAAACGGCATAAAGAACGGCTTGCCCGTCAGCGGGTTAATCGACATATGCACGTCAACGTCGAACACCGCTTTGATCAGCTCCGGCGTGCAGGCGTCCCCTTCGTGCAGCACGCCCTGCACTTTTCCCTGACGTAAAAAGACCAGCGAATCGCCATAGTTCACCGCGAAGTTCAGATCGTGCAGCACCACCACCACCGTGCGCCCGTGCTCGCGGGTGAGCGCGTGGAGCAGCTCGAGGATCTCCACCTGATAACGGAGATCGAGATAGGTTGTGGGTTCGTCCAGCAGGATGTACGGGGTTTGCTGCGCCAGCGCCATGGCTATCCAGCAGCGCTGGCGCTGCCCGCCGGAGAGGCTTTCGACGGGCAGATGGGCAAATTCCGCCGTGCCCGTTAAGCGCAGCGCCTCGTCCACGGCGCGTTCGTCTTCGTCCGTCCACTGGCGCATGACGTTTTGCCAGGGAAACCGCCCGCGGGAGACCAGCTCAAAAACGGTGAGCCCTTCCGGCAGCAGCGGGGACTGCGGCAGAATGCCGAGGCTGCGCGCAATCGCTTTGGTGGGCTGATCGTGGATCGCTTTTCCGTCCAGCAGCGCGCTGCCGCCAAGCGGCCGAAGCAGTCGCGCCAGGGTACTGAGCAGCGTGGATTTTCCGCAGCCGTTCGCGCCCACCAGGACGGTCATTTTCTGCTGGGGGATCGCAAGGGAAATATCATCAACGATGATTTTTTTCTGATAGCCAGCGGAGAGGTTTTGCAGAACCAACCCCGGCTTTGTCGTGTTATGAGCCACGTGAATGCCAACTTAATAAAAAAAACGGACAAATAAAAATAAAACTCATTCTCTTTTGAAAGTTTGCCGCCCCGCCATGTAGTAGTCAAGCGGATAAACACCCTGCAAAACCCAGGGATAAACCGGCTGTACTACTAAACAAACATTAAATTTAAATAGATAAATATCAATTAGTTAAATGTTTACTCGTGCATTTCACAGAAACCTTTTCTCGCTGTAGTCGATTTTTTACTTTTTCCATTTACTACTACATTTCCGCATGTTTGAATGATTCTCAATTACATGCCCGATGCCTGAAATGGCTAACGGGCAGAGCATTAAGGGCAATGACTCACACATTTTTCTGCGGCCGCTCAGGCGCAGAATATTTCGGGAAAACAGATGTAATGGCTAAGTTCACACCTTCTCTTTCTGGGGTAAAAGGGCGCGCGCTCTTTTCACTGCTGTTTATGGTGCCTGCGGTGCAGGCCGCCGACCCCGCCGCGACGAAAGACGGCGAAACCCTGACCGTCACCGCCGATCCAAACGCGTCGGGCGATGCCACAAACGGCTATCAGCCGCTCAATACCTCCACCGCCACGCTGACCAACATGCCGATGCTGGACATTCCCCAGGTGGTGAATACCGTCAGCGATAAAGTGCTGGAAGATCAGCACGCCACCACGCTGGACGAAGCGCTCTATAACGTCAGCAACGTGGTGCAAACCAACACCCTCGGCGGCACCCAGGATGCGTTCGTGCGCCGCGGATTTGGCGCCAACCGTGACGGCTCGATCATGACCAACGGTCTGCGCACCGTGCTGCCGCGCAGCTTTAACGCCGCCACCGAGCGGGTGGAAGTGCTGAAAGGCCCAGCCTCGACGCTGTACGGCATTCTCGATCCGGGCGGCCTGATTAACGTGGTAACGAAGCGCCCGGAAACCACCTTCGGCGGCTCCATCTCTGCCACCTCCTCAAGCTTTGGCGGCGGCACCGGGCAGCTTGACGTTACCGGGCCGATTGAGGGCACGCGTCTGGCGTACCGCCTGACGGGCGAGTATCAGGATGAAGATTACTGGCGCAATTTCGGCACCGAGCGCAGCACCTTTATCGCCCCGTCGCTGACATGGTTTGGCGACGACGCCACCGTGACCGTGCTCTATTCCCACCGCGATTACAAAACGCCGTTCGATCGCGGGACGATCTTCGATCTCAACACCAAACAGCCGGTAAAGGTCGATCCGAAAACCCGCTTTGACGAGCCGTTTAACGTTACCGACGGGCAGTCCGATCTGGCCCAGCTGAACGCGGAATACCGCCTAAGCAGCCAGTGGACGGCAAAATTTGACTACAGCTTCAGCCAGGATAAATACAGCGATAACCAGGCGCGCGTGATGGCCTACGACGCGAAAACCGGGAACCTGACCCGCCGCGTGGATGCCACCCAGGGCTCGGCCCAGCGGATGCACTCCACCCGCGCGGATTTGCAGGGGAACGTGGATATCGCGGGCTTCTACAACGAGATCCTCACCGGCGTGTCGTATGAGAATTACGATCTGCTGCGCACCGACATGATCCGCTGTAAGAACGTCAAGGATTTCAATATCTACAGCCCGAGCTACGGCAGCCTGGGCAAATGCACCACCGTGTCGGCGTCGGACAGCGATCAGACCATCAAGCAGGAGAGCTACTCCGCCTATGCCCAGGACGCTTTATACCTGACGGACAAGTGGATCGCCGTGGCCGGGCTGCGCTATCAGTACTACACCCAGTACGCGGGCAAAGGCCGTCCGTTTAACGTCAACACCGACAGCCGCGACGACCAGTGGACGCCGAAGCTCGGTCTGGTTTACAAGCTGACGCCGAACGTGTCGCTGTTCGCCAACTACTCCCAGACGTTTATGCCGCAGTCCTCAATCGCCAGCTACATTGGCGACCTGCCGCCGGAAACGTCCAATGCCTACGAAATCGGCGCGAAGTTTGACCTGTTCAACGGGATTACCGCCAATATCGCGCTGTTTGATATTCACAAGCGCAACGTGCTTTACACCGAGAGCATCGGGGATGAAACCATCGCCAAAACCGCGGGGCGCGTGCGTTCGCAGGGGGTGGAGGTGGATCTCGCCGGGTCGCTGACCGAGAACACCAACATCATTGCCAGCTACGGCTATACCGACGCGAAGGTGCTGGAAGATCCGGATTACGCGGGCAAGCCGCTGCCAAACGTGCCGCGCCACACCGGCTCGCTGTTCCTGACCTACGATATTCAGAATGCGTTTGCCGGAAATACCCTGACGCTCGGCGGCGGCGGGCACGGCGTGAGCCGTCGCTCGGCCACCAACGGTGCGGATTATTATCTGCCGGGCTATGTGGTTGCGGATGCGTTTGCGGCGTACAAGATGAAACTGCGTTATCCGGTGACGCTGCAGCTGAACGTGAAAAACCTGTTTGATAAGACCTACTACACCTCTTCTATTGCGACCAACAACCTGGGCAACCAGATTGGCGATCCGCGCGAAGTGCAGTTTACGGTGAAGATGGAGTTTTGATGTCAGTGCGGGGTGTTCCCCTCACCCTAACCCTCTCCCCAAAGGGGAGAGGGAAATTGAACACCCTCTCCCCTTTGGGGAGAGGGCCGGGGTGAGGGGGCATCAGGCCTCAATATCCGCCATATCGCCCTTCTCCTGCAGCCAGTTACGTCGGTCTTCCGAACGCTTCTTGGCCAGCAGCATATCCATCATGGCGTTGGTTTGCTGTTCGTCTTCGTCGCTGATCGTCAGCTGCACCAGGCGGCGCGTGTTCGGATCCAGCGTGGTTTCACGCAGTTGCATCGGGTTCATCTCGCCCAGCCCTTTAAAGCGCTGCACGTTCGGCTTACCCTTCTTGCGCTTGAGCTGCTCGAGCACGCCCGCTTTCTCTTCTTCCGTCAGCGCGTAATACACCTCTTTGCCGAGGTCGATACGGTACAGCGGCGGCAGCGCCACGTGGACGTGGCCGTTTTTCACCAGCGTGCGGAAGTGCTTCACGAACAGCGCGCACAGCAGCGTGGCGATGTGCAGACCGTCGGAGTCCGCATCCGCGAGGATACAGATCTTGCCGTAGCGCAGCTGGCTCAGATCCTCACTGTCGGGATCGATGCCGATCGCCACCGAAATATCGTGCACTTCCTGGGACGCCAGCACCTCATCGGAGGAGACTTCCCAGGTGTTGAGGATCTTGCCCTTGAGCGGCATGATCGCCTGATATTCACGGTCGCGCGCCTGTTTGGCCGAACCGCCCGCCGAGTCACCTTCCACGAGGAACAGCTCGGTGCGGTTGAGATCCTGCGCGGTGCAGTCCGCCAGCTTGCCCGGCAGCGCAGGGCCGCTGGTCAGCTTTTTACGCACCACCTTCTTCGCCGCACGCAGACGACGCTGCGCGCTGGAAATCGCCATCTCTGCCAGCATTTCCGCTGACTGGACGTTCTGGTTCAGCCACAGGCTGAAGGCGTCTTTCACCACGCCGGAGACGAACGCCGCGCACTGGCGGGAAGACAGACGCTCTTTCGTCTGACCGGCAAACTGCGGATCCTGCATCTTCACCGAGAGCACGTAGGCGCAGCGATCCCAGATATCTTCCGCCGACAGCTTCACGCCGCGCGGCAGAATGTTGCGGTATTCGCAAAACTCGCGCATCGCGTCGAGCAGGCCCTGACGCAGGCCGTTAACGTGCGTCCCGCCGAGCATGGTCGGGATCAGGTTAACGTAGCTTTCGGTCAGCAGCTCGCCGCCTTCCGGCAGCCACAGCAGCGCCCAGTCCACCGCTTCGGTGTCGCCGTTAAAATTGCCGACAAAGGGTTTTTCCGGCAGGGTCGGCAGGCCGTTCACCGCTTCGCACAGGTAGTCGTTCAGACCGTCGGCATAGCACCAGGTTTGTTCGGTATTGTTAACGTGATCTTTAAAATGAATTTCCACGCCCGGGCACAGCACCGCTTTAGCTTTCAGCAGGTGCGACAGGCGAGAAACGGAAAAGCGTGGGCTATCGAAGAAGCTTTCGTCCGGCCAGAAGTGGACGCTGGTGCCGGTATTGCGCTTGCCGCACGTGCCGACAACCTGCAAATCCTGCACTTTTTCGCCGTTCTCAAACGCGATGTTATAGACCTGGCCGTCGCGGCGAACGTTGACTTCCACCCGCTTAGACAGGGCGTTAACCACGGAGATCCCCACGCCGTGCAGGCCGCCGGAGAACTGGTAGTTCTTGTTGGAAAATTTACCGCCCGCGTGCAGACGGCACAGGATCAGCTCAACAGCAGGGACGCCCTCTTCCGGGTGGATATCCACCGGCATCCCGCGCCCGTCGTCGATGACTTCCAGCGACTGATCGGCGTGCAGGATCACGTCAACGCGTTTGGCATGGCCTGCCAGCGCTTCGTCCACACTGTTATCAATAACTTCCTGGCCCAGGTGGTTTGGGCGCGTGGTATCGGTGTACATCCCCGGGCGGCGGCGAACCGGCTCAAGCCCGGTGAGTACCTCAATGGCATCAGCGTTATAGGTTTGCGTCATGATTTAAGCTAGCAATTCGCATTGATTGTCAGAGGCTGTGCAGTCCAAGAAAATCGACAATCTGGGTGAAATGATCCTCAAAGCCCGTGAAAGCATGGTTTCCGCCCTCTTCTATAGTCTGGCGGCAGGATGCGTAATACGCCACTGCCTGGCGGTAATCCAGCACTTCATCTCCCGTTTGCTGCAGCAGCCAGATAAGATCCGGCGCTTCAAGCGGGTCGACCTGCATAACTTTGAGATCGTAAATATGGCGTGACTCTAGCACATATTGCTGTCCGGTGTAGGGGTTCTCGTTTTGCCCGAGAAAGTCCCGTAACAGCTCAAATGGCCGCACCGCCGGGTTGACCACGACCGCAGGCAGCATGAAGCATTGCGACAGCCAGGTGGCGTAATAGCCGCCCAGAGAGGACCCGACAACGCCAAAGGATTCCCCGCCGTGTTCCAGAACGATGGACTCCAGCATCTGTGCGGCATCAGCCGGGTAAGGCGGCAGCTGCGGGATAATCATCTCGATGTGCGGATGATGCTCGCTCAGCCACGCGCGAAACTGGGTGGCTTTCGCGGATCGCGGCGAGCTGTTGAACCCGTGTAAATAAAGAAGCGTCGACATCAATAGCCTTCTGAAGCGGTGTCCGGGCGAAATTGCGCCCCCGGCAAACGGCACACTTCGGTGGTCAGCGTGCCATCGGCGTGAAGTTCCAGCCAGCGCCAGCCCGGCGCAATGGTATCCAGGGTAAAGTTGGCGCAATGGGGTTTGAACTGCACGCAGGTGGAGGGCGTCGCCAGCAGGCGGCGGCCATTCCAGTCGAGATCCTGTTCCTGATGGATATGCCCACAGAGCAGATTTTTTACGCGCGGGAATTTAACCAGAACGCTGTCCAGCGCCGCAGAGTTGCGCAGGCTGTGCTGATCGAGCCAGCTACATCCCGCGGGCAGCGGATGATGGTGGAGTAAAAGCAGCGTGTGGCGGTGCGGCTCGGCAGCGAGTTTGGTCTCCAGCCATTCCAGCTGAAAATCGCTCAGTTCGCCGTGCGGCACGCCAAAGACCTGGCTGTCGAGCAGCAGGATTTGCCACTGGTCGCCGCAGATGACTGTTTTTGCAGGGGAAATGCCCGCCTCTTGCAGCGCGCCGTACATCGCAGGCTGGAAGTCGTGATTTCCCGGCAACCAGACGCAAGGTACGTCGAAGCTCGCGATCCCTTCAGCAAAATGCTGGTAGGCCGCGGAGGATTGATCCTGCGCCAGATCGCCCGTCGCGACGATCAAATCGCACGGACGGTTTTCAGCATGAATTGCGCCCAGTACGGCCTGATAGCTCTCCCAGGTATTCACCCCCAGCAGGGTTTCATGCTTTTCGGCAAACAGGTGAGTATCGGTGATTTGTAATATCCTGACTGGCGCCCCACCAGCAACAGTCAGGTTCAACAGGCTTTCCAAATGGTGTCCTTAGGTAGGTTTATGACGCTAACAAACCGGAATCGCCATTGCTCCATGTGCTAAACAATATCTTAGCCAGTCGGCTAAAAACTGGTTAATTTGATGCTTTTCGTCGCGTTGATGCAACTTTTTATTAGGATAATCATACCGCGCCTTGAAGCGAAAGATCTGCTGACTTGAACACACTTCAGCGACCATCGCGTCGTGGTACAGGCGCACCGTCATTGACGGCAGGCTCCAGTAGCTGATGCTGGGAGCCGTTTGCTCAATTTCCACCAACGTAGTGTAGCGCGTTGATTCTGTAATCGTTAACCGATACTGCGCGTTGCTCACCTGATAGCTTACCGTTTCGCCGGGCGCGTCGTTTCGCGGCAGCAGGCGGCGCAATTGTGCGAAGTTGGTTTCGCACAGGCGCATCATTTCTGGGAAGTCAGGTGTATAACGCTTCATTTTTTCCACTCGTTTCGTAATCTCTCATAGTGCAGCTGCAGCCATTGCAGGGCGATGACAGACGCTGCGTTGTCGATTTTCCCCTCTTCTACCCACTGGTAAGCCTGCTCCCGACTTACCACATGAACCCGAATGTCTTCGTTTTCATCTGCCAGACCGTGAATTCCTTCAGCCGTCGTGGCGTCCACTTCACCAACCATAATAGATAAGCGCTCGCTGGTGCCGCCCGGGCTTGCCAGGTAGCTCAGCACGGGTTTCGTACGACCCACAACCAGTCCGGCCTCTTCCAGCGCTTCGCGACGCGCGACGTCTTCTACCGACTCGCCCTCTTCGATCATGCCGGCCACCATCTCCAGCAGCCACGGGCTTTCGCTGGTGTCGTAAGCGGCAATTCGAATCTGTTCGACCAGCACAACTTCGTCACGCACTGGGTCAAAGGGTAGCAAGACTGCAGCATGACCGCGCTCAAAAATTTCGCGACGGATTTCACCGCTCATTTCGCCGTTAAACAGACGATGCCTGAAACGGTAAAGATCCATTGAAAAAAAACCGCTATATAGCGTTTCTCGTGCAATAATTTCTACATCGTTTTTGGCGAAAGTCACTGGCAACTTCTCTGGTTTTTGCATGAGTCATGTCCTGCTCTTAAATAGTGAAGAAATCATGAATTTCAAGGCTGTTTGTAAGGCTATATGATAGATTGGTGCAAAATACAGCCGGATGGCACGTAACGCCAACCTTTTGGTGTGGAAGATTCTGTTAGAATCGCCAATTATTTTTTTAAATTAGATCAGCGCTAATACTGCTTCACAACAAGGAATGCAAATGAAGAAATTGCTCCCCATCCTTATCGGCCTGAGCCTGACGGGCTTCAGCGCAATAAGCCAGGCAGAGAACCTGTTACAGGTCTATCAGCAGGCACGTCTGGGTAACCCTGATCTCCGTAAGTCAGCGGCCGACCGTGATGCTGCGTTTGAAAAGATTAACGAAGCACGTAGTCCCCTGCTGCCGCAGCTGGGATTAGGTGCAGACTACACCTACGGTAACGGTTTCCGCGACAACAATGGCATTAACTCTAACGCCACCAGCGCGTCGCTGCAGTTAACGCAAACCCTGTTTGATATGTCTAAATGGCGTGCGTTGAGCCTGCAGGAAAAGAGTGCAGGTATTCAGGACGTCACCTACCAGACCGATCAGCAGAAGCTGATTCTGGACACCGCAACGGCGTATTTCAACGTTCTGAGCGCGATTGATTCGCTCTCCTACACCGAAGCGCAGAAACAAGCGATTTATCGTCAGTTGGATCAAACCACCCAGCGTTTCAACGTGGGTCTGGTAGCGATTACTGACGTGCAGAACGCCCGTTCACAGTACGACAGCGTACTGGCAAACGAAGTCAGCGCGCGTAACAACCTTGATAACGCGCTGGAATCTCTTCGTCAGGTCACCGGTAACTACTACCCGGAACTGGCCTCGCTGAACGTCGACAGCTTCAAAACTGACAAACCGCAGGCGGTTAACGCGCTGCTGAAAGAAGCTGAAAACCGCAACCTGACGCTCTTACAAGCCCGTCTGAACCAGGATCTGGCTCGCGAGCAGATTCGTCAGGCGCAGGACGGCCACCTGCCAACCCTGAGCCTCAGCGCCTCTACCGGCGTATCTGATACCAGCTACAGCGGTTCTAAAACCAACACCGCGGCGTATGACGACAAAAATGTCGGTCAGAACCAGGTTGGCCTGAGCTTCTCCCTGCCGCTGTACCAAGGCGGAATGGTGAACTCCCAGGTTAAACAGGCGCAGTACAACTTTGTTGGCGCGAGCGAGCAGCTGGAAAGCGCGCACCGCAACGTGGTGCAGACCGTGCGTTCCTCCTTCAACAACGTCAACGCGTCCGTCAGCAGCATCAACGCGTATAAACAAGCCGTTGTCTCTGCACAAAGCTCTCTGGACGCGATGGAAGCGGGTTACTCCGTGGGTACGCGTACCATCGTTGACGTGCTGGATGCGACCACCACGCTGTACAACGCGAAGCAACAGCTCTCCAGCGCACGTTACACCTACCTGATTAACCAGCTGAACATCAAATCAGCGCTGGGTACGTTGAACGAGCAGGATCTGCAAGCGCTGAACAATACGCTCGGCAAACCGGTTTCTACGTCGCCTGAAAGCGTCGCGCCAGAAAATCCTCAGCAGGATGCGGCGGTCGATAACTTCAGCGGCGACAGCAGCGCCCCGGCGGCACAGCCAGCGACTGCACGTACCGCTACGCCAGCCAGCAGCGGCAGCAACCCGTTCCGTAATTAAGTCTTGCCCGATGGCGCTTTGCTTATCGGGCCTACTTCACCGTAGGCCCGGTAAGCGCAGCGCCACCCGGCGTGAAATCACATCCGAACGTAAGCCAACGTAAAGATCCCCCTGTTTCATCCCCTCTTAGCTTCATTTTCGACCACTCATCCTCTATTCTGAGCCTTATTTATCACGTTCTACCACTGGGTCCTGGAAGACAAAAATGAAACGGACAAAAACGATTAATCACGCTTCGTTCCGCAAAAGCTGGAACGCGCGTCACCTCACTCCCGTCGCCTTCGCGATCACCGCGGTCTTTATGCTTGCGGGCTGCGAACAGAGCGATGAAACGGTATCTCTGTATCAAAACGCGGACGACTGTTCTGCTGCCACCGGTAAAACCGCGGAATGTACCACCGCGTACAACACCGCGCTGAAAGAAGCAGAGCGCACCGCGCCGAAGTACGCTTCCCGCGAAGACTGTATCGCTGAGTTCGGCGAAGGCCAGTGCCAGCAGGCGCCTGCCCAGGCGGGTATGGCGCCGGAAAACCAGGCGCAGGCGCAGTCCAGCGGCAGCTTCTGGATGCCTCTGATGGCCGGTTACATGATGGGCCGGATGATGGGCGGCGGTGCGGGCTATCAGCAGCAGCCGCTGTTCAGCTCTAAAAATCCGAACAGCCCGGCTTACGGTAAATACACCGATGCCAGCGGCAAAGGCTACGGCGCAGCTACGCCGGGCCGTACCATGACCGTGCCGAAAACGGCGATGGCGCCGAAGCCTGCCACCACCAGCACCATCACCCGCGGTGGCTTTGGCGATTCCGTTGCTAAACAAACCTCTATGCAGCGCAGCGCGACCGGTTCCTCCACTCGCTCAATGGGCGGCTGATCATGGAACGAGTCAGTATTATCGAGCGCCCGGACTGGCGCGAAAAAGCGACCGAATACGGCTTTAACTTCCACACCATGTACGGCGAGCCGTACTGGTGTGAAGACGCCTATTACAAGCTCACTCTCGCCCAGGTTGAAAAGCTGGAAGAGGTCACCGCTGAGCTGCACCAGATGTGCCTGAAGGTGGTGGAAAAGGTCATCGACAGCGACGAGCTGATGGCGAAATTCCGCATTCCTAAGCACACCTGGAGCTTTGTTCGCCAGTCCTGGAAGACCAGCCAGCCTTCGCTTTATTCGCGCCTCGATCTGGCGTGGGACGGCGTGGGTGAACCTAAGCTTCTCGAAAACAACGCCGATACGCCAACCTCTCTGTACGAAGCGGCATTCTTTCAGTGGATCTGGCTGGAAGATCAGGCCAACGCCGGAAACCTGCCGGAAGGCAGCGACCAGTTCAACAGCCTGCAGGAAAAGCTGATTGAGCGCTTCGGCG
Organism: Enterobacter soli; assembly: GCF_964208575.1. Taxonomy (GTDB): domain Bacteria; phylum Pseudomonadota; class Gammaproteobacteria; order Enterobacterales; family Enterobacteriaceae; genus Enterobacter; species Enterobacter soli_A. The sequence goes on along the minus strand of NZ_CAXOFU010000001.1, from coordinate 284,003 downwards.
AACTGCGTGAACAGCACGGCTTTAACCTGCTGCACCTCGCCTGCTGCCGCGACACGGAAGAAGACCGTGGCACCGTGCAGTATTTGCAGGACTGCGCAGCGGAAGCCGAGGTCGCCACCGAGTTCCTCTACATCGAGGACATTGGCCTGGGCGAAAAAGGCCAGTTCACCGATATGCAGGATCAGGTGATCAGCAACCTGTTCAAGCTCTATCCGTGGGAATACATGCTGCGCGAGGTGTTCTCGACCAAGCTGGAAGACGCCGGCGTGCGCTGGCTGGAGCCGGCCTGGAAGAGCATTATCTCTAACAAGGCGCTGCTGCCGATGCTGTGGGAGATGTTCCCGAACCATCCTAACCTGCTGCCAGCCTACTTCGCGGAAGACGACTTCCCGCCGATGGACAAATACGTTGTGAAGCCTATCTTCTCTCGCGAAGGGGCTAACGTGTCGATCATCGAAAACGGCAAAACGCTGGAAGCGGTTGAAGGGCCATACGGCGAAGAGGGGATGATTGTTCAGGAGTTTTATCCGCTGCCGAAGTTTGGCGACAGCTATACCCTGATTGGCAGCTGGCTCATCAACGACCAGCCTGCCGGGATTGGCATCCGCGAAGACCGCGCGCTGATCACGCAGGATTTGTCACGGTTCTACCCGCATATTTTCGTGGAGTAAGACTTGCCCGGTGGCGCTAAGCTTACCGGGCCTACGCACGACCTGTAGGCCGGGTAAGGCGAAGCCGCCACCCGGCCTATTTTCACCCTATCTGCACCGACAGCATACTCAGGCTGCCCATCTCAATGCCGTCCACCGGAATAGTGACCGGCTCCTGACCGTCCCACGCGCCCAGCACGTAGAGCAGCGGCAGATAGTGATCCGGCGTCGGGTTCGAGAGCGAACCGCCCTCGTGATCCATATAGTTCACCAGCGGATGATCCTCTACCGGGCCTTGCCAGGTCAGGTTCTGCTTCACAAACTCGTTAAAGGACGTCGCCCACGGATACGGCGTATTTTCACCGTGCCAGCGCGCCGTGCGCAGGTTGTGCACCACGTTTCCGCTCGCCACCAGCATGATGCCTTCATCGCGCAGGGAGGCCAGCTTGCGCCCCATCTCCATGTGCCACGCGGCGGGTTTAGTGCTGTCGATACTCAGCTGCACCATCGGAATATCCGCCTTCGGGTACATCTTGATCAGCACGCCCCATGAGCCGTGGTCAAAGCCCCAGGCTTCTTTATCGAGCGTCACCGGGACAGGCGCGAGCAGCTCTACCAGCTTTTGCGCCAGCGCGGGTGAGCCCGGAGCCGGATAGTGCGTGTCGTACAGCGCCTGCGGGAAGCCGCCAAAGTCATGGATAGTTTTCGGCGCTTCCATCGCGGTGACGCCCGTACCCCGGGTGAACCAGTGTGCGGAAACCACCACAATCGCTTTCGGGCGCGGCAATGTCTCACCCAGATGCTGCCAGGTGCGGGTGTAGACATTATCTTCCAGAACGTTCATTGGGCTGCCGTGGCCTAAAAACAGTGCTGGCATACGAGAAGAAGTCATGGTGATATCCTTACATAAGGTGTCATTTTGATAGGTCTACATTACGCGCAATCCGGCCAGGATGAACGCTGATAAGCATGAAGATCATCATCAGGAATTTTGAATGTAAGGAATCTGTAAAAGGCGGGGCCGCCTCTCGCTTTGCAGAAGATGATTCATTAGTATAAATGATAATCATTATCAAAAGGAGCGATACATGTCCGTCCCACTTCTCCTGACCATCCTCGCGGGCGCAGCCACCTTTATCGGCGCGATCCTGGGCGTGATTGGTCAGAAACCGTCGAACCGCGTTCTGGCATTTTCGCTCGGCTTTGCCGCCGGGATCATGCTGCTGATCTCTCTGATGGAGATGCTCCCCGCGGCGCTGGCGGCGGAAGGCATGTTGCCCGTGCTGGGTTACGGCATGTTCGTGTTTGGTCTTCTGGGCTACTTTGCGCTCGATCGTATGCTCCCGCACGCGCACCCGCAGGATCTGATGCAAAAAAGCGTGACGCCGCTGCCGCGCAACATCAAACGCACCGCCATCCTGCTTACGCTTGGCATCAGCCTGCACAACTTTCCCGAGGGCATCGCCACCTACGTGACGGCCAGCGCCAATCTGGAGATGGGGCTCGGGATTGCCCTCGCGGTGGCCTTGCACAATATTCCTGAAGGACTTGCCGTCGCCGGGCCGGTCTATGCGGCCACCGGCTCAAAACGCACGGCGGTATTCTGGGCGGGGATCTCCGGGATGGCCGAAATTCTGGGCGGCGTGCTGGCCTGGCTGATCCTCGGAAGCCTGGTTTCGCCGGTGGTGATGGCGGCAATAATGGCCGCCGTCGCCGGAATTATGGTCGCGCTTTCCGTCGATGAGCTGATGCCCCTGGCCAAGGAAATTGACCCAAATAACAACCCGAGCTACGGCGTGCTGTGCGGTATGTCGGTGATGGGATTGAGCCTCGTATTATTACAGACGGCGGGTATTGGTTAATTCTTAACGGGCGCTATATATATTTAGCGCCCTTTTATTCCGTCGCTTATCTATTTTTTGTATACAACAACCCATTATTTACCCCCATAGCATTCACTTGAAATATAATATTATATTCCAAAAATATTACGTCCAAAAATCTATTCTTATCCCTGAAATCAATGAAAGCGAAGGAATTAAACAAAAATCCTCCACTTCAATAGCTTATCTGTATTTATTCAAATCGATTTAATGACACTTTAACTAAAACTAAAATGCATTCCCCTATCTACAGTGATAGATTCCCCTTCGTAGTATTATTATCCAGCAGGTAATTCGAAAATATCCTACTCACAGTTCATTGCCCGAGCAATGGATATTCAAGGTCGATTATAAAGGATTATATTATGCGTAATAAAACTCTCTTAACGCTTCTGACAACAACGCTGTTATCCGGAATAGCATATAATGCCTCCGCTGCCGATAACCAGGGGTCAGGGACAATTACTTTTACCGGCAGTGTTATTAGCGCACCGTGCTCTATTGCTTCCAGTGATTTGAATCAGACCGTGGAATTAGGCAATGTTTCTGACAGCGTTCTGAACAGCGGTAATAGCTCCACTCCGGTCGATGTCAGTATTCATCTTCAAGACTGTATTTTAACGACCACCACCGGTGAAACCACCACCACCGTCGATAAGGTCAAAGTGACCTTTACCTCTTCCGCGACGGACGGCACCGACACCAGCCTGATGAAAAACTCCCTTGACGGCTCGCTCGGCGGCGCCACCGGCGTGGGCGTGCGCCTGCTGGACAGCAACAGCAATAAAGTGGTTCTGGGCACCCCTGTCGTGGTGAATTTCGCCAACGCGAATGCGACCCAGGAATTAGCCTTTAAGGCGCGTATGGAACCTGTCGCAGGCAGCACCGTTACGCCAGGCTCAGTACAAGCGCAGGCAAACTACGTCCTAGATTACAAATAATCCCTTTAAGCGCTCGCTTTCTTATTAGTTTCAGCCGGTAGCCCGCTACCGGCCGTATGAGAATGCTTAGTTAAAAGGGATGTATTCTGTGCGTATTTTACCTGAATATTTTATCGGCGAATTATCCGTTCTAATAAAACGTTCACTGCCCGTATTTCTCTATGCGGCGATATTTCCGTTTTCCGTTACGGCTGTTGAATTCAACACCGATATGATTGACGCTGAAGACAGAGAAAATATTGATATTTCCCAGTTTGAAAAGAAGGGACATATTCCTCCCGGCAGTTACCTGGTCCGGATTCAGATTAATAAAAACAGGCTTCCCCTTCCGGCCACGATGACCTGGTTCGCCACCGAAGGTGAAAATGGCTCACAGCTGTGCCTCACGCGGGAGCAGCTTGCAGATTTTGGCCTGAGCGAGGCGTTTATCGCCACGCTTAATGCGCTAAACGAGAGCCGTTGCCTGGATCTCAGCGGTAAACCTGAGCTGACCTATTCGCTGAATAGAGCCACAATGGTGCTGACGCTTGTGGTGCCGCAGGCGTGGTTGAAATATCAGGCTAAAAACTGGACGCCGCCGGAATACTGGGATGAAGGCGTGGCGGGGATGCTGCTGGACTACAACCTCTATGCCAGCCAGTACCACCCCAGCGACGGAAAGACCAGCCAGAACATGAGCGCCTACGGGACGTGGGGTTTCAACCTTGGCGCATGGCGCCTGCGCTCGGATTTCCAGTACAACCAGAACTTCATTAGCGGTCAGTCAGTCAACGCGGACGGCAGCCTGGCGAGAACCTGGCTCTATCGCCCGATCCCCTCATTAGCCGCCAAATTCTCCATGGGTCAATATGACCTGAGCTCCGACATTTTCGATACGTTCCACTTTACCGGCGCCTCCCTGGAGAGCGACGAAAGCATGCTGCCGCCGGACCTGCAGGGCTACGCCCCGCAAATTACCGGCATCGCGCAAACCAACGCCAAAGTCACCGTTTCCCAGTCGGGCCGCGTGATCTATCAGGCCACCGTTCCCCCCGGGCCTTTCACGCTTTCCGACCTCGGGGAAACCTATCAGGGCCAGCTCGATGTTGAAGTCGAAGAGGAGGACGGGCGCAAGAGTACCTTCCAGGTAGGTTCAGCGTCGATTCCCTTCCTCACGCGGCAGGGCCAGGTTCGCTACAAAACGTCGGTGGGCAAGCCCACCACTACCGGGCGCAACGACATTGTTGATCCGCCGTTCTGGACGGGGGAAGCCTCCTGGGGCTGGACGGGGAACGTGTCGCTTTACGGAGGCGCCCTGCTCACCGCCGACGATTATCAGGCGCTGACCACCGGCGTGGGCTTTAACCTGAACGCCTTTGGCTCCTTCTCGATTGATATCACGGGCGCCCAGGCCAGCCTGCGCCAGAGCAGCGAGAAACAGCGCGGCTTGAGCTACCGCGCGAACTACGCGCGGCGCTTTGAGTCCACGGGCAGCCAGGTCACCTTTTCCGGGTATCGCTTCTCCGACCAGGAGTATGTCTCAATGAGCGAGTATCTGGCCTCCCGCAACGGCAGCGCCACGCCGAATAACGAAAAGGAGAGCTACGTTGTCTCCTTCAACCAGTACGTCGACGCGCTGGCGCTGAATGCGTATCTCAACGTCACCCGCAACACCTACTGGAACGCAAACAGCAGCACCCACTACGCCCTCTCCCTTAGCCGGAATTTCGCGATGGGCAGCCTGAAGGGGCTATCCACCTCGCTGTCCCTGAGCCGCGTTCACTGGGGCAGCGAAGAAGAAAACCAGCTCTATTTCTCGTTCACCCTGCCGCTGGAGCAGGGCCGCAGCCTGATGTACGGCTATCAGCGGACGGGTAGCCATACCCCTTCCCACATGGCGTCCTGGTACGATTCCTCAGACAGAAACAACGCCTGGAACCTGTCGGCGTCGGCCACGGAAAACGACGTGGGCAACGGCGAACCTTCCCTGCGCGCGGGTTTCCAGCACTATTCCCCTTACGGCCGCATGAGCCTCAGCGGCAGCGTTCAGCCTCGTCATTACAACGCGGCCAACGTGGGATGGAACGGCTCGTTCACCGCCACGCGCTACGGCATGGCGCTGCATGACCATAGCCCGTCCGATAACGCCCGCATGATGGTGGATGCCGAGGGCGTGCCGGGCATTCAGGTGAGCAACGCCCGCACGGTCACCAACAGCATGGGGATCGCCGTAGTCCCGTCGCTCTCCTGCTACACCCCGGCTACGGTGCGCGTCGACAGCAGCAAGCTGCCTGAGGGGGTGGACATCAATACCTCGGCGATCCGCACCACGCTGACGCAGGGCGCGATAGGCTACGCGCGGCTAAACGCCACCACGGGCTACCAGATTGTCGGCGTCGTGCGCACGCCAGAGGGCCACTTCCCGCCGCTGGGCATCAGCGTGACGGACGCCTCTTCGGGCAGAGAGGTGGGGATCATCGCCGAGGACGGCTTTGTCTATCTCAGCGGCATTCAGGAAAACAGCACGCTGCGGCTCTCCTGGGCAGGCAAGGCCTGCGAAATCTCGCCGCCGAACCAAAGCAACATCAGCGAGAGCGCCATTATTTTACCCTGCAATACCACCAGCTAATTCAGGATGAAGACCATGAAATACAGCAAAAGCCTAACCGGATTACTTTGCCTGCTGCTCCTGAGCGGCGCGGCGTCAGCGGTTGTTTCCCCGGACAGAACGCGCCTTATCTTCAATGCCTCGGAAAAAAGCGTGTCGATGCGCCTGAACAACCAAAGCAAAAGCGATCCTTACCTCGCCCAGTCATGGATTGAAGACAGCAGCGGCAGGAAAACGCGCAGCTTTATCTCCGCGCTTCCGCCGATGCAGCGAATCGAGCCGGGCGAACAGGCGCAGGTGCGGCTCATGGGACTGGCGGATCTCAACCAGCTGCCGCAGGACAGAGAAACGCTGTTTTTCTACAACGTGCGGGAGATCCCGCCGAAGGCCCAGGGAAAAAACGTGGTGCAAATCGCGATGCAAAGTCGGCTCAAGCTCTTTTTTCGCCCTAAAAATATCGAGCTAAAAACGGAGGACTCGCTGCCCGTGCAGAACGTGGTGGTTTCCCGCACGGGCGCGGGAATGCGCATCCATAACCCGACCCCTTACCACATGACGATCGGGTATATCGGCCTCAACGGGAAAACGCTCATGCCGGGGGCCGAGAGCGTGATGGTTGCGCCGTTTAGCCGCGTTGAGCAGCCTCTGAAAAATCTCCCGGCGCAGTTTCAGATTGGCTTTGTGAGCGATTACGGCGGGCTGGATATGTTCAAGATCAGCTGCAACTCGGTTGAAACGGCCTGTCAAAGCGCCCCCGCTCAGCGAGGATAAAAATGATTAACCTTCTTCGCGCCCTGGTGATGCTGAGCGCTTTTTTTCACGCTTCGGCATTCGCGGTGGATTGCTACCAGAACGGCAAAGGCGGGCAGACCAGCGTTTCCGCCACCCTGATGCCCTTTACCGTGCCGTCCAACGCCAAATTAGGACAAAAAATCTGGGAGTCGGCGGACATTGTGGTCACCGTTTACTGCGATAACGCCGCGGGCTGGACGGAGTCCGTCACCACGGAAAATATTCACGCCTGGCTGATGCTGTCGGCGTTTAACAGCGATTACGTGCTCAACAACCCCTACCTCACCTTCGGCGTAACCTATGCCGGCGTGGATTACGACATGGCGGGACAGGGCGTAGATACCGGCGCCTGTCTGGATAAATACGAGCAGGTGTATGACGGGGTGTGGCACGAGCCGGACTGTAACGGCAGCACGCTGCAGAAGGATGTCACCTTCACGGCGCGCTTTCGCCTGTACGTCAAGCTGAAAGCCGTGCCTCCGACCGCCGGATATACCTGGGACTTTGGCTCGGTGAACGTCCTGCAGTTTGACGGCGGCGGCGGCGCAAACCTGTCGACTACCGCCAACAACCTTCGCTACTACATCAACGGGCTGGATAACATCCACTTTCTCGACTGCGGCGTGGACCTGAAGATTTCGCCGGAGAGCCAGATTGTGGATTTCGGGCAGATCCTCGACAACGCCTTCTCAAAGGGCCAGCGGATCAGGATGCCCTTTAGCATCTCCACCATCCGCGATTCAAACGCGGCCTGTTCTGAGCAGTTCGACGTCACCACGAGCTTTTACACCACCGATCTGCTGTACGATGAAACCCATCTGGACATGGGGAATGGTTTGCTGATGCGCATTACGGACAACGCCGCAGGGGATATTACCTATAACAACTATCTGCCTTTTGCCGCCTACCAGAGCGGCGACCCCACTGCCGTCGTGACGCACGACTACACGGCTGAGCTAACGCCGAAACCGGGCAGCGAGCCGATCGCCGGGCCTTTCAGCAGGGACATCATCATCAAGGTTAACTATCAGTAAGCGTGCAGAAACAAAAAAGCCAGGATATCCCCGGCTTTTTTTATACGTCAGCCCTTTCAGCTGGCTTTGCGCTCGTGCGCCTGGCGGTATTCAATCAGATCTTCGATAGTCACCACCGGCATGTTGTGCAGACGCGCAAAGGTGACGCACTCCGGCGCACGCGCCATTGTTCCGTCATCGTTGGTCAGTTCGCACAGAACGCCAGCGGGCTTGAAGCCAGCCAGAGTGACCAGATCGATGGTCGCTTCGGTGTGGCCGCCGCGCGTCAACACGCCGCCCGCCTGCGCGCGCAGTGGGAAGACGTGGCCAGGACGGTGCAGATCGGCAGGTTTCGCATCATCGGCAATCGCCGCGCGAACGGTGGTCAGGCGGTCAGCCGCAGACACACCGGTAGTCACGCCGTGCGCGGCTTCGATGGTGACGGTAAAGCCCGTACCGAAGGCGCTGGTGTTGTTCTCAACCATCATCGGCAGATCGAGCTGCTTGCGACGGTCTTCGTTGATACACAAGCATACGATGCCGCTGCCGTGACGGATGGTCAGCGCCATCTGTTCAACGGTCATGTTCTCGGCGGCGAAAATCATGTCGCCTTCGTTTTCACGGTTTTCATCGTCAAGCACCATCACACCGCGGCCTTCGCGCAGTGCATCCAGTGCATGTTCAACACGTTGAGTTGAAGTGCCAAAAGAGGAAAGTAGCGTCTGATTCATGGTAAAAAAACCTCATTAAAATTATGGTTACCAGAATCAGGGCAGTCTTAGGAGCGCCGTATAAGCGGCAAAAAGATAACGTGAGCGGGCCGTGCCCGACTGGATCGTTACTCTCTCCCATCCGGACTCTAACCGTCGGCCCCGGAATTACACCGGATCTGCTGACCTTTGAGTGGTTACCCAAAGCGCTCGCGGGCTTTCAGCATGACGCTGATTTACCGCCGGTGGGGAATTTCGCCCCGCCCTGAGAATAAGCGGGATAACTATAACGCTATTGATTAACCTGGGCAATGCATAAGCTTCAAACAATATTGGTTTATCCTGCGGCATGACGCGCTACAATGGTCTTTAACACCGTTTGATCAAGGGAAACCACAATGATTGACCCGAAGAAAATTGAGCAAATCGCGCGTCAGGTTCATGAGTCCATGCCGAAAGGCATTCGTGAGTTTGGTGATGACGTTGAAAAGAAAATCCGCCAGACGCTGCAGGCACAGCTGGTTCGTCTTGATCTGGTGAGCCGTGAAGAGTTTGACGTGCAGACGCAGGTACTGCTGCGCACCCGCGAAAAGCTGGCGCTGCTGGAACAGCGTCTGAACGAGCTGGAAAACCGCAGTGCGCCGGAAGAGGTGAAACCTGCTCCGGCTATTCCACCGGTGGATGACCAGGCCTAAAATCAATGCAAAACGGCAACCTCGGTTGCCGTTTTTTTTGGTTTGCTCCCTCTCCCTGTGGGAGAGGGTTGGGGTGAGGGCATCAGCCCGCACGGATTACTGACTGTCTTTCTGGATCTTCTTAATGATGTTGGTGGTTGAACACCCGTCCTCAAAATTGAGCACCATCACTTCGCCGCCGTTGGCCCAAACCTCTTCGCTGCCCGCGATTTGCTCCGGCTTGTAATCGCCGCCTTTTACCAGCAGATCCGGCAGGATACCCGCGATTAAACGCTGCGGCGTGTCTTCTTCAAACGACACAACCCAATCCACCGCCTCCAGCGCGCCGAGCACGATCATGCGCTGCTCAAGCGGGTTCACCGGGCGCGTTTCGCCTTTCAGGCGCTTAGTGGACGCATCGCTGTTCACCGCCACAATCAGGCGGTCGCCCAGCTTGCGCGCGTTCGCCAGATAAGAGACATGCCCGGCGTGCAGAATGTCGAACACGCCGTTGGTCATCACCACTTTCTCACCACGCTTGCGCGCGGCAGCGACGGCCGCTTTAAGCTCGTCTTCGGTCATGACGCCAAAACCGGTGTCGGCACGACCGCGCACCGCGTTTTCCAGCTCGATTGGCGAAACGGTGGACGTCCCCAGCTTACCAACCACCACGCCCGCCGCCGCGTTCGCGAAGTAGCACGCTTCTTCGAGGGAATTTCCCGCCGCCAGCGTTGCCGCCAGCACGCCGATAACCGTGTCACCCGCACCGGTCACGTCATACACTTCCTGCGCCTGGGTCGGCATATGCAGCGGGGCTTTACCCGGCTGGATCAGGGTCATGCCCTGCTCGGAACGGGTCACCAGCAGTGCGGACAGCTCAAAATCAGCGATGATTTTCATGCCGCGCTCAACGATTTCCGCTTCGGTTTTGCACTTGCCCGCCACCGCTTCAAACTCAGAGAGGTTTGGCGTCAGCAGCGTTGCGCCGCGGTAGCGCTCAAAGTCGGTGCCTTTCGGGTCAATCAGGACCGGCACGTTGGCTTTACGCGCCAGCTGGATCATCTGCTGAACGCTTGCCAGCGCGCCTTTGGCGTAGTCGGAAAGCACCAGCGCGCCGATGTTGCCCAGCGCCTGATTGATGCGCTCGTGCAGCGGCTCGGGATCGACGCCCTCAAAACCTTCTTCAAAGTCGAGGCGAATCAGCTGCTGGTTGCGGGAGAGCACGCGCAGTTTGGTGATGGTCGGGTGTGTCGGAACAGAAACGAAGTCGCACTTCACGTTCACGTCCGCTAATGACTTGCTCAGCGCGCGCGCCGCATCGTCGATACCGGTCAGGCCCACCAGACGCGAATGCGCGCCCAGGGAGGCAATGTTCATCGCCACGTTTGCCGCGCCGCCAGGACGCTCTTCAATGGTGTCGACCTTAACCACCGGGACAGGTGCTTCCGGGGAGATGCGGCTGGTCGGCCCATACCAGTAGCGATCCAGCATCACATCACCGACAACCATAACTCCAGCACGTTCAAACTCTGGCAGTGTTACTTTCATTCCTGACTCCAGAAAGATTCACAATTTGCGCGCGATAATATCACACTTGTTTTGTTACGCACGGTTCCACCAGCCACTTCTGCCAGCTGGCGGTGACCTGAGCGCGTTCCTGGGTGAAACAGTCCAGCGCCACGTGGCCCGGCTGTTCCTGCAACGCCAGATGATGCAGCTCGTCGCGCAGCGTGGTATAGGCCCGGGTCAGCGCCATCGCTTCCTGCTCGTCCATGATGTCGTTTTGCGCCAGCAGTTCCAGAATGCGCACGTTATCAGACCAGCGGGTCAGCTTCGGCTTGTCGTGGGCGTGGCGCAGCACCAGATACTGGGTAATAAACTCGATATCGGTAATCCCGCCCTCGTCGGCTTTGATATCAAAGCGATCGCGATGCTTGTTGCCCAGGTGCGCGCGCATTTTCTCGCGCATTTCACGCACTTCCGTTTGCAGCGTAACGCCGTCGCGCAGGGTGGTCATCACGTCGCGCCGGATCGCGTCGAACTGCACGTTGAGCTGCGGATCGCCGTAGACCACGCGAGCGCGCACCAGCGCCTGATGCTCCCACGTCCAGGCCTCGTTCTTCTGGTAATCCGCGAAGGATTCCGTGGAGGTCACCAGCATGCCCGCGGCGCCGGACGGACGCAGACGCGCATCCACCTCGTACAAAATGCCCGACGAGGTGCGGGTGCTGAACAGGTGCATAATGCGCTGCGCCAGGCGCAGGTAGAACTGGCGCCCGTCGATTTCACGCTCGCCGTCGGTCATCACGTCTACCGGGCAGTCGTGGAGGAAAATCAAATCGAGATCCGAGCTGTAGCCCAGCTCCCAGCCGCCAAGCTTGCCGTAGCCCACCACCGCAAAACCGCGGCCTTCGCGGTCGGCCAGATGCTTTGGCTGCCCGTAGCGCGCCACCATCTGCATCCACGCCTGCTGCACTACCGCGTCGATAATCGCTTCCGCCAGCCAGGTTAAGTGATCGCTCACTTTCATCACCGGCAGCGTTCCGGCGATATCTGCCGCCGCCACGCGCAGCATCTGCGCCTGCTTAAACTGGCGCAACGCCTCCAGCTGCTGCTCTTCGTCCTCTTCCGGCACGCGCAGCAGGTACTGGCGCAGCTCGTCGCGGTAGGCGTCCGTCGCCGTGGGCTGGTAGAGTGTGTTCGGGTCGAGGAGTTCGTCCAGCAGCAGCGGGTAGCGCGCCAGCTTGTTGGCCACCATCGGCGAGGCGGCGCAGAGCGTAATCAGGTGCTTGAGCGCGCCGGGGAACTCGCTCAGCAGCTCAAGGTAGGTGGTGCGCGTAATAATGCCGCTCAGCAGCGGCATCATGCGCGACAGGGGCACCGGGGCATCCGCGCGGGAGCAGACGTCGCTCAGCAGATGCGGCATCAGGTGATCCAGCACCTGACGACCGCGCGGGCCGATGGCGCGCTTGTTCAGCTCCAGGCGGAAATCGGCAATCAGCGCCACCACGCGATGGCGATCGTCGTCGCTCAGATGCGCCAGCACCGGCGTGGTGTCGTCTTCCTGCAGCGCGTCCTGCCACAGCTCGCGCCAGTGTTCAGACAGGTTATCGTCCTGGGATTCGCTCTCGTCGTCGCCAATCAGGTCGTTAAAGATGCGCCGCACGCCCGCCATGTGGGCGTCAAGCCGGTCGGTCAGCGCCGCCCAGTCATCGACTCGCATTCCCCACGCCAGGCGGGCGCGGTTGAGGTCGTCCCCCGGCAGGGTCTGGGTTTGTTCGTCATTAATGCTTTGCAGCAGGTTTTCCAGGCGACGCAGGAACAGATAGGCGCTGCGCAGCGTCTGCGCATCCTGCCCGGGCAGCAGATTAAGCTGCTCGATGGCGCCCAGCGTCGGCAGCAGCGACCGGGACTGCAACGACGGCTCGCGCCCGCCGCGGATCAGCTGGAAAACCTGAACGATAAATTCAATTTCGCGAATGCCGCCCGCGCCGAGCTTGATGTTGTCCTTCAGGCCACGGCGGCGCACCTCGCGGGCAATCATCCCTTTCATGTTGCGCAGGGACTGGATCACGCTGAAGTCGATATAGCGACGGAAAACAAACGGACGCAGCATGGCGCGCAGCTCGTTGGCGTAGGCGTCATCGCCGTCACCCATGATCCTCGCCTTGACCATCGCGTAGCGCTCCCAGTCGCGCCCCTGCTCCTGGTAATAATCTTCCAGCGCGGCAAAGCTCAGCACCAGCGGGCCGCTGTCGCCAAACGGACGCAGGCGCATATCCACGCGATAGACAAAGCCGTCCTGCGTCGGCTGATCCAGCGCTTTAATCAGCCGCTGGCCCAGACGGGTAAAGAACTGGGCGTTATCCAGCTCGCGACGGCCGCCGCGGGTTGAGCCTTTTTCCGGCCAGGCAAAAATCAGATCGATATCCGAGGAGAAATTGAGCTCCCCGCCGCCCAGCTTGCCCATGCCGAGGATCAGCAGCGGCTGCGGAACCCCCTCCTCGCTGCACGGCGTGCCCCACTCTTTACAGCAGGCGTCGTAGAGCCAGTCCCGCGCGGCGACAATCAGCGTCTGCGCCAGCTCGCTCAGCTGTTGCAGGGTGCTCTCTTCGCTGACCAGCTCCAGCGCCTGCGCCCAGGCAATGCGCACCATGACCCGGCGGCGGAACTGGCGCAGCTCGCGCATCAGCGCGGCTTCGTCGGTCACCCCGGCAAGCGCGGCCTGCAGCCAGCTGGCGTAATGCCGCCACTCATCAGCCTGCGGTGGGGAACTTTCCAGCTCCGCCAGCCAGTCAGGGTTCGCCGTTACGCTTTCCTGCACAAAATCGCTGAAAGTGAGCACGCTTTTCGCCTGCTCGCTTAAGGATGACGCCGGTAATGACTCAGGCAGACGTTCGCAAACGGTCTGCCACTGCTGCTGTAACTGCAAAGAGAGCGGCATTGTAGGGTTCCTTGCCAGAATTAACGTTTTCCGCTGTGCAGCCAGAACGGCTCCTGCGAAATGGCCTCGTTACGGAAATGCTCGATTTCAATGTGCTGGCGGGTTTCGATGGCATGTTTCAGCCCCTGCCAGTTCTCCAGCCAGGCCTGGGCCTTCACGCCGTCGTAGGCGCCGGACAGCAGCAACATGCTGTCGATATTGCGCGCCAGACGAGGGAGCTGGTCGCCATACTGGTCGCCCAGCGGATACGCGAAGGTGGTCTTCAGCTCGGCGGCGTGGCGGGAAAGGTGGATATCGGAGAAGCGTTTGAACGACTCGCCGATTTTGGTCTGGGCTTTCGCATCGAGGAATGAACGCCAGGCGCGGGTCAGCAGAAACTCGGTCAGCGCCAGCTTTGCCGTCGCGGACTGCGGGCTGTAGATCGCGGTCTGGGCAGAAACGTCGGAGGTCATCAGCGTTTCGGTCTGCACCAGCAGATCACGTAAGTGAGTGCTCGCTTTACGCGGAACAATGCCGCCGAACAGCGCTAAGGTATGGCGCACCAGGCCAATCGCCGCCAGCACGCTGGCTTTGGCGTTTTTCACGCCGCGCGCCCACAGCTCCTCGTGGTACTGCCACTGGGAAAGCGCAAGCTCCAGAGAGGCCTCCAGACCCTGCTCAACGCTGGCCTTCGGCGCAACGCGCAGAATGGCGGTCTCCTTCAGCACGCGCGGCGCATTCCCGGCGGCAAGATGATACCCGCGCGCGGCCTTGCTCAGGCTGCCCTGACGCAAACCGGACTGGTTCACCAGCTTACGCGCCAGCTTCAGCACATCCTCAGCCTCGCCGTCGAGCAGCTCAAGCTCCAGCTCGCAAATCGGCTCCTGGTGCTCACCCGCCTTCACTTCGCCCAAATCCAGGGCGATCTCAATGCGGCTTTTGCCTTCGTTGACCAGCCATTTCTCGCGCAGGAAATCGGTGCTGAACAGCGGCTGAACCTGCTCGCTCAGTGACTCTGGCAGCTTGCCTTCGGGCCAGACTTCTGCGGGAAAACGTTCCAGCTCAAGCTCAGGTTTGGCGATGTCGATATTGTATTCCGGGCGCTGGTGCAGCCCGCCCACCACGCGGCCTGCGATTTTCATCGTCATTTCGTAACGACCGCTCGCCCCGCGAATACGCAGCCCCATGTCGTGACGACGCAGCCAGCTGTCCGGCGTTTCGTAATAGATGTTGAGCAGTTGTTCCGGCGCAGCATGCTCACCGGATAGCTGATGCAGGTGCTGACGCAGGGCGTCAACGCTGTCTTTTTCGACGATAAATTTTAATTCGATCTCTTGAGCCATAGCCTTGTACTTACGGTTGCGTCACAGCGGAAACAATTAAGGCGAACTAACTCGCCACTTTCTTGTCAGTACATAGTATTTTGCGCCAAATTGCCACGCAATGAGCAATTTGACGGGCGTAAAAGTTTGAAGCAGTGATTATCAGGACACAGATGATTCCGATTGATGATGAATCCTTTGCGTAGAGACACTGATACCACTACTATCGTTCCACTTTTTATGAAAATAACGACTGATATGCTTAAATTACGCCTGATTGGACTCACTTTCCTTGCTTTTAGCGCCGCGACAGCGGTCCACGCTGAAGAGAAACGCTACGTTTCTGACGAACTGAATACCTGGGTACGCAGCGGCCCCGGAGACAATTATCGCCTCGTGGGTACGGTAAATGCCGGCGAGGAAGTGGTCTTGTTACAGACCAACTCTGACACCAACTACGGCCAGGTGCGCGACAGCACCGGCCGTACTTCCTGGATCCCGCTGAAAGAGCTGAGCAACGTGCCAAGCCTGCGCACCCGCGTGCCGGATCTGGAAAACCAGGTTAAAACCCTGACCGACAAGCTGAACAACATCGACGGCACCTGGAACCAGCGCACCGCAGAAATGCAGCAGAAAGTGGCGCAGAGCGACAGCGTGATCAGCGGCCTGAAAGAAGAAAATCAGAAGCTGAAAAACGAACTGATTGTCGCGCAGAAGAAGGTGAATGCCGCCAATCTGCAGCTCGATGACAAACAGCGCACCATCATTATGCAGTGGCTGGTGTACGGCGGCGGCGTGCTGGGCGCGGGTCTGATCATGGGTCTGGTTCTGCCGTTCATCATCCCAAGCCGCAAGCGCAAAGACCGCTGGATGAATTAATTCGTCATCGGTGCCAGACTTACGTACTATCTTGCGAAAAGAGAAAACGGGAGTGTGGTGCGTGAAGAGTTATCTGGTCGGTGGTGCGGTTCGTGATGCGTTGTTAGGTCTGCCGGTCAAAGATAAAGACTGGGTTGTGGTCGGCGCCACGCCAGAAGAGATGCTCGACGCGGGCTACCAGCAGGTAGGCCGCGATTTTCCCGTATTTCTTCATCCGCAAAGCCGCGAAGAGTACGCCCTGGCGCGCACCGAGCGGAAATCCGGCTCCGGCTATACCGGCTTTACCTGCTACGCCGCGCCGGACGTGACGCTCGAGCAGGATCTTCTCCGCCGCGATCTGACGATTAACGCCCTGGCGCAGGACGACCAGGGCACTATCATCGACGCATACGGCGGCCAAGACGATCTGCGTAACCGCATTTTGCGCCACGTTTCCCCCGCGTTTTCTGAAGATCCGCTGCGCGTCCTGCGCGTGGCGCGATTTGCCGCGCGCTACGCCCATCTGAGCTTCCGCATTGCCGACGAAACCATGGCGCTCATGACCGCCATGACGGACGCAGGCGAGCTGGAGCACCTGACGCCCGAGCGCGTGTGGAAAGAGACCGAAAACGCCCTCACCACCTGCAATCCGCAGGTCTTTTTCCAGGTGCTGCGCGACTGCGGCGCCCTGAAAGTGCTGTTCCCTGAAGTGGACGCCCTGTTCGGCGTGCCCGCTCCGGCGAAGTGGCACCCGGAAATTGACACCGGCGTGCATACCTTAATGACGCTGAGCATGGCGGCGATGCTGAGCCCTGAGGTGGACGTGCGTTTCGCAACGCTGTGCCACGATCTCGGCAAAGGCTTAACGCCAAAAGCGCTATGGCCTCGCCACCACGGCCACGGCCCGGCGGGCGTGAAGCTGGTTGAAGGGCTGTGCCAGCGCCTGCGCGTGCCCAATGAGATCCGCGACCTGGCGAAACTGGTGGCGGAATTCCACGACCTTATCCACACCTTCCCGATCCTCAAACCGACCACCGTCGTGAAGCTATTCGACAATATCGACGCCTGGCGCAAACCGCAGCGCGTGGAGCAAATCGCGCTCACCAGCGAAGCCGACGTGCGCGGGCGCACCGGGTTTGAAGCCAGCGATTACCCGCAGGGGCGTTTGCTGCGCGAGGCCTGGGAAGTGGCGAAAGCGGTGCCCACGAAGGACGTCGTCGAGGCGGGATTTAAAGGGCCGGCAATCAGAGAAGAGATGACGAAACGACGGGTGGATGCCGTTGCGGCGTGGAAGGAAACGCGTTGCCCTCAGCCGAAAGACTGAGGGCCATCGGTCATCAGAAGAAGACCACGTAAACCGCGGCCGCCACGATAAAGCGGTAGATGGCGAACGGAATAAACGAGATACGCTTAATCAGCTGCAGGAAGGTTTTGATCGCAATCAGCGCCACGATAAAGGCGGTAACAAAGCCCACGGCGAACATCGGAATGTCGCCCGCGGTCAGGAAACCAATGCTTTTATACACGTCGAGCGCCGTTGCGCCCATCATCATCGGCACCGCCAGCAGGAACGAAAACTCGGACGCCGCATAGCGGCTCACGCCCATCAGCATCCCACCTGAAATGGTCGCCCCGGAGCGGGAGAAGCCCGGCCACAGCGCCAGACACTGGAAGCAGCCAATGATAAACGCCTGGCGGTAGGTCATATCGTCCAGGCCCTCGGCACGGGGCGTTTTTGGCTTCAGCACTTCTGCGGCAATCAGCAGGAAACCGCCGACCACCAGCGCGTACATGACGTTAATCGGGTTAAAGAGCGATTTGATGGTGTCGTGGAACACCAGCCCCAGCACCACCGCCGGGATCATCCCCAGCAGGATATGGATCAGCGACAGGCGGCCTTTGCCTAAGCCTTCGTGCTGCGGCGGACGACCAAAGTGGATGCCAATCAGGCCAAACAGACGACGCCAGAACATCACCACCACGGCCAGAATGGAACCCAGCTGAATAACGACTTCAAACGTCTTTGCCGTATCCCCTTCAAAACCCAGAAGATGGCCCACGATAATCATATGGCCAGTACTGGAAACCGGCAGAAACTCCGTCAATCCTTCGACCACACCCAGTATTGCCGCCACCAGCAGCGAGTGCATATCGCTCATCTATAAACCCCTAAAAAGATATAAAAAAACGGCGTGCCGCTAAGGCACCCGTGAAAGATACAGCTTTAAGACCGGTATATCCGAAATTGGTTTAGCTATTATGACGTTAAATGTTTCCTTTCAGATTATGGCTACGCTCGATAATCACGCCGACGTTTGCCGCCCGCGCCACCGCACCCGGTTTGCTCAGTTTGATGCGCACCCACGGCGAATTGAATTTTGTCAGCAGCAGGTCTGCCACCTCTTCCGCCACGCGCTCCACCAGCGCGAAACGCTGCCCTTCAACGTGACCGACCACCGCGTCGCTGATATCGGCATAGCTCAGACAGTCTTTCACGTCATCGCTTTTCGCTGACTTGCGGTTATCCCAGCCCATTTCGATATCGAACACCAGCTTCTGCTCGATGGTCTGTTCCCAGTCGTAAACACCAATAGTGGTGATTACCGAAAGTTGCTCTATAAATACAATATCCATCACGACCTGCCTGCTTTTTGGCTAAACCGGATACCACTTCCGGCGAATTATGCGTATTATCCACAGATGCTGAGAATACAGATACATTTTCACAACGGAACAGCGTTATGAGTGCAATCGCGCCTGGAATGATCCTCCTCGCCTACCTTTGCGGCTCAATCTCCAGCGCCATTCTGGTCTGCCGCATCGCCGGGTTGCCTGACCCACGCGTCAGCGGCTCCGGGAATCCCGGGGCGACCAATGTACTACGAATTGGCGGCAAGGGAGCAGCCGTAGCGGTTTTGATTTTTGACGTTCTGAAAGGGATGTTACCCGTCTGGGGCGCCTACGCGCTGGGCGTTACGCCGTTCTGGCTCGGGCTTATCGCCATCGCCGCCTGCGTCGGCCACATCTGGCCCGTATTTTTTGGCTTTAAAGGCGGAAAAGGCGTCGCCACCGCCTTTGGTGCCATCGCGCCTATCGGCTGGGATCTCACCGGCGTGATGGCCGGCACCTGGCTACTGACTATTCTTCTGAGCGGCTACTCGTCGCTGGGCGCTATCGTCAGCGCGCTGATTGCGCCGTTCTACGTCTGGTGGTTCAAACCGCAGTTCACCTTCCCGGTATCGATGCTCTCCTGCCTGATCCTGCTGCGCCATCACGATAATATTCAGCGGCTGTGGCGTCGTCAGGAAACGAAAATCTGGACGAAGCTCAAGAGGAAGAAAAAAGACGCGCCGTAAGGTTGGTTATGCCTTATAGCCAAATGTGATTTAGGTCACCTTCAGCCTGTGGTAACTGTTAGAGACACAACACAACCACATCAGAAGAAAATGGCAGAAATCGCAGACACCACTCCCCTTTCAACATCACCGCGTTCAGCGGATGGCGACGTCCAGTGGGTGCGCAGCGCCGCTGACGTTTCGCGGCTGGTCAATCACGGTTCACAGGGTCGGGCGAATGCCCGCATCGTTATCGGTATCGCGCTGGGCGGTATTTTCCTTGATGCCTACGATCTGGGCGCGCTGGCGTTCGGCATTAAAGACATTACCCGCGAATTTAACCTGAGTCCGGCAGGCACCGGCATGGTGGCCTCGGCCATTACCTTCGGGGCCATCGTCGGGGCGCTGCTCGGCGGATATCTCACGGACAAAATTGGCCGCTACCGCGTCTTTATGGCCGACATGCTTTTCTTCGTGGTGGCCGCCATCGCCTGCGCGCTGGCGCCTAACGAATACGTGCTGGCGGGTGCCCGCTTCGTGATGGGGCTTGGCGTGGGGATCGACCTTCCGGTGGCGATGGCGTTTTTGAGCGAGTTTGCCAGACTCAAGGGACCGGGGAACAAGGCCTCCAGCGTCGCGATGTGGTGCCCCACCTGGTATGCCGCTATTAGCATCTCGTACCTGCTGGTGCTCTTCTTCTACGCCGTACTGCCCGAAAGCCACAGCGACTGGCTGTGGCGCCTGATCCTCGGCTTTGGCGCGGTGCCGGCGCTGGTGATTATCGCCATCCGCAGCCGCTATATGAGCGAATCGCCGGTCTGGGCGGCGAATCAGGGTAACCTGAAAGAGGCGGCTTCGATCCTGCGCCAGTCGTATAACATCAACGCCCACGTGCCGCAGGACGCGCTCGACCAGCCCGCGCCCGTCGTCAATAAAGCGAAATGGTCAAACTACCTGAACCTGTTTCGCGGCATCTACTTACGCCGCACGACGCTCGCCACGCTGCTGTCCATTGTCTCCTCTTTCGCCTATAACGCCGTGGCGTTTGGTCTGCCGGTGATCATCTCCAGCTTCTTCGTTCAGTCGATGCTCACCACCATTCTGATCTCCCTGGCGCTTAACCTGCTGTTTGCCTTCGTCGGCGGACTGCTGGCGGTACGCTTCGTGCCGCGCTTCGGCGCCTGGAGAATGTCGCTTGCGGGCTATGCCTGCCAGCTGGTCGCGCTGCTCGGGCTGGCGATGGTAGGACGGCCTGAAGGCGCAGCGGAAGGGGTGGTTGCCGTCGGCATGCTGGCGCTGTTCCTGTTCGGCCAGGGCTTTGGCCCGGGGGCGCATACCATGACGTTTGCCTCGCTAAGCTACCCGACCTCGCTGCGCGGCGTCGGCGTCGGCCTCAACCAGACGCTGATGCGCAGCAGCTCCACGCTGTCGCTGTTCCTGTTCCCGCTGCTGGTCGCGTCCCTCGACACCGCCGTATTCTGGGTGATTGCCCTGGCGCCGTTTATCGGCCTGGCCTCGCTGCTGGCGATCCGCTGGGAGCCGTCCGGGTATGACGTGGATGCGGAGGATTACCGCTAGTCCCGTCATTACTGGCTTCATCGCCTTTCTTGCCGGGTGGCGCTGCGCTTACCCGGCCTACATTTCGCATTCTCTTGCAGGCCCGCGCAAGCGTCGCGCCATCGGGCGATGATCAACAGTCTGAAACCGGCTCGCATGAGCCGGTTTTTTTATCCATAAGCGACTCATATGACAGCCTTCAATTCTGCCAGGGCATACTGAAACGACCCCGATGATGCGCAGATGGATGCAGCATGTTAGCAGCTCAGGTCACTGATAAACCGTATAAAGGCTGGCAGGCGTCGCTTGCCCTGCAGTTTTGTCACACCCCTGAGAAAACCCTCCTGCACTCCGCCCGTCACGTCGGGCCGCTCACCGTTCAGCGTCCGTTTTACCCTGAGGGCGAAACCTGCCATCTCTACCTGCTGCATCCTCCCGGCGGCATTGTTGGCGGCGATACGCTGGATATCACCGTGCGTCTGGACGCCGGAAGCCACGCGCTGATCACCATGCCCGGCGCCAGCAAGTTCTACCGCAGCAGCGGCCCGCGGGCCTGCCTGAACCAGCATTTTTACCTTGCCGGGAACGCCACGCTGGAGTGGCTCCCGCAGGACACGATCTTCTTTCCCGGCGCGAACGCCCGTCTGCGATCCGTTTTTCATTTACAGGCCACCAGCACGCTGCTGGCCTGGGAGCTCTATTGCCTCGGGCGCCCGGTGATTAACGAAACCTTCAGCCACGGCGCGCTGGAAAGCCGCCTTGAGGTCTGGCGCGAGGGCGAGCCGCTGCTGATCGAACGCCAGCACCTGTCCGGCGGGGATCTGTCGTCCGTGGCGGGCCATCCGTGGGAAGGCACGCTGCTGTTCCACCCCGCCAGCGACGCGCTGCTGGAAGACGTGCGCGAGCGGCTCTCCGCTTTTGAACATTTTGCGGGCGCCACGCTCACCGACGGCCTGCTGTCGGTGCGCTTTCTCTCGCACGACAACCTGATTTGCCAGCGGGCGATGCGCGATATCTGGCAGTCGCTTCGTCCGCTTTTAACCCCTAAAACCGCCTGTTCGCCCCGCATCTGGCAGACATAAGAGAAACGTTATGGAACTGACCCCCAGAGAAAAAGACAAGCTGCTGTTATTCACCGCCGCGCTGGTTGCGGAACGCCGCCTGGCGCGCGGCGTGAAGCTCAACTACCCGGAATCGGTCGCCCTGATCAGCGCCTTCATTATGGAAGGCGCGCGCGACGGCGAAACCGTTGCCGCCCTGATGGAGGCGGGCCGCCACGTCCTGACGCGCGCGCAGGTGATGGAGGGCGTGCCGGAGATGATCCCGGATATCCAGGTGGAAGCCACCTTCCCGGACGGCTCCAAGCTCGTCACCGTTCACAACCCGATCGTGTAAGGAGCCGCGGATGATCCCAGGCGAATACCAGATCCAACCCGGAAGCATCGCCCTTAACGTCGGGCGCGAAACCCGGCGCGTTGTCGTCGAAAACCACGGCGACAGGCCAATTCAGGTGGGATCCCATTACCACTTTTACGAGGTGAACCCGGCGCTGAAGTTCGACCGGGAAACCACCAAAGGCTACCGGCTGAACATTCCGGCAGGCACCGCCGTGCGCTTTGAACCCGGCCAGAAGCGCGAGGTCGTGCTGGTTCAGGTTGCGGGCGCGCAGCGCATTGTCGGTTTTCGCGGGGACGTGATGGGAGAGGTGAAAAATGGCTGACATTTCACGCCAGGCGTACGCCGACATGTTCGGCCCGACCACCGGCGACCGGGTGCGGCTGGCCGATACCGACCTGTGGATCGAGGTGGAAGACGACCTGACTATTTACGGTGAAGAGGTCAAATTCGGCGGCGGGAAGGTGATCCGCGACGGCATGGGCCAGGGGCAGATGACGTCCCTGGAGTGCGTGGATCTGGTGCTTACCAACGCGCTGATTGTCGATCACTGGGGGATCGTGAAGGCGGATATCGGGGTGAAAGATGGCCGGATCTTCGCGGTGGGAAAAGCCGGGAACCCGGACATTCAGCCCGGCGTAACCATTCCGATCGGTGCCGCCACCGAGGTGATCGCCGCCGAAGGCAAGATCGTCACCGCCGGGGGGATCGACACCCACATTCACTGGATCTGCCCGCAGCAGGCGGAAGAGGCGCTGGTTTCCGGCGTGACGACCATGATCGGCGGCGGAACGGGGCCAGCGGCGGGCACCAACGCCACCACCTGCACGCCGGGGCCGTGGTATATCGCCCGGATGCTGCAGGCCGCCGACGCCCTGCCGGTCAACATCGGCCTGCTGGGCAAGGGAAACGCGTCGAACCCGGACGCCCTGCGCGAGCAAATCGCCGCGGGGGCCATCGGGCTGAAAATCCACGAAGACTGGGGCGCAACGCCTGCGGCCATCGACTGCTCCCTGACGGTCGCTGAAGAGATGGACATTCAGGTGGCGCTGCACAGCGATACCCTGAACGAATCCGGCTTTGTGGAAGACACCCTGGCCGCCATCGGCGGGCGCACCATCCACACCTTCCACACCGAAGGGGCGGGCGGCGGGCACGCGCCGGATATCATCACCGCCTGCGCGCACCCCAATATTCTCCCCTCTTCCACTAACCCGACGCTGCCCTACACGGTCAACACCATCGACGAGCATCTCGACATGCTGATGGTCTGCCATCACCTCGACCCAGACATCGCCGAGGACGTGGCCTTTGCCGAATCGCGCATCCGCCGGGAAACCATCGCCGCCGAAGACGTGCTGCACGATATCGGCGCGTTCTCGCTCACGTCGTCAGATTCCCAGGCGATGGGCCGCGTGGGGGAAGTGATTGTCCGCACCTGGCAGGTGGCGCACCGCATGAAGGTGCAGCGCGGCCAGCTTGCGGAAGAGTCCGGGGATAACGACAACTTCCGCGTTAAGCGCTACGTCGCTAAGTACACCATCAACCCGGCGCTGACCCACGGCATCGCCCACGAGGTGGGCTCCGTTGAGGCGGGAAAACTGGCGGATCTGGTGGTCTGGTCCCCGGCGTTCTTCGGCGTGAAGCCTGCCACCATCGTGAAGGGCGGGATGATCGCCTGCGCGCCGATGGGCGACATCAACGCCTCCATTCCCACGCCGCAGCCAGTCCACTACCGCCCGATGTTTGGCACCCTGGGAGCGGCGCGTCACGCCACGCGGCTGACCTTTCTTTCTCAGGCTGCCGCATCAGCTGGACTGGCCGCGCAGCTTAACCTGCAAAGCGCCACCGCCGTGGTGAAGGGCTGCCGCAGCGTGAAGAAGGCCGACATGATCCACAACGGCCTGCAGCCGAACATCACCGTTGACGCCCAAACCTACGAGGTGCGCGTTGACGGCAAGCTGATTACCAGCGAACCGGCAGAGGTTTTGCCGATGGCCCAACGCTATTTTCTGTTTTGAGGAGCGACGATGATTACCCTGACCCAACGCCTTGACCATGCGCACCGCGTCACCACCAGCGTCACGCTGCCCATCGACGTGCGGGTGAAAAGCCGCGCCAGAGTCACGCTTAACGACGGCCGGGAAGCGGGGCTGATGCTGCCGCGCGGCCTGCTGCTGCGCGGCGGGGATTTTCTGGCAACCGAGGACGGCAGCGAGGTGATTGAAGTGATCGCCGCGCCGGAGTCGGTGTCGGTGGTGCGCTGCGCCGACCCGTTCCTGCTCGCCCGCGCCTGCTATCACCTGGGCAATCGCCACGTGCCGCTGCAAATCATGCCCGGCGAGCTGCGCTATCACCACGATCACGTCCTCGATGACATGCTGCGCCAGTTCGGGCTGGAGGTGACCTTCGCCAGCCAGCCGTTTGAACCGGAAGCGGGCGCGTACGCCAGCGACGCCCACGGTCATAGCCATAGCCATAGCCATAGTCATTCTCACGCTCATTCACATTAAGGATTAATCATGCGTAAGTACTTACCTCTGTTACTGCTGGCCTTTTCCGTTCCTGCGCTGGCCCATCCGGGACACGGCGCGGACAGCTTTCAGGAGGGCTTTTTCCACCCGCTGACCGGCCTCGATCATCTGCTGATGCTGACCGGCGCGGGCGTGCTTTCGGCCCTGAGCGGCCGCAGGCTGCTGCTGCCGTTTGCCACCCTCGGCATGATGCTGGCAGGCGCAGTCGCGGGCAGCCTGCTCGGCGGCTTTAGCGGCATGGAGATGCTGATTATCGCCTCGCTGGCGGTGTGCGGCGTGATGATGTTCAAAACCGAAAACCGCCTGCTGCTGGCCGTGCCCGCGCTGGCGATGTTCCACGGCTGGGCGCACGGCGTGGAGATGGCCGGCCACAGCTTCTGGCTGTTCACCAGCGGCTTTATGCTCGCCAGCGCCACGGTGCTGTGCGCGAGTTTTGCCGCCGGGCTGCTGCTGCGCCGTCACGACGGCCTGCGTAAAACCTTCGGCGGCGGGCTGATTGCGTCCGCCCTGCTGGCGCTGATGAGCTGATGGAGCACGCCCGCCAGCGGCTGCGCCTGATGCAGCTCTCCAGCAGCAGCCTGCCGATTGGCTCGTTTACCTGGTCCCAGGGGCTGGAGTGGGCCGTCGAGGCGGGCTGGGTGCCGACCGCTGATGCCTTTGAACGCTGGCAGATCCAGCAGATGGAGCAGAGCTTTTTCTGCGTCGATCTGCCGCTGTTCGCCCGGCTGTATCAGGCCTGCGAGGCGCAGGATCTGGCGGCGGCGAAACGCTGGACGGCCTACCTGCTCGCCTGCCGGGAAACCCGCGAGCTGCGTGAAGAAGAGCGCAACCGCGCCGCGGCGTTCACGCGGCTGATCAAAAGCTGGCAGCCGGACTGCCCCGCTGAGTGGCTGGCGGTGCTGGCACAAAGCCAGCTCTGCGGCATGGCGTGGCTCGGCGTGCGCTGGCGCATCGACGCCCGCGAGCTGGCGCTGAGCCTGGGCTACAGCTGGATCGAAAGCGCGGTAATGGCGGGCGTCAAGCTTGTCCCCTTCGGGCAGCAGGCGGCGCAGCAGCTGATTATCTCCCTGAGCGACCGCTTCGCCGCCGGGTATGAGCAGGCATTTTTACGCGAGGACGACGACCTGGGCGCGGCCACGCCGCTCTCCGCCATCGCCTCTGCCCGACACGAAACACAATATTCACGATTATTCCGTTCCTGAGGATGCAACATGGCTGATTACAAACATCCCCTGCGCGTTGGCGTGGGCGGCCCGGTCGGATCGGGCAAAACCGCCCTGCTGGAAGCGCTCTGCAAAGCGATGCGCGACACCTACCATCTGGCGGTGGTGACTAACGATATCTACACCAAAGAGGATCAGCGGATCCTGACCGAAGCGGGCGCGCTGGCGCCGGAGCGTATTGTCGGCGTGGAAACCGGGGGATGTCCGCATACCGCGATCCGCGAAGATGCGTCGATGAACCTGGCGGCGGTGGAAGCGCTGAGCGAGAAGTTCGGCAATCTGGATCTGATCTTCGTCGAGAGCGGCGGCGATAACCTGAGCGCGACCTTTAGCCCTGAGCTCGCGGATCTTACGATCTACGTGATCGACGTGGCCGAAGGGGAGAAGATCCCGCGCAAGGGCGGGCCGGGGATCACCAAATCCGATTTCCTGGTGATCAATAAAACCGATCTCGCGCCTTACGTGGGTGCCTCCCTTGAGGTGATGGAGCGCGACACCAACCGGATGCGCGGCGAGCGTCCGTGGACCTTCACCAACCTGAAGGCGGGCGACGGGCTGGCGAACATCATCGCGTTTCTCGAAGATAAAGGGATGCTGAAGGCGTAACGAAAAAGGCCTGGCGTTACGCCAGGCCTGAGGGTTATTTGCAGCTGTTGCCCGAGGCGCCCTGCTCGCGCCACGCGCCCCAGGTGCCGCCTTTGCCTGGCTCTTCCTGACCCGGGTTCACATACCACTGGTTGAACCAGATTTTGCCGTTATGCGCGACCTTCGTGCATTTCGTCGGGTAGGCGATTTTCGCGTTGTACGCAGGCGTAGTGTCTTTCGCCGGCGTGTCATCCTTCGCTGGCGTTTCGTCTTTGGACGGGGTGTCGTCCTTCGCCGGGGTTTCATCTTTGGACGGCGTGTCGTCCTTCGCCGGAACCGCTGGCTTACTGACCTTAATGGTCATGCTGTCCTGCGCGGTACGTCCGTCTGCGCCCGTGGTAGTCAGCGTGTAGACGGACTCGCCTTCGGTGTTCGCCGGGATCACCGCGTAGGCGTGCGCGCCGTCAACGCTGTTCACGAGGTTGCCGTTCAGCTTCTCTTCCACGAAGAAGGTGCCAGAACCTTTGGTGACGCTCCAGGTATAGGATTTAGCGTTCAGGCTCTTGCTGCCGTCCAGCGGATAAACGCTGACGCCGGTCGCTGGAGACACCATGGTGTAGTCCGCACCCGCTACCGCCGTTGGCGCTGGCAGGGTTTCCCCGCCGTTCTTCAGCGCCAGAATTTTCGCCACCGCACGCTCCATATCCGGCTGCGTACCCACTTTTGCCGAATCACCTTCTGCCAGCGGCGTACCGGTCTCCTGCAGGATTTGGCGCATTTGTACCGGCGTAACGGTGATGCCGTTGGCCTTCGCGATGCCCGACAGGCTTGCGACTACCCCGGCGATAATCGGGTTCGAGGCGGAGGTGCCGGAGAAGGCGTGGGTATATTCTGCGTTAGCAACCTTATTAAGCGAGCCGTAGCCGGTGGTGGCCACGTCGAAGCATCCCCATGAGGAGCTGGTTACGCGTGAACCGTAGGTACTGAATGATGCCCTGGTTCCCTCTTTCGCGCAGAACGCCCCGGCAATGATGGCCCCGGAATCACGGGTCTGCACATTGAATTTGCCGTTGAAGCCTGGATGGTCGAGGTTAACGTTACCGTTACCCGCCGCCTCAATAACGTAAACGCCTTTATCCGTCAGGGCTTTAATGATGTCGTAGTAGCTCTGCACGTTTTCCTGCGGCACGTAGCAGGTATTGGTTGTACAGCCCGCGACTTCGCCGCCGCCGGTCTGCATCCCCATTTGTACGACATCGCCCGCTTTCAGCAACGGGATCATGTTGTAGAGGTTGTTACTCTGCCACGAGGCGAAACCTACCCGGCTTTTCCAGGCCAGACCGCGCATGCCGGTGCCAATGTCCGTTGCCGCCATAATGCCTACGGAAGCCGTATCATGGTGATCACCGTTATACGTACCGTTACCCTGGACCAGAGCAGGTTTTGGCAGGTTAACGTGATTGGTATTCCAGATGTAGTTTTCCATGGAAATAATGGTCACCCCTTCACCGGCGCTACCAGGATACTGGTTTACGCTGTCACGGTTGACGCCCCCCATATAATAGGACGCACGTTTTTCCGTTGGCGACCTTAAATAGTCCTGCTTATAACGGTAATCCGGAATAGCGGAAGCGCCGACAGTAGATTGAACGCTGGATTTTAACAGCGCGGGCGCTTGTTTATCGCTCTCACTCATTTCATCCATGGAAACGGGAAGGCTTTCTGGATAAACCACCTCGACATTTTGATTTCTTTCCAGCTCGGCTATAACGTTATTAATATACTCTTTGTCGGTGCTTTTATTTTCCGGTATTTCAATGCGCAGGTAGCGGTCGAAACCATAGCGCGCATTCAGTTCAGTAAACTCGCTGGTTTGCGAGGTGCGAGTACTTTGCAGCTTAGGCTTGAACATCGCCTCTGGCACCAGAGACGGATCGCTGAGGGTCAGTTTTGCCGTTGCGGTAGTCGTAGTGGTGGTTGCCGTACCGGTTGATTTGAGCAGCGGCTTGCTGGGTTTCAGCTTCACCACAATGGCGGTATAGGTCACGCCTTGCTGAGCGAGTTGCACATCCGGTGTAGTTTCAGCATGTGCCGCACAGGATACGGCAGCACAAATTAACAGTGATAAAATACTTTTTTTCATTTTAGCCAACATTCCTTTAGGTAAATAATAAACTCAGTTCCTTTTTTCATCATGACCAAATAAAAAACAGCCGCCAATAAGAGCGCTCTTTTCTTAATTAAGAATTTTCTATGTAATTAAACATTCTGAAATATTCAATAAAGCAATCTTTGGCGAGGATAAAAATAGTCAATTTAAAAAAACTTTTGCCATGAGCATTAAAAAGCAAGCGCAATTTATAATAAAAGTAATATTTCGCAGTCAGCCATGACATGAAGACCTGAGATAAAATAGCGGCCGTTCCCAACCCAAGAGGCAAAAAGAAAGATCGATGGCAGTAAACATTGCGATTGCAGATGAGCACACGCTGATTCGCCGTGGCGTCTACGCCATGATGATGGAGCGGCAATCAACGGATCACGGAGCCGAAAAGCGCCTTGCCCTGACCCTGAGCGGCGAAGCGGCAACCACCTCCGATCTGCTTGCGCTCCTTGAACGACAGACCATCGACATTTTGCTGCTGGGCTACACGCTTACCGCGCAGCGTCACCAGACGCCGCAGCTCGGCCTCGACGGGCTGGCGCTGCTCAAATGGCTAAAGCAGCACTACCCCGCGCTAAAAGTGATTGTGCTGTCGACCTTTAAAAATCCGCTGCTGATTCGCCTGGCGCTGGAGGCCGGCGCGAAGGGCTATCTTAGCCGCAGCATCTGCGAGAAGACCCTTTACCAGACGCTAAAGGCCGTTTATGACGGCGAGGTCTACGTCGAACGCACGCTGATGAGCACCCTTTTTCAGGGGGAGAAAGATTTGCTCTCGGTGCGGGAAACGGAGGTGCTGCGCCTGCTGTGCAAAGGGTTAAGCCTGACGGAGGTGTCGCAGCGAATGCATCTGAGCATTAAGACGGTGAGCGCCCATAAAATCCGGGCGATGGAGAAACTGGGGGTCACCAACGACTGCCAGCTCTACTGCCTGCTCGCCAGAACCCGGATGTTTGATATCGCACTCTGACATCCGGGTCTCGCGAAGCGCTTACGCGGCGGGCAGCTCCGCCAGCGGCCAGCGCGGACGCACGGACACGCTCAGGTCAGCCGTTGCGCCCGCGTTCAGGCGCACCATGCCGGCATAGGCGATCATCGCGCCGTTGTCGGTACAAAATTCCGGGCGAGCGTAGAACACTTCTCCGCGGCGTTTTTGCATCATCTCGGCGAGCTTCGCGCGCAGCGTGCGGTTCGCGCTTACGCCGCCCGCCATCACCAGACGCTTAAAGCCGGTCTGATCCAGCGCGCGCTTGCATTTGATCATCAGCGTATCCACCACCGCATCTTCAAACGCGCGGGCGATGTCCGCACGCGTCTGGTCGTCGTTGCCGTTATTGCGGATAGTATTGGCCGCGAACGTCTTCAGGCCGGAGAAGCTGAAATCGAGCCCCGGACGATCGGTCATCGGACGCGGGAAGACGAAGCGCCCTTCCGTGCCCTGAGAGGCCATTTTCGAGAGCATCGGGCCGCCGGGATAATCCAGGCCCAGCAGCTTGGCGGTTTTGTCGAAGGCTTCACCGGCGGCGTCGTCAATGGACTCGCCCAGCAGTTCGTACTCGCCAATGCCCGTCACGCTGATCAGCTGGGTATGACCGCCCGACACCAGCAGCGCCACGAACGGGAATTCTGGCGGGTTATCTTCCAGCATTGGCGCCAGCAGATGCCCTTCCATATGGTGAACCGGAATAGCCGGAACATCCCACGCGAACGCCAGAGAACGCCCTACCGTTGCGCCGACCAGCAGCGCACCCACCAGGCCAGGGCCGGCGGTATAGGCCACCGCGTCGATCTCTTTTGCGCTCAGTCCGGCTTCTTTTAGCGCCGCCTGAATCAGAGGAACGGTTTTACGCACGTGGTCACGAGAAGCCAGTTCAGGCACAACGCCGCCGTAATCCGCGTGCAATTTCACCTGACTATACAGTTGGTTGGCCAGAAGCCCTTTTTCGTCGTCGTAAATCGCGATGCCGGTTTCATCGCAGGATGTTTCTATACCCAGTACACGCATGACTTGTTTTACCTCGTTTCAATACCGCGCAGTGTAGGGCCAATGCGGGTTGATGTAAAACTTTGTTCGCCCCAGGAAGAAGGCTAGTGTATACTTCTCACCCTTATAAAAGTCCCTTTCAAAATCGCATCGGTGCTTTACAAAGCAGCAGCATTTGCAGTAAAATTCCGCACCATTTTGAAATAAGCTGGCGTTGATGCCAGCGGCAAACCGAATTTATTAAAGGTGAGAGTTACATGCCGGTAATTAAAGTACGTGAAAACGAGCCGTTCGACGTAGCACTGCGTCGCTTCAAGCGTTCCTGCGAGAAAGCAGGTGTTCTGGCGGAAGTTCGCCGTCGTGAGTTCTATGAAAAACCAACGACTGAACGTAAACGCGCTAAAGCTTCTGCTGTGAAACGTCACGCGAAGAAACTGGCTCGCGAAAACGCACGCCGTACTCGTCTGTACTAATCCGTTGAGGGCCACAGCCCTCAATTGACAGACAGAGTAGTAGTCGCAAGGCCGTGCTTCCGGAAGGAATGCGCGGCTTGTTTTCGTTTATAAGTCACTTAAATCTCTGGGGCATATGGCTGGACGAATTCCGCGTGTATTTATCAATGACCTGCTGGCAAGAACCGATATCGTCGATCTCATCGACGCGCGGGTAAAGCTGAAAAAGCAGGGCAAGAACTACCATGCGTGCTGTCCGTTCCATAACGAAAAAACCCCCTCTTTCACCGTAAACGGTGAAAAACAGTTTTACCACTGCTTCGGCTGTGGCGCCCACGGTAATGCCGTCGATTTTTTAATGAACTACGACAAGCTCGAGTTCGTTGAAACCGTCGAAGAGCTGGCGGCGATGCACAACCTTGAAGTGCCTTATGAAGCAGGTAGCGGGCCAACTCAGATAGAGCGCCATCAACGGCAAACGCTGTATCAACTGATGGACGGTCTGAATTCGTTTTACCAACAGTCTCTTAAGCACTCTGCTGCTGAGCCTGCGCGTCAGTATCTGACCAAGCGCGGACTGAGCGACGATGTTATTGCGCGTTTCGCTATTGGTTACGCCCCGCCCGGCTGGGACAACGTGTTAAAGCGTTTTGGCGGCAATAGCGAAGATCGTAAATCCCTCATCGATGCGGGAATGCTGGTCACCAATGACCAGGGACGAAGCTACGACCGCTTCCGCGAACGGGTTATGTTCCCCATCCGCGACAAGCGTGGCCGGGTGATTGGTTTTGGTGGTCGTGTTCTGGGCGATGCCCTGCCGAAATACCTTAACTCCCCGGAGACCGATATTTTCCATAAGGGCCGCCAGCTTTACGGCCTTTACGAGGCGCAACAGGATAACGCGGAACCTCCGCGTCTTCTGGTCGTCGAAGGGTATATGGACGTTGTTGCGCTGGCGCAGTACGACATTAACTATGCCGTCGCGTCGCTAGGCACCTCAACAACTGCCGACCATATCCAGCTGCTGTTCAGAGTGACGAATAACGTCATCTGCTGTTACGACGGTGACCGCGCGGGGCGCGACGCCGCCTGGCGAGCGCTGGAAACGGCGCTTCCTTATATGACCGACGGACGCCAGCTGCGCTTTATGTTCCTGCCCGACGGCGAAGACCCGGATACGCTGGTGCGTAAAGAGGGCAAAGCGGCGTTTGAAGCGCGGATGGAGCAGGCTCAGCCGCTCTCCACGTTTTTGTTTAACAGCCTGATGCCGCAGGTCGATTTGAGTACCCCTGACGGGCGCGCGCAGCTCAGTACCCTGGCGCTGCCGTTAATCAGCCAGGTGCCCGGCGAAACGCTGCGCATCTATCTGCGTCAGGAGTTAGGCAACAAGCTCGGCATTCTGGATGACAGCCAGCTTGAACGTTTAATGCCTAAACTGGCTGAAAGCGGCGCGGTACGCCCCGCGCCTCAGCTAAAACGCACAACCATGCGTATACTGATAGGGTTACTGGTGCAAAACCCCGAACTTGCTCCGCAAGTGCCGTCGCTGGCGGGTTTGAACCACGAAAGATTGCCCGGACTTGGCTTATTTTCAGAATTGGTCAACACTTGTTTGTCGCAGCCAGGTCTGACCACCGGACAACTTTTAGAGCATTATCGCGGCACAAAAGAGGCCGCTACCCTTGAAAAACTGTCGATGTGGGACGATATAGCAGATAAGGATATTGCAGAAAAAACGTTCACCGACTCACTCAACCATATGTTTGATTCGATGCTTGAGCTGCGCCAGGAAGAGTTGATAGCTCGCGAGCGCACCCATGGCCTAAGCAGCGAAGAACGCCGGGAACTCTGGATGATTAACCAGGAACTGGCGAAGAAATAGAAAAGAAAGCGAAAGACAAAATCATTCGCGTTGTATCAAGGCAGCAAGTGAGCGAACGCCTGGGAGTGTACATAAGTACATGACCAGGATGAGAGAACGCAGCTAACGCAGAGACAACGTGAAGGATGAAGTATTTAACGGCTTAAGTGCCGAATATCGATCGGGAAGCCCCCGGCAGCCGCACTGAGAGGCAGCGGCAAAAATATAAGTACGCCCTCGCTTTAAAGGTTGGCAGCCCCATCGCCGACACCAATCAAACGAATAAGTGTGGATACCGTCTTATGGAGCAAAACCCGCAGTCACAGCTGAAACTTCTTGTCCAACGCGGTAAGGAGCAAGGCTATCTGACCTATGCCGAGGTCAATGACCATCTGCCGGAAGATATCGTCGATTCAGATCAGATCGAAGACATCATCCAAATGATCAATGACATGGGTATTCAGGTGATGGAAGAAGCACCGGATGCCGATGATCTGTTGCTGGCTGAAACCTCCAACAACACTGACGAAGATGCGGAAGAAGCTGCTGCACAGGTACTGTCCAGCGTGGAATCTGAAATCGGGCGTACCACTGACCCGGTCCGCATGTACATGCGCGAAATGGGTACCGTTGAACTGCTGACCCGCGAAGGCGAAATCGACATCGCGAAACGCATCGAAGACGGGATCAACCAGGTTCAGTGCTCTGTTGCCGAATACCCTGAAGCCATTACCTATCTGCTGGAACAGTACGACCGCGTTGAAGCTGAAGAAGCGCGTCTGTCCGACCTGATCACCGGCTTTGTCGACCCGAACGCTGAAGAAGATATGGCGCCAACCGCCACTCACGTGGGTTCTGAGCTGTCTCAGGAAGAGATGGACGACGACGAAGACGAAGATGAAGAAGAAGACGACGACAGCAGCGACGATGACAACAGCATCGACCCTGAGCTGGCGCGCGAGAAATTCGGTGAGCTGCGCACGCAGTACGAACTGACCCGCGACACCATCAAGGCTAAAGGCCGCAGCCACGCTGCCGCTCAGGAAGAGATCCTGAAACTGTCTGAAGTCTTCAAACAGTTCCGTCTGGTGCCAAAACAGTTCGACTACCTGGTTAACAGCATGCGCGTGATGATGGATCGCGTGCGTACCCAGGAACGCATCATCATGAAGCTGTGCGTTGAACAGTGCAAAATGCCGAAGAAGAACTTCATCACCCTGTTCACCGGCAACGAAACCAGCGAAACCTGGTTCAACGCGGCTATCGCGATGAACAAGCCGTGGTCTGAAAAACTGCATGACGTGAAAGAAGACGTGCATCGCGGCCTGCAGAAGCTGCAGCAGATTGAAGAAGAAACCGGCCTGACCATCGAGCAGGTGAAAGACATCAACCGTCGTATGTCCATCGGTGAAGCGAAAGCCCGCCGTGCGAAGAAAGAGATGGTTGAAGCGAACTTACGTCTGGTTATTTCTATCGCCAAGAAGTACACCAACCGCGGTCTGCAGTTCTTGGATCTGATCCAGGAAGGCAACATCGGTCTGATGAAAGCGGTTGATAAGTTTGAATACCGTCGTGGTTACAAGTTCTCCACCTACGCAACATGGTGGATCCGTCAGGCCATCACCCGCTCTATCGCAGACCAGGCGCGCACCATCCGTATTCCGGTGCATATGATTGAGACGATCAACAAGCTCAACCGTATCTCCCGCCAGATGCTGCAAGAGATGGGCCGTGAGCCGACGCCGGAAGAGCTGGCTGAGCGTATGCTGATGCCGGAAGACAAGATCCGTAAAGTGCTGAAAATTGCCAAAGAGCCTATCTCCATGGAAACGCCGATCGGCGACGATGAAGATTCGCATCTGGGTGATTTCATCGAGGATACCACCCTCGAGCTGCCGCTGGACTCTGCGACCACCGAGAGCCTGCGTGCCGCCACGCACGACGTTCTGGCTGGCCTGACCGCCCGTGAAGCAAAAGTTCTGCGTATGCGTTTCGGTATCGACATGAACACCGACCACACGCTGGAAGAAGTGGGTAAACAGTTTGACGTTACCCGCGAACGTATCCGTCAGATTGAAGCGAAGGCGCTGCGTAAGCTGCGTCACCCGAGCCGCTCTGAAGTGCTGCGTAGCTTCCTGGACGACTAATCAGTCCGGACAGTGAAAAAGCTCCCCTCGGGGAGCTTTTTTTTTGTGTGTTCCCTCTCCCCGTGGGAGAGGGCCAGGGTGAGGGCATCAGGCCGCAGAGGATCCTACAGCCCCCTCACCACCAGCGCCTCATCCAGCTCACGGTACGCTTCCACCAGCTTATCCAGCGTCGCGCGGTTCAGCCCGCTCGGGTTCGGCAACACCCACACCTGCGTCACGCCGATGGAGATGCTCTGCTTGCCCCACTGCGCGCCGCGCTGGCTGAACGCCTGCTCGTAGGCCTGCTTGCCGAGGATCGCCAGCGCCGCCGGTTGATAATCCTCAATCTTCTTCACCAGCTCCCGCCCGCCGCTGCGCAGCTCGTGAAGATTAACCTCGCTCGCCTGCACCGTGGGACGTTCCACCAGCATGGTGATCCCGCAGCGCGTATCCAGCAGCTGCTGCTCCTCTTCGGGCTTGAGCAATTTTTCAGTGAATCCGGCCTGATGAATGACCTTCCAGAAGCGGTTTCCCGGATGGGCAAAATGAAACCCCGTGTGCGCCGAGGACTTGCCGGGATTGATACCGCAAAACACCACCCGCAGGCCGGGGGCCAGAATATCGTTGATCATCGTAACTCCTGTCGATACATCGTTATGGAAGTATAAAGGATTGATAATGCGTTGTTTATAAAAACAGCAGGCAGGAGCGAATGGCTGGATTGCTGCCAGGAGTTACTTTATAATTCACCGCCACGGCCCCTTAGCTCAGTGGTTAGAGCAGGCGACTCATAATCGCTTGGTCGCTGGTTCAAGTCCAGCAGGGGCCACCAAATTTTAGCTTCAAAATCATATAATTAAGCCACTCGATTGAGTGGCTTTTTTGTTGGCTGAAAAGCGTGGCGCGCTAGCCTCTGGCCATCGAAGAAGAACCAACACCGTTCTGCTTGCCCGGGATAGCGATCAGGCGCTCCACCGACTCCATGGTCACGAACGTACAGCTGCAGTCTACGTTGGTGCACTGGTGGTAGCGCTCTTTGGTATTTTCACTTAAATAGCGACTGGTACGCGCATGCGCCGAATGCTTGCACTTAGGACAATGAAACATGTACCCCTCCATATGAATTCACATTTTGTGAATTCATAATACTCAAAATAAGCGCGATAGCAAACCGATTACTCACTCTCGAGAGTAAATTTTTCGTCGATGACGTTCAGCTCCAGATTCAGTTTCGTCGTAAACCCGCTCCCGTCGAGGGTATGAACCACCTCGCTGATAATCCACGCCTGCTCGTCGATCACGCGCTTAAACCCGCTGACCAGCACCGGCGTTTCGGGAAACAGATCGGCCCGCCCCAGCGCCAGCTGGATAGAAAACTTAACGGTTCCCCGCTGAATCGCCCGCCATTTCGCCTCCGCCGCCCTGAGCGCCTGCTCTTCAGAGGCGTACACCGTCGGGAGCTCAAACACGTTCTCCGCCGATCCCACCAGCCTCTCCTGCGGCTTTTGCTCCTTGCCGCCGGCCGCCGCTGTCGGCGCGGCGGCATTCGGGTGCTGTAACCCTGTTGCCGACGGCGCCGTGGGCTCAC
The DNA here is from genome assembly GCF_964208575.1 of Enterobacter soli. Classification (GTDB taxonomy): domain Bacteria; phylum Pseudomonadota; class Gammaproteobacteria; order Enterobacterales; family Enterobacteriaceae; genus Enterobacter; species Enterobacter soli_A. The sequence continues at coordinate 247,349 of NZ_CAXOFU010000001.1, read as the reverse complement.
GGCTGATGCTCAATTGAGGATTTTGCTGTTTCGGATCGCGCGTTTGCAGCCATTTAGCCCTCACGCCGGAATAATTATTACGGTCGGCGACGGAAAAAAGGTGCCGATCGCCATCCCCACGTTCAATCATCATTAAGGGGATCGACGTGCCGCCGGCCGTTACCGCCTGGCCCGCTTTCATAAAAATCACCTTTCCGGCTTTGATGGACACAAAAGCCCCGTTGCGTTCGGCCAGGCGAGCGAGGAACGCCGCGTCAGTCTCCTGGGCCTGATCGATATGAGAAATGGCAATGGATGAAAGCCCCGCCCCGACGCTCGCGGTCAGCTGGTTACGCTGAGCGATGGTGTTGACGATGGCGCCGAGTGTCGTGTCATGCCACGACTGCTCGCGCTGCACGTTAAGCTTTCCACGAAAATCCGCGCTGCATCCCCGAATGGAGAGCGTGTCCGGCGCCCCTGCAAAATCAATGGTATCGACGGTGAATTTCCCTTTCTCGTGGAGCGGGGTTCCCTGCCATCCCAGCCATAGCCAGAGCGTGGCCCCCCGGGCAGGCAAGTCTAGCAGGCCGTCCGAATCATCCAGCGTAATGACCAGCTCATCGGCGGCCAGTCCACGCTTGTCGGTCATGGACAGGCTGAGAAGCCGATGGCTGACGTTTTGCGTAATGTCCCGATCGTCAAGCTTCAGCATAAAATCAGGCGCGATTTTGCCCCCCGCGCGGATATTCGTTTCGACGATCATCCCATCAGCCCTCCAATGCTGTTGCGCGCGCTCGTTGCCAGCTCTCCCGCCTGCGTTCTTAAATCGCCAAACATTTTCATCAGCGATTCGTCCACGCGCTTGAGCGACAGGGTAAATTCAATTTTTCGGGCGGCGCCATCGCTGTAAAAATCCGTGTGCGTATGCGTGACTTTCTCAATGACGAACATACCGTGAATAATGCCGGTACCGTCGATCAGCGGCCACGCCCGCCCTTCGTTCGCCATCAGCTCGATCGCCTTCAGGGAGAGCCGCCCGCCGGTGATTTCCGGATAGAGCGTCCCGGAGAGCAAATGAGACGTCTCGCCTTCGCCAAGATACTGCCAGGCTTTGGGTTTTCCGATGCGTGAGTTGGACGCCCAGCGGTAGTCCTTTGAAAACTGCATTGACTGATACGGCAGGGTTCGTCGTTCAAAGACGAACAGGCCCAGCACCATTAACATTTTTTCTCTCCTCAACCGTATAAATAGCTGGATTGCCTCTGTCTCTCTTTATCACGTTCACTATTCTCGATAGCCTCCTGGATTTGACGCGCCAGATCCGGGCCGGAGGCTGCTCCCCCCTGCCACGTTAAGTTAAATTCATTTTTGCTCTGATTGACGTAAGAGCGCCCCCCTCCCACCAGCGTCGGCTGATACCCCTGGTAGCCGCCGTAGATTGAGGTGGGGGGAATATACGGGCTGCTCTGACCCGGCGCGGTATTGTCCGACGCCGCCTTGTCCGTCGCGGAGTCGAGATTGCCCGACTCTTTTTTAATGACGCCGAGTTTTTCCAGCAGCCAGCTGGCCTTGCCGCTCAGGCTGTTAAAGAGCGTCAGCGGCGCCTTCAGGGCATCGCCCAATACCTGCCCGAAAATAACCCCGGCATCTTTGCAGCTGTTGAGCGTGTCCTGCGTGGTTTTGATGGGCGTTACCAGGTCAGTGAACCACTGCCAGATACCGCCAAGCTTCTCCGCGACATAGTCGAACACCTTCAGAACCGGGGAGAACATCTCGCCAATCGGCCCAAAGGCCGCGGAAAGCCCCTGAATGACGCCTGAAAAGAAGGCGCTAATCGGCTCCCAGTACTTCACAATCAACAGTGCGCCTGCGGCAATCGCGGCGCCGATGGCAACAATCGGCAGGGTCAGCCCCCCCAGTATCGCCATAATGCTGCCCCCCACCACGCTGAATACGGTGCCCAGCATCCCGGCACCCGCGACAATGAGATTCACCCCCGTCAGGATTGGCCCGATGGCCAGCCCCAGACCACCCAGTACGGTGACAAAGGCCTGTGCGCCCACGGCTAAACCGATAAAGCCCTGCGTCAGGGCGGGATTATTGTTCACCCAGGCAGAGATCTTAGTGAGCCACTCGGTTGCCGTGACCGTCAGGCTACGCAGGATGCCATCCGCCTGAATGAACACATCCATCTTCAGGCCGTTCCAGACCGACTGCAGCTTGTTGAGATCGCCATCGAGGTTATCCGTCTGAACCTGGGCAACCTGGCCCGCGCTTCCCTTCGCTCCCATCAGCTGCTGATGCTTTTCGCTGAGGCTTCCGTTACCCGCAGCGGACACCAGCATGCCGGCGCTTCGCGCTGACTCCTGGCCGAAAATGTCAGCGAGGTATTTCGCCTGCTGTCCGGCATCGAGCCGGTTTTTCTCGAAGGAGACGGAAATCGCGTTAAGGATATTTTCGACCGGCAGCGGGTTTCCCCGGCCGTCGCGCGTCGGCACCTTAAGCGCGTTCAGCGCACGCAGCCCGTCCGGGTTTTGCAGGCGGTTTAACACCTGGCTCAGCTCGGCTCCCGCGGCGGCGCCCTTCACCCCTTTTTGCGTCAGGATGCCCAGCAGCGCCGTCGCCTCCTCAAGGCTGACGCCAGCGGCGCCTGCTGCCGGAGCGACCGTGGTCACCGCGTCACCCAGCTCTGAGACGTGGGTTTGCGAGGTGACAGAGCCCCGGGTCAGAACGTCTGCAACCCGTCCGGCATCGCTGCTTGCCAGGTTAAAGGCGAGCTGCGTATTGCCGAGAAGGTCGGCGGCATTGACCGGATCGATCCCGCCCGCCAGGCTGAGGTTAACCGCCGGCGCCGTCGCCGCCAGCAGCGCATCGGCGTCATAGCCCGAGCGGGCCAGTTCGCTCTGCACGCGGGCAACATCCCCCGACGAAACGCCGGTTTCCCCGCTCACCGCGCGCGCCTGCTGACGAATAGCATCAAGCCTGACGTCGCCTTTCTCCAGGCCCAGGCTGGCCTGAATGCCTGAAATCTGCTTTTCCAGACTGACGCCCGGCGCGATAAACGCGGCGGTTTTTTCAAAGCCGGCTTTGGCCAGCGCCGTTCCCCGGCTCCCCGCCTGATAGGCGCGTGACGCGAGCTGCTTTCCGGACTCGTAGCGGCTCTTAACCGCGGTGATTTTGTCCTGCTGTTGCTGAACCCGGGCCAGCGCCTCCCTCTGCCGGTTGAGCTGCTGCGTTTTTTCGCTGATGTTATTTTTAAGACGACGCTCGTCCGCGGCGAGCGTGCGCGTGTTGATCCCCGCCAGGGCAAGCTCGCTTCGCTGGCGCTGAATGGACTGGCGTAAGCCGTTGTATTCACGCTTCAGATCCGCTGCGGATTTCCGCGCGGCCGCCAGGGCATTGACCTGCTCCTGGGTTGGGTTTCGGGTGCTGTTAAGGCTTATCGCCAGCGCGGCGGCTTCCTGTTTTGCGCGGGCCAGGGACTGACCGGTAGTCGCAAGCTGGGCGCTGGCGGCCCTGAATCCATTAATTCGCGCCGCCTGCCCGTCGAGCACGCGCAATGCCGCCTGCGTATCGCCGATATCGCTGGTCAAAGAGAGACTGGCGTTCTGGATCGCTTTAAAAGGTCGGCTTGCGCGGTCGACAGCCTCAAGCAGCACCTTAAGTCTGACGTTATTACTCATGGTGGTTTCCGCTTCGCTGTAGCGCTTTTTCGCGCCATAAGAGGAGTTCGGTCACGCTAAGGGCGTACAGCTCTGACGGCGGCCAGTGAAAAATCACCGCAATGTCCGCCATCAGATCGTCGACCGACAGTTTTTCCGGGAATTTCAGCGAGCCGAAGCAGGTGACAAAAAACCTACCACCTTGCCCGCGAATGACAGCAGATCGGACGCATCCAGGCGCGCAACCTCGTGCTCGGTCAGCGCCGGGCTGGTCATGCGTGGAAGCACCTTAATCAGCGCATCCACATCCGACTGCGCCAGCGACGCCAGTGAAACCCCGCGCAGCGTGCCCGCGTTAGGTTTTGATACCGTCACCGTGTCGATTTTTTGCTCGCCGCGCATGACGGGGGTATCAAGTTTTACCGCGTTTGGATTGTCGTTTTCGTTAATGCCGGTTTCGTTGATATTTTCCATTTTTTACTCTCAGGATAAGAAGTTACCGGCCAGAGAACTGGCCGGTTGAGGGATTACAGACCAATGGCCTTGCGGTGTTCCGCCAGGCGATCGACGCCGTCGACCTTCAGCACCATGTTGATGATGTCGATTTCGACGATCTCTTTGCCATCGATGGTGAGCTGGTAGTACGCGCACTCGGTGGACATTTTGGTGGTGCCGCTCTCGCCCTGCTTGTTTTCACCGCCATCAAACTCTTTGTGGCGGCCGCGCATCACGATTTCGACGGCGGAGATTTCGCCCGTGTCGTCGCGCTGGAAAGAGCCGGTAAAGCGCAGCGGCACGCTGTCCGCGCCCGGGGAGGCGTACTGCGCCCACAGCGCCACGTCCGGCAGACCGCCGATGGTCCACTCCAGGGCCAGGGCATCATCATCAAGCCCCAGATCGATAGAGACCGAACCCGGCATACCGCCGCCGCGATATTTCTCCAGCTTGCGGGTGAGCTTGGGCAACGTGACCGACTCAACAACGCCCATGTAGCTCAGGCCATCGTTGAACATGTTCAGATATTTAAGTTTGCGTGGTAACGCCATGCTTCAGCTCCTTAGCTGTTAACCGAATCGGACAGATCTGCCAGATAGGTATCGGTGATGCGCTGGCGCAGGGTCAGATTTTCCAGCGGCGGGACAGGGGTGTAGTCGTAATCGATATACAGTTTCCCTGCTTTCAGTGTCGATACATCGTTTGACTCCGGGTCATACCAGCAGGAGCCGTCAACGATGTAGCCGTTGCTTTTCAGCTCGCGGAACTTGGCATTGATTCCGGCAACGATGTCGCGGATCAGCGTCGGGGTGATAGGTTTGTCCATCGCCCACGCGTGCGCTTCCGCCATGGTGTCGGCCAGCACCTGCGCGGTGCGGGTATAGTTTTCAAACAGGAATAACGGGTCGTCAGAGCAGGTACGGTTACCCCAGAACTTGAAGCCGTCATTGCGGATCAGGGTGGTGACACCGGCCTGGTTAAGCAGGTTGGCATCGGTCGCCTGTTCCTGCAGATCCCAGGAGACAGAAGCGCTTACGCCGGTCACACCGTTCACGCCCACGTTTGACAGGGTTTTATGCCAGCCAATGGTCTGGTCGATTTTGGCGCGCAGGCCCAGCGCGCGGGCGGTCGCCCATGCGTTGGTCGTGGCGTTCGTGGTGGTATCCCATGCCAGGAAATCCGGGTGAATAACCATCAGCTCGCGCTGGCTGAAGTTTTTGCGGTAGGCAATCGCCTCAGAGATGGTTTTACAACCCCATGCGCTGACGTAGCCGAACGCGCGCAGGCTTTGGCACATAGACGCCAGCGCGACGGCCACTTCCTGAGAATCCAGCCCCGGTACGCCGAGAATGCGTGGCTTAACGCCGGTGACCGTTTTCGCCGTGAGAAGCGCCTTCAGGCCGGTGTATTTACCGTTTTCATCCGTGGTGCCGATGATGTTGGAGATCGTTTGTTTCTTCGCTGCTTCCGGATCTTCAGGATCTTCCGTCCCCTCCGCAACGCGTACAACAACAACGACAGGTTTGCATTGGTCCGCAATCGCCTGCAAAGAGGCTGACAGCGTACCGGTTTTCCCGGCCTTACCAATGGCGTTTTGCACGTTGGTAATGAGCACCGGCTCGTTCAGTGGGAAGGTCTGTTCGTCAGCATCAGAGGCCGTACAGACCATACCGATGATTGCCGTCGAGACGGTGGAAATAGTGCGTGTGCCATCGTTGATTTCGATAACTTCCACGCCGTGGTGAAAATCACTCATCCGTTTAACTCCTTGGTTAGTTGGTGAGTGATATTGTCGCGGCTGACGTTGTTATGAGCTAACCATCACGGTCCAGCGGTCACTGGCACAACGATGGAATGCTCATTGCGGCGGGAAATTTTTTATAAAGCGTGGAAATACCGACATCAAAAATTAACGCAACGCGCTGTCTGGACTCTCCGGCAGCAATCAGTCTGCCAGCCTGAGCCCACTCTTCCTGCGTCAACTTAGGGCGACGGCCGCCAATCCGCCCCTGTTCCCGGGCGGCAGCCAGCCCGGCGCAGGTCCTCTCGACAATGAGTTCACGCTCCATTTCAGCAAGCGCTCCCATGATATGGAAGAAGAACCGCCCCATCGGCGTAGAGGTGTCAATGCTATCGGTCAAACTGCGGAAATTCACGCTGCGCTGGCGTAATTCCTCAGTCATTGAGACAAGATGGCGCATACTGCGCCCGAGCCGATCCAGCTTCCATACGACGAGCGTATCTCCCGCATTAAGCCGTCTGAGCGCACGATTAAGCCCCGGTCTGTTTGTCGATTTACCGCTGATTTTATCTTCGAAAATGAGCTCACATCCTGAGCGCTGCAGCGCGTCACGCTGTAATGCGGTGTTTTGTTCATTTGTTGACACGCGTACGTATCCAATAAGCATTGTATTTCTCTCCGCCAAAACCGGAAATCATGCCATTTAATGGGGTAATACGCATTTTCTTAAACCTTGGTTTGGGGGAAGCCGCTAAGCGCAACGTAGGGACAGGCGTGAACCAGGTACCTGATATGGGAGCATTCTCTAGTTCGCTGGGTTCGCCGGGTTATCAAAAGTTTCCTTCCGGGGTGATTATGCAGTGGGGGCTGGTGAGTGGTGCATCAAGCTACACGATTACATTCCCTGTGAGTTTTCCAGGAAGAGTACTGGCATTGATGGCAATTCCTCATACCGTTCAGGCGGCAGGCGTTACCGCAGTTGGGGTCGCTAACTGTTCTGAACTGAGTAAATCGCAATGTTACATCGTGATTGGAAAAATGAGCCAGGGCGCAATGATTGAGTATGAGCGCGCCTGTTATTGGGTAGCGATTGGCGTATAGGTGGAAATATGATTTATTTTTCAAAATCAATAAATGGATTTTTTGTAGATGGTATCAATGAAGATATGCCAGAAGATATTGTTAAAGTTAGCGAAGATATCTATGTCTCGCTTATGTCTGGCCAGCAAATTGATGGGAAGGTAATAACATCGGATGAAAATGGATATCCAGTGCTTGTATTACCGGAAATAGACAATATTTCACGGGCCGAAAACCAACGCTCAGAACTGCTGGCAGCGGCTGATAGTATCACTGCTGACTGGCGAATAGAGTTAATGCTAGGTGAGATCAGCGATGAGAATAAAACAATGTTATCGGCGTGGATGGAATACAAGAAGGAATTAAAAGCCGTCGATGTGACGACGGCTCCCAACGTTAACTGGCCTACTCCTCCGTCTGAATAATATCTTCCAGAACAGGCTCGCCGTTTTCATTTACGGCGAGTATTTTTCCTGCGGGTATTTCATATGTTTTGAAATACCAATTGTCATCCGGTAGTTCAATTGCCCCGCTAGTGTCATGAATACCGGGAATAACTTCAGTCTTTGTTATTGGATTAAACAGGCGCATAAACCCTCCATGAAAAAGCACTTGATGAAGCCTGCCCATCGATAAGCTGGCACCTGGCCTTAAACCCTGTTTTAGTCACAGTGTCATCCAGAATCGTAGATGTATGAATATTTTTGGGTGTGTTCATACCAGGATCGGTTGAGGTCCTTTCTGCGATTGATATCATCCTGCTTACAGAAGGCAACGCTATAGGGTAAGTTACCGTAGCCAGGCCGTTCGTTATTGATTGCCATGCCCCCATAATCTCGGTTGTTCCATCCGACCAGATCGTCCATGAACCAGCAGCATTTGATCCCCGGCTAATAACATAGACCGCATTTCCCAAACCAAGGTTTTTAAGAACTTCAGCGCTCAGCCCTGCATCGGCAATTTCTTTCAGCGCATTTTTGATTAAAGGGTACTGTTTATGCGGATTATCAGCAGCAATATGCTTTTTCATCTGATCGTCAGCGTAGCCCTTTACCTCAATCACTTTATCGTCAACGTACTGACGCGTTGCCAGCACAACCGACGGATCGATTTTCAGGGAAATGGACGACGTGCTCGACACAATCAGAATCATGCGAATGGTCTGGGTGCGGCCGCTCCCCTCCTGCAGCTGAGGCTTATATGTCTCCGGGCAGTTCGCTATGGCAATCAGAACGCCTTCGTCATCATAGAGGCCGATCTCGCGGATCCAGAAGCCGCCCTCATTCTCGGGAATAATCTGTTCAGCGATGATCTGGCTGCTATTGTTCGGGTCAACGGCGAGCAGGTTTAGCGGCGCAATGCGCTTTTGGTTGACCAGCTTCGTCTGCGCCGGATCGGGGACAGGCAACGCTCCGTTGGCATCACCAACCGCCATTTGCGTCAGGTTGAGTTTTGTTCCCAGTGCCGTCGCGTTAGCTAGCCGCGCCGCGCCCTGATTCGTCAGTATGGCAAAATATTTTGCGGTCATGCGTTCACTCTCAGGTTATCAATCAAATGGATGGCCGAAGCCGGGTAATAATGACCACCGACAACAAGTTCCTCAGTGGTATAGGGATAAACAGCCAGCGCATCGCCGTGATAGCATCCAGCGCCGACATAAAACTCTCCCGTTGTGCTCAGGCTGATAGCCAGCCCGGTCAGGTGGCGACTTGCCGGTTTGGCATCCTCAATCAGCCGTTCCAGCTCCTGGTACATTTCCTCAGTGATGCCGTTATCAAGTACCCCGACGACCAGCCGGAATGTCCCGGGCTCCTCGCCGAGCTGCCACCACTCGCGCACATCAATCAAAAAACCAAGCGGCTCCACCACGCGACGTAGCGCGCTGATGGTCCCTTTGTGCTGATGGACGAAAAACGAGGATGCAATAACGCTGCGCTTCGTCGCCTCCGGCCACGCCTCGTCCCAACGGTCTACGGACAGCGCCCATGCCAGATAGGGCAGCAGATTGACCGGACACGCTTTGGGATCCCATAACGTGCGCAGCGGTACCGGCACACGTTCAATATTCGAGAGCGCAGCGGCAGCGGCGATTTCCAGCGGTGAAGATCCAACGGGCAATAGCCTGTCACTCATCTGAACCCCCGATAGCGATCTGATACGAGGTACAGTTCGAGGCCTGCGACTTGCTCAGAACAATGTCAGACTGGGGAGATGCCAGCTCAACGCGCTGCACGCCTTCAACGTGGAGGGCGGCATAGATGGCCGACAGCCGGATATCGCGTCCCAGGCGATGCTGTGCGCTGATATAACTTTGCAGGTTCTTCTCTGCCGCCTGCCTGATGGGCTCTGATTCAGGACCGGGATAAACGTAGAGCGTGGCCTTTATCTGGTAACTCACAATTTCTGCAGACTGAACGGTCACGCGATCGCCGACCGGGCGGACGGTTTCTGCGTTGAGCGCTTTTTCCACAATCGCCAGCAGTTCAGGACGCGCGGTGCCATCACCCTCGCGGGATAGCACCGAAATCGTCACGCAGGCAGGCTGTGGGCTTTCTACCGAAACATCCGCCACCCGCCCGTCGGCGCTTCGGCCATGGTATTCATAGGCTCCGACCGGCCCTGCGACACTCAATCCTTCAAACGCCTGCTGCGCGCGCAGGCGCAGGTCAGCGTCTGACTCCATCACGGCTGCCGTGGGTGGAATGGTCGTTTCATCGCCCGGGGTGATGGTCAGGCGTTCGGTATTATTGTTCACCGCCATAACATCCAGATCGTGACCGGAAGAATAGGCAAGCGTTACCGCCAGCGCCGCCTCATTAACCCGCTGGCGCAAAAGAATCTCCCGGTAGGCATTCTCCTCCAGCAGCTTCACAATCGGCTCTGACTCCAGCGTCAGCGTGCGGGCAACCGCCTCCTGCTGGTCTTCAGGAAAAAGCGAAACGAAGGTTGCCTTTCGTTCTGCCAGCAGCGTTTCATAATCCACCTCCTCCACGACATCAGGCGCGGCGAGCTGGCTCAGATCAACAATAGCCATAGCATTTAACTCAGTGAAATGGTGATAGAAAAGGATTGTCCGGTTATCGCACGCGTCCCCGTGAGGTCGACATACAGCGTCCCGTCATGCTCCGAACGCTCAAACGTAAGGGAAGTCAGCGTGATGCGCGGTTCCCACTTTTGGATCGCGGAGTAGCACGCGGACATGATTTGCAGCCGAAGCGCCGGGTTCTGCGGCTGGTCGATCATTGCGGAAAGCAGCGATCCGTAATCCCGGCGCATAACCCGCGAGCCAATCGGCGTCACCAGAATGTCGCGCACGCTTTGCCGGATGTGTTCCGCCTCTAAAATGCTAAGCCCAGTCTGCCTGTTCATTCCCGTGTAGCGCACCGTCATTGTGTCCCCTTAGTCCAGCTTCCGCCGCTTTGCACACCGCCGTGCGCATGGTTGTCTACCTGCACCCCGTTGGAGGTGAATTTGCCGCCGGAGTGCTCAACGTTTCCGGCCATGACGCCGCCCTTCTGCACCTCAAGAGAGGCGGTAATAAGCTTGTTGGTACACACCACCTCTGGCGTGTCGAGGGTTATCCGGGTTGATGAGGTCACGCGCACCACCGGAACGGTGGCGGTGAGCGATTCCGATGCCGAAATCGTTGCCGTTTTGATTCCCACCGCGCTCAGCGCCCCGCTTGCGGGTTCGTACTCGATCGCCGCGCCGTCCGGAAACGACATGTGGAGGGCGTCCGGTGAATCAGACGGCGCCGGATGGTCGTCAGAAAAAATCCCCGGCAGCACGAAGGCGGTATCCAGCTCACCGCCAATAGCCAGCAGCAGCACCTGTTCTCCTGTTGAGGGGGCCCACCAGACGCGCGAGCGCCCCGCGCGGCAGGTTAGCCAGTTAAGCCAGGTGGTTTTCATGCCCCCTGACTGGACACGGCAAAGCCCCTTGTTAAGGTCAACATCGGTGACGACACCGATACGAATAAGATTGCGGATCGCACGAGCGATACCGTTCAGGGAAGTTAGTGTATTCATGAGAAAAGAATGCCGTTCAGAAGGAACGGCAGCAACGAAACGGGGTTTTCTGCGGGATGAAACAACAAGCTCCCCGGACAACCGGCTGAAGGCCGCCGTCAGCGCCGGGACATTACGCCTCCCACTCGCTGACCAGCTCGCCGTTGATGTACAACGCCTTCGGACGCGTGACGGGTTCCGGCAGCGGCGGTTCGGGGGAATACGTCGCGTGCAGAGCGCCCTGCTCCTCGGAAACCAGGATGCGCTCGGTTAATTGCACTGTGATGCTGATATCCATCGTCGCGTCGTCGTTTAAGACGATCGTGAAGGAGAATCCATTTTTTCTCCCCTCATCAAGGGTAAAAATGTCCGGCTGGTTTTCCCGAAGCCAGGCCAGTACCGGAACGAAAAATCCCTCGCTTTCGCCGATAAAGCCGCTGACCTTCGCGTTCAGCTCGTACCGTTTTTCAAAGGAGAGCGAGGCGGCCTGGCGGGCGTCAATATTGCCGCTGCCGACCGACATCTTAAGGCGCTCCGGCTGGGCGTTCAGCTGGGGGATCGCGTCAATTAAGGCCTGACGCAGGCTCTTGAGTTTGTGCATCGATTTTTTCCTGACAGTCTTTTAGGGTTTCGATCTGCAGCGCGCAGGCGGTAAGGGCATACTCCAGCCTGCGAATGTCTGCGCTGAGATCGCCGTTAGTGGTTGGATTGCTTGCCGGCATCGGGCAGGAACTCACCCTCGGGCAGGCGTTGTAGACAATGTGCTGCGGAGGCGCAGGCGGTGCGGACGTGCAGCCTGCGGACAGCATCAGGCAGCTGAGCGGTATACCAGCGGCGTAACGCTTCATTTTCATTGAGTAATCTCCCGATAGCCGCCTCCCGGTTTGCCCTCTCCTCGCCCGCGGCGGCAAGCGACTCCCGGAGCCTGACCTGGGCGTTTTCGTTTGCTCTCGCCATCTGTTGCGACAGGGAAAGCTGTTGGCTGAGCGCGGCGAGGGCCTTTTTTTGCTCGCTGGCAACCTGGTTTGCGGTGGCTAAGGAGCGGGACAGGGCCAGATTGTCATGGCGCAGCCACAGCGCGAGCGCCAGCAGCCCTGCCAGCATCAGCAGGAGGACTCTCACGGCAGCCCCTTCATGCACCAGGCCTTTTCGCGGACGCGGCGGTTTTCCAGCCCCGTATTTTTGACGCCGTTGACGTACACCCAGCGGGTAAGCTGTTCGCACGCCTGGGGCCACTGCTTGCGGTTGATGAACGACACCAGCGTCGAGCGGCAGGCGGCGCCCGTGCCGACGTTAAAGGTAAAACTCACCAGCGCGTCGTAGACCCGGGGCGGCATTTCTACCGGCGCACACGCCGCCAGCCGCTGCTCCACGTTGAGCACATCAGCCACCAGATTTGACGCCGCCTCACGCTCGGTGATGTCCCGCGTCGGCACCACGTTTGCCGTGTGGCCAATGCCGGACGTCCATACCCCGGCACTGCACCGGTAAGGCGTCAGGCGGCACCCCTCGAGATCGGCAATCAGCGCCAGCCCCTGCGGGGAGGTTTTCAGTAGCCGAAAGTCAGGCATCAGCACCGCCAGGGCCAGCACGCTGGCGACGCCGCAACGCTTAATGATTGAGTTCACGAATGCTCTTCTTATCGAGGCCAAGAGACTGGAGATAGCGCCAGGTTTTTCGCTTAAACCAGTAGTTCGTCAGCGCGGTGAAAATGGCGCACAGGCTCCCCACGTACAGCGCGACTTTCTCAGGAGACATCGCCCCGAACCAGGCCAGCGCCACGGCCAGCCAGTAGGCGATAAACGTGGTGACTTTTTCCAGGCTCAGTCCCATAGGTTTATGGATTCTTTTGTGGGGGCGCTATCCACTTCCGGCATCTCTACCGGGGTGCCGTGCGGCAAGATAACCCCTAACTCCGCGAGGCCAGAGTTGGCCTTCAGAACGGTTTCAACGACGCCTGCCGTGCGCCCATAATAGCGGGCGCAAACGGCATCAAGCGTGTCTCCCTGCATTGCATAAATCTTCATCAGACACTCCCAACATCCGGTTTCCAGGTACTCCTGATTTTCCCGGGGCAGCCGCCTTTACGCTATCGCTGAGAGATGGACAATCGCGGACACAACAGCCCGTCCGCGAGTGGGGAAGCGTGATGTCTGAATGAGGAGGGGGCGTTCGGATGATGGCGCAGGGCTAGCGCCAGCTCTCGTCTTCCCAGACTTCCCGAAGAATAGCGTCCAGCGCCTCGCGGTCGGCCTCTCTTTCAAGGCCCTGGAGCTCCACTCCCGTCACCGATCCTGTTTTCACGGTCACCCGCGACGACGGAAACAGGGATCGTATTCTGCGGCTCAGCTCGCTCTGGAAGGCCTCGACGACGGCATGGCCAATCTGCTGATCTTTATCGAGGGTAATGTTCACCCGAACATTGCCCTCTCTTTTTATGCGTTCCGGAACAGGCGATGCCGAGAAAACAACGGTAAATGCGTTGTTCCTGATTAAATTTCCCCGGGCAATCTCAGCGATCAAATTCAGGGCAATTTCACGATCTCTTTCCTGACACGTTCCCTCTGTCGTCAGTCGAGCAATCATCTCGACGCGTTCAATCATGACCTGCTCGTTCAACTCTCTGTCCACACAACCTCCACCACGAGATACTGTATAAACATACAGTAGCACGAATTCATAAAAAGAGTGAAGCGAAAAATCAGAACCCTTCACGGTATGTGCATGATATCGATGAAGATTAGCGTGCCCGCCGGGTGCGTAAATCCGCTAAATACCCAATGCGTTTAAGGATTTTTCGCGCCTTTTCCTGCCAGGAACACGCCGCCGGAAATAGCGATCCGTCGGCCGCCCCTCTGCACCATTTATCGTTAATTCGGCTCACGCCGCCCGCCATAAGATGCAGGGCCTCTCCCCGGCTGATGGCGGCTCCGGTGACAAGCCGAACCTCGTCGATCACCTTCTCCGGGATCCCGTTCTGCGGATCCCGCGCGTAGACAAACGGCGCCTCTGCGCGGGGCCGGATGCGCTTGATGCGTTCGGCTAACGCCCGTCTTGCGCGTCGGCTGAGGGGCTGAGAAAGATCGTCCACCGTACAGTTACTGACAGAACTCCAAGAAGCGGCGGGCGCATCGCTGCGATCCTCTGCCCGCTTCGGCACGATTTTCCACTGCGTGACCCGGGTTAAAATCGGGGTGCCCGCGCCGACGGTGGCGTCGTACACCCCGCGAATGCGGACGGTTTCCTCGCCGTACTGGTTAAACCCGGCGCGCGGCTCGTACAGCGCGCGCACCTGTAAATTATCGCGACGCACAAACGGCCCGCCCTGCGCCGTCACGTACCCCGCCCAGTCGCCGGCGTCGGCAGCGTCATGAACGGCAGCAAACTCCACGCTCAGGCCGCGCGCGGCCTCCGCGTCCGCCAGGCGGCGCAGCTCGCGGTAGACCGTAACCGGCGCGCCGCCGACAAACTGAAACTGGCGGATGTGCCAGCGCCCCGCCCAGGCCGAGACAGCGGCGGCCGTCTCCTTCAGCAGCCCGCCGCTTTCGCGATCGGTCTCGCCGTCGAGCGCGTAGCCGTCGATGTTCTTTGAGATGTATTTGGCGATATAGCCGGTGGCGCTGCCTTTCTGCGGATCGATCGCTTCGGCGTGGAAGCGAGCCTTTCTGGCGCTTTCGCTCTGCAGCTCAGCGGCCTCCTCCTGCCGCGCGTAGTCGCCAACGATCCGGCGCACGCATTCGACATCTTCCGGCAGCATAAACATCAGCATGTGCCAGTGGGGCGTTCCGTCGTGATGGGGCTCCGCGACGCGGATGCCAAAAATACGCCGCCCCTCCCGGTGCAGCTTTGCGCGGATGCGCGCCCATAGCTGGGTCAGGTAGCGCTGCGTCTCCGCCGGGCTCGCCCCGTTCCACCTCGCGTTGGGGTAACCCGTTCTCAGGGTCGCGTGATACTGCGCGGGGGCGGTCAGGGTATAGAACTCACCCACGTAGCCCAGCGCCTGGCAGATATTTTCAAACCCGCGAATGCGGGTCATCAGCTCGCAGCGGCGGATGGCCGGGTTAGCCACCGAGCCATCGACGCGTTCAACCAGGCTGATGCGGTTGCCCTCTTCATCTTCCAGCTCCATGCCCTTGAGAAATTCGCGGGTGCGGCGCTTCTGCTCGCGCCACTCGGTCACGCAGCGCCTGCTCGCATACGCGGTTCTCGTTTTGCTGACGCTGCCGAGGGCAATCTGCAAATGCTCGCGCCAGGCAGCCGCGGTCCGACGCAGGCGACCGCGCCACCACGCCTCGGAAAACATGCGAATCACCGCCGCGGCAGCATCGTCTTTATTGAAGAATGTCTTCGACATCCGCTCCCAGTGCGGAGGCGCCACGTTGAACTGACGGGTGATAATCCCGGCGCGCTGATACCAGGCGTAAAGCGTCTGGTATTCGCCCATCCCGGCATCGTTCATATTCGCCAGCTCGCCGCGAATAAAGCTGGCGATATCGGCGGCCAGCAGGTCGATATCCGCGCGGGACATATCCGGAAGACGGTTATAGCGGGCGACCAGCTCGACCAACCGCGAGGCAAGGTATTGCAGAAGCCGGGTGTCGAAGTGGCCGTCAAACACGGCCCTGGAAACCGAATCCTGCAGGCCCGGGCTGGCATAGCGCTCAGAGACGAGACGCAGGCGGGGCAACATCCGGCTGCAGAAGCGGATCAAAAAGGCGTTAGCGCGCGGGCTACTCCGCTGCTGTTCGAGGGCGTCAAGCGTTCGCCAGACGTCAAACCGCACGCAGTCGGGCTGCAGGGAAAGGGCCATTCTTGCCTGCTGCAGCGCCGCGACAAAACGATCGCGACCCTGCTGCTGGGCATGGGTGAGATAAGGGCTGGCGATGGCCGACCGCGGGGCGTTCCACGGATAAGCGAATGACGTAGCCAACTCATCCTCCCCGGAGGTGCTTGTTTCTCATCTCCGCTATTTCCTGGCAGGTGACGCACAGCGCCACGCCAGGCACCGCGATTCGGCGCGCCTCCGGTATCGGGGCCTCGCACTCCTCGCAGAGGAACCGCGAAGGCGCGGCGGGCCGTCTGCGGGCGCGGCTGATGTGCCGCTCCCGGTCTTCCTGCTCGCGCGCCTGGGCGAGATCGATAAAATCGGCCATCAGTGCAGCTCCTGGGACTCGCGCTCGTAGCGGGCCGCCTCGTGGCACAGCAGTTCGGCAACGTCCTCGCCGCTCATGCCGGTTTTGTAGATGTGGCTCGCCAGCGCCTCCAGGCGCAGGGAGACCGCCCGCGCTCGCGCGCATCGCTCCTCCGTTTTTGCTTCCCTCACCAGACGCTTCAGGTCGTCACTTCCGATCGGATAAGGGCGGTTTTCACTGTTTCGCATCACGCGTTCTCCTTAATTTCAGGCAATAGAATGCCCGGCGGGTTTACGCCATTAGGTTTTTGGATGGATTACTTCGGCATGGTCAGCCGTTCAGGAAATAAACTCACGACAGCACGAAAATGGTTCATGGCGGTAATCAGCGCCCGTTTCTCCTCTGTCGTCAGTTCACTGATATCGCACTCGTGACGGGCGACAGGGAGTCTCGCCAGGAAAAAGAGGGCGGCCAGCGCCCTGCCGTTCTCTTCAAAACGGGGATCGCGCTTGTCGCGCATGTCCGCCATAAACCGGGCCAGCTCTTTCCCGCTGTCGCTCCCGTAGCGGGCGCGCAGTTCCGCGACGTGGTTAAGCCCGCTTAGCCGCGCCCCCACGCTGAGCGGAACCCGTGCGCGGGCAGCCTCTATCGCCATAACTCCCCTCGCGTAGTTTCGCGCCGTGCGGATGACGCGGCGCTAATGGGCCGAAAACGGGGAGGATGCAGCTTTTTACGCCCTTTGATGATTGCGATTTCATAAGCCATGCTGCAAAATTCCCATTTTGATAATGTCTGCAATCATTAGCCTCTGTTTGCCAACGTCCGCCGCTGATTGCCCGAATTTGTAATGATACTAATACCCAAATGAGTATTAGTAAACACCCAAAGGAACATATTTTGATTTTAGATTCTCAAGTGAATAATGAAGAGTTACTCGATAGAATCTGTCAGGTATATGGTTTCACGCAGAAAATCCAGCTGGCCCGCCACTTTAATATCGCCGCCAGCTCGCTCCAGAACCGCTACGCGCGCGGCACCGTCTCTTACGACTTTGCGGTACAGTGCGCGCTGGACACCGGCGCCAGCCTTCGCTGGCTGATGACCGGGCAAGGGGCCCAGTTTGAAGGTAACCCGGCCCCGGGCGATCCCATTTCCGTTTCCACGTTCACGCTGAGTGATGGAAGACTGGAAGAAAATACCATTTTGAGTATCGACTCTGCTTTCTTCAGCAAACCGCTGACACGCGGCATCGCCGTCCGGGCGGAGGGCAAGCTGCACTTTATCGAAAAGGAAGCGTCGTTAACCGACGGCCTGTGGCTGGTTGAGATTGAAGGCACCACCAGCATCCGCGACTTGACGCTTCTGCCGGGTAAAAAACTCCACGTGGCGGGCGGCAAAGTGCCCTTTGAATGCGGTATCGACGAGATAAAAACGGCGGGTCGCGTGGTGGGGATTTATAGCGAGGTTTGACGGGCGCGTTCCGTGCAGGTGTGGCGGACGCTTACGCGTGAGTGCTCGAATGATTGAGGGGCTGTCAGTGAGCTTTGGCATGGCAGTGACTCACAGGGGAGTTCAAGCCGAGCTTCCGGGGTTAGGGTTAGAGTGGGAACGACTGGGGATCGAGCCGATTAAGGGCTGAGGGGTAAAAAGGCAATCCCGGCGCGGTGGCCGGGATTGGGTAACTTAATAAATATGCTACTTTTTAAGCAGCCGCGGGAGTTGATTATTTAACTCAAGGATACAGGCATCCATATACTTCTGCGTTTCAACAGTCACCTTCTTATAATTCTCACTTTCCCATTCTGACAGATTCGCTTCCACAGGATCTGGGGAACATTCAGCTACAGTATAAGCGGAAAACATATTCCCACCCTCAGGTTTCTTATAGAAAAGCACCTTATATTTCAGCTGGTAAACAGGAGTGGTTGCCGTAGCATCTTTAAATATCAATGCCCAGGTAGCATGGCCAATATAGAGTTGCTCTTTATAAACATACCCGCTGGATTGAGAGTCCATCCATTTACTGATAGTTTTCTTTGCAGCTTCAGCAAGATAGGTCTTAGTAGGGTTTTTGATCGACTCAATGATTTCCCCTTTATAATTTTCTTTATCAAAACTGCTAGGATTTATATTTCCGGTTAACACAGACAAAACGGCCAACCCTTTTCCAACAGCGTTATGATTCGGAGTAACTACGCGCAGCGAATTATCAGCGATACGATTATTATTAAGTTCTGCCAGAGCTGACACAGCCATAATCTCAATCGAACTACCATTTGAAGAGGTTACTTTTTCAGGTTTTATTTTGCTGGCACACCCCGTTAGCGCTACAACGAATAATAAAGTAGTTGCTATTAATTTTGTTACTTTCATTTTCTTTCCTTGAGATAAAATAATGAAGGAGAATATCCTTCTACTTGCTTACGCTTACCGCTCTTTCGTACTTAGTTCAGGCCTGATTCGGCGTTCCCCTGCATTCTGCAATATCCACTGCCGTTAAATGCGGATAATCTGCCAGCGATCCGGCACAGAAACGGGAATTTCGGGTAAAGCCTGATAGAACGATCCCGGCGCGGTGGCCGGGATCGTTTATACGATTATTTGATTGATTTTTAATATATCTTTTCTTAGATCATCGTTAATATCTGAAGGAGACAACTGGTTAATCAGTTGCCTTATTTGGGTAAAAGTATTTTTCTGACCTCTTAGATCTTCTGCTTTTACTGTTGATAAGGCAGTAATTAGTTCACCATCGTAATACTCACCTGCCAACGGCTCTTCAGTCAGAACTTCCAATACCCTTGGCATCAATTGATCAATACATAATTTCTGTCGGATAGCTCGGCAGAGGTCTTCCACTGTTAGCTCTTCAATAGGTACATCAATAATACGTTCGAACCAGAGTTCAAGTGGTGATTGTTGATCTGGTTCTTTCGTCACATTGATGTTTCCAATCAATTTACGGAAGGTAATCATATTCCATGTCCTTTCAAAGCCGATTCTATTTTATTAATAGCATCTGTTGCTCTACTATACGCAGCCTGAGCTTCGGGGTTGTTGACGTTTTTCAACGTATCCGCATGATTTCTTAATCCTCTGAGCGTATTTTGCATTTCCTGCATATGATCCCAATACCCTCCATTCTCTTTAGGCACTGGATTACCATCCATGTCTTTGATAGTTCCAGTAATATCATGGTCTTTCAGAGCATTTTTTATAGTGTTATCAATCTTCTTAATCGCACTTTCTTGTTTCTGATTAAGCTTTTCTACGGGCTTTTCATTTTGCTGCTTAGGATCATTTTCCGGCGGTGGTGGTGGTGTACCGGTGCCTGAACCCGCACCGCCCAGTTCTGCTTTCTCACCATCCGTCAGATCCTTGCCAATATTCGGGTTCGAAGCACTCCCTGAACCGTACTTATCCTGCAACGAACTGAGATACTTACTGGTGATCTCATCATTACCCATCATTTCAAGGGTAACAAGATGATCCAGTTCATCAGCAGTCAGCTTGTCGGCAAGTGTTTTTGCCACGGCGCCAGTAATACCGGCTTTGACCCCGATTTCCAGCAACTGCTCTGCGACCTTCGTCCGGCAGGGCGCAGCAACCGCGCAACCTCTGGCAACCAGTGCCAATGAGTTATTCTCCGCCGCATTCTTCCCTGCCTGCCCGCCAGCAACCGCTGACCCCGTACTGTCTCCAGCAAGCCCGCCAGCCATCCCGGCCGATATCGTCGCCAGCGCACTGACCGTCTGCTTCTGCTCTTCACTCAGCTTCGACAAATCTTTAACGTCAGGGTACAGCATACCCGCTATCGCCTTCGCCGCAAGCTCACCGGTCGCCGCTCCAGCAGCTCCCGCCGCCGCACTGTTCCCCTGCAGCGTTGCAACCGCACCGCCCAGGATGGCATGAGCAATGGTTTTCGCTGCCGTATTGTCATCGATTCCCATGCCGTGACCAATACGATACGCCAGCTCCGGCGCTGCTGCCCCCGCCAGCGCGGCCTTCAGGTCGCTGCCTGCCAGCCCCTGAAGCGCGGCCGTCGCCGCCTGGATACCCCGCTGCAGGTCGCTGCCCGTGCCGTATTTCGCCGTCGTGGTTTTATACGCATCGGTCTCGCGCAGGGCATCCTGATAGGCCTTTTTCAGTGCGTCGCTGGCATTCGCATCCGGCTCATTCACCCCCTCTTTCGCCAGCGCATCCCGCGCCGCCTTCAGCCCTTCTGTCTCTCCATAAGTGTTCGCAATATCCACCGCCTGCGAGCCAATCTCACCAATCAGCTGCACTTCCTGCAGGCGCCGCTGCTCCTTCTCCTTGTCAAATATCGGGCTGATGCTGCCGTTGGCATGCTCCGCATCGCGGCTCAGGTCAGCCACATCCTGCTTCTGGTTCTCCTTATCGCGGATGATGAGCGTCCCCTCGCTCACTGCCGCCTGGGTCGTGCCTTCCGCGTGACCACTGTTGCCGCCCCCGGCCAGCAGAGCGTTCGCCATGTTCCCGGCAAACTGCTTGCCGATGCTGCCGCCCGAACTGATGCCAGCGCCCTGGTGCTCCGTCTTAAAGTCCGCCTGGTTATGGATATCGCTGAAGCCCAGCGTCCCCGTGTCGAGGCGGTTTTTATCCGCCGTCGCCGTGGAGGCAATCACCGCGCCGTCAAGCTGCGTGTGCCGTCCCACCGTCACATCGAAGCCGCCGCCACCCGCTAAGAGCCCTGCCTGCTCCTGCACCGAGTCATACGTGCTCTTCATTTTGTCCTGGCTGGCGCTGATGTAGCCGGATCCCGTCATGCTGCCGAACGAGAAACTGCCGCCCGCCGCCGCGCTGTTCTTTCCTGTCGTCTGCTGCGCTCTGGCCGCATCGCCCAGTACTATGTCTTTCGCTGCGACAATTTCCGGAGGCGCTGAACGGCACCAGCGTATTCAAACGGGGTAATGGGCATTTTAGGAATCACTGATAAAACGATACCTGCGCAGGGGCCGAGATCTTTTTTTGCTACTCTTTTCTTAGATATGCCAGCAAACCATTTGTATTCTTTATCCTCTGTGGATAATCAAGACGCTGAACTGCTGTATATACAGTAAAATCATCATCAAAATCGGCAATAATTTCCGTTTCTATTACCGATGCAAGCTCTTCGTCGTCGTCATCAACTTCACCTTCAAAATAAAAAAGTATGCTAATGCTCTTACCAGTTAATTCAGCAATAACGGCTCTAATGTTAGGGGTAACGTTTCCCAACAAAGCCCTCTGCAATGAAAGTCTCAGGTATACACTTAAATCAGATAAAACCATTACTCCCCCTTATTATTCTGAAGGTCTTGTAGGAACAATATGCACACCGTTTTTACCATAGTGGACTATGCCATTTGTAGTAGGTGTGGATACTCCTGTCTGAGGGCCAATATAGTTTCCAATATTTTGACCATAATTTATTCGTTCCTTAAAACCAGGAACACCGACAGGATTATTACCTACCTGCTGACCCTTCCTAGTTTGGGTAGCAATGAATCAGGCGCTACGGTATGAACGCTTTTATTCAGACCCGCTTTGGAAGCTATTTTATACTCGTTCGTCCCCGGTAAGGGCTTGTTCTGTTGCCCTTTATTAATCGTAAACTTACCAATACCACCACCTTTAAGAGGATCCCCGTCAGCGTCGAGCACATTTGGTTTCAGTGGATTGATGTCATAAATATTGACCGGTGCCTTGTCCTTACTCAGCGAGTTATTCTCAACCGCATGATACGCGGTTTTGCTCTCCGTTATCCAATCTTACTCAATACTATTAAAGAGCCTGTCTTACATGGCCGCCCACTATTTCCGCAACCCCAGCCTGCGCCTGAACGGCAACTGGCTGGAAGAGGCGGGATTAAGCACTGACACGCCAATCACGGTCAGCGTGGAGCGGGGTCGACTGGTGATCGAGCCGGTTAACGGCTGACGATTAATAAGAAGAACCCGGCAACTACGCCGGTATCCTTTTTATTTATTAATATAAATATCTATGAGCTTATTTATTTCATTTCGTAACTGCTCTTCGTCAAATTCATATTGATCACGATCATCATCAGGATTATACATATCTGCTACACAAAATATACTTGAGAGACACTCACTTACATTCACATCATAGTTAAGTATATTTTTGCTATCTCGTTCTATGCGCCAAAGCTCCATATATGCGTCTGCAAATGCTACTGCAGAAAGTCTTCCACTCCCGAAAGATCTGGCAAACTCAATAAGTAAATAACTCATCTTAACACCCCATTTTTCATATAGTTATCATACTGTGGCGTTCCAGGGATAACTTTGAAGCCTGTAATAAACTCACCTGACTTATCAATAACAACTGCATTATTTGTATTGGGATTAAAGAATACTCGTGAGTCTTTCACAAAGCCATAAGTGCCATTCTCACTAGTAGATTTATCATTCAAATGATTCTTAATGGCAGTCTCATATTGCTTAAGTGTATCCGGATTTTTCTTTGTGGTAACAACATCGAAGTCAATTGCATGCTTAAATTTCTTATCTAACTGTTTAGTGCTGAACGCGACACTATCAGAGATGATTGCAGTTCCAGCAGTTGGTAATTTCTTACCCGGTAATAAAATACCAGCCAGCAACCCGCCCGTGGCTTCCAGTGCCGCCTGATTCCCGCCAGCGGCCTGTTTAACCGTATCCGCAACCGCAGACCAGGTTTCACTCTGCATCAGGGCGCTAACACTATCCGCCACCGCCTGATTCTTCCCGGCCAAGTCGCTCATCGCCTTGCTGCAATAGCTGTCACCTGCAGCACACGACGCCAGCACCATTGCCGCATCAGCAGCATAGTCCGCGGAACCCAAGGCCGCATCGCCGGTATCAGCGAGAGCATTAATAATGCCGTTTGCGATGGAGGAGGCTATACCTTCACCCAGTTTTTCCCTGACCTGTTTTTTCAGGGATTCAGCAGCCTGTTTCGCCGCTTCACGAGCCCGGTCTCCCGACAGCGAGTTATTCTCAACCGCATTTTTCCCGCCCTGCGCCCCCGCAGCAGCCGACGCCGTGCTGTCTCCCGCTATCCCTCCGGCCATCCCCGCCGATATCGTCGCCAGCGTGCTGACCGTCTGCTTCTGCTCCTCACTCAGATCGCTGACTGCTTTACCCGGATACATTGCCGCCATGATTGCGCGGGCGGCCAGCTCCCCCATCGCCGCTCCGGCCGCACCCGCTGCCGCACTGTTCCCCTGAAGCGCTGCAACAGCACCGCCCAGTATGGCGTGCGCAATGGTGTTGACCGCGGGATTATCCTCCGTCGATTTCAGCAGATGCGCCAGCTCAGGGGCCGAAGCCCCCGCCAGCGCGCCGGCAATATCTCCGCCCGCCAGCCCCTGAAGCGCCGCCGTTGCCGCCTGAATACCGCGCTGAATGGTGCTGCCCGTACCAAACTTCGCCTGCTCGTCCAGGTACTCTGGCGTCTCTTTCAGTTGCTCAACCGTCAGGTCAGGGTGCACCTTACGCGCTTCCTTCAGCGCATTCAGCTCACCCTGCGTTCTGGCGATGTCTGCCACCTGCCCGCCGATATCGCTGATGGCGCTCACCTGCGCAAGCCGCCGCTGCTCCTTCTCCTTGTCAAATATCGGGCTGATGGTGTCGTTCGCGTGTTCTGTGTCCCGGCTCAGGTTAGCCACATCCTGCTGCTGGTTCGCGGTATCACGGACGGTGATGTTACCCTCCCCCACAGCCGCCTGCGTCGTGCCTTCCGCATGACCGCTGCTGCCCGCAGCCGATACCACGCCGCCCGGCAGGTTGCCCTTGAATGCGTCGCCGCCAAAATCACCGCCGCCGCTGAGGCTGATACCGCTGTGGCTGACCTTATAATCCGCCTCGTTGTGGATATCCCGGAAGCCCAGCGTCCCCGTATCGAGACTGTTTTTGTCCGCCGTCGCCGTCGAGGCAATCACCGCACCGTCAAGCTGCGTGTGCCGTCCCACCGTCACATCAAAGCCGCCGTCACCCGCGAAGAGCCCTGTCTGCTCCTGCACCGAGTCATACGTGCTCTTCATCTTGTCCTGGCTGGCGCTGAGGTAACCGGATCCCGTCATGCTGCCGAACGAGAAGCTGCCGCCCGCCGCCGCGCTGTTCTGCGTCGATTTATAATCGTTGCTGTCCTGCTGGCTGCTCATCCACAGGTCGCGTCCGATATCTGCCACGATTTTATCGCCGCTCACCTGCGCGCCGGTCAGAATGGCGTCCCGACCGCTGGTCATGGAGACCGTCCCGCCGCTGTCGAGCGTCGTTTCCGTCCACGCGGTACCGTCGCCCTTTTCACTACCTTTCGAAGCATTCACATTCGCAAACACGCCGATGCCATAACCGCTCTTGCCGCCGCCAATGCTGACGCCTGCGACGCCACCGCTGCTGCTGTTCTTTCCTGTCGTCTGCTGTGTGCTGGCCGCGCCGCCCAGCACAATGTCGTTCGCTGCGGCAAGCGCGGTGTTGCCGCCCGCCTTCAGCTGGCTGCCACCGATAAGAATGTCGCCGCTGTTATCGCCTTTCCCTTTTCCGGTCGCGGTGATGGACAGATTATTCCCCGCATTCAGCGTACTGCCCGCAACCGTGTCGCTCTGCATGTGCTGCTCGGATTTCGATTTCTGCGAGGAGAGCGAAACGCTTACGCCAATACCGCTGTTGGGATCGCCTTTAATCTGCGCCATTTCCGCACCCTGCGACGCCTGTACGCCTGACAGTGCCGCTTTGGTGGCCTTCAGCGCCGCAAGGCGGTTATCGCTCTCCCCTTTCGCGTCGCGTGCCGTCTGCACCGCATTGTTCACCGCGCTCCCCGCTGCCCCCGACAGCGCCACCGTCAGCCCGCTGCTCTTCTGCTCAAACGTCTCGTCGCGGGTGCGTTTGTCATGCCCCGGTTCAATCACCACGCTGCTGCCCGTGACGGCAAGATCCTGCTGCGCGATAACATCCGCCCCGCCGATATGCGCCCGGTTGCCCGCCGCAATGCTGACGTCGCCGCCCGTCGAGCCGATCGTGCTGAAGCTCTGGCTCTGGGTGGTGCCCTTCTCGCGCAGGTCGTGGGTGGTTTTGCTGCTGCCGATGGTGAAGCCGATGCCTCCCGTACCCATCAGGCCGGATTTTTTCGTCTCCTTAAAGCGCCAGGAGGTGTCGGTGTTGGTGGCCGCCACGATGTCCACGTTGTTGCCTGCGGACAGGGACACGTCGCCGTCACCCGCCACCGCCGAGCCTTTGACCAGCAGGTTGTTACCCGCCGATACCGACACATTGTCGCCGCTCAGCAGCGAGCCTTTCTCCCGCGTCGCGCTGTCTTCCTCAATAGTGTGGGTGGTCTTTTTGCTGAGGAAACCGCTGCTGGTTTTGGTTTTCTCCCGGTAGCGGTAATCGCTCTCCGTTGCCGTCGTCAGGTTCACGTCGCGGCCTGCCGCCACGCCGATATCGCCCTGCGCCGTCACGTCAGCCGCCTGCGCGGTCACGTCGCGCCCGGCGATAATCGCCGTATTACCGCCGCTGACAATCTCCGTTCCCTGCTGACGAACAGATTCATCGATGGCGGTTTTTTTCTTCGCCTGGCTGCTGGAGCGTTCCGTTGACGCTTCCGCCAGCAGGTTCACATCCCGCCCGGCATGAATGCCCACATCCCCTTCCGCCGCTATCGCCGCCGCACGGGCATTCACGTCGTTACCCGCTCGCAGGGTGAGGTCTTCACCTGCGCTCAGGGTGCTGCCCTGATGCGTGACGGACGCCGTCTCCGTGGTCGCGCGGTTGCGCCCGGCACGTCCCTCGATGGTCGCAATCTCGTTGGCGGTGATGTTGATATCTTTTCCTGCCGCCATACCCAGACTGCCGCCCGCCGACACGCTTGCGCCCGTCACGTTAATATCCTGTCCGGCGCGCATCGTCAGCCCGTCGGTGGCGGCGATGGAAGCTGTACCGCCCACATCCGTGCCACTGAAATGCACATTGCCCGCATCGACATTCCACTGCTGCGCGCGAGTCACGTTGTTAATGCTGCCCGTGACGCTCTCCAGCCCTACCGTTTTACCGCTGATGGTGGAGCCGATGTTGTTGATGTCCCCCAGCGCGCTCAGGTTCAGCCCGCCGCCTGCGCTCAGCAGCCCGGCGTTGAGGTTACTCAGGCTGTTGCTGCTGTCGATTGTCAGGCCATTCTGCGCCGCGATCGTACTGCCGCTGTTGATGACGTTACCGCCCGCCAGCTGGACGTTATTACCGCTAATCACACTGCCGCTGTGAACGGTGACATCCTTCGGTGAAAGGTAGACTTTCGGGATCATCACCGTCTGGCCGTTGAGGGTCGCCGCTTCCCACCACAGCAGGCTGTGGTCAAGCGCGGCAACCTGAGCCGCAGTGAGCGCCACGCCGAATTTCAACCCCAGCGTTTTCTGTTGCTCTGCGGCGCTGTCCATCAGGTAACGCATCTGTTCGAGGTCGGAACCGATGCCGTTGATATAGCGGCTGCCGGTCTGGTTCAGAATGGCGTTGCTGACGTAACGGGTATCAAACGCCGCGTCGCCGAGGAACCGGTAGTCGCGGTCTGGATTCAGGCCGAGCCTGTCGAGGAAATAGGACGAGCCGAGGAACTGGTTCCGATCGGTATACGCGCTGTTGGTTTCACGCGGCGCATCGCCGGGTTTTATGCCGAGCAGGTCATACAGTCCGTCAAACAGGCTGTCGTCCATATTGCCGAGGTCATCAAGCTTCGGGTTCACCGTAATCAGATACGGGCTATCGGGATCGGTTGACGGGACAAAATAGCCATTGTTGCCGGACGGCAGTGGATAGTTTCCGCTGCTGCCGTTTTGGTCGGAAAGTGATGAACCACCGGAGATATCTTTCAGTGCGTCGCTTAACGCATCACGCCATTGCGGCGTGGAGATGTCCTGCGCATCCGCTTCGACAAGAGACTGCGCCTGCTCGCCGTTGGCGATGGACGGGTTGCTGAGTGGGGTTAGCGTTGGGGTCGAGATGTTATTGGCAATCTCTCCAGTTAATGGTGAGAAATCGCCATTATTCACACCTTCTGTGAAGTTCGCCTGAACATTACCGCCCGCCTGAATAACTGCGCGGACAACCTCTCCGGTTCTTTCAGTAACCTCATTATCTGAAAGTTCATAGATGAAGTAGATTTCTTCTGGCTTGGGGATCCAGTTAGAGTAAAAACCTGCTTTTGAAAAAGTATAGGTGCGCCAGGTTTCAATCACTTTATCCTGGTAGCTTAAATTATCGAAACGACTTCCCGATAAGAGAATATCTCTGCCTGCCAGAATCTGGGATGCATTGTTGAGGAAATAGTCAGCCCCAATAGTCAAATCTCTGCCAGAAGAAATACGTCCCGCCGTCCCGGAAAGATCTACCGATTCGGTTTTTCTTTCAACCAGGTATTTTTTTGTACTCGTTGTTTCATCGGGTTTAACAACGAGCATAGGCGCCGGTCCGGCGTTACCTCCACCAACAAAAATTTCGTAATCCGGATGACCATCTTCATTGCCCCAAATTGTAATTGTGCTTCCATTCGCATCGGACAGTTGATCGTAGAAGGTTTCTTCAACGACTTTTGAAGTTAATTCATCCCTGTTATTTTCAAAATGTCGGGTTTGAATCGCAATATCACCCTTCTGCGTCTCAATATCCCCGGATTTATTCACCACTTCACTGTTCGCCGCACCCGCCGCATTTTTCTGCATCCACAGGCTATTCCCTGCCAGAATATCGCCGTAGACGTTATGGATACGGTCAGCGAAAAGCTGCATATTATTCGCGGCATAAATCAGTGCGGTATTGAGCAAGGTGCCCGCCGCATTCATCGTCAGGCTGCCTGCCGTACCGGTAAACCCATTCACGGTAATGTCGCTCAGGCTGTTAAACGCCACGTCGCCACCTGCAGAGAGGCTACCGGCTGCATTAAGCAAAATACGTTGCGCGCTGAACACGGTGTCACCCTTACCTGCGGTGAACTGGCCGTTGTTGGTGAGCACGCCACCGGCGCTCAGAACGAGGCTGTTTCCCTGTAGGGTGCCATTATTGGTGATGTCCCCCTGAGAGATGAAAGAAAGCGTTTTGCTGGCGGCCAGCGTTCCACTGAACTCCAGCGCACTTAACAGATGAAGCGTGACATCCCCCAGCGCCACAATCTGACCCGCGTTTTTCAGCGTGCCGCTGTTGAGCGTGAGGTTACCCGCGCTGAACAACCTACCGCTGGCGGCATTGGTCAACGCATCGCCCTTCATCGTAAGCGAAGTGGTACCGAGTGCCGTTCCGCTGTTATTCAGTTTTTGATAATTAACCAGCAGGTCTGCACCCTGTAGCGAGCCGTCGTTGGTAAGAGTTGTTCCCCTTAGCTCGGCGTTGTTGGTGGCAAGTATCCGCCCATTATTCACGGCGTTCACCGCATCCAGCAGCAACCTCACCGCCTGAACCAGCCCGCTGCTGCTGTTCGCCAGCTCCGGTGCGGTCAGCGTGAGGCTGCCACCGGAGAGCACTTTGCCATCGTTCTGCACGCGGGTGGCGGCTCTCACCGTAGATTCCCCGCCGCCCTGTATCGTTCCCTGATTATTCAGCGTGGCAGCCGACACCGTCAGCGCGTTCTCACTCAGCAGCACGCCGCTGGCGGTATTGCTCAGTGCCCCGGCGGCATTCAGCGTCAGCCCTTCCCCCTGAAGCCGTCCGCTGTTAGTTAGTTGCCCGGTCGTAACGGCGGTCGTTTTCCCCTGGATTTGCCCGGCGTTAGCCGCATTGCCAGCATCAAGCTTCAGAGTACCTGCACTCAGCAGTTTTCCACCGGGCAGATTGTACAGCTCCTGATTCATGGCAACCGAAAGCGCATCAACGCCGGTGATTTCACCGCTGTTAGTCAGCGTCTTCCCCTTCAGCGTGAGGTGCTTCGCAATCCACTGCCCGCTGTTCGCCAGCGTCAGTGCTGAGAGCGCCAGCTCACCATTTGAGGTGATTTTACTTCCCGAAGTGCCGGTAAGGGTGCTGACGATTTGCGCATCCAGTTGATTTTCTGCCTGGATCGCACCGCCGTTCGTAAGCGCCTGCGCATCAATAAGTACCCGTTTCCCCTGCCATTGCCCTGTATTTCGCAGATCGCCGCCCGTTACGGACAAGTCGCCTGCGGTCAGCAACGATCCCGACGTGTCATTCACAAGCGACAGTAACGGTGCCGCCATCTCAAGGCGGGCAGCGAGCGTCAGGGCGGCAATTCCGGTCAGCGTTCCGCTGTTCGTGATGCTGTCCTGACGCGCGGTGACGCGGTTCCCCTGAACCGAACCGTTGTTGCGCAGCGTATTTCCCGTGAGCACCAGATCCCCCGCCGACAGCAGGCTGCCGTTATTCACGGTATTGATGGCATTCAGCGTGATGTCGCCCTGACTCATCAGTTTGCCGGTATTGCTGAGCGTTCCACTGGTCGAAGCGTCCAGTGAGCCGGTCGCGAGTGAACTTCCGCGGTTAGTCCAGTCACGCCCGCGAATGCTGATGTTCTCTCCCTGTAGCTGGCCTGCGGTGGTCAGCGTGGTTCCTGAAAGGCTGAGTGCCCCACTCGTGAGCGTTCGGGAGCCAGCCAGTAAATCCAATACTCCGGCGGTCAGAGACAGTGCGCTATCGCCCTGTAACAGACCGGCACTGCCGAGGCGATTGGCATTCAGCGTCAGCGTGTTGCCCACGATGCTGCCCGCGCTGGACACCGACTGTGCCGTGATGCGGTTTGCCCCGTGAGCCAGCAGCAGGCCAGCCGAGCTGTTATTCAGCGTGTCGTAATCAACAAGAAGTGACGCGCCGCTCAGCTCGCCGCTGTTGGTCAGGGTTGAACCAGACAGGGATAGCGCGGCATCGCTGGTGATAATGCCGGCGTTTTTCAGTTCAGCGAGTGAAAGCGACAGCGCGGCCGGACTGTACAGTACCCCGCTGCTGCGGTTATCCAGCAGACGAGTGACCAGTGAAAGCGTCGTTTCGGCGTGGATCAGGCCACTGTTAATGACGTCAGGGCTGTCGATCGCGAGCGAGGCAGCCGTCAGCGTCCCGCTGTTGCTGAGATGACCGGTTTCAACCTTAAGCCCTGAAGCCGATGATTTTCCCGCGTGGTTGAGGCCGTTATCCGCTTTCAGAATCAGGTTGCCTTTGGCAGCCTGCGTTCCTTCAAGCTTTGCATTGAGCACATCTACGCTGATGCTGTCGCCCTGCGTCTGTGCCGTTGCCGTGGTGTTGAGGCTGTTCCCCCGTAGGGTAATTGTGCCATCCGCGCTGGTTTCACCGGCAAGCGTAGTCCCGATATTGTTCAGCGCCAGATCCCCGCCGCTGTGGATGACTGACTTTTCGCTGGCGGTGAACGTCTCCGCGGAGGTCGCGAGCCCCCGGGCACCGGAAAGCGTACCGTTGTTAACGATCTGCGCTGCGTTCAGCGTCAGCGCGTCATCGCTGATAAGACTGCCGCTGTTGTTCAGGTTACCGCTCGCGATAACGGTGGTTTTGCCTTTCGCGCCGGAGTCACCGGAGAGGGCGACGTTGCGTGCGCGGATATCCAGCGTGGAGGCACTGTTCAGCGTGCCGGAGCTGGCGATATCGGTTCCCGAGAGGGTCAGACTGTTCCCCTGGACGGTGCCGGTATTGCTGACTATCCCGGAGTTAATACGGGTATCCGCAACGGCTGCGAGCGTGCCATGGTTATTGAGGCTGCCCGCGCTAACGGCGAGGGATCGTCCGGCGGCGTTGCTGCCGTTCAGCTGGCTGTGGCCGGACGTAGCGAGCGTGATATTTCCGCTGGCATTGGTGGTGCTGCTGCTCTCCTGAGTCAGCGTCTGACCGCTGAGCGCAATGTCTGAGGCACTGAGTTTTCCGCGCTGCACCAGCTCGCCGCCCTGAATCGAAAGCTGCTGCCCCGCGACGACTGAGCCGTTAAGCACCACGTTTTCGGCACTTTTCACGGCAAGGCGACGATCGGCGCCCGCCTGGGCATCGGCACTCTGAATAACGCTTTTTGCCGCAAGCGCCGCGTCGTTTGCCGCCATTAACGCACCGCCGTTCTGCGTCAGCGTGCCGCCGGTTGTTAAATGCAGGTTTTTATCGGCGGCGATGTGGGCCTGGTCAAGCGTCAGGGCGCTCTGACCGGAGACGGTTAAACTGCCACCCGCTTTATGTCCGCCGCGTAACGTCACGTCCGCCGCGCTGACCGTGGTGCTACCGCTGGCAAGGGAGTCTTTCAGCACCACTTTGCCCGCGCTGTTGAGCGCAATATCGCCCTGACGCGCGTTAAGGTTGCCCAGGTTTACGCCCACCCCCGCTTCACTGGAGACCAGACGAATGCGGTTGGCGTACATGCCACCCAGTGCACCGGTGTCTACCGCCACCTTCGGGGCTTCACCTTCACCTTTTAACGCACTGACGCTACCATCCGCCGCGACGCGGTTCGCCCCGGTAACCAGACGTAAATCTTTCGCATGCAGTTGCGCATTGATCTCGGTCGCGCGGGAAATGATCGACACCGCATCGCTCTGGCTACCATTCAGCCCCGCGCCCTCGATGGTGACAGCGCCTTTAGTCACATCAAGCGATTGCAGCTTACCGCTGGCATCGAGCACCGGTTTACCCGTCGTGAGCGTCACATTCGGCGTATTGATAAACCCGCAGCCGTTACAGGTGATGCCGTAGGGATTCGCCACAATGACGTTGGCCGCCTTCCCCGCCACTTCGGTATAGCCCTGTAAATTCGAGCGGTTAGTCCCAGTAACTTCGTTAATGATGCCTTTGGCTTCCTGCCCGGCTTTCAGGTTGGGGTTGTTCTGAATAATCCCGCCCAACTGGGTCTGGTTGAGCTGTCCGGTCGCATTGTTGAGGATCAGCCCCTCTTTCCCGACGTTGTAATCGTTGTACTTGTTATGGGAAATACCGGATTGATTCGGCGTGGCGATGTTCACCACCGGCACGCCGTTGGCCGCCTTATCCATCTGCGTATTGCCGGACGGGGTGAGGGTTGCGGCCATCGCGGGCAGCAGCGGCTGCGTCGCCAGCAGCACGCTCAGTAACGCGCTCAGCGCGCGCTGCGAAAAACGAACCTGATCCTGTTTCATCATCCCTGTCCCTTAGAAAGCCACTGATACGCGGTAATAAATCGTGAGGCGATCCGGCCCCAGCCAGTCCGGATACGCCATCGGTGTGCCAACGGTAAACTGACTTGAGTAGTTACGATGAGCCGTCGTAAGACCCAGTGCAGCCCCCCACAGCGTGCCGGAGGCGTAACGGTCAAAACCGTCCTTCTTCAGCCAGCCACCATCAATTGCCGCCAGCAGGCCGACGTCCCCTACCCACGGCAGGGTAAAGAGCGAATAATTGAGTTCATTTCGCCAGTAGCCGCCGTTATCGCCGGAGACGTACTGCTCTTTAAAGCCGCGCACGGAGGCTTCGCCGCCCAGCGTCAGCCGCTCGCTACCGTACAGTCGGTCCGGCGACCATTGAAAGTAGACGCTGGTCAGCCACCACAGCCTGTCTGCAACAGGGCGCTGGAAGCTGCCGTTTACGCTCCATTTGCGAAACTCTGCTTTCGGCACATCGCCATGCTTGTCGTTATCATCTTCTGCGCCAAACCACGGTACCCCCTGAGTAAAGGTCGGGTTCAGGGTCGCCACGCCGGAGGCGATTTTTTGCGTGTGGTTAAGGCCTAGCGAGAAACTGGAGAGCTTGCGGCTGCTGGTGGCCAGCAGAACATCGTCGAGATAGTTATGGTTGATGCGGTGCGTGATGCCCGCCGACACGCCGGTTTTGATATCGCCATTGCGGAACAGCACCCAGGAGCCCGTCAGGCGGTGCGTCTCGGTATCCCCGGTTGAACGCCAGAGATACCCGTTATTATCGATGGTGCTGAGGTAGTTGCTCCAGCTGTAGCTGTAGTCCAGTAAGCCGTAGCCGTAAGGTACGCTGACGCCGGCGGCAAAATTTTGCGCATCATGGCTATTCGAAAAATCGCTGCTGCGCCCGCCGCTGACAAACCACTTATCCGCCAGACCCAGCAGATTATTGCCATACACCGCGCCATTGAGCTGTCCGGTCCCGGTGCTCTTTTGTCCACTATTATCGAAACTCACTGTTCCGCTGAGCGGGAATTCTGGCGTAGCCGTCAGATTAACGATCGAATAGCCCTGCCTGTCCCCGGGCAAAATTTCTATTTCAACCGGCGTCTGGCGCACGCGATTGAGCTGCTCCATTCCCTGTTCGATATCGCGCAGGTTGAGAATTTTTCCTTCGAGCCCGGGGAAGGTCATGTTCAGGGTGCGCGCCGGAATGTCTTCAAGACGTATTTGCTGGATCTTACCTTCCAGCACCGCGAGATTCAGCACGCCGCCAGAGAGATCCTGTTCGGTCAAAAACGCACGGCTCGTGATATAGCCCCGGCTGATATACCAGTCAGAAACGGCGTTAGTCAGGGTATTTAAACGGGCAATATCAAGGCATTGATTCAGCCACGGCGCAATCAACTGCTTTTTAGCAGAAGGCGAAATCTGGGTTGCTCCCGACAACTCAATGCGGCTGATGAAGAAACACGGGCCTTGTGACGCTGACGTATCTTCTGGCCCGACAGGACGCGGTAATACCACGCTGCGCTCAAGCGATTCGCGCTGACGCTGGTTATCATCCAGCAGCTGCTGCTGTTGCTGCTGAATGGTATTGCGGTCGGCCGGTGACAACGGGGCGGCGAGTACGATGCCTGGTACCAGTAGCAGGATGGCTGCCAGCACCTTGCGTGCAGATGTTCTCCCTAACACTATTTACTCTCCACTAAAAGTCCGCCGTCAAACTTGACTGTCAAAAAACGAGCAACTTATTTCAAAAAGTAAATAGTGTAAATATCAATAAAGAAAATCAGGATATTTCTCGTACACTTTCAGATTTTTGCAGGTATAAATCTGAAGCAATATTAAAGAAATCCCCCGTCGCGCCGATCATCATCCGTGTGTATTATTTCCTGTAGCTTTCCCAACAACTAACCTTAACTCAAATACTTAAGCGTCAAAGCGAAAGGCATCATGAGCACACCGATCAAGCGGCTAGAAATCATTAAAAATGCCATCGAGCTGGAGGATGACGACATCGTCCAGAGCCAGCTGGCACGACTGAAAAGTGAAGCGTTTGACGATGAGCTACGGGCGATCGTCGCGGCGCTTGAGCAGAAAAATTACACCGCCGCGCTGGCCGCGATCGTCAGCTGGCTGCAGAGCCAGCGCGCCGTCACCACCTGGCGCGATCCGCAGGTGGCGGCAAGCAAGCTGGAGCTGAAGGCGCTGGAAGAGCGTCTGCGGGATCTTATCGACCGTCGCAACGCGCGGGTGCAGCAGCTTGACGAGTTCAACGATCTCTATTTCTCCCGCCTCGGGCCGCTGATGCAGCAGATCCTCTCGCTGCGCAAAACCCTTGCCGAGCTGAACCTGCGCCGCCAGCAGGCCGAGGCGCGCCGCCGGGAAGAGGACTATCGCCGCTGCCAGCAGTATATGGCGCAGGCGGTGGAAGTGCTGGCGACCCTCACCCAGCGCTGGCGCGAGCTGCCCGCCGACTCGGTGCAGGCCGCCGACGCGCGCAAGCATCTTCAGCAGCAAAGCAACCTGATTACCAACCTGCTGGCCGAAGCGCTGGAGCTGGAAAGCGGGCTAACGCGGGAAGAGGAGCCGGCGCGACAGGCGCGGGACGACGCCAGCCAGGAATACGAAAAATACCGGGAGCAGCACCACGACGCGGAAGTGCGTCTGCGCAAAGGGAAACAGCTTTCAGAAGAAGACCGGAACGAGCTGAAGCGGCTCTGGCGTCAGGCGAGCAAGCTATGCCATCCGGATCTGGTGGCGGACGATCTGAAGGAAGAAGCCAACAGCATGATGGTGCAGCTTAACCAGGCGAAGCAGCGCGGCGATGTGAAGGCCATTCGCTCGCTGGTGGCGCGCCTGCAGCAGGGCTTTGAGCCGATGATGGCGAGCGACCGCCTGAACGATCTGGAGCGTATCCGCAAAAAGATGGCGCAGGTGCGCGAGCAAATCGACACCTTAGTGAACGAGCTGGCGGAGCTGGAGAAAGAAGAGTCCTGGCTGCTGGTCTCGTCGCTGAACAACATGGAAGCCTACTTTGCCCAGCAGGAGAAAGCCCTGCACGAGGTGCGCGCTTCGCTCGAACATCAGGTGAACGAAGCGCAGCTGGACTCCGCGGCCTGATTATTTGGCGTGCCAGTACGCGCTGGCACGCACAAGCTGCGGGTCGATAGCGTCGGTTTCAAACCGGCGGCTCAGGCTTTTCACCACCTTCCCTTCCCCGGTCAGCCAGATGAAGTAATCCTGCGCCGGAACGGTCAGCGCCGCCAGGTGGTCTGCGACCGCCTGCTCGCTGTGGCCCACCACCCAGGTGATGTTGAACTCGCCGAGGTGCGCCAGATAATCCTTGTACGCCTCGTCGCCCACGGTAACCACCGCGTGAACCTCCGGGCGAACCGGCAGTTTGGCGATCCCCTCTAAACGGCGGCGCAGCGCGGGCATTCCCGACTCGTCGCAGACGTAAAGCTGCCAGGCGTAATCTTCCGGCACCACCAGCGAGCCGCGCGGGCCGCCGATGGTGAGCTTATCTCCCGCCCTGGCCTGCACCGCCCAGCCGCTGGCGAGACCGCCGTCGTGAACGAAGAAGTCGAGCACCAGCTCGCTGCGGGCCGCGTCGAAAATCGGGGTGTAGTCGCGCGTCTGCGGGCGCACGCCCTCGCCCCAGTCGATGCCCTCTTCCGTGACCACCGGCGGCACAAAGGTGGAACCCGGCTCGGGGAAGAAGACCTTCGTGTGGTCGTCGAAACCGCGGGAGCTAAAGCCCTCCAGCGCCTCGCCGCCTAATACGATACGCTGAAAGCCAGCGGTGACGCGCTCAACGCGCAGCACGGTCAGTTCGCGAAAGCGCAGGTCGTTACGAACCCGCTGCGGATAGCGTGGTGATGTCATTTTTTAAGCCCTTTCTACGTGAATACGATATATCTAAATTATTTTTAAATGATAATGATTGCTAATAAGCCAGAATGCAAGCAGTTTTAGATTGCATCTGAATATATCTTAGATATAGTTTAGATATATCTGTTATGAGGAAATACGATGCGATTCGATCACGAGGGCGGCGGTCGCCGACCACGATTTTTTGGCCACGGCGATCTGCGCCTGGTAATTCTGGACATCCTGACGCGCGGCGCCAGCCACGGCTATGAGCTGATCAAAGAGATTGAGAGCATGACCCAGGGGAACTACACCCCCAGCCCGGGCGTGATTTATCCGACGCTGGATTTTTTGCAGGATCAGGCGTTTATCACCATCACGGAAGAAGAAACCGGGCGCAAGAAGATTGC
Organism: Enterobacter soli; assembly: GCF_964208575.1. Taxonomy (GTDB): domain Bacteria; phylum Pseudomonadota; class Gammaproteobacteria; order Enterobacterales; family Enterobacteriaceae; genus Enterobacter; species Enterobacter soli_A. Next base: position 210,880 of record NZ_CAXOFU010000001.1, on the reverse strand, counting down.
TATCACCGTTGCCGGCCAGACGTGGCTGGATGAAAACCAGGAGCAGTTCGAGAACATTCAGGTACGCATTAAGGCCCGCTGCGTGGGCTTTCAGCTGCGCAAAAACCCGCAGATGAAGCGGGCGCTGGATAACTTTAAGGCGGTGCTGGATCTGAAGGTAAATCAGGGAGACATCAGCGACGCGCAGCTTAAGCAGATAATCGGCGTTATCGACCGCGCGGCGCTGGAGATCTCCCAGCTGGATTAAGCTGGAGCGTGTTCGCTCACGCGGAAGACGCGTACCAGCGCTTTCAGGTGCATCGCCTGCTCGTTAAGCGATGCCGCTGCCGCCACGGACTCCTCCACCAGCGCGGAGTTCTGCTGGGTGGTGGCGTCAATCAGGCCAATGGCGCTGTTGATCTGCGAAATCCCTTCCGTCTGTTCGTGGCTCGCCTGGCGAATTTCGCGCAGGATCACGTCCATTTCCTCGACGTTGCCCACCATGCCGTTAATCAGCGCGCTCGCTTTTTCCACCAGGTTCATCCCGTCCTGGGTCTGGCTGGTGGAGCTTTCAATCAGCTGGCGAATCTCACTGGCTGACGACGCGCTTTTCTGCGCAAGCTGGCGCACTTCCCCCGCCACCACCGCAAACCCGCGCCCGTGCTCCCCCGCGCGCGCCGCTTCTACCGCCGCGTTCAGCGCCAGAATGTTGGTCTGGAAGGCAATAGCGTCAATCAGATCGATAATGTCCGACATCCGGTTCGAGGTTTCGTTAATCAGGCGCATTTTGCTGGTCACCTGCTTCATCATCTCGCCGTTGCTTTTCACCACCGAGGCGGCATCCGCCGAAAGGTTGGTGGCTTCGCCGGTATGCGACGCGGTGTTTTTCACCGTGGCGGTGATCTGCTCCATCGAAGCCGCCGTCTGTTCAACGGAGCTGGCCTGCTCCTCGGTGCGCGCCGCCAGATCCTGGTTCCCCGCGACGATCTGCGCGGCAGCGGTGGAGATGTTCTCCGAGCCGGACTGCACCTGCTGCACAATCTCCAGCAGGCGAGTTTTCATCTCCATCAGCGCGTGCAGCAGCAGGCCGGTTTCATCCTTGCCGTGAGAGGTAATCGAGCGCGTCAGGTCGCCCTGGGCGATAGCTTCCGCGAAGCTCACCGCCTTTCCGAGCGGACGGGTAATGGAGCGCACGATGTACCAGCCGATAACGCTGCCCGCCGCCACGCTGAGAAGCGTAATCACAATCAGCAGCAGGCGGTTGGTTCTGAAGTCGCCGTCCACCTGCGCGCCCGCGCTGTTCATCTCGGCGTTCTGGATGGCAATCAGCTCCTGCACCTTGGCTTTGTAGGCCTGCTGCAGGCTGAGCGTGTTGGTCATCATCTCCTGGATCGCGCCCTGGCGATCGTTGTTCTGCACCGCCTGCAGGATGCGGTAGCGCGAATCCAGATACTGCTGGCGTACCCCGCGAATATCCGCCAGCACCCGCTGCGATTTGTCGTCGCTCAGGGCGTTATTCAGATCGCCAAGAATGACGGTGATGCGCTCGCTGATGGCCTTAAGGTGCTGCTGGGACTGCGCGGTGTATTTGCCCTGTTCGTCCAGCAGCATAAGCTGCTGCGTGCTGATAAATTCCTGGAAGTTATCGATGAGCTGGTTTGCTTTTACCGTGGTGGGATAATCGTGGCTAATGATGGACTGCATCCCGTTGTTCGCCCGGTTAAGGCTCAGCAGAGACAAACTCGCGCTTACCACCATCAGGACAATAAAGAACCCAAACGCCAGAAATAATTTCGTGCCGATCTTTACGTCATGTAAGAACATATATACTCCATCAATGTGATTATTTCTCAGACGATCGCTGTTATCGGTAACCGCGCACGTAACTTTATGACTTTGATCGTTTTTTTATTTCATAACCACTAAGATGGATAGGCTAAGGCTATTAATTACGGCGCATTGATCGTTATACAACCCGCGGAGCGCGGATTTGTGAAATACCATCGGGGAAAACTGACTTAGGCAGAGATAAATAACTGAGGGACTTTTTTTAGTTATTTAATGTGAATCTGACAATACGCGAAATAATAACGCCGCCCGGCGTCGGGAATAAAGCCGCTTATCCGGTAAGGGATAAACGGCTTTTTTGGAACATGGCTGACTTAATGCAGCACGGTGACCGCATCCTCCAGGCGTCCGGCGCGGTGCTTCACCATCGCCGAGATCTGCGCGCTCTCCTCCACCAGATCGGCGTTTTTCTGGGTGATGCTGTCCAGCTCCGCCACCGCGCGGGTCAATTCCGATAATCCGGTCGCCTGCTCGGAGGTGGAGTGGCTGATCTGGGCGATCAGCCGGGTGACGTTTTTCACCTGCTCGACGATGTCGTCCATCGTGCGCCCCGCGGCGTGAACCTGGTCGGAGCCGGACTGCACCTTGCTGGCGCTGGCGTCGATCAGCTTGCGGATATCGTTGGCGGCGCTGGCGCTGCGGCTGGCGAGATGGCGCACTTCTCCCGCCACCACCGCGAACCCTTTGCCCTGCTCCCCGGCTCTTGCCGCCTCAACCGCCGCGTTCAGCGCCAGAATGTTGGTCTGGAAGGCGATATCGTTGATCAGCGAGGTGATGGAGCCAATCCGCTGGGTGCTGTCGGCGATATCGTCCATGGTTTTCACCACGGTCTGCATCGCGTTTCCGCCTTCGGTGGCCGCGCTGCTGGCGGCCATCGAAAGTTTGTCCACTTCGGCGGCGGTTTCCGAGTTGCTCTGCACCGACGCCGCCATCTGGTTCATGGTCGCCACGGTCTGCTGCACGTTGGTCACGGTCTGGCGGGTGCGGTCGTTAAGATCGTCATTCCCCTGCGCCAGCCTGTCGCTGCCGTCGCGCACGCTGACGACCTGGCTCGACACGTCGTTGATCAGCCAGCGGCACATCAGGCCGAGCTGCCCGACGGCGCGCAGGGTAAGCCCTAGCTCGTCGCTGCGGTTAAGGTGCTCCACGCTGTTGCGCTCGCCGGTGGCGACCCTCAGGGCCTGACGCGCCACGTTTTCCACCGGGCGAACAATCTGCTGTTCAAACAGCAGGGTAACCAGCAGCGTCACCAGCGCGCTCGCCGCAAGCGGCATCCAGCCCGCCGAGGTCGCCAGCAGGGTGGCGGCCAGGGCGGCAAACAGCATGGTCATTACCCCGCGCACGCGCCAGCGCAGCGGCATCGCCGGAAGCCTGCCGAGCCAGCCTTTGCGCACCACCAGCCCCTTATGCACCCGCTTTTTACAGCGCCCGTCGTTCAGCGCCTGATAGAGCGGCTCGACGGCGGCAATTTCGTCCTCCGTGGCCCGCACGCGAATCGACATGTACCCCGTGGTCTGCCCGTTGCGCACCATCGGCACGGCGTTCGCCCGCACCCAGTAATGATCGCCGTTCTTACGCCGGTTTTTGACGATCCCGCTCCACGGCTCGCCCTTTTGCAGCGTGTACCACATGTCGGCAAAGGCCGCTTTGGGCATATCCGGATGGCGCACCAGATTGTGCGGCTGCCCAAGCAGCTCTTTCAGCGAGTAGCCGCTCACCTGCACAAAGGTGTCGTTGGCGTGGGTGATATAGCTTTGCAGGTCGGTCGTCGACATTAGGGTGGTGTCAGCGTCCAGAGAATATTCATTCTGGGTGACATAAGAAGAAGAGGACATGATGGGCATCCCTTGCAGGTTATTTGAATGTTAATTTTGTGGGTTTATGTTTTTTCGGCGGTAAACAATTTATCTTTAGTTGTTAAATTTGATGGAGATCGCAAATCTCACCTAAACCGCACTTTTTATGCGCCTTCCTAATTAATTGATTTCAAATACTTTCACAGAGAAATTAACCACAAAGTATGATCCGGGCATGCCCGCAAATGCGGCACGCCCTGCACCACCTCGGTGCAGTTGACGGCGCGGGGAGCAGATTCTATGCCCCAGGGGTGGCCGCTTAATCCCGTTTCGCCTGCATCGGCATGATTAAATATTGTGCAACATAATGTTAACCTGGCGTTTATCCCGATTTTTGTTAAGTCACCGGAAGTGGCGTAATCCCTGCAATACTTAACTCAGTATCATGTGATACGCGATCCCCGGGAGCACATTTTGAACAGGTTACCTTCCAGCGCCTCGGCTCTTGCCTGTACCGCGCACGCACTGAATCTCATCGAAAAGCGAACGCTTGACCATGAGGAGATGAAACAACTTAACCGAGAGGTCATCGACTACTTTAAAGAGCATGTGAATCCTGGATTTTTGGAGTATCGCAAATCTGTTACCGCCGGCGGGGATTACGGAGCCGTAGAGTGGCAAGCGGGGAGCCTGAATACGCTTGTCGACACCCAGGGACAGGAGTTTATAGATTGCCTGGGTGGTTTTGGTATTTTCAACGTGGGGCACCGTAATCCAGCTGTGGTTTCCGCCGTACAGAACCAACTTGCGAAACAACCTCTTCATAGCCAGGAACTGCTCGACCCGCTTCGCGCCATGCTCGCGAAAACGCTGGCGGCCCTTACGCCCGGCAAACTGAAATACAGCTTCTTTAGCAACAGCGGCACGGAGTCGGTGGAAGCGGCGCTTAAGCTCGCCAAAGCCTACCAGTCGCCGCGCGGGAAATTCACCTTTGTCGCCACCAGCGGCGCGTTCCACGGCAAGTCGCTAGGCTCGCTGTCGGCGACCGCGAAATCCACCTTCCGCAAGCCGTTTATGCCGCTGCTGCCGGGCTTCCGCCACGTGCCGTTTGGCGACATTAACGCGATGCGCACCCTGCTGAGCGAGTGCCGTAAAACCGGCGACGACGTGGCCGCGGTGATCCTGGAGCCTATCCAGGGCGAAGGCGGCGTGATCCTGCCTCCGCCGGGCTATCTGCCCGCCGTGCGTCAGCTGTGCGATGAGTTTGGCGCGCTGCTGATCCTCGACGAGGTGCAAACCGGCATGGGGCGCACCGGCAAGATGTTTGCCTGCGAGCATGAGAACGTTCAGCCGGACATTCTCTGCCTGGCGAAAGCCCTCGGCGGCGGCGTGATGCCGATTGGCGCCACCGTTGCCACCGAAGAGGTGTTCTCGGTGCTGTTCGACAACCCGTTCCTGCACACCACCACCTTCGGCGGCAACCCGCTCTCCTGCGCGGCGGCGCTGGCTACCATCAACGTATTGCTGGAGCAAAACCTGCCCGCGCAGGCCGAGCAAAAGGGCGATATGCTGCTGGACGGATTCCGCCAGCTCGGGCGTGAATACCCGGATCTGGTGCAGGAAGCGCGCGGCAAAGGGATGCTGATGGCGATTGAGTTTGTGGATAACGAAATCGGCTATAGCTTCGCGAGCGAGATGTTCCGCCAGCGGGTGCTGGTCGCCGGAACGCTCAACAACTCGAAGACTATCCGCATCGAGCCGCCGCTCACGCTGACCGTTGAGCAGTGCGAAACGGTGCTGAAAGCGGCCCGTAAAGCGCTCGCCGCGCTGCGGGTAAGCGTGGAAGAAGCGTAAAATAAAATTGCCGGGCGGACGCGCGTTCCGTCCGGCTTTTTAGCGGAAATCCTTACATTCACCCCACCGGGTGTAAGGTTTTTCTTACGAAATGACCGATTTTTTACAATAATCATTCACGCCTGTATTTAACTGTTCGCTGCAAAAAATTAAAACATTATTCCGGCCATGTCATAATTCCCGCACTGGCTTAATATATATTTGCCACATGAATATATTAATGCGATATCCGAACATTATTCCAGGAATACTTGAACATGTTTACATTACACGTCGATGATTCAATTGGCGACGCGCTACATGCCTTTTCCTTTGCCCACAATACCAAACCGACATTCGCGATCGAGTCGTTATTTAACGCGTTATCGCCTGCCGGAAAACCCTTTGACCTGCCACAGGGAAAGACGTACCTCCTCAATCCTGACCGGGAGAGTGCGGGTATTATATTACTTGAACACGGAATATGTTCGGTCTGCCATGCGGGTAACGATCTGTTTATTAGCAGCATGTTTTCACCTTCAATATTAGGGCTGGTTGACGGCTACAGTATATTTTATGACGTCCCTGCCCGGCCTCGGCATTATCTGTACGCCGAGACATTGTGCTACGGGAAATTTGTGCCGCTGAATGATTTTGTCCGCATCTGCGATGAGCAAAACCTGTGGCACGACGTCGCCCGCATTCTGGCGCACCGGCTGATGGTGATGAGCGCCCGGGAGGAGGAGCTGGTGGGCGTGGATTCGTACCTCAAGGTGCGCACCATGCTGATTGAGCTTAACGCCTATCCGGACGAATATCGCCAGCAAATTCAGGTGCTGAGTTTTGTTCAGCGCCGAACCAATATTTCCCGCAGCCGGGTCCTGGCGATATTATCCGAGCTGCGCAAAGGCGAATATATCACTATCGATAACGGCAAGCTTGTAGCCATTCATCAGAAACTCCCCGCCGCATTTTAAGTTCTTTACGCCGCGAGCCGCGGCGTATCTACTCTCCTCCTTTTTCGCACAAACAATATATATTCTTTGATTTCTTTATTTCCGGTTGTCTATACAGGATAATAATAGCCGCCATATAAAACCCTCCCGGCAATGTCAAGGCTTTATCACCCGTCCCATGTTGGACTGATATAGTAATTTTATTCTCGAAATATCTTTGCAAAACTATTCCCCGAGCTGATACGGAACATCCTCATCAGAGGATTTAATTTCAATGCTAATTATTATGGCCTGGCCATGTATTGCGCGAAGAAATTGAATTCAAGGAACAATCCAAAACAAGATAACGGGTTTATTTATGAAAAACGCATTTATGGTTAAAAGTCTGGCAGCTGCGGTAATTATGGCGGCGGGTATTTCATCTGCGATGGCGGCAACCAGCGGCGCAACCTCCAATACCGTACAGGGCGGTACCGTTGAATTCAAAGGCGCGGTGGTTGATGCCGCCTGTGCCGTAACCGCGGACACCGCAAACCAGGTTGTCACCCTTGACCAGGTTCGTCTGGCGACCTTCACCGGTAAAGACTCTGTTGCCAACCAGAAAACGCCATTCTCCATCAAGCTGGCGGATTGCGACACCACCGTTTCAACCCAGGCTTCTATCACCTTCGACGGCAATGCCGCATCGGGTGAAGCAGGCGTGCTGGACAACACCGCGGGCGCTGGCTCTGCGTCTGGCGTAGGCATCCAGATCTATGACAAAGACGGCTCCGCGCTGGATCTGGGTACGGCATCCCAGGCCGTTACCCTGATCGACGGCGACAACACCCTGAACTTCTCTGCGGATTACTACCAGACGGCGGACACCGCAACGGCGGGTAGCGTAGACACCACTGCGACCTTCAACGTGACCTACCAGTAATCCATCACCAGGGAGTTTCATCTGCCACGGAAGGCATTTTAAGGGCGGAAAGAGGCGGGTATGAAAACACACTCCATCGTTATCGCAGGGCTGAGCACCCTTCTTCTTCCTGCGCTGGCCTTTGCCGGCGGGCGCCACGAGGTGACGCTTAAGGGAGGAAACGTTGAGTTTCAGGGTGCCGTGGTCAACGCCGCGTGCACGGTTGAGGCCGGCAGCCAGCACCTGATCGTGCAGATGGGCCAGGTGCGCTCCAGCGATTTTCACGGGCTGGGCAGTTGGACCGATCCGCAGGCGTTTACGCTCACGCTGAAAGATTGCGACACCAGCGTCAGCCAGCGGGCGGGCGTGACGTTTCGCGGGCAAACGGACAAAAAAGATCCGGGCGTGCTGGCCGTGATCGGCGGCAGGCAAAGCGCGCAGGGCGTGGGGCTCGGGCTGTTCGACAGCCAGGGACACCAGATCATTCCCAACCAGCAGCCGCTGAGCTTTACCCCCTTACAGGACAACACCACCGAAATCACATTCGTCGCGCGCTATCGCGCAACGTCGAGAACGGTGATCGCCGGAGATGCGAATACCCAGGCCTGGTTCACCCTGACCTATCTGTAATTACTGCCGCCGTCTGGCTCTGGCACTCGTTAAAGGCTCACTATGTCTGTTACATCAACTCTTCGTCGCCTGCTGGCAACCACGCTCCTGTTCACTGCTGCCGCCGGTGCGGCCCCTAACGGCGGCGTTTCGCTTGGCGCGACCCGCGTGATTTATCCGCAGGGAAGCAGCCAGGTTTCGCTGGCGGTAAACAACACCGATCCAAACGCGGTCTTCCTGATTCAGTCCTGGGTGGAAAACGCGCAGGAAAGCAAAAGCAGCGATTTCGTGATTACGCCGCCCCTGTTCGTGATGAAACCGAAGAAAGAGAACACACTGCGCATTATGTACGTGGGCGATAACAGCCTGCCTGCCGACCGCGAAAGCCTCTACTGGGTGAACGTGAAAGCGATCCCCTCTGCCAGTAAAAACACGCAGGGGAAAAACACGCTGCAGATTGCCGTCCTGAGCCGCATCAAGCTCTTTGTTCGCCCGAAAAATCTGCCGATGGCCTCTCTGGACGCGCCGGCCAAACTGCGCTTTCACCTGAGCGGCAGCACCCTGACGATCAAGAACCCGACCCCCTATTACCTGACGCTGGTGCAGCTCAAAGCCGGGCTTGCCACGCTGCCGACCACCATGGTGGCGCCGATGTCGCAGGCGGACGTGACGCTCCCGGCCAACGCCCAGGGCGCAATCAGCTATCAAACCGTGAACGACTACGGAGCCAACAGCCCAACCCTCAAAGCCATTATGGATTAACCCCGGACAGGTCGGCGAAATAATGACTCTACGAATGAACAAGATAGCCCGCGCGATGGCGCAGGCGTTATCCACCCGATGCACGCTTTACCGCATTTTTTTGCCGGCAGCGATGACCGTTCTGCCGCTGCAATCCTGGGCAGATAACTACTTTAACCCGGCATTTTTATCGGATGACCCGCATGCCGTTGCCGACCTTTCCCATTTCGAAAAAAGCGACAGCCAGGCGCCGGGGAAATACCACGTTGATATTTATCTCAACGATGGGTTTGTTGATTCGGAAGACGTGAACTTCACCGAGGCGAAAAACAAAAAAGAGGCCAAAGACGATACCGGCCTGCAGCCCTGCTTCACCCGGGGGCGCATGGAAGAGATGGGCATCAATATCAAAGCCTTTCCGGAACTGGCGGCGCTCGCGCCGGAGCAGTGCGTTCCGGTCAGCGCCATCCCGGACGGCGCAACGGAGTTCGACTTTGAACACCAGCGCCTGAACATCAGCGTGCCGCAGGCGGCGATGATGCAGAGCGCGCGCGGGTATATTCCGCCGGAGCAGTGGGATCAGGGCATTAATGCCCTGCTGCTGAACTATGACTTTTCCGGCAGCAACAGCGGCGGAGACAGCAGCGAAGACACCTACTTCCTCAACCTGCAAAGCGGCCTGAATCTGGGGGCGTGGCGCCTGCGCGATTACTCGACGTGGAACTACTCCCACGGCGAAGGGGATACCCAGAACGAGTGGGAGCATATCAGCACCTACGCGGAGCGCACGATCGCCCCGCTCAAAGCCGAGCTGACCGTGGGCGAGAGCTATACCCCGTCGGACGTGTTCGACAGCCTGAGCTTTCGCGGGGTGCAGATTGCCTCCGACGACAACATGCTGCCGGACAGCCTGAAAGGCTTCGCGCCGACGGTGCGCGGCATCGCCAAAAGCAACGCCAAGGTCACCATCCGCCAGAACGGCTACGTCATCTATCAAACCTACGTGTCGCCGGGGGCGTTTGCCATTAACGACCTCTACCCGACCTCGTCGAGCGGTGATTTGCAGGTGACGGTGCGCGAGAGCGACGGCAGTGAAAACACCTTTGCCGTGCCGTACTCGGCGGTGCCGCTGCTCCAGCGCGAAGGGCGACTGAAATACGCCGTGACCGCCGGGAAGTACCGCAGCAACAACGATGAGCAGAACGACGACAGCTTTGCGCAGGCCACGGCGCTGTACGGCCTGGCGCACGGCTTTACCCTCTACGGCGGTTCGCAGGTGACGAATGATTACCGCGCCTTCGCCGTCGGACTCGGGATGAACATGGGCGATATCGGCGCGATTTCGGTGGACGTGACTCAGGCCAACAGCACCCTGGTGGACGGCAGCCAGCACGACGGGCAGTCGATGCGCTTCCTGTACGCGAAGGCGCTCAACAGCACCGGAACGAACTTCCAGCTGCTCGGCTATCGCTACTCCACCGAAGGGTTCTACACCCTGGATGAAACCACCTATAAGCACATGAACGGCTATACCGGCGACGATAGCTGGAAGGATGACGACCACGACGGCAAGCAGGACGACCCCGTCTGGACCGATTTCTACAACCTGGCGTACACCAAAAAGGGCAAGATCCAGCTCAACGTATCCCAGCAGATCGGCGATATGGGCTCGGTGTTTGTCACCGGCCAGGAGCAGAGTTACTGGAACACCGATGAGAAGGATCGGCTGTTCCAGGTGGGCTATAACGGCAGCTGGCAGGATATCTCCTACAGCCTGACCTACAACTACAACATTTCACCCGGCGAAGACGAGTCCGACCAGATCTACGCCTTTAACATTTCCCTGCCGATTGGCAAATGGCTGTCCGGTAACGGCAGCAACGACATTACCCGCACGCCGAACACCACTAACGCCAGCTACAGCATGAACACCGACAGGCATGGCAACACCATCCAGAGTACCGGGATCAACGGCACCCTGCTGACGGATAACAACCTGAGCTACAACGTGCAGGAGAGCTACGGCAACCACGGGACGGGCGACAGCGGCAACGCCAGTCTCGACTACCGCGGAACCTACGGCAACCTGAAGGCCGGGTACAACTACAGCGACGGCTATCACCAGACCAACTACGGCGTCAGCGGCGGCGTGGTGGTTCACCGTGACGGCGTGACCCTGAGCCAGCCTCTCGGCGATACCAACATTCTGGTGAAAGCCCCGGGCGCGGCGGGCGTCGAGCTGGAAAACGCCACCGGGGTGAAAACCGACTGGCGCGGCTATGCGGTGATCCCTTACGCCACCACCTACCGCCAGAACCGCGTGGCGCTGAACACCAACACCATGGGGCAAAACGTGGATATCGACGATGCGGTCACCAACGTGGTGCCGACGCAGGGCGCCATGGTGCGCGCGGAGTTTACCGCCCACGTTGGCGTGCGGGCGCTGATGACCCTGATGTACGGCGGCAAGCCGGTGCCGTTCGGCGCGATGGTGAGCCAGAAAGGGGGCAGCAGCACCATCGTCGGCGACGACGGCCTGGCCTATCTGGCCGGCCTGCCGCTCGGCGGCACGCTGGACGTGCAGTGGGGAGATGGGGCGAGCCAGCGCTGCAAGGTGCAATACCGGCTCCCGGAAAACGCAACAAAACAGCCCGTGAATAAAGTCAGTGAAAGGTGTCAGTAATGAAAACGTTTTTTAAATACAGCTTATTTTTGCTCTGCGCGGCGTTCTTCTGGGGCAAAACGGATAAGGCCATGGCGACCTGCGGGCTCACCTCCTCCGTGGCCAGCGTGACCGTGAACCAGAACTACACGTTTGCTAAAAACAGCAACGGCACGGGAAGTAACGAGACCCCGCAGAAAGATACGTTCTGGAACGGCACCACCAGCGAAAAATACAGCTGCCCCGTGGACACGCTGGAATTTTTAGGGTTTTGCGGCACCGATGCGCAGTATCTGGTGGGCGGCAAAAATACCAGCTTAGGGCCTGGCATCACGGGGGGCGCCTATGCCGCGTATGGCTCGGGTACTACCGGAGCTTACGGCGGTTGTTTTGCCGTCGGCTGGGCTGGCCCGCATCCGGGCAGCGGCAATATGCCGACAGAGCTGACCGGGTGGAAATATGCGGGCGTGACGTTGAAGATCTCAGACTCCACGCAGGCCCGGAACATCACCTTAAATAACAAGCTGGTTGGCTATATTTACCTGGCCTCAAGTAACTATGACGGCAAAACCATCGGCGGCTCGCCGTTAACCAAGGTGTACGTCAGCGGCACCGTGACCATTCCGGCCTCCTGCACCCTCGCCTCCGGCTCAACCATCGAGCTGCCAGACACCTTCTCGGGCGAGTACAGCAAAGCCGGAACCGGCGGCAAGGTAGGAACGGGCACCACGCAGCCCATGAGCATTAAGTGTCTGGGCGGCAGCGAATCGGCGACGCTCAACCTGTACGTGAGCACCACCAAAACCTCCGGGGACGATATCGTCACCAGCAATCCCGACGTCGGCGTGCGGGTGGACGATGGCAACGGCAAGGCCGTTTCGGTTAACACCAGCATTCTGACCGCCACCCTCAACGGCGGCGAGGTTGATGTTCCCTTTACCTATACCCCCGTGGCGATCACCGGAAAAAACCCGACGCCGGGGGACTATTCCGCCATCGAAACCATCACGGTCACGCTGCCGTAAGGCGAGGAGCAGAGATGAAACGTTACGGACTCCTGATGCTGCTGACGATGGTCAGCGCGGCCTCCCACGCCGAAACCCGGCTGGGCTACTGGGACATCACCCTGAAGGGCAAAGTGCTGGCCTCGTCGTGCGATCTGGACAGCAGCAGCGCGCAACAGACCGTTCATCTGGGCAGCTTCGCCTCGACGGCCTTTAAGAACGTGGGCGACACCACCACCGACGCCCCGCTGGACATCACCCTGACCAACTGCGGGGAGAACATCGTCGGGGCGAAAATCACCTTCAGCGGCACCCAGGATGCCGACAACCCGCAGCTGCTGGCCCTGACGGATACCGGCAGCGGCAGCGCGCTGGCCTCGGGCGTTGCCGTGGAGCTGATGGACAAGAGCCGGGCGGTCATCCCCATCAACAGCACCACCGCGCAGTACCCGCTGGGGGCGGGAAACAATACGCTGAACTTCCTGCTGCACTACAAGGCGACCCGCATTCCGGTCAGCGGCGGGAACGGCACTGCGGTGATGTATTTCGACGTGAGCTATCAATAATGAAAAAACTGATCGTTACCCTGCTGGGCTGCGGCTGGGCGCTGTCGGCATTCGCCGCCCATGACGGCACCGTCAACATGGACGGCAAGATTGAAGATAACACCTGTACCGTGGCGCAGGCGTCCGCCGACCAGTCGGTGACGCTGGGTGAAATCGGCTCGAAGGATCTGCGTCAGGCCGGGGATACCTCTCAGCCCGTCGCGTTCAGCATCGATCTGCAAAACTGCGGCGCGGCCACCACCGGGGTCGAGCTGACCTTTACCGGCAGCGCTGACGCCACCAACCCGGCGCTGCTGGCGCTTTCTCAGGATGCGGGCGCCGCGTCCGGGCTGGGCGTCGCCATTAAAGACGATAAGTCCACGCTGATTGCGCTCAACAGCCCGAGCCGGGTCTACGCCCTCGATCCGTCCCAGACCGACAACCGCCTGACGTTTTACGCCCAGTACAGCGCCACGTCGTCCACGGTCACCGCGGGGGCAGCCAATGCCACCGCCACCTTTACCCTGACCTGGCAGTAAGACGATGCGGACGATTTTTCTCCGGGCGCTGTGCGCACTCGCCGCCTGCCTGGCCCTCGTTGCCCACGCCGCCATCATCACCGGCGGCACGCGCTTTGTCTTTTACAGCAGCGCCGACGGCCTGAGCGTTAACGTGCGCAATACCTCAGCGGACCGCTACCTGGTGCAATCGAAAATCACCGGCGAGGATCGGCCCGCGCCGTTCGTGGTCACGCCGCCGCTCTTTATGCTCAAGGGCGGCCGGGAAAACACACTGCGCATTCTCTACACCGGGGAACCTCTGCCCGCCGACCGGGAGAGCCTGTTCTGGCTGACGGTCGCGGGCATCCCCTCTACGCCCTCGACCGGAAATAACAACAACGTCGAGGTTGCCCTGCGCCAGCGGATGAAGCTGTTCTGGCGTCCGGCCGCGCTCAAGGGCAAGGCCGGGGAAGCCTACAGGCACCTCACCTGGACACGGACCGGCGAGCAGGTGGTGGTCACCAACCCGACGCCGTGGTTTGTGACGCTCATCCGCCTGACGAGCAACGGGCAGGCGATCCCCGACGCGGGCATGGTCGCGCCCTTCTCCTCCCGCACCGAGCGCTGGTGCCCCGTGCAGGGGCCGTGCGTGATGAAGTGGCAGACCCTTAACGACTATGGCTCGCTGCTCCCTGCGGTTTCTGCGGTGCCGCGCGAGGGGGCACGCTGATGCGCAGCCGGACAACGCAGGACGCCGCCTGCTGGGTGATTTTGCTGCTGGCGGGGATATTTCTGGGGCTAATGCATCTGGCCCTGCCGAACGTCGGCGGCAGCGGCGCGGATCTCCCCCAGGCGCTGCTGGTGTGGTGCGCCCTGCTGGTGCTCATTGCCGGGTGCGCGTGGATTCTGTGCCACCAGCGGCTCCAGTTCACCCTTTGCGCCCGCCTGCTGACGCTCGCCGCCGTGCTGCTCACGCTGCCGCTGTGCTGGAGCCCGTCGCCGGACTGGCGGCTCGACGCCCTGCCGCGCCTCGGCGGGCTGTGGGCGGGGCTGTGCCTGTACGTCCTCTTTATCAACTGCCGCTTTACCCCCCGGCAAAAGCAGGTGCTGCTGTGGCTTATCGCCGCCGCCGCGCTGATCCAGACCATCTGGTATCTGGCGGGCTTGTGGTGGCCCGAACTTCTGCCGGAGGTGGCGCAGGAGGCGCTGCGCCTGGAGCCGGAAACGGGCATCGGCGTGTTCCAGCAGCGCAACGTCACCGCCTCGTTCATTGCCACCGGCGCGGCGGCGCTGCTCTGGCTGCTGGCCGACGCGCGCTTCAGGCTGGAGTGTGAAAGCAGGGAGCGGGCGCGCCGCTGGGCCGTCTCTGCCGCCATTGCGGTGATGTATATGGCCCTGACGACGATCGCGTCGCGCACCGGCTGGCTCGGCGGGCTCGCTATCTGGCTGTGGTTTACGGCGGTATTCTGGCGCGACGAGAACGCCCTGGTCGCATCGCGCCGGGCTATTGCGCTTGCGCCGCCGCTGGGGATCGCGATCGGCACCGCGCTGCTGTCGAACGGGCTGTTCGGCGCGCTGCAGGAGCACGACGGCTCCAACGTGGATCGTATTCTGATCCTCCAGCAGACCTGGAAGATGATCGTGCAGCACCCGCTCAAAGGCTGGGGCTACGGCGGGTTCCCGTGGTCGTTCGCCCATTTTCTGGCGGACCGGCCTGTCCCCCTGTCGCGCGGGATGAATCTTCTCACCCACCCGCACAACGAGCTGCTGTTCTGGTGGGTTGAAGGCGGCGCCGTCGCCCTCGCGGGCGCGCTGCTGGCGCTTGTCGCCGGGGGAATACGCCTGCTCTACCGCCCGCAGCGCTATAGTCTGGCGGTGCTGGGCTGCCTGCTGCCCGTGCTGCTGCATACCCAGTTGGAATACCCGCTCTACCAGTCTCCCGTTCACTGGCTGCTGGTGATGCTGCTGCTCAGCTTTGCCGACGCGCCCGCGGCGGATCCGTCCCTGTCGCGCAGCGTGTTTAAGAAAAACGGCCCGCGGCTGCTGCCGTGCCTGATGGCAACAACGGCCTGCTGCGGCGCGCTGCTGGTCGGCGTGACCTTCTGGCAGGGACTCACGCTGACGGACTTTCAGGGCTCGCCCCAGCGCTACGCCAGCCGGGTGTTACGCCTGAGAGAAACCGGGATTGGCACCGAGCGCCTGCGCAAAGACCGGGCGCTGAGCTACATCGTACGGTATCAGAAAAGCGGCAACGTAGAGGATCTCCAGCGGTTCAGCCTCCTCGCCGACCGCTGGCTCGCCACCTGGAGCGATGCGGATATCTACAACAATCTGATCAACGTCGAGCGCTATCTCGGCAACGAAAAACACGCGATCCAGCTGGCCGAAGAGGCGCACCGGCTCTACCCGGAGGATGCGCGTTTCGCCCCGTGAATCAGCGGCGGCTTAATTCCGCCACGGTCATCGTGAAGACAAGCAGCGTATCGCCCTCGTTGGCGTAGCTGTGGGCGGCGTCGGTTTTCGCTACCGCCGACGCTCCCGCCGGGATCGGCGTAACGCTTTCATCCAGCGTCAGGGTGAGCGCGCCCGCCTCGACGTGCAGCAGCTCGAAGGTGCCGCTCGGATGCCCGGGGGATGAAAAACGCTCGCCGGGCTGCATTTCCCATTTCCAGAGCTCAATCATGTCCGGCCCGGCCGTCCCGGCCAGCAGCCTGGCGCGCCCGCCCTTCTCCCCCTGCCACAGCACGGGAATGTCCGCTTCTTCAATGAGATGCACCGCAGGGGTGCTGGACACGTTGACGATATCCGCCACCGAGACTCCCAGCGCGGCGGCCAGCTTGCACAGAATGGCGATGCTCGGGTTCGCCGCCCCTTTTTCGATCTCCACCAGCATCCCTTTGCTGACGGAAGCCCGGCGCGACAGCTCGTCGAGCGAGAGCTTTTTCTCCTTGCGCCAGTTGCGTATCCGGTTAGCCACCGCCAGGCTTACCTGGGCGATGTCGGCCCCCTGCTCGGTCATTATATTGACTTTATCAGTCATTGGTCACTACCATGGTATAAAACAGTCAATACAGGATTATTTATGTCTCTCGTTACGCCGTCAATAGATCCGCGTCTTGCCGGGATTGCCCCCGGCTTTCGGGCGCTGAGCATTCTGGTTGAAGCCGCGCCGATTACCCGTCCAGACGTGGCTCCCGCCGCGCTGGCCCACGCCTGTCAGCAGGTGTTGAACGACGATGTGCCCTGGGCGCAGGCGCATCTCGACGCCTGGGACGAGGTGTTCAAAGCCTTTGGCGCAAAGCCCAGGCGCACGCCCTGTTCGGCGTCGGCCCTGCGCAAGCGGGTGCTGAAGGAGGGAACGCTGCCGCCGCTCGATCCGGTGGTGGATATCTACAACGCGATTAGCATCCGCTACGCCATTCCGGTCGGCGGGGAAAATCTTGCCGCGTATCACGGCGCGCCGCGCCTGACCCTGGCCGAAGGCAATGAGCCGTTCGATACCGTCAAAGAGGGGCAGCCCGCGGTGGAGTATCCCGACGCCGGGGAGGTTATCTGGCGGGATGACGTTGGGGTCACCTGCCGCCGCTGGAACTGGCGACAGGGGATCCGCACCCGGCTCGACAGCCGGGCGCAGCGCATGTGGTTTATACTCGAAAGCCTGCCGTCGCTGCCGCAGACCGCGCTGGAAGAGGCGGGTCAGGAGCTGGTCAGCACGCTGCAGCAGCTGATGCCCGGCGCTACCGCGCAGGTGCAATTACTCGAACTGTAAGAGGACAACACCATGTTTCACGGTTTAAGCGCGTTTCCGCTAACGCCGCTCAAAGCGGGTAAGTTTGACGAACGCGCGTTTGCCGGGCTGCTTGCGCCGCTGGTCGACGCGGGCGTGGATTCGCTGGGCATTCTCGGCTCGACCGGGAGCTATGCCTATCTCACCCCGGACGAGCGCGCGTACATTACCCGCTGCGCCGTGGAGCAGGCGGGCGATATTCCGGTGATGGTCAGCATCGGCGCGCTGCGCCTGGAGGATATTTTGCGTCTGGCGGACGACGCGCAGGCAGCGGGGGCGAGCAGCGTGCTGATGGCGCCGGTGTCGTACCAGCGGCTGACGGCGGACGAGGTCTATGCCCTGTATGAAAGGGTCACCCGCCAGCTTTCCGTGCCGCTGTGCGTGTACGATAACCCCGCCACCACCGGGTTCGAGTTTAGCCACGCGCTGATGCGTGCCGTGGCGGCGCTGCCCAACGTCGGCTCGGTGAAGTGTGGCCGCGTGCCGGAGGACGTGGCGCAGCTGCGGGCCAGCCTGCCGCCGTCGGTGACGCTGGGGATCAGCGGCGACTGGCAGGCGGCGTCGGCGCTGCGGGCAGGGTTTGACGTCTGGTATTCGGTTGTGGCCGGGCTGTTTCCGCGCACGGCGCTGGCGATTGCCCGCGCGGCGGATACCGCGCCGTCCGACAGGCTGGCGCCGCTGTGGGCGCTGTTCCGCCAGTACGGCAGCCTGCGGGTGATGGCGGCAGCGGCGGAGATGGCGGGCAGGGTCGAGGCTCCTGCGCTCCCCTTCCCGCTCCGGGCGATTAGCGGAGAACCGCGCGAAAGGCTCGCCGCCCTCATTGAAAGCCTGGCCCTGGCCTGAGGATCCACGCGCGTCCGCCGGTCAAGCGCGGACGCGACCATTTTTATCCGCTTTGCTCCACGATTATATTGACCATCAATAATTAGCCTGTTAATTATTATGGCGGGGATAGGATTTTCCTCATAATGGATCAACACAGGAGTGTTTCATCATGGATGCAAAAAAAATCTTCGCCGCGCTCGCGGTTCTTGCCCTTTCTACTTCCCTTTGTCAGGCCGCCGGTCATAGCGGCAAGGTTCGCTTTGTCGGTCAGGTGGTTGAGGCGGGCTGCTGGAACGTGGCTGGCACCTATAGCGTCACCTGTCAGCACAATAACGCCACCGCGCACTATAAGTTGGCGAGCGCCAGCCGCGCGGCGCTACCGGTCAGCAATGCTAACGTTGTTACCCGCTGGCTCAACGGCGATAAATCCCTTGAGCTGATGCAAATCACCTACAACTAACCCGCTGGCCCGGCGGCGCGATGCCACCGGGCCGTTTTTTACTCCGGCAGCAGCCCGACAAAGCTGCGCTTCTTGCGCGGCTCCGACATCAGCGCCTCAAGCTTATCCACGCACGCCAGATAGTGCGGGGTTTGCTTATGCGCCAGCACCGCCTCCTCATCTTTGTACGCCTCGTAGATAAAGAAGCGGGTTTTCACCCGCGGGTCCTGCAATACGTCAAAGCGCAGGTTCCCCGGCTCCTGGATCGCCCCTTCGTGGTTGGCGCGAAACACCTCCAGAAACTCGTCCACCCGCTCGGGCTTGATGTTGATCTCAACCAGCGTCACGTTCATTTTGCCTCTCCCTGTTTCTCTTCCTGCCAGAACTGGAACGCATCGCGCGCGCTCATGTTCTCGTGAACCACTTTTTTCACCGCCTTCAGCATGGCGAGCGGCGCGCTGGACTGGAAGATGTTTCGCCCCATATCCACGCCGGACGCCCCCTGATCGATGGCCCGCCAGCACATCTCCAGCGCCTCGTGCTCCGGCAGCTTTTTCCCGCCCGCAATCACAATCGGCACCGGGCAGCTGGCGGTCACTTTTTCAAAGCCTTCGTCGACGTAATAGGTTTTGACGAACTGCGCCCCCATCTCGGCAGCGATGCGGCTGGCGAGGGAGAAATAGCGCGCGTCGCGGGCCATCTCTTTCCCCACGCCGGTCACCGCCAGCGTTGGAATGCCGTAGCGCGTCCCCGCGTCCACCAGCTTAATGATGTTGTTGATCGACTGATGCTCAAACTCGCTGCCGATATAGACCTGCGCCGCCACCGCGCAGACGTTCAGGCGCAGGGCGTCTTCCATCGCCACCGCCACGCACTCGTTGGACAGCTCCCCCAGAATCGAATTCCCCCCGGAGGCGCGCAGCACCACCGGCCTGTTGGTGGCGGGCGGCACCTGGCTGCGCAAAATCCCGCGCGTGCACATCAGCACGTCGGTTTCGGCAAACAGCGGCGCAATGGAGAGATCGATACGCTCAAGCCCGGTGGTCGGCCCCTGAAAATAGCCGTGGTCAAAGGCCAGCATCACCGTGCGGTTGCTCTGCGGGTTAAAGATGCGCGCCAGCCGCGACTGCATCCCCCAGTCCAGCGCGCCGCAGCCCTTCAGGGTGAAAGGCACGTTCTGCTGCGGTGTGCCAATGCCAAAATCCTTGCCGTCTTTGATGTCGTCTAAATCAGCCATGTGCTCCCCCGTCAGAAATCGTATTTGTTGATGTTCTCTTTAGTGAATACCACGCGCTCCGGCAGCAATACGATGCCGTTGCCCTTCGCCTCATACTGGTATCCCTGCACACTGTTGGGCTCGATCTTCAGCGTGCCGATGTCTTTCACTTCGACGCTGTCGCCGGGGTTAAGATCGCCCTTTTTCAACAAACGATCGGCGACATTGACCGCAATTTTGCCCTGTTGCACCACGTCCCACAGGCCGAAGGCTTTCACCGTGCCGCGCTCCACGTAGGGGCGCATCACGTTCGGCGTACTGAACCCGACAATCGCCACCCCTTCACGCTTGAGGTTTTCCGCCGCCTGCGCCGCCGCAGGCAGGGCGTTGGCGTCCGGGGCAATAATCGCATCCAGATCCGGGTAGGCTTTTAAGATCCCCTCGGCGGTTTGCAGGGATTTGGTGGCGTCGTTATAGCCAAACTGGGTGGTGACGATTTGCCACTGGGGATGATCTTTCTCGATTTTGGCCTTCGCCTCTTTCACCCACTGGTTCTGGTCGGTCACGGTCGGGCTGGAGTAGAAGAATGCCACTTTGGCGTTGGGTTTGGTCACCTGCTGCGAGGCCATGTCCACCAGCAGGCCGCCGAGCTGCTGCGGCGTGCCCTGATTGATGTAAATGCTGCGGCACTCCGGCTTAGTGTCGGAATCCCAGGTCAGCACCTTCACGCCGCGCTGCATCGCGCGCTTCAGCGCCGGGCAGAGGCCGTCCGGCGACACGGCGGAGACAATAATGGCGTTATAGCCCTGGTTGACGAAGTTGTTGACGAGCTGCACCTGGCCGGAGACGCTCGGCTCGGTCGGGCCGTCGTAGGTCACGTCCGCGCCGAGGGCTTTGCCCGCCTCTTTTGCCCCGTTGCCGCCGCTGGTGAAGAAGCCCACGCCCACCAGCTTCGGGATAAAGGCAATGCGGTCTGCCGCCTGCGCGGAGGCAACGCTGAGCGCCATCGCCAGGACTATCAGTTTTGTTTTCATCTTACGCTCCGGGTAGTTTTGAGGAGGAAATTACGCACCCATTCACGGTGCAGACTCAGCGAACGTCCCATCACCACCGCAACCAACAGCGCCCCTGACAGCGCGCTCGACACCTGGTTGGGGATGCCGACCATCTGTAAACCCTGCTGCAGATACCCCACCAGCAGCGCTGCCAGTGCCGTACCCACAACCGAACCTGAACCGCCATAGATATTCGCCCCGCCGAGCACGGCGGCGGTGAGCGCGGGCATCAGCAAATCGCGCCCCAAATCCGACCGCGCCGAGCCGAAATACGAAACCATCACCAGCGCGGCAATCGCCGAGGCCACGCCCACCAGGCCGTACAGGACATAGGGCATTCCGTTGACCGACAGCGCCGCATAGCGCGCCGCGCGCGGGTTTTGCCCAATCAAAAACAGGTGCCGCCCGAACCGCCCGCGGTGGGTAATCAGCCAGAAGAACAGCGTAATGACGGCGAACAGCACCAGCGGCACGGGCAGCCCCAGCAGGGTGAGGTTGGCGAAGGCGGTAAAGCTGTCCGGGAAGCCGCCGATGCCCTCGTAGCCCGTCGCCCCGGCCATGCCGGAGAGCAGCAGCGCCCCG
Source organism: Enterobacter soli (assembly GCF_964208575.1). GTDB lineage: Bacteria > Pseudomonadota > Gammaproteobacteria > Enterobacterales > Enterobacteriaceae > Enterobacter > Enterobacter soli_A. The sequence continues at coordinate 189,602 of NZ_CAXOFU010000001.1, read as the reverse complement.
CCGCCGTAGAGGTAGAGCGTGCCGAGCGTGATCACCAGCGGGCTGATGCCGGTGTAGTGAATCAGCGCGGCGTTCACCAGCCCGCAGAGCAGGCCGAGCAGCAGCGTCAGCGGAATGGCGACGGCCATCGGCCACCCGGCCTGCATCATCACCCCCAGCGCGATGGCGCACAGGCCGATGGTTGAGCCGAGGGAAATGTCGATCCCGCCGCTGATAATCACCAGCGTCAGCGGCAGCGCCACAATGCCGATGCAGATAAAATCGCTGGTGCTGAACAGCAGCATGTTGATGTCGAGCATTCGCGGATTAATGGCGCCAAAGAGCAGGATCTCGAGCACCAGTAAAATCAGCAACGCGCTTTCCCAGTTAAGCTTCATTTACGCCACCTCTTTTTTGCGTTTCGGAAACGGGGTGACGTGCTTTCCCCCTCTGTTGCCCGGCTGGAAGCGGCTGTACTTCAGCGCCCGCTGGTGGCGCGCCAGCGCCTGGCGCAGGCGTCCGTCGAGCACCAGCACGCCCAGCAGCACCAGCCCGGCGATAAAGTCGTTCCACCACGCCGGGAGCTTGAACAGCACCAGCACGGTGTCGATTTGCGTCAGGAAGAAGGCCCCGAGAAACGCGCCGACCAGCGTCCCGGTGCCGCCCAGCAGGGAGATGCCGCCGAGCACGCAGGCGGCGATGGCTTTCATCTCCAGCCCGCTGCCGGTCTGGTTCGGCACAAAGCCAATCTGCGAGGCAAATACGATCCCGGCGCAGGCCGCCAGCATCCCGTTGAGGGTGAAGGCGACGATTCGGGTGCGGTTGACCGCCACGCCGAGCTGCCGCGCGGCGGCGAGGTTATCCCCCACGGCGTAGAAATCGCGGCCAAAGACGGTGCGCGAGAAGATCCACGCCCCCGCGGCGGCTAACGCCAGCACGCCGAATCCGACGGGTGAAACGCCGAGCGCGACGGGCTCGGAAAGGGATTTAAGGCTCGGCGGCAGCCCCTCGATCCATTTGCCGCCCGTCCAGAGCAGCATTCCGCCGCGGTATAGCCCCAGCGTGCCGAGAGTGGCGACAATCGCCGGAATGCGCAGCCCCACCACCAGAAAACCGTTGAACGCCCCCGCCAGCGCGCCGATAAGCAGCGCAAAGAGCATCGACACCGGCAGGCTGTAGCCGCCGTTAAGCGCCACGCCAACGGCAATCGCGCACAGCCCCACCGTGGAGCCCACGGAAACATCAATGTTGCGGGTCAGCATCACCATCGCCGCCCCCAGCGCCAGCAGGATCAGGATCTGCGAGCTGGCGAAGATCATCCCCAGGGTCTGCAGGCTGAAATAGGCCGGGTTCAGCGCCACCAGCACAGCAAACAACGCCAGGATCGCCAGCAGCGCGCTCAGCTCGCGGTTTTTCAGTAACGTCTTCATGATTGTCCTCCGAAGGCCAGCGACATCATTTTGTCGAGGCTGACGGCGTGGCGCGGCAGCTCGCCGCTGAGCATCCCCTGATGCATCACCAGCACGCGGTCGGCGAGGCCGGGGAATTCGTCGAGATCGCTTGAGATCATCAGCACCGCCACGTTTTGCGCCGCCACGCTTTTGATCAGCTGATAGATGTCCGCCCGCGCCGAAACGTCCACCCCGCGCGTGGGTTCATCGACGATCAGCAGCAGCGGGTTGGCCTCCAGGCAGCGTGCCAGCAGCACCTTTTGCTGGTTCCCGCCGGAGAGCGTGCGCACGGGTTGATCCGCGCCGTTAAGCTTGATCCCCAGCGCCCGGTGATAGCGCTCCACCACCGCCGACTCCCGCCCGGGTTGCTGCCAGATTGACGGCTCGTTCAGCGCCACCGTGTTCCAGCGCACGGGCGCATCGAGGAACAGGCCGGAAACCTGCCGATCTTCCGGGAGGTAAACCAGCCCTTTGTTCAGCCGGGAAGCCGTCGCCTCGTCGCTGATGTCCTGATTCTCCAGCCAGACGCGCCCCGCCCGCGACGGGCGCAGGCCGTAGAGAGTTTCGGCGAACTCGGTACGCCCGGATCCCACCAGCCCGGCCAGGCCGACGATCTCCCCGGCGTAGATCTCAAGACTGAGATCGATAAACCCTTCCCCGGTGAGCGACTCCACGCGCAGCACCGGGAAGTCCTGCGCCTGCGTCCGGCGGTTGCCCGGCAGCGCCAGCCACAGCTTTTGCGTATCGCTAAGATCGGCATCGCGCCCGACCGGCGTCATGGCGGCAATCAGCGCGCCGTCGTCGTACCGCGCCGTTTCGCCGCTGAGCACTACCGCCCCGTCGCGCATCACCGACACGTGGCTGGCAAGCTGGCGGATCTCCGGCAATTTATGGGAGATAAACACGATCCCCACGCCGAGCGCCTGCAGGGCGCGGATCTGGCGAAACAGCCGCTCGGTTTCCCCCGGCGTGAGCGACGCCGTGGGTTCATCAAGAATGAGGATCGTCGCGTTGCGCATGAGGCCGCGCAGGATCTCCACCATCTGCTGATCCGCCACTTCCAGGGTGCTGGCGGCGGCATCCAGACTGAGCTGGCACTGGAGCTGCTGAAGCTTTTCCCCCAGCCGTTTCTCAAGCTCTTTTTCACGCGGCAGGCGGAAGAGGATGTTTTCCCGCACCGTCAGGTTCGGAAACAGCATTGGCTCCTGGGGCACCAGATAGATGCCGAGCCCGTGCGCCTGAGCGGGACTCAGCCGCGCAAAAGGCTGCCCGCAGACGGAAAGTTCACCGCCGTCCGGCGTTTCGACGCCCGCGATGATTTTCATCAGCGTCGATTTCCCCGCGCCGTTACCGCCCATCAGCGCATGGACCTGGCCCGCAAGCAGCGTGAAATCAATGCCTTTTAACACCGGCACGCCAGAGAACTGCATGCGTATATCACGTGCTTCAAGAAGTGGGGACATCATCGCTCCGCGGTTGAACAAATGATTTTTGAAATTAATAATGTTCAAAAGCGTAGACGGTGAACTATATTTACAACCGTGCAGGGATCACAGTTTTATGGATTAAGATCCGAATAAACCTGAAACAATCTAAAAGATCCGTTTTGTCGCGTGGCTCACATTTTCCCTTCGCGCCAGCACGAACATATGATCTAAATTTTTATAAGAGTTCAAAAAATGGGCGAGAAACGCATTGCTGAAGAGGGCCGGTTTGCAGGGCTTGCACTGGCAGAAGAGGAACTGGTGGCGCGCGTCGCCTGGTGTTACTACCACGACGGGCTGACCCAGAACGACATCGGCGAGCGGCTGGGCCTGCCCCGCCTGAAGATTTCGCGCCTGCTGGAAAAGGGGCGTCAGTCCGGGGTGATCCGCGTACAGATCAACTCCCGCTACGAAGGGTGTCTGGCGCTGGAAACCGCGCTCCAGCAGCGCTTCGGGCTGAAGCTGGTGCGGGTTTTGCCCGCGCTGAATACCCCGCCGATGAACGTCAGGTTAGGAATTGGCGCGGCGCAGTCGCTGATGGGCGTCCTGGAGCCGGGACAGCTGCTGGCGGTGGGATTTGGTGAAACCACCATGAGCAGCCTGCAGCACTTAAGCGGATTTATCAGCTCCCAGCAGATCCGCCTGGTGACGCTGTCCGGCGGCGTGGGGCCCTATATGACCGGCATTGGCCAGCTGGATGCCGCCTGCAGCGTCAGCATGATCCCCGCCCCGCTTCGCGTGTCGTCAGCCGAAGTGGCCGGGATCTTAAAGCGGGAAACCAGCGTGCGGGACGTGATCCTCGCCGCCACCGCCGCCGACGTTGCCGTGGTGGGGATTGGCGCGGTGAACCAGCGCCGGGACGCCACCATTCTGCGCTCCGGCTACATCAGCGAGGGTGAACAGCTTATGTACGCCCGCAAAGGCGCGGTCGGCGACATTCTTGGCTACTTCCTCAACGCCGACGGGGAGTGCGTGGACGAACTTGAGATCCACAAAGAATTACTGGGCGTCACCCTCGATGAGCTGGCGCAGCTGCCCACCATCGTTGGCGTCGCCGGAGGAGAAGAGAAAGCCGATGCGATTTACGCCGCACTCAAAGGTCGCCGTATCAATGGCCTGGTGACGGAAGAGAATACAGCCCGCGCGGTGCTGGCTCTGGCGAGTTGAGGGGCCACCCTGCGCTAACAGTGAGGCAGGCTCATGAGTTACCTTTTAGCGTTAGATGCAGGGACAGGCAGCGTTCGCGCCGTGATTTTCGATTTGCAGGGCAACCAGATTGCCGTCGGCCAGGCCGAGTGGCGGCACCTGAGCGTGGAGAACGTGCCGGGATCGATGGAGTTCGACCTCGACACCAACTGGCGGCTGGCCTGCCAGTGCATTCATGAGGCGTTAGAGCGGGCGCACCTGGGCGCGGCGGATATTCAGTCCGTCGCCTGCTGCTCCATGCGCGAGGGCATTGTGCTGTACGACCGCAACGGCGAGGCCATCTGGGCCTGCGCCAACGTCGACGCCCGCGCCAGCCGCGAGGTGGCGGAGCTCAAAGAGATCCACGACTACCGTTTTGAATCCGAAGTTTACGACGTTTCCGGGCAGACGCTGGCGCTGAGCGCCATGCCGCGCCTGCTGTGGCTAGCGCACCATCGCCCGGACATTTACCGCAAGGCCGCCACCATCACCATGATCAGCGACTGGCTGGCGGCAAAGCTCTCCGGCGAGCTGGCGGTTGACCCGTCCAACGCGGGCACCACCGGAATGCTCGATCTCTTCAGCCGCGACTGGCGTCCGGCCCTGCTGGATATGGCCGGACTGCGCGCCGATATTCTCTCCCCGGTGAAAGAGACCGGCACCGTACTGGGCGCCGTGACCCCTGCGGCGGCGGCGCAGAGCGGCCTGCGGGAAGGCACGCCCGTGGTGATGGGTGGCGGCGACGTGCAGCTTGGCTGCCTGGGGCTGGGCGTGGTACGCCCGGCGCAGACGGCGGTACTCGGCGGCACCTTCTGGCAGCAGGTGGTGAACCTGCCGCAGGTGCGTACCGACCCTGACATGAACATCCGCGTGAACCCTCACGTTATCCCCGGCATGGCCCAGGCGGAGTCCATCAGCTTCTTTACCGGGCTGACGATGCGCTGGTTCCGCGACGCCTTCTGCGCGGAGGAAAAGCTGATTGCCGGGCGGATGGGGATGGACACCTACTCGCTGCTCGAAGAGATGGCAGGCCGCGTGCCGCCAGGCTCTCACGGGGTGATGCCGATTTTTTCCGACGCGATGCACTTCAGCCAGTGGTATCACGCCGCGCCGTCGTTCATTAACCTCTCCATCGACCCGGAAAAGTGCAACAAAGCCACGCTGTTCCGCGCGCTGGAGGAGAACGCCGCGATTGTCTCGGCCTGCAATCTGGCGCAGATCTCGCGCTTTTCCGGCGTGACCTTCGATAGCCTGGTCTTCGCGGGCGGCGGCGCGAAAGGCGCGCTGTGGAGCCAGATTTTAAGCGACGTCACCGGGCTGCCGGTGCGCGTCCCGGAAGTGAAAGAGGCCACCGCGCTCGGCTGCGCCATCGCCGCCGGAACGGGTGCCGGGCTGTATACGGATATGGCCTCGACGGGCGAGAAGCTGGTGAAGTGGAGCCGGGAGTTCACGCCGAATCCGGCGCACCGGGAGCTGTACGACGGCATGATGCACAAATGGCAGGCGGTGTACGCCGACCAGCTTGGGCTGGTGGACAGCGGGCTGACAACGTCGATGTGGCAGGCGCCGGGGCTGGTGCGTTCCCCCTCACCCCGCCCCTCTCCCTAAGGGAGAGGGAGGTTTAATCCCCTCTCCCCGTGGGAGAGGGTTAGGGTGAGGGCATCAGGCCGCACCAATATTTGAATCCCATCACAATCACCGCATTCCCCTTTTCCCTTTTATCTCGCGCTGGCTAAATTAGTAACTCATCCGACCACATAACAATAATTTTACATTGGAAGAGACTATGAGCCGCTACCCGTCGTTATTCGCCCCCCTCGATCTGGGGTTCACAACGCTCAAAAACCGCGTGTTGATGGGCTCGATGCACACCGGGCTGGAAGAGCATCCGGACGGTGCCGAGCGTCTGGCGGCCTTTTATGCCGAACGCGCGCGTCACGGCGTGGCGCTGATCGTCACCGGCGGTGTGGCCCCTTCCCCCTCCGGCGTGGGCATGGAAGGCGGCGCGGTGCTGAACGATGCGGCGCAGCTGGCGCACCATCGCGTGGTGACCGACGCGGTGCACAAAGAGGGCGGCAAAATCGCCCTGCAAATTCTGCATACCGGGCGCTATAGCTACCAGCCGAATCTGGTTGCCCCCTCCGCCATCCAGGCGCCGATCAACCGCTTCAAACCCCACGCCCTGAGCCACGACGAGATCCTCACCCTGATCGACGACTTCGCCCGCTGTGCGGCGCTGGCGCGGGAAGCGGGATACGACGGCGTGGAGGTGATGGGCTCCGAAGGCTATCTGATCAACGAATTTCTCGCCGCCCGCACCAACCAGCGCGACGACGAATGGGGCGGGGATTACGCGCGGCGCATGCGCTTTGCCGTGGAGGTCGTCCGCGCCGTGCGCGAGCGGGCGGGCGCTGACTTTATTATCGTCTTCCGCCTGTCGATGCTCGATCTGGTGGAGGGCGGTGGCACCTTCGACGAAACCGTGCAGCTGGCGCAGGCCATCGAAGCGGCGGGCGCGACCATCATCAATACCGGCATCGGCTGGCACGAGGCGCGCATTCCGACCATCGCCACCCCGGTGCCGCGCGGGGCGTTTAGCTGGGTGACGCGCAAGCTGAAGGGCAAAGTCGCCATTCCGCTGGTCACCACCAACCGCATTAACGATCCGCAGGTGGCGGACGATCTGCTGAGCCGCGGCGATGCGGATATGGTGTCGATGGCGCGTCCGTTCCTCGCCGACGCCGAGCTGCTGTCTAAAGCGCAGAGCGGCCGCGCGGATGAGATCAACACCTGCATCGGCTGCAACCAGGCGTGTCTGGACCAGATCTTCGTGGGCAAAGTGACCTCGTGCCTGGTCAACCCGCGCGCCTGCCACGAAACCAAAATGCCGATCGTTCCGGCGACGCACAAAAAGCGGCTGGCGGTGGTCGGCGCGGGCCCGGCCGGGCTGGCGTTCGCCGTCAACGCCGCCGCGCGCGGGCACAGCGTGACGCTGTTCGACGCCGCGGCGGAGATCGGTGGGCAGTTTAATATCGCCAAACAGATCCCCGGCAAAGAAGAGTTCTACGAAACCCTGCGCTACTACCGCCGAACGATCGAGCTAACCGGGGTCGATCTGCGGCTTAACCAGTTTGTTAGCGCGGCGGATCTAATCGGTTTCGACGAGGTGATCCTGGCCAGCGGGATCGCTCCGCGCGTCCCGGCGATCGCGGGTATCGATCATCCGAAGGTATTGAGCTATCTCGACGTGCTGCGCGACAAAGTCTCGGTCGGCGAGAAGGTAGCGATCGTCGGCTGCGGCGGGATCGGCTTTGATACGGCGATGTACTTAAGCCAGCCGGGCGAGGCCACCAGCCAGAACATCGCCGAGTTTTGCGTGGAATGGGGAATCGACACCAGCCTTAGCCAGTCCGGCGGCCTGCGCCCGGAGGGCCCGCAGCTACCGAAAAGCCCGCGCCAGATCGTGATGCTCCAGCGCAAGGCCAGCAAGCCGGGCGAAGGCCTGGGCAAAACCACCGGCTGGATCCACCGCGCCACCCTGCTCTCCCGCGGGGTGAAGATGATCCCGGCGGTGAGCTACGACAAGATCGACGACGAAGGGTTACACGTCACGATCGGCGGCGAGCCGCAGCTGCTGGCGGTGGATCACGTTATTTTATGTGCCGGGCAGGAGCCGAAGCGCGATCTTGCGGAGCCGCTGCGCGAAGCGGGTAAAACGGTGCATTTGATTGGCGGGTGCGACGTGGCGATGGAGCTTGATGCCCGGCGGGCAATTGCGCAGGGAACGGCACTGGCATTAGAGATTTGATTTCTTACCCGGTGGCCAGGGTAAAAGCAAAACGGCAACCCAGTTGCCGTTTTTAGTGTTTGCTCCCTCTCCCCGTGGGAGAGGGCCGGGGTGAGGGCATCAGGCCGCAGTTAACGACGACGCCCCAGCTTCACCGCTTTCAGCACCACGAACTTGTTGTTGGTCGCAACGGTGACGCAGTTACCGAAGATCTTCTTCAGCTTGTGGAAATAGTCCAGGTGGCGGTTCGCCACGATGTACAGCTCGCCGTTGATTTTCAGGCAGCGGCGCGCGTGGTGGAACATCTCCCAGGCGACGTTATCCGTCAGGGCGTGCTTCTGGTGGAACGGCGGGTTGCAGAACACGGCGTTGAAGCGGAACGGCTCGACGCCCGACAGCGCGTTGTTGATCATAAACTCGCAGCGGTCCAGCGCGTCCGGCATGTTCAGCTCAACGTTCATGCGGCTTGATGCCACCGCCATCGGCGACTCATCGCTAAACACCACATTGGCTTCCGGGTTCTTCGCCAGCAGCGTCAGGCCAATCACGCCGTTACCGCAGCCCAGGTCAACGATCTCGCCTTCCAGATTTTCCGGCAGATGCTCAATGAAGAAGCGTGCGCCAATGTCCAGCCCGGTGCGGGAGAACACGTTCGCGTGGTTGTGGATAGTCCAGTCGGTGCCTTCCAGCTTCCAGCTCAGGGTTTCCGGCGCGTCGGCCAGCTCAGGTGCGCTGAAGGTGCAGTTAATCAGGCGCGCCTTTTTCCACGCCAGCGTGGTGGTGGTTGGGCCGAGCACTTTCTCGAACAGTTCCAGCGTCGAAGTGTGAATATCGCGCGCCTTCGCTCCCGCGATAATGCGGGTTTCTGGCGTCACCACCTTGCGCAGCGCGCGCAGCTGCTGTTCCAGCAGCGCCATGGTTTTTGGCACTTTGATCAGCACCACGCCCGGCGCCTGCGGGTAGTCCGCGGTGCTGTCGAGGAACTTCACGCTCGACTCTTCGAGATCGTTATGGCGCAGGTTTTCACGCGTCGCCAGCTCGCTCAGGTAGGAGTCGCCGATGCTGTACGGGGTGTGTTCCGCCAGGGCGCAGCCAAGCGCGCCGAAGGCGTCATTCAGGATCAGCACCGGGCCGCGGATTTCAGCGTCATCCAACTGTTGCAGCAGATATTCATCCGCCGCTTCCCACGCCTGAAGCGGGTTTACGTCGTCCGTTTCCGGGAAACGTTTAAGGTTGAGTGAACGGAAACCGTTGTCTAAGTGGCTCATCGGCCCTCCTGAATGGTAAAATTTGGCGTATCCCTGAAAAGGGTGCGTGAGTATACCCGTTTTCACATTGCTTTGGGCTTTTGATGCACCAACTTATGGGCTTTTGATGAACCAACTTACTTATCTCCAGGGCTACCCGGAGCATTTACTTTCTCAGGTTCGCAGCCTGATTGCCGAGCAGAAGCTCGGCGCGGTGCTGGAAAAACGCTATCCCGGCACCCACGATTTCGCGACAGACAAAGCCCTCTGGCAGTATACGCAGGATCTGAAAAGCCGGTATCTGAAGAGCGCCCCGCCGATCAATAAGGTCATGTACGACAATAAGATCCACGTACTGAAGAACGCCCTTGGCCTGCATACCGCGATTTCCCGCGTGCAGGGCGGCAAGCTGAAAGCCAAAGCGGAAATCCGCGTGGCGACCGTGTTCCGAAATGCGCCAGAAGCGTTTCTACGGATGATCGTGGTACACGAACTCGCGCACCTGAAAGAGAAAGAGCACGACAAGGCGTTCTACTCCCTGTGCTGCCACATGGAGCCGCAGTACCACCAGCTGGAGTTTGATACCCGCCTGTGGCTTACGCATTTATCGTTAAATAGTCTCCCCTAAAGTATTCAGGTTGCCGCAAGGCGGCGACGCAGTGAATCCCCAGGAGCTTACATCAGTAAGTGACTGGGGTGAGCGAGGAAAGCCAACGCAGCGGCAGTCTGAATAATGACGGGGATGCGGAATAGCGCACTGGTTTTGCAACAATCACGTGCTACAGTGGCTAAAGGTTCCCAGCTACGGAGTACGTAAACGTTTATGATACGTTTCGCAGTCATTGGAACGAACTGGATCACCCGCCAGTTCGTCGACGCCGCCCACGAAACCGGCAAATTTAAGCTCACCGCGGTCTATTCCCGCAGCCTTGAACAGGCGCAGACCTTTGCGAATGACTATCTGGTTGAGCATCTCTTTACCTCGCTCGACGCGATGGCGCAAAGCGAAGACATTGACGCGGTTTATATTGCCAGCCCGAACTCCCTGCACTTCCCGCAAACCAAACTGTTCCTCAGCCACAAAAAGCACGTGATTTGCGAGAAGCCGCTGGCCTCGAACGTTCAGGAAGTGGAAGCCGCCATTGCGCTGGCGCGTGAAAACCAGGTGGTGCTGTTCGAAGCCTTCAAAACCGCCAGCCTGCCCAACTTCCTGCTGTTGCAGCAGTCCCTGCCGAAGATCGGCAAGGTGCGTAAGGCGTTCATTAACTATTGCCAGTACTCGTCGCGCTATCAGCGCTATCTGGACGGCGAAAACCCGAACACCTTCAATCCTGAGTTCTCTAACGGCTCGATTATGGACATCGGCTTTTACTGTCTGGCCTCAGCGGTGGCGCTGTGGGGCGAGCCGCACGGCGTGACGGCGACCGCCAGCCTGCTGGACAGCGGCGTGGACGCGCACGGCCTGGTGGTGCTGGACTACGGCGATTTCAGCGTCACGCTGCAACACTCCAAAGTCAGCGATTCGGTGCTGCCGAGCGAGATTCAGGGTGAAGCCGGCTCGCTGGTAATCGAGAAGATTTCGGAGTGCCAGAAGCTGAGCTTTGTGCCGCGCGGCGGTAAGGCGCAGGAGCTGACGCAGCCTCAGCATATAAACACTATGCTCTATGAGGCAGAGGTTTTTGCGCGTCTGGTTGAAGACAATGAGGTGAATCACCCTGGGCTGGCGGTAAGCCGCACCACGGCGAAGCTGCAAACGGAGATCCGCCGTCAGACCGGCGTGGTGTTCCCGGCAGACGGCGTGAACGCGGAAGCTATCGCGTAAAGCTGTGTAATGAATTTGTGCGAACCATTGACGAATCCAATGGCCTGACATATTTTGTTACCCGCAAAGGGGAGTAACTTCCTTGCCGGTGGATCGTCATTACGATGCGTTTAATCCCGCATCCGGTCGCCGGGCAACCAGCAGCGTTTGGTTGTAAGTGAGACCTTGCCGGAAGGCGAGGTCTATGCATAAAAAGCGTAACGGCTATCGTCTTCTGACCATAGCCGTTTTTGTTTTTTACGCGTAAGGAAAATAGTATGCATTCTGTCGGCACTCCAATGTTGTGGGGCGGATTCGCGGTTGTCGTGCTCATCATGCTGGCGATCGACCTCTTTTTGCAGGGGCGCCGCGGCGCGCATGGCATGTCCATGAAGCAGGCCGCCGCCTGGTCGCTGGTGTGGGTTACCCTCTCTTTACTCTTCTGCGCCGCCTTCTGGTGGTATCTGGCCTCAACCGAAGGCCGTGCGGTGGCCGATCCTCAGGCGCTCGCCTTCCTTACCGGCTATCTGATTGAAAAAGCCCTTGCGGTCGATAACGTCTTCGTCTGGCTGATGCTGTTCAGCTACTTCGCCGTGCCTGCTTCGCTGCAGCGCAGGGTGCTGGTGTACGGCGTGCTGGGGGCGATTATCCTGCGTACCATCATGATCTTCGCCGGCAGCTGGCTGATTACCCAGTTCGAATGGCTGCTGTACGTCTTCGGCGCGTTCCTGCTGTTCACCGGGATCAAGATGGCGCTTGCAAAAGAAGACGGCTCCGCGATTGGCGATCGCCCTTTGGTGAAGTGGATCCGCGGCCACCTGCGCATGACCGACAAAATCGAAACCGAGCACTTCTTCGTGCGTAAGAATGGCCTGCTGTTCGCCACGCCGCTGCTGCTGGTGCTGATTCTGGTTGAGCTGAGCGACGTCATCTTCGCGGTGGACAGCATCCCGGCGATTTTCGCGGTGACAACCGATCCGTTCATCGTGTTGACCTCCAACCTGTTCGCCATCCTGGGCCTGCGTGCGATGTACTTCCTGCTGGCGGGCGCGGCAGAGCGCTTCTCGATGCTGAAGTACGGCCTGTCGGTGATTCTGGTGTTTATCGGTATCAAGATGCTGATTGTCGATTTCTACCATATCCCGATCGCCATTTCGCTCGGCGTGGTGTTTGGCATTCTGATCGTGACGCTGATTATCAACACCTGGGTTAACCGCCAGCACGATAAGAAGCAGCAGGTTTAGTGCCGTTCTGAGTGACCTGATGCCCTCTCCCGCCGGGAGAGGGCGAAAAGTGATTTTGTGAATTTACAGTTAAAAAATATGATGCAACACGTAAAATCCAGCATTTTACGCTTTCTTCCGCCCGCACTTTCCCTATACTCATCCAGGCAAACATTTACTTACATCCGGAAATAAATGTGACTAAGAGCACATCCGGGATGGAACGCAATTTCACTTAAGGAACACTCATGACCATGCAATCTTCTGGTCTGCTGGCGCGTCTTACGCGCGGCAGCCTCGTTAAGCAAATACTGGTAGGCCTGGTGCTGGGCGTTGCGCTCGCGCTTATCTCAAAACCTGCTGCAGAGGCCACCGGGCTGCTCGGCACGCTGTTTGTCGGCGCGCTTAAAGCGGTTGCGCCGGTTCTGGTGCTGACGCTGGTCATGGCCTCCATCGCCAACCATCAGCAGGGGCAAAAAACCAATATTCGCCCTATCCTGTGGATGTACCTGCTCGGCACCTTCTCCGCCGCGCTGACCGCGGTGGTGGTGAGCTTCATTTTCCCGTCAACGCTGCAGCTGACCACGGGCGCGACCGATATCACCCCGCCGGCGGGCATCGTTGAAGTGATGCACGGCCTGCTGATGAGCATTGTCGCTAACCCGATCCACGCGCTGATTAACGCCAACTACATCGGCATTCTGGTGTGGGCGGTGGGCCTGGGCTTTGCCCTGCGCCACAGCAACGACACCACCAAAAACCTGATCACTGATTTCTCCAACGCCGTGACCTTTATCGTGACGCTGGTGATCCGTTTTGCACCGTTGGGTATCTTCGGCCTGGTGGCCTCCACGCTGGCAACCACCGGGTTCGGCGCGCTGTGGGGCTACGCCCAGCTGCTGCTGGTGCTGATTGGCTGTATGGCGGTGGTCGCGCTGGTGATTAACCCGCTGCTGGTGTTCCTGCAAACCCGCCGTAACCCGTATCCGCTGGTGATGCTGTGCCTGCGTGAAAGCGGCGTGACCGCGTTCTTTACCCGCAGCTCGGCGGCGAATATTCCGGTGAATATGTCGCTGTGTGAAAAGCTGAATCTGGATCGCGATACCTATTCCGTATCGATTCCGCTGGGCGCGACCGTCAACATGGCCGGCGCGGCGATCACCATTACGGTGCTGACCCTGGCGGCGGTGCATACGCTGGGCATTCCGGTGGATCTGCCCACCGCGCTGCTGTTAAGCGTAGTTGCGGCGCTCTGCGCCTGCGGCGCGTCCGGCGTGGCGGGCGGCTCTCTGCTGCTGATCCCGCTGGCCTGTAACATGTTCGGCATCCCGAACGAAATCGCCATGCAGGTGGTGGCCGTCGGCTTCATCATCGGCGTGCTGCAGGACTCCTGCGAAACCGCGATCAACTCCTCCACCGACGTGATGTTTACCGCCGCGGTGTGCCAGGCCGAAGACGCGCGCTTAGCGAAGAACGCCCTGCGCAGCTAATGCCGCAAGCCCTTCCGTCAGCGGACGGTGGGGCTCTCTTCCTGCACCTGTTTTTCCACTTTGAACGGATCGATACCGCGCCGCTGCATGCGCCAGAAGCGAATGATGTTCAGCCCGTTCATTATCAGAAAACTGCCTTCAATCAGCGTCCCGCCAATCGACCCCAGCCAGAAGTTATGGATCACCCAGCAGCAGGTTGAGCACCAGATAATGCAGCGCATGGTCAGGCCTTTGCTGCGAAACAGCGCCCAGGTACTGACGATGGTGCCGATCACCGGCAGCAGCTCAATCGGATGGTGAAACTTCGCCAGCCCAATCCCCCCGGTCAACACGATAAAGATCGCCATCACCCACAGGCTGCGGGTTTTGAGGGTGATCAGCGTGCGCACGGTATTGAGCATCGCGCTGGCGCCCGCGGGAAACGCGCCCATCAGAAAAAAATGCACGCCGATGACGGCGCTGTAGACGGAGAGCTGGATTTTGAACTTCCGCTCGTCGCGGTTGATGAAGGTGGTAATGCCAATCAGAAAGGCGATGACGCCAACGCCCTGGGCCAGCCAATACGCGGTCATGAAGGTGTCCTGTGTTCAGGCAAAAAGAAACGGCGCTTCATTGTATGAAACGCCGTTTCGGATTTAAAGCATTAAGACCTACAGCGTGACGCCGCTTTTGAAAATCGCCAGCTCGCGGAAGTCGTTTTTCTCGTTACAGGTCGGCTTGCCGTTGGCGAATTCCACAATGGTATCGACAAATTCGGTCAGCAGCTGCGGCATCGCTTTACCGTGGATAAGCTGGCCCGCGTCGAAGTCGATCCAGTGCTTTTTCTTCGCCGCCAGCTCGCTGTTGGTGGCAATTTTCACCGTCGGCACAAAGCCGCCGTAAGGCGTACCGCGTCCGGTGCTGAACAGCACCATGTGGCAGCCCGCGCCGGCCAGCGCGCTGGTGGCCACCGCGTCGTTACCCGGGGCGCTCAGCAGGTTCAGGCCGTGGGTTTTCAGGCGTTCGCCGTAGCGCAGAACGTCCACCACCTGGCTGGCTCCTGCTTTCTGGGTGCATCCGAGGGATTTTTCTTCCAGCGTGGTGATCCCGCCCGCCTTGTTGCCCGGCGAGGGGTTCTCGTAGATCGGCTGGTTATGGGCGATGAAGTACTGCTTGAAGTCGTTCACCATGGTGACGGTCTTCTCGAACGTCGCTTCGTCGCGGCAGTGGCTCATCAGAATACGTTCAGCGCCGAACATTTCCGGCACTTCGGTCAGCACGGTGGTGCCGCCGTTAGCAATCATGTAGTCCGAGAAGCGCCCCAGCATCGGGTTCGCGGTAATACCGGAAAGGCCGTCCGACCCGCCGCACTCCAGACCAAACTTCAGCTCGCTCAGCTTGCCCGGCTCGCGTTTGTCGTGGCGCATCACCTCATACAGCTGGTGAAGCTGCTTAAGACCGGCTTCCACCTCGTCGTCCTGATGCTGACACACCATAAAATGCACGCGGTCAGGATCGAACTCGCCCAGCGTTTCGCGGAAGGCGTCCACCTGGTTGTTTTCGCAGCCCAGGCCAATCACCAGCACCGCGCCCGCGTTCGGGTGGCGCACCATGTTTTGCAGCATGGTGCGGGTATTGATGTGGTCATCACCCAGCTGAGAACAGCCGTAGGTGTGGCTGAACAGATGCACGCCGTCGGTGCCTTCGGCGTCGTTGGTTTCCTTCAGGAAACGCGTCTGGATCTGACGCGCGATGCCGTTTACGCAGCCGACGGTCGGGAGGATCCAAAGCTCGTTGCGGATCCCCACGTCGCCGTTGGCGCGGCGGTAGATCTGAACCTCACGATCCGCCGCCTGCCCTGCTTCGGCCTGGAAATCAGGTTGATAGCTATACTCGTCCAGATCGCTCAGATTGGTGCGGGTATTGTGGGAATGAATGTGTTCACCCGGCGCAATATCCACCAGCGCATGACCGATAGGCAAACCGTACTTAACAACGTTTTCCCCTTTGGCGATAGGGGACACGGCAAACTTATGCCCGCGTGCAATCGCCTGACGCAGCGTGACGGTCTGGTTCTCCACGGTCACCGCTGCGCCTTCGGTCAGATCGGCCAGCGCGACGGCAACGTTATCCAGCGAATGGATTTTGATGTATTGCATATCAACCTCTAACGGGCTTAGTTCAGTTCAATGGCGAAGTAATCGCGCGCATTGTTAAAGCAGATGTTTCTCACCATTTCGCCCAGCAGCTGAATATCTGCCGGCGCTTCACCTGCCTGCACCCAGCGGCCGATCATCTGGCACAGAATGCGGCGGAAGTATTCGTGGCGGGTATAGGACAAGAAGCTGCGGCTGTCGGTCAGCATCCCTACAAAGCGGCTTAACAGGCCCAGCTGCGCCAGCTGCGTCATCTGACGCTCCATGCCGTCTTTCTGATCGTTGAACCACCAGCCGGAGCCGAACTGCATCTTGCCCGGCATCCCTTCGCCCTGGAAGTTGCCGATCATGGTGCCGAGCACTTCGTTATCGCGCGGGTTCAGGCAGTACAGGATGGTTTTAGGCAGCAGGTTTTGTTCGTTCTGCTTGCTCAGCAGTTTGGACAGCTCTTCCGCCAGCGGGCGATCGTTGATGGAGTCGAAGCCGACGTCCGCGCCCAGCAGCTTGAACTGACGCTGGTTGTTATTGCGCAGCGCACCGATGTGGTACTGCTGTACCCATCCGCGACGGGCGTATTCCGCCCCCAGGAACACCAGCACCGCCGTTTTGAACTGGGCGACTTCGTGTTCACTGAGAGATTCGCCGGAGAGGCGACGCGCCAGAATGCTGTCCAGCTCGGCTTCGTTAGATTCCGCGAACAGCACCACGTCCAGCGCGTGGTCAGAGACTTTACAGCCGTGCGCCGCGAAGTGATCCAGACGTTTGGTCAGCGCGGTTTGCAGATCGGCGAAACGACGAATGTCGGTATCAGACACTTCCGCCAGCTTGGTCATATAGTCGTTGAAGGTGGCCTGCTCAATGTTGAACGCTTTATCCGGGCGCCAGCTTGGCAGCACTTTGATGTCAAACGAGGTGTCTTTAGCGACTACCGCGTGGTGCTCGAGCGAATCAATTGGGTCGTCGGTGGTGCCAACCATCTTCACGTTCATCTGCTTCATGATGCCGCGCGCAGAGAACTGCTCCTGGGCCAGCAGCTCGTTGCACTGGTTCCAGATTTCATCCGCGGTAGAAGGAGAAAGCAGCTTACCGGTGATCCCGAACGGACGGCGCAGTTCGAGGTGCGTCCAGTGGTATAACGGGTTGCCGATGGTGTGCGGCACGGTTGCCGCCCAGGCGTCAAACTTCTCGCGGTCAGACGCATCGCCGGTGCACAGGCGCTCGGCCACGCCGTTGGTGCGCATCGCGCGCCATTTATAGTGGTCACCCTTCAGCCAGATGTCATACAGGTTTTTGAAACGGTAATTTTCGGCAACCTGCTGCGGCGGTAAGTGGCAGTGGTAGTCGAAAATTGGCTGGTCTTTTGCGTAGTCGTGGTACAGGCGGCGGGCAAATTCGGTATCTAACAGAAAATCTTCGGTCATAAACGGCGTCATTATCGTCTTCCTCTTAACGAGAGCGTCGGAAAGCTTATGTTCAGATGCTGCAAAGTTATCACACCAATTTCCAGAGGCCGAAGTTTTTTTCGTGAGTTAGATCAATAAACACCGACAAATAAATTATCCTCAAAGGAGTAAACCCTCGTCCAGGCCGCGCCAGTACTGGCTTCCCCTGCCGTTGATAATGTCCCTACAAAGAATCACACATTTGTGATGTCACTCACCTTTTAAAGTTGTATGACAAGTTATCTTTTCGCCGTCGCAAACACTAAGCCGACGGAATGCATTCCCGGTGGAAAACATCGGATTTAACGGTACGGATACCGACTTATGCACGATTACTTATGGCAAGGTTCGGGCCGTTCCGGGACATTCTCCCGGTTACGCCCCTCCCGTTACAGAACAGCTCCCGGAAACGGTTGAGATGTTGCCGCACCCCGGTGCGGAAATAACATAACGATGAGGTTTTACATGCGTAAAATTAAAGGGTTACGTTGGTACATGATTGCACTGGTGACGCTGGGCACCGTGCTGGGCTACCTGACACGTAACACCGTGGCAGCAGCGGCTCCAACGCTGATGGAAGAATTACACATCTCCACACAGCAATACTCCTACATCATTGCTGCCTATTCCGCGGCTTACACCATAATGCAGCCTGTTGCTGGTTATGTCCTTGATATCCTTGGCACCAAAATCGGTTATGCCTTCTTCGCCGTCGCCTGGGCAGTCTTCTGCGGCGCCACCGCGCTGGCAGGCAGCTGGGGCGGCCTGGCGCTGGCGCGCGGTGCCGTTGGTGCAGCAGAAGCGGCGATGATCCCTGCGGGTCTGAAAGCCAGCTCCGAGTGGTTCCCGGCGAAAGAGCGTTCAATCGCCGTCGGTTACTTCAACGTGGGTTCCTCTATTGGTGCGATGATTGCGCCGCCGCTGGTGGTGTGGGCTATCGTGATGCACAGCTGGCAGATGGCGTTCATCATCTCCGGCGTGCTGAGCTTTGCGTGGGCAATGGCGTGGCTGATTTTCTACAAACACCCGCGCGATCAGAAAAAACTGTCTGACGAAGAGCGTGACTACATCATTGGTGGTCAGGAATCTCAGCACCAGACCGACAACGGCAAGAAAATGAGCGTCTGGCAGATCCTGGGCACCCGTCAGTTCTGGGGTATCGCCCTGCCGCGCTTCCTGGCAGAACCGGCCTGGGGGACGTTCAACGCCTGGATCCCGCTGTTCATGTTTAAAGTCTACGGCTTTAACCTGAAAGAGATCGCCATGTTCGCCTGGATGCCAATGCTGTTCGCTGACCTCGGCTGTATCGTCGGCGGCTACCTGCCACCGCTGTTCCAGCGCTGGTTCGGCGTGAACCTGATTGTTTCCCGTAAAATGGTAGTAACCATGGGCGCGCTGCTGATGATTGGCCCGGGCATGATCGGCCTGTTCACCAGCCCTTACGTGGCAATCGCCCTGCTGTGCATCGGTGGTTTTGCTCACCAGTCCCTGTCTGGCGCGCTGATTACCCTCTCTTCTGACGTCTTCGGTCGTAACGAAGTGGCAACCGCCAACGGCCTGACCGGTATGGCCGCCTGGACCGCAAGTACCATGTTCGCCCTGGTCGTGGGTGCGCTGGCGGACACCATCGGCTTCAGTCCGCTGTTCGCGGTACTGGCTATCTTCGACCTGCTGGGTGCGGTGGTTATCTGGACGGTGCTGAAAAGCAAGTCCGCAGATGAGCTACAGAAAGAGTCCCTTGGGGGACCGGCGACCCAAAGTTAGCGTCAATCTGTTGACCTCAGAAGCCGCCTCCGGGCGGCTTTTTTGATGGCGAAATCTGGAGACTGGCTCGCAAAAGTGGTATAACAAATATTCCGTCGTACCCTGCCTGGAGCGCATATGGAAATCACCGAATCACGCCGTTTATATCAGCAACTTGCTGCCGAGCTGAAAGATCGCATCGAGCAGGGTGTCTATCTTGTCGGTGACAAACTTCCCGCCGAGCGCTTCATCGCAGATGAAAAAAGCGTCAGCCGCACCGTGGTGCGCGAAGCCATCATCATGCTGGAAGTGGAAGGCTACGTTGAGGTTCGCAAAGGTTCCGGCATCCACGTGATTTCCAGCCAGGCAAAACACTCCCCGGCGCCGGACGAAAGCCTCGAATTCGCCAGCTACGGCCCGTTCGAACTGCTCCAGGCTCGTCAGCTTATTGAAAGCAACATTGCCGAATTCGCCGCTACCCAGGTGACCAAGCAGGACATCATGAAGCTGATGGAAATCCAGGAGAATGCGCGTAAGGAAAAATGTTTCCGCGATTCAGAGTGGGATTTGCAGTTCCACGTTCAGGTTGCGCTCGCGACCCAGAATACTGCGCTGGCGGCAATCGTTGAAAAAATGTGGACTCAGCGCGTTCATAACCCGTACTGGAAAAAACTGCACGATCACATCGATTCTCGCACCGTGGACAACTGGTGTGACGATCATGACCAGATTCTTAAAGCGCTGATTCGCAAAGATCCGCACGCCGCCAAACTGGCGATGTGGCAGCACCTTGAAAACACCAAGCAGATGCTGTTCAACGAAACCAGCGACGACTTCGAATTCAACGCCGACCGCTATCTTTTTGCGGATAATCCCGTCGTTCATCTCGATACCGCATCCAGTCTCGCAAAATAGTTTCCCTTTCTGCTGGCAGGCGCGCCGCTGCGCCTTCCGGCACGAGTGGGTAAGCAAAACATATATAGTGTCAGCCTGTGTAAATCCTCTCGCTCCCCTCCAGTCCTTAAGCCAAAATCATTCCGCCCCATGCAAATTCTATGACGCAGAACCTTGGGCTTTGTTACAATTGGATTCACTTTGCTTTTTTGTAAGTTAGTGCTTGCCAACCAGCCATTTAACAGGGAACAGTTCTGGCCACCACAACGTGTCCGCGAGCGACCATAATGAAATTATAAAACTGTCGCCGTGCTGTTTTTCCCGGATAACAGGCGTGACGTTAACCGATTTCCAGGAACACTGAATGGAACTTTTGACCCAACTACTGCATGCCTTATGGGCTCAGGACTTCGAAACGCTGGCCAATCCATCCATGATTGGTATGCTCTATTTCGTTTTATTTATGATCCTGTTTCTTGAAAACGGATTACTGCCTGCCGCTTTCTTGCCTGGCGACAGCCTGCTGGTTCTGGTTGGTGTGCTTTGCGCTAAAGGGGCCATGGCCTTCCCGCAGACCGTCTTGTTACTCACCATCGCCGCCAGCCTTGGCTGCTGGGTGAGCTATATCCAGGGGCGATGGCTTGGCAATACGCGCATCGTGCAAAACTGGCTTTCACATCTTCCGGCGCACTATCACCAGCGCGCGCATCACCTGTTCCACAAGCACGGGCTGTCTGCGCTGCTGATTGGCCGCTTTATCGCGTTCGTGCGTACTCTGCTGCCGACCATCGCCGGGCTTTCCGGGCTGAGCAGCGCTCGCTTCCAGTTCTTTAACTGGATGAGCGGCCTGCTGTGGGTTCTGATCCTGACGACCCTGGGCTATGCGCTCGGCAAAACCCCGGTCTTTATGAAATATGAAGACCAGCTGATGTCCTGCCTGATGCTGCTGCCGGTCGTTCTGCTGGTGTTTGGCCTGGTAGGGTCGCTGTTTGTCCTGTGGAAGAAAAAATACGGGGCCAAGGGTTAACGATGGAAATCTCACCGTCTTCCCTGCGGCGTTTTTCCTACGCATTGGTTGTGCTGGTTATGTTCAGCGCCATGCTTCTGGTATGGAATGCGCTTCAGCACCAGGAATCGACGCTGGCAATCCGCTCTGTGAATCAGGGTGCCAGCGTGCCTGACGGCTTCTCCATCTGGCATCACCTGGACGCAAACGGCATTCGTTTTAAAAGCATTACCCCACAAGATGATGTTTTACTGATAAAATTTGACTCAAGCGCGCAAAGTGCTGCAGCCAAAGCCGTGCTCGACAGAACTCTGCCGCGCGGATACATCATCGCTCAGCAGGAAGACGACAGTCAGCCTGCGGCCTGGTTGTCACTTCTGCGCGATACATCGCACCGATTCGGATAACTTCCAGGAATCCGAATCTTTTCACTCACTTTGGTGAATACCCCGTTTACTTACTATTATTAAGTACGCGGAGGATCAGACATATGTTCTCCGCATAACTTTGGACATCAGCACACTCCTCCGGACGTGCTGTAACAATGGAAGGTTCCAATAATGAAATACCGCATCGCTCTGGCTCTGGCCCTTTTATCTTTAAGCTCCGCTTCTTTTGCTACTTCTCTGTGTCAGGAGAAGGAGAACGATATTCAGCGCGAAATCAGCTATGCCGAAAAGCATAACAATCAGCACCGCATCAACGGTCTGAAAAAAGCGCTGAGCGAAGTGAAAGCTAACTGTTCGGACGCCGAACTGCGCGCCGACCACAAGAAGAAAATTGCGGAACAAAAGGACGAGATAGCTGAACGCCGTCAAGACCTGCAGGAAGCAAAAGAGAAAGGAGATGCGGAAAAAATTGCCAAACGCGAGAAGAAGTTAAAGGAAGCGCAAGAAGAACTGAAGGCGCTGGAATCACGCGATTATTGAGTTAACGGAAGTCTCACAGGAGAGAATCATGTCAAAAGATACTACGTCAGAAAACCTGCGCGCTGAGTTGAAATCCCTGGCGGATACCCTGGAAGAAGTGCTGAATACTTCTGCTGATAAATCAAAAGAAGAAGTCAGCAAGCTGCGCAGCAAAGCCGAGAAAGCGCTGAAAGAGAGCCGTTACCGCCTGGGTGAAACCGGCGATGCGCTGGCGAAACAAACGCGTGAAGCCGCAGCCCGTGCAGACGAATATGTTCGCGATAACCCGTGGACGGGCGTCGGTATCGGTGCCGCCGTGGGCGTGGTGCTGGGTGTTCTGCTTACGCGTCGTTGATTATGGAAGATCCTCGCCACGCACAAGGGCCTGCTAATAACGTCCTCGGCATTGGCCAGCGTATTTTGACTACGCTGGTCAGCATCGCCGAAACGCGCGTCCGCCTTGCGGTCGTTGAACTGGAAGAGGAGAAAGCCAATCTCTTCCAGATGCTGCTGATGCTCGGGCTTACCATGCTCTTCGCGGCGTTCGGGCTGATGAGCCTGATGGTGTTAATCATCTGGGCTATCGATCCTCAGTATCGTCTTAACGCAATGATCGCCACCACCGTTGTGCTGCTGTTGGGCGCGCTGATTGGTGGG
The DNA here is from genome assembly GCF_964208575.1 of Enterobacter soli. Lineage (GTDB taxonomy): Bacteria > Pseudomonadota > Gammaproteobacteria > Enterobacterales > Enterobacteriaceae > Enterobacter > Enterobacter soli_A. The sequence goes on along the minus strand of NZ_CAXOFU010000001.1, from coordinate 167,170 downwards.
CTGTGGACGCTACGCAAAGCGCGTCAATCCACCTTCCTGCGCCACACGCGCCAGGAACTGGCCAACGACCGCTCTCTGCTGGAGGATGACAAGCCGTGAGCAGCAAAGCCGAACTCATTAAGCGCAAAGCGCGCCTGCTGAGCCAGATCCAGCAGGAACGTCTGGATCTGTCCGCCTGCCGCCGTGACTGGGTTGAGTCAACGCGTTCATTCGACAGAGGCTGGAATACCTTTCTGAGCCTGCGTTCATGGGCGCTGGTGGGCAGTAGCGTAATGGCTGTGTGGGGCGTTCGCCATCCGAGCAAGCTCGTTCGCTGGGCACGCCGCGGGTTCGGCGCCTGGAGCGCCTGGCGTCTGTTCAAAGCCACGCTGCGCCAGCAGCAGCTGCGGTGATAAATGCAAAACGGTAACCCTGGTTACCGTTTTTTGTTTTTGTTCCCCTCACCCTCCCCCCAAAAAGGGCGAAGGGATGACAATGTGCGAACATAAGATGCCCTCCCTACCTGCTTCTATTACTCAATATCTTTGATAAAGATTGACAGTTTTCCTTGCTAACATTTGCCATTCGTCACGTTTATGATTCTCTCCATCGAAAGCAAGTTCGCGATATGTATCCGAATTTACAGACAAATAAAGATCAGCCGCCCGTGTGGTTTCCTGGAGAGTAAAATGAAAAAATTAGAAGATGTTGGTGTACTGGTAGCGCGCATTCTGATGCCAATTCTGTTTATCACCGCAGGTTGGGGCAAAATCACCGGATATGCGGGTACACAGCAATATATGGAAGCCATGGGCGTGCCGGGGTTCCTGCTGCCGCTGACCATTCTGCTTGAGTTCGGCGGCGGTCTGGCAGTGCTGTTCGGCTTCCTGACCCGTACTACCGCGCTGTTCACCGCAGGCTTTACGCTGCTGACGGCGTTCATCTTCCACAGCAACTTTGCGGAAGGCGTGAACTCCCTGATGTTCATGAAAAACCTGACCATTGCCGGCGGTTTCCTGCTGTTGGCTATCACCGGTCCTGGCGCATACAGCATCGACCGCGTTCTGAATAAGAAGTGGTAAGCACGCTATACTGATGTAAAAAAGCGAGGAGATATCTCCTCGCTTTTGCTATCTGACGGAGGAGGAAAAGATGGGACAACTCGTAGACGGCGTCTGGCAGGATGTCTGGTATGACACAAAATCCACCGGAGGCCGCTTCAAGCGCTCTGTTTCGGCCTTCCGCAACTGGCTGACCGCCGACGGCGCGCCGGGCCCTGGCGGCGAAGGCGGTTTCGCCGCCGAGAAGGATCGTTATCATCTCTATGTTTCACTCGCCTGCCCGTGGGCGCACCGCACGCTGATTATGCGTAAGCTCAAAGGCCTGGAGTCGCTGCTGCCTGTTTCGGTGGTTAACCCCCTGATGCTGGAAAATGGCTGGACGTTCGACAGCGATTTCCCCGCCGCCACCGGCGACGATCTTTATCATCATGAGTTCCTGTATCAGCTCTATCTGCGCGCCGACCCGCACTACACCGGGCGCGTGACCGTGCCCGTTCTGTGGGACAAGAAAAACCAGACCATCGTCAGCAATGAATCTGCGGAGATCATCCGTATGTTCAACACAGCGTTTGACGCCCACGGCGCGCGCGCCGGCGATTATTACCCGGTAGAGCTGCGCGACAAGATTGATGAGCTGAACAGCTGGATCTATGACAACGTGAATAACGGCGTCTACAAAGCCGGTTTCGCCACCAGCCAGGAAGCCTATGACGAAGCGGTCGGGAAGGTGTTTGAATCCCTGGAACGTCTGGAGCAGATCCTCGGCCAGCACCGCTACCTGACGGGCGATCGCCTGACGGAAGCGGATATTCGCCTGTGGACGACGCTGGTGCGTTTCGATCCGGTGTACGTCACCCACTTCAAGTGCGACAAGCACCGCATCAGCGATTACCTGAACCTGTACGGCTTCCTGCGCGATATCTATCAGATGCCGGGCATTGCGGAAACGGTCGATTTTGACCATATCCGCACCCACTATTACCGCAGCCATAAAACCATCAACCCGACGGGCATTATCTCCATTGGCCCGTGGCAGGATCTGGATGAGCCGCACGGCCGCGACGAGCGATTCAGATAAATATTCAGGGCATCCATTGATGCCCTTTTTTATTTCTCCAACTCCATCTATCCTTATCTCGATCGCTTAAAAAACAAGTGATTGACTGATAATTGAGGCAAGGAAAATGGACTGGTATTTAAACGTACTGCGCAACTACATCGGATTCGGCGGACGTGCCCGCCGCAAAGAGTACTGGATGTTCGTTCTGGTGAACTTCATCCTGGCTCTGGTGTTGAGTATTGTGGACAAAATTCTTGGCTGGGAACGTGCCGGAGGAGAAGGCGTTCTCACGACGATTTACGGCATCTTCATTATGCTGCCTTCCTGGGCCGTACAGTTCCGCCGCCTGCACGACACCGATCGTTCAGCCTGGTGGCTGCTGCTGCTGTTGATCCCGATTGTCGGCTGGATCGTGATCCTGATCTTTAACTGTCAGAACGGGACGCCGGGCGATAACCGCTTTGGGCCGGATCCTAAGCGCAACGCATAAACATAAGCCCGGTGGCGCTTACGCTTACCGGGCCTACCCGCTGCACACCTGCCCCGAGCAGCGATGTCCGATTCCGGTCAAATAGCCCGCACGTCCTTTAAAACCCTTTTTTTAGTGCACTCTTTCCCTCTATCCTTGCGGCGCTCACTTAGGAACAAGTGACTGACTGATTATTAAGGCAAGGAAAAATGAACTGGTATTTTGAGGTATTGCGCAACTACGTTGTGTTCGCTGGCCGTGCCCGCCGCAAAGAGTATTGGATGTTCACTCTGGTGAGCTCCATCATCAGCATCGTGTTTATATTTGCTGATTTAATGTTAGGTCTGGGGGAATTTGCAGGTGGGATCCTTTTTACGATTTATAGCCTGCTGGTGATGCTCCCCACCGTGGCGGTAACATTCCGTCGATTACACGACACTGAACGTTCAGCATGGTGGCTTTTGCTGGGTCTTATCCCGCTTGTCGGCTCGCTGGTACTTCTGGTCTTTATGTGCAGTGACGGGACGCCGGGCGACAACCGCTTTGGCCCGGACCCTAAGCGCAACGCATAAAAAAAGCCCGGTACGCTTACCGGGCCTGCTTCTTTATTTATTGTAGTGGGCAAAGAGCTTGGGTATTTCGCGCAGGCACCACGACTTTGCCTCGCCCATGCTGTCGCGCCGCCACGCCATGATGATATCCACCTCGCTGGTGTACTCCGGGCTGACCACCCGCAGGCGCCCTTCGGCGATATCTTTTTCCACGAACGGATAGGGCATGGTCGCCATGCCAAGACCCGCCAGCAGCGCCTGGCGCTTATCTTCCAGCGACGTCACCGTCAGGCGCGGCTGTTTGTCCAGCAGCTGTACCGTTAGCACCGGGCGCTCGCGGGCGGTATCCGCCACCGCCACGCCGCGGTACTTCACGCGCGTGACTTCGGACAGCGGCTCCGGCTCCTGGTGGATCGGGTGATCCGGCGCAGCCACGTAAACGTTCATCACGCTGTAGAGCTTGCGGGAGTTGATTTCAGACGACGAACGGAAGTGCATGTCCGGCGCAATCACGATATCCGCCCTGCCCGTTTCCAGACGTTCCCACGCCCCCGCCAGCACTTCGGTAATAATGGAAAGCTGCGTGTTAGCTTTTTCCGCCAGCCTGTCCACCAGCGGGAACAGCGCCTGGGTTGGCACCAGCGCTTCGGTCACCAGCGTCAGGTGTGTTTCCCAACCGCGCGCCAGCGCTTCGGCATCGGTGGTTAATTTATCGGCGGCTTCCAGCAGCACGCGGCCGCGCTCCAGCAGCATTCGGCCAACGTTGGTGAATTTTGTTCTATGACCGGAACGATCGAATAACACCACGTCCAGCTCTTCCTCAAGCTTCTGCATGGTATAGCTGAGCGCAGACGGAACGCGCCCCAGTTCATCTGCCGCAGCGGCAAAGCTGCCACGCCTGTCAATCGCGTCCATGACGCGAAGCGCCTCAAGCGTCAATGCTCTCTCTTTAGCCATCTCGTTCTCATTCAGGAAATTTGAACATACCCGGCAGAATATCTGGCTAACAATGAAGCGTCCATACCTTTACCATTGTTTTAGTGTAAAGAGAGGTCAAGTTTATGATTACGACAAGAACAGCTAAACAGTGCGGACAAGCCGATTTCGGTTGGCTGCAGGCCCGCTACACCTTCTCCTTTGGACACTACTTTGACCCAAAACTCCTCGGTTACGCTTCATTGCGCGTGTTAAACCAGGAAGTGCTCGCCCCGGGGGCGTCCTTCCAGCCGCGTGCGTATCCGAAAGTCGATATTTTGAACCTGATCCTGGAAGGCGAGGCAGAATACCGCGACAGCGAGGGCAATCATGTCCAGGCGAAGGCTGGCGAAGCGTTGTTGATTTCAACGCAGCCCGGCATGAGCTACAGCGAGCATAACCTCAGCAAAGATAAGACGCTGACCCGTATGCAGCTGTGGCTGGATGCCTGCCCGGAGCGGGAAAATCCGCTGGTGCAAAAGGTTGATTTAACGGGCGAAAAGCAGCAGCTGATTGCCACCCCCGACGGCAGTAACGGCAGCCTGCAGCTGCGCCAGCAGGTGTGGCTGCACCATATCGAGCTGAAAAAAGGTGAGCAGGCGAGCTTCCAGCTTCACGGCCCGCGCGCCTATCTGCAGTCGATTCACGGTACGGTACATGCGGTGACGCACTCGGAAGAGAAAGAGGCGTTGACCTGCGGTGACGGGGCATTTATTCGCGATGAAGCGAATATCACGCTGGTTGCCGACACGCCGCTGCGTGCGTTGTTGATTGATTTACCGGTGTAATGAAATGCCCGCGCACCCGCGCGGGCGTAACATCAGTTGGCCAGCGCGTTGGCCATGTCCGTCTTAATCTGCTTACGCTGTTCCGGCGTCAGCACCTGACTCACATCGAAGTAGTATTTCACGCGGTAGTAACGCGCCTGTTCCTCAATTTTGCTAAACGCCGCGAGCTGGCTTTTCACCGTGCTTTCGTTCCATTTATTGTCCTGGAACATCTCAATCAGCGCGCCATCCTTCACCCCGGTCATCGGGATCGTGCTGACGTTGTCTTCCAGCTTCTGGTGCAGATCCTCGATCTTCTTCACCTGATCGCTGCTGAGCTTCAGGTGCTGTACCAGCGGATCCTGAGAAGGAGAAGGTGCAGCCTCAACGTTTGCCGCCTGGGCGGCAAAACTGCACACCGCCAGCGACGCGGCAGCCAAAGCAATACGGGTCATTTTCATCATCTTACTGTCCTTACATTTTGTTATAGGGAAAAGCAGGAGCATTGTTTTTCAAGAGCGGATGAATATGTGTGAATAATTATATAAACAATTTTGTAGGTTCAGCGGGCAAAAAAAAGCCCCCTTCTCCGAGGGGGCGTTACGGCTCGCTTTTACTACATCGCCTGCGTGAAGGTGCGCGAAATGACGTCCTGCTGCTGCTCCCGCGTCAGCGCATTAAAGCGCACCGCATAGCCCGACACGCGGATCGTCAGGTTCGGATAGTTCTCAGGATGCGCGATGGCGTCGAGCAGCATCTCCCGGTTCATGACGTTGACGTTCAGATGCTGGCCGCCCTCGATGGACGCCTCATGGTGGAAGTAGCCGTCCAGCAGCCCCACGAGGTTGGTTTTGCGCACGCTTTCATCTTTGCCCAGCGCCTGCGGCACGATGGAGAAGGTGTAGGAAATCCCGTCCTTCGCGTAGGTGAACGGCAGCTTGGCAACCGAGGTTAACGACGCCACCGCCCCTTTCCTGTCGCGCCCGTGCATCGGGTTTGCGCCCGGTGCGAACGGCGTACCGCCCCGGCGTCCGTCCGGCGTGTTCCCGGTCTTCTCGCCGTACACCACGTTGGACGTGATCGTGAGGATCGACTGGGTGGGCACCGCGTTGCGGTAGGTCGGCAGCGCCTGAATTTTCTTCATAAAGCGCTCAACCAGGTCACAGGCAATGCTGTCCACGCGGTCGTCGTTGTTGCCATACTGCGGGTACTCCCCTTCAATCACAAAATCGACCGCCAGCCCGTTGTGGTCGCGCACCGGCTTCACGGTGGCGTACTTAATGGCCGACAGGGAATCTGCCGCCACCGACAGCCCGGCAATGCCGCAGGCCATCGTGCGGTATACGTCCCGGTCGTGCAGCGCCATCAGCGAGGCTTCGTAGCTGTATTTATCGTGCATATAGTGGATGAGATTCAGCGCGCTGATGTACTGCACCGCCAGCCAGTCCATAAAGTGATCGAGGCTCGCCATCACGGTGTCGTACTTCAGCACGTCGTCCAGCAGCGGCTCGGCTTTTGGCCCGACCTGGATTTTCAGCTTCTCATCCACGCCGCCGTTGATCGCGTACAGCAGCGTTTTCGCCAGGTTGGCGCGCGCGCCAAAGAACTGCATCTGCTTGCCGATCACCATCGGGCTGACGCAGCAGGCAATGGCGTAGTCGTCGCTGTTGAAGTCGGCGCGCATCAGATCGTCGTTCTCGTACTGCAGCGAGGAGGTCACGATCGACACCTGCGCGGCGTATTTTTTGAAGGCGATCGGCAGTTGATCTGACCAGAGGATCGTCAGGTTCGGCTCCGGCGCGGGCCCCATGGTGTGCAGGGTATGCAGATAGCGGAAGCTGTTCTTCGTCACCAGCGTGCGGCCATCCAGCCCCATCCCGCCGATCACTTCCGTGGCCCAGATAGGATCGCCGGAGAAGAGCGTGTCGAACTCCGGCGTGCGCAGGAAGCGCACCATGCGGATCTTCATGATGAAGTGGTCGATCAGCTCCTGCGCCTGCACCTCGTTCAGACGTCCGGCCTGCATGTCGCGCTCAAGATAAATGTCGAGGAACGTCGCCGTGCGCCCCAGGGACATCGCCCCGCCGTTTTGCGATTTCACCGCCGCCAGATAGGCAAAGTAGAGCCACTGCACCGCTTCCCGGGCGGTGATCGCCGGCCGTGAAATATCAAAGCCGTAGTTCGCCGCCATCTGCTGGATTTGCAGCAGCGCGCGTTTATGCTCGGCCAGCTCTTCGCGCAGGCGGATCGTCGCCTCCAGATCCTCGCCGCGCTCCAGCCTGCCCTGCAGATCGGCAAACTGCAGCTCGCGCTCGCGCACCAGATAGCTGATGCCGTACAGCGCCACGCGGCGGTAGTCGCCGATGATGCGCCCGCGCCCGTAGCCGTCCGGCAGGCCGGTCAGCACGCCGGATTTACGGCAGCGCATCATCTCCGGAGAGTAGACGTCGAACACGCCCTGGTTGTGGGTTTTGCGCAGGTCGGTGAACAGGTACTCAAACTGCGGATCCATCTCGCGGCCGTAGGCCTCGAACGAGCTGCGGATCATGTTGATCCCGCCGTAGGGATGCAGCGCGCGCTTGAGCGGTTTATCGGTTTGCAACCCGACGATCGTTTCCAGCTCTTCGTCGATATACCCCGGCCCGTGGGCGGTAATGGTGGTGGCAACGTTGGTGTCGAAATCCACCGGCGCGTGGGTGGCATTCTCCTGACGAATGCCGACCATCACCTTCTGCCACAGCGCCGTCGTTGCTGGCGTCGCCTGCGCGAGGAAAGCTTCATCGCCGTCGTAAGGGGTATAGTTATGCTGAATAAAATCGCGCACGTTGATGCTGTCTTTCCACGCTTCACCGCGAAACCCGGCCCATGCGTCGCTGTAGGGGGCAACGTTCGTATCCATTGTGACTTTCATTTCACTCTCGCTCTATCAGGCGTAAGCCGCAGCCGGAGTTACCTTCCCAAGACGGAGGGCGTCCAGCGCAATCATTTTTTCTTCGTTGGTCGGGATCACCGCGCAGGCCGCGCGGGAGCAGTCGGTCGAAATCACGCGCTCGCCCGCGCTGCCCGGCAGGGCGTTTTTGTGCTCGTCCAGCGCGATGCCGAAGACCTTCAGGTGTTCCGCAACAAGGGCGCGGATAAGCGCTGAGTTTTCACCGATGCCGCCGGTGAACACCACGCCGTCGAGGCGATGCAGCGACGCGGCGTGCCCGGCGATATGCCGCGCAATCCGGTGGACGAAGGTCTGGATCGCCAGCGTCGCGCGCTCGTGCCCCTCGTGCCAGGCCTTCTCCAGGGTGCGGAGATCGGCAGACAGCCCGGAGATCCCCAGCAGCCCCGACTCTTTGTTCACCACCCGCTCAAGGTCGTCGAACGACTGCCCCGTCTGGCGGGCAATCCACGCCATCGCGCCAAAATCGACATCGCCGCAGCGGGTGCCCATCATCAGCCCTTCCAGCGGCGTCATGCCCATGGAGGTATCCACGCTTTTGCCGTTACGCACCGCGCAGATGGACGCCCCGTTACCGAGGTGCGCAATGACCAGCCCGCTGTCGTCGGGAGATAGCGAAAGCAGCTGATGCGCCTGGGCGGACACATAGCGGTGCGAGGTGCCGTGAAAACCATAGCGACGCACGCCAAGCTCCTCGAAATAGCGGTACGGCAGCCCGTAGAGATAGGCCGATGGCGGCAGGGTCTGGTGGAAGCTGGTGTCGAAAACCGCCACCTGCTGCACGCCGGGGAACAGCCGCTCTGCCGCTTCCACGCCGCTGAGGTTGGCGTAGTTATGCAGCGGGGCGAGCGGCGAGACCTGGCGGATCTGGGCGATGACCTCGTCGGTGATCGGGGTTGACTCGCTGAACAGGTCGCCGCCGTGCGCGATGCGGTGGCCGATCAGGGCCACGCTGCTCATCAGGTTGCGTTTCTCCAGCTCCAGGGCGATGGCGGCCAGCGCCCCTTCGTAGTCGTGATGAGCCAGTCTGACCGGCTCACCCCCGTTCACGGCGATAAAGGCCTTTTCAGTGTTAATGCCGTCCGCGATGCCCGTGACCAGGGCATCGCAGGTGCCGGCGTCGAGTACCGAGAACTTAACGGATGAAGATCCGCAGTTAATAACCAGTACAACCGGAAACTCAATCATGGTGTTACTCCGCTCATCCTGAGCCTTGGGTTAAAACAGTTTGTAAACGATGTTCAGAATGGTCAGCAGCCCGACCAGGGTGACAAAAATGTTCTCCGGCTTGCCTTTGTACTTCGCCAGCGCCGGGGTTTTGCGGATGGCGTACATCGGCAGCAGGCACAGCAGAGAGGCAATAATTGGCGCGCCCATCGCTTCAATAAGGTCGAGAATGTTCGGGTTGGCGTAGGCCACCACCCAGGTGGAGCCCATGATGAAAATCATGCTGATGGTGTTCAGTTTGCCCACCGAGACTTTCTTCTTGTCGCCCTTATAGCCGAACTTGAGGATCAGGCCGTTCAGCCCTTCCAGCGTGCCGAGGTAGTGGCCGAAGAAGGATTTGAAGATCGCCACCAGCGCGATAATCGACGCGCCGTATTCCAGCACCGTGGCGAAGGTGGATTTGCTTCCCGACATCGACGCGAAGTGGTTTGCCAGGTAAGAGAGCACCGGAATGTTCTGCGCTTTGGCTTCCGCCATGTTCTGCGGAGAGAGCGTGAACAGGCAGCTAAAGGCGAAGAACATCACCACCGCCACCATCAGCATGCTGGCGCGACCGATGATTTTGGAACATTTCTGCTCGGTGAAGGCTTTGCCGAATTCCGGCTCGTACTCTTCGCGTTTCGACACCACGAACGACGAGACAATCGGCGAGAAGTTGAAGGAGAAGACCATGATGGAGATCCCCAGCCATACCGTCACCAGAATGCCGTCGTGACCGGTAAAGGCGATATCGCTCAGGTTAACCTGGTCGATGACCGCAGAGTTCCAGTACGGGATCAGCGATAGCGAGATCAGCACCAGGCTGGCGATAAACGGGAACACCAGGAAGCTCATCACCTTCACCATCAGGTCTTTACCGAACCAGATCACGAAGGCCATCAGCAGCAGCAGGAATAGCGCCACGAAGCCGCGGTTCAGCGCCGGAAGCTGGAGCTGGTTTTCCCAGAAGGTCATAAAGGTGTTGGTAATGGTGACGCCGTAAATCCACAGCAGCGGACAGATGGCAAAGAAGTAGAGGAACGTAATCACCACCCCGCCGGTTTTGCCGAAGTGCTCCTCCACCGTTTCGGTGATGTTGCCGGAGACGTTGCTCCCGGACAGGCACAGCCGCGCCAGCGCCCGGTGGCAGTAAAACGCAATCGGGAAGGCGAGAAGCAGCATCAGCAGGATAGGGATTAAGCCCCCGAAGCCTGCGCGAATAGGGAAGAACAGCACGCCTGCGCCGATGGCGGTGCCAAACAGCCCGAGCGTCCAGGTGGTATCTGACTTACGCCAGGTCGACGTTTTGCTCTGGCCGACGATAATGCTTTCTGTGTTGCTCATAGGTCTTCCTCTTATGCGTCAACGAAGCCGGTGATTTGGGAAACGCGGGACAGATCGATATTGCCGCCGGAAATAATGCTGACGGTTTTGCGCCCCTGAATATAATTGTCGAGCTTGCCGCTTAATAACGCCGCGCACGCCAGCGCGCCCGCGCCTTCAGTGACCACTTTATTGCGCTGAATAAGGGCAACCATGCTGTTGCGAATATCGTCTTCGCTGACCAGCACAATGTCATCGACTAATTCACGAACAATTTCGAAGGTTAAATTACCCGGGCGGGAAACGTCGCAGCCGTCGGCCAACGTTCCGGTAACGCGGTGGGTCATTATTTCATCGGCGTAAAAAGAGGCGGCCATGCCGTGCACGTTTTCGGACTGCACGCCGATAATATTAATGGTCGGGTTGATGGATTTAATGGCCGTGGCGATGCCCGCAATTAACCCGCCGCCGCCGATAGGCACAATCACGTTATCCACGTCGTATAAATCTTCGAGAATTTCCAGGCCGATGGTTCCCTGCCCGGCAATCACCTTCGCGTCGTCATAAGGCGGGATAAAAATGCGCCCTTCCATCTCGACGATTTCGCTCACTTTGGCGATGGTGTCGTTGAAGTTCTCGCCGTGCAGCACCACTTCCGCCGAGTAATCGCGGGTTGCCGCCACTTTGGATTTCGGCGCGCCCATTGGCATCACCACTTTGCCGTCGATACCCAGCATGGCGCAGGAGAGCGACACGCCCTGCGCGTGGTTTCCCGCCGAGCAGGCCACCACCCCTTTGCGTTTTTCGGCATCGGTCAGGGAGGCTAATTTATTAAAGGCGCCGCGGATTTTAAACGAGCCGGTGCGCTGCATATTTTCAAACTTCAGGTATATCTCACCCTTACAGCGTTCGCTGAGATAATTCGAGCGCGGCATGCCGGTTTTATATATTTTACCTGCCAGGCGTTTTCTGGCGTCCTGAATATCGTCGATGGTTACCGGGAGGTCGTAGGTAATGTGCATAATATCCTCGTTATAATAATTCAGTTTCTTCAGGCAAAGTCAGGGTATCAAAGCTTATTTAAAATAAGCTCCGGGTGTTTTAAATCGCTGTTAATGCACTATCGTCGTTTTTTACTATTCATGGCAGAGTACTGTTTCGCCAGCTCCACTAATACTGAGGCTGATTTTTTAATACTGTAATTTTTTGACCAGACGGCAGCGTAACGCGCCACCGGTAATTCATCCTCCACCGGCAATACAATAAACTGGTCAGAGCCGAACGGGGCAATCATATCGCGGGGAATAACGGTCAAATAATCGGCATTGAGGACAAGGTTATAAATGGTAACGACGGAATCGGTCTGGACGATGTTTTCAATGCTGATGTGGTTGTCTTGCAGGGTGGTCAGAAGTTCTTTGTAGTAGCCCATATCGGTTTGCGGCATCACCCACTGCTCGTGCGTGAGCGATGCCAGTGTAGTCGAGCCGGTGCACGTTCGTGATTTGCTGGCCACCAGCACAAACTCGGATTCAAACAGCGGCTCGACGTGCAGATCCTGCAGCAGCATTTCATCGCTCAGCGTGCCGATGGCGAAATCCAGCCGACCATCGCGAATGGCGGGCAGGAAGGAGGAGAGCTGCGCTTCATACATAGAGACACGCGCCTTTGGGAACACTTCCTTGAATTTTTTGATCATCTCAGAGAGGAAGGTAAAGCCAATCAACGACGGGTAGCCAAAGGAGACGTCCATGACGGTGCTAAAGCTGAGGCTGTTGATTTCGCTCACCATGTTTTTCATCTCGCGGGTGATCGACTCCGCGTAGGAGAGCAGCACCTGACCGGCGGCGGTCAGCTTTACGCCGGTATTTTTGCGCACCATCACCTCAACGCCAAAGTAGGACTCGATATCGCTGATGATTTTGCTGACGGCGGGTTGCGTCAGGCCCAGTTGTCTTGCAGCAGAACCTATGGAGCCACTTTTAATGACTTCCTGAAATACCACGAGGTGCTGTGTTTTCGGTAGAATAATAGTGTTCATAATATTCTGCGCTTATTTCCCTATGACGGGGCGAATTCTACCCAATATTGTTTAAGGGGGTATGTGCTGTTACTCACAATTTATCTTTTCACGCCTTAATCACACCCTGCAAAGCCACAATAAAATACATCAAATACAACAAGTTAAATTAATAACCAAACGCCTTTTGGCTGATATCGATCAACAAAAATGGCGGTAATAACTTTATTTTATGGCGATAACCCAGGCAATTTTCTGCGCATTAAAAATATCAATTAAGACTATCTTTCAGGCAATTAATGGTTAATAAACCGACATTATTCCGTTAAACGATTTTTGTGAATTATCAAATAAGCCAATAATATTTTTTAACGCCAGACGGAAAGGGTGAGACATATCACATATTCACGTTGTAAATGTTTTGATATTCAATATCTCTTTAGCAAACGAGAAAGCATCAGGCATCACCACATTAACATCTGCAACAAACTAACAACACTGAAAAATCACATTTTTATAGCGTTAAATTTTGTGATTTAGATCATACATGGCGCAGGCGTGCAGGCATTAGAGATGAAAATAGTGAAATGTGCTTAGTGTCGCAAATTTGAGAATTGATGTATTTTGAGACCCATCAGATGACTCTCCCTTGGCAAAGAAAGCCAGCTCCCTGCCATCAACCAGAGCAAAATGCTAAATCAGGTAGTCATACTTCGAACAGATCTATACCAGTTAACTCTATCAAAATCAGAGTTATGCCCTAAATTTTTTCTGAAAAATAGAGCATTCATTACAAATAGTGAATATTTTAAATAAACTATAAAAACAAACTTGTATGCTTAGGATAAACATTCAGCAGTTCATTTATCAGAATCAATACAGTGTAATTTAGCGACTCAATTGCAACATTTACAACCTATTTGTGTTATATAATTATTCAACAGTTTATTTATCTCATTAAAAATAACTGTATTATTGATAGCAGTAATAAGATGGAGAAAAAATTGCTCACCCGTTACATGAGGTATTGTCATAAAAAAACTCAATAATCAGACCTTATTAGGTCGTTTTTCATTCATTTTCTGGTTAAAAAGGAAGATTACATGAACAAGGATCTTCAGAATGCACTGGCTTTTTACCAGCCAGCGCCAGATGGATGGTTTTCAGGTGCCAGCCGCAAAATGGAAGCGGCAGGCCAATGGATTTGGGAGACCATTCAGGGTGACTTTAACGATAACCAAACTACGGGACAAGTCGTAACGGGTACTATCATTTCAATGATTCCCTTGGTGGATCAAATTTGTGATATTCGAGATCTTGTTGCCAACTGTAGGAAAATTAAAGAAGACAGCAATAATACTTGGCTATGGGTTTCCTTGGCATTAACCCTGATAGGGATCTTCCCGATCCTTGGATCGCTGGCAAAAGGCTGTCTAAAATTGGTTTTCAGAAGGATAAGTTCCTGGTGTATCTCCAAAGCCAATTTACAGAATATGATTTCCGCTGGTATCAATGATGGTATAACACAGCTTAACAAATATTTGGATATTCCGGCTGTACAGCAGACCATGCATTTTCTGAAAATCAGTAACGCGTACGAGTTCCTGGAGAAAGAACTACGTGCAGCGATGAAGCTAGTCAATGTCAAACAGTTAATTAAACAGCTTGATAAACTCACTTTAGCTACGGAAAACCTTCTGGATACTGCAAAAAGTTGGGGGCCAGATTCCATCCGACAGCCGATAGATAATATTCTTCAGGAGCTTGCCGATCTTAAAAAAATGGCAAATGATGGGCTTGGAAAAAGCCTGGGACCGCTGAATGAAGCCCTGGAGCAGCTTGCAAATCGTTTACACATTGAAGGGGATAATTCCTATCGTGCTTTCATGGGTTCGAACTATCATACTCACCACATTAAAGGGATGAATCGTGAAACTGATGAGATTGAGTTATTTAAAAGAGACAAGCCTGGCTGGGTTGATAAGGATGCTAAAGATAACTATCCAGCACTAGATGAATTAAAAGCATCTTATCAAGATGATATTAAAAAGGGCTGGCCAGATGTTAGTAATGATTCAATGAATCGTGCTTTGAAAGGGAAATATGACACTTTTGATGCAACTATGAATCCGGTTGAAATTCCACCGGGGACAAAACTATACCGGGTTGTTGATGCCAGCTCGAGTGATAACAACATCTGCTGGATGCGTGAAGAAGAATTTTTGAAGCTGAAGTCAAAGAGCGACTGGCGGCGTGACTTTGCAGTCTGGAAAAGCTGGAATGAAAATGGTGAATATATCACCTACACCGTTCCCAAAGGTGAGCCTTTGAAGGTCTGGGAAGGGCGTGCTGGTACGCAGATTAATAAGACTGAGCCAGCATATTCTCTGGAGGGCGGTGGAGTGCAAATTGTCCTGGATCCCACCCAGCTTAAAAAAGAGTTTACCAGCCCGCGAATGGCGACAGGATGGGGAGAGCAAGATGTACCGAGTGACCCAATTTCGCCGTATACCGGTCTCCCCTCACTGACAAACAATTGGTACGAGTAACAGGAAAAATAACATGGCAATACTTCACCCTCTTGAATGTTACCTACTGGAGCTGTTCAGCTCCCCGCAGCACTTTGCCGCCACCCGCGATGCCATCATTGGGTATATTGACGCCCACGAGGCGGCCTACGCCCGTTTGCAGAAAGAGTTACCCGTTCGTATACGCAGCGAGCCATCCTGGCAACAGGGGGATGTCGTCTGGGGGAGCCGCGTGTTGCCGAATATACGTCCATCCCGTGACCGGTACATTAATGCTTATATTCTCCGCACTCATAACGACCCGGAAGCATTCAGGATCGGTCATACCATGAGTGATTTCCGCCGGGGTATCAGTGAGTTCTGGGATGGCTGGATGACCGATGAGGAAAAAAAACGCATCTGGAAAATTGACAGTCTGGCAGCGGATCTGGATAAAAAGCTCACACTAACAGTAAGTGGGAAATGGCAAGAAGGTAAACTTACCTACCTTGGTCCAAATAGTCATTACACACTTGAAAGTCTGCCCAAACGCATTCCACGCTATGCACTGGATAAGAGCATCCGGGTGGAAAAAGGAGAAAAACCTGTAGTCACCGGGATTTACCTGCCGGATATCGAATATGCTCCGGCACAGCTTCTTTATCCTGATAGGCACAGTAACAGACCTGTTGTTTCACGGCAGGGAGCCAGACGCAGTGAATGGGTGAATAAAAATACAGGTGAACGTGATTATAACTGGGACGAATCCCGCTGGGTTGAAACAGGCTGGACATTAATCCGCCGTGTGGAAGGTGAATATCTGGATGTGCCACCAGAAGGTTTTTTTCCTAAGGGAACGCCAGAGGAACTCTATAGCTGGCCGGAGCGGGAAAAAGATTACATTACCCATGAGAAAGAATATGTCAGCGCCTGGTCAGGAGAACTAAGTCCTCACTCCGGTGAATGGTCAGTATTTACCGGTACGGAAATGAAATATTTCTCTGCCGTGCAAGGGCAAATGCTGCCTTATCTGACAGGGATTAACGACTCACCGGAGCGTGTCTGCTGGACGCTGATAAAACGTGACGATCAAGGTTCTGTTTTAAGGATGAAATAGTACGGAGATTTATCAGCGATCGGAAGGATAGTACAACCGTTGGTGTATCTCATGTCAACCCCGAGACACACCAACGTATTGTTTTAGAAGAAGTTGAAGCTGACCGATAAGCCGGGTTCTGTCGTGGACAGTCATTCATCTAGGCCAGCAATCGCTCACTGGCTCAAGCAGCCTACCCGGGTTCAGTACGGGCCGTACCATGTGAACCCCTATTTGGCCTTGCTCCGGGTGGAGTTTACCGTGCCACGGACTGTTACCAGCCGCGCGGTGCGCTCTTACCGCACCCTTTCACCCTTACCTGATCCCGCTTACGCGGGCCATCGGCGGTTTGCTCTCTGTTGCACTGGTCGTGGGTTTCCCCCCCAGGCGTTACCTGGCACCCTGCCCTATGGAGCCCGGACTTTCCTCCCCTCCGCCTGTCTCCCCCTAAGGAGGACAACGACGAAGCGGCGACTGTCTGGTCAGCTTCGGCGCGCAGTATAGAGGGTTTAGGCCCCGCTGTCACCCTTGGGTGCGCATCCCTATCTGCAACGTCGCCGCGATGTTGCGCGACGAGCGGTAAATATTGTCGAACGCGCCGCGAAACGCCTCTTCCAGCGAGCCGATGCTGTTGAGCACGCTGAAGACCGCGTCGATGCCGTACTGATGCACCACGCCCACGTCTTTGGTCAGGCTCCCGGCGATACCGATCACCGGCTTGTGGTACTTTTTGGCAACGTTCGCCACGCCAACCGGCACCTTGCCGTGGACGCTCTGGCTGTCGAGCCGCCCTTCGCCCGTCACCACCCAGGTACAGTCGTGAATATGCTCTTCCAGGTTAAGCGCCTGGGTGACAATCTCAATGCCGCTCTTAAGCTCCGCACCGAGAAACGCCATCAGCGCCGCGCCCATGCCGCCCGCGGCGCCCGCACCCGGCACGTTCTTCACGTCGATGCGCAGGGACTTTTTAATCATGTCCGCATAGTGGCTAAGGTTGGCGTCCAGCTCGAGGATCATCCCCTCGTTTGCCCCCTTCTGCGGGCCAAAGATGCGCGATGCGCCCTTCTCTCCCACCAGCGGGTTGGTCACGTCGCAGGCCACGCGGATAGTGCACTCTTTCAGACGCGGATCGAGGCCCGACACGTCAATGCTGTTGAGCGCCATCAGGCTGCCGCCGCCAAAGCCGATCTCCGTGCCGTTGGCATCGCTGAGCTTCGCGCCCAGCGCCTGCACCATTCCGGCGCCGCCGTCGTTGGTTGAGCTGCCGCCAATGCCGATGATGATATTGCGCGCGCCCTTGTCCAGCGCGCTGAGGATAAGCTCCCCGGTGCCGCGGGAGGTAGTCATCAGAGGATTGCGCTGTGCGGGTGGCACCAGCGCCAGACCGCTCGCCGCCGCCATTTCAATAAAGGCCGTTTTGCCATCGCCGGACATCCCCCAGCAGGCGTTGACCTTTTCACCCAGCGGCCCGGTGACAACGGCATGGTGCTCCGCGCCCTGGGTGGCGGCAATCATCGCTTCGACCGTACCCTCTCCGCCGTCGGCAACAGGAACAGAAACATAAAGTGCATCGGGGAAGATTTCCCGAAATCCTTTTTCTATCGCCTGAGCTACCTCGGAGGCAGAAAGGCTTTCTTTATAAGAGTCTGGAGCGATTACGATTTTCATAGTTGTAGCCTGTTACTGCATTCCGGCCTGGACCGTGCGCCCGGTTCGCGTCGCGCGACCGGGCGCGCCGTCATTAGCGAGAGATTTCCACCTTCGCCAGTTTTTCGTAGTAGCACGCAATCGCGCTGTGGTCGGCGGTTCCCAGACCATCGGCGCGCAGCGCCTGCATCATCTCCATCACCGCCGCGGTCAGCGGCAGCTGTGCGCCCACGCCGTGAGAGGTGTCCAGCGCGTTCGCCAGATCTTTAATGTGCAGGTCAATACGGAAGCCGGGCTTGAAGTTACGATCCATCACCATCGGCGCTTTCGCGTCCAGCACGGTGCTGCCCGCCAGGCCGCCGCGGATCGCCTGATACACCAGGTCCGGATCAACGCCCGCCTTGGTCGCCAGGGTCAGGGCTTCGGACATTGCGGCAATGTTCAGCGCCACGATTACCTGGTTTGCCAGCTTGGTGACGTTGCCCGCGCCGATTTCACCGGTATGCACCACGGAGCCCGCCATCGCTTTCAGCAGATCGTAATAGCTGTCGAAGATTGCCTTGTCGCCGCCCACCATCACGGACAGGGTGCCGTCGATGGCTTTTGGCTCGCCGCCGCTCACCGGGGCATCGAGCATCTCCACGCCTTTGGCCTTCAGCGCTTCGCTGATTTCGCGGCTCGCCAGCGGGGCGATTGAGCTCATATCAATCACCACCAGGCCAGGCTTCGCGCCTTCGATAATGCCGTTCTCGCCCAGCGCGACCTCTTTCACGTGCGGGGAGTTTGGCAGCATGGTGATGATCACGTCGCACTGCTCGGCAATCGCCTTTGGCGTGGCGGCAGTTTCTGCGCCTGCGGCAATCACCTCGGCAATGGCTTCCGGGTTACGGTCTGCAACCACCAGCGAGTAACCTGCTTTAATGAGGTTTTTACTCATTGGTTTACCCATGATGCCCAGGCCAATAAAACCAACTTTCATCGTCATAATGTCTCTCTTTCTCTCAGGGGTGGTTATTTCTTAAAGGAATCAGCCAGCTTTTGCGTGGCAGAGCGGAACACGCCGAGGTCGCTGCCGACGGCAACGAAGGTGGCGCCCCACTCCAGATAGCGGCGCGCGTCGGCCTCGACCGGCGCCAGGATGCCGCACGGTTTTCCGTGCGCTTTGGCACGGGCGAAAATATGCTGAATCGCGCGCTGGACGTCAGGGTGGCTGGCGTTGCCCAGATGCCCAAAAGCGGCGGCCAGATCGCTCGGCCCAACGAAGATACCGTCGACACCCTCGGTGGCGGCGATGGCGTCAACGTTGTCCACGCCCTGCTGGCTCTCGATCTGCACCAGGATGGTGATGTTTTTGTTCGACTGCGCGAAGTAGTCCGGCACGGTGCCGAACATGTTGGCGCGGTGGGAAACCGACACGCCGCGAATGCCTTCCGGCGGATAGCGGGTAGAGGCCACGGCCTGCACCGCTTCTTCTTCGGTTTCCACAAACGGGATCAGGAAGTTATAGAAACCGATATCCAGCAGGCGCTTGATAATCACCGGCTCGTTGGTCGGCACGCGCACCACCGGCGCGCTGTGGCTGCCTTTCAGCGCCATCAGCTGCGGAATAAAGGTGCTGATGTCGTTCGGCGCATGTTCGCCGTCCAGCACCAGCCAGTCGAAACCGGCCAGGCCCAGCACTTCGGTGCTGATGGGGCTTGCCAGCGCTGACCAGCAGCCAATCTGAATCTGGTGCGCCGCGAGGGCCGCCTTAAATTTGTTCGGGAAGATATCGTTACTCATCGCTTATACCTTTGCTTATTTCTGCAATTCCATACGTTTGATGTCGCCTACCACGAACAGGTAGCAGACCATCGCCATCAACGCTGAACAGCCAACGAATACCAGTGCCGCGTTGAACGAATGCAGTTCACTGACCAGATAACCAATTACCAGCGGAGTCACGATGGACGCCACGTTACCAAAGACGTTAAACACGCCGCCGCACAGGCCCACAATCTCTTTTGGCGCGGTGTCGGAAATCACCGGCCAGCCCAGCGCACCGAACCCTTTGCCGAAGAAGGCCAGCGCCATCAGGGCCACTACCAGCGCGGTGTTATTGGTGTAGTTGCACAGAATAATCGTGGAGGCCAGCAGCATACCGACCACAATCGGCAGCTTACGCGCCAGGGTGATCGACCTGCCCTGCTTAATCAGGTAGTCCGAGAACACCCCGCCCAGCACGCCGCCGGCAAAACCGCACAGCGCCGGGATAGACGCCACCAGCCCCACCTTGAGGATCGACATGCCTTTTTCCTGCACCAGATAAATCGGGAACCAGGTGAGGAAGAACCAGGTGATGGTGTTGATAAAGTATTGACCAAAAAATACGCCCAGCATCATGCGGTTGGTCAATAACTGTTTGATGTAATGGAGCTTAGGGCCTTTCGCGGCGTCAGAGCCTGGCTTTTTATGATCCATATCCACCACCGCCCCGCCCTCGGAGATGAACTTCAGCTCCTGCTCGGACATGCGCGGATGGTCGGTCGGGTTATGGATGAACTTCACCCACATCGCGGTCAGGATAAAGCCAATCACGCCCATGACGGTGAACACATGCTCCCAGCCCCAGGCGAAGGTCAGCCAGCCGAGCAGCGGCGAGAAAATCGCGAGGGAGAAGTACTGCGCAGAGTTAAAAATAGCCGAAGCCGTGCCGCGCTCTTTGGTCGGGAACCAGGCCGCGACGATACGGGCGTTGGCCGGGAACGAAGGCGCTTCCGAGAAGCCGAGCATAAAGCGCATAAAGAACATGGAGATACCAGCCCACGCCAGCGGGAAGAGATCCACAAAGCCCTGCAAGAAGGTAAACAGCGACCAGAAGAACAGGCTCCAGGAGTAGACCTTTTTCGAACCGAACTTATCCAGCAGCCAGCCGCCGGGGATCTGCATCAGCAGGTAGGCCCAGCCGAAGGCGGAGAAGATGTAGCCCATCGACACGGCGCTCAGCTGAAGCTCTTTCGCCACCTCTGTTCCGGCAATCGACAGCGTGGCGCGGTCGGCGTAGTTCACCGCCGTCACAATAAATATAATCAGCAGAATTAAATATCGGGTTGGCATTCCCTTTTTAGATTCTACAACGGTATCCAGTATCATGTTTATTTCCTCAGGCACATCGCTGGTTTTATTTTTATTATTTTAAGAAGGAGTATTCCTGATTATTTATCGATAGCAGGTAATATCAGGTAATTAACCAGACGCAATGAAATCGTGAATCAGTATAATCGCCACCCTGTGACTGCACATTGGCTTAACGCTCAATTATCACGCCGCAAATGAATAATATTTTGAGCATATGCACAAAGCTCTGGGCGCTGATGCACAGAATCAGGCAATACCCGCCAGCAGGCGTCTACTCTGATATCGCAGAGTGATCGCCGTCACATTTTTATACTGAAACTCCTGACATTCTTTATTTACGAAAGCCGCGTCTTTATTTCGTTAATAAGAAAATAAACACCAGACTGGCTGCATTTAATATCTGACACTTTGCTGGAGAATTCTGAACAATGGCCGACATTGAAATTCGACAAGCGTCGCCGACGGCGTTCTATATAAAAGTCCACGACACAGATAATGTGGCGATTATTGTTAACGACAACGGTTTAAAAGCAGGAACCCGATTCCCGGACGGGCTTGAACTGATTGAGCATATTCCGCAGGGCCATAAAGTGGCGCTGGTGGATATTCCCGCGCACGGTGAAATCGTCCGCTATGGCGAAGTCATCGGCTACGCGGTTCGCGCTATTGCGCAGGGCAGCTGGATTGACGAGTCGCTGGTCGAGCTGCCGAAGGCTCCGCCGCTGAACACCCTGCCGCTGGCAACCCGCGTGCCGGAACCACTCCCGCCGCTGGAGGGCTATACCTTTGAAGGCTACCGCAACGCGGACGGGAGCGTGGGCACCAAAAACCTGCTCGGCATTACCACCAGCGTGCACTGCGTGGCGGGCGTGGTGGATTACGTGGTGAAAATCATCGAGCGCGATCTGCTGCCAAAATACCCGAACGTCGACGGCGTGGTCGGCCTGAACCACCTTTACGGCTGCGGCGTGGCGATCAACGCGCCTGCGGCCGTGGTGCCGATTCGCACCATCCACAACATCGCCCTGAACCCGAACTTCGGCGGCGAAGTGATGGTCATCGGCCTGGGCTGTGAAAAGCTCCAGCCGGAACGCCTGCTGCAGGGCACCGAAGACGTGCAGGCCATTGCGGTGGACGACGCCAGCATCGTGCGTTTGCAGGATGAGCACCACGTCGGCTTTAAGTCGATGGTGGACGACATTCTCCAGGTGGCCGAGCGCCATCTGGAAAAACTGAACCAGCGACAGCGCGAAACCTGCCCGGCGTCCGATCTGGTGGTCGGAACGCAGTGCGGCGGCAGCGATGCGTTCTCCGGCGTCACGGCCAACCCGGCGGTCGGCTATGCGTCCGACCTGTTCGTGCGCTGCGGCGCCACGGTGATGTTCTCGGAAGTGACCGAAGTGCGTGACGCTATCCACCTGCTCACCCCGCGCGCCGTCAACGAAGAAGTGGGCAAACGCCTGCTGGAGGAGATGGCCTGGTACGATAACTATCTCGACATGGGCAAAACCGACCGCAGCGCCAACCCTTCTCCGGGCAACAAAAAAGGCGGCCTGGCGAACGTGGTGGAAAAAGCCCTCGGTTCAATTGCCAAATCCGGCCAGAGCGCGATTGTCGAAGTGCTTTCGCCGGGGCAGCGCCCGACCAAACGCGGCCTGATCTACGCCGCGACCCCCGCCAGCGACTTCGTGTGCGGCACGCAGCAGGTGGCGTCGGGGATCACCGTGCAGGTGTTTACCACCGGGCGCGGCACGCCTTACGGCCTGATGGCGGTGCCGGTCATTAAGATGGCGACCCGTACCGAGCTGGCAAACAGCTGGTACGACTTAATGGACATCAACGCAGGCACCATCGCCACCGGGGAAGAGAGCATTGAGGACGTGGGCTGGAAGCTGTTCCACTTCATTCTCGACGTGGCGAGCGGGCGCAAGAAAACCTTCTCTGACCAGTGGGGGCTGCACAACCAGCTGGCGGTGTTTAACCCGGCACCGGTGACCTGATCCTGAAGTAAACCTCCTTTAGCATGGCTCCGGCCATGCTTTTTTTTTGCTTTCGTTTCTTTCGCATACTTCCTTTCACTTTCGCTTCTTTCATTTTTAAGAAGTGAATCACATAAAAACATTCCGAAACCCTATATCTTCTTTCGCATAAACAAAACGAAAGGTTTCGGAGGAAAGATGTACGTCATCTCAACCAAAGCGATGCTGCAAAAGGCACAGCGAGAAGGTTACGCCGTTCCGGCATTCAACATTCACAATCTCGAAACGCTGCAGGTGGTGGTCGAAACCTCCTCTGAAATGCGCTCCCCGCTGATCGTCGCCGGCACGCCGGGAACATTCAGCTACGCCGGGATCGGCAACGTGGTGGCGATCGCAGGCGATCTGGCGAAAACCTGGAACCAGCCGCTGGCCATTCACCTCGATCATCACGAGGCGTTCGACGACATCGCGCAGAAGGTTCAGGCCGGCATTCGGTCGGCGATGATCGACGGCTCGCACCTTCCGTTTGCCGAGAACGTCGCGCTGGTCAAAAAAGTCACCGACTACTGCCATCGCTACGACGTCAGCGTGGAGGCGGAGCTGGGCCGGCTTGGCGGGCAGGAAGATGACCTCGTCGTCGACAGCAAAGACGCGCTGTACACCCATCCGCAGCAGGCGCGGGAGTTTGTGGCGCGCACGGGGATCGACTCGCTGGCCGTGGCTATCGGCACCGCCCACGGCCTGTATACCGCCACGCCAAAGCTCGATTTTGAACGCCTGGCGGAGATCCGCAGCAACGTGGATATCCCGCTGGTTCTGCACGGGGCATCCGGCCTGTCGACGGCGGATATTCGCCGGGCGATCGCGCTTGGGATCTGCAAGGTCAACGTCGCCACGGAGCTCAAAATCGCCTTCTCTGACGCCCTGAAAAACTACTTATCTACCCACCCGGACGCCAGCGACCCGCGCCATTACATGGTGCCAGCGAAAGCGGCGATGAAAGAGGTGGTGCGCAAGGTCATTACCGATTGCGGCTGCGAAGGGAAGCTCTGAGCCCCGCGCAGCCCGACAGTATTCAGCTATTAACCGGAGGATTACGTGAAAGATATTATTGCCCGCCACAAGGCGGGAGAGCATCTCGGGATCTGTTCAGTCTGTTCGGCGCACCCGCTGGTCATCGAAGCCGCACTGCGTTTCGATCTGCACACCCGCAATAAAGTGCTGATTGAGGCCACCTCTAACCAGGTCAATCAGTTTGGCGGCTACACCGGGATGAAGCCGGCCGACTTCCGCGATTTTGTGCTGAACATCGCCAAAGACGTCGGGTTCCCGACAGAGCGCCTGATCCTCGGCGGAGACCATCTGGGGCCAAACTGCTGGCAGAACGAACCCGCAGAAGCGGCGATGGCAAAATCCGTGGAGCTGATTGAAGCCTACGTCAGCGCGGGCTTTAGCAAGATCCACCTCGACGCGTCGATGTCCTGCGCAGACGATCCGGTGCCGCTCGATCCGGTCGTCGTTGCCCGGCGCGCGGCGCGACTGTGCCAGGCAGCCGAAGCGGTGGCCAGCGAAGCGCAAAAAGCGGCCCTGACCTACGTGATCGGGACAGAAGTTCCGGTCCCCGGCGGAGAAGCCAGCAGCATTGACAGCGTACACGTGACCCGCGTGGAGGACGCCGCCCGCACGCTGGAAACGCACCGCGCGGCCTTTAGCGAACTGGGGCTGGACGAGGCCATGACGCGCGTAATTGCCATTGTGGTGCAGCCCGGCGTGGAGTTCGACCACACGCAGATTATTCACTATCAGCCCCACGCGGCGGAGGCGCTCTCCGGCTGGATCCGCCAGACGCCAATGGTCTACGAAGCCCACTCCACGGACTATCAGACCCGTCAGGCCTACCGCGCGCTGGTGCGCGACCACTTCGCCATTCTGAAAGTCGGCCCGGCGCTGACCTTCGCTCTGCGCGAAGCCATCTTCGCCCTGGCGCAAATGGAAAACGAGCTGGTCGCCCCGGAGCAGCGCAGCCGCGTGCTTGAGGTGATCGACGAAGTGATGCTCAACGAGCCGGAGTACTGGAAGAAGTACTATCGCCCGACCTGGAGCCAGGCGATGGTGGATATTCACTTCAGCCTCTCTGACCGCATTCGCTACTACTGGCCGCACCCGCGCATTCGTCAGAGCGTGGAAAAACTGCTCACCAACTTAGGCGCGCTTTCCCTGCCGCTGGGGCTAATCAGCCAGTTTATGCCCGTTCAGTTCGAACGTTTGTCGATGAATGAGATCGCCGCAACACCGCAAAATCTCATCCTCGACAAAATACAGGATGTATTACGCGCCTACCGTTTTGGCTGCGCCCCTGACAACGTCTGAAGCCCGGAGAGTGTATGAGTCACGTTTTTGTCCGTACCGGAATTGAGTTCGAAACCTGCCAGCAGGTACTGGCGCACATTGGTGAAGAGATGGTGGCGAAAGGGGTGGTTCACGCCACCTATCCCGCGGCCCTGCTGGAAAGAGAGAGAAGCTATCCCACCGGTATCGCGCTTGAACGCCATGCGGTAGCCATTCCGCACTGTGAAGCGGTGCATGCGAAAAGCCCCGCGATTTACCTGATTCGCCCGGACAAACCGGTGAATTTTCAGCAGGCAGATGATGATGGAGAGGTCGCCGTTTCGCTCATTATCGCGTTGATTGTTGAAAACCCGGCGGCGCAAATGAAGCTGCTGCGCCGTCTTTTTAGTGAGCTGCAAAACCCGCACACCCTGGACAGGCTGCTGGCGCTGCCGGCAGAGGATCTTGCCAGCGGTTTCCGGGACACGATCCTTGAGCCTGCCTCCTGCGCTCAGGCGTCATAACATACTGATAATAAAAAGGAGTACCCTATGAAACGTAAGATTATTGTTGCCTGCGGCGGCGCCGTCGCAACCTCAACGATGGC
Organism: Enterobacter soli; assembly: GCF_964208575.1. Classification (GTDB taxonomy): domain Bacteria; phylum Pseudomonadota; class Gammaproteobacteria; order Enterobacterales; family Enterobacteriaceae; genus Enterobacter; species Enterobacter soli_A. The sequence continues at coordinate 141,531 of NZ_CAXOFU010000001.1, read as the reverse complement.
AGCAGAAGAGATCAAAGAGCTGTGCGACGCCCACAATATCCAGCTGGATCTGGTGCAGTGCCGCGTGACCGAAATCGAAACCTACATGGACGGCGCAGACCTTATCTGCACCACGGCGAAAGTGGACCGCAGCTTTGGTGATATCCCCGTCGTACACGGCATGCCGTTCGTTTCGGGCGTGGGTATCGACGCGTTGCAGCAAAAAATCCTGACTATCCTCGAGGGGTAAGACCATGTTTACCGAAATCATGCGGTACATCCTCGACCTGGGGCCCACCGTAATGCTGCCCATCGTCATCATCATCTTCTCGAAGCTGCTGGGGATGAAGCTGGGCGATTGCTTTAAATCCGGCCTGCACATCGGGATTGGCTTCGTGGGGATCGGGCTGGTAATCGGCCTGATGCTCGACTCCATCGGCCCGGCGGCGAAAGCGATGGCGGAACAGTTCCAGATTAACCTGCACGTGGTGGACGTCGGCTGGCCGGGCTCATCGCCGATGACCTGGGCGTCGCAGATCGCGCTGGTGGCGATCCCGGTGGCGATTGGCGTGAACGTGGTGATGCTCGTCACCCGAATGACGCGCGTGGTCAACGTGGATATCTGGAACATCTGGCACATGACCTTCACCGGGGCCATGCTGCACCTGGCGACCGGCTCTTACTGGCTAGGCATTCTGGGCGTGGTGGTTCACGCGGCCTTTGTCTACAAGCTGGGCGACTGGTTTGCCAAAGATACGCGGGACTTCTTCGGGCTTGAGGGGATCGCCATTCCGCACGGCTCGTCGGCCTACCTCGGCCCGATTGCGGTGCTGGTGGATACCCTTATCGAAAAAATTCCGGGGCTGAAGCGCATTCACTTCAGCGCGGATGACGTGCAAAAGCGCTTCGGGCCGTTCGGCGAGCCGGTCACCGTGGGCTTTGTGATGGGGCTGGTTATCGGGATGCTGGCGGGCTATGACGCGAAAAGCGTCCTCCAGCTGGCGGTCAAAACCGCCGCCGTCATGCTGCTGATGCCGCGGGTCATCAAACCGATCATGGACGGCCTGACGCCGATTGCGAAGCACGCCCGCAAACGCCTGCAGGCGAAGTTTGGCGGACAAGAGTTTCTGATCGGTCTGGATCCGGCGCTGCTGCTCGGCCACACCTCGGTGGTCTCGGCAAGCCTGATCTTCATCCCGCTGACCATTCTCATCGCGGTGCTGGTGCCGGGCAACCAGGTGCTGCCGTTCGGCGACCTGGCCACCATCGGCTTCTTCGTGGCGATGGCGGTGGCGGTGCATCAGGGCAACCTGTTCCGCACGCTCATCTCCGGGGTGATCATCATGGGGATCACCCTGTGGATCGCCACCCAGACCATCGGCCTGCACACCCAGCTTGCCCAGAACGCCGGGGCGCTGAAGGCGGGTGGACTGGTGGCCTCGATGGACCAGGGCGGTTCGCCGGTCACGTGGCTGTTGATTCAGCTCTTTACCTGGCAAAACGTGGTGGGATTCATCGTGATTGGCGCGATTTACGCCACCGGCGTGCTGCTCACCTGGCGCCGCGCCCGCGCGTTCTCCGCAGCGGAAAAAATCGCGGCTCAGCCGCAAAGCCAGACGGCATCTTAATTCCCGGGGAGCGCTGCTCCCCTTCTTCTTTCTGGAGTGAATCATGAAATCAGTGGTAATTCACGCTGAGGGCAGCGTGCGCGTTGAAGAACGCCCTGTTCCTCATCTTCAGGCCGCCGGAGACGTGCTGGTACGCGTTGTCTGCTCCGGGCTATGCGGTTCGGATATCCCGCGCATTTTCGCCCACGGGGCGCACTACTATCCCATCACGCTGGGCCATGAGTTCAGCGGGTACGTTGAGGCGTGCGGCGAGGGCGTAACGGATCTTCACGCTGGCGACGCGGTTGCCTGCGTCCCGCTGCTGCCCTGCTTCTCCTGCCCGGAATGTGAAAAAGGCTTTTACTCGCTCTGTAAGCAGTACCAGTTTGTCGGCTCGCGCAGCGACGGCGGCAACGCGGAATACGTCGTCGTTAACCGCGCCAACCTGTTCCGCCTGCCCGCGGAGATGGCCATTGAAGACGGCGCCTTTATCGAACCCATCACCGTGGGGCTGCACGCTTTTAAGCTGGCGGGCGGCTGCGAAGGGAAGAACGTGATTATTGTCGGCGCGGGCACCATCGGCCTGCTGGCAATGCAGTGCGCGCTGGCGCTGGGTGCCAGAAGCGTGACCGCCGTTGATATCAACGACGACAAGCTCGCGCTGGCGAAAAGCCTGGGGGCAAGCCAGGCGTTTAACAGTAAAGACCTGAGCGCGGACGAGATCGCCGCCCGGCTCAGCGAAAACCGTTTTGACCAGCTGGTGCTGGAAACCGCAGGCGCCCCGCAAACCGTGTCGCTTGCCATCGATATCGCCGGGCCGCGCGCGCGGGTGGCACTGGTGGGAACGCTGCATCACGACCTGAATTTATCCTCCGCGACCTTCAGCAAGATCCTGCGCAAAGAGCTGACCCTTTTCGGCAGCTGGATGAACTATTCCGCCCCCTGGCCGGGCGACGAGTGGGCGACTGCTGCGCGCCTGCTGAGCGAGAAAAAACTGGCGCTTAAGCCGCTTATCGCCCACGTCGGCAACAGCGAAAGCTTCGCCGAAGCCGTGCAGGCGCTGAACGGCTCGCCGATGCAGGGCAAAATACTGCTGCGCCTCCCCTGAGCCTTCGAGCCAGCAACCTGAGCTGGCTCACATTTACTTTCGAACATTAACGTACATCTTTCGCATACCTTCGATTAGAATAGGGACAGTTAATTATCAGGCAAATCAAAATGAACTCATTTGAGCGAAGGAATAAAATCGTTGATCTCGTCAACGCGCAGGGCAGCGTGATGGTGCTGGACCTTTCGAATCTGTTTGGTATCTCGGAAGTGACGATCCGCACCGACCTGCGCCTGCTGGAAGAAAAGGGGCTGGTCACGCGTTTTCACGGCGGCGCCGCAAGGCCGGGGAGTAATCTGGCGGAGAGCGATAATCAGGAAGTGGTGCTGGAAGACCGCTACCAGCTGGCAAGCGACCCGAAAAAGCGTATCGCCCAGGCCGCCGCCGCCATGATTGAAGAAGGGATGACCGTCATCCTCGACAGCGGCAGCACCACCATGCTGATTGCAGAGGCGCTGGCGAAAAAGTCCAACATCACGGTGATCACCAACAGCCTGCCCGCCGCCTTTGCGCTCTCTGAAAACAAAGACATCACGCTGGTGGTGTGCGGCGGCACGGTACGCCATAAAACGCACTCCATGCACGGCACCATTGCCGAACGTTCGCTTGCAGGGATCAGCGCCGACCTGATGTTCGTCGGCGCCGACGGCATCGACGCCACCAACGGCATCACCACCTTCAACGAAGGCTACTCCATCAGCGGCGTGATGGCAGCCGCCGCCCACAAAGTGGTGGCGGTACTGGATGCGAGCAAGTTCAACCGCCGGGGCTTCAACCAGGTCCTGCCGATGGAGAAGATAGACTGCGTGATTACGGACGAGGGGATTGGAAAGCAGGATAAAGAGCTGCTGAGCAAAACCGGCACCGAGGTCGTGACGGTTTAAGCGTCTGGGCAGGTCAGCGCATGACCTGCCAGTTTCCGCCTTTTTTAGCGCCTTCGCGCCTGAGTTTCCCTTTCGTTTGAAGCGCGCGAAGATAGCGTTCTACGGTGCGCGGCGTCACGCCCAGCATGGATGCCAACATTGCTGCCGTCATTTGAGGCTGAACGGTGAGAAGCTCAAGAATAGCGCCCTCTTTTTCCGACATTTCTTCCGACATTTCTTCCGACACTACTGTCGGTACAGCAATTCCTTCGCGCAAGGCTTCAGCCATGTTATGGAGCATAAATTCAACGAAAGCGGTGCAGTCACTTACCCGATCGCATTCACCTAAAATCTGGTAATAACGTTCCTGCTGGAAATGGATCAGCGTTTCTACGGGTAGCCAGGCCAGCTCAGCGCGCCAGTGGCTCAGGATGAGCGTTTGCCATAGCCGTCCCATGCGTCCGTTACCGTCAGTAAAAGGATGGATAAACTCAAATTCGTAATGAAATACGGAGCTGGCAATGAGTGGATGAAGATCCGTCTGTTTTAGCCAGCCAAGGAGATCGTCAATAAGGCGTGGAATCTGAGAGGCGGGCGGAGCCATATGTACTAACCGGCTTCCGCGATAAATCCCGACATCCCCGGTTCTTAGCTTACCGGGGTTATTCACCAGCCCCGTCATCAACAGACGATGCGCACTCAATAAATCCTTCTGGCGCCAGGCCTTCCAGTCAGGAAGCATCTCATACGCAAGGATAGCGTTACGCACCTCCTGAATATCCTTTTCAGGTGCAAGCACCCGCTTGCCTTCCATAATCGCCGTGACCTGCCCGGTCGTCAGCGAATTATGCTCAATGGCCAGAGAAGCCTGGATAGTGCGGATACGGTTTTCTTTACGCAGCAGTGGAGAAGTTCTGCCCGAATGCGCCGCCCAGTGCCCCAGCAGTTCGCCGATCTCAACAACCTGATTGAGAATCGAAGATGTAATTGAAAACGGAGGCTGGTAGCGGCTCATGGTTTTACTCCCCCTGCTGCTCCAACGCATACTTATACAGCGCATTCTTCTTCACGCCGTGGATCTCCGCTGCGAGCGCGGCGGCTTTCTTCAGCGGCAGCTCGGCCTGCAGCAGGGCCAGCGTGCGCAGGGCATCCGCAGGCAGCGCGTCGTCTTCCGCTTTGTGGCCTTCGACAATGAGTACCATCTCGCCTTTACGGCGGTTTTCATCTTCTTTGACCCAGGCCAGCAGTTCGCCGACCGGCGCGCCGTGAATGGTTTCCCAGGTTTTGGTCAGCTCGCGCGCCAGCACCACGTAACGGGATTCACCCCAGACGGTGACCATGTCTTCCAGGCTTTCCAGCAGGCGGTGGGTGGACTCATAGAAAATCAGCGTGCGCGGTTCGGCTTCTAACGCTTTCAGCACGTCGCGACGCCCTTTTGATTTTGCAGGCAGAAAGCCTTCATAGCAGAAACGGTCGGACGGCAGGCCTGCAGCGCTTAGCGCCGCGATGGCCGCGCAAGGGCCCGGCAGCGGCACCACGCGGATCCCCGCTTCGCGACAGGTCCGCACCAGGTGGTAGCCCGGATCGTTAATCAGCGGCGTGCCCGCATCGGACACCAGCGCGATGTTCTGCCCCTCTTTCAGCTTCGCCACCAGGGTGTCGGCTTTTTGTTGCTCATTGTGATCGTGCAGGGCAAACATGCGGGCGTTAATCGCAAAGTGCTGGAGCAGTAAACCGGTGTGACGGGTATCTTCCGCTGCAATTAAATCAACAGCTTGCAATACGGTGAGCGCACGTTGGGTAATATCAGACAAATTCCCGATAGGAGTAGGTACAATATAAAGCTGGCCTTGAGAATTATCCGCCGTTTCGTGTTGTTTCATTGTTTAGTCCGTATTGCCGATTTAATATTGAGCATTGCGTAAAAAAATTCACTGGATACAGTATGGTACCGTTAACGTTACTTCGAACAAAAGCCGCGCGCAGCGTGCCTCTGCTGCTGGCAGCCCTGATCTTTGCAGGCTGTGGCACCCAGGCACCGGATCAAAGCGTTGCCCATATGCAGGGCTCAGCCCAGGCTGATTCTGGCTTTTATCTGCAACAAATGTCGCAGAGCTCAAATGATACCAAGACCAACTGGCAATTACTCGCCATTCGTGCACTGCTGAAAGAAGGGAAAACCCAGCAGGCCGCCGAACTGTTCAACCAGCTGCCACAAGAACTTAGCGATGCCCAGCGTCGCGAGCAGGTGCTGCTGTCGGCTGAGCTGAAAGTGGCGCAGAAAGATTATGCCGCCGCGAAAAAGATCCTCGGCGAGATCGACGTGAGCGCGCTGGATAAAAACCAGCAGGCGCGCTTCTGGCAGACCGGCATTACGGCTGAACAGGGCCGTCCGTCCCTCCAGCTGCTGCGCGCCCTGATTGCCCAGGAGCCGCTGCTCAGCGGTGCCGACAAACAGAAAAATATCGATGCCACCTGGCAGGCGCTCGCCTCCATGACCCAGGAACAGGCGCAGGCGCTGGTGATCAACGCCGACGAAAACGTCCTGCAGGGCTGGCTGGATCTGCAGCAGATGTGGTTCACCAACCGCAGCGATCCAAAAATGCTGAAAGCCGGTATCACCGACTGGCAGACCCGCTACCCGCAAAATCCGGGTGCAAAACTGCTGCCCACGCAGCTGGTCAACGTGCAGAACTTCAAGCCGGCCTCCACCAGCAAAATCGCCCTGCTTCTGCCGTTAAACGGCCAGGCGGCGGTGTTTGGTCGCGCCATTCAACAAGGGTTTGAAGCCGCGAAGAACGGCACAACGCCGGTTGTCGGCAACGCCGTACCGGCCCAGTCCGCACAGGCGGCGAACGTCAACGATGTGGTGAGTCCGTCCGCTGCGGAAACCAGCGATCTGACCACCGCCCAGGCGCCTGCCCAGGGAACGATGCAAAACCCTGTCACCGCACCAACAACGCCTCCGCCAGTTCCTGTAGTGCCCGCTCAGTCCAATGACGCGCCAGCGCAAACCCAGGCCGCACCGCAGGCTGACGCGGCGACAACCGCGCAGCCGCAGGCCGCTCAGCCTGCCCAGCAGCCCGCTGCACAGCCGCAGGCGGTCGCCACCACCAGAGCGAACCCGGGCGCCGAGCTAAAAATCTACGACACCAGCGCTCAGCCCCTCGACCAGGTGCTGGCGCAGGTGCAGCAGGACGGTGCCAGCCTCGTGGTTGGCCCGCTGTTGAAAAACAACGTCGAAGAGCTAATGAAGAGCAACACCACCCTGAACGTGCTGGCGCTTAACCAGCCGGAGCAGGTTCAGAATCGTGCCAATATCTGCTACTTCGCCCTCTCTCCTGAAGACGAAGCCCGCGACGCGGCGCGTCATATTCACGAGCAGGGTAAACAGGCGCCGCTGCTGCTTATTCCTCGCAGCTCGCTGGGCGACCGCGTGGCAACGGCGTTTGCCCAGGAGTGGCAGCAGCTTGGCGGCGGCGTGGTTCTGCAGCAGAAATTCGGCTCCGCCTCTGAGCTTCGCGCGGGTGTGAACGGCGGCGCGGGGATCTCCCTCACCGGCAGCCCGGTTGCAGCCAGCCTGCCGCAGCAGCAGGCCGTCACCATCGGCGGCTTAACCATTCCGGCCCCGCCAACTGACGCGCAAATCAGCGGCGGCGGCAAAGTGGACGCAGCCTATATCCTGGCGACTCCGCAGGAAATTGCCTTCATCAAGCCGATGATTGCCATGCGTAACGGCAGCCAGAGCGGCGCAACGCTGTACGCCAGCTCCCGCAGCGCGCAGGGCACCGCTGGCCCGGATTTCCGTCTGGAAATGGAAGGCCTGCAGTACAGCGAAATCCCGATGCTCGCGGGCAGCAACCCGTCGCTGATGCAGCAGGCGCTTGGTGCGGTGCGTAACGACTACTCTCTGGCGCGTCTGTACGCAATGGGTGCGGACGCGTGGGCGCTGGCGAACCACTTTACCCAGATGCGTCAGGTGCCAGGCTTTGAACTCAACGGCAATACCGGCGATCTGAGCGCCACTCAGGACTGCGTGATTAACAGGAAGTTATCATGGCTCAAATACCAGCAGGGGCAGATCGTCCCGGCCAGTTAAGCCGCAAACAAACCGGCGACGCGTGGGAAGCCAAAGCGCGCCGCTGGCTTGAAGGCAAAGGACTGCGCTTTATCGCCGCCAACGTTCGCGGACGCGGCGGCGAAATCGATCTCATCATGAAAGACGGTCCAGTGACCGTGTTTGTCGAAGTACGCTTTCGGCAGTCAGCGCAGTTTGGCGGGGCTGCCGCCAGCGTGACGCCCGCCAAACAACATAAATTATTACAGACGGCCCACTTGTGGCTTGCCCGCCATAATGGGAGCTTTGATACTGTGGATTGCCGGTTCGATGTGGTAGCCTTCACCGGAAACGACATCGACTGGTTAAAAAACGCGTTTGGCGAAGACACCTGAATACGATTTAAAGGGATAACGTGCTCGAAAGAATTAAAGTTTGCTTCACAGAAAGCATTCAAACCCAGATTGCAGCGGCGGAAGCCCTCCCGGACGCGATTTCTCGCGCAGCAATGACGCTGGTGCAGTCCCTGCTCAACGGCAACAAAATCCTCTGTTGTGGTAATGGCACCTCTGCCGCCAACGCACAGCATTTTGCTGCCAGCATGATCAATCGTTTTGAAACAGAGCGACCGAGTTTACCTGCCATTGCACTTAATACCGATAATGTGGTCTTAACAGCGATTGCTAACGATCGTCTGCATGACGAAATTTACGCAAAGCAAGTGCGTGCCCTGGGCCACGCGGGAGATGTGCTGTTGGCTATCTCCACGCGCGGTAACAGCCGCGACATCGTCAAAGCCGTGGAAGCGGCGGTCACCCGCGACATGACAATTGTGGCATTAACGGGCTATGACGGCGGCGAGCTGGCGGGTCTGCTGGGGCCGCAGGATGTGGAAATCCGCATTCCTTCTCACCGCAGCGCGCGCATTCAGGAAATGCACATGCTTACGGTGAATTGCTTATGCGATCTGATCGATAACACGCTTTTCCCTCACCAGGATGATTAAGGAGTATTAATGAAGGCTTTATCGACCCTCGCAGTCCTGATGTCTGCACTGCTTCTTCAGGGATGTATTGCTGCGGCCGTTGTCGGCACCGCGGCCGTCGGTACAAAAGCAGCAACCGATCCACGCTCCGTGGGCACCCAGGTTGATGACGGAACGCTGGAACTGCGCGTAAATAGCGCCCTGTCGAAAGACGAACAAATCAAGAAAGAAGCCCGCATCAACGTAACGGCTTATCAGGGCAAAGTGCTGCTGGCAGGCCAGGCACCGAATATGGATCTCGCCTCCCGCGCGAAACAGATAGCGATGGGCGTTGAAGGCACCACCGAAGTGTTCAACGAAGTGCGTCAGGGCCAGCCGATTGGTCTGGGAACCGCCTCGTCCGATACCTGGATCACCACCAAGGTTCGCTCCCAGCTGCTGGGTACAGACCAGGTGAAATCCTCTAACGTGAAAGTGACCACCGAGAACGGCGAAGTGTTCCTGCTGGGTCTGGTAACTGAACGCGAAGGGAAAGCGGCGGCGGATATCGCCAGCCGGGTGAGCGGAGTGAAGCACGTCACCACCGCGTTTACCTACATCAAGTAACTCAACGTCTGATAACAGGCCCGGTACGCGCCAGCGCGACCGGGCTTTTTTTATATCAGCGCAATGCTTCCCGTAATCACCCCACACAGCGCCACCAGACCCGCCGTCAGCCACAGGGCCTTCGCCGGGAATGACTTACGCAACATGATGAGCGACGGCAGGCTGATCGCAGGCAGCGTGATGAGCAGCGCCAGCGCCGGGGCCGTACCCATCCCCGCCAGCATCATGGTCTGCACAATCGGGATCTCTGCCGCAGTCGGGATCACAAACAGGCAGCCGGCAATCGCCATCGCAATCACCCACATCAGGGAATTATCGATCGCGCCATCCGCGTGAGGGAACAGCCACACGCGGGCGGCACCCAGCACCAGAACCGCCAGAATATAGACCGGGATAGTGCTCCAGAAAAGCTGCCACAGCGCTCTCCCCCAGCGGGCAAAGAAGCTGCCCTGCGGCTCGGTGAGATCCAGCTCAACGGCGGTTTGCTCAGCCGGCTTCTCCTTCACCAGATTTTGCACCAGCGTAGCCACCACCAGCACCGTCAATACCCCCGCCACCAGGCGGATCAACGCGAAATGCCAGCCGAGCACAAAGCCCATAAACACCAGCGTCGCCGGGTTCAGCAGCGGGTTGCCCATCCAGAACGCCAGCGCGCCGCCCATCGAAACGCGCTGACGACGCATCCCCGCCGCCACGGGCGCGGCGCAGCAGGAGCACATCATGCCCGGCAGAGAGAAAATCGTCCCCAGCAGCGTGCCCTGAAAACGCGGCTGGCCCAGGGTTTTCACCAGCCAGTGGCGCGGGATAAGCACCTGAATCAGCGAGCCCAGCAGCACGCCGAGCACCGCCGCTTTCCAGACCGCAAGGAAATAGACCATCGCATAGTCCCACGCCGCCTGAATCGGGCTGGAATCAGCGTTAGCAAGAATGGATTTACCGATGCTGTGGGTTTCGGCGGCGGTAAAGGCTTTGCCGTAATACGGCTGCCATTTCACGAACCAAAGACCAACGATAACAACAAGAAAGAAGAGCGCGGGTTTCCACCATTGGACAGGTGAAGCCGCCTGAGATGAAGACTGACCAGTCATACCATTCCCCGGGGAGTGTAAGTAAATAAGCCGGAGGAGTTTACGCCTCACCTCTGGCGATTTCACGCAGTTTCGCTGAGGGAATAACGTTAACCCCCTCTTTCGACGGGGCCAGCGCCTCTTTCAGCATGGCCCGCGCCACGTCCCGCGCCTCGATGGACTTCCAGTTGCCCGGCAGCAGGCTGAACAGCGGGGCGAATATCGATTCGTTAAAGCGCCGCTTGTCGCGATCCCCCAGCAGCATCGAGGGGCGCACAATCGTCAGATACTCCCACCGCTGCGCAATCAGCGCATCCTCCATTTTGCCTTTCACCTGGTTGTAGAAGAAAGGCGAGCGGGCATTGGCGCCCATCGCGCTGACCACCACCAGATGCTTCGCGCCGAGCTTTTTAGCCGTCAGGGCCGTGTCCACCACCAGCGTGTAGTCGGCGTGAACAAACGCCTCTTTACTGCCCGCTTCTCGCCGGGTGGTGCCGAGACAGCAAAAGGCGATATCAATGGGATCCTGCACCTGCGCCAGCGCATCGGTCAGCTGCGGATCGTGAGGATTGAAAACGCCGGGAACGTCGGCCAGCGGGCGACGCGTGGGGGCGGCGATGTAGTTCACCTTGCGCTCCTGAATGAGCAGGCGCAGCAAATGCCCGCCCACCAGCCCGGTGGCGCCCGTAATCAATACCTGACTCATTTTTCCCCCTTTACAGAATTGTCCGTTTGCGAACCCGGCGTGGTCAACCACACTTAGAAGTCTGTTACAGGTAAGTATTTACCACAAGCGGAGAAAAATCTGTCTGAGGCCAATTAACGGAGGAAGCATGGGCAAGAAAATCGCAGTTTTGATTACCGATGAATTTGAGGATTCAGAATTCACCTCCCCTGCCGAGGCATTCCGTAAAGCGGGACATGAGGTCATCACCATTGAGAAGCAGGCGGGTAAAACCGTGAAGGGTCACAAGGGCGAGGCCAGCGTAACCATCGATGAGTCTATCGATAACGTCAGCCCGTCCGACTTCGATGCACTGCTGTTACCCGGCGGCCATTCACCGGATTCCCTGCGCGGGGATGAGCGCTTCGTCACCTTTACCCGCGACTTTGTCGGCACCGGCAAACCGGTGTTCGCCATCTGTCACGGGCCGCAGCTGCTGATCAGCGCAGAAGTGGTGCGCGGGCGTAAGCTCACCGCCGTGAAGCCGATCGTTATCGATCTTAAAAACGCCGGCGCCGAGTTCTTCGATCAGGAGGTGGTGAACGATAAAGATCAGCTGATCACCAGCCGCACGCCTGACGATCTCCCGGCGTTCAACCGCGAAGCGCTACGCCTGCTCGGGACGTAACCAGTGCAGCTTCTTGCCAAAGCCCAGGGTGTTGTCGGTAAATTTCAGCTCATCGAGGCGGATTTCCCACACCGGGGCTTTTAGCGCAAGGGCAACCGGAAAGCGGCGAACGTAGCGTTGACGCTGTTCGTCGCTCTCTTCCCCTTCCAGACGGCGGATCTCGCCCTTAAACTGCACGCCCCGAATCAACGCCACCGTTTTCGGCTGGCCGTTAACCGTGCCCGCCACTTTCGCCTGCTGGCCGGTCATCTGCGCATGGCGCGTTTTGTCTTCGCTTAAAACGTAGAACGCCACCCGCTCAGGATCGTAATAATAGAACGCATTCGCGCACCACATTTCACCTTCGTCATACACGCACCAGGTGACAACGTGCTGCTTTGCCAGCCAGCGGTTAATGGCGGTCAGAGTTTCCATTTTTCTTCTCTCTCGTGCTAAGGTGCGTTCACCTTAACATACTGAATCTGCTTACCGTGTCCTGGTTTCTTTATCTTGTTCGCACCGCTGATAACACCCTCTACACCGGGATCACCACCGATGTGGCGCGGCGTTTTGTCGAACATCAGACGGGGAAAGGGGCAAAAGCCCTGCGCGGGAAAGGGGAGCTGCGGCTGGCCTTTTCGGCACCGGTGGGGGATCGCTCGCTGGCGCTCCGTCTGGAGTACCGCATCAAGCAGCTGACGAAGCGCCAGAAAGAGCGCCTCGTCGCCGGGGATGGCTCGTTCGAGGCGCTACGCGAAAGCCTGCTTAAAAGCGATTGAAATGATCGTGGTACTCAACCAGACCCGTCACGCCGTTAAGGGCATCGTCTGCCAGGCGGTGCAGCTGGAATGCCGACTCGGTGCCCGGCCAGCGGCAGCGCAGATCGTGATGCGCCGCCTGCTCAAAGCCCAGACGACCGTAAAACGCCGGATCGCCCAGCGTCACCACGGCCGCATAGCCGAACTCATTGAGTGAATCCAGTCCTTCATAGACCAGCTGGCGCGCAAGCCCCTGCCCACGGTAGCTTTCGTCCACCGCCAGCGGCGCCATTCCCACCCACTGAAGATCTTCGCCCTGCACCAGCACCGGGCTGAATGCCACGTAGCCGACAACCTGGCCTTCATCATCGGTGGCAACCAGCCCCAGCGTAATCAGGCCGTCTTCACGGAGATCGTGGACCAGCTGGGCTTCTGCATCACTCGCAAAAGAGCGGCGTAACAACGCATCGATACCCGGTGCATCAATCCCAATTTCAACTCGAATCAGCATGGCTCACCTACTGAAGTGTGTTTACCGTCCGGCGGAGCTTTCAGCCCGGCCTCTACAAAATCAGCCAGTTGCAGCAGGATCACGCGCAGTGCTTTTGGCATCTGCTCCAGCTCAATGGCATCCATCAAATTTTTCACGTACAGGCCAAGCTCCGTATCCCCTTCGATAACCAGACGGCGCTGGAAGAAGAGCGTATCAGGATCTTGCTTGCGTGCGGCGATCATCAGCAGATCGCTGGCATCGGCGCTAAAGCTCACGTCCGCCTCGGCGGAATCGCGAACGATCAGCTGGTCGTTCTCTACCGAGGTAAACCAGCGCAGCCCGATATCACGGACTTCGATGCTCAGCCAGCGGCCTTCCAGAAACTCCAGCTCACCTTCCTGTAACGCCTGGCGGAATTGCCAGCTCAGCACTTGCTCCAGCACCTGGCGCTTGAGTGCGAAGGGCGTCAGTTTGACCGGCACGCTCAACATTGATGGGCCAAATTGTACGAGTCGTGAACGCAGTTTATCCAGCACGAGCTTTACTCCCTGATATCTAAAGTCCTGTTATTTTGCCATATCCGGAGAGGAACATAGCGGCGTAAATCAACAAACCGGCCTCCGGCGTCGGCCATTATTGGTGCCATCAATACGCCATTAGCTGCCTTAAATCAAAAATTGTCGCGTATGGGTTAATTAAAATCCCAGCTCGTTAACAATTTTGCGATCGCTGCGATCGACATGATCAGGATAAATTATGGAGCTGCTCTGCCCTGCCGGTAACCTTCCGGCGCTTAAGGCGGCCATCGAAAACGGTGCCGATGCGGTCTACATCGGGCTTAAAGATGATACCAACGCCCGCCATTTTGCTGGCCTTAACTTTACGGAGAAAAAGCTTCAGGAAGCGGTTAACTTCGTCCACCAGCACCGCCGCAAGCTGCATATTGCCATCAATACCTTCGCCCATCCTGACGGCTACGCCCGCTGGCAGCGCGCGGTAGACATGGCGGCCCAGCTGGGTGCCGATGCGCTGATCCTGGCCGACCTGGCGATGCTTGAGTATGCCGCAGAACGCTATCCGCATATTGAGCGTCACGTCTCTGTTCAGGCATCGGCCACCAATGAAGAAGCCGTGCGCTTTTACCATCGTCACTTTGACGTCGCCCGCGTGGTGCTGCCGCGCGTGCTGTCTATTCATCAGGTTAAGCAACTCGCCCGCGTCACGCCAGTTCCGCTGGAAGTTTTTGCCTTCGGCAGCCTGTGCATCATGGCGGAAGGGCGCTGCTATCTCTCGTCCTATCTGACCGGAGAATCCCCTAACACCGTGGGCGCCTGCTCCCCTGCCCGCTTTGTGCGCTGGCAGCAGACGCCGCAGGGGCTGGAGTCGCGCCTGAACGAGGTGCTGATCGACCGCTATCAGGACGGCGAAAACGCGGGTTACCCAACCCTGTGCAAAGGCCGCTACCTGGTGGACGGCGAGCGCTACCACGCTCTGGAGGAGCCGACCAGCCTCAACACCCTGGAGCTGCTGCCCGAGCTGCTGGCCGCCAACATCGCGTCCGTGAAAATCGAAGGCCGCCAGCGCAGCCCGGCTTACGTCAGCCAGGTCGCGAAAGTCTGGCGTCAGGCCATCGACCGCTGCATGGCAGACCCGCAAAACTATGCGCCGCAGCCGGCCTGGATGGACGCGCTGGGTGCGATGTCCGAAGGCACGCAAACCACGCTTGGCGCGTATCACCGTAAATGGCAGTGAGAAGACCATGAAATATTCATTAGGGCCGGTGCTGTACTACTGGCCAAAAGAGACGCTGGAAGATTTTTATCAGCAGGCAGCCGCCAGCAGCGCCGATGTGATTTATCTCGGCGAAGCGGTGTGCAGCAAACGCCGGGCAACCAAAGCGGGCGACTGGCTGGACATGGCGAAAAGCTTGGCCGGCAGCGGCAAGCAGGTGGTGCTCTCGACCCTCGCGCTGGTACAGGCGTCATCAGAGCTCAACGAGCTGAAGCGCTACGTGGACAACGGCGATTTTCTGCTGGAAGCGAGCGACCTCGGCGTGGTGAACCTGTGCGCAGAGCGCAAGCTGCCGTTCGTCGCCGGACATGCGCTGAACTGCTACAACGCCGTCACCCTCCGCCTGCTGCTGAAGCAGGGCATGACGCGCTGGTGTATGCCGGTTGAGCTTTCCCGCGACTGGCTGGCAAACCTGCTCAACCAGTGCGACGAGCTGGGCATTCGCAATCAGTTTGAAGTGGAGGTGCTGAGCTACGGGCATCTGCCGCTGGCTTACTCCGCACGCTGCTTTACCGCGCGCTCGGAAGATCGTCCAAAAGACGACTGCGAGACCTGCTGCATTAAATACCCTAACGGCCGCAGCATGCTGTCTCAGGAAAACCAGCAGGTGTTCGTCCTCAACGGCATTCAGACCATGAGCGGCTACGTTTACAACCTCGGCAACGAGCTGGCGTCCATGCACGGTCTGGTGGATATGGTGCGCCTGTCGCCGCTGGATACCGGGGTCTTCGCGATGCTGGATGCCTTCCGCGCCAATGAAAACGGCGCGTCACCGCTGCCGTTAACGGCAAACAGCGACTGTAACGGCTACTGGAAGCGGCTGGCCGGGCTGGAGCTGCAGGCGTAAAAAAGGCTCACTTTGTTAACACCGGTTATTAATTTTTAATGCAGTATTAAAGATTCACCGTCGACAAAGTGAGCTGTTATGTCTGATAAAACCATTCCGTTTTCGGTGCTGGATCTGGCGCCGATCCCGCAGGGCTCCTCGGCACGAGAAGCCTTTTCCCACTCACTCGATCTCGCTCGTCTTGCCGAAACGCGCGGCTATCAGCGCTACTGGCTGGCTGAGCATCACAACATGGTGGGCATCGCCAGCGCCGCCACGTCGGTGCTGATTGGCTATCTGGCCGCGAATACCACCACGCTGCGCCTCGGTTCCGGCGGCGTCATGCTGCCAAATCACGCCCCGCTGGTGATCGCCGAGCAGTTCGGCACGCTGAACACCCTTTATCCTGGCCGTATCGATTTAGGCCTGGGCCGCGCCCCGGGCAGCGACCAGCCAACCATGCGCGCCCTGCGTCGCCACATGAGCGGCGATATCGATAACTTCCCGCGCGACGTGGCGGAGCTGGTGGACTGGTTTGACGCCCGCGATCCGAACCCGCACGTTCGCCCGGTGCCGGGCTACGGCGAGAAGATCCCGGTGTGGCTGCTCGGCTCCAGCCTCTACAGCGCCCAGCTGGCGGCGCAGCTCGGCCTGCCGTTCGCGTTTGCCTCGCACTTCGCCCCGGACATGCTGCATCAGGCGCTGCATCTTTATCGCACCCACTTCAAACCGTCCGAGCGTCTGGAAAAACCCTACGCGATGGTGTGTATCAACATCATTGCCGCCGACAGCAACCGCGACGCGGAATTCCTGTTTACCTCAATGCAGCAGGCCTTCGTCAAGCTGCGCCGCGGCGAAACGGGCCAGCTTCCGCCGCCGGTGGAGAACATGCACCAGCTGTGGTCGGCCTCCGAGCAGTACGGCGTGCAGCAGGCGCTGAGCATGTCGCTGGTGGGGGATAAAGCGAAGGTGCGTCACGGTCTGGACGCAATACTGCGCGAAACTCAGGCGGACGAGATCATGGTTAACGGCCAGATTTTCGACCATCAGGCGCGCCTGCATTCGTTTGATTTGGCGATGCAGGTGAAAGAGGAGCTGGTGGGGTAGCCTTTTTGCCCGGTGGCGCTTCGCTGACCGGGCCTACATTCTTTTCTCCCTCTCCCTGTGGGAGAGGGTCGGGGTGAGGGTATCAGACCGCACGTTCTACTGATAAACAGGCAGCAGATTAAAGCTCGACAGCACGTGGACCAACGCGTTACCCACGCCGAATACCAGAATCAGCGCAATCATCGGCTTTCCGCCCCAGACGCGGAATTTCGGGCTGCCGAAGCGTTTACGTGATTTACGCGCCAGCAGCGCCGGAACAATCGCAGCCCAGATGGTTGCCGCCAGCCCCGCATAGCCGATGGCGTACAGGAAACCGTTCGGCCACAGCAAACCGCCCACAATCGGTGGCAGGAAGGTCAGCAGCGCGGTTTTGAAACGTCCCATCGCAGAGTCATCAAAGCCAAACAGATCCGCCAGATAATCGAACAGGCCAAGGGTCACGCCGAGGAAAGAGCTCGCCACGGCAAAGTTAGAGAACACCACCAGCAGCAGATCCAGGCTGCGGCTGTTCAGTACGCCGCTCAGCGCCTGCACCAGCACGTCAATGTTGCCGCCCTTCTGCGCAATGCCGATAAATTCCGGACGCGGGATGTTGCCCATCGTCCCCAGCAGCCAAATCACATACAGCCCCAGCGCCAGCAGCGTGCCGTAAACCAGGCATTTAACGATGGTGCGCGGATCTTTGCCGTAGTACTTCATCAGGCTCGGCACGTTGCCGTGATAGCCAAACGACGCCAGACAGAACGGCAGCGTCATCAGCAGGTACGGCGTGTAGGACGTATTCACTTCGGCGACGTTAAACAGCGTGGCGGGCGTGACGTGCCCGAGCAGGCTGCCGAAGGTCAGGAAGAAGGTAATGACCTTCGCGCCCAGCACAATCGCCGTCATGCGGCTCACCGCTTTGGTACTCATCCAGACGATAAACGCCACGCCAAGGGCGAAGCACAGCCCCGCCAGTCGCGCGGGCACGTTCAGGGACATCTCCGAGAAGGTGTGGTGCAGAATCGAACCGCTCGCGGAAATGTACGCGTAGGTCAGGATGTAGAGCACAAAGGCGATGGACAGCCCGTTCACCAGGTTCCAGCCCTTTCCGAGCAGGTCTTTGGTGATGGTGTCGAAGCTCGAGCCGATGCGGTAGTTCAGGTTAGCTTCAAGGATCATCAGCCCGGAGTGCAGCATACAGAACCAGGTGAAGACCAGCGCCGCCAGCGACCAGAAGAACCACGCACCGGACATGACCACCGGCAGAGAGAACATCCCCGCGCCAATAATGGTTCCGCCGATGATCACCACGCCGCCGAGCAGCGAGGGTGACGTTTGTGTGGTGGTAAGTGTCGCCATACAGCCATGTCTCCAGTCAAAAATTTTGTACCGCACTATAGTGTGCAGCACTGTACCAGTACAAGAGTACAAAAGGAATAAAAAAAGCCCCGATAGCGAGTATCGGGGCTGTATATTTTACTTTACGTCAGTAAGCGTATGGGTTACGCGTCACCGAAACGACGACGGCTTGCGCCTTCTTCGCGACGTGGGCCACGGCTTTCACGACGTTCACCGCTGAAGCGACCTGCACCCGGTGCGCCGCCTTCACGACGAGGACCACGACCGCCTTCACGACGCTCGCCGCCACCGAAGCTACGACGTTCGCCCGCTGGACGATCGCCACCGCGACGTTCGCTGCGCTCGCGCGGCTGTGCATCACCCAGCAGCTGCATGTTCATCGGCTTGTTCAGGATGCGGGTACGAGTAAAGTGCTGCAGTACTTCGCCCGGCATACCTTTTGGCAGCTCGATAGTAGAGTGAGAACCGAACAGCTTGATGTTACCGATGTAGCGGCTGCTGATGTCGCCTTCGTTAGCGATCGCGCCAACGATGTGACGAACTTCAACGCCGTCATCACGGCCCACTTCAATGCGGTACAGTTCCATTTCGCCAGCGTCACGACGCTCACGACGTGGACGGTCTTCACCACCACGCTCTGGACGGTCGCCACGCGGGCCACGGTCGTTACGATCGCGACGTTCGAAGCGGTCATCACGGTCACGGAATTCACGCTTAGGACGCATTGGCGCATCTGGTGGAACGATCAGAGAACGTTCGCCCTGAGCCATTTTCAGCAGTGCGGCAGCCAGGGTTTCCATATCCAGCTCTTCGCCTTCAGCGACAGGCTGGATCTGCGACAGCAGCGCACGGTACTGATCCAGATCGCTGCTTTCCAGCTGCTGCTGTACTTTCGCGGCGAATTTTTCCAGACGGCGTTTGCCCAGCAGCTCTGCGTTTGGCAGATCGGCTTCTGGAATGGTCAGCTTCATGGTGCGTTCAATGTTACGCAGCAGACGACGCTCGCGGTTCTCAACGAACAGCAGCGCACGGCCAGCACGACCCGCACGACCGGTACGACCGATACGGTGAACGTAAGACTCGGAATCCATAGGGATGTCGTAGTTCACAACCAGGCTGATGCGCTCAACGTCCAGACCACGTGCTGCCACGTCGGTTGCAATCAGGATATCCAGACGACCGTCTTTCAGACGTTCCAGCGTCTGCTCACGCAGCGCCTGGTTCATGTCGCCGTTCAGCGCTGCGCTGTTGTAGCCGCTACGCTCCAGGGCTTCTGCCACTTCCAGGGTCGCGTTTTTGGTACGAACGAAGATAATCGCCGCATCAAAATCTTCTGCTTCCAGGAAACGCACCAGCGCTTCGTTTTTACGCATACCGTAAACAGACCAGTAGCTCTGGCTGATGTCCGGGCGAGTCGTTACGCTGGACTGAATGCGCACTTCCTGCGGCTCTTTCATGAAGCGACGGGTAATGCGACGGATAGCTTCTGGCATGGTTGCAGAGAACAGAGCGGTCTGATGACCTTCCGGGATCTGCGCCATAATGGTTTCGACGTCTTCGATGAAGCCCATACGCAGCATTTCATCTGCTTCATCCAGTACCAGACCGCTCAGCTTAGAGAGATCCAGAGTACCGCGCTTCAGGTGATCCAGCAGACGGCCCGGCGTACCGACAACAATCTGTGGGCCCTGGCGCAGGGCGCGTAACTGCACGTCATAACGCTGGCCGCCGTACAGGGCTACCACGTTTACGCCGCGCATATGTTTAGAGAATTCCGTCATTGCTTCAGCAACCTGAACAGCCAGTTCACGGGTTGGAGCCAGGACGAGGATCTGCGGTGCACGCAGGTCCGGATCGATGTTGTTCAGCAGCGGCAGCGAGAACGCCGCAGTTTTACCGCTACCAGTCTGGGCCATGCCCAGCACGTCACGACCAGAGAGCAGATGTGGGATACACTCTGCCTGGATCGGAGATGGTTTTTCGTAACCCAGATCGTTAAGGGCTTCAAGGATAGGAGCCTTCAGGCCCAGATCTGCAAAAGTGGTTTCGAATTCAGCCATGTAGTACAAGTGCCTCGATATTAATGGCGGCCAGTCTACTTAGCTCATCGTGAAAATGATTAGCAATTTTCATTGAAAAGTGTGAACCGGCTCAAAGTAGGTGTATTGACGAACAACAACGCCCTCACCAGTTAAGGTGATGGCAATCAAAAGATTACGGGCTGATGTTTATGTCGTCAGCTATTGCTGGTCCGATTCTGCCAGGTCGTCTTGCTCCTGGCCCAAGAGCGATAATTCCAACAATGCATAACGGTGCTCAACGAAATTGTGTACGTTGTTAGCAACCGCTAATTTGAACAGTGCCGTAGCGCTGTCCTTATCCCCCAGACTTAGGTAGTACTTACCTAAATAGAAGTTGGTTTCACTGAGATGCTCAGCGAGCGAGGTGTTATCCGTTGCGTCTGCCTTGAGTCTGTCCATCAGCGTTGCTTCGCTAATGTTACCCAGGTAGAACTCGACAATATTCCATCCCCATTGCTCCTTGTCCGACTTGTCGAAGCGTTGCTTTAACGCCTCTTTTGCCTGCTTCGCATCGAGCTTCTGCTCAACGATGTAAAGCCACAGGCTACGGAAAGGATCATTAGGATCGTCTTGATAAAACGCCAGCAGATCATCTTGCGCTAACTTGTCACGACCGCCGTAATACAATGCGATACCGCGATTCAAGTGCGCGTAGTTGTAAGTTGGATCAAGCTCAAGTACAGAATCAAACGCTTCATAGGCAGCATCAAAATTGCCTGCCTGCGTTAAATAAATGCCTAAGTAATTGAATACTTCAGGCATATCAGGTCGGATAGCCAGCGCTTGTGAGAAATCATTTCGCGCTAATGCCCTCAGACCGAGACTATCATACAACACTCCGCGCTCATATAAAAGCTGTGCGCGTTCGTCATCGGTTAAAGCCCGACTGGCAAGAATTTGTTCCATGCGTGCCAGAATCACTTCCTGCTGCAAAGTCGGTTGCAATGGCACTGCGAGGACTTCGCTCTTACGCCAGGCAGAGTTGCTGCATCCTGCCAGCGTTAAAGCTGTCGCAACGAAACACCAGCGCAAAAAAGGCTTCATTTCCCACTCCCGAAGACAACTATTGGATGAACGTCCTGTCCCCCGGCGGCTTAACAAGGCGTCCTGCCTGATAATAGGCCCTCCGCCAAGGCGGAGGGCAAATGGCAACTTACTCGCCCTGCTGTTCTGCGGCCGGAGCTTCCGGCGCGGCAGCTGGCTGAGACTGCTCGGTTGCTTCTTTGATGCTCAGACGGATACGGCCCTGGCGGTCAACTTCCAGAACTTTAACCGGAACTTCCTGACCCATTTGCAGGTAATCGGTCACTTTCTCAACGCGCTTGTCAGCGATCTGAGAGATGTGTACCAGACCTTCTTTACCGCCACCGATGGCAACGAACGCGCCAAAGTCAACGATACGGGTCACTTTACCTGCGTAGATACGGCCCACTTCGATTTCTGCGGTGATTTCTTCGATACGACGGATAGCGAATTTCGCTTTCTCGCCATCGGTTGCAGCAATCTTAACGGTACCATCATCTTCGATTTCGATGGTGGTGCCAGTCTCTTCGGTCAGTGCACGGATAACGGAACCGCCCTTACCGATAACATCTTTGATCTTATCTGGATTGATCTTGATGGTGTGGATACGTGGAGCGAACTGAGAAATGTCGCCACGTGGCGCGTTAATCGCCTGTTCCATCACGCCCAGGATGTGCAGACGAGCACCTTTAGCCTGGTTCAGAGCAACCTGCATGATCTCTTTGGTGATACCTTCAATTTTGATATCCATCTGCAGTGCAGAGATACCGTCGCGGGAACCCGCTACTTTGAAGTCCATATCGCCCAGGTGGTCTTCGTCGCCCAGAATGTCAGACAGAACAACAAAGTTGTCGCCTTCTTTCACCAGACCCATTGCGATACCCGCAACGGCGGCTTTGATTGGCACGCCTGCATCCATCAGCGCCAGAGATGCGCCACACACGGAAGCCATGGAAGAAGAACCGTTGGATTCGGTGATTTCAGAAACCACACGAACGGTGTACGGGAACTTATCAGCTTCCGGCATAACTGCCAGCACGCCGCGCTTCGCCAGACGACCGTGACCAATTTCACGACGCTTAGGCGAGCCAACCATACCGGTTTCACCTACGGAGTACGGAGGGAAGTTATAGTGGAACAGGAAGCTGTCAGTGCGCTCGCCCATCAGCTCGTCGATGATCTGTGCATCACGGGCAGTACCCAGAGTTGCCGTCACCAGCGCCTGAGTTTCGCCACGGGTAAACAGTGCAGAACCGTGGGTACGTGGCAGAACGCCAGTGCGCACGTCCAGACCGCGGATCATGTCTTTTTCACGACCGTCGATGCGCGGTTCGCCAGCCAGTACGCGGCTACGAACAACGTTTTTCTCGATTGCGTGCAGGATTTCACCCAGTTCGTTAGCGTCCAGGGTTTCGTCTTCTGCAACCAGCGCCGCGATAGTTTCAGACTTGATCACGTCAACCTGAGCATAACGCTCCTGTTTGTCAGTGATACGGTAAGCATCGCTCAGACGAGATTCAGCCAGTGCAGCAACGCGTGCATTCAGCGCGTCGTTCACGGCTTCAGGCTGCCAGTCCCAGCGTGGTTTGCCGGCTTCTTTAACCAGATCGTTGATGTTCTGGATAACAATCTGCTGCTGGTCGTGGCCGAATACCACAGCGCCCAGCATCTGATCTTCGCTCAGCAGTTCAGCTTCGGATTCAACCATCAGAACCGCAGCTTCAGTACCTGCAACCACCAGGTCCAGCTTGCTTTCTTTCAGCTCTTCCTGAGTTGGGTTCAGAACGTACTGGTCGTTGATGTAACCCACGCGTGCGGCACCAATTGGGCCATTGAATGGAATACCAGACAAGGACAGCGCAGCAGATGCGCCGATCATCGCAACGATGTCCGGGTTAACCTGTGGGTTAACGGAAACAACGGTCGCGATAACCTGAACTTCGTTAACGAAGCCTTCAGGGAACAGCGGACGAACCGGGCGGTCAATCAGACGCGCAATCAGGGTCTCGCCTTCGCTTGGGCGGCCTTCACGACGGAAGAAACCACCAGGGATTTTACCGGCAGCGTAGGTACGCTCCTGGTAGTTTACGGTCAGAGGGAAGAAGTCCTGACCTGGTTTTGCTTTTTTCTGGCCAACAACGGTAACGAATACCGCGGTGTCATCCATGCTTACCATAACGGCAGCAGTAGCCTGACGCGCCATCATGCCGGTTTCCAGCGTGACGGTGTGTTGACCATACTGGAATTTACGAACGATCGGATTCAGCAAAATTCTGTCCTTTCTTAATGTATGACAGCACACCACCGGTGTGCTGACGATTTAACCCGATCTTCTTCGCATCCTCGCGACTAATGACAACCGACACCCCCCTGGGTGAAGCCTCTCATTAGCCGCGCGAACCTCTGCAATGAAGATCATTTATAGCAACAATACAATAGTTTCCAGTGAATTGCTGCCGTTTGGTTGAAAAAAGGGGCCATCAGGCCCCCTTTTCTGAAACTCGCAAGACTTAGCGACGCAGACCCAGACGCTCGATCAGCGAGGTGTAGCGTGCAACATCTTTACGTTTCAGGTAGTCGAGCAGTTTACGACGCTGAGAAACCATGCGCAGCAGACCACGACGGCTGTGGTGATCTTTTTTGTGCTCTGCAAAGTGACCCTGCAGGTGGTTAATCTGTGCAGTCAGCAGTGCAACCTGAACTTCGGTAGAACCGCTGTCGTTAGTACCACGACCAAACTCAGAAACGATTTTAGCTTTAGCTTCAACGCTTAGAGACATTTTCAAACTCCAAAACAATAAGAATGTAAGGATGCCGATCTCTAATTCAGCAATCCAATGTACGCCCTGTAAAATGTTAAACAATTTGCAGGACGTTAAGCGGCGATATTCTACTCGTCTACCTTGCTTACCGCAAGGCAGCCGTTAAGCAGGATATTCAACCACCAGACGGCGCGGCGCAACGCGGCCCTCACCGTCCATTTCGCCCATACCGATGAATTTGCCGTCATCGCCTTCGGTCACACGAACGAGCCCACTTTGCGGCGCGTCCGTCGTGCGGACCGGGTTTCCGTTTTTAAAATAGACGGAAGAGGTTAACGGCAGATTAACGATTGGAAAATCCGCAGCCGGGCTGTCCATCGGCATCAGCAGGGGATCGAGCAGATCCGCAGGAGAAATCCCCTGCTCTTCGGCTTGCTCAACCAGCTGATGAAGATGTTCAAGCGTCACCATACGCTCAACCGGATATTTACTGACGGCCAGACGGCGCAGGTAAATCACGTGCGCGCCGCAGCCCAGCTTTTCGCCCAGGTCGTCGATTATGGTACGAATATAGGTGCCTTTCGAACAGTGCACTTCCAGCTCCAGCTCGTCACCTTCGTGGCGAATAAAGAGAAGTTCATACACCGTAATCGGGCGTGCTTCGCGCGGGACGTCGATGCCCTGACGTGCATATTCGTAGAGTTTCTTGCCCTGATATTTCAGCGCTGAATACATCGACGGGATCTGCATCGTGTCGCCGCGGAAGCTTTCCAGCGCGGCGTCAAGCTGCTCTGCGCTAAACGTTACCGGACGTTCTTCAACGACCTGGCCATCGGCATCAGAGGTGTCAGTTCGCTGACCCAGCTTAGCGATGACGCGATAGCGCTTATCAGAATCCAGCAGATACTGGGAAAACTTGGTCGCTTCTCCCAGACAGACCGGCAGCATACCGGTTGCCAGCGGATCCAGCGCGCCAGTGTGGCCCGCGCGGTTCGCGTTAAAAATACGCTTAACCTTCTGTAATACGTCGTTGCTGGATGCCCCTTGCGGTTTATCCAGCAGCAAAACACCATGCACATCGCGGCCGCGACGACGAGGACGACTCATTAGTCCTCCTTGCTGTCGTCCGCAGGGTTAACACGACGCTCATCGTCATGTTTCACCACGCTGGTCACCAGGTTGGACATGCGCATCCCTTCGACCAGCGAGTTGTCGTAGAAGAAGGTCAGTTCCGGCACGATGCGCAGACGCATAGCTTTGCCCAGCAGTGAGCGGATAAAACCAGAGGCTTCCTGCAGTGCTTTAATGCCGTTTTTCACCGCGTCTTCGTCCTGGTCGTTCAGGAAGGTCACGAACACTTTGGCATAGGCCAGATCGCGGGACATCTCCACGCCAGATACGGTAGTCATCATGCCCACACGTGGGTCTTTAATTTCGCGTTGCAGAATGAGGGCGATCTCTTTCTGCATTTCCTGCGCTACGCGCTGAGGGCGACCAAATTCTTTCGCCATAATAAATTCTCCAGACAAAAAAGGGGCTAAAGCCCCTTTTTGAAATTATTGCCGGGTGGCGCTTCGCTTACCCGGCCTACGTCAGCCAATCTTCAGTCGACGAAGATTACGCGATGGTACGCTGAATTTCGATGATCTCGAACACTTCGATCATATCGCCAACGCGAACGTCGTTGTAGTTCTTCACGCCGATACCACATTCCATACCGTTACGGACTTCGTTAACGTCATCTTTGAAGCGGCGCAGGGATTCCAGCTCGCCTTCGTAGATAACCACGTTGTCGCGCAGAACGCGGATTGGGTTGTGACGCTTGATGATCCCTTCGGTAACCATACAGCCCGCGATCGCACCGAATTTCGGTGATTTGAACACGTCACGTACTTCAGCCAGACCGATAATCTGCTGTTTCAGCTCAGGAGACAGCATACCGCTCATTGCCGCTTTCACTTCGTCGATCAGGTTATAGATGACGGAGTAGTAACGCAGATCCAGGCTTTCAGCATCGATAACTTTACGCGCAGACGCGTCAGCACGAACGTTGAAGCCAACCAGGATTGCGTTGGACGCAGCAGCCAGAGTCGCGTCGGTTTCGGTGATACCACCTACGCCAGAACCGATGATCTTCACTTTCACTTCGTCGGTAGACAGTTTCAGCAAGGAATCGGAAATCGCTTCGACAGAACCCTGAACGTCGGCTTTCAGTACGATGTTCACTTCGTGAACTTCGCCTTCGGTCATGTTGGCGAACATGTTCTCGAGTTTAGATTTCTGCTGACGAGCCAGTTTAACTTCACGGAATTTGCCCTGACGATACAGTGCAACTTCACGCGCTTTCTTCTCGTCACGAACAACGGTCACTTCGTCACCCGCAGCCGGAACACCGGACAGACCCAGGATTTCCACTGGAATGGACGGACCTGCTTCCAGCACTTCCTGACCCAGTTCGTTACGCATCGCACGAACGCGACCGTATTCGAAACCGCACAGAACGATGTCGCCTTTGTTCAGCGTACCTTCACGAACCAGTACGGTTGCAACCGGACCACGACCTTTATCCAGGAAGGATTCGATTACCGCGCCGCTCGCCATGCCTTTACGAACCGCTTTCAGCTCCAGAACTTCAGCCTGCAGCAGGATTGCGTTCAGAAGGTCATCGATACCGGTACCCGCTTTCGCAGACACTGGGATGAACTGCGCTTCGCCGCCCCACTCTTCCGGCATGACGCCGTACTGAGACAGTTCGTTCTTAACGCGATCCATATCGGCTTCTGGCTTATCGATTTTGTTCACTGCAACAACCAGAGGCACCTGCGCCGCTTTCGCGTGCTGGATAGCTTCAATGGTCTGCGGCATCACGCCGTCATCTGCTGCAACAACCAGAACAACGATATCCGTTGCCTGAGCACCACGAGCACGCATAGAGGTAAACGCTGCGTGGCCTGGGGTATCCAGGAAGGTGATCATGCCGTTTTCGGTTTCTACGTGGTAAGCACCGATGTGCTGGGTAATACCACCCGCTTCGCCAGATGCAACTTTAGTAGAACGAATGTAGTCGAGCAGAGAGGTTTTACCGTGGTCAACGTGACCCATGATGGTCACAACTGGAGCACGCGGTTCTGCCGCAGCGCCAGTATCACGGTCGCTCATTACTGCTTCTTCCAGCTCGTTTTCACGACGCAGGATAACTTTGTGGCCCATCTCTTCGGCAACCAGCTGCGCGGTTTCCTGGTCGATGACCTGGTTGATGGTAGCCATTGCGCCCAGTTTCATCATCGCTTTGATGACCTGAGAGCCTTTAACCGCCATCTTGTTCGCCAGATCGCCAACGGTGATGGTTTCGCCGATCACAACGTCACGGTTCACGGCCTGAGCTGGCTTCTGGAAGCCCTGCTGCAGAGCGGAGCCTTTACGCTTGCCGCCTTTACCACCGCGAACGGCCGCACGTGCTTCTTCACGGTCAGCTTTAGATTCAGCGTGTTTGTTGCCTTTTTTCGCAGGACGCGCAGCTTTAGCACTGCGAGTACGGCCACGGCCGCCTTCGACTTCACGGTCGTTGTCGTCTTCAGCCTGACGCGCGTGCTGAGAAGTGGTGACGTGATAGTCGCTGGTGTCCTCAGTCGGCTCAGCGGTGTTCACACCATTCTTCTCGTTTTCTTCTGCCATACGGCGCGCTTCTTCAGCGACACGGCGAGCTTCTTCTTCGAGCTTGCGGCGTGCTTCTTCTTCCGCTTTACGCTTCAGCTCGGCAGCTTCATTTTCACGGCGGGCTTTTTCAGCCTGGGCGGTTTTGGTCATTTCGTCGGTCTGTTGATTGCTCACTTTGTCTTTTTCCGCAGCGTCACGCTTCACTTTATCACTTGCATCGCGTTTCGCTTTTTCTGCGGCCTCACGTTCAGCTTTTAATTCTGCCTCACGTTTAGCGGTTGCTTCCGCCTCACGCTGAGCTTGTTCTTCCGCTTCACGCTGTGCCTGCTCTTCCGCGGCAAGACGTTCTGCCTCTTGCGGATCACGTTTTACAAAGGTGCGTGTCTTGCGGACTTCAATTTGTACCGACTTGCTTTTACCACCGGTACCAGGAATGTTCAACGTGCTGCGCGTTTTGCGCTGCAGCGTCAGTTTGTCAGGCGTAGAGCCGTGTTCACGGTTCAGGTGCGCCAACAACGTTTGTTTTTCGTTCGCAGTCACCGAGTCATCAGCGGACTTTGGGATCCCTGCATCAGCAAATTGCTGTACCAGGCGGTCCACAGAGGTCTGAATCTCGGCAGCCAGCGATTTTACAGTTACATCAGTCATGCTGTTCCTTCCTGCTACAGTTTATTACGCTTCGTCGCCGAACCAGCAAATATTACGTGCGGCCATGATGAGTTCGCCGGCTTTCTCGTCGGTTAAACCTTCGATATCGGCCAGGTCATCAACGCCTTGCTCAGCGAGATCTTCCAGCGTACAAACACCACGGGCAGCCAGCTTGAACGCAATCGCACGATCAAGACCTTCCAGATTCAGCAGGTCATCAGCCGGCTTCTTATCGCCAAGGCTTTCTTCCTGAGCCAGTGCCAGGGTGGTCAGTGCGTTTTTAGCGCGTTCACGCAGGGCTTCAACGGTTGGTTCATCCAGACCGTCAATTTCCAGCAGCTCTTTCATTGGCACATAGGCCAGTTCTTCCAGCGTAGAGAAACCTTCTTCGACCAGAACGGTGGCGAAATCTTCGTCAATGTCCAGGTACTTAGTGAAGGTATCAATTGCTGCATGGGCTTCAGCCTGATGCTTAGCCTGCAGGTCATCAACGGTCATGACGTTGAGTTCCCAGCCGCTCAGCTGTGAAGCCAGGCGCACGTTCTGGCCGTTACGACCGATAGCCTGAGCCAGGTTACCGGCTTCAACGGCGATATCCATGGTGTGCTTATCTTCGTCAACCACGATGGATGCGACGTCCGCTGGTGCCATCGCGTTAATCACGAACTGCGCCGGGTTGTCGTCCCACAGGACGATATCGATACGCTCGCCGCCCAGTTCAGTAGAAACCGCCTGAACACGCGCGCCGCGCATACCTACGCAAGCACCTACTGGATCGATACGCTTATCGTTGGTTTTCACGGCGATTTTCGCGCGAGAACCCGGATCGCGAGCAGCTGCTTTAATTTCGATCACTTCTTCACCGATTTCCGGCACTTCAATACGGAACAGTTCTACCAGCATTTCTGGTTTAGAACGGGTCACGAACAGCTGTGCACCACGGGCTTCTGGACGAACGGCGTACAGAACACCACGAATACGGTCGCCAGGACGGAAGTTTTCGCGCGGCAGCATGTCTTCACGCAGAATTACCGCTTCCGCGTTACCAGCCAGCCCTTCGGATTTGATCTCCAGAGCGATGTTGTCGCGGTTAACTTTCTTCACCACGCCAGTGACGATTTCGCCTTCCTGGTCGCGGAACTGATCGACAACCATCGCGCGCTCGGCTTCACGTACTTTCTGCACGATAACCTGCTTCGCGGTCTGAGTCGTGATACGGTCGAAGGTCACAGATTCGATCTGGTCTTCAACGTACTCACCCACGTTCAGACTTTCGTCTTCGAAGCGTGCGGCTTCCAGCGTGATCTCTTTGGTTGGTTGAGTCACTTCTTCAACAATCACCCAACGACGGAATGTATCGAAGTCACCGCTTTTACGATCGATTTCTACGCGAACATCGATCTCTTGTTCGTATTTTTTCTTGGTTGCTGTAGCCAGGGCACTTTCCAGCGCTTCGAAAATCTTTTCGCGCGGCAGTGATTTCTCGTTGGAAACGGCTTCAACAACAGCCAAAATTTCTTTGTTCATCGCGGGCTTTTCACCTCAATCCAGACTGTTAAAAGTGGGGAACCAGGTTCGCCTTCTGGATATTACTCAGCGCGAACACTTCATCTTTGCCTTCGACTGTCACCGTGATCATCTCACCATCAACGGCTTTGATAATACCCTGCCATTTGCGGCGGTTCTGTACGGCCATACGCAGAACGAGAGCCACTTCTTCACCGGTAAAGCGTACATAGTGCTCGGCCGTGAACATCGGGCGATCGAGGCCAGGTGAGGAAACTTCCAGGTTATATGCAACAGTAATTGGGTCTTCGACATCCATTACCGCACTCACCTGGTGGCTAACATCAGCACAATCATCAACATTGATGCCATCTTCACTATCAATATAGATGCGCAGCGTCGATGTACGGCCGCGAACGAATTCGATGCCGACCAGTTCGTAGCCCAGTGCTTCGACCGGTGCAGTAATCATCTCTGTTAATTTTTGCTCTAATGTGGACAAGCCCACCCCCAAGACATAAAAAAAGGGCGTAAAGCCCAGTTATTCTGTAGTCAGATAACAAAAAACCCCGATAAATCGGGGCTTTAGATAACTGAACCCTATAGCCACAACTGTGGCCTGGAGCACTTTCCGAAAGAATTTTTTCAAATCCAGCTACGAAGGCTCTAAGTCTTCACAGTATATTTGAAAAAGAACTTTATGGGAAAGTGGTTGCGGGGGCCGGATTTGAACCGACGACCTTCGGGTTATGAGCCCGACGAGCTACCAGGCTGCTCCACCCCGCGCCTGAAACGTGGCAAATTCTACGCGTTTTAGGTAGAAAATGCAAATAATGCTGGGATTTGGTACCGAAGACGGGACGTAAAATCGGCGTTCAGTATATTGATAGTTAACCCTCCCTGTCAACCCTGGTTGGGTCAGGTTAAACAGGGGGAAATTTTTACAAAAAACGCACGAGTCTCTTTCGGTCATCGGCAAAAGATGATTAAATGAATACTCACTTATTTTGCATAAACATGCATCGAGAGCGAAAGCGGTCTCTAATCAGTCAATCACGCAGGGTTTTATTTTATGACGACGATTCTCAAGCATCTTCCGGTAGGACAACGTATAGGCATCGCCTTTTCTGGCGGTCTGGATACCAGCGCTGCACTGCTGTGGATGCGCCAAAAGGGAGCGGTTCCTTATGCATATACTGCGAACCTGGGACAGCCGGATGAGGACGATTATGATGCGATCCCTCGTCGTGCCATGGAGTATGGCGCAGAGAACGCACGTCTGATTGACTGCCGTAAGCAGCTGGTTGCTGAAGGTATCGCCGCCATTCAGTGCGGTGCTTTCCATAACACCACCGGCGGCCTGACCTATTTCAACACCACGCCGTTGGGCCGTGCGGTTACCGGCACCATGCTGGTTGCGGCGATGAAAGAAGATGGCGTCAATATCTGGGGTGACGGCAGCACCTATAAAGGCAACGATATCGAACGTTTCTATCGTTATGGCCTGCTGACCAACGCCGAGCTGCAGATTTACAAGCCGTGGCTGGATACCGACTTTATCGACGAGCTGGGTGGCCGTCATGAAATGTCCGAGTTTATGATCGCCTGCGGCTTCGACTACAAAATGTCCGTCGAAAAAGCCTATTCCACCGACTCCAACATGCTGGGCGCAACGCACGAAGCAAAAGATCTGGAATTCCTGAACTCCAGCGTGAAAATCGTTAACCCAATCATGGGCGTGAAGTTCTGGGACGAGAACGTAAAAATTCAGGCGGAAGAAGTCACCGTCCGTTTCGAGCGCGGCCACCCGGTTGCGCTGAACGGCAAAACCTTCTCTGACGATGTAGAGCTGATGCTGGAAGCAAACCGCATTGGTGGACGTCACGGTCTGGGCATGAGCGATCAGATTGAAAACCGTATCATCGAAGCGAAAAGCCGTGGCATTTACGAAGCCCCGGGAATGGCGCTGCTGCACATCGCTTACGAGCGTCTGCTGACCGGCATCCATAACGAAGACACCATTGAGCAGTATCACGCTCATGGTCGTCAGCTGGGCAAACTGCTGTACCAGGGCCGCTGGTTCGATCCGCAGGCGCTGATGCTGCGTGACGGTCTGCAGCGCTGGGTAGCAAGCGCAATTACTGGCGAAGTCACTCTGGAGCTGCGTCGCGGCAACGATTACTCAATCCTGAACACCGTGTCCGACAACCTGACCTATAAAGCAGAGCGTCTGACGATGGAAAAAGGCGAGTCCGTATTCTCTCCTGACGATCGTATCGGCCAGCTGACTATGCGTAACCTGGACATTACCGACACGCGCGAGAAGCTGTTCAACTACATTGAGAACGGCCTGCTCTCTGCAAACTCGGGTAACGGGTTGCCGCTGGTCGAGAATCTGGAGCATAGCGATAAGAAGTAATCGCTGATGCAATATGCGAAAGGCGTCCTAAGGACGCCTTTTTTGTGCACTTTTGTCGGGCGACATCCGCCATGTTCCCGGCGTTACTCCGGGCCGACGACAAGCACCAGACATAATCTACAGACGAAAAAAAAGACGTCTTTCGACGTCTTTCTTCTGGAATATTGGTACCGAGGATGGGACTCGAACCCACAAGCCCGTTAGGGCACTACCACCTCAAGGTAGCGTGTCTACCAATTCCACCACCTCGGTACTGAGTACTTACTGCGGGATATCGCTGGTTGGCTTAGCCGGTGCAGCTGGCTGAGTAGTCTGCTCAGTTTTCGCTGGCGCACTCAGATTTTCCCACTCGCTTCCTTTACTGGTCTTGTTGCTGTTGATATTGCCCAGCGCCAGACTGATGATGAAGAACAGCGTAGCCAGAATCGCAGTTGTACGGGTCATGAAGTTCGCAGAACCACTTGAACCAAACAGCGTACCGGAAGCGCCTGCTCCGAAGGAGGCTCCCATATCAGCGCCTTTACCTTGCTGCAGCATGATCAGCGCTACAAGAGCGATGGCTACAATAAGGAAAATAACTAAAAGAGCTTCGTACATAATCAACCTGTTCCTTGCGGATTTGCCGCATACCAATGCTTCGACCAATTAGCAGGATTTCGTGTTTCCCACTGAAGCGGGTGTGAATACTAACCAAAGCGAATGACCTTCGCAAGGGCATTTTCAGCGCATTGTATCAACTGCGGAAAAAAACATCAAAATGCCATTAAATGCTCAAAACAAAGGCGGCAAACGCCGCCTTTTTAAACACTTATCGTGCAAACTTATGCAGCTTTTACCGCGTCAGCGATACGGTGAGCAAATTCAGTCACCTGCGCTTCGTCTTCACCTTCCACCATAACGCGGATCAGCGGCTCGGTACCGGACTTACGCAGCAGCACGCGCCCACGGTTGCCAAGCGCGGATTCCACATCTGCCATCACCGCTTTCACGTTGGCGTTTTCGAGCGGATCGCCGCGCCCGTCAGTAAAGCGAACGTTAACCAGGATCTGCGGGAACATTTTCATTCCGCTACACAGATCGTGCAGGCTCATGTTGTTGCGAACCATCGCCGCCACAACCTGAAGCCCGGCCACGATGCCGTCACCGGTCGTGGTTTTGTCGAGCAGGATAACGTGGCCGGAATTTTCCGCCCCGATGCGCCAGCCTTTCTCCTGGAGTTTTTCCAGCACGTAGCGGTCGCCAACCTTAGCGCGCGCAAACGGGATACCCAGTTGCTTCAGCGCCAGCTCCAGACCCATGTTGCTCATCAGCGTCCCAACCGCACCGCCGCGCAGCTGACCCTGACGGAGCCCTTCACGGGCGATGATGTAGAGGATCTGATCGCCATCGACCTTATTACCTTCGTGGTCAACCATGATCACGCGGTCGCCGTCGCCGTCAAGCGCAATACCAATGTCCGCCTTTTCAGCCAGCACGCGCGCCTGCAGAGCGCGCACGTCCGTGGCCCCGACTTCTTCGTTGATATTCAGTCCGTCAGGCTCGCAGCCGATAGCAATCACTTTCGCGCCCAGCTCGCGGAACACATTCGGCGCGATGTGGTAGGTCGCACCGTTTGCGCAGTCCACCACAATTTTGAGATGGCTCAGGCTCAGCTCGTTTGGGAACGTGCCTTTGCAGAATTCGATATAGCGACCCGCAGCATCCACGATGCGGCTGGCTTTACCCAACTCGGCAGAGTCGACGCAGGTGATCTCTTTTTCCATCTCAGCCTCAATCGCCTCTTCGACTTCATCCGGCAATTTGGTGCCGTCGATTGAGAAGAATTTGATGCCGTTGTCATAAAACGGGTTATGCGAGGCGGAAATAACAATCCCTGCTTCAGCGCGGAAGGCGCGAGTCAGGTAGGCCACAGCAGGCGTAGGCATTGGGCCCGTGAAGGAGGCAGATAACCCTGCCGCAGCCAGACCGGCTTCCAGCGCGGATTCCAGCATGTAGCCAGAAATACGGGTGTCTTTACCGATAATAATTTTACGTGAACCGTGACGCGCCAGCACCTTGCCGGCCGCCCAGCCCAGCTTCAGCACAAAGTCAGGGGTGATTGGAGCATCGCCTACGCGCCCACGGATACCATCGGTACCAAAATACTTACGATTACTCATAGCGTTTGTTTTCCTTCGCTGCCAGGGTGGCTTCGACCACACGCATGGCTTCTACTGTCTCTTTGACGTCATGGACACGGATAATGTGCGCGCCTTGCATCGCTGCAATAACCGCACAGGCCAGGCTCCCGCTCAAGCGTTCGCTCGGCCCAACGTTCAACAATTGTCCAATCATCGACTTTCTCGACATGCCAACAAGCAGCGGCAGGCCAAATTGGTGAAATTCTGATAAGCGCGCAAGCAGCTCATAGTTGTGGGAGAGATTTTTACCGAAACCGAACCCCGGGTCGAGCAGCAATTTCTCTTTTGCGATGCCAGCACGTTCGCAGCGCTCAATATGCTCAATAAAGAAACGGTTTACGTCTGCAAACACGTCAGCATATTTCGGTGCTTCCTGCATCGTTTTCGGCTGCCCCTGCATGTGCATCAGGCAAACCGGCAGACCGGTTTCCGCTGCTGCTTCCAGCGCGCCCGGCTCGGTGAGCGAGCGAATATCATTAATGATGTGAGCGCCCACTCGCGCGACTTCGCGGATCACTTCTGGCTTAGAGGTATCAACGGAGATCCAGACTTCAAAACGCTGAGCAATGGCTTCAACAACCGGGACAACGCGCGCCAGCTCCTCTTCAACCGATACCTTAGCCGCGCCAGGACGCGTTGACTCCCCTCCCACGTCAATGATGGTGGCGCCCGCATTGATCATCAAATTGGCGTGCTTAACCGCCTCGATCAGCGTGTTGTGCGTGCCACCGTCGGAGAAGGAGTCAGGCGTTACATTCAAAATGCCCATCACATGCGGATGAGAGAGATCGAGATGCGAGTCCTGGGCGAAAAGTTTCATGGCGAAATCCCTGGTATTAGTATGGTTTAACGAAAAAGAAAAACCCCGGAGCAAGCTCCAGGGTTTCAGGTACAGACAATATCATCAACAGCAGTGACTTACTTATCGCCCAACTGCTCTGACATAGTGTTGCCCGGGTTCGGCGTACGCGGTTCATCAACCGGACGTGGCGCACGAGGGGTGCCATTATTGTCAGAATTGTTGGAAGCGCCTGGGTCTTCCCAGCCTGCTGGCGGACGCACTTCGCGGCGAGCCATCAGGTCGTCAATCTGCGGAGCATCGATGGTCTCATATTTCATGAGCGCATCTTTCATCGAATGCAGAATGTCCATATTGTCGTTCAGGATCTGACGAGCACGACCGTAGTTACGTTCGATCAGCGCTTTCACTTCCTGGTCGATGATACGTGCCGTTTCATCGGACATATGTTTCGCTTTCGCTACAGAGCGGCCCAGGAATACTTCGCCCTCTTCCTCTGCGTAAAGCAGTGGACCGAGTTTGTCGGAGAAGCCCCATTGGGTCACCATGTTACGCGCCAGGTTAGTCGCGACTTTAATGTCGTTAGACGCACCGGTAGAAACATGTTCTGCACCGTAGATAATCTCTTCAGCCAGACGACCGCCGTACAGCGTAGAAATCTGACTTTCCAGCTTCTGGCGGCTGGCGCTGATCGCATCACCTTCTGGCAGGAAGAATGTTACGCCCAGAGCACGACCACGAGGAATAATCGTCACTTTGTGTACCGGATCGTGTTCCGGCACCAGGCGACCGATAATCGCGTGACCTGCTTCGTGGTACGCCGTGGACTCTTTCTGCGCTTCCGTCATCACCATGGAGCGACGTTCCGCACCCATCATGATTTTGTCTTTCGCTTTTTCGAATTCCACCATGGACACCACGCGCTTGTTGCCGCGAGCAGCAAACAGGGCCGCTTCGTTGACCAGGTTAGCCAGATCCGCACCGGAGAAGCCCGGAGTACCACGCGCAATGATTGCCGCGTCGATATCTGGCGCCAGCGGTACGCGACGCATGTGTACTTTCAGAATCTGTTCACGACCGCGAACATCCGGCAGGCCCACAACAACCTGACGGTCGAAACGGCCTGGACGCAGCAGCGCCGGGTCAAGGACGTCTGGACGGTTAGTTGCCGCGATAACGATGATACCTTCGTTACCTTCGAAGCCATCCATCTCAACCAGCATCTGGTTCAGCGTCTGCTCACGTTCATCGTGACCACCGCCAAGACCTGCGCCACGCTGGCGGCCTACGGCGTCGATTTCATCGATGAAGATAATGCACGGTGCCGCCTTCTTAGCCTGTTCGAACATGTCACGCACACGAGATGCACCCACGCCCACGAACATTTCTACGAAGTCAGAACCAGAAATAGTAAAGAAAGGTACTTTCGCTTCACCCGCGATGGCTTTCGCCAGCAGGGTTTTACCGGTACCTGGAGGACCAACCATCAGAACGCCTTTCGGGATCTTACCGCCCAGCTTCTGGAAACGGCTCGGTTCGCGCAGGTATTCTACCAGTTCACCCACTTCTTCTTTCGCTTCGTCACAACCTGCGACATCCGCGAAGGTGGTCTTGATCTGGTCTTCCGTCAGCATACGCGCCTTGCTCTTACCGAACGACATGGCACCTTTGCCACCGCCGCCCTGCATTTGACGCATAAAGAAGATCCAGACGCCGATAAGAAGCAGCATCGGGAACCAGGAAATGAAGATAGAAGCCAGCAGGCTTGGCTCTTCTGGCGGCTCGCCTACCACTTTGACGTTTTTAGTCAGAAGGTTATCAAGCAGCTTAGGATCGTTCACCGGGATGTAGGTCGTGTAACGGTTACTATCTTTCTTGGTAACGTTGATCTCACGTCCGTTGATACGCGCTTCGCGAACCTGGTCCTGGTTGACCTCTTGCAGGAAGGTAGAATAATCCACCTTGCGGCCATTCGACTCGCTGGGCCCAAAGCTCTGGAATACTGACATCAGCACAACGGCAATGACCAGCCAGAGTATTAGGTTTTTCGCCATGTCACTCAAGGGATTAACCTCATATTACAACTGTGTTAAAAACAGCGTCAGGATACTCTATATCCAGTTTCATTCAAACTTTCGTCTGAAATCCTCCGGTTATCATTTTCGCCCGGTCGCTACAATATACACTTCTCGAGAACGCGCTCGGGAAGAGTCCGGCTTACGAACTTTAACCTTCGCAAACAGGGAGCGAATTTCCTTAAGATACTCCTCGAAACCTTCGCCCTGAAACACCTTCACAACAAAACTACCACCAGGCGCTAGTACATCACGACACATTTCTAACGCTAGCTCCACCAGATACATGGCGCGGGGGATATCCACCGCCGGTGTTCCACACATATTTGGTGCCATATCAGACATGACAACCTGGACCTTACTGTCACCTACACGATCAAGTAACGCTTTCAGCACTAATTCATCACGAAAATCACCCTGAAGGAAGTCCACACCGACAATAGGATCCATTGGTAAAAGATCGCATGCGATGATTCGGCCCGTGCCGCCGATCTGCGTTACCGCATACTGGGACCATCCGCCAGGTGCTGCACCGAGGTCGACAACTGTCATTCCCGGCTTAAAAAGTTTGTCACTTTGCTGTATTTCATCAAGTTTAAACCAGGCGCGGGAACGCAACCCTTTTTTCTGCGCCTGTTGAACATATTTATCGCTAAAGTGTTCCTGTAGCCAGCGGCTGGAGCTGGCAGAACGCTTTTTACCTGTCATTTAACATTTCCGTCCTGGTTCATCGTTGCTTGCCTGTGACGTAAATTTCTACGCAGCTATTTGGCGATATAAGGGAGATGGCGGTAGAATGAACCGTTTTCAATCCCAACGTAAGCAAAAATATACGATGAATCTGAGTACTAAACAAAAACAGCACCTTAAAGGTCTGGCACATCCGCTCAAGCCTGTAGTCATGCTTGGCAACAATGGTTTGACCGAAGGGGTGCTTGCCGAGATTGAACAAGCGCTGGAACACCACGAGCTGATCAAGGTGAAAATCGCCTCTGAAGACAGAGACACTAAAAACCTGATCGTGGAAGCCATCGTGCGCGAATCCGGTGCCTGTAATGTACAGGTCATCGGTAAAACGCTGGTGCTCTACCGCCCATCTAAAGAGCGTAAAATCTCGCTGCCACGCTAAGAATATCCTCAATTAAACACATTTTCTGTGTAAAACGAGGGATTTCTGTCAGCAGGTGAGCAAAATGCCACGCTCCTTGAGTTGATAAAAGGCCGCTATGCGGCCTTTTTCCTTTCTTTACAATGTATCAACATCTTAGCGTAGAAGCGAATTACAGGTATTCAACCTTAATAATTTCGTATTCTACTTCGCCGCCAGGCGTACGGATGACAACCACATCGTCCTGCTCTTTGCCGATCAGACCGCGCGCAATTGGTGAGTTCACGGAAATCAGGTTCTGTTTGAAGTCGGCTTCGTCATCGCCCACGATGCGGTAAGTCTGCTCTTCGTCATTGTCGAGGTTCAACACGGTCACGGTGCAGCCGAAGATGACGCGACCATTGTTTGGCATTTTCGTGATATCAATAACCTGTGCATTTGACAGCTTCGCTTCGATATCTTTGATACGCCCTTCGCAGAAACCCTGCTGCTCACGCGCTGCGTGGTATTCAGCATTCTCTTTCAGGTCGCCATGCTCGCGCGCATCCGCGATAGCGGCGATGATTTCAGGACGACGAACGGATTTCAGGAAATCCAGCTCTTCGCGCAGTTTTTCGGCACCACGTAAGGTCATCGGAATAGCTTGCATTTGTTATACCTCTTAAACATTCCTGTTGGGAGCAGCGTCACCCGCCCCGGCCCCTGTTCCCACGACGTTGCTACCATGAGCGGGCCAGAAGCAAAAAGAAAACCGACCCGGAAGCGAAGCCCCAGGCCAGCAGCAATTTTTCAATTTGATACGCATTTTAACGCGAAGTTCACTATGGGTCATCGTTTACTTTGCAGGGCGATGCGCCGTAGTATGGCGGTTTGTTTCCGGGTTGTTAGCGCGAGATTATGCGATTTTCCAGATTTATCATCGGATTGACTACCAGTTTAACGTTCACCGTCCAGGCCGCGAATGTCGACGAGTACATTAATCAGCTGCCCGCAGGCGCTAACCTTGCATTAGTCGTGCAAAAGGTCGGAGCCCAGACGCCTGATATCGATTATCACAGCCAGCAGATGGCGCTGCCCGCCAGTACCCAGAAGGTCATTACCGGCCTCGCCGCCCTGCTTCAGCTTGGACCCAATTTCCGTTTTACGACCACCCTTGAAAGCAAAGGCAATGTCGACGGTGGCGTGCTGAAAGGCGACCTGATTGCCCGATTTGGCGGCGATCCGACCTTAAAACGTCAGGATATCCGCAATATGGTTGCGGTGCTGAAAAAATCCGGCGTTCAGCAAATTGAAGGCAACGTGCTCATCGACACCTCCATTTTTGCCAGCCACGACAAAGCGCCGGGCTGGCCGTGGAACGACATGACGCAGTGCTTCAGCGCCCCGCCCGCCGCCGCGATTGTCGATCGTAACTGCTTCTCGGTGTCGCTCTACAGCGCCCCAAAGCCGGATGATTTAGCGTTTATCCGCGTGGCGTCATACTACCCGGTGACAATGTTCAGCCAGGTCCGCACGCTGGCGAAGGGCTCGCCGGATGCGCAGTATTGCGAGCTGGACGTGGTTCCCGGCGATCTTAACCGCTTTACGCTCACCGGCTGCCTGACCCAGCGCGCCGATCCGCTCCCGCTGGCCTTTGCCATTCAGGACGGTGCGGGCTATGCCGGGGCGATTATTAAAGATGAACTTAAGCAGGCCGGCATCACCTACAGCGGCACGCTGCTGCGCCAGACGCAGGTTAACCAGCCTGGCACGGTGATCGCCAGCAAGCAGTCCGCGCCGCTGCACGATCTGCTGCGGATCATGCTGAAAAAATCCGACAACATGATCGCCGATACCGTGTTCCGCATGATTGGTCATGCCCGCTTCGGCGTGCCGGGCACGTGGCGCGCGGGCTCCGACGCCGTGCGTCAGATCCTGCGTCAGCAGGCGGGAATCGATCTCGGCAATACCATTGCGGTCGACGGCTCCGGCCTGTCTCGCCATAACCTGATTTCCCCGGCCACGATGATGCAGGTGCTTCAGTACATTGCCCAACACGACACTGAGCTAAACTTTATCTCTATGCTGCCGCTCGCCGGACACGATGGTTCACTTCAGTACCGCGCCGGGCTTCACGCTGCGGGCGTCGATGGCAAAGTTTCCGCCAAAACAGGTTCATTGCAGGGCGTGTATAACCTTGCCGGTTTTATCACCACCGCCAGCGGACAGCGCATGGCATTCGTGCAGTATCTTTCCGGCTATGCTGTCGAACCGACTGACCAGCGCAATCGTCGTATCCCGCTGGTACGCTTTGAGAGCAGGCTCTACAAAGACATCTACCAGAATAACTAGTGATGAAATTACTCATTGTTGAAGACGATCTGTTGTTGCAGGAGGGGTTAGCCCTGGCGCTGACCAGCGAAGGTTACGCGCTGGACTGCGCGGCAACGGCCGCGGAAGCAGACTCCCTGATTCAAAGCGGTGAATACAGCCTCGTGATCCTCGATCTCGGCTTACCGGATAAAGACGGCGCAACGCTGCTGAGCCAGTGGCGCCGCCGGGGTATTGCCAATCCGGTGCTGATCCTCACAGCCCGCGACGCGCTGGAAGACCGGATTAACGGCCTTGATTCCGGCGCGGATGATTATCTGGTTAAGCCCTTTGCCCTTGCTGAACTTCAGGCGCGCGCCCGGGCGCTGATCCGCCGCTATCAGGGCCACAGCGATAACCTGCTGATCGACGGCGACATTACGTTAAACCTGCAAACCCAGCAGGTTCTGCGCAACGCACAGCCCGTTGAAGTCACGCCGAAAGAGTTCGCCCTGCTGACGCGCCTGATCATGCGCAGCGGCCAGACGGTGCATCGCGAAACGCTGCAGCAGGATATCTACTCCTGGCAGGACGATCCGGGCTCGAACACCCTCGAAGTGCATATTCACAACTTGCGCCGCAAGCTGGGCAAAGATCGCATTAAAACCGTGCGCGGCGTGGGCTATCGTCTGGAGAGCCAGAAATGAACAGTATGCGTCGGCGATTAATGGTTTTGCTGGCGGTCATTTTGTTGTTTTTCCAGCTGATAAGCGTGGTCTGGCTGTGGCATGAAAGCCGGGAGCAAATTGGTTTTCTGGTGAGCGAAACGCTGTCGGCAAAGGCACGTAACAACCACGTCGAGAAAGAGATCCGCGAAGCCATTGCCTCGCTGCTGGTGCCGTCGCTGGTAATGGTTGGCTTTACCCTTCTCTTCTCATTCTGGGCCGTAACCTGGATCACCCGCCCGCTGAATAAGCTGCGCGATAGCCTCGCCAATCGTTCGGCGGATAATCTGACTCCCGTGCCAATGTATTCCGACATGGAGGAGATTGGTGCGGTCACAACCTCCCTGAACCAGCTTCTCGCCCGACTTGATCACACTATCCAGCAGGAACGGCTTTTCACCGCCGATGCCGCCCACGAGCTGCGCACGCCGCTTGCGGGGATCAGGCTGCACCTGGAGCTGATGGCCCAGTCCGGTTCTCCGCAGGCCAACACGCTGATAAACCGCATCGATCAGCTGATGCACACCGTGGAACAGCTGCTGATGCTGGCGCGTGCCGGTCAGGCGATGGCCAGCGGGCATTATGACACTCTGGTCTGGACTGAGGACATTATCGCGCCGCTCGGGCTTGGTCACGAGGCCAAAGAGCACACTTTAGTTTGGCCGGACGATAGCCCGCTGACCGTACAGGGAGACGCGGTGTTGCTGCGTTTGATGCTGAGAAACTTACTGGAGAATGCGGCGCGCTATAGCCCGATCGGTACGACCATTGAGGTCAGGCTCGCGCAGCGGGAGGGCGGGACGCAGGTCAGCGTTATCGATCAGGGGCAGGGCATTGACGAAGCCCACCGCCAGTCCATCACCGAGCCGTTCCGCCGCCTTGATCAGCGCTACGGCGGCAGCGGCCTGGGGCTGAGCATCGTGCAGCGCATCGTGCAGCTCCACCACGGCAAGCTGACGCTTGAGAATGGTGCCGAGGGCGGCCTGATCGCCAGCTGCTGGTTGCCCTCAACGTTGAGCTAAAAAAAGCCCCCAGAACGGGGGCTTTTTAATGAGATTAGTGCTTGTAGATGAACTCGACGCCTTCTTCGTCGTCTTCATCCCAGTCATCGTCCCAGTCTTCATCATCTTCTTCACCTTCCAGCTCTTCGAGCTGCTGGCGGTGGTAGTCATCCCACATGAATTCGACTTTTTCAGGCTGCTTCGCTTCTTCGGCCTGAACAACCGGGTTTTCGATGATAAAGGTCATCACATCCCAGCAGAGATCTTTCACGCCGACCTGGCTTGCCGCGGAGATCAGATAGTATTTATCTTCCCAGCCCATTGCTTCGGCGATCGCTTTTGCTTTCGCTTCGGCTTCGGCTTTATCCATCAGGTCGATCTTGTTGAAGACCAGCCAGCGTGGTTTGGACGCCAGCTTCTCGCTGTATTTTTCCAGCTCGCCGATGATAATGCGGGCGTTTTCAACCGGATCGGAACCGTCGATTGGATCGATATCGATGAGGTGCAGCAGCACGCGGCAGCGCTCAAGGTGCTTCAGGAAGCGAATACCCAGACCCGCGCCTTCCGCTGCGCCTTCGATCAGACCCGGAATGTCCGCCACCACGAAGCTCTTCTCGTTATCCATACGGACAACGCCCAGGCTCGGCACCAGCGTCGTAAACGGATAGTCCGCGACTTTAGGCTTGGCGGCAGAGACCGCGCGGATAAAGGTCGATTTACCGGCGTTTGGCATTCCCAGCATACCGACATCAGCCAGAAGCATCAGCTCCAGCTGCAGGTCGCGCTTATCGCCCGGCGTACCCATCGTTTTTTGACGCGGAGTACGGTTAACGGAGGATTTGAAACGGCTGTTACCCAGACCGTGCCAGCCGCCTTTCGCAACCATCAGGCGCTGACCGTGTTTGGTCATATCACCCATAGTCTCGCCAGTGCCCTGATCGATAACGCGCGTTCCGACAGGCACTTTGATGGTGACGTCTTTACCACGTTTACCGGTACAGTCGCGGCTCTGACCATTCTGGCCACGCTCGGCGCGGAAAGATTTTTCAAAACGGTAG
The DNA here is from genome assembly GCF_964208575.1 of Enterobacter soli. Classification (GTDB taxonomy): domain Bacteria; phylum Pseudomonadota; class Gammaproteobacteria; order Enterobacterales; family Enterobacteriaceae; genus Enterobacter; species Enterobacter soli_A. Next base: position 98,281 of record NZ_CAXOFU010000001.1, on the reverse strand, counting down.
TCGATCAGCGTGTTGAGGTTTTCGTCCGCCTCTAACCACACGTCACCACCATCTCCACCGTCGCCGCCGTCAGGGCCGCCACGTGGAATGTATTTTTCACGGCGGAAGCTCACGCAACCATTGCCGCCATCACCTGCTACGACCAGGATCGTTGCTTCATCAACAAACTTCATTTTACTCTCCGTAACTCATTCGCCTGAGCGGGGGACTACAATTACCGCTTCATTTTTGCGCCAACGCCCCCAAAGACGATGACCAATGGCGGAATACATCGCGCCCGCAACCACGACAAACGCACCGAGATAACCCAACATGTTGAGCATCGGCTTGACGAAGACATCGGGCCAGGCCATTGATAACAAATCTGAAAATAACAGCGTAAACAGCGGAGTGAGCGTGATTAACGCGCTCACCTGCGCTGCCTGCCAGCGCGCCATTGCTTCGGCCAGCGCGCCATAACCGACCAGCGTGTTAAGCCCACAAAAAATGAGGCACGCCAGTTGCCAGTCGCTGAGCTGAGCGATCACGCCCGGCTTCGCTAACGGCAGCAATGCTATCGTACATAAAGTGTACAGCAAAAAGAGGATCTGCTGTGACGCAAGACGCCGCAATAACACCTTTTGCGCGACGCCGTAGCTCACCCAGACCGTTGCCGCACCCACACCAAAAATCACACCCCAGGTGTAATCCGTCAGTCGGGTGAAAATCTCGATCAGGCTGGTGTTGAAGAACATCACCAGACCACACAGCAGCATGCTCGCCCCGATAATCTGCGTGCCGCGCATCTTCTCTTTGAGGATGAAGACGCTGGCGACCATCATGCCCACCGGTGAAAGCTGACCAATCACCTGCGAAGCAGTGGGGCTGAGATATTGCAGGGAAGAGCTGAACAGAATGAAATTTCCGAACAGACCGCCCGTTGCGATAGCCAGTAGCACCAGCCAGCGCGGTTTACGGAAGATATGCAGCGGTGGAAGCTTGCCTTTAATGGCGAGGATAGCGCCAAGACCAATGCTTGCCATGAGAAAGCGATAGAACACCACTGTGGGTGGCTCCATGACTTCCAGTACCTGCTTCATTGCAATTGGCAGCGCACCCCAGCACATTGCGGTGGTGAGCGCCAAAAGAATACCAATGCCGGCCTGCTGCTTCATGCCCGTTTTCCCTACAGAAAAATTACCGGGTTTCCAATGTAAAAAGCCCCGCAACAGGGTGCGGGGCTTTAATCCGTTACCGGACCGAGAAAACCTTACTCAGCAACGATGCTGATGTATTTACGGTTGTTCGGGCCTTTAACTTCAAATTTCACTTTACCGTCTGCTTTAGCAAACAGAGTGTGGTCACGACCGCAACCTACGTTGTTGCCAGCGTGGAATTTGGTACCACGTTGACGAACGATGATGCTACCCGCCAGAACGGATTCGCCACCGAAACGCTTAACGCCAAGGCGTTTAGCTTCTGAATCGCGACCGTTACGTGTGGAGCCGCCAGCCTTTTTATGTGCCATTTAAATCTCTCCTCAGGTCTTAGGCGCTGATGCCAGTAATTTTCACATCAGTGAACCACTGACGGTGGCCCTGCTGCTTACGGTAGTGCTTACGACGACGAAACTTAACGATTTTAACTTTCTCGCCACGACCATGAGCAACAACTTCAGCTTTGATAACGCCGCCATCAACGAAAGGAACGCCGATTTTGACTTCTTCACCGTTTGCGATCATCAGAACTTCAGCGAATTCAACAGATTCGCCAGTTGCGATGTCCAGCTTTTCCAGGCGAACGGTCTGACCTTCGCTTACTCGGTGTTGTTTACCACCACTTTGGAAAACCGCGTACATATAAACTCCGCTTCCGCGCACATCCTCGTGTGATTCAGAGTGCGCTATAAATATTCACAATAGGGCGCGAATATTACGCAAAACGCGAGCCTTTGACAAGTGCTACCATCAATACATGAAGAAAAAAAACACAACACGTACGGTAACGTTTATCTGAGCCGTTTTTTCAGTACAATCAGCGATACTATTGATAAACCGAAACCCTTCGTTAACCCATTTGATGTGGGATAAACAGGATAAAAAGCCCGGCTTTTGCGATGAATTTAGAAAAAATCAACGAGTTAACCGCGCAAGATATGGCGGGTGTGAATGCAGCAATCCTGGAGCAACTCAACTCTGACGTTCAGCTGATCAATCAGTTGGGCTATTACATCGTCAGCGGCGGCGGCAAACGTATTCGTCCAATGATAGCCATTTTAGCGGCAAGATCCGTTGGCTATCAGGGAAATGCGCATGTCACGATTGCGGCACTGATCGAGTTTATCCACACGGCGACCCTGCTTCATGATGACGTGGTGGATGAATCCGACATGCGTCGTGGTAAAGCAACGGCAAACGCCGCCTTTGGCAACGCCGCAAGCGTTCTGGTGGGCGATTTTATCTATACCCGCGCATTCCAGATGATGACTTCCCTTGGCTCACTTAAAGTCCTTGAAGTGATGTCTGAAGCGGTGAACGTCATTGCGGAAGGTGAAGTGCTGCAGCTGATGAACGTCAACGATCCGGACATCACCGAAGAAAACTACATGCGCGTTATCTACAGCAAAACGGCGCGTCTGTTTGAAGCGGCCGCGCAGTGTTCCGGGATCCTGGCCGGTTGCACTGAAGCGCAGGAAAAAGGTTTACAGGACTATGGCCGCTATCTTGGCACCGCGTTCCAGCTGATCGACGATCTGCTGGACTACAGCGCCGATGGCGAAACGCTGGGTAAAAACGTCGGTGACGACCTCAACGAAGGTAAACCGACGCTGCCGCTGCTCCACGCGATGCGCAACGGAACGCCGGAGCAGGCGAAAATGATCCGTGAAGCTATCGAGCAGGGAAATGGTCGACATCTTCTGGAACCTGTACTGGAAACAATGGCTATCTGCGGTTCACTGGACTGGACGCGCCAGCGTGCAGAAGAAGAAGCCGATAAAGCGATTGAAGCATTGCAGGTTATCCCAGACAGCCCATGGCGCGATGCGTTAATTGGTCTTGCCCACATCGCCGTTCAGCGCGATCGCTAATGCGTCATCCCCTCCCCGTGCACGTCGCGGGGAGTTTCCAGTAAGTGCTCTAATATTCCATATTCATGTTAAATCATCAGCTTACAGGCCGCATGAATAAAGCTATGTCTTATTCTGAATATTGCTTCCGGTAATGCGAACTTTTTAGAACGGCTGTTCGAAGAAGGTATAGTAACGCGGCCATTTCACGAGAACTGGCGCGGACGCTTACGAACACAAGGACAGCATTATGGATATGAAATTTATCGACTGGCATTCAGCCGATATTATTGCAGCACTCCGCAAAAAAGGGACATCGCTGGCAGCCGAATCTCGCCGCAACGGTTTGAGCTCCTCGACGCTGGCCAATGCGCTGACCCGACCGTGGCCGAAGGGCGAACTGATCATCGCTACCGCACTGGAAACGCAGCCGTGGATTATCTGGCCTTCACGCTACCACGACCCGGTGACGCACGAATTTATCGACAGAACGCGCATGCTGCGCCAGAGAAAAGTGAAGCAAGAGCAGACGGAGTGACGTTCTTATTTTGACAGGAACAGCAACCCCCCGGTCATTTCTGGCAGGGGGCTGCCGGAACGATTACTCGCCCTTCACACGCTCGATTTGAGCACCCAGCGCGCGCAGTTTGTCTTCGATACGCTCATAGCCGCGATCGATGTGATAAATACGATCCACGACGGTCGTGCCTTCCGCGATACAACCCGCCAGCACCAGGCTTGCAGACGCACGAAGATCCGTTGCCATAACCTGCGCACCCGACAGTTTTTCAACGCCGTGGCAGATAACCGTATTGCTTTCAATTTCCGCGTGCGCGCCCATACGGATAAGTTCTGGTACGTGCATGAAGCGGTTTTCAAAGATGGTTTCGGTGATAACGCCCGTCCCTTCCGCAACCAGGTTCAGCAGGGTAAATTGCGCCTGCATATCGGTCGGGAAAGCCGGGTGCGGCGCGGTGCGAACGGTAACGGCCTTCGGACGTTTGCCGTGCATATCGAGGCTGATCCAGTCTTCACCGATTTCGATGTCAGCACCTGCTTCACGCAGTTTTGCCAGAACGGCATCCAGGGTATCCGGCTGTGCGTTACGGCAGACAATTTTGCCGCCGGAGATTGCCGCAGCCACCAGGAACGTACCGGTTTCGATACGGTCCGGCAGAACGCGATAAACACCGCCGCCCAGACGCTCAACGCCTTCGATGGTGATGCGATCGGTACCCTGACCGGTGATCTTCGCGCCCAGCGCCACGAGGAAGTTGGCGGTATCAACGATTTCCGGCTCGCGCGCGGCGTTTTCGATGATGGTGGTGCCTTCTGCCAGCGTTGCCGCTGACATGATGGTTACCGTGGCGCCCACGCTCACTTTGTCCATCACGATGTGCGCGCCTTTCAGACGGCCGTTCACCGAGGCTTTAACGTAACCTTCTTCCAGCTTGATCTCTGCGCCCAGCTTCTCCAGGCCAAAGATGTGCAGGTCAACCGGACGCGCACCGATAGCGCAGCCGCCCGGCAGAGAAACCTGACCCTGACCGAAACGCGCCACCAGCGGTCCAAGCGCCCAGATGGATGCACGCATGGTTTTCACCAGGTCATACGGCGCAGAGAAGTTGTTCACGTTACCAGCATCGATCCAGACAGAACCGTTACGTTCCACTTTCGTGCCCAGCTGAGTGAGCAGCTTCATGGTCGTGTCGATATCTTTCAGCTTCGGTACGTTCTGGATCTCTACCGGATCTTCTGCGAGCAGTGCAGCGAAGAGGATAGGCAGCGCGGCATTCTTAGCGCCAGAAATTGTGACTTCGCCCTGGAGGCGCGTTGGCCCCTGAACACGAAATTTATCCATGTATTTGCTCTCTTAAAAATTCAACCGTGCCGCGGGCAAACGCCCCCGGCTCAAAAACCGTTTAGTTTGCGATCGCGTGCCCACTCTTGTGGGGTGAACGCTTTGATTGACAGGGCGTGGATGCGGTTATCCGCAATGTATTCCATCAGCGGCGCATAGACAGCCTGCTGTTTCTTCACGCGGCTCATTCCGTCGAACATCTCACCCACAGCAATAACCTGGAAGTGACTACCATCGCCAGTGACGTGGGCTTCCTGAAGGGAGAGTGCATTCATCAGCACTGTCTGGATTTCATTATTTTCCATGGGTTCTACATCATCTGATAGTGAAAACAAGCCCAACATCTTAGAGCAAAGTGGCGTCGTCTTAAACAAGCAAAAAGCCCCAACAATGAAACAGTCGGGGCTTTCAGAATTAACACACTGAAAAATTTAGCGAGGGAGCACGTCGCCCGGCAAATTATAAAGCTGCGCGAGGGTGATGACGTTATCGCTAACGCCCGAAAGCGTCACCTTCGCTCCCTGCTTTTTGCCGGTCTCGACGAGATGCACCAGCAGGGCGATCCCGGCGGTATCAACGCGGGAAACGCCGCTGAGATCGATAAGCGTAACGCCCTGCATCGCCTCCGCTCGCGCTTCCCATAGCGGGTTTAGCACATCCTGATCCAGCTCGCCAGACAGCTTTAACCTTTCGCCTTCGCGCGACCAGCTAAGTTGCTGCTGCATTACTTTTTCTCGTCCAGGGAAATTTTCTGGCGAGAGATGGATTGCAGCTGAGCGGTCAGGCCATCGATACCTTTGGTGCGCAGCAGATCGCTCCACTCGTTCTGTTTCGTGGTGATCATGCTCACCCCTTCGGCGATCATGTCATACGCCTGCCAGTTTCCTGTCTGGGAATTTTTACGCCACTGGAAGTCCAGGCGAACCGGCGGACGGCCGTTAGGATCCACGATGGTCACACGAATAGGAATGATGGTGGCATCACCCAGCGGCTGCTCGGGTGCGATTTGATAGGTCTGCCCGTGGTACATCGCCAGCGCCTGACCGTAAGCCTGTTTCAGGTATTCACGGAACGCGGCAAAGTACGCGTCGCGCTGTGCAGGGGTCGCATCTTTGTAGTAACGGCCAAGAACCAGAGCGCCCGCATATTTAATCTGAACGTAAGGCAGCAGCTCCTGATCGACCACATCGCGCAGATAGTCAGGGTTAGCGCGGATTTTCGGCTGTTCGTTCTTAAGACGGTCGAACGTCTTTTTCGCCGCCTCATCCATCAGTTTGTACGGGTTGGTCTGATCGGCAGCGTGTACTGCGCTCAGAGGGGCAATCACCAGCATGGCAACCATTAGCAGTCGTTTAAACATGAATTACTTCTCCTGAGGTGAATTCGTCGCGTCAGGGGTCGGCGCGGCGTCAGTGTTCTTCTCATCACCACCTTTACTGCTGTAAAGGAACTGACCAATCATATCTTCCAGCACCATGGCTGATTTTGTATCCTGGATAACGCTTCCTTCTTTAAGGATAGTCGTTCCCAACTCGGGGTCTTCAAATCCGACGTTCAGCGCCAGATATTGTTCACCCAGCAGGCCGGAAGTGCGAATAGAAAGCGAGCTGGTATCCGGGATATGGTTGTAGCGCTCTTCGATATCCATCGCGACGCGCGGCAGATAGGTTTTTTCGTCAAGCGTAATGTCCGCCACGCGGCCAATCACCACCCCGCCGATACGCACCGGGGAGCGCGCCTTCAGGCCGCCGATGTTATCGAAGGTGGCATAGATACGATACGTAGGCTCGGTACGGATAGAGGTGATATCCGCCGCACGCAGGCAGATGAACAGCGCGGCCAGCAGTGCCAGTAACAGAAATACGCCGACCCAAATTTCATTTTTTCTCGTTTGCATGAACTCAATTCCCAAACATCAGTGCGGTGAGCACAAAATCCAGACCCAGTACGGCCAGCGACGAATGAACGACAGTACGCGTTGTTGCGCGGCTGATCCCCGCCGAAGTCGGGATAGCATCATAGCCGTTGAACAGCGCAATCCAGGTAACCGTAATAGCAAATACCAGGCTCTTGATCAGACAGTTAACCAGGTCCATTCGCAGGTCGATAGCGTCCTGCATCGCAGACCAGAAAAACCCGGCATCAATGCCTTTCCAGTGTACGCCAACCAGCGAACCGCCCCAGATCCCGACAGCAACGAAGAGGATCGTAAGCAGCGGCAAAGAGATGACGCCCGCCCAGAAGCGAGGTGAAATCACGCGGCGCAGAGGATCGACCGCCATCATCTCCATGCTGGAGAGCTGTTCGGTGGCGCGCATCAGGCCGATTTCGGCGGTGAGTGCCGATCCGGCACGTCCGGCAAACAGGAGCGCGGCAACCACCGGGCCGAGTTCGCGCAGCAAGGAGAGCGATACCAGCATTCCGAGGCTGGTTTCCGCGCTGTAGGTGGTCAGAACCAGATAGCCCTGCAGCCCGAGCACCATGCCAATAAACAGACCCGATACGATGATAATCACCATCGACAACACGCCGACGTTATAGAGCTGTCGCACCAGCAGCGGCGCGTGCTTACGGAATTCCGGTTTGCCGACCAGCGCGTTGAATAACATCAATCCGGCGCGCCCGAACGTCCTGATGGTTTTTACGCCACGGTGTCCAAGAGCGGCCAACGCATTTAACAGCATGAGTGGCTTAACTCCCTATTCCTAATAAATCGTCACGATAGTCGCCTGACGGATAGCGGAACGGCACCGGGCCGTCGGCAATACCGTCCAGGAACTGCCGCACGCGCGGATCGCAATTCTCCTGCAGCGCCTGAGCACCACCGTGCGCGACGATCCTTTTGTCTGCCACAATATAGGCGTAATCAGCAATGCTCAGCACTTCCGGAACATCGTGAGACACCACGATGCAGGTCACGCCAAGCGCGCTGTTTAATTCAGATATGAGCTTCACCAGAACGCCCATGGTGATAGGGTCCTGCCCGACGAATGGCTCGTCGAACATGATGAGATCGGGCTCTAATGCAATAGCGCGCGCCAGCGCAGCACGGCGGGCCATACCGCCGGACAGCTCGGACGGCATCAGCTTCGCCGCTCCGCGCAGGCCAACGGCCTCAAGCTTCATCATGACCGTGCTTTTTAATAATTCAGGCGACAAATTAGTATGCTCACGCAGCGGGTAGGCCACGTTATCAAAAACGTTCATGTCGGTGAATAATGCACCGGACTGAAAGAGCATACTCATGCGCTTGCGGACAGTATAGAGGCGCGTGCGCGACATCTCCGGGACGTTTTCGCCGTCAAAAAGGATCTCGCCGCCGTCTGGCGGGATCTGCCCACCAATCAGACGCAACAGGGTGGTTTTACCGATTCCTGACGGGCCCATAATGGCGGTGATTTTACCACGGGGAACAGTCAGAGAAATATCATCAAATATCAATCGGTTGCCGCGAGAAAAGCTGACGCCACGGACATCGACTAAATTCGCCATCGTTTGGCTCATTTATGGTTCCTTTCTTACCCTGGTTCATGTTAAGCATGACGCTTAAATCAGCCGTAAACTCAACATTTTTACAGAATAATAGCCGTTGAGGTTAGCGAAAGCTGGCATTTGTTTTACTTTTCCAGCGCATAAAGTCAAAATTAGGAATTCGTGACGGCTGAGACTGAATGCTGAGCAAAATAAATCATGCGCAGTGGACCGGCGAGTATACCTTAAGAAAGGACTTTTGATGCTTTTAGCCACAGCACTGTTAATAATTGGTTTACTTTTGGTGGTCTACAGTGCTGACCGTTTGGTATTTGCCGCATCAATATTATGCCGACTGATTGGCGTCCCGCCGCTCATTATCGGCATGACGGTCGTCAGCGTTGGTACGTCGCTCCCTGAAATTATCGTGTCAGTCTCCGCTTCGCTCCATGGTCAGGTTGATCTCGCGATCGGCACCGCCATTGGCTCTAACATCGTCAATATTCTTCTGATCCTTGGTTTAGCCGCTCTGCTGCACCCATTTCGCGTGCATTCTGATGTTCTGCGCCGTGAATTGCCGCTAATGTTGATCGTAAGCCTGCTGGCGGGGTGCGTGCTGTATGACGGGGTGCTGAGCTACAGCGACGGCGTGTTCCTGCTGGCGTTAGCCGTGATATGGCTGCTGTTTATCGTTAAAATCGCTCGGCAGGCGGAAAAGCAAGGCAGCGATAGCCTTACGCGTGAGCACGTGGCGGAGCTCCCTCGCGAAGGGAACTTACCCGTGGCGCTGCTCTGGCTTGGCATTGCGATCATCATCATGCCGATGGCAACCCGCATGGTGGTGGATAACGCAACGGTGCTGGCGAACTATTTCGCCATGAGCGAGCTCACCATTGGCCTGACCGTCATCGCCATTGGCACCAGCCTGCCCGAGCTGGCAACGGCCATCGCCGGTGCGCGCAAGGGGGAAGATGATATTGCGATTGGCACGATCATCGGCTCTAACATTTTCAATATCGCGATCGTGACCGGTTTGCCGGCGCTGATCGCGCCAGGACCGTTTAATCCGCTGGCGTTCTCGCGCGATTACGGTGTGATGCTGCTGGTCAGCGTGATTTTCGCCCTGCTCTGCTGGCGGCGGAAACGGCAGATCGGCAAAGGCGCAGGCGCGCTGCTGACAGGTGGATTTATCGTATGGATGGCGATGCTGTACTGGCTCTCGCCTCTTCTCTCTGGGTAAACGGAAACGCATTATGTCGCAAATAGAATTGCAGCCGGGTTTTGACTTTCAGAAAGCAGGAAAAGACGTTCTGGAGATTGAACGTGAAGGTCTGGCGCAGTTAGATCAGTACATTAATCAGGATTTTAGTCTGGCATGTGAGAAGATGTTCTACTGCGCAGGCAAAGTCGTGGTGATGGGGATGGGCAAGTCTGGCCACATCGGACGCAAAATGGCCGCGACCTTCGCGAGCACCGGCACCTCTTCATTCTTTGTTCATCCTGGTGAAGCGGCGCACGGCGATCTGGGCATGGTTACGCCGCAGGATGTGGTTATCGCGCTGTCGAACTCCGGTGAATCCAACGAGATCCTGGCCTTAATCCCGGTGCTGAAGCGTTTGCAGGTTCCGCTCATTTGCATGACCAGCCGCCCGGAAAGCAGCATGGCGCGCGCGGCGGATATTCACCTGTGCGTTAAAGTGCCAAAAGAAGCCTGTCCACTGGGGCTTGCTCCAACCTCCAGCACGACCGCGGCGCTGGTAATGGGCGATGCGCTGGCCGTTGCGCTGCTTGAAGCGCGCGGCTTTACTCCGGAAGATTTTGCCCTTTCGCACCCGGGCGGTGCGCTGGGCCGTAAGCTGCTGCTGCGGGTGAACGACATAATGCACACTGGCGATGAGATCCCTCACGTCAGTAAAGATGCCTCCCTGCGCGACGCGCTGCTGGAAATTACCCGTAAAAATCTCGGTATGACGGTGGTGTGCGACGATCTCATGAAGATTCAGGGGATCTTCACCGATGGCGACCTGCGCCGGGTGTTCGACATGGGCGTGGACGTCCGCACGCTGGGCATCGCTGACGTCATGACTCCGGGCGGCATTCGTGTGCGTCCGGGAACGCTGGCGGTGGATGTGCTGAATCTGATGCAGTCCCGACACATAACCTCAGTGATGGTTGCCGATGGCGACCAGTTGCTGGGTGTGGTACATATGCATGATCTTCTACGCGCTGGCGTAGTGTAATGAAGGATAAGACAATGAGTAATGCGGGTGCATCCCTTGCAACCTGTTATGGCCCGGTGAGTACTCACATGATGGCGAAGGCGGAAAACATCCGTCTGCTGATCCTGGATGTGGACGGTGTGCTTTCCGACGGCCTGATTTACATGGGCAACAACGGCGAGGAGCTGAAGGCATTTAACGTGCGCGACGGTTACGGTATTCGCTGTGCGCTCACTTCCGGGATCGAAGTTGCTATCATCACCGGGCGAAAAGCTAAACTGGTAGAAGATCGCTGCGAAACGCTGGGCATTACCCACCTGTATCAGGGGCAGTCCGATAAGATGCTGGCATTCAACGATTTGCTGGCAAAACTGTCCATCGCGCCAGAGCACGTGGCTTACGTTGGCGACGATCTGATCGACTGGCCGGTGATGGCAGAAGTGGGGTTAAGCATTGCTGTCGCCGATGCGCATCCGCTGCTGATCCCGCGCGCCGACTACGTGACCCATATCAATGGCGGCCGCGGAGCGGTACGTGAAGTGTGCGATCTGCTGCTGCTGGCGCAGGGCAAACTTGATGAAGCCAAAGGGCAATCAATATGAGTAAAACCAGACGTTGGGTTATCATTCTGCTAACGCTTGTCGCACTGGTACTGATTGGCGTAAACCTTGCTGACCGCGACGACACCCAGGCCGAAGTAGTCAACAACAACGATCCAACATACAAAAGCGATCATAGCGACACCGTGGTGTATAGCCCGGAAGGCGCGCTCAACTATCGCCTGGTTGCCCAGCACGTTGAGTACTTTTCAGATGATGCTATTTCGTGGTTTACCCAGCCGGTCATGACCACCTACGATCAAAACAAGGTGCCGACCTGGTCTATCAAGTCTGACAAAGCTAAATTGACGAATGACCGTATGCTTTATCTGTATGGCCACGTTGAAGTTAACGCCCTGACCGCTGACTCTCAACTGCGCAGAATTACCACGGATAACGCCCAGATCAACCTGGTGACCCAGGATGTGACTTCACAGGATCTGGTTACACTTTACGGAACAACATTTAATTCCAGCGGTTTAAGAATGCGCGGGAACTTACGCAGCAAAAACGCCGAGCTGATTGAAAAGGTTAGAACCTCCTATGAAATTCAAAACAAACAAACTCAGCCTTAAAGTAATTATCGCCGGCGCACTGCTGGCGGCGAGTCTTCCCGCGCTTGCTGTAACGGGTGATACCGAGCAGCCGATCCATATCGAATCTGATACGCAGTCTCTGGATATGCAGGGCAACGTCGTGACCTTTACCGGCAACGTCGTCATGACCCAGGGCACTATCAAGATCAACGCCGATAAAGTGGTCGTGACCCGTCCGGGCGGCGAGCAGGGCAAAGAGATCATTGATGGCTACGGTAATCCGGCCACCTTCTATCAGATGCAGGACAACGGTAAGCCGGTGAAAGGCCGTGCGTCTCATATGCACTACGAACTGGCGAAAGATCTGGTGATCCTGACCGGCAATGCCTATCTGGAACAGCTGGATAGCAACATCACCGGCGATAAGATCACCTATCTGGTGAAAGAGCAGAAAATGCAGGCCTCCAGCGAGAAAGGCAAACGCGTCACCACCGTGCTTGTTCCGTCCCAGCTGCAGGACAAAGGCAACAGCCAGGCTCCGGCTCAGAAGAAGAGTAACTAATTCGTTATGGCAACATTAACTGCAAAAAATCTCGCTAAGGCCTACAAAGGCCGCCGCGTCGTGGAAGATGTCAGTCTGACCGTCAACTCCGGCGAAATTGTTGGCCTGTTAGGCCCTAACGGTGCGGGTAAAACCACGACCTTCTACATGGTGGTCGGCATTGTGCCTCGCGATGCGGGCAACATCATTATCGATGATGAAGATATCAGTCTGCTGCCGCTGCACGCCCGTGCGCGCCGTGGTATCGGCTATCTGCCGCAGGAAGCCTCTATCTTCCGCCGCTTGAGCGTCTTCGATAACCTGATGGCCGTGCTGCAGATCCGCGACGATCTGACCAGCGAACAGCGTCAGGATCGCGCCAACGAGCTGATGGAAGAGTTTCACATCGAACACCTTCGCGACAGCTTAGGCCAGGCGCTGTCGGGTGGTGAACGTCGTCGTGTTGAGATTGCGCGTGCGCTGGCCGCAAACCCGAAATTTATCCTGCTGGATGAACCTTTCGCGGGCGTTGACCCGATCTCCGTTATTGATATCAAACGCATTATTGAGCATCTGCGCGACAGCGGGCTGGGCGTACTGATCACCGATCACAACGTCCGTGAAACGCTGGCCGTCTGCGAACGCGCCTACATCGTGAGCCAGGGCCATCTGATTGCCCACGGTACGCCGCAGCAAATCCTCGAAGATGAGCATGTTAAGCGCGTGTACCTTGGGGAAGACTTCAGACTCTGATAGGGTAGAGGTAACGTAACGCCGAACCGGAGAAAAATGCTCTGAACATGAAGCAAGGTTTGCAATTAAGGCTCAGCCAACAACTGGCGATGACGCCGCAGCTACAGCAGGCTATTCGCCTGTTGCAACTGTCCACGTTAGAACTTCAGCAGGAACTCCAGCAGGCGCTGGACAGCAATCCGCTGCTGGAGCAAACCGATCTTCATGACGAGGTAGATACTCAGCAAACGCAGGACACTGAAACGCTCGACTCCGTAGACGCGCTCGAACAAAAAGAGATGCCGGACGAGCTGCCGCTGGACGCAAGCTGGGACGAGATCTACACCGCCGGAACCCCCTCCGGCACGCGTGCAGACTACCAGGATGACGAGCTACCGGTCTATCAGGGCGAAACCACCCAGTCGCTGCAGGATTACCTGATGTGGCAGGTGGAGCTTACCCCCTTCTCCGACACCGATCGCGCCATTGCGACGTCCATTGTCGATGCCGTGGACGACACCGGCTATCTGACCGTTTCACTGGACGATATCCTGGAAAGCATCGGCGATGAAGAGATAGAGCTGGAAGAAATCGAAGCCGTTCTGAAGCGTATTCAGCGCTTCGATCCGGTGGGCGTGGCGGCGAAAGATCTGCGCGACTGCCTGCTGATCCAGCTCTCCCAGTTCGACAAAGAAACCCCGTGGATTGACGAAGCCCGGCTCATCATCAGCGATCATCTGGATCTGCTGGCGAACCACGACTTCCGCACCCTGATGCGCGTGACGCGCCTGAAAGAAGAGGTGCTGAAAGAGGCGGTCAATCTGATCCAGTCTCTCGATCCGCGCCCGGGGCAGTCGATCCAGACCAGCGAGCCTGAGTACGTGATCCCTGACGTACTGGTGCGCAAGCATAACGATCGCTGGGTTGTCGAACTGAATTCCGACAGCATCCCTCGCCTGCAAATCAACCAGCAGTACGCCTCCATGTGTACCAGCGCGCGCAATGACTCCGATAATCAGTATATTCGGAGCAATCTTCAGGAAGCGCGATGGCTGATCAAAAGTCTGGAGAGCCGAAATGATACGCTGCTGCGCGTAAGCCGCTGTATTGTCGAGCAGCAGCAGGCGTTTTTCGAGCAGGGCGAAGAATATATGAAACCGATGGTGCTGGCGGATATCGCTTCGGCCGTCGAGATGCATGAATCCACCATTTCCCGCGTGACGACGCAGAAGTATCTGCACAGTCCACGCGGGATTTTTGAGCTTAAGTATTTCTTCTCCAGCCATGTGAATACCGAAGGCGGCGGCGAAGCCTCGTCAACGGCAATCCGTGCGCTAGTGAAGAAGTTGATCGCCGCGGAGAATCCCGCGAAGCCACTGAGTGACAGTAAGTTAACCACCATGCTGTCCGATCAGGGTATTATGGTGGCACGTCGTACTGTTGCGAAGTATCGAGAGTCTTTATCCATTCCGCCGTCTAACCAGCGTAAACAACTGGTCTGACACAACCGATAAGGAAGACACTATGCAGCTCAACATCACAGGACACAATGTCGAAGTTACTGATGCTTTACGCGAGTTTCTAAACACTAAGTTCGCGAAACTTGAGCAGTATTTCGAGAGGATCAACCAGGTCTATATTGTGTTGAAAGTGGAGAAAGTGACTCATATCTCGGATGCAACCCTGCACGTTAACGGGGGTGAACTCCATGCCAGTGCGGAAGGGCAAGACATGTATGCTGCTATCGACGGCTTGATCGATAAGCTTGCACGACAGCTCAATAAACATAAAGATAAACTGAAACAACACTAATTGTCCGGGCAGTTAACGGGTGCAGGACGGCCTGTTGTGAAACACAACAGGCCATTTGTACAGTTAGCGCTTAGGTGAAATTATGATGAACAACGATTCCGCTCTTCAACTGAGCAATGTCCTTAACCAGGAATGTACCCGCAGTGGCGTTCACTGCCAGAGCAAGAAACGTGCGCTGGAAATTATCAGTGAACTCGCCGCAAAACAGCTGGGCCTGCCGCCACAGGTGGTGTTTGAAGCGATTCTGACCCGCGAAAAAATGGGCAGTACCGGGATTGGCAATGGTATTGCGATCCCACACGGCAAGCTGGAAGAAGACACCCTGCGTGCCGTGGGCGTTTTTGTGCAGCTCGAAACGCCTATCGCGTTCGACGCCATTGATAACCAGCCGGTCGATCTCCTCTTCGCGCTGCTGGTGCCTGCGGATCAGACCAAAACCCATCTGCATACGCTTTCGCTGGTCGCCAAACGTCTGGCCGATAAGACCATTTGCCGCCGACTGCGCTCAGCCCAAAGTGATGAAGAGCTATACCAGATTATCACCGAAGCAGAAGGCCATCAGGATGATGCGTAACCGGGAGATTGCCTTCACATCTGTTGTCCTGAGGAGAAACGGAACATGGTGCTGATGATCGTCAGCGGTCGTTCAGGGTCGGGGAAATCCGTCGCCCTTCGCGCGCTTGAAGATATGGGCTTTTACTGTGTCGATAACCTGCCGGTTGTGCTGCTGCCCGACCTGGCCAGGACGCTGGCAGACAGACAAACGTCTGCTGCCGTCAGCATCGACGTGCGTAACATGCCCGAATCACCGGAAGTCTTTGAACAGGCGATGAACAGTCTGCCTGACACCTTCTCGCCTCAGCTGCTGTTCCTTGATGCCGATCGCAACACGCTGATCCGCCGTTACAGCGACACGCGCCGTTTGCACCCGCTCTCCAGCAAGAATCTCTCGCTGGAAAGCGCCATCGATGAAGAGAGCGACCTGCTGGAGCCGCTGCGCTCCCGCGCCGACCTGATTGTCGATACCTCTGAAATGTCCGTTCACGAGCTGGCAGAAATGCTGCGAACCCGCCTGTTGGGTAAACGCGAGCGTGAGCTAACGATGGTGTTTGAATCCTTCGGCTTTAAGCACGGCATCCCTATCGATGCGGATTATGTTTTCGACGTGCGCTTCCTGCCAAACCCGCACTGGGATCCGAAACTGCGTCCTATGACCGGTCTGGACAAGCCCGTGGCAGCGTTCCTCGACAGGCACACAGAAGTACACAATTTTATCTACCAGACGCGCAGCTACCTTGAGCTATGGTTACCTATGCTGGAGACAAACAATCGCAGCTACTTAACGGTGGCGATTGGCTGTACCGGCGGTAAACATCGTTCGGTGTACATTGCCGAACAGCTGGCCGACTACTTCCGCTCGCGCGGCAAGAACGTTCAGTCCCGTCATCGCACGCTGGAAAAACGTAAAACATGACCGTAAAACAAACCGTTGAAATCACCAACAAGCTGGGAATGCACGCGCGCCCGGCGATGAAACTGTTTGAACTGATGCAGGGTTTCGATGCAGAGGTTCTGCTGCGTAACGATGAGGGCACCGAAGCGGAGGCCAACAGCGTCATCGCGCTGCTGATGCTGGATTCCGCCAAAGGCAGGCAGATCGAAGTGGAGGCCACCGGCCCGCAGGAAGAAGAAGCGCTGGCAGCGGTGGTTGCGCTGTTCAACGCCGGGTTTGACGAAGATTAACGTGTTGCCTTACCGGCGGGTGGCGCTACGCCTGCCCGCCCTACTTCAGATTGTGACTCTCCATAAACGACTCCCCGCCCAACTGCCGCATCTGACGCACGATCCACGCCTGACGGCTGTGAACGTATCCCGACGGGGCGCTGGCCTTAAACTTGATGGGGTTAGGCAACACGGCGGCCAGCAGCGCGGCTTCTGAAAGGGTCAAACGGCTGGCCGGTTTATGGAAGTAGCGCTGCGCGGCGGCCTCGACGCCGAACACGCCCTCGCCAAATTCAGCGATGTTCAGATAAACGGTCAGAATGCGCTTCTTGCTCCAGACCGTTTCAATGCCCAGCGTCAGCCCGGCCTCCAGCCCTTTTCGCAGCCAGCTTCGCCCGTCCCACAGAAACAGGTTTTTAGCCGTCTGCTGAGAGAGCGTGGACGCCCCGCGAACCCGGGTTTCATGGCGTTCGTTATGGGCCAGCGCTTTTTCGATCGCCGCCACGTCAAACCCCCAGTGCTCCGGGAATTTCTGATCTTCTGCCGCAATCACCGCCAGCCCCATCATCGGGGAGATCTCATCCATGCTCACCCAGTCGGAATGGGCAACATAGCCGAAATCACCGCTCAGCCACGCGCTGAGCTGGCGCTCGACCATAACGGCGGAAAAGGGAACGGGAACGATGCTAAACAGCGCGATACCGCCGCCCCAGAACACCGCCAGAACGATCAGCACGCGCAGCAGGATGCGCTTCACCCACGCAGCCGGGGAAAATTTACGGCTCATTCAGTCAGAACCAGAACGCGATCCACCAGCTTATCGATACCGGTCGCCGCCTCAGCGATATTCTGCGCGAGCATATAGGCAGGCGTGGTTACGATTTTATTGTCTTCATCCACCACGATGTCATCGACCGGGCACGGCACGTGCTCACCGCCCATCTCTTCCACAATCTCAGCGGTGTCGATGTCCGTTCCGATGGTCAGGCGCAGCGGGAAATCAAAGATTTTTGGCAGCATCGCAGGCGCAATGCAGATAAAGCCAAGCGGTTTTCCGGCGCTGTGCATTGCCAGCGCCAAAGCTTTCAAATCAGGGTCGACGTGGCACGCGCTTCCCTCGGTGGCAAAGGAGCTTAAATTTTTGGCGGCGCCAAATCCCCCCGGCACAATCAGCGCGTCCAGTTCGTCGGCACTGGCCTGCGCCAGCGGATGTATATCGCCCCGGGCGATGCGCGCGGCTTCCACCAGGACATTGCGGGTCTCCGGCATCGCCTCACCGGTCACGTGATTAATGACGTCCGACTGATTTTTATCCGGCGCGAAGCAGACAACCTCTGCACCGCGTCGGGCTAATGCCAGCAGCATCAATACGGCCTCGTGAATTTCTGAACCATCGTAAACACCGCAGCCACTCAGCACGATACCTATCTTTTTCATCATGACGATCCTTTTTGTAAATCAATGAAGCATATTAATAATTCTGATTAAAACGCTATGCTTCACACATTTCACTGATTCCTGTAACAAACCATTTAAGATTTGCTATCTTATTTGCGTGCGGCCTAAATATTCAGGCGGCGTCCATGCGAAAACAACACGAAAAATCAGGCGCAGCCACGATTTCCCTGGTGTTGGCGCAGTATTCGCGCACCCCGGTCTAGCCGGGGTCATTTTTTTCTGGCGTCCACCCAGGCTTTCAGCACCGCCACATCGTTCTGCCACTCTTGTTTCATCTCTTCAACCCAATCCCCGACGTTATCTTCCCATGCCGGTAAATCCGGTGACTGAATCTGCTGTCCAAGCTGCTGCAGGTGGCGCAACCCGACCGACCCCGCCGCACCTTTGATCTTATGCCCTTCCTCGACAATGCCTTTTTTATCGCGCGCGGTGAGGTTCGATTCCAGCACGCTCAGGTAGCCCGGCATCATTTTTTCAAACACCGCCAGGCCATCGGTGATCAGTTTTGGGCCCACCAGATCGATGTATTGCTCAAGCATGGCAGTATCCAGAATCGCTTGTGTCTTCGCGCTATCTACAGACGTCATGGTGCTCTCCTCTTCATCACAGGTATCCCAGAACTTCTTAATCATGGCGGTCAATGCGGGAACCGCCAGCGGTTTGCTGAGCACATCGTCCATGCCAGCATCAAGGTACTCTTTTTTATCTTTCAGCACGTTCGCCGTCAGCGCCACCAGCGGCGGCAGCTCATCGGGAGCGTACTTCTGCGTCAGTTCGCGTGAGATATCCAGCCCGGTCATGTCCGGCAGCTGAATATCCAGCAGCACGAGGTCGTATTCACCCGGCGTGAACATCTCAAGCGCCGCTTTACCGGTCATCGCTACATCCACGCTGTTGCCCAATTTTTCCAGCACCGAGCGCGCCACAATCACGTTCAGCTCGATATCTTCAACCAGCAGCACGTGCAGCGCAGGCAGCGGCATGTCGTCGTTATCGAAGGTGTCTTCCACCTCTTCCGCTACCGCCGGCGCGTGAACCGTCAGGGTGAAGGTCGATCCTTTGCCCGCCTGGCTGCTCACGGTAATGTCCCCGCCCATGCTCTTCGCCAGCCGTTTAGAGACCGCCAGGCCGATACCCGTCCCGGTCGCCGGCTTGCCGCCGTTGCTGTCCTTCACCTGATAGTACATGGCGAAGATTTTATCCTGCTCTTCCTGCGGAATACCGATCCCGGAGTCCTCCACCTCGAAGTGCAGCATATCGCCCTCGTCATAGCGAATGCGTACCGCCACCTTGCCCTTTTGGGTGAACTTCACGGCGTTGCTGATGAGGTTCCACAGGATCTGGCGCAGACGGGTGCCGTCGGTGGTCACCTTATGCGGCAGTGGCAGGGTCGGCTCCATGACGAAGCTCAGCCCCTTTTGCTGCGCCTGCAGCCCGGAAAGGTTCTCCAGATCGGCCAGGAAACCGGTGAAATCCACCGGCTGGTTATCAAGCTGCACCTTACGGCGCTCCATCTTATCCATGTCGATAATATCGTTGAAGATATTGCCGAGCGTCACCGCAGAGACGTGGATCGTCTTGAGGTATTTTTCCTGCTCGCTGGTCAGGTCGGTATCCAGCAGAATGCGGCTCAGCCCGACGATGCCGTTCAGCGGGGTGCGCAGCTCGTGGCTGATGGTTGAGATAAAGGTGGTTTTGTCGCGGCTGGCGCGCTCAAGCGCATCCTGGTAGCGCTTACGCTCGGTGATATCGCGGCCAAAGCCCATCAGGCCGTGGCGTTTCCCCACGCGGTCGTAGTACGGCACCTTACGAATTTCAAAGCAGGCTTTGCGCCCGTCCGGGTAATCCAGCCACTGTTCATAGGTGAGCGAGACATTGTGGCGGAAGACTTTTTCGTCGGTTTCCATCACCTTTGCCGCCGCCTCTTCAGAATAGACGTCCTGCGGCTTCAGGTTAATCAGCTGTTTTTCGCTTTTCCCGGTGAGCAGCTCCATCGCCCGGTTACAGCCGGAGAACTCTTTGTCTTCGTTGCGATAGAACACCAGGTCCGGGGACGCGTCGAGGAAGGAGCGCAGGAAGGAGGATTGCTGTTCGAGCTGGATCTGCGTCACCTCGCGCTCTTTCATTTCGATTTTCAGCTGTTCAAGCGTGGCCTGACGTTCGGCCTCCGCTTTTTCACGATCTGAAATCTCCTGATTGAGCTGCGCGATATTGTCTTTTAGCTGAACGTTAAGCTTGAGATCGCGCTCGCGCATCTCTTCCAGCTTCTCAACCAGCTTCGACAGACGCTGACGGGACTCCTCCAGCTGTTCCACCACCACGGAGAGAAAATAGACCGCCCAGGGGGTGATCAGCAGCCCGAAGAAGATTGAACGGATAACGTCAATACTTTCGACCTGGCCGTGCAGCACCATGGTTACGGCCATCTGCACCACAATCGCCAGCACCACCAGCGCAAGCGCCAGCAGCAAGGAAAAACGTACCAGCCCGAGCTTCATCATCAGATCGACATAGTACTGGGCAAGCATTCGGATTTGCTTCATAGAGGATCCCTTCACGACGTTATCGCTCAATAATACTCAAATTCATGGCGGGACGGGGGAGCTTGTGAGAAAAAGTGCGGAGTGAAACAGGAGATTAGCTCGCTCCCGGTGAATCGGGAGCGAGAAAAGGAACGATCAGGAGCGTTTCAGGAGCAGCCAGAGGCTGATCAGGAAGAAGCTCGCGCTCGGCAGCAGCGCGCCGATAATCGGCGGAATGCCGTAAACCAGCGTCAGCGGGCCAAATATCTGGTCGAGGACATAGAACACGAAGCCGAAGCTGATACCGGTGACCACGCGGATCCCCATCGGCACGCTACGCAACGGCCCGAAGATAAACGACAGCGCCATCAGCATCATCACCGCCACGGACATCGGCTGGAAGATTTTGCTCCACATATTCAGCTGGTAACGCCCCGCGTCCTGGCCGCTCGACTTCAGGTACTTCACATAGTTGTGCAAGCCGCTGATAGAGAGCGCGTCCGGATCCAGCGCCACCACGCCGAGCTTGTCCGGCGTCAGGTTGGTTTTCCAGGTGCCGGAAACGGTCTGCGAGCCAGTGATCTGCTTGGGATCTTTCAGGTTAGATTCATCTACCTGCGACAGACGCCACTGCTTGTGCTCCGGGTCGAACTTCGCAGAGGAAGCATGGCGTACCGACAGCAAACGGCGCTCGTTGTTGAAGCTGTAAATACTCACGCCGCCCAGCTCGTCATCGCCCTTCACGCGTTCGATATAGACAAAGCTGTTGCCGTCTTTCGCCCACAGGCCTTGCTGAGTCGACAGCAGTGAACCGCCGTACATCGCCTGCGCACGGTAGTTACGCGCCATCTGCTCGCCCTGAGGGGCAACCCATTCGCCAATCGCCATGGTCAGCAGCACCAGCGGGATAGCGGTTTTCATTACCGAAAGCGCGACCTGCATACGGGTGAAGCCAGAAGCCTGCATGACCACCAGCTCGCTGCGCTGCGCCAGCATACCTAAGCCCAGCAGCGCGCCCAGCAGCGCGGCCATCGGGAAGAAGATCTGCACATCTTTTGGCACGCTGAGAAGGGTGTACATCCCCGCGCCTAGTGCGTCGTAGCTCCCCTGCCCGGCTTTTTTCAGCTGATCGACAAATTTGATAATGCCGGAGAGCGACACCAGCATGAACAGGGTCATCATGATGGTGGAGAAAATGGTTTTACCGATATAGCGGTCGAGAACGCCAAACGCCTGCATTACAACGCTCCTTTACGCGAGAAACGGGCACGAATGCGGCGCATCGGCACCGTATCCCACAGGTTTAATCCCAGCGCGAGCAGGATATACAAGCTGTTGACTGCCCACGTCCAGACCAGCGGGTCGAGCTTGCCTTTGGCGCCGTTCGAACGAATGGAAGTCTGAAGGAGGAAGTACACCAGATAAAGCAGCATGGCAGGCAGCATGGACAGCACGCGCCCCTGACGCGGGTTGACCACGCTCAGCGGGACAACAATCAGCGCCATCATAAATACGGTAAACACCAGCGTGATACGCCAGTGGAACTCGGCGCGCGCGCGGTCGGTATCGGTATTCCACAGGGTACGCATGTCCATCTGCTCGGTATCGCTCGGATCCAGCGCAACCGCCTGATGGCCAATAATGGCCTGATAGTTCTGGAAATCAGTGATACGGAAGTCGCGCAGCATGGCGGTGCCTTCAAAACGGGTGCCCTTATTGAGCGTCACCACCTGCGAGCCGTCTTTGCGCTGGGAGAGTTGACCGGAATCGGCAACCACCACGGACGGACGCGCGTTTCCTTTGGTGCGCAGCTGCGCGAGGAAGACGTCGTTGAACCTGCTGCCGTCCACGCTTTCAATAAACAGCACCGAGTTTCCGTCGGTCGCCTGCTGGAACTGGCCCTGCGCAAGCGCCGCCATGCCCGGGTTCGCTTTGGCTTCAGCCAGCACTTCATCCTGGTGACGGGAGGACATCGGGCCCGCCCACATCACATTCACAGCGGCAATAATTCCGGTAAACAGCGCCAGCAGCATCGCGGCCTTCACCAGCACGGCTTTACTCAAGCCGCAGGCGTGCATAACCGTGATTTCACTTTCGGTATAGAGGCGGCCCAGCGTCATGAGCAGCCCGAGGAAAAGACTCAGCGGAAGAATGAGCTGCGCCATCTCAGGGATACCCAGCCCAAGCAGGGAGAGCACCAGATTTGTTGGAATTTCGCCGTCAACGGCCGCACCGAGGATCTTCACCAGCTTCTGACAGAAGAAGATCAGCAGCAGGATGAACAGGATCGCCAGTTGGCTTTTGAGCGTTTCCCGCACCAGATATCTTATGATTATCACTTTAAATACGCCCGTAAAAACCCGTCTTTTTGCTGGAAAATCGCTTGTTTCATGGCTTAAACGTCATTTATTCTCTTGAGTCGTCGAAATCATCGCTAAGATTAAAACACTCGGCGGATTCACGCTTCAGGACTTTTTCTGACGTGTCGAAACCGTAATAACGTAAGATTAACACGAAGTCACCACAACAGCGGACATGAGTTACGAAAGGTTTCAATTCTATCCGTAGCCGCCGCCGTTGTCTTTAAGATTCAGGAGCGTAGTGCATGGAGTTCAGTGTAAAAAGCGGTAGCCCGGAGAAACAGCGGAGTGCCTGCATCGTTGTGGGCGTCTTCGAACCACGCCGACTCTCCCCGATCGCCGAGCAACTCGATAAAATCAGTGACGGCTACATCAGCGCCCTGCTGCGCCGTGGCGAACTGGAAGGCAAACCTGGGCAGACGCTGTTACTGCACCATGTTCCAAACGTCCTGTCCGAGCGCATTTTGCTGATTGGCTGTGGCAAAGAGCGCGAACTGGACGAACGTCAGTATAAGCAAGTTATTCAGAAAACCATCAATACGCTGAATGATACCGGCTCTATGGAGGCCGTTTGCTTCCTGACCGAACTGCACGTGAAAGGCCGCAATACCTACTGGAAAGTGCGCCAGGCGGTTGAAACCGCAAAAGAGAGCCTCTACAGCTTTGACCAGCTGAAAACCAACAAAAGCGAACCGCGTCGTCCGCTGCGTAAAATGGTCTTTAACGTGCCAACGCGCCGTGAACTGACCAGCGGCGAGCGCGCGATTCAGCACGGTCTGGCGATTGCGGCCGGTATTAAAGCGGCGAAAGATCTGGGCAACATGCCACCGAACATCTGTAACGCAGCTTACCTGGCCTCTCAGGCGCGTCAGCTGGCGGACTCTTACAGCAAGAACGTCATCACCCGCGTGATTGGCGAACAGCAGATGAAAGAGCTGGGGATGCACTCTTATCTGGCGGTCGGCAACGGCTCCCAGAACGAATCCCTGATGTCGGTTATCGAATACAAAGGCAACCCGTCCGAAGACGCGCGTCCCGTGGTGCTGGTCGGTAAAGGCCTGACCTTCGACTCCGGCGGTATCTCCATCAAGCCAGCCGAAGGCATGGACGAGATGAAGTACGACATGTGCGGTGCGGCGGCGGTGTACGGCGTAATGCGCATGGTGGCGGAGCTCCAGTTGCCTATCAACGTGATCGGAGTGCTGGCAGGCTGTGAAAACATGCCTGGCGGCCGTGCGTACCGTCCGGGCGACGTGCTGACCACCATGTCCGGCCAGACCGTTGAAGTGCTGAACACCGACGCCGAAGGCCGTCTGGTGCTGTGCGACGTGCTGACCTACGTCGAGCGTTTCGATCCAGAAGCGGTTATCGACGTTGCAACGCTGACCGGCGCCTGCGTGATTGCGCTGGGCCACCACATCACCGGCCTGATGTCGAACCACAACCCGCTGGCGCATGAGCTTATCGGCGCGTCCGAACAAGCCGGCGACCGCGCGTGGCGTCTGCCCCTGGGAGATGAGTACCAGGAGCAGCTGGAGTCCAACTTCGCGGATATGGCGAATATCGGCGGCCGTCCTGGCGGGGCGATTACCGCGGGCTGCTTCCTGTCGCGCTTCACCCGCAAGTACAACTGGGCGCACCTGGACATCGCAGGCACCGCATGGCGCTCCGGTAAAGCCAAAGGCGCAACCGGTCGTCCGGTCGCCCTGCTGTCGCAGTTCCTGCTGAACCGCGCCGGGTTTAATGGCGACGAGTAATGTTAACTGCCGGGTGGCGGCTTCGCCTACCCGGCCTACAACGTCACTCAACCGTAGGCCGGG
Organism: Enterobacter soli; assembly: GCF_964208575.1. Classification (GTDB taxonomy): domain Bacteria; phylum Pseudomonadota; class Gammaproteobacteria; order Enterobacterales; family Enterobacteriaceae; genus Enterobacter; species Enterobacter soli_A. The sequence goes on along the minus strand of NZ_CAXOFU010000001.1, from coordinate 73,582 downwards.
TAAGCTTAGCGCCACCCGGCTTAGCATTTAAATCCCCAACAAGAAGCCCCATATATGAAGAATGCAACGTTCTACCTTCTGGACAACGACACCCATCAGGACGGCCTCAGCGCTGTAGAACAGCTGGTGTGTGAGATTGCCGCAGAACGTTGGCGAGCAGGCAAGCGCGTGTTGATTGCCTGTGAAGACGAGCAGCAGGCGATTCGCCTTGATGAAGCGCTATGGGCGCGCCCGCCGGAGAGTTTTGTCCCGCATAACTTGTCGGGGGAAGGCCCACGCGGCGGTGCGCCGGTAGAGATCGCCTGGCCGCAAAAGCGCAACAGCAGCGCACGCGACATTCTGATTAGCCTGCGCGTCGATTTTGCAGATTTTGCCACCGCTTTCACAGAAGTGGTAGACTTTGTCCCCTACGAAGAAACTTTGAAACAACTGGCTCGCGAGCGCTATAAAGCGTACCGCCTGGCTGGTTTTAACCTGAATACGGCAACCTGGAAATAATGGAAAAGACATATAACCCACGCGATATCGAACAGCCGCTTTACGAGCACTGGGAACAGCAGGGCTATTTCAAGCCTAACGGCGATGAAAGCAAAGAGTCCTTCTGCATCATGATCCCGCCGCCGAACGTCACCGGCAGTTTGCATATGGGTCATGCTTTCCAGCAGACCATCATGGACACCATGATCCGCTACCAGCGCATGCAGGGTAAAAACACCCTGTGGCAGGCGGGTACTGACCACGCGGGTATCGCGACCCAAATGGTGGTTGAGCGTAAAATTGCCGCTGAAGAAGGTAAAACTCGCCACGACTACGGTCGCGACGCCTTTATCGACAAAATCTGGCAGTGGAAAGCAGAGTCTGGCGGCACCATTACCCGTCAGATGCGCCGCCTCGGCAACTCCGTCGACTGGGAGCGTGAGCGCTTCACGATGGACGAAGGGCTTTCCAACGCCGTTAAGGAAGTTTTCGTTCGTCTGTACAAAGAAGACCTGATTTACCGCGGCAAGCGCCTGGTCAACTGGGACCCGAAACTGCGCACCGCGATTTCCGATCTGGAAGTGGAAAACCGCGAGTCTAAAGGCTCGATGTGGCATATCCGCTACCCGCTGGCCGACGGCGCAAAAACCGCAGACGGTAAAGATTACCTGGTGGTTGCAACCACCCGTCCGGAAACCCTGCTGGGCGATACCGGCGTGGCCGTTAACCCGGAAGATCCGCGTTATAAAGATCTGATTGGCAAATTCGTGGTGCTGCCGCTGGTGAACCGCCGCATTCCAGTCGTGGGCGACGAACACGCCGACATGGAAAAAGGCACCGGCTGCGTGAAAATCACCCCGGCGCACGACTTTAACGACTACGAAGTGGGCCGTCGTCACGCCCTGCCGATGATCAACATCCTGACCTTTGACGGCGATATCCGTGAAAGCGCAGAAGTGTACGACACCAAAGGCAACGAATCTGACGTTTACTCCAGCGACATCCCGGCGGAATTCCAGAAGCTGGAACGCTTCGCCGCGCGTAAAGCCGTTGTTGCAGCGGTAGACGCTCTCGGCCTGCTGGAAGAGATCAAACCTCACGACCTGACCGTACCGTACGGCGACCGTGGCGGCGTGGTTATCGAGCCAATGCTGACCGACCAGTGGTACGTGCGCGCAGACGTGCTGGCAAAACCGGCCGTTGAGGCGGTTGAGAACGGCAGTATCCAGTTCGTGCCTAAGCAGTATGAAAACATGTACTTCTCCTGGATGCGTGACATTCAGGACTGGTGTATTTCCCGTCAGCTGTGGTGGGGTCACCGTATCCCGGCGTGGTACGACAACGAAGGCAATGTCTACGTGGGCCGCAGCGAAGACGAAGTGCGTCAGGAAAACAACCTGAGCGCAGACGTTGCCCTGCGTCAGGACGACGACGTGCTGGACACCTGGTTCTCCTCCGCGCTGTGGACCTTCTCCACCCTCGGCTGGCCAGAAAACACCGACGCGCTGCGTCAGTTCCACCCAACCAGCGTGATGGTTTCCGGCTTCGACATCATCTTCTTCTGGATTGCGCGCATGATCATGATGACCATGCACTTCATCAAAGACGAAGACGGCAAGCCGCAGGTTCCGTTCCATACCGTCTACATGACCGGCCTGATCCGCGACGATGAAGGCCAGAAGATGTCCAAGTCCAAGGGTAACGTTATCGACCCGCTGGACATGGTTGACGGTATCTCTCTGGAAGACCTGCTGGAAAAACGTACCGGCAACATGATGCAGCCGCAGCTGGCAGAAAAAATTCGCAAGCGTACCGAGAAACAGTTCCCGAACGGGATTGAGTCTCACGGTACCGACGCCCTGCGCTTCACCCTGGCGGCGCTGGCCTCTACCGGTCGCGACATCAACTGGGACATGAAGCGTCTGGAAGGTTACCGTAACTTCTGTAACAAGCTGTGGAACGCAAGCCGCTTCGTGCTGATGAACACCGAAGATCAGGACTGCGGCTTCAACGGCGGCGAAATGGTACTGTCGCTAGCTGACCGCTGGATCCTGGCTGAATTCAACCAGACCGTGAAAGCGTTCCGCGAAGCGCTGGACAGCTACCGCTTCGATATCGCGGCGGGCATTCTGTATGAATTCACCTGGAACCAGTTCTGTGACTGGTATCTGGAGCTGGCGAAGCCAGTGATGAACGGCGGTACGGAAGCGGAACTGCGCGGCACGCGTAATACGCTGATTACCGTTCTGGAAGGTCTGCTGCGCCTGGCGCACCCGGTCATTCCATTCATCACCGAAACCATCTGGCAGCGCGTGAAGGTCATTGCAGGCATCAACGCAGACACCATCATGCTGCAGCCGTTCCCGGAATTCGACGCTGCGCGCGTGGATGAAGCCGCCGCTGCCGATACCGAATGGCTGAAGCAGGCGATCGTTGCCGTGCGTAACATCCGTGCTGAAATGAACATCGCCCCAGGTAAGCCGCTTGAGCTGCTGCTGCGCGGCTGTAGCGAAGAGGCGGTTCGTCGCGTCAGCGAGAACAACACCTTCCTGAAAACCATGGCGCGTCTGGAAAGCATCACCGTGCTGCCGGCCGATGACAAAGGTCCGGTTTCCGTGACCAAAATTATCGACGGCGCAGAGCTGCTGATCCCAATGGCTGGCCTGATCGACAAAGATGCCGAGCTGGCCCGTCTGGCGAAAGAAGTGGCGAAAGTCGACGTGGAAATCGGCAAAATCGAAAGCAAACTGGCGAACGAAGGCTTTGTTGCCCGCGCGCCGGAAGCGGTTATCGCGAAAGAGCGTGAGCGCCTGGTTGCCTTCGCCGATGCGAAGACCAAGCTGATTGAGCAGCAGGCGGTTATCGCTGCCCTGTAATGCCATTACCCCTTACGCTTCAGGGCGTAAGGGGTACCCTTCCTGAAAACTCCTCGCTTGCACTCCCTTTTCTGCGGTGCTATTAACAGCAGTTGTGTGTCAATTTTCGTAATGAGTAATGCTATGAGCGTGATTACCCCCGTCGCGACGACGATGCGCCGGATCGCAGAGCACGATAACCCGGCCATCGCCGCAGTTATCCGTGAAGTATCAGCCGAGTACGGCCTGACCGCCGACAAAGGCTATACCGTTGCCGACCCGAATCTGGACGAGCTGTTCCAGGTTTACTCTCAGCCAGGCCATGCCTACTGGGTTATCGAGCAGAATGGCAAGGTCGTGGGCGGCGGCGGCATCGCGCCACTCAGCTGCAGCGAGTCGGATATCTGCGAACTGCAAAAGATGTATTTCCTGCCGTCCGTTCGCGGACAAGGCCTGGCGAAAAAGCTGGCGCTGCTCGCCTTTGAACACGCGCGCGCTCAGGGATTTAAACGCTGCTACCTCGAAACCACCGCCTTCCTCAAAGAGGCCATCGCCCTGTATGAACATCTTGGCTTTGAGCATATCGATGCAGCGCTGGGCTGTACCGGCCACGTCGATTGCGAAGTCAGAATGCTGAAAAGTCTGTAAATTTCGTTCCCGCCCTCTTCTGTTAAGCGGCTGTAAACTGAATGCTCTACACTCTCAGTTCACACCACAACGGGGGAAACACGATGTCGAAGATAAAAAGCTACGCCGCACCGCAGGCGGGTGCAGAGCTTGAGCTGTACGAATACGATGCGGGCGAATTAAAAGCTGAAGACGTCGAAGTACAGGTCGATTACTGCGGGATCTGCCACTCAGATCTCTCGATGATCGATAACGAATGGGGCTTTTCCAGCTATCCGCTAATTGCAGGGCACGAAGTGATCGGCCGCGTTGTCGCCCTCGGTACTGCCGCGCAGGATAAAGGCCTGAAGATCGGCCAGCGCGTGGGCATTGGCTGGACGGCGCGCAGCTGCGGTCATTGCGATGCGTGTATCAGCGGCAACCAGATCAACTGCCTCGAAGGTGCGGTGCCAACCATCCTTAACAAGGGCGGGTTCGCCGATAAGCTGCGTGCGGACTGGCAATGGGTCATCCCCCTGCCGGACAGCATCGATATCGAATCCGCAGGCCCGCTGCTGTGCGGCGGCATCACCGTTTTCAAACCGCTGCTGATGCACCATGTCACCGCCACCAGCCGCGTCGGCGTCATCGGTATCGGCGGCCTGGGCCACATCGCCATCAAGCTGCTTCACGCGATGGGCTGCGAAGTCACCGCGTTCAGCTCCAACCCGGCGAAAGAGAAAGAAGTGCTGGCGATGGGTGCGGATAAAGTGGTGAACAGCCGCGATCCGCAGGCTCTCAACGCGCTCGCCGGTCAGTTTGACCTGATCATCAACACCGTGAACGTCGATCTCGACTGGCAGCCGTACTTTGAAGCGCTGGCCTATGGCGGTAACTTCCACACCGTCGGTGCGGTGATGAAGCCGCTTCCGGTGCCGGCATTTACCCTGATCGGCGGCGATCGCAGCATTTCGGGTTCAGCAACCGGCACGCCGTTTGAGCTGCGCAAGCTGATGAAGTTTGCCGGGCGCACCAAAGTCGCCCCGACAACCGAGCTATACCCGATGTCGAAAATCAACGAAGCGATCCAGCACGTGCGTGACGGCAAAGCCCGTTACCGCGTGGTGCTGAAAGCGGATTTTTGATGTGACATTGCCGGGGAATGTGCGGCCTGATGCCCTCACCCCAACCCTCTCCCACGGGGAGAGGGTGCAAACACTAAAAACGGTAACGGTTGTTACCGTTTTGCCTCTGCCATGGCCGAAAACACCTCGGCCACCGCGACCGCTCCCGGATCCGTCACCCCGTCCAGGTTCTCTTTATTCACATACGACGAACGCCCCGCTCCGGCTTTCTCCATTTTCGCCGTTGCCTCTGCCCCCTGTCGTGCCGCCTGTGCCGCCGCGTGAAGATCGCCTTTCTGCAGCGCTTCCAGCGCCGGCTGCAGCGCGTCGATCAGCGTGCGATCGCCCAGATCCGCCCCGCCGTACTGCTTCATCTGCGCCAGCCCGCCCAGCAATGCCTCCGGCAACGGCTTGCCGTCATGCAGCTTTTGTCCCGCCGCGGTAAAGAAGATCGACATCAGCACGCCGCTCGAGCCGCCCATCACCGTAGCCAGACGCTCGCCCACCAGCAGCAGCAGCGTCGGCAGGTCGTTAAGCGGGAGCTGGTCGCCCTCCAGATGCTGCGCAATGTCCCGCGCCCCTTGCGCAAACGTCGAGCCGGTATCACCATCGCCCACTTTGGCGTCCAGCGCGTTCAGGCGGTTTTCCAGCTGGATCAGCGTGCTCGCTACCCTGGAGACATACTCGCCCACCTGCGGATTGGCTGACGGGCTATATTCCACGCGGTCATGAATCGCGCCGTGCGCCTGCGTCCGCAGCGGCGCAAACTGCACCGGCTTCTGCCAGCCGAGGGTTTCCACGTTTTCCTTAATCGCCCGTTCGAACAGATCGTTAAGCTTGAGCAGCGACAGTGAAAACCCCTTCATATCCAGCGAACTGACCAGCGGCGCCGGGCCAATCAGGTAAGCGATCTGCTCTTTGAGCGCCGAATGCGCCAGCTCTTTGGTCAGCAGCGCCATCTCCAGCGCCGACACGCCGCCGAGATTGTTAATCAGCACCGCAAACCGCCCGTCACCCGCCTGCGCTTTTAGCGCGTTCACCAGCGTATCGACGATCTCCTTGCTGTTTTGCGTATCCACCACCGACGCTCCGGGCTCGCCGTGGATGCCCAGCCCCAGCTCCACGTGGCCTTTTTTGATACGCCCCTCTTCGTCGTCGCTGCCCGGCAGGTTGCAGGTTTGCATCGCCACGCCCAGGCTCCAGAGACTGTCGCAGGCCTGCTGCGCAATATCCCGCACCTCGCCCAGCGATTTACCCTGCTCCGCCGCATAGCCCGCAATTTTGTGCACCAGCGCCGTGCCCGCAATGCCGCGCGGCTGCTTGTTATCCGGCAGGGCGATATCGTCCGCGACAATCACCATCTCGACCTTCAGGCCGTAGCGTTTGGCCTTTTCCGCCGCCAGGCCGAAATTCAGTCGATCCCCGGTGTAGTTTTTAACAATCAGCAGACAGCCGCGATCCCCCGTCACCGCCACAATGGCGTTCAGCACCGCATCCACGCTCGGCGAGGCAAACAGATCCCCGCAGACCGCCGCCGTCAGCATCCCTTTACCCACGAATCCGGCATGAGCCGGTTCATGACCCGAACCGCCGCCTGAAATCACCGCCACGCGGCTCTTATCCCAGTCGCTGCGGGCGACCACGCGGATCGCCGGGTCGATATCGAGCTTGACGAGGTTGCCGTGCGGCGCGGAGAGAAGAATACCTTCTATGGCATCGTTGACCAGCTGTTTGCGGTCATTAAAGAAGAATCTGGACATAGCTTCCCAAAATGTTGTGAACCGTATGCAAAAGCATAGTCCGCGCTGGATAATGCGCCGCAAAGTCAGGAATTTACTCAGCCAAAATGCCGTCAGGTTGCCTATACTCGACGCAGGACAAAAAGAGGACGCGCATCATGAGTACACCACTGTTAATTGCCCGGACGCTGGATAAAGAGCTGTTTTTACTTCCCGCCATGGCAAACCGTCACGGCCTGATCACCGGCGCCACCGGGACGGGGAAAACCGTCACGCTGCAAAAGCTGGCTGAGTCGCTGTCAGAGATTGGCGTGCCGGTGTTTATGGCGGATGTAAAAGGCGATTTAACCGGGGTGGCTCAGGAAGGCGCGGGCTCAGAGAAACTGCTCGGGCGCCTGAAGAATATCGGCGTGAACGACTGGGCGCCGCACGGCAATCCGGTGGTGTTGTGGGATATTTTCGGCGAGAAGGGCCATCCGGTACGGGCAACGGTTTCCGATCTGGGGCCGCTGCTGCTCGCCCGACTGCTGAACCTGAACGACGTGCAGTCCGGCGTGCTGAACATCATTTTCCGCATTGCTGACGATCGGGGGCTGCTGCTGCTCGATTTTAAAGATCTGCGCGCCATCACCCAGTACATCGGCGACAACGCCAAATCCTTCCAGAACCAGTACGGCAATATCAGCAGCGCCTCGGTGGGGGCTATCCAGCGCGGGTTGCTGACGCTGGAGCAGCAGGGCGCCGAGCACTTCTTCGGCGAACCGATGCTGGATATCAAAGACTGGATGCGTACCGACGGCAGCGGCAAAGGCATTATCAATATTCTGAGTTCAGAAAAGCTCTACCAGATGCCAAAACTGTATGCGGCAAGCCTGCTGTGGATGCTCTCCGAACTTTACGAACAGCTCCCCGAGGCGGGCGATCTGGAAAAACCGAAGCTGGTGTTCTTCTTCGATGAAGCGCACCTGCTGTTTAACGATGCGCCGCAGGTTCTGCTGGATAAAATCGAGCAGGTCATTCGCCTGATCCGCTCCAAAGGCGTTGGCGTGTGGTTCGTTTCGCAAAACCCGTCGGATATCCCGGATAACGTGCTCGGTCAGCTCGGCAACCGCGTGCAGCACGCCCTGCGCGCCTTTACGCCGAAAGATCAAAAGGCCGTCAAAGCCGCCGCCCAGACCATGCGCGCCAACCCGGCATTTGATACCGAAGCGGCAATTCAGGCGCTGGGAACGGGTGAAGCGCTGATCTCCTTCCTGGACGCCAAAGGCAGCCCGTCGATTGTCGAACGCGCAATGGTAATCGCGCCCTGCTCCCGCATGGGGCCGGTGACCGACGACGAGCGCAACGGCCTGATCAACCACTCGCCGGTCTACGGCAAATATGAAGATGAGGTGGATCGCGAATCCGCCTTCGAGATGCTGCAAAAAGGGGTACAGGCCAGCACTGAATCGCAAGGCGCGCCTGACGCCAGGGGGCAAACAGCCGCCGAGGATGACGGGCTCCTGGGCGGGCTCAAAGATATCCTGTTCGGCACCACCGGGCCGCGCGGCGGCAAGCGCGATGGTGTGGTGCAGACGATGGCGAAAAGCGCGGCGCGGCAGGTCACCAATCAGATCGTGCGCGGCATGCTAGGCAGCCTGTTAGGCGGTCGCCGCCGGTAAAGGTGGCACCCACGGGCGGCCAAGCGCTGACCCCTGAACCCCGTGCTCATGCAGGTAACGGTCGATTTCCACCATCCCCGTCCAGCGGTTTTCGCACCACAGCGGTGCCAGAAGCGTTGGGCGCCGGGCGCTGGCGGAGATGCGATGGTAGATAATCTCCGGCGGGGTATGGCGAATCATCTCGCCTGCGGTCACGGTGTACTCATCGAGCTCAATGCCGCTCAGGCGCCCGGCTTCCCAGGCTTTCGCCATGATGCTGCCCGTCACGATGTGCAGCGGATGCAGCTTGATGCCGTCCACGCCTGTCTCCACGACCCGCTCAAGCGTGTCCAGGCAGTGCTGCTGGCCTTCGCCTGGCAAGCCGACAATCAGGTGTGAACAGACTTTCAGACCGCGTTCGCGGGCAAGACGGGTGGTGTTTTGGTAGCAGGCGAAATCGTGTCCGCGGTTAATGCGGTGCAGCGTTTTGTCGTGCGCGGTCTGTAGCCCCAGCTCAAGCCAGATTTCAAAACCCTGCTCCTTGTATTCGCTGAGCAGATCCAGCACCGCTTCCGGCACGCAGTCCGGGCGGGTGCCGACGCACAGGCCCACAATATTGGCCTGGCTGACCGCCTGCTGGTACATGGAGCGCAACACCTGCACCTCGGCCCAGGTGCTGGTATAAGCCTGGAAGTACGCCAGATACTGCTTCGCGCGGTTCACCCTGCTAGCCTGGTGCGCCAGCTGTTCCGCAATGGAGCTGTGCTGCTGCTCTTCGTCAGCAAACGACGCGACGTTACAGAAGGTGCAGCCGCCGCGCCCGATGGTGCCATCGCGATTCGGGCAGCTAAAGCCGCCGTGCAGCGTCAGCTTATGAACCTTTTGCCCGTAGCGCTGCAAAAGATCCCCACCAAACATATTGACTATTTTCTGTAACTGCATAATCTGATAGACCGTCCCGAACAAAGGGGACAAGCCTGCCATTTTTAGCCTCTGTCGGCGATGACCTGGATCAATCGCCCTGGACGGCCTTTATCCTTATGAATAAATAATCAAGATTACTGCAATTTCATTCACGCCTGACGTAATTACTTTTCCTTATGTTCTGATGGTTTTTTTCATTTATAGCGCCAGCACTGAAAAACAGTGGGTTTATGCGGGTTTCAGCCACGTGCCAGATGATTATTCTGCTATAAAACAGCTATTCAGCACGCTACATTGATAATACCGCTTTCATATAGTGAGTCAGATCACACTCCATCGACACTTCCCAGACCGTTTAGCCATTATAAAACGACTTAAATACCCTTTAAAAACAGCCACATAACTTCTCTTTAGCACATTTTTGTATAAATAAGATTGCCATTTGACCTGTGTACCAATTCCCGATAAGTTGGAAATCCGCTGGAAGCTTTCTGGATGGGCGGCCTGCCCATCATATTTATGCAGTAATTGAGATTCCCTCTGAAGCAAGTCCTCAAACTTGTTTACCTGCGCGAAAGGATGAAAAAGAGGGCGAATGCGAGGTACGCGTATGAAACGCAAACCCCGTCGCCACGCTCTTTCTGTGCCTGTGCGCCACGGTTCAGTGGGAAGCCCGACGAGCCTGGGGAGGTTCACTGATATGTTGTACGATAAATCCCTTGAGAAGGATAACTGTGGTTTCGGCCTGATCGCCCACATAGAAGGCGAACCTAGCCACAAGGTAGTGCGTACTGCTATTCACGCACTGGCCCGTATGCAGCACCGTGGTGCAATCCTTGCCGACGGTAAAACCGGCGACGGTTGCGGTCTGCTGCTGCAAAAACCGGATCGTTTCTTCCGCATCGTGGCGGAAGAGCGCGGCTGGCGTTTAGCCAAAAACTACGCTGTCGGTATGCTGTTCCTGAATCAGGATCCTGAAAAAGCCGCAGCCGCACGCCGCATCGTCGAAGAAGAACTTCAACGTGAAACCCTGTCTATTGTCGGCTGGCGCGATGTGCCAACCAACGAAGGGGTGCTCGGTGAAATCGCCCTCTCCTCGCTGCCTCGTATTGAACAAATCTTTGTGAATGCGCCTGCGGGCTGGCGTCCGCGTGATATGGAACGCCGCCTGTTTATCGCTCGCCGCCGCATTGAAAAACGTCTTCAGGAAGATAAAGAGTTCTACGTGTGTAGCCTCTCTAACCTGGTGAACATCTATAAAGGTCTGTGTATGCCGGCTGACCTGCCTCGCTTCTACCTGGACCTGGCGGATCTGCGTCTGGAATCGGCCATTTGCCTGTTCCACCAGCGCTTCTCCACCAACACCGTGCCACGCTGGCCGCTGGCTCAGCCGTTCCGCTATCTGGCGCACAACGGCGAGATTAACACCATCACCGGTAACCGCCAGTGGGCGCGCGCCCGTACCTATAAGTTCCAGACTCCGCTGATCCCTGACCTGCACGATGCCGCCCCGTTCGTGAACGAAACCGGCTCTGACTCAAGCTCAATGGACAATATGCTGGAGCTGCTGCTGGCCGGTGGTATGGATATCGTTCGCGCCATGCGTCTGCTTGTTCCACCTGCATGGCAGAACAACCCGGATATGGATCCGGACCTGCGCGCCTTCTTCGACTTTAACTCTATGCACATGGAGCCGTGGGATGGCCCGGCGGGCATCGTCATGTCCGACGGTCGTTTCGCCGCCTGTAACCTTGACCGTAACGGCCTGCGCCCGGCGCGCTACGTCATCACCAAAGACAAGCTCATCACCTGCGCTTCGGAAGTAGGGATCTGGGATTACCAGCCTGACGAAGTGGTTGAGAAAGGCCGCGTAGGGCCTGGCGAGCTGATGGTAATCGACACCCGCGTGGGCCGCATTCTGCACTCGGCGGAAACCGATTACGACCTGAAAATCCGCCATCCATACAAAGAGTGGATGGAGAAAAACGTGCGTCGCCTGGTGCCGTTCGAAGATCTGCCGGATGAAGAAGTGGGCAGCCGCGAAATGGACGACGACACGCTCGCAAGCTATCAGAAACAGTTTAACTACAGCGCAGAAGAGCTGGATTCCGTTATCCGCGTGCTGGGCGAAAACGGCCAGGAAGCGGTCGGCTCAATGGGCGACGATACCCCGTTTGCCGTGCTCTCCAGCCAGCCGCGCATCATTTACGACTACTTCCGCCAGCAGTTTGCGCAGGTCACCAACCCGCCAATCGATCCGCTGCGCGAAGCGCACGTGATGTCGCTGGCCACCAGCATCGGTCGCGAGATGAACGTCTTCTGCGAAGCCGAAGGCCAGGCGCACCGTCTGACCTTTAAATCGCCGATCCTGCTGTACTCCGATTTCAAACAGCTCACCACCATGAAAGAGGAGCACTACCGCGCCGACACGCTCGATATTACCTTCGACGTGACCGAAGCGAGCCTCGAAGAGACGGTGAACGCGCTGTGCGACAAAGCCGAACAGATGGTGCGTAACGGCACCGTGCTGCTGGTGCTGTCTGACCGTAACATTGCGAAGAACCGCCTGCCGGTGCCTGCGCCAATGGCGGTCGGGGCTATCCAGACGCGTCTGGTCGACAAGAGCCTGCGCTGCGATGCCAACATCATCGTTGAAACCGCCAGCGCGCGCGATCCGCACCACTTTGCCGTGCTGTTAGGCTTTGGCGCGACGGCGATCTACCCGTATCTGGCCTACGAAACCCTGGCAAGACTGGTCGACACCCGCGCGATCGAAAAAGAGTACCGCGCGGTGATGCTGAACTACCGTAACGGCATCAACAAAGGCCTGTACAAGATCATGTCCAAAATGGGCATTTCGACAATCGCCTCTTACCGCTGCTCGAAGCTGTTTGAAGCGGTCGGCCTGCATGATGAAGTGGCAGACCTCTGCTTCCAGGGCGTTGTCAGCCGTATCGGCGGCGCCGGTTTTGCGGACTTCCAGCAGGATCTGGTGAACCTGTCGAAACGCGCCTGGCTGGCACGCAAGCCGCTGGATCAGGGCGGCCTGCTGAAATACGTCCACGGCGGCGAATACCACGCCTACAACCCGGACGTGGTGCGCACCCTGCAACAGGCCGTTCAGAGCGGCGAGTACAGCGATTATCAGCAGTATGCGGAACTGGTGAATAACCGCCCGGCAGCCACGCTGCGCGATTTGATCGCCCTGAATCCGGGCGATGAAGCGGTGAGCATCGACGAAGTTGAGCCCGCGACGGAGCTGTTCAAACGCTTCGACACGGCGGCAATGTCTATCGGCGCTTTGAGCCCGGAAGCCCACGAAGCGCTGGCAGAAGCGATGAACAGCATCGGCGGCAACTCCAACTCCGGCGAAGGCGGTGAAGATCCTGCGCGCTACGGCACCAACAAAGTGTCCCGTATCAAACAGGTGGCTTCCGGTCGCTTTGGCGTGACGCCAGCGTATCTGGTCAACGCCGACGTGATTCAGATTAAAGTTGCTCAGGGCGCGAAGCCGGGCGAAGGCGGTCAATTACCGGGTGACAAAGTGACCCCGTACATCGCCAAACTGCGCTACTCGGTGCCGGGCGTGACGCTGATCTCCCCGCCGCCGCACCACGATATCTACTCTATCGAGGATCTGGCGCAGCTGATTTTCGACCTGAAACAGGTCAACCCGAAAGCGATGATCTCCGTGAAGCTGGTTTCCGAACCGGGCGTCGGCACCATCGCTACCGGCGTAGCGAAAGCCTATGCCGACCTGATTACCATTGCCGGTTACGACGGCGGTACAGGCGCAAGCCCGCTCTCCTCCGTGAAATACGCGGGCTGTCCGTGGGAGCTTGGCCTGGTGGAAACCCAGCAGGCGCTGGTGGCTAACGGTCTGCGCCACAAGATCCGTCTGCAGGTGGACGGTGGCCTGAAAACCGGCCTCGACATCATCAAAGCGGCGATTCTGGGTGCGGAAAGCTTCGGCTTCGGTACTGGCCCGATGGTCGCGCTGGGCTGTAAATACCTGCGTATTTGCCACCTGAACAACTGCGCAACCGGCGTTGCGACCCAGGACGAAAAGCTGCGTAAGAACCATTATCACGGCCTGCCGTTCAAGGTAACGAACTACTTTGACTTCATTGCCCGCGAAACCCGCGAGCTGATGGCGCAGCTGGGCGTGAAGCGCCTGGTGGATCTGATTGGCCGTACCGACCTGCTGAAAGAGCTGGAAGGCTTCACCGCCAAGCAGCAGAAGCTGGAGCTGAGCAAGCTGCTGGAAACCGCGCAGCCGCACCCGGGCAAAGCGGTCTACTGCACCGAGAACAACCCACCGTTCGATAACGGCGTGCTGAACGCACAGCTGCTGCAGCAGGCCAAAGCCTATGTGGATGACAAGCAGAGCAAAACGTTCTGGTTTGATATCCGCAACACCGACCGCTCCGTGGGCGCGTCGCTCTCCGGCTACATCGCGCAAACGCACGGTGACCAGGGTCTGGCAGCCGATCCGATTACCGCCCACTTCAGCGGGACCGCGGGTCAGAGCTTCGGCGTGTGGAACGCAGGCGGCGTTGAGCTGTACCTGACCGGCGATGCCAACGACTACGTCGGTAAAGGCATGGCGGGCGGTCTGCTGGCGGTACGTCCTCCGGTGGGCTCGGCCTTCCGCAGCCACGAAGCGAGCATCATCGGTAACACCTGTCTGTACGGCGCGACCGGCGGTCGTCTGTTTGCCGCGGGCCGTGCGGGTGAGCGTTTCGCGGTGCGTAACTCCGGTGCTATCACCGTGGTTGAGGGCATTGGCGATAACGGCTGTGAATACATGACGGGCGGGATTGTTTGCGTGTTGGGTAAAACCGGCGTGAACTTCGGCGCAGGCATGACGGGCGGTTTTGCTTACGTCCTGGATGAAGACGGCGAGTTCCGCAAGCGCGTGAACCCGGAACTGGTGGAAGTGCTGGACGTTGATACGCTGGCCATCCACGAAGAACACCTGCGCGGTTTGATTACCGAACACGTGCAGCATACCGGTTCTTCGCGCGGCGAAGAGATCCTGGCGAACTGGCCGGCGTTCTCTGCGAAATTCGCGCTGGTTAAACCGAAGTCCAGCGATGTTAAAGCCCTGTTGGGTCACCGTAGTCGTAGCGCAGCAGAGCTGCGTGTGCAGGCGCAGTAAGGAATTCAGATGAGCCAGAACGTATACCAGTTTATCGACCTGCAGCGTGTTGATCCGCCAAAGAAACCGCTGAAGATCCGTAAAATTGAATTTGTTGAAATCTATGAGCCGTTTTCAGAAGGCCAGGCCAAAGCGCAGGCAGACCGCTGCCTGTCCTGCGGCAACCCTTACTGCGAATGGAAATGCCCGGTACATAACTACATCCCGAACTGGCTGAAGCTGGCTAACGAGGGTCGTATTTTCGAGGCCGCCGAGCTGTCCCACCAGACCAACACCCTGCCGGAAGTGTGCGGCCGCGTGTGTCCTCAGGATCGCCTGTGTGAGGGCTCCTGTACGCTGAACGACGAGTTTGGCGCGGTGACGATTGGCAACATTGAGCGCTATATCAACGATAAGGCGTTCGAAATGGGCTGGCGTCCGGACATGACCGGCGTGAAGCAAACCGACAAGCGCGTGGCCATCATCGGCGCGGGTCCGGCAGGCCTGGCCTGTGCCGACGTGCTGACCCGTAACGGCGTGAAGGCGGTAGTCTTTGACCGCCATCCGGAAATCGGCGGTCTGCTGACCTTCGGTATCCCGGCCTTCAAGCTGGAAAAAGAGGTCATGACCCGCCGCCGTGAAATCTTCACCGGCATGGGCATTGAGTTCAAGCTGAACGTGGAAGTGGGCCGCGACGTGCAGCTCGACGACCTGCTGAAAGATTACGATGCCGTGTTCCTCGGCGTGGGCACCTATCAGTCCATGCGCGGTGGCCTGGAGAACGAAGACGCGCCGGGCGTTTACGACGCGCTGCCGTTCCTGATTGCCAACACGAAGCAGATCATGGGTTACGGTGAAACCACCGAAGAGCCTTTCGTCAGCATGGAAGGCAAACGCGTGGTGGTGCTGGGCGGTGGTGATACCGCGATGGACTGCGTGCGTACTTCTATTCGCCAGAACGCCGCGCACGTTATCTGCGCCTATCGTCGTGACGAAGAGAACATGCCGGGCTCTAAACGCGAAGTGAAAAACGCGCGTGAAGAGGGCGTGGAGTTCCAGTTCAACATCCAGCCGCTGGGCATTGAGGTGAATGCTAACGGCAAGGTCAGCGGCGTGAAGATGGCGCGGACTGAAATGGGTGCGCCGGATGCGAAAGGCCGTCGCCGCGCGGAAATCGTGGCTGGCTCCGAGCATGTGATCCCGGCAGACGCGGTCGTAATGGCGTTTGGTTTCCGTCCTCACAGCATGGAGTGGCTGGCGAAGCACAGCGTTGAGCTGGATTCTCAGGGCCGCGTCATCGCACCTGAAGGCAGCGATAACGCGTTCCAGACCAGCAACCCGAAAATCTTTGCGGGTGGCGATATCGTTCGCGGTTCAGACCTGGTGGTGACCGCGATTGCCGAAGGTCGTAAAGCGGCTGACGGTATTATGAACTACCTGGAAGTGTAATAACGACTCAGCGGGCCGCCCGGCCCGCTGAGATTCCCGTCTTAGAGATAGACAATACTGATCACCGCGCTGCCGTCCAGACTGACGGTCTGACTGCTGTTGAGCTGATTTGCAATTGATGCGCTGACCTGCAGCGGCACCGTTGCGGTAGAAACAGGCTGCGGCGTCGTCGTGCCTTTCTTCAAAAAGGTGTAGAAGAAATCCTGATTCGTCGGTAACGCTATCGGCGCTGCCGCTTCCCACGGCCCTTCCGTGCTGGCCGAGCCGCCAATATCCACGCTCACCTGCTCCGAGCCATCCAGCGCAACGACGCTCGCCGCGTTAATCTGAATGGCGTAGCTGCCAATCGGTTTTTTCTCTGCGGTCAGGCCAAGTCCGAACAGGCGCGCCTTGTCATGCACATAGCCGCCGCCGTTGATCTGAAAACGCGCCCCTTCCTGACCGTTATCATCTTTACCGACGACGGCCGAATCGCTGCGCGTGTCGCGCGCGGTGATGGCCACGCCCGTTGAGGATTCACACTGGATGGTGAGGGTGATATCGCGCGTTCCAAGCTGGGTAAATGACTGAATGTGCAGGTCGCCGGCGTGGTTTGTTCCGTAATCGACAACGCCGTTGTTGCTCAGCGTAGGCGTGCAGGACGCGGCTTCCGCCGTTACGTCAAAATCAATATTCGCGGTATCGCTGGCGATTGCCTGCGCGCTCGTTAACAGCGCGATGAGCCAAAATGCGTTGCGTTTCATTCTGTCTCGAGCCTCACCTGAAGGTTGCCGCGATACTTCACTTTATCGGTAATAGACTGGCTTTTAACCTGCGAATTCACCGCAATCGCAACCGAGATATTTTTGCCGCTTAGCTCCTCACCGTCGACAAAAGCGATGCCTTCATTGAGGGCTATATCCGCTGTGTTTGCCCCTGGAGACGTCACCGCGCCGTGAGAAGATCGCACCGGCGCCAGCAGCACGTCTTTATCATCAACCCGGGCCTTCATCGCCGTGAAGGTCATTTTGCCCTGGGCTCCCAGCGCAAAGTCATTCCCCTGCGGCAGTGAGCTGCCGAAAAAGAGCCTTACGCGCTGGGCGTTGTCGCACATGACGTTCAGCAGGATCTGTTTTTCCGGCAGCGTGATGGCCTTGCCCCCTGCCATCTGGCGATCCATCGCGCTGAGCGCTCCAAAGCTTACCGACTGCTGGCTGGTGACGAGCTGGCATTCAGCACGTGCGCCACACGCCCAGAACAGCACCACCAGGAGCGGGAGAATGTTGTGTTTCATTTGCAAATTCCGCTGACTGTCTCGTAAAAAGTATCCTTTGGCGCCTCATCAGGTAATGACAGCGCCAGAGTGCAGCTGCCGCTTTCAAGCTGGGCAGTAAATCGCTGAGCGTTTGCAACGTCATTCAGGAAGAGCACGCCGTCATCCACGGAGGTCGTCAGGTAATTGCCTGCGGCATCCGTGATTGCCACGCCTTTCGGTAAAGGTTTGCCGTCTGGCATTTTGGCCGTCATCAGCACGCGACGCTGGGTTAAAGTGCCAAACTGAACCTTGCCGACCGCCCCTCTCGACTGCTTCAGCACGCGGGTGCCGTTGCCGATGTCCATATTCTTCGGCAGCGTTTCCGTTCTGAGCTCAACGCGCGATGCCTGCCACGCATTCACTGAAGGAATAACCGCCTGCCCGCGGAAATCGGTCCAGACCGGCCCCTGCGGGGTATCGAGCTTCACGCCTGCGACAGGTTTATCCAGCTGAGCAATGGCAAAGGTATCGCGGATCGTCAGCGGCGAGAGCGTTACCCCTCCGCTGTGCACCGATACGCCGCCCTGTAAGGAGCCTGAATAGTTGCGGCTTTGGGAGCCGTTCATCCCAGCGTTCAGGCTCAGCTGGGTGTAATGCAGATTGCTGTACGTCCCGGCGGAGAAGTTGTTCTCGGAATCGCGGCTGTCGCGCTCGGTCCCGAGACTGTAGGTCGTGTCTTCCGTTAATCTGCCCGTGGTGCTCAGACCATAGCGACTCGCGTCCTTTTTCTGACGGGAGTAGGCGTTAAGCTGGTGCTGCCCTAGGGGAACCGAGATGTTGATGTAGACGATATCTTCGTTGTCGGTATTTTCACTTCCGCCGCTCAGCTGGCGCTGCCAGCTCGTGGTGACTGAAAATGTTTTAAAGGTTTTGCCCCAATTCAGCGTTGCGTAGCGCGAGCGTCCGCCGCCACCGTAAGGCTGCGTTTCATAAATGCTGGTACTGAAGGCTCCCAGCACGGGCGCTCCCCAGCTCGCGCCAAGCGAATACTCGTACTTATTGGCCGACAGCTCATCGTCATTTAACGCCTGCGAAAGCTCCCGGTAATGCTCGGAGTTTTTCGTTACCGATGCGCTAAGGCTAAAGCCCATCTTCGCGGCGAAGCTCGCCTGAAGCTGATACTTTTGCCCCTGCCGCGCATTTTGCCCATCCCAGGCCTGGTTAACCTGCGCCGACAGCATGGTTTGCGGCAAAATGCCGGAATCCAGGCTGACGCCCACCGCCTGATAGCCATCAGAAATAATGGTGCCTACGTTGGCAACGTTTGCCGTATTCAGGCGCTTCCCACCTGAAATGCTCGCTACCCAGGGCGTTTTGCTGTAGTCATCGCTGACCCGCCCAAAAGAGATGGCATAGCCCGCAGGCGCGCCGGGGCTGCGGTTGTAAATCGATGACGGAACGACGAAGGTGCGCTGGCTTCCGTCGGTTTCGATAACCGTGACGTTCAGATCGCTGGTGTAGTTACGCAGTGGAATATCCGTGAGCGTAAACGGCCCAACGGCAACCAGCGTGGAGAAGACCACAATCCCCTGCTGGCGGATCTCAACGCGCGCCTGCGGCGTATTGGCGATCCCCGTGACCTGTACCGGCGTATCTTCACGCGCCAGCGCGGATTCAGGCACCAGCTCGACGCCGTAAATATTACTGCCCTCAAGCAGCCTGTTGTTAAGGCTAACCTCACCCGCTTTCATGGTGGTTTTAGCGTTAATAAAGGTGTGCTGCAGGTAGTTTTGCGAGTTCTCACTGTTGACCGTGCCGTTGGTGCGGCTCACCAGCTGGTGAGTGCGAAAAAGCCAGTCGCTCACGTTAAATCCGCCGCTCAGCATCAGCTGCGAATAGTCAGAGCGACCACCAACGTACTCATTTCGCGAAGAAAGCAGCGAATAATTCAACAGACCCGCGCTGCCGCCGCTGTTGAAATCACCAATGCTCCTGCTTTGCTGTGCAAGAAGTTCCTGACGCACGACCAGCTCAATGCGCTCCTGTACGGGAGCCAGGGTGATAATCGCATCAGGGTTGGCTTTAACGAAGTCATAGCACCCTTGATGATAATCAGAAGGAACCTTTACGCCCGCCTGCTCCATGAAGGATTTGTCGAAGCACAGGTTACCGCTGTCATCAAAGCTCGCCACAACGCTTCCTGCATCTTCACCGTTCAGGTGCAGAGAAACGGAATGTCTTCCCGGCAGGAACTTCGCCTCTTGAGAGAAATAGCGGGAAATCTCCGGGTCCACGCCGAGCGACTTCAAGGTTTCCTGGTCAAACTCTACTGGCGCACTCTCCGTATTATTTGCATTGGCGAGCTGCGAGCATCCCAGTCCAATCGCACAAGCCAATAGCGTTTTCCTAAACATCCGTGTTCATCCTTGAACAATTTATTTTATAGAGGTGGTGTAGCGTTCCCCTTTATATCCGTAACGGCTTGCCGGATAGAACTCCACTTTGGTATCGCCAGAAGCCGCGAGTTTCACCGTTACGCTGGTATGCGGCAGGATATAGGCCTTATCCAGCGTCCCGCCTTTACCGGAAGGTAAGCCGGTATACATCGCCGCCATACGCACGACGTAATCGCTAGGGTTACTGATTTCTAACTGGTTGCCTTTTTTGGTCCAGACCAGATGCTTCCAGGGAGTCAGGTCTTCCGCCAGCCCAGCAGGGTGAATGATGACAGGCATATCTTGTCGAATCGTAACCTTCATTTTGTCGGTACCCTTTTCCTTTGGCGGAATACCTTCGAAGGTGACGCGTTTCATTTCTTCTTGCTGTAGGGGTTTATCAGACTGCAGCATAAAACGGACTTTCTGCGTTTGTCCGGCTTCAACACGGACGACCGGTTGGGTCACAATCAGTCGAGAGGATTTGCTGCCTTCAGGTAATTCAACAATTTTGGTGTAGAGCAATGAGGGATAATTATCGGTGTTAGTGACGTTCATCGTCGCTTCACCTTTTCCGCTGTCCACCAGTAATACTGATGTCTCTGGCACCATACCGCTGGCAAAACTCTGAGCGGTAATAAAGAGCAATGAGAATAAAAGCTTTTTGTTCATGATGTTGGGATCAATATTTTAGGGTTAAACACAAAGTCTCATATGCCAGAGGTATAAAATTCAAAATAGAAAATTAAAGACCCAATAACATAAGGTTCAGTTATTGGGTCTGAATACTAAAAATATTATTTTATTACAGGTAAACCAGGCTCAGCGTTGCGTTACCGTCCAGGCTAATTTCTGTTGATTCGCCAAGCTGCGCTTTAGTCTGAACGCCTGCAGCGATGTACAGCGGCATCACCATTTCGGTGAAGTATTTCGGCGTGGTTTTACCCGCATCAGCTACGGTCACGATACGGCTACCGTCTGGGTAGAATGGACCACCTGCATCAACGGACAGCCAGCCCTGTGCGGAGTCGGTGTCTTTAATGAGGTAACCCGCGCTTTTGCCATCAACAGTCAGGCCGGTAGGCAGCGCAGTGATGATGTATGAACCGATGTTTTTGCTGTCGGTGGTTGCGCCCAGGCCGAATGCAGGGCCAGAGATCTTCATGTTATCGCCAGCGGTGGTCGCATAATCTTCGATGTAGGCGGTGTTGGACAGCGCTACGCGAGAGCTTGTACGGTTATCCTGAGCAACAACACCAACGGCAGTCGCTGCATCACAGGTAACGGTCAGGTTAATGGTTTTACGCTCCAACTGAACCAGGCTGTTGCCTTCAGTTGCAGTAGCAATGGTAGACATATTCATTGAACCAAAGTCAACTTTACCGCTGTTGGCCAGAGTTGGCACGCACGCTGCCGGGATGAATTTGCCGGCAACGGTCAAGGTGGTTTCAGGTGCTGCGTTGACGTTAGCGGAGGCGATTGCCGCTGCACAGATAGCCAGTGCAGACAGCTTTTTGTTAAAAGTAGTCATTCTTTTTCCCTTATTAATAAACGGCTTTCGGTTTTTTCCTTGAGAGCCACTGTTTCTTTAACATCGCAAAGTAGATGAATTCACGTTCACTGTTCATCTAATGTGAAATGGCTGCGAGATTCTCACATTCAAAGAAAAAACTGAAAAGTTACTTTTTCTTAAAGCACGTTTAAAATGACATGAATATATAATTCATATAAATGGGAAAGAGAGAGTATACGTTAACACGATTGTTTGGAGTAAAATTTACGCTGCGCTGGTAAAGTCTATTGAAAAAACAGATGATTTTAACGCACAACATGCAGGCATATATAATGATGAATAATATAAACAATGAAGAACAATGGGTTAATCAATTAATATGCGATTAAGTTTATCTAACATTAAAATGCCAACGCGCTTAAAATCGTGATTTATAGTTCATTCATATTTATTCAACTAATAAAAAAGCCACGTATAAATACGTGGCTTTAATACATTATGACATCTGCTGCTACTTCACGACGCGCAATGAAGGACGTCCACCGCGCGGCGGCGGGGTATCGTCAGGATCGTTGTCGTCGTCAGGCTTATCGCCATCAATGACCGACATGACCGTTTCGCTCTCGCCTTCGGCGTGTTCGCTATCGTCATTCAGACTGGCAACGTCTTCATCGTAGGCTGCTTCAGGCTCAAACATCGTCCCTGCTCCGTTTTCACGGGCATAGATGGCGAGCACGGCAGCAAGCGGCACAGAAACCTGGCGCGGCACGCCACCGAAACGCGCGTTGAAGCGCACTTCGTCGTTAGCCAGCTCAAGGTTCCCTACTGCTCGCGGCGCGATATTCAGTACGATTTGTCCGTCACGCGCGTATTCCATCGGCACCAGTACACCCGGCAACGTCACATCCACAACCAGATGCGGCGTAAGCTGGTTATCCAGCAGCCATTCATAGAAGGCGCGCAGCAAATACGGGCGGCGTGGGGAAAGTTGTGACATTTCCACAGTCATTAGCCCCGACCAAGACGCATTTCACGTTCCGGTTCAGTCAGGGAAGCCAGGAAGGAATCGCGCTCGAATACACGGGTCATATAGCCTTTCAGCTCCTTCGCACCCGGGCCGCTGAACTCAACGCCCAGCGTCGGCAGACGCCACAGCAGCGGAGCCAGGTAGCAATCGACCAGGCTGAACTCATCGCTCAGGAAGAACGGTTTCTGACCAAACACTGGCGCAATCGCCAGCAGCTCTTCGCGCAGTTGCTTACGCGCAGCATCCGCTTCAGCAGAGGTACCGTTAACGATAACGTTCATCAGCGAGTACCAGTCTTTCTCGATACGCTGCATATACAGGCGGCTTTCACCACGTGCAACCGGGTAAACAGGCATCAGCGGCGGATGAGGGAAACGCTCATCAAGATATTCCATAATGATACGGGATTCCCACAGGGTCAGCTCGCGATCCACCAGCGTCGGTACGCTTTGGCTCGGGTTGAGATCGATCAGATCCTGAGGCGGGTTATCCTTTTCCACATGCTCGATCTCAAAACTGACACCCTTCTCGGCCAGCACGATACGAACCTGATGGCTATAAATGTCAGTAGGACCAGAAAACAGCGTCATTACCGAACGTTTGTTGGCAGCGACAGCCATGAAAACCTCCAGGTATATTCAGAATTTTTACTGCTACCAGCCCAACAGGGGCCAGCCAGATGTTGTATCGCCCATCCCAGAGAAGCCACATTGTTCAACAATCGAACAAAAAACGAGTATTCACTGATATTTGGGCAGAAAATTGGATGATAGTTTACCAGATTTTGATGGCTTTGTGGTGAGTGGATTCTGGAAATGTGGAAAAAGAGGAGATATATGCATTGATTTTGTGGATAACCTAAGCATTATCCATAAAAAAACCCGCCGAAGCGGGTTTTTCGCCAATCGTTCTGCGTAAGCAGAAAATGATTAACGTTTGGAGAACTGTGGACGACGACGTGCTTTACGCAGACCCACTTTCTTACGTTCAACCTGACGAGCGTCACGAGTAACGAAGCCAGCTTTACGCAGTTCAGAACGCAGGGATTCGTCGTACTCCATCAGAGCGCGGGTGATACCGTGACGGATCGCACCTGCCTGACCGGAGATACCACCACCTTTAACGGTGATGTACAGATCCAGTTTTTCTACCATATCAACCAGTTCCAGCGGCTGGCGAACTACCATGCGGGCAGTTTCGCGACCGAAGTATTGTTCCAGAGAACGCTGGTTGATTACGATTTTACCGCTGCCCGGTTTGATGAACACGCGAGCTGCGGAACTTTTGCGGCGACCAGTGCCGTAGTATTGATTTTCAGCCATTGCCTATAATCCCGATTAGATGTCAAGAACTTGCGGTTGCTGTGCCGCGTGGTTGTGCTCGTTGCCTGCGTAAACTTTCAGTTTACGGAACATAGCACGACCCAGCGGGCCTTTTGGCAGCATGCCTTTAACCGCGATTTCAATCACACGCTCAGGACGGCGAGCAATCATCTCTTCAAAGGTCGCTTCTTTGATACCACCGATGTGGCCAGTGTGATGGTAGTACATTTTGTCTTCGCGCTTGTTGCCGGTTACAGCAACTTTTTCTGCGTTCAGAACGATGATGTAGTCACCAGTATCAACGTGCGGAGTGTATTCCGCTTTGTGCTTACCGCGCAGGCGACGAGCCAGTTCGGAAGCCAGACGGCCCAGAGTTTTACCGGTCGCGTCAACAACATACCAGTCGCGTTGTACGGTTTCTGGTTTAGCTGTAAAAGTTTTCATTAAAAGCTTACCCAAATAAATAAGTTACACGTTGGTGAACACCCAAACGTTTATCAGTTGAGGTTCACACGACAAAGTCCGGCAAACCTACCCCTTCGAATAGCTAATGCCGACACATAGAAAGTTTCGGGAAAAAAACCTTCTCGTAACGTGGGGTCGCAAGATTATAGAGAAGTTGAGGTTAAAGATCGACCCTTAAATGTGATTCGGAGCGGGTTTTTATGCGGGGTGGACTGTGCGGTTGGAAGCCCTCACTCCCAGCCCCTCTCCCACAGGGAGAGGGGCGCGTTTTTAAGGCATATGCTCACGTTTCAGGTACTCTTCGCTCTGCATCTCCTGCAGGCGCGACAGGCAGCGCTGGAACTCGAACTTCAGCCGCTCGCCCCTGTAGATCTCATATAAAGGGACTTCAGCGCTGACCACCAGCTTCACGTGACGCTCGTAAAACTCATCCACCAGCGCGATAAAGCGGCGCGCTTCGCTCTCCATCAGCGGCGTCATGACCGGCACGTCCAGCAGCATAACGGTGTGGAAGAGGCGCGAAAGCGCGATGTAGTCATGCTGGCTGCGCGCGTCGACGCAGAGCGTGGCGAACGAAACCGCCAGGGTTTGGTTCTCCACCCCGAGGGTTTGCAGCGGACGATGGTTAATCTCAAGCACTGGCGCGTTTTCGCGTTTAGCCCCCGCCAGCGCCAGCCACAGCTTATCCATCTGGCCGGTGGTTTCGGCGTTCAACGGCGACAGCCACAGGTGCGCCTGGGTGAGCGTGCGCAGACGATAATCCACGCCCGCGTCCACGTTCATTACGTTGCAATGCGCTTTGATGGCATCGATGGCGGGCAGGAAGCGCGCGCGCTGCAGGCCGTTGCGGTAAAGCTCATCCGGCGGGATGTTCGATGTCGCCACCAGGGTGATCCCGCGGGCGAACAGGGCCTTCATCAGGCCGCCTAGCAGCATGGCGTCGGTAATATCCGAGACAAAAAACTCGTCGAAGCAAAGCACGTCGGTTTCAGCCTTGAACCTGTCCGCCACAATCTCCAGCGGATCGGTTTTGCCTTGCAGCGCCGTCAGCTCCTCATGCACCCGCAGCATAAAGCGGTGAAAATGCAGACGCTGTTTACGCGTGCCGGGCAGACTCTGATAGAACATGTCCATCAGCCAGGTTTTGCCGCGCCCGACCCCTCCCCACATATAGAGTCCACGAACGGGCGCATTAGCCTGCGGCTCTTTCTTGCCGAGCAGGCGCCCAAAAGCCGCTTTTAACCCGCTATTTTGCACGTTTTCTGCGGGTTTAGCGGTGAGTTCCTGGTAGATCGTTTCCAGGCGATTTACCGCTTCACGCTGTACGTCATCTGGCTGGTGTGAGCCTTCATTAAGGGCCTGAAGGTATCGCGATGAGGGGGAAAGGCTTTGCATAATATTGTTGTTATTCCTTCGGTTAATACTCACCAGGGTGCATGGCTGATGAAAAAAAGGCCGTTCTACACTACGCGATGATACGTCAGGATTCCACTTCTGCGGAAATAGCGGTTATAGTGGCACTATCAGGCACAGGCAGGAGCCGAGCCAACACCCTACGGAATCACAAGACAACGGGAGAAGTTCATGACCTGGGAATATGCGCTAATTGGTTTAGTCGTTGGCATCGTTATCGGTGCTGTGGCCATGCGTTTCGGTAATCGCAAGTTACGTCAGCAGCAGTCATTACAGTACGAACTGGAAAAGAATAAAGCTGAACTGGAAGAGTATCGCGAAGAGCTGGTCAGCCACTTTGCCCGTAGCGCCGAGCTGCTGGATAACATGGCGACCGACTACCGCCAGCTGTATCAACACATGGCAAAAAGCTCCAGCAGCCTGCTGCCGGAACTGAGCGCAGATGCGAACCCATTCCGCAACCGTCTGGCTGACTCCGAAGCCGGTAACGATCAGGCACCGGTTCAGATGCCGCGCGACTATTCCGACGGCGCGTCCGGCCTGCTGCGCGGTGGCGCAAAACGCGATTAATCGCACAAGCTGAATAAATTTTACGGGCGCATCTCATGCGCCCGTCCTTTCTTCCCCACCCCAGCTATTATTTAGTCAAACACCTCATTGTTCAGTGGTTTAAAATTCAATAACATCAATATGTTTTTGGGACCGTTCTTCCTTTATTTCAGGTAACGAGAGTCAACATCGATGAAGAAAAAAA
Organism: Enterobacter soli; assembly: GCF_964208575.1. Classification (GTDB taxonomy): domain Bacteria; phylum Pseudomonadota; class Gammaproteobacteria; order Enterobacterales; family Enterobacteriaceae; genus Enterobacter; species Enterobacter soli_A. The sequence continues at coordinate 47,465 of NZ_CAXOFU010000001.1, read as the reverse complement.
ACCAGCTGTTGAGCGCTTTAGCGTTAAGTGTCGGGTTATCTCTCTCGGCGTCCTTCCCTGCAACCGCCGCCCTGCCCGCACAGGTTCCCGGCCAGCCGGCCATCCCGAGCCTCGCCCCTATGCTTGAAAAAGTGCTGCCTGCGGTGGTGAGCGTACAGGTAGAAGGCACGGCGCTGCAAAGCCAGCGCGTACCTGAAGAACTGAAAAAATACTTCGGCGATGATTCGCCAGACCAGCAGGCGCAGCCGTTTGAGGGCTTAGGCTCCGGCGTGATTATCGACGCCGCCAAAGGCTACATCCTGACCAACAACCACGTGATCAGCCAGGCCGATAAAATCAGCGTGCAGCTGAACGACGGCCGGGAATTTGACGCTAAGCTGATTGGCGGCGATGACCAGAGCGATATCGCGCTGCTGCAGATACAAAACCCAAGCAACCTGCGGCAAATCGCCATTGCGGATTCAGACAAACTGCGCGTCGGTGATTTTGCCGTCGCGGTCGGTAACCCGTTTGGCTTAGGGCAAACCGCCACCTCCGGCATTGTGTCCGCGCTGGGGCGCAGCGGGCTGAATCTCGAAGGGCTGGAAAACTTCATCCAGACCGATGCCTCAATTAACCGCGGCAACTCCGGCGGCGCACTGCTTAACCTGAACGGCGAGCTGATCGGCATTAACACCGCCATTCTTGCCCCGGGCGGCGGCAGCGTGGGGATTGGCTTTGCTATCCCAAGCAATATGGCGCAAACCCTGGCGCAGCAGCTGATCCAGTTTGGTGAAGTGAAACGCGGGCTGCTGGGCATCAAAGGCATGGAGATGAGCGCCGATATTGCCAAAGCGTTCAACATTAACGTGCAGCGCGGTGCGTTTGTCAGCGAAGTGCTGCCGAACTCCGGCTCGGCAAAAGCGGGCGTGAAATCCGGGGACGTGATCGTGAGCCTGAACGACAAGCCGCTGAGCAGCTTTGCTGAGCTGCGCTCGCGTATCGCCACCACGGAGCCGGGCGCCAAAGTGAAGCTGGGCCTGATCCGCGACGGTAAACCGCTGGATGTCGAGGTCACGCTGGATAAGAGTACCTCCGCCTCTGCCAGCGCGGAGCTTATCGCGCCAGCGTTGCAGGGGGCAACCCTGAGCGACGGCCAGCTCAAAGACGGAACCAAGGGCATCAGCATTGATACCGTCGAGAAGAGCAGCCCGGCGGCGCAGGCGGGTTTACATCAGGATGACGTGATCATCGGCGTGAACCGCACCCGCGTGCAGTCTATCGCCGAGATGCGTAAGGTGCTGGAGTCGAAGCCCACGGTGATTGCCCTGCAAATTATCCGCGGCAACGACACGCTCTACATTTTACTACGCTAGCCATTTGCGAGTCCGGGCGTCGCCGTGACGTGTGATGTCCGGATAAGTCATGCTATGCTGCAAACCGTTCAAATTTTAACGACACGCGCATCATGCTTTTAAAGCTCTTTCGTTCAATCGCCATCGGCCTGGTCGTTGGCGGTTTGTTACTGGCGGCCATGCCGTCCTTACGCCAGTTCAATAAGCTGTCAGCACCGCAGTTCGACAGTGCGGATGAAACGCCTGCCACCTACAACCAGGCCGTTCGCCGTGCCGCGCCCGCTGTGGTTAACGTTTACAACCGCGGCCTGAACAGCTCGGCCCATAACCAGCTGGAGATCCGCACGCTTGGTTCCGGCGTGATCATGGACGAACGCGGCTACATCATTACCAACAAACACGTTATCAACGATGCCGACCAGATTATTGTCGCATTGCAGGATGGCCGCGTGTTTGAGGCGCTGCTGGTCGGCTCGGACAGCCTGACGGATCTCGCCGTACTGAAAATTAACGCCAACGGCGGCCTGCCGACTATCCCGATCAACCACAAACGCACGCCGCACATCGGCGATGTGGTGCTGGCAATTGGTAACCCGTACAACCTCGGGCAAACCATCACGCAGGGGATCATCAGCGCCACGGGTCGTATCGGCCTGAACCCGTCCGGGCGACAGAACTTCCTGCAAACCGATGCCTCCATCAACCACGGTAACTCCGGCGGCGCGCTGGTGAACTCCCTGGGCGAGTTGATGGGGATCAACACCCTCTCCTTCGATAAGAGCAATGACGGCGAAACCCCTGAAGGCATCGGCTTTGCGATCCCGTTCCAGCTGGCAACCAAGATTATGGACAAGCTGATCCGCGACGGTCGCGTGATCCGCGGCTACATCGGGATTGGCGGGCGTGAAATTGCGCCAATGCACAGTCAGGGCGGCGGTATCGATCAGATCCAGGGCATCGTGGTTAACGAAGTCTCCCCTGGCGGCCCGGCGGCGAACGCGGGTATTCAGGTTAACGATGTGATTGTCTCAGTGAACGGCACGCCTGCGGTATCTGCGCTGGAAACCATGGACCAGGTCGCGGAAATCCGTCCGGGTTCGATCATTCCGGTAGAAGTGATGCGTAACGATAAGAAGCTGACGATTCAGGTCACGATTCAGGAATACCCGGCCACCAACTGACGGCCATAAAAAAACGGAGCGATAAGCTCCGTTTTTTTTACCAGGCAAAGTGCGTCTTACTTGTTAACGAACTCTTCACCCAGAGTGATATCTTTTTTCAGCGTATCCAGCATACCTTCCATCGCGTTTTGCTCAAACGCGCTCAGCTTGCCGATAGACTGACGTTCTTCGATACCGTTTTTGCCCAGCAGCAGCGGCTGAGAGAAGAAGCGCGCGTGCTCGCCGTCGCCTTCAACGTAAGCGCATTCCACCACGCCTTTCTCGCCTTGCAGAGCGCGAACCAAAGACAGACCGAAACGTGCAGCCGCCTGGCCCATAGACAGGGTTGCAGAGCCGCCACCCGCCTTCGCTTCCACCACTTCGGTGCCTGCGTTCTGAATGCGTTTGGTCAGGTCAGCAACTTCTTGTTCGGTGAAGCTCACGCCTGGGATCTGGGACAGCAGCGGCAGAATAGTCACGCCAGAGTGGCCACCGATAACCGGCACTTCGATGTCGGTTGGCTGCTTGCCTTTCAGTTCCGCAACAAAGGTGTTGGAACGGATGATGTCCAGCGTGGTCACGCCGAACAGTTTGTTCTTGTCGTAAACACCGGCTTTCTTCAGCACTTCTGCCGCGATAGCCACGGTGGTGTTCACCGGGTTAGTGATGATACCCACGCACGCTTTCGGGCAGGTTTCAGCAATTTGTTGAACCAGGTTTTTCACGATGCCCGCGTTGACGTTAAACAGGTCTGAGCGATCCATACCCGGCTTACGCGCAACACCTGCGGAGATCAGCACAACGTCAGCACCTTGCAGCGCAGGACGTGCATCTTCACCGGAGAAGCCTTTGATTTTCACAGCTGTCGGGATGTGGCTCAGATCAACCGCCACACCTGGGGTTACCGGAGCAATATCGTACAGGGAGAGTTCTGAGCCTGAAGGCAGTTGGGTTTTCAGTAGTAGGGCAAGCGCCTGGCCGATACCACCAGCAGCGCCGAGGACTGCGACTTTCATCCTAAACTCCTTATTATGGTTAACTTTAAGTATCTTCAAATCCGTTGCGGCGACCATAATTCAGCATGTAAATAATTACAATTTTCGTAGCTAAAGAATTTGAGGTCACGCGATATTCTTTTCGTGTCAGACCACAATCTGACCGCAGACGGCAACGAATTAAGAGGTGGTTACAATACACCCTGCCGCGCCACCAAAACAACATCATTTTGATAACAATTAATTTACTTTTAGCCTTATTTGCACCGCGTGAGCCAGGCATGTTTTCTGATAACGAAATCTGATAAAATCACTCCCTTTCATAACATTATTTCAGCCTTCCACCTGGCAGATAATTTGCATAAAAATTCATCCACATGCATAATAATGTTGTTTCTACCGCCATATTCCGGGTGACTTATGCGAAGCTCGTCCAAGCAAGAAGAATTAGTGAAAGCGTTCAAAGCGCTGCTTAAAGAAGAGAAATTCAGTTCTCAGGGAGAAATTGTTCAGGCGTTGCAGGAACAAGGTTTCGATAACATCAACCAGTCGAAAGTCTCCCGCATGTTAACCAAGTTTGGCGCCGTGCGTACGCGCAATGCCAAAATGGAAATGGTCTATTGCCTGCCAGCCGAACTTGGCGTGCCGACCACCTCCAGCCCGCTGAAAAACCTGGTTCTGGATATCGACTATAACGATGCCGTCGTGGTGATCCACACTAGCCCGGGTGCTGCACAGCTGATTGCCCGCCTGCTGGACTCCTTAGGTAAAGCGGAAGGTATTCTCGGCACCATCGCCGGCGATGACACCATCTTTACTACGCCCGCGAACGGCTTCTCGGTTAAAGATCTGTACGAAGCGATTCTGGTTCTGTTCGAACAAGAGCTGTAATCGCCCTCCCCGCGGCGGTTTGCTGCGGGGATCATCCTGCCCCCGCCTCGTTTTCCCCTACTTTGTTTCACCCTTCGCTTTTGCAAATAGTGCTTTTTACCTCCCATTAACATTCATTCAGTGAATGCTAAAACGCAAAATCGCACAAAAAATCAAAGTTGCATATCCATATGATTTATTTAGACATAACCAAACAATGTGACGAAAAAACGATCATTTTTATTCGCTTTTGTTATAAAAAATCGAATGTTTAACACGTAATTACCCATGAAACAATTAGCATGGTATTAATTTTTGCCGTGATTAGTGTATACTTGATTTTGTGATGAGGGTCACGAAACAAAGACCCCCAATAAAATTCGACGAGGTAAAGAATCATGAAAATCAAAACTACTGTAGCGGCTCTTAGCGTCCTGTCTGTCCTGTCATTCGGTGCTTTCGCAGCCGACTCCATCAACGCAGAACAGGCGCAGACGCGTCAGTCAATCGGTACCGTTTCCGTGGGTGCAATTGGTACTTCACCAATGGATATGAACGCCATGCTGAACAAAAAAGCAGAGGAACAGGGTGCATCGTCTTATCGCATCATCGAAGCACGTTCCGGCGACCACTGGCACGCAACGGCTGAACTGTACAAATAAGATTTGCTGATATCTGAACAAGACAATCCGCTCAACGGCACCAGGCATAAAAATAGCAGTTCAACCCTTCTCGCCGTTGGGGAAACAACATTCAGGAGTAGAGACTATGAACACTAAATTAATCATCGCAACCCTCGGTCTGGCATCTGTTCTCTCTTTCGGTGCCAGCGCCGCGGTTCATCAGGTCAATGCCGAACAGGCGCAAAATCTGCAGTCTTTGGGTAGCGTATCCGTATCTTCCGTCGCGGGCTCTCCGATGGATATCCGCCACGAACTGGCCGCTAAAGCTGAAAAAGCCGGCGCCAGCAGCTATCGAATCACCGAAATGAATGAAGGCGATCACTGGCACGCAACGGCCGAGCTGTACAAATAAACCCTCGTCGTATCTCATCATACGACTTGCCCCTGACGTTCGTCAGGGGCTTTTTTTTACCTGTTTTTCAGTGGCGGGCGTTAAAGCGCAGCTGCCCTTCAAGCTCTTCTTCTGCCTCATCAAACAGTAAAATGAGCGCGCCAAAACGCCTGCGCAGCTTCTCGGGCAGATGGATAAACTCGATTTCCAGCGGCAGCGGCAGCTGATTGCCGGTTACCACATCCCACAGTGAATCCAGATTGGTGACACTCTCTTTTTCCAGGCCAAATACCCGAATAAACTCGTGATAGAAGTCTTCCTGACTGTCGATCTCGTCAAAATCAAAGGTATAAATTTTCATTGCCAGCACCCCTGTCCACTAGAGTCCTCCAAGATGCAATGTCTTCACTTCCAGAAACTCCTCCAGCCCCAGCACCGACCCTTCGCGTCCCAGACCTGACTCTTTTACGCCGCCGAACGGCCCGAGCTCTGTCGATACCGCGCACTCGTTGACGCCAATCATGCCGCTCTCAATCGCCTGCGAAACGCGGAATACGCGCTGCAGATTTTGGGTATAGAAATAGGCCGCCAGGCCGTAAGGCGTGTTGTTGGCGCGCTGGATAACTTCATCTTCGGAGGTGAAACGGAAGCAGGCCGCCACCGGGCCGAAGGTCTCTTCTTCGGCAAGCTTCATACCCTCATGGCAGTCGCCCAGCACGGTCGGCAGCCAGAAGTTTCCGCCCAGCGCGTGCGCTTTGCCGCCCGCCAGCACGGTCGCGCCTTTGGCAACCGCATCATCGACGTGCTCTTTGACCTTATCGACCGCCGCAGGCTCAATCAGCGGGCCGACCACCACGCCCTCTTCCAGGCCGTTACCGACCTTGAGCGCCTTCACCGCGTCCGCAAGCTGGTTCACAAATTTGTCGTAGACGGTTTCCTGAATGTAGAAGCGGTTCACGCTGACGCAAACCTGCCCGGCGTTGCGGAACTTGTTGGCGATGGCGCCTTTGACGGCGGCGTCGATATCCGCATCCTCAAAGACGATGTACGGCGCGTTGCCGCCCAGTTCCATCGAGACTTTTTTCATGGTTTCGGCGGCGTTACGCACCAGCGTTTTCCCGACCGCGGTCGAGCCGGTGAACGAGATTTTACGCACGTCGCGGCTGGCCATGATCGCATCGCTGATCTCATGGGTATTCCCGGCCACGGCGTTGAGTACCCCGTCCGGTACGCCCGCCTGTTTTGCCAGGGTTAGCAGCGCAAAGGCGCTGAGGGGCGTGTTGTTGGCGGGTTTGATGACGCCCGTACAGCCGGCGGCCAGCGCGGGGCCGAGCTTGCGGGTGAGCATCGCCATCGGGAAGTTCCACGGCGTGATCGCCGCGACAACGCCGACCGGCTCGCGGGTCGCCAGAATGCGCGAGCCGGGTTTGACCGGCGGGATAATCTCACCGTTGGCGCGCTTGGCCTGCTCCGCAAACCACTGAATAAAGCTCGCGGCGTATTCCACTTCGCCCTCAGCTTCCTTAAGGGGCTTGCCCTGCTCGGTGGTCATCAGCCGTCCGAGCCAGCTTTTATTCTCAATAATCAGCTCATACCAGCGATAGAGAATCGTCGAGCGCTCTTTCGCGGTTTTGGCACGCCATGCGGGGAACGCCCTGGTCGCGGCGGCAATGGCGGCTTCGGTTTCGGTTTTCCCCGCTTTTGCGACTTTGGCGATGACCTCACCCGTTGCCGGGTTCAGGACGTCAAAAGTGGTGTCGAGCGTTTTCCAGATGCCATCGACCAGATATCCGGTCTGAAAAAGAACGTTGTCCTGTAGGGCCTGGGTAGTCATGCGTCCTCCCTTATCTGAGTTTAAGAACCTGCAGGACTAAGTATAGCCACAAAAAAACCGACGCTTTTGGCGTCGGTTCTTATTGTAATCAGCTATCTGTGAGGGCGTTCTGGTAGCGATGCAGCATAAACACCAGCCTGCCCACCGGCTCAGTGACCTGCGGCGGTGCTTCCCAGATGCGCAGCTTCTCCTGATAAACGTCCAGCTCTTCAAGCAGTTGCTTAAAGTAGCGGCGGCGTTTGTCATCGCTGCTGGCGGACAGGACGTGATCCGCCGTGCGCCGCAGCTGGCGGTGAAACGCGGAGAGATCGTCGTTGATCGGCACCGGCGCATTGCGTAAACGCTGATGGGCGATGATCATCGTCAGCGCCAGGCGGAACTTGGCCACGTCGCCGGGGAATTTATTCAGCAGTAAAAACAGCTGCTGGTACAGCGCAGGCAGATGGTTCTCTTTACGCCGCGCGGTGTTGGTGGTCATGGACGATACCGCAGCGGAGACAAACTGGTTCAGCAGCACCCGGCCCGTCCGCTCCCGGGAGTTATCGCGCACCAGCAGGATAACCATCATCGCCAGGAAACAGCCCACCAGCTGGCCCAGCGCGCTGTCGAGGAACTGGCTGAAGTGGAACGTCATCGGGTTATCCAGCACGATGATGTTGATCGTGCTCGCGAGCGCGCCGAGGGAGCCGATGCGCCGCTTCTGCACCTCGATACCAATAAAGAACGCCAGCACTGCAAGGCTGATACAGAGCAGCAGCATACTTTGCTGCGTCGAAGGGATGAGCACCAGGAAATAGAACGCGCCTATCGGCAGCGCGGCGATCGTCCCGTAGAGGAAGTCGATAGCCACCATGCGCGGGTTCGGCAGACGCATCGCCAGCGAAGTGACCACGGCAATCATTACCATTGCGCCGCTGCCGGACGTCCAGCCCGTCCACAGCCAGAACAGGGTGCCGAGAATACAGGCCAGCGTGGTGCGCCAGAAGTTAACCATCGCGTGATGGCGCTCGGCGGACTCAGGCTTAATGACCACTTCCCCCTGCAATACCTCTTCTTCCGCGGCGCTGATTTTGGTGTTGCCGATGACGCCGCGCTTGAGCAGTAGATAGCGGGTCGCGGCGCCCACCCAGGTGTAGATGGTTTCCGGCGTGTCGCGCTCGCCCGTCCAGGCGATGACCCGGCGCATGCGCTTAAGCTGTTTATGAACGTCCTGCACCGTTTCGACCGGCTCGTCGAACAGCTCGCGGAAGGTGTCGGTAACCACCTCCGGCCGGGTGTTCTGAATCAGGTAGGTTTCACACGCCTGGGTAATCAGGGTCAGCGACAGCGTGTTGATGGCCTTCAGGCGGCGGTTAGCGCGCGTCCAGCGCGACGACTCCATATTCAGGTTGCTGCGCATCCCTTCCAGCGCCGTGGTGCGGCGCACCAGCGCGCCCCAGGCGTTATCCACCTCTTCGCTGTCGCCGTGCTTGATGCACAGCTGCATCAGCTTAAACTGCGCGACAATCAGCGAGTCGAGCTCCAGATCCACTTCCTGCTTGATGGAGCGCGGGGAGAAAAGCAGATCCGCCACGATGGCGCAGACGATCCCGATGACGATCTCGCTGCAGCGCTCCACCGCAAACTGCGGCGCGAGCAGCGGATCGGTCTGAATCGTGATGATAATAATCAGCGCGGTATAGCCGGAAAGCCCCCAGGCGTAGGAGTTTTCAACCTTCACCAGCGAAGAGAGCCAGGTACAAAAACCGGCCCAGATACAGCACACCATCAGCATCAGCAGCGGAGTGCGGATCATCAGAATAATGATGGTGAGCGCCGCGATACAGCCGATAAACGTCCCGACAATACGCAGCATCCCGCGATAGCGAATCGCGCCTGAGTAGGGTTCCCCCCCCGCCGCAAACGCCGGGCCAGCGGCGACAATGGCCGCCGTCAGCACCGCCCAGCGGGGCGTTTCAAGCTGGAAGTGAAAGCCGACGAACAGCGCCAGCACAATGGCACAGGCCAGCTTCACGGCGAAGCGGATGTGCTGGCTGGCGATGGAGAAGATACCCATAGCGATTAACCAAACTCGCGCAGGCGATGTGCGATTTTACGGAACAGCGAGTCGTGGCTGGCGTCACGGTCTTTCTCACCGGTGATCACCACGGTAGCGGTGGTCCCGGCAGGCCACAGGTTGCCCTGCTGCTCATCGAGATGAATACGGACCGGCACGCGCTGCGCCAGACGTACCCACTCCAGGTTGGAATCCACGGTCGCCATGCCTTTGGCATCGCTGGTGCTGCTGGAGTTGGTGACGCCAGCGGCGACGCTATCGACGGTGCCTTTAAACACGCGGTTGCTGCCAAGCGGGGTGATTTCCGCCCGGTAGCCCGGACGCACGCCTTCCAGCTTGGTCTCTTCCATATAGGCCAGCACGTAGAATGAGTTCTGCTTCACCAGCGCAACGGCGGTGGAGCCGCGGGTAATAAATTCCCCGGCGTAGACGTTCAGGTTGGTCACCCAGCCGTCGGACGGCGCGCGGATCACGGTACGCTCCAGATCCAGTTTCGCCAGATCGCGCGTAGCCTGTGATTTTGCCAGCTGATGCAGCACGGTTTGCAGCACGTTGTTGGACTGGTCAATCTCTTCACGGGACATGGCCTGCACGCCAAGCTGGTTACGACGCCCTGCTTCGCGGCGCTTTTCAGCGGCCAGCGCCTGGTAGTACGCCACGTCGGCCTCGGCTTCTTCTAAGGCTTTTTGATAGCGAGGCTGATCGATGGTAAACAGCACCTGATCTTTTTTCACCAGCTGGTTATCGTGTACATTCACGGCAGTAATAAGACCGGCCACGTCGGGGGCAATGGCCACCACATCCGCGCTAAAGCGCGCGTCGCGGGTCCAGGGGGATTCGGTGTAATAAACCCAGGCGCGGAAAATAGCGATGAACGCGAGGATAACCAGCGCCATCGTAATGGCGGTGCGGGAGATTTTTCTTGTTAGCGTTTTCACATCGACCTCAGACAAACATGCGCGATATCAGGTAAAACAGACAGCAATACAGCGCGGTATTGAACAATGCAGGATGCCAGACGAAATCGTAGATCCCGGTCGGGATCAGCACCTTGCGCACCAGCCAAAAAATCGCCAGTGATAAAAGCAGCTCAAAGAATATCGGTGGGAACGATAAACCGAACACCACGATAACGGGAAACAGACTCATGTTGACCTTGATTAGAGAGAATGCAGGCGACAGAATTTTTACGCACACGCCACCGCAGGAGAGCAAGAAACGCCGGGCGAGAGTGGCATGGCCGTTATGTAATAAATAATATATTAACGTAACTGTTATGCTGTTATCTATAATATGTGATCTAAATCACTTTTAAGCCAGAGTGAACAATGGAACGTTTAAAACGCATGTCCGTCTTTGCCAAAGTGGTTGAACTCGGTTCGTTTACCGCCGCCGCGCGACAGCTCCAGATGAGTGTTTCCTCCATCAGCCAGACGGTGTCAAAACTGGAAGATGAACTCCAGGTCAAGCTCCTGAACCGCAGCACCCGCAGCATTGGGCTCACCGAAGCGGGCAAGATTTACTATCAGGGCTGCCGGCGGATGCTGCAGGAAGTGCAGGAAGTCCACGAACAGCTTTACGCGTTTAACAACACGCCCATCGGTACGCTGCGTATCGGCTGTTCTTCAACTATGGCACAAAATGTCCTCGCCGGTATGACGGCGGAAATGCTGAAAGAGTATCCCGGATTAACGGTCAATCTGGTGACGGGCATTCCCGCGCCGGACCTGATTGCCGACGGGCTCGATGTGGTGATCCGCGTGGGCGCATTGCAGGATTCGAGCCTCTTTTCCCGCCGCCTGGGAAGTATGCCGATGGTGGTTTGCGCCTCTAAAAGCTATCTGGCGCAGTATGGCGTACCGGAAAAACCGGCCGATCTGGCAAATCATTCATGGCTGGAATACAGCGTTCGCCCGGACAACGAATTTGAGCTGATTGCCCCGGAGGGCCTGTCGACCAAACTGCTGCCGGAAGGGCGATTCGTTACCAACGATCCGATGACCATTTCCCGCTGGCTGGTTGCCGGCGCCGGGATCGCCTACGTGCCACTGATGTGGGTGATCAACGAGATCAACAGCGGCGTGCTGGAGATCTTATTCCCGCGCTACCAGTCCGATCCGCGCCCGGTGTACGCCCTGTATACCGAAAAGGACAAACTGCCGCTGAAGGTGCAGGTCTGCATTAACTATCTGACCGATTATTTCGTCGAGGTGGCGGAGCTGTTTCAGGGGATGCGGGGAAGAAGCAAAGAGTAAAAGCAGAACCCTCTCCCCGCCGGGAGAGGGTGTTGAGAGGGGATTTACGCCGTACCGCCCACCGTCAGGCTATCTACTTTCAGCGTTGGCTGGCCGACGCCCACCGGCAGGCTCTGGCCCTCTTTGCCGCAGACGCCGACGCCGTTATCCAGCTTCAGATCGTTACCGACCATCGAAATCTGCTGCATCGCCTCAATGCCGGAGCCGATCAGGGTTGCGCCCTTCACCGCTTTGGTCACTTTGCCTTTCTCAATCAGATACGCTTCAGAGGTAGAGAAGACAAACTTGCCGGAGGTGATATCTACCTGGCCGCCGCCAAAGTTTGGCGCGAAGATCCCGTAATCGACCGATTCGATGATCTCCTGTGGGGTCGATTGGCCCGGCAGCATGTAGGTGTTGGTCATACGCGGCATCGGCAGGTGCGCGTAGGATTCGCGACGGCCGTTACCGGTTGGCGCAACGCCCATCAGACGCGCGTTGAGCTTGTCCTGCATATAGCCTTTCAGCACGCCGTTTTCGATCAGCACGTTGTACTGGCCCGGCGTACCTTCGTCGTCGATAGCCACGGAGCCGCGGCGGTCGAGCATGGTGCCATCATCCACCACGGTGCACAGCTCGGACGAAACCAGCTGGCCCATCTGGCCGCTGAACACCGAGGTACCGCGACGGTTAAAGTCGCCTTCCAGACCATGACCCACCGCTTCGTGCAGCAGCACGCCCGGCCAGCCCGCGCCCAGCACCACCGGGAAGGCTCCCGCAGGCGCCGCAACCGCGTTCAGGTTCACCAGCGCCATGCGCACCGCCTCTTTCGCCCACGCGTCCGCGCGGGCTTCGCCGTCAACGTCGCCCAGGAACCAGTCATAGCCGAAACGACCGCCGCCGCCGCTTGAGCCGCGCTCGCGCTTACCGTTGTCATCCACCTGCACGCTGATGGAGAGACGCACCAGCGGACGCACGTCGGCAGCCAGCGTACCGTCGGTCGCCGCCACCAGAATGAGTTCATACACGCCGCTCAGGCTGGCGGACACTTCCTGCACGCGCTTGTCCGCCGCGCGCGCCACTTTGTCGACGCGACGCAGGATATCCAGCTTCTCTTCGCGGCTCATGCTTTGCAGCGGATCGATGCTGGTGTACAGCGCAGTGTGCTGCACTTCGCCGAGCGTTTTCACCCGTCCATCGCCCGTGTCACGCACGATGGTGCGTGCGGCCTGCGCGCTTTGCTCCAGCGCCGCCAGGCTTATCTGATCGGCATAGGCAAAACCGGTTTTCTCACCGCTGACGGCACGCACGCCCACGCCCTGGTCGATGTTGTAGGAGCCATCCTTAATGATGCTGTCTTCTAAAACCCAGGATTCGTGATAGCTCGACTGAAAGTAGAGATCGCCGTAGTCGAGTCGGCGCTCGGTCAGTTGACCAAGAATGGAAAACAGGTCCTGATGGCTCAGGCCGTTCGCTGCCAGCAGATGTTCACTTACCAGGTTCAGACTCATCGTTTTGCTACTCGTTCGTTGCCGCATTGGGCGGTAAAAAAAGTGTTATCAATTGAGAGTGAGGCAATTACTCGCCTTCGTCAAATCATTGCTTCGCATCTTTGCGCGGCTGGCGCAGCACTTCGTTGATCTGCGGCTTATCGACCGGCCCCGTAATGCGGTAGCGCAGGATCGAGACTTTGCTCCACAGCGGCCCCAGCACTTTACTGGCGGCAAACACCGCCGCGCCGACAATCGGGTTGACCACGAAGGCCGCCGCCACGCCCACGGTGGCAGAAATTTCCGGGGCGACGACCGCTTCCATGTCCAGCTCGCGGCGCACCAGGTTCACCGAGCCTTTCATGGCGATATCCGCCTCAAGACCGTCCACCAGCGTGTCGTCGGTATGCAGCACGCCGTCTTTTATCCACGCCGTACTGCGAATGGAGTCGTAATAGAAGCCTTCGCTAAAGGTATCGCTGAAATCGAAGCGCAGCTTGCGCAGCAGGGCATCGAAGCTCAGCAGACGCAGGATCTGCCCGGCGTGGCCGGTGCTCACGTCGGCGATTTCACCTTTGCCTAAGTTCGCCTTCAGAATGCCGTTAAGCGTGGCTTCGTCCGGCTTCCACGGCGCCGAGCGCCAGTGCAGATCGTAATTCACGTCAAACGAGGAGCCGCGCAGCGGCGTGCTGACGCCAAAGAAGTTGGCGGCGGAATCCAGCTTGCTCCCTTTGATGTCACCTTTAATCGACGTGCGCTGCTGGCCCGGGTTATTCACCCATTCACCCGCCGCCGTCAGACGCCCGAAGCCGGTGTCCACCAGCCCGCCGGTCAGGCTCAGCGTATTGCCCTGAATCGCTAAGTCCGCGTCGATGCGGCCGTATTTCTGCCCCCACAGCCAGCATTCCGCGCAGCGCAGCTGCAGATCGGGCCAGCCGCTGAAATCCACGCGGGAAGTTTCGCTGAACGGCGATGCGCCTGACGCACCGTTTTTCGCCGTCGCCGTCGCCGGGTTGTAATAGAGGTAGCGGATCGCCGCCTGCCACGGTGCGTTGTCGCGCATGGTCAGGGTGGCGTTGATCTCCCTGCCCTGTGCGTCCACCTTCGAACCGTTCGCCGTCGGCTGCGAAACAATGCTCAGGTTATTCCACTGCTGTCCGCCCAGCGTCAGCGCCGGGGTGCGCACGGTGATGGTTTGCGGGAACTGCGCCGCGTCATCCACGTTTTGCCCGACGCCTTTCTGGAACAGCGCCAGCCATTCGGCGCCGTCCAGCGGCGGCAGGTTCAGCTCTATTCCGGTTCGTTCCGGCAGCGGCGGCGTGGTGCGGCTGTCCGTCGTCCAGATGGCCTTATCGAGCGTCAGCTTGTGGTTAAGCAGCCAGCGGCTGTTGAAGTGGTTGTTTCCGTTGGCGTTACCCGTCAGCGCAAAGCTGTTCAGATTACCATCCACGTTCAGCTTCACCGGCAGCGGCTGTCCGGCCTTTTTATCCAGCGGTGCCGGTAGGGTGCTGCTGAGGTTTTTCAGATCGCCCGTAATGTCGACGTTATAGCGCGGGCTGGCGTGGTAAGGGAGGTCAATCGCCACCTTGCCGTTCCAGGACACCGCGCCGCTGACCGATTCCGCAATTGGCTTAGGCAGCACGTCCATCCGCGCGGGCTGCCAGCTCGCGTCCATGTTGACCGCAACCTGATACGCTTTTTCCCCTTCGGTGGTGGAGAAATCGATATTGACCGGCTGATTAAACCAGTTCGCCTTCAGCGGCTCGCTTTTCAGGTTTCCGTTCACGAAGCTGAACTGCCCGGTGAGGTTTTTCAGCGTGCTGTTAAGCGGCTTGATGAACAGGCTATTGTTGTTGAGCCGCACGTCGCCTTTGGCGGTGGTCAGCGTCCCGTCCAGCGGGATATCAAGATGTAAGCGAGCATTCACATCGCCGTCTAACTGCAGCTGCTCCAGCGTGGCGGCCAGGGAATCCTTCAGCGGTGTCTCTTCGAAATAGGGGCCAACCGCCTTGCCCGGGCCGTTGATATCCGCGTCGATCAGCAGCTTCTCTTTCGAGTAGTCGGGAATGTTCGCCGTGAGGTTAGTGGCAGTCACGCCGCCTAATCCGACGCTTGCCGACTTCATCCACAGGCCGTCGTTGAGGAAGTTGAGTTCGATATCGAGGTTTTTAAGCGCAGGCCAGTCCGGCTGGAACGCAAAGGTCGCGTTGTGCAACGGCACCAGCACCTGGAACTGCCCTTCGTTGTGCTTGTACGGGAACAGTTTCGGATTACCGCCGTAAACCAGCGTGGCGTTATCGGCCTGTCCGCCCTGAATCGCCCCGCTCAGGTAATCCACCAGCTCCTTGCCCATCAGGTTTTCCGGGAAGTAGCGCCAGGCCTGGGAGCCATCGTCAGTGCTGATCCCCGCCAGAATGCCAAGCCAGGGCTCATCGCCTTCGGGCTGCATATAGCGGAAGTCGCCGCGGGCGTGAACCGCTTTGGCTTTCACGTCGATATGGCGACCGTCCAGCTGGAAGCCTTTGTCATTCTTGAGCCAGTTGAGCGTGGCGGTGCCTTTTTCAATCTCCAGCGGCGCGCGGAAGACCGTTTCGTAAGGCATTTTGGCGTCTGCCATCTCTGCCGTCAGCCTGCCGTTTTCAACGCTGCCCTCCAGCTTGCCGCTAAAGTGCTCGGCCCCGGGCAGCAGCTTCCACTGCTTCCAGGCGAGATCTTTCCAGCTCGCCTGGAAGCGGGTTTTTTCCGTCGCCTGGAGAGGAATATCCAGCGCCAGCTTTTCAACCTGTCCGCTCGGCTGGGTCGCCAGCCAGATATCGCCCAGCTCGGGAGAGAGCTTCGCCGCCATCGAGCGCAGCCCTTCCACGGCGGCGAGATCCAGATTGCTGGCGCGAATACGCAGCTCGTCGCTGCGCTTACTGTCTTTCCCGCCCACGTCCTGCTCGGGGATCCACGCCAGGGTCAGCGCGCCGCGCGGCCAGGGCTTGTTGTCCATGGTGATGCGGGTATCGGGAATGGCGAACTGCCAGCCGCTGTTCACTTTGGTGACGTGCGCGGTCAGTTTATCCACCGAGAGCTGGTGCTGGTTTTTTTCCCCTTTCCAGCTGGCGCCGCCCTGTTTAAGCCAGATATCGCCGCTGGCGAAATCGCCGTCCTTCAGGGTCATCCAGCCTTCCAGGCTAAAACGCGCCGTTTCCAGCTGCATGTTCTGCTGCACCCAGTCGCCCAGCCAGGGCTTCACGTCAACGTCATCCGCCTGCAGCCAGACCTTGCCGTTGTTCAGCAGGCCGTTGTCGTCGCGCAGATCCATACGCACCTGCATCACGCCGTGCTGGCCGTTCAGGCTGGAGAGATTGACCTGCCCTTCGGCCCGGTGGCGATCTTTGCCGTTAAGCCAGGTCAGCTGCGGGATCGCAAGTTCGGCGCGCTGGCCTGAGAGAGTAATAAAGCTGATTTCGCTGTCGCGCAGATCGAAGTGATCGAACTGGCGCAGAAAGAGATCGCTGAAACGGTTGGTCTCAAAGCCCTGACTGCTGTCACCACCGCGCAGCGGCGTATTGGTCAGAAACTGGAGCTGATAAAAGGTGAGATCGCGAAACTGCCAGCGCAGATGCAGCAGGCTTTGCCAGACGTCCAGCGCCAGGGTGACGCGTTTGATTTTCAGATGGCCGCCATCTTTCAGGCTGGCATTGATGTCCCGCACGTCCAGCGTCGGGCCGAAGTTTTGCCAGCTTGCGCTAATCTGGCTCACGTCCACCGGCACGCCGGTGGCGGATTCGATTTTAGCCAGTACCTGCGGACGCCAGCTGTCCAGATGCGGTAAAACGAGGCGCAGCCCGCTCACGAGCAGCGCGACAATCACGACAAGCGTTGCCCCTGTAAGCAGTAAAATCCCCGGCAATCGCCTCACGCATCTCTCCTTGTCAGCTTTGGTCTCGCAGCGAACTGCGTCTTACATCATGACGACGTCGAACTGCTCCTGGTTATAAAGCGGCTCGATTTGCACTTTAACCTGTTTGCCGACAAAGATTTCCACTTCCGCCAGCGCGTGCGACTCTTCACCCTTCAACGCCTCTGCTACCGAAGGGGAAGCATAGACCAGAAAACGATCCGAGTCGTAAGCGTGATGCACGCGAACGATTTCACGCATGATTTCATAGCAGACGGTTTCCACCGTCTTTACGGTGCCGCGTCCGTGACAGGTCGGGCACTCGTTGCACAGCACATGCTCCACGCTTTCACGGGTGCGCTTGCGGGTCATCTCCACCAGGCCGAGCTGGGAGAAGCCGTTGATGCTGGTTTTAACGCGATCTTTACTCAGCGCCTGCTCCAGGGAGTGCAGCACGCGGCGGCGATGGTCTTCATTGTTCATATCGATAAAGTCGATGATGATAATGCCGCCGAGATTGCGCAGACGAAGCTGGCGGGCGATAGCCTGCGTCGCTTCGATATTGGTATTAAAGATGGTGTCGTCCAGATTGCGATGGCCGACAAAGGCCCCGGTGTTGATATCCACCGTGGTCATGGCTTCGGTTTGATCGATAATCAGATAACCGCCGGATTTCAGCTCAACCTTGCGCTCCAGCGCGCGCTGGATTTCGTTTTCGACATCATAGAGATCGAAAATAGGCTGACGGCCAGAGTAGTGCTCCAGCAGGCCAGGCATTTCCGGGATGTACTCGGCGGTGAACTCCAGCAGCGCTTCGTAGGTCAGACGCGAGTCCACGCGAATGCGGTCGAGCTGCGCATCGGCGAAGTCGCGCAGAACGCGCTGAGCAAGGGCTAACTCACCGTACAGCTGGTAGCGGGTCTGGTTGCGTTTTTTACGCTCCATCACTTTGGTCCAGACGCGCTTCAGGTAGGCAGCATCGGACGCCAGGTCTTCTTCGCTGATCCCTTCTGCGGCGGTACGGATGATAAAACCGCCCTGCTCATCGCAGTAAGCGCTCACCACTTTTTTCAGGCGCTCGCGCTCGGTTTCGCTTTCAATACGCTGCGACACGCCAACGTGCGAGGCACCCGGCATAAAGACCAGATAGCGGGAAGGCAGAGTGATGTCGGTGGTCAGGCGCGCGCCTTTGGTGCCCAGCGGATCTTTCACCACCTGCACCATCAGATCCTGGCCCTGACGCACCAGCTCGGAGATATCGCGGACGGCGAACTGCTTTTGCTCTTCGCCCGCCACGCACTCGGTATGCGGCATAATGTCGGAAGCGTGCAGAAACGCCGCCTTATCCAGTCCAATATCTACAAAAGCCGCCTGCATACCCGGCAGCACACGACTGACACGACCTTTGTAGATATTGCCTACTATTCCGCGCCGCGCCTCACGCTCAATGTGAATTTCCTGAAGAATGCCACCATCAATGTAGGCCACACGGGTTTCCGAGGGCGTTACGTTTACCAACAATTCAGCCGTCATAATTATCCCTTCCCTCACGCAGTGAGTTAAAATTGCTCAGCAACTCATACGTTTCCACCAGCGGTAAGCCGACTACGGCGTGATAGCTGCCATTTATCTTCCTGACAAAACAGCCACCCAACCCTTGAATACCGTATGCACCTGCTTTATCCATCGGTTCACCGCTGGCAATGTAAGCGGCGATCTCGTCGTCGGTAAGCACTCTGAACGTGACGTCTGTCACCACCAGGCAATCCAGCACGTGCTGGCTGTCTGCCAGCGCAACGGCCGTCATCACCTGATGCGTTTGACCGGACATTTTGCGCAGCATTCGCGCCGCGTGTTCGGCATCGTGAGGTTTCTCAAGGACTTCACCGTTGAGAATGACGATGGTATCGGCTCCCAGCACCGGTAAATCGCGCGGCGTTTGCGCCACGCCCGCCTGCGCTTTTTCGCGCGCAAGACGTGAAACGTACTGCTGAGCGCTTTCGCCCTCAGCACGCATTTCTTCAATACCGGTCACGATACGTTCAAAAGACACCCCTAGCTGGGTCAGGAGTTCCTGACGGCGCGGGGAGCCGGAAGCAAGATACAAAGACGTCATAGGAACCTTTTATTGCACGGCAAACTGCTGGCGGATTTTACGCATCAGCAGGAACAGCCACGGCCAGAGCACACCGTTCACTACACTACTCCAGAACACTTCCGGTCGGAAAGAGACATTGATCACTAAAAACTCTGCCCAGAAAACAACGATATCCGCAGCAAGTGACAACAACATCACCACCAGCGCCTGTTGCCAGAGCGCGAGGTTTCGAAAGAGCTGGAATTTAAGTGCGACGAGGTACGCGATAATGCTCATGGATAAGGCGCGAACGCCAAGCGTAGAGCCACTAATGAGATCCAGTATGGCACCCATCACAAAACCTGTGCCAACATTTACGCGGTGCGGCAGGGCAAGGATCCAGTAGAGTAAAATGAGCAGCACCCAGTTTGGCCGGAAGACGAGAATGTCGTCCGGCCAGGGCATGATTTGCAGCAACAGCGCTACGAGAAACGAGAGCCAGATAACCCAGCGTCCCTGGCTACGGTAACTTGCCACTACTGCCCTCCTGACGAGAGCTTAGGCGGTGGCGGCGCATCCGGGAGCGGCTGCGTTAAGCCCGTAGCAGGCGCAGGTACGGGCGCAGGCGGCCCCATCGAATCGGCAGGCGGCAGCACCTGCGGCATCATCTGCATCAGACGTTCGTTCGCCACGCGATGCACTTCTTCCGGGGTCATAGGGTTACTGCCGTTACGATCGGCGCCCCACAGCAGCAGCAGGTAGCGCAGACGCTGTAAACCCGCGGTTGGACGAGCCTGAATCACGGTGTAAGCACGCTGCGTATCAAGCTTCACGGAAGAGACAACCGCAACCGGGTAGCCCTCCGGGAAACGCCCGCCAAGACCGGAAGTCACCAGCACGTCGCCCACGCGGATATCCGTGTTGGCAGGCAGATGTTCCAGCTGCAGATCGTCCGTACAGCCGTTACCGGCCGCAATCACGCGGATGTCGTTACGCAGTACCTGAATCGGCAGCGCATGGGTCGCATCACAGATCAGCAGCACGCGGCTGGTCAGTTTGGCAACCGCCACAACCTGGCCGACAACGCCTTTATCGCTGATCACAGGCTGGCCTTCGTAAACACCGTTTACGCTGCCTTTGTCGATCACCACCTGATCGCTGTAAGGATCGTTCACCGTCGAGATGACCTGAGTCACCATCTTCTGCTCATCCTGACGCAGCGGCGAGCCAAGCAGTTCACGCAGACGCGCGTTTTCCTGCTTGTATTGCCCAAGCATCAGCAGCTCGCTGTTTTTCAGCAGCAGTTCCTGACGTAACGCCCGGTTTTCAAGTTCGAGCTGGTCGCGCGAAGACAGCGTTTGAGAAACGGAGTCGAGTAGTTCACGGGGACCATTTGATACAAAGTAGAAAGGACTGACGGCGGTATCCATGTACGTTCTGATTTGGCTGAACGTACCGAGGCGGCTATCGGCAATAATGACACCAAGCGCTACCAGAACCGCCAGGATCAGGCGAAACTGTAGCGAGGGGCCACGGCTAAAAATTGGCTTCATAGGCTATGCGTATTCTCGCGTCAGAGAGAAAGGGTAGCGAATTGCTACCCTTTCACAGCCGACTACTCTTCGCTGAACAAGTCGCCGCCGTGCATGTCGATCATTTCCAGCGCCTTGCCGCCGCCACGGGCTACGCAAGTCAGTGGATCTTCTGCAACTACGACAGGAATTCCTGTCTCTTCCATTAACAGGCGGTCGAGGTTACGCAGCAGCGCACCACCACCGGTCAGAACCATACCGCGCTCGGAGATATCGGACGCCAGTTCTGGTGGGCACTGTTCCAGAGCAACCATTACCGCGCTCACGATACCGGTCAGCGGCTCTTGCAGCGCTTCCAGGATTTCGTTGGAGTTCAGGGTAAAGCCGCGCGGAACGCCTTCTGCCAGGTTACGACCACGAACTTCGATTTCACGAACTTCGTCACCCGGGTATGCAGAACCGATTTCGTGCTTGATACGCTCTGCGGTAGCTTCACCGATCAGAGAGCCGTAGTTACGGCGAACGTAATTAATGATGGCTTCGTCGAAGCGGTCACCACCGATACGCACGGAAGAGGAGTACACCACACCGTTCAGGGAGATAACGGCCACTTCGGTGGTACCACCACCGATATCCACGACCATAGAACCGGTCGCTTCTGATACAGGCAGACCCGCACCGATTGCCGCCGCCATTGGCTCTTCAATCAGGAATACTTCACGCGCACCGGCGCCCTGAGCGGATTCACGGATTGCACGACGTTCTACCTGCGTTGCACCCACCGGCACACACACCAGCACGCGCGGGCTTGGGCGCATGAAGCTATTGCTGTGAACCTGTTTGATGAAGTGCTGAAGCATTTTTTCAGTCACGAAGAAGTCAGCAATAACACCGTCTTTCATTGGGCGGATCGCGGCGATGTTGCCTGGGGTACGACCCAGCATCTGCTTCGCATCATGACCGACAGCGGCCACGCTTTTTGGCGAGCCGGCACGATCCTGACGAATGGCCACAACGGAAGGCTCATTCAATACGATGCCTTGTCCTTTTACATAAATAAGGGTATTCGCGGTACCCAGGTCAATGGACAGGTCATTGGAAAACATGCCACGAAATTTTTTCAACATACTAAGGGATAATCCTGAAAGCTGGGGCGGAAAACAAAATCCGCTTACTTTACCAACCACACGCAGCAGCGACAAGGCGCAAAAATCGTCTGCTACGGTGAAAATTAGTGCAGTACGTTTCCTTTGTTACAAATTCGTCCCCTGAGTCCCTCAGGGCTGAGTAAACAGTTGTGTCCCTCACGTACATTTGTAACCCGATAAAGGTCGTTCACTGGCTTTTTGCTCGACGTACTCAAAGCTACAGGCGCGATATTCTACGTGAAAACAAATTAAACGGCAGGTCAAACAGAGTATCTTTGCAAATATTTTTTCACATTGGTGTCAAGCGGCTGTGAAGAGGCAAAGAAATCCCCCTGACCGCCCGCAACACCGCGCTCCGTCAACATCTGCCATTCGCTTCGCGAACGCACGCCAGCGGCAAATACCTGTGTTTGTGTTCCCTTGCACGCTTCCACCAGGCTCTGTACCAGCAGCTGGTTTTCCGTGCGTTTATCAATATCTCTGACCAGCCCTGGATGGAGCTTCAGTAATTCGACATCCAGCTCCTTGATCCAGCTGGTGCTGACCAGCGTCAGGCCCGCCTGCGTTACCGCAACGCGCGCGCCGAGGGCGTTAATTAAACGCACCACCGGACGTAACCGACTGATGTGTTGACCTACATCCGCCTCTGCAAGTTCAAAAATAATGCGCTTACGTTGCGATTTTTCGCATTGCATTAATAAATCGCGCAGCCAGCGCTGGAAACGGGGGCGAATTAACGACTCCACGGTGACCTGTAATGCCAGATTTTCTTCAGGCCAGAACGATAAGAAAGGAATGACGCGGGTAATTTGCTGACGGTCATACTCTTCTGACAAACCAAATTGCAGCACCATCGGCAGATATTCCGCCGAAATCACCTCTTCGGTGCCGTCGAAAATACGGCACATCAGCTCGCGGTGGTGAACATGCCCGTTGCGTAATACCGCGGGCTTTTGATAAATACGCGGCCCGCCGCGACTCAGCATTTGCTCAATCAGGGTTCGCCAGCGCACGTTGCCGCGCCCTTTTTCCGGCAGAGAATCATCGTAAACCGCCCAGCCGTTCGCCCCCTGCAACACCGCATTGCGGGTCGCGGCCTCGGCGTGCTCCATCACCTGTTCGGTGGCCTGGCCGCCGCGCCAGGCGCAGATACCAATGTGAACCATGTCGTCCCGGTCGAGCATTTTGCTCTGCGGCAGCGCATCAACCGCCTTCAGCAGCTGGCTGGCGATGCTTTCAGATTCTTTCAGCGTGCGGTGCGGCAGCAGAACCGCAAAATCGCTGCGGTGATAGCGCGCGAGCAGCGAGCCCGGGTAGCGCATAATAAAGGTCGAGAGCAGATTGATCAGCGTGAAGAGATTCTCTTCCGCCACGCGCAATCCCCAGGTGTCCCGCAGCAGGTCAAAGTCAGGCAGGCGGATCATCATCACCACCCCGTGAGTGCCGACTTTTTCAGGGTCGTCCAGCAGGGTCGCCAGCTGATTATCAAAGAAGAGGCGGTTGTTCAGCCCGGTTTTGTTGTCCTGGGCGGCGTAGGAGCGGATCAGCGTATCCATGCGGCTGCGCTGATCGCTGGCGAACTGGATTTCGGAGAGCAGCACGTCCAGCGCGCTGCTGGTGCGCGTTGGCCATTCGTAGACCGAACCCCGCACCTGCGGGCCGCGCTCGCCGTTCAGAATGCGCACCGAACGGTTCTCCAGCAGCTCCTGCCCGGAGAGCTGGCGGCGCTGCCAGCGCACGGCGAGAAAAATCAGCAGCACGATAAAGGCAACGGAAAGGGTCAGCGGCGCGGTGGTCAAGAGGGAATGGAAATAGCTGGCCATCGGATCCTGATAGACCAGGTGGATGGTCATGCCCGGATGCTTCAGCGAGTGTACCGCCACTTCCCGGTACTGATTCACCGTGCCGGCGGGACGATAGCTTCCCTGTCGCGCGTGGCTAAAAACGGTCTTTTTCCCCTGGAGAATGTCGATACGCACGATATCGACGGGTACCATCAGTTCATCCAGCTCGTTCTGGAGCGTCGGGAAAGAGGTCGTGACCAGGCGGGTATCAATGACCGACGCCACCGACTCTACCCGGTTGACCAGCTTGTCCTGAATCGCGTTATAAAAACTCAGGGAACAGCCAATCAGAGTGACAAAGATGGTTAGCCCCGTCAGCAAGGTGATAAAAGCTGAGAATTTCGTCGTTAATCGCATCCTTGAGATTACTCCGTGGGTTGATGGGGTAGCGAGTAAGCGCTAACTTGCATTTCAGATGCGGCATACTACCAAACCTGGTGTATCTGGCAATTTATTGCGTTAAATCGGCACTGTGTTTCATTCAGCGAGTATAGTCTTCAGAAATTTTTTTCCAATCATCTGAGTCCTAAGGAACCTTATATGCAGGCTTTGATCTTAGAACAGCAGGACGGCAAGACGCTGGCCTCGGTGCAAACCATTGAAGAGAGCCGTCTGCCGGAGGGCGACGTCACCGTAGACATCGACTGGTCCAGCCTCAACTACAAAGACGCTCTGGCGATCACCGGCAAAGGTAAAATCATCCGAAACTTCCCGATGGTGCCAGGTATCGACTTCGCGGGTCGCGTGCATACCAGCGAAGATCCGCGCTTCCACGCCGGGCAGCAGGTGCTGCTCACCGGCTGGGGCGTAGGTGAAAACCACTGGGGCGGCCTGGCCTCCCAGGCGCGCGTCAAGGGCGACTGGCTGGTGCCGATGCCAAAAGGTCTGGACGGTCGCAAAGCGATGATCGTCGGCACCGCGGGCTTTACAGCCATGCTCTGCGTGATGGCGCTGGAAGATGCGGGGATCCGTCCTGAATCAGGTGAAATCGTGGTGACGGGCGCAAGCGGCGGCGTGGGCAGCACGGCGGTAGCCCTGCTGCATAAGCTGGGCTATCAGGTGGCCGCCGTGTCTGGCCGCGAAAGCACGCATGACTACCTGCGCCAGCTCGGCGCCAACCGCATTCTGGGTCGCGACGAGTTCGCGGAAACCCGCCCGCTGGAAAAACAGGTCTGGGCAGGCGCCGTAGATACCGTCGGCGACAAAGTCCTCGCCAAAGTGCTGGCGCAGATGAACTACGGCGGCTGCGTGGCGGCCTGCGGCCTGGCGGGTGGCTTCGCCCTGCCAACCACGGTAATGCCGTTTATCCTGCGCAACGTGCGTCTGCAGGGCGTTGACTCGGTGATGACCCCGGCAGAACGCCGCGCCCAGGCCTGGGAGCGTCTTTCTCGCGACCTGCCGGCGTCGTTCTATACCCAGAGCGCCACGGAAATCAGCCTCGGCCAGGCGCCGGAATATGCCAACAAGATCATGGACAACGCGTTCCACGGTCGCGCGCTGGTGAAAATCGCCTAATCTTCAAATTTTCGTGACATATTCGCGCTAAACCCTCTCCTCCGTCATGCTTAGAAAAACGCATGACGGAGGATGCCATGAAAACCAGAAAACTGACGGAAGCCGACGTAACGTCCGAATCTGTCTTTATGTTACAGCGCCGCCAGATCCTGAAAATGCTTGGCATCAGCGCCACAGCCCTGACGCTCACCCCGGCGGCTCATGCCGATCTGCTCGACTGGTTCAAGGGCAACGATCGCCCGAAAGCCCCGTCAGGCGCCCCGCTCACCTTTACTAAACCCGCCGAATGGCAGAACAAGCTGACCCTGACGCCGGAAGATAAAGTTACCGGATACAATAACTTCTACGAATTTGGCCTCGATAAAGCCGACCCGGCCGCCAACGCGGGAGGAATGAAAACCGATCCCTGGACGCTGAAAATCGACGGCGAAGTGGCAAAACCGCTGACCCTGGATCATCACGACCTCACCACCCGCTTCCCGCTGGAAGAGCGTATCTACCGGATGCGCTGCGTCGAAGCCTGGTCGATGGTCGTTCCGTGGATTGGCTTCCCGCTGCACAAGCTGCTGGCGCTGGTTGAGCCCACCAGCAACGCCAAATATGTCTCCTTCCAGACGCTCTATTCGCCGGAACAGATGCCCGGACAGAAGGACAGGTTTATCGGCGGCGGGCTGCAGTATCCTTACGTCGAAGGATTGCGCCTCGACGAAGCGATGCATCCCCTGACCCTGCTCACCGTCGGCGTTTACGGCAAAGCGCTACCTCCGCAGAACGGCGCGCCGATCCGCTTAACCGTGCCGTGGAAATATGGCTTTAAGGGGATTAAATCCATCGTCAGCATTAAGCTCACCCGCGAGCGTCCGCCGACAACCTGGAACCTGGCGGCACCGGATGAATACGGCTTTTTTGCCAACGTTAACCCGCACGTGGATCATCCCCGCTGGTCGCAGGCGACGGAGCGGTTTATCGGATCCGGCGGCGCGCTGGACGTGAAGCGCCAGCCAACGCTGCTGTTTAACGGCTACGCGGACGAAGTCGCTTCGCTCTATCGCGGCCTGAATTTGCGGGAGAACTTCTAGTGCGCTTAACGGCAAAACAGATAACCTGGCTGAAGGTGATTTTGCACCTGGCCGGGCTGCTTCCTTTTATCTGGCTGTTCTGGGCGGCCAGCCAGGGTTACTTCAGCGCCGATCCGGCAAAAGATATTCAGCACTTTACGGGTAGGATGGCTCTGAAATTTTTACTGGCAACCTTGCTGGTGTCGCCCCTGGCGCGCTACGCTAAACAGCCATTATTGATACGTACCCGCCGCCTTTTAGGGCTATGGTGTTTTGCCTGGGCAACGCTGCATCTCACCAGCTATGCGCTGCTTGAGCTGGGTATTAACAATCTGGCATTGCTGGGCAGCG
Organism: Enterobacter soli; assembly: GCF_964208575.1. Lineage (GTDB taxonomy): Bacteria > Pseudomonadota > Gammaproteobacteria > Enterobacterales > Enterobacteriaceae > Enterobacter > Enterobacter soli_A. Next base: position 21,067 of record NZ_CAXOFU010000001.1, on the reverse strand, counting down.
AGCTGGTTTCTCGGCCTTATCTGACGCTCGGGATTGTAAGCTGGGTGATTTTACTGGCCCTGACCCTGACCTCGACGCAGTACGCGCAGCGGAAACTGGGCAGGCGATGGCAACTCTTGCACAACTTCGTTTATCTTGTCGCGATCCTCGCACCGATACATTACCTGTGGTCAGTGAAGATTTTATCCCCGCAGCCAGTCGTCTACGCGCTGCTTGCCGCGGTGCTTTTAGCGTGGCGTTACAAGAAGTTCCGCCAGTGGTTTAGATAGTTCGCGAAACTGTGCGTTTTCCCGCAGATTACTTATCAACCGCGGCTCTTTTACGGTTTGCGGTTGATAATCTTCCCTGATAAGACCAGTATTTAGCTGCCAAATGCTACGAAATCGTTATAATGTGCGACTTTGGTTTTCCTGACAGGGGTTTTAGGCCTCTGAAAAGGTGACAATCGCGCATCGAAGGTATATTTTGTTTTTTACCGGAGAATCGCAGGAGATAGCAGCACAATGGCTGACAAGTTCCAGATCTTAGTTTTGAACGGACCGAACTTAAACATGCTCGGCACCCGTGAGCCAGAGAAGTACGGCACGCTGACATTGAGCGAAATTGTTAACCGTCTTGGTACGGAAGCAGCCTCGCTGAATGTGGATTTGGATCATTTTCAGTCAAATGCGGAGTACGCAATCATCGACCGTATTCATCAGGCTAAAGACAACGTGGACTATATCCTGATCAATCCGGCCGCGTTTACGCACACCAGCGTTGCTATTCGTGACGCCCTGCTCGCGGTGAGCATCCCGTTTATCGAGATCCACCTGAGCAACGTACATGCGCGGGAGCCGTTCCGTCACCATTCGTACCTGTCAGATATCGCCGCTGGCGTTATCTGCGGGCTTGGTGCAGACGGTTATTCATACGCTTTACAGACAGCGGTAAAACGCCTGTCACAATCACACTAAACAAGAGTACGGAACCCACTCATGGATATTCGTAAGATTAAAAAACTGATCGAGCTGGTTGAAGAATCAGGCATCTCCGAACTGGAAATTTCTGAAGGCGAAGAGTCTGTACGCATCAGCCGTGCAGCCCCAGCCGCTAGCTTCCCGGTAATGCAGCAAGCTTACGCTGCCCCAGTGCAGCAGCCAGCGCTTGCCGCTGCCGTTGCACCAGCAGCAGAAGCCGCACCTGCAGCAGCTGCAGAAATCAGTGGTCACATCGTACGTTCCCCAATGGTTGGTACTTTCTACCGCACCCCGAGCCCGGACGCGAAAGCGTTCATCGAAGTCGGTCAGAAAGTCAACGCAGGCGATACCCTGTGCATCGTTGAAGCGATGAAAATGATGAACCAAATCGAAGCAGACAAATCAGGTACTGTGAAAGCGATTCTGGTCGAAAGTGGTCAGCCGGTTGAATTTGACGAGCCGCTGGTCGTCATCGAGTAACGAGGCGAACATGCTGGATAAAATTGTTATCGCCAACCGCGGCGAGATTGCTCTGCGTATTCTTCGTGCCTGTAAAGAACTGGGCATCAAGACCGTCGCGGTGCACTCAAGCGCGGATCGCGATTTAAAACACGTATTGCTGGCGGATGAGACTGTCTGTATCGGACCGGCTCCATCCGTAAAAAGCTATCTGAATATCCCGGCAATCATCAGCGCCGCTGAGATCACTGGCGCGGTGGCTATTCACCCGGGTTATGGCTTCCTCTCTGAGAACGCCAACTTTGCTGAGCAGGTAGAGCGCTCTGGCTTCATCTTCATCGGCCCGAAAGCCGACACCATTCGCCTCATGGGCGACAAAGTGTCTGCGATCACTGCGATGAAAAAAGCCGGTGTTCCAACCGTTCCAGGTTCTGACGGCCCGCTGACCGACGACATGGATGCTAACCGCGCACATGCTAAACGCATTGGCTACCCGGTTATCATCAAAGCGTCCGGCGGCGGCGGCGGTCGCGGTATGCGCGTTGTGCGCAGCGACGCCGAGCTGGCTCAATCCATCTCCATGACCAAAGCTGAAGCGAAAGCGGCTTTCAGCAATGACATGGTGTACATGGAAAAATACCTGGAAAACCCACGCCACATCGAAATTCAGGTGCTGGCTGACGGTCAGGGTAACGCTATCTATCTGGCAGAACGTGACTGCTCCATGCAGCGTCGTCACCAGAAAGTGGTCGAAGAAGCACCAGCACCGGGCATTACCCCGGAACTGCGTCGCTACATCGGCGAGCGCTGCTCCAAAGCGTGCGTGGATATCGGCTATCGCGGTGCGGGTACGTTCGAATTCCTGTTCGAAAACGGCGAGTTCTATTTCATCGAAATGAACACCCGTATTCAGGTAGAACACCCGGTTACCGAAATGATCACCGGCGTTGACCTGATCAAAGAGCAGCTGCGTATCGCAGCCGGCCAGCCGCTGTCCATCAAACAGGAAGAAGTTGTGGTGAAAGGCCATGCGGTCGAGTGCCGTATCAACGCCGAAGACCCGAACACCTTCCTGCCAAGCCCGGGTAAAATCACGCGTTTCCACGCGCCGGGTGGTTTTGGCGTGCGCTGGGAGTCTCATATCTACGCCGGTTACACCGTACCGCCGTACTATGACTCAATGATCGGTAAGCTGATTTGCTACGGCGAAAACCGCGACGTGGCGATTGCCCGCATGAAGAACGCCCTGCAGGAGCTGATCATCGACGGTATCAAAACCAACGTTGATCTGCAGATGCGCATCATGAGCGACGAGCACTTCCAGAACGGTGGAACCAACATCCACTACCTCGAGAAGAAACTCGGCCTGCAAGAGAAGTAAGGTTGCGTTGACGCGAAAAGGCCGGATAATCCGGCCTTTTTTATTTCTGGGGTATGCAACGCCCCATCATGTACAATCCCCGCTTTCTTCATCCACAAGGGACTAAAAATGGACAAGCGTTTTGTTCAGGCCCATAAAGAAGCGCGCTGGGCGCTGTGGCTGACCCTTCTCTATCTGGCTGCATGGTTAGTAACTGCTTACTTACCTGATTCCGCGATTGGCATTACCGGCCTGCCGCACTGGTTTGAAATGGCCTGCCTTTTGGTGCCGCTGGTGTTTATTGTGCTGTGCTGGGCGATGGTGAAGTTTATCTATCGCGATATTCCGCTGGAGGACGATGATGCAGCTTGAAGTCATTCTGCCCCTGATCGCTTACCTGTTCGTGGTGTTTGGCCTTTCCGTTTATGCCATGCGTAAAAGGACAACCGGCACCTTCCTGAACGAGTATTTCCTCGGCAGCCGCTCGATGGGCGGCGTTGTGCTGGCGATGACCCTGACCGCCACCTACATCAGCGCCAGCTCGTTTATCGGCGGGCCGGGCGCGGCCTATAAATACGGGCTGGGATGGGTGCTGCTGGCGATGATCCAGCTTCCCGCCGTCTGGCTTTCGCTGGGTATCCTGGGCAAAAAGTTCGCCATTCTCGCCCGCCGCTACAATGCCGTGACGCTGAACGACATGCTGTTTGCGCGCTATCAGAGCCGCCTGCTGGTGTGGCTGGCAAGCCTGAGCCTGCTAGTGGCCTTTATTGGCGCCATGACGGTGCAGTTCATCGGCGGGGCGCGCCTGCTGGAAACGGCGGCCGGCATTCCCTACGAAACGGGGCTGCTTATCTTTGGCGTGAGCATTGCGCTCTACACGGCCTTTGGTGGATTCCGCGCCAGCGTGCTGAACGACACGATGCAGGGCATGGTGATGCTCATCGGGACCATCGTCCTGCTGGTGGGCATTGTTCACGCCGCGGGCGGCCTCAGCCATGCAGTGGAAACCCTCGAAGCGATCGACCCAAAACTGGTTTCGCCGCAGGGCGCTGACGATATCCTGTCGCCTACCTTTATGACCTCGTTCTGGGTGCTGGTGTGCTTTGGCGTGATTGGCCTGCCGCATACCGCGGTGCGCTGCATCTCGTATAAAGACAGCAAGGCCGTTCACCGAGGCATTATTATCGGCACTATCGTGGTGGCGATCCTGATGTTTGGTATGCACCTGGCGGGTGCGCTGGGGCGGGCGGTGATCCCCGACCTGACGGTGCCGGATCTGGTGATCCCAACCCTGATGGTCAAAGTGCTGCCGCCGTTTGCTGCCGGGATATTCCTCGCCGCGCCAATGGCGGCAATTATGTCGACAATCAACGCTCAGCTGCTGCAAAGTTCCGCTACGATCATTAAAGATCTGTACCTGAACCTGCGCCCCGAGCAGGTGGAAAACGAGCGGCGCCTGAAGCGCATGTCTGCGGTGATTACCCTGGTGCTGGGCGCGTTGCTCCTGCTGGCCGCCTGGCGTCCGCCGGAGATGATCATCTGGCTCAACCTGCTGGCCTTTGGCGGTCTTGAAGCCGTCTTCCTGTGGCCGCTGGTGCTGGGGCTGTACTGGGAGCGGGCGAATGCCGCAGGCGCGCTCAGCGCAATGATTGTCGGCGGCGTGCTGTATGCCGTTCTCGCGACGTTTAAAATACAGTACCTGGGCTTCCATCCGATTGTGCCTTCGTTACTGATAAGCTTGCTGGCATTTGTGGTCGGGAACCGGTTTGGTCAGCCCGTCCAGCAGCCCGCTGTTATTTCTACTGATAAATAAAGAGTTTGCCATGCCGTGGATCCAACTAAAACTGAACACAACCGGCGCTAACGCCGAAGAGCTAAGCGATGCGCTGATGGAAGCCGGTTCGGTTTCCATCACCTTCCAGGACACGCATGACACCCCGGTGTTTGAACCGCTGCCGGGTGAAACGCGCCTGTGGGGCGACACGGACGTTATCGGCCTGTTCGACGCAGAAACCGACATGAAAGAGGTTGTCGCCATTCTGGAAACCCACCCGCTGCTGGGCGCAGGTTTCGTGCACAAAATCGAACAGCTGGAAGACAAAGACTGGGAGCGCGAGTGGATGGATAACTTCCACCCGATGCAGTTCGGTAAACGTCTGTGGATCTGCCCGAGCTGGCGCGACGTGCCGGATGAAAACGCGGTCAACGTAATGCTCGATCCGGGCCTGGCGTTTGGCACCGGCACCCACCCGACCACCTCCCTGTGCCTGCAATGGCTGGACGGTTTGGATCTGGAAGGCAAAACCGTGATCGACTTCGGCTGCGGCTCCGGGATCCTCGCTATCGCCGCATTAAAGCTGGGCGCTGCCAAAGCCATCGGGATCGACATCGATCCGCAGGCGATTCAGGCCAGCCGCGATAACGCCGAGCGCAACGGCGTGTCCGATCGTCTGGAGCTTTACCTGCCGGACGCGCAGCCCGCGGTGATGAAAGCCGACGTGGTGGTTGCGAACATTCTGGCGGGCCCGCTGCGCGAGCTGGCGCCGTTAATCAGCGTCCTGCCCGTTGAGGGCGGTCTGCTGGGCCTTTCCGGCATTCTGGCAAGCCAGGCCGAGAGCGTTTGCGAAGCCTATGCCGATCTCTTCACCCTCGACCCGGTGGTCGAAAAAGAAGAGTGGTGCCGCATTACCGGCCGTAAGAAGTAATTCTTCCGCGTGGCCACCCGCTGGCCACGCAATTTTTCCCCACGATTTGCCTCTCTCCAGAATCTGCGCTTCGGTAAAATGGTAAACAACTCTTTGTTTTAATTATGTTTAACCTAAAAACATTTACCGGAAAAATAGTATGAAACCACTTTTTGGCAAGGTCGCCGTTCTGGCGCTCAGCGTGATGTCTGTTTCCGCATGGGCTTCTCACTGGAGTTATGAAGGCGAAGGCGCGCCGGAGAATTGGGGAAAACTGGATGACACCTTCAAAACCTGTCAGACCGGGATGAACCAATCGCCGATCAATATCGACGCCACGCTCAAAGCCCACCTCGCCCCGCTCAAAACCCACTATACCGACGGCCCGGTGACGCTCACCAACAACGGTCACACCATTCAGGCGGGTGAGAAACCAGATACCCGGGACAGCATTACCCTGGATAACCAGACCTGGACGCTGCAACAGTTCCACTTCCACGCTCCCAGCGAGAACACCATCCACGGCAAAAAAGCCGCGATGGAGATGCATCTGGTGCATAAAAATGCCCAGGGCGAGTTAACCGTTGTTGCGGTGATGTTTAACAAAGGGGCGGCAAACCCGGAGCTGGAAGCACTCTGGAGCACCATGCCGGTACAGACGGAGCAGAGTGCAACGCTAACAACGCACCTGAACCTGAACGCACTGCTGCCTAAAGACAAAACTTACTGGCGCTTCAGCGGTTCGCTGACCACACCGCCATGCTCCGAAGGAGTGACGTGGATTGTGCTGAAGCATCCGCTAACGCTGTCTACCGCCCAGCTGGAGAAATTCACCCACACCATGCACCACGATAATAACCGGCCGGTACAGTCACTTCATGGCCGCGTCGTTGTCGAATAACGCCTGTTTTTTGGCGCTAAGATGATGTTCTAAAATGCGACGCAGATCGCAGAGAAGCGGGGCAATCTGCTGCTAAAAACAGCAGATTATCCCGGTTAAGTGATACATTTTTTCAGAAATGATGAGAAGTTACGGGAATTTGTAAGAGCCGATAAAATAATCATTCATACTTAACTTAATGATTTAAAAAGCGAATAATTTTACCCATTCCCCCCGCGCGGCGATTCCTTGATCTACAACAGAGGATTGTTCAAAGTTTGGCCTTTCATCTCGTGCAAAAAATGCGTAATATACGCCGCCTTGCAGTCACAGTATGGTCATTTCTTAACTCATGCGCATCGGACACCACCAGCTCAGAAATCGCCTGATCGCAGCACCTATGGCAGGTATTACCGACCGACCATTCAGGACGCTGTGCTACGAGATGGGAGCAGGATTAACCGTTTCCGAGATGATGTCGTCTAACCCGCAGGTTTGGGAAAGCGACAAGTCCCGCCTGCGGATGGTGCACATTGATGAGCCAGGTATTCGCACCGTGCAAATCGCCGGAAGCGTGCCTGAAGAGATGGCAGATGCCGCGCGTATCAACGTGGAAAGTGGCGCCCAGATTATCGATATCAATATGGGTTGCCCGGCCAAAAAAGTGAATCGCAAGCTTGCAGGTTCAGCCCTTCTGCAATACCCCGACCAGGTGAAGTCAATCCTGGAAGCGGTTGTCAGCGCGGTGGACGTTCCTGTTACGTTAAAGATTCGCACGGGTTGGTCGCCGGAACACCGTAACTGTGTAGAGATTGCCCAACTGGCCGAAGACTGTGGCATTCAGGCCCTGACCATTCATGGACGCACTCGCGCCTGTTTGTTCAACGGCGAAGCTGAATACGACAGCATTCGGGCAGTTAAGCAGAAAGTTTCCATTCCGATTATCGCGAATGGCGACATAACTGACCCGCTTAAAGCCAGAGCCGTGCTCGACTATACGGGAGCTGATGCTCTGATGATAGGACGTGCGGCTCAGGGAAGACCCTGGATCTTTCGGGAAATCCAGCATTATCTGGACACTGGAGAGCTGCTTGCTCCCCTGCCTCTGGCAGAGATTAAGCGCTTGCTTTGTGCGCACGTTCGGGAATTGCATGATTTTTATGGTCAGGCAAAAGGGTACCGAATTGCGCGTAAACACGTTTCCTGGTATCTCCAGGAACACGCTCCAAATGACCAGTTTCGGCGCACATTCAACGCCATAGAGGATGCCAGCGTACAGCTGGAGGCGTTGGAGGCATACTTCGAAAATCTTGCGTAATGAAATAAAGAGCTGACAGAACTATGTTCGAACAACGCGTAAATTCTGACGTACTGACCGTTTCTACCGTTAACTCTCAGGACCAGGTAACTCAAAAGCCCCTGCGTGACTCGGTTAAACAGGCACTGAAGAACTATTTTGCTCAACTGAACGGTCAGGATGTTAATGACCTGTATGAGCTGGTACTGGCTGAAGTTGAACAGCCACTGTTGGACATGGTGATGCAATACACCCGCGGTAACCAAACCCGCGCTGCGCTGATGATGGGTATCAACCGTGGTACTCTGCGTAAGAAACTGAAAAAATACGGCATGAACTAATTTCGATTAGCGAAATGCTTGTTTAAAAAGGCGCTCTTCGGCATGGGGAAGCGCCTTTTTTATTGCCGCTCACACGCCTGCGTCAAGGCTTTGTAAACCTTCCCTTCCCCCACTTTTCAACCTCGCCATTTCGTGTATATTTCCACCACCCGAAGCACCTCTTTTCTCCCGGAATGACACAATGATTCGTAAGTACTGGTGGCTGGTCGTGTTTGCTGTCTCCATCTTCCTTTTTGACGCCTTGCTGATGCAGTGGATCGAGCTGATGTCCACCGAGACCGATAAGTGTCGCAATATGAATTCCGTGAACCCGCTAAAACTGGTGAACTGTTCCGATCTCGATTAAGCAGCAAACTTCGCCGAACTCCCTGTTATCACCCAGTAAAAACAGGGATTTAAATCACTTTTCGTCATTACCTTTGGGTGATAATGTCTCAGCCCTTCTCAACTGCTCTTGCTAAACGCCTTTCATCGAGTTGAACAGACCATGCTGGTTAGCCAATACAACCATATCCTCGTAGTCCTCTCCTTTGTTGTCGCCATCCTTGCTGCCTACACCGCCCTGAATATGGCTGCGCGGGTAGCGGGAAGCCAGGGCGTGGCATCACGCGTCTGGCTCGCGGGGGGCGGCGTGGCGATGGGTATCGGGGTGTGGGCCATGCACTTCATCGGCATGCTGGCGATGGATCTCTCCATGAGCATGAGCTACAACGCGGGGCTGACGGTGCTGTCGATGGTCATCGCCGTGGGCTCATCGATGTTTGCGCTGTGGCTGGTGAGCTGCGAGCGCCTGCGGCTGCGCCGTCTGCTGCCCGGCGCGCTGGTGATGGGCAGCGGGATTGTCGCCATGCACTACACCGGCATGGCGGCGCTGGAGGTCACACCCGGCATCATCTGGGATAAAACCTGGGTGGCGATCTCCGTGGTTATCGCCCTCGCCGCCTCGCTGGCCGCGCTGTGGCTGACCTTCCGCTTACGCCACGAGGCCGCCCAGGTGGCGCTGATGCGGCTGGGTGCCGCCATCACCATGGGGTTTGCCATCGCGGGGATGCACTACGCGGGCATGAAGGCCGCGCAGTTTCCGATGACGACAATGGTGCATCACCACGGCATTAACGGTAGCTGGCTGGCGGTGCTGGTGAGCGTTGTGGCGCTCTCGATTCTGGGGATCAGCCTGCTGGTGTCCATGCTGGACGCCCGCCTTCAGGCGCGCACCTCGCTGCTTGCCAGCTCGCTGGCCGAAGCCAACCGCGAGCTGGCACAGCTGGCGCTGCACGATACGCTAACGCGCCTGCCCAACCGCATTTTGCTCGAAGACCGCCTCGATCAGGCCATCAGCAAAGCCGACCGCGAAGGCACCCACTTTGCGCTGATGTTTATGGATCTGGACGGCTTCAAGGCGGTGAACGACGCCTACGGGCACGACGTCGGGGATAAGCTGCTGGTCTCGGTGACGGAGCGTTTGCTGCTGCCGCTGAAGGGCCAGTACACCCTTGCGCGCATCGGCGGGGATGAGTTTGTCCTGCTGGCTGAAATTCAGGGGCCGGACGACGCCGCCTCGCTGGCCAGCGCCCTGGTTCGCGCCATCGACAGCCCGTTCGCCATTGACCCTTATGACCTGATGGTGACCCTGAGTATCGGCATCGCCCTCTACCCGCACGACGGGAAAAACGATCGCGAGCTGATGTTTAACGCCGACGCCGCGATGTATCACACCAAGCATATGGGGCGAAACGGCTACCACTTCTTCCAGCCGTCGATGAACACCCTGGCGCAAACGCATCTGCAGCTGATGAACGATCTGTGGATGGCTATCGATCGCGACGAGCTGCGCCTGCTCTATCAGCCAAAATTCCACGCGCCCGCCGGGCCTATCCTCGGATTCGAAGCCCTGCTGCGCTGGCAGCACCCGAAGCAGGGGCTGCTGACGCCGGACGCGTTCCTGCCCCTGGCGGAGAAAACCGGGCTTATCATCCCAATCGGCAACTGGGTCATTAACGAAGCCTGCCGCCAGCTGCGGGAGTGGCACGTGCAGGGGCATCACAGCTGGTCGATGGCGGTGAACCTCTCGACGCTGCAGTTTGAGCAACCTTCGCTGGTAAAAACCGTGCTCGACTGCCTCGCGCGCCACAGCGTGCCGCCGGAAATGCTGATTCTCGAAGTGACGGAAACCACGGCGATGAGCAATCCTGACGAGAGCGTGCGCGTCCTCACCGAGCTGACGGACGCAGGCGTGAAGGCCTCGATTGACGACTTCGGCACGGGCTATTCAAGTCTGCTTTATCTTAAGCGCCTGCCCGCCTGCGAGCTGAAAATCGACCGCGCGTTCGTGAAGGAGCTGAGCGGGGAAAGCGAAGATGCCACCATTGTTTCCGCTATCGTTGCGCTGGCGAAAACCCTGAACCTGAAAGTGGTGGCGGAAGGCGTCGAAACGCAGGCGCAGCAGGCGTTTTTAACCGAGCTCGGCTGCAACACGCTGCAAGGGTATCTGCTCGGCAAACCGGTGAGTGCGCAAGCCGTAGAAGCGCTCTGTCAGAACGGCGAGCTGCCGCCGGCAACCCCGCCGCGCGCGCCGTCATAGCGCCGCGCCGTACACCGCTGGCGGCATTCGCGAACCCTGGAGCGTCGCCAGAATATTATCCACGAGCGCGGGCGCCTGCTGATAAAGGTTAAAGCTGTCGCTGTTCATTAACCAGTTCTTGATCACGCCGCTAAAAAAACCATGAAAAACAATCAGGGCCAGTTCGATATTCACGCTCGGGGAAATCACTTTTCTTGAAATACATTGCTTCAGGGTTCCCCGCAGATAATCGTAATTTATGCCAATCCGGTTACGAATTTCACACTCTGAAATCATATCGCTATTAAATTCACACTTGTGATACAGGATTTGTAATAACGCGCACTGGCGAGGATCGCGCGCGATATATTGTAATGACGCAATAAACTGTTCACGCAGCATTAAGAGTGGGTCAACATCGTCTGATAATGAAAGGCGATCGCGGATAATTTCACGCAGCGGTATTTGCTGCTCCCAGATAGCATTGAATATTTCTGATTTACTGGAGAAATGCCAGTAAATTGCGCCGCGCGTTACCCGGGCGGCATCTGCAATATCTGTCAGCGTCGTGTTTGCCACGCCGCGGGTGGCAAACTGCCCGATAGCGGCCTCAATCAGCTGCTGCCGTGTCTTTTGAGCCTCTTCTTTCTTTTTACGCGCCATGAACGGTCACTCATTACCTGCCGGGTGGAAACAAAATTCAAAAACAAGGGTATGAAACGTCATGCTGAAGTATTCAACAGAATAAGAATTCATTTTGCACAAAAAAAGTCACAGCCCTTAATTCATAATTATGATAAATGAATCATCTGAATTTAATTCATCTTATGTATATGTGACGTTAATTTAATGGTTACTTACGTTATCAGCTTGTCAGAATTACAGAAGAAGAAAGTGAGTCTAAAATAGGATTTTGTTGCATTAAGCTGTTTCTCAGCACTTATAAATCAAAAAATAATAAATACCCTCCTTATTATACGCAGCTAAATTTTGTTTTATGCCCACCAGCCCTTACACCGATCCCGGCGAATATCGGTGAAACGGGGGTTATTAAAGGAACAGTAATGACAATTCATTTCAGGCTTCTACCTTTATCAGGTTTTATTGTTTGTGCTGCCCTGCTCTCAGGCTGTGATGGGCAAGACGGTCAGCAACAGCACGCGCAGGCCCCGAACGTCAGCGTGTATACCGTCAAGAGCGCGCCGCTCTCCGTCACGACCGAGCTGCCGGGCAGAACGGACGCGTTCCGCGTGGCCGAGGTTCGCCCGCAGGTGAGCGGGATTGTGCTGCGCCGTAACTTCACCGAGGGCGGCGACGTCAAAGCCGGTGAGTCCCTGTATCAGATCGATCCTGCCACCTATCAGGCCGCCTACGATAACGCCAAAGGCGAGCTGGCGAAAGCCCAGGCCGCGGCGAATATCGCCCACCTGACGGTGAAACGCTATGTGCCTCTGGTCGGGACGCAGTACGTCAGCAAGCAGGAGTACGATCAGGCTGTGGCAACCGCGCAGCAGGCGGACGCCTCCGTGGTTGCCGCGAAGGCGGGCGTCGAGAGCGCCCGCATCAACCTGGCGTACACCAAAGTCACCTCGCCTATCGACGGCCGCATTGGTAAATCCAGCGTCACCGAGGGGGCGCTGGTCACCAGCGGGCAGGCCACGGCGCTGGCGACCGTTCAGCAGCTGGATCCGATTTACGTCGACGTCACCCAGTCCAGCAGCGAGTTTATGCACCTTAAACAGTCGAGCCTGCAAAAAGGCGACGGCAGCAGCAGCGTTCAGCTGCTGATGGAAAACGGTCAGCCTTATCCCCTGAAAGGCACCCTGCAGTTCTCCGACGTGACGGTGGATGAAAGCACCGGCTCCATTACCCTGCGCGCAATCTTCCCGAACCCGCAGCACATGCTTTTACCGGGCATGTTCGTGCGCGCCCGTATCGATGAGGGCACCCAGCCGGACGCCATTCTGGTGCCTCAGCAGGGCGTTACCCGCACCCCGCGCGGCGATGCAACCGTGATGGTGGTTAACGATAAAAACCAGGTGGAATCCCGCACCGTTGTCGCGCCGCAGGCCATTGGCGATCGCTGGCTGATGACGGAAGGGCTGAAAAACGGCGATCGCGTGATTGTCAGCGGCCTACAGAAAGTTCGTCCTGGCGTCACCGTGGTGGCAACGCCTGATACCACCGCAACGCCGGCCGGCTAAGGGACGACGATATGGCTAATTTCTTTATCCAGAGGCCGGTTTTCGCCTGGGTGCTTGCCATCATTTTGATGATTGCGGGCGGGCTGGCGATTTTAAAACTTCCCGTTGCCCAGTACCCCACCATTGCCCCTCCGGCGGTTGCCGTGACCGCAACCTACCCGGGCGCCGATGCCCAGACGGTGCAGGACACCGTGACCCAGGTGATCGAACAGAACATGAACGGTATCGATAACCTGATGTACATGTCCTCCACCAGCGACTCCGCCGGTAACGTGACCATCACCCTGACCTTCGAATCGGGGACTGACCCGGATATCGCCCAGGTTCAGGTGCAGAACAAGCTCCAGCTGGCGATGCCGCTGCTGCCGCAGGAGGTACAGCAGCAGGGGATCGGCGTTGAGAAATCGAGCAGCAGCTTCCTGCTGGTTGCCGGCTTTGTCTCGGACAATAAGAGCCTGACCCAGGATGACATCTCGGACTACGTGGCGTCGAACGTGAAAGACGCTATCAGCCGGACTTCCGGCGTGGGCGATGTGCAGCTGTTTGGCGCGCAGTACGCGATGCGCGTCTGGCTCGACAGCAACGCGATGAACAAGTACCAGCTGACGCCGCTGGACGTGATCAACGCGCTGAAAACGCAGAACAACCAGATTGCGGCCGGGCAGCTCGGCGGCACTCCCGCCATGCCGGGTCAGCAGCTTAACGCCTCGATCATTGCGCAAACCCGCCTGAAAACGCCGGAAGAATTTGGCCGCGTGACCCTGAAGGTCAACCAGGACGGCTCGATGGTGCATCTCAAAGATGTGGCACGCATTGAGCTCGGCGGCGAAAACTACAACATGGTGACCAAAATCAACGGCCAGGCGGCAACGGGGCTTGGGATCAAGCTGGCGACCGGCGCTAACGCCCTGGACACCGCCGCCGCCATCAAAACCAAGCTGGCGCAGCTGCAGCCTTTCTTCCCGCAGGGGCTGAAGGTGGTGTACCCGTATGACACCACGCCGTTTGTGAAAATCTCGATTCACGAAGTGGTGAAAACGCTGTTTGAGGCCATCGTCCTCGTCTTCCTGGTGATGTACCTGTTCCTGCAAAACCTGCGCGCGACCCTTATCCCGACCATAGCCGTGCCCGTGGTGCTGCTCGGCACGTTCGCGGTGCTCGCGGCGTTCGGCTTCTCAATCAACACCCTGACGATGTTCGGGATGGTGCTGGCGATAGGGCTACTCGTCGATGACGCCATCGTGGTAGTCGAAAACGTCGAGCGCGTGATGGTGGAAGACAAGCTGCCGCCCAAAGAGGCCACCCAGAAGTCGATGGAGCAGATCCAGGGCGCCCTGGTGGGGATTGCGATGGTGCTCTCCGCGGTGTTTATCCCGATGGCCTTCTTCGGCGGCTCGACCGGGGCGATTTACCGCCAGTTCTCGCTGACGATTGTCTCGGCGATGGCGCTCTCGGTGCTGGTTGCGCTGATTCTGACCCCCGCGCTGTGCGCCACCTTGCTGAAACCGGCGTCTGCCGATCATCACGTCAAAGGCGGCTTCTTCGGCTGGTTCAACGCCCTTTTCGATAAGAGCGTGGAGCATTACAGCAACAGCGTTAGCGGCATTCTGCGCAAGACCGGGCGCTACCTGCTGGTTTACGTCCTGATCGTCGGCGGCATGGCGGTGCTGTTCCTGCGCCTGCCCACCTCCTTCCTGCCGGAAGAAGATCAGGGCGTGTTTATGACGATGGTGCAGCTCCCGGCGGGCGCCACCCAGACGCGCACCCAGCAGGTGCTCGATCAGGTGCAGAATTACTACCTGAACCAGGAAAAAGCGAATGTGGAATCGGTGTTCACCGTTAACGGATTCAGCTTTAGCGGACAGGGGCAAAACTCCGGCATTGCGTTTGTCAGCCTGAAGCCGTGGGAGGCGCGCCCGGGCAGCGAAAACAACGTCACCGCGATTGTGGGCCGCGCGACCAAAGCCTTCAGCCAGATTAAAGACGGCCTGGTCTTCCCGTTCAACCTGCCCGCGATTATCGAACTGGGCACCGCCACGGGCTTCGACTTTGAGCTGATCGACCAGGCGAACCTGGGGCATACGCAGCTCACCCAGGCGCGAAACCAGCTTCTCGGCATGGTGAAAGCGCATCCGGACCTGCTGGTGCGCGTGCGTCCGAACGGGCTGGAAGATACGCCGCAGTTCAAGCTCGATGTGGATCAGGAAAAAGCGCAGGCGCTGGGCGTAAGCCTCTCTGACGTTAACCAGACCATTTCGACCGCGCTGGGCGGCACCTACGTTAACGACTTTATCGATCATGGACGCGTGAAGAAGGTCTACGTCCAGGCCGATGCCCGTTTCCGTATGCTGCCGACCGATATCAACAGCCTGTACGTTCGCAGCAGCAACGGCGAAATGGTGCCGTTCTCCGCCTTCAGCACTTCGCGCTGGGTGTATGGCTCGCCGCGGCTGGAGCGCTACAACGGGATGCCGTCAATGGAGATCCTCGGTGAAGCCGCGCCGGGTAAAAGTACCGGTGAAGCGATGGTGATGATGGAAAACCTCGCGTCGAAACTGCCTTCCGGCATCGGCTATGACTGGACGGGGATGTCGTATCAGGAACGCCTTTCCGGTAACCAGGCGCCTGCGCTGTACGCCATCTCGCTGATCGTGGTGTTCCTGTGCCTGGCGGCGCTCTATGAAAGCTGGTCGATTCCGTTCTCGGTCATGCTGGTCGTGCCGCTGGGGGTGATTGGCGCCCTGCTCGCGGCGTCGCTGCGCGGACTGAACAACGACGTCTACTTCCAGGTGGGCCTGCTCACCACCATTGGCCTGTCGGCCAAGAACGCGATTCTCATCGTTGAGTTTGCCAAAGATCTGATGGAGAAAGAGGGCAAGGGCATTATCGAAGCCACGCTTGAAGCCTCAAGGATGCGTCTGCGCCCGATCCTGATGACCTCGCTGGCCTTTATTCTTGGCGTGCTGCCGCTGGTTATCAGCAGCGGTGCCGGGAGCGGTGCGCAAAATGCGGTCGGGACAGGGGTGATGGGCGGGATGTTGTCCGCCACGCTGCTGGCGATCTTCTTCGTTCCGGTCTTCTTCGTGGTTGTCCGTCGGCGGTTTACCGCACATAAAGAGTGATAGCGCCTGAAAGGCACCGAAAGGTGCCTTTTTTATTTATCTATTTGCCGTAAGTAAGAAATAATCTTCTCGCAGCTTCATATTTTCTCCATTTATTCATCTGGCTGACGTTCATTTCTCCACGATTTTTACAAATCACATAATTTGAGATTATTCCACGTGCCTGTCGGGCTTATTGCGGTGGTAAAATAGCCATCAATTCGTTATTTACCGTCCTGGTTATGTAGCGAATGCGAGATAATTTTGAGGTAACATCATGAAAAGATTCATTTCCGTTGCACTACTCGCTGCGCTACTTGCTGGTTGCGCGCACGACTCACCATGTGTACCGGTATACGACGATCAGGGGCGACTGGTTCATACCAATACCTGTATGAAAGGCACCACCCAGGATAACTGGGAAACGGCCGGGGCAATCGCTGGCGGTGCGGCAGCATTAGCAGGTCTGACGCTGGGTATCGTTGCATTGACCAAGTAACGCCAGAGGCGTAAACGGACACCAGTGAAAGCGCGGCTCAGGCCGCGCTTTTGCGTTTCTGTTGTTTAACGCATTTAATTTCCGCACTTATTTTATTTTTAAAACCAGCGCTCGCTTTTTAAATTTTATATTCCAGCGCGCTATTTTCTCCCGTTCGCTTTATTCCCTACCATGCCAATATTCACGCTGGCAACTATCTGCTTCTTATTAAACGGTTAATCAAACTTTTGCTCTAATTTGTGGCGCAGGTTGTAATTTCGCACCATTTCAGGGCGCTCGATTTATTTAACCCTGTCTACACTCAGCATTATGCGTTCCGCCGTCCTCTATTTCGTCGGGCGCAAACCTGGCATCGCGTTTGCTTTATAAACGTCGGCCACAGCCACAGACAGGTCAAAGCGTTTAAAACGCCTCTATAACGATAATTTTCGCCACACAGGATGCACTATGAAAAAGATGATGATAGCCAGCCTGGCCGCCGCGGGCGTGTTGTTTGCGGTTGCCAATCAGGCCCACGCGGGCACGACGCTTGATGCCGTTAAAAAGAAAGGATTCGTACAGTGCGGTATCAGTGACGGATTACCTGGCTTCTCTTATGCCGATGCCAACGGCAAGTTTACCGGTATTGACGTTGACGTCTGCCGCGGCGTTGCCGCCGCCGTCTTCGGCGACGACAGCAAGGTAAAATACACCCCGCTAACCGCGAAAGAGCGCTTCACCGCGCTGCAGTCCGGCGAAGTGGATATGCTCTCGCGCAATACCACCTGGACCTCCTCCCGTGACGCGGGCATGGGCATGTCATTCACCGGCGTCACCTATTACGACGGCATCGGCTTCCTGACGCATAATAAAGCGGGGCTGAAAAGCGCCAAAGAGCTGGATGGCGCCACCGTCTGTATTCAGGCCGGTACCGATACCGAGCTGAACGTCGCGGATTACTTCAAAGCTAACAACATGAAATACACCCCGGTGACCTTTGACCGCTCTGACGAATCCGCCAAAGCGCTGGAGTCAGGCCGCTGCGATACGCTGGCGTCCGACCAGTCTCAGCTGTATGCCCTGCGCATTAAGCTGAGCAACCCGGCGGAATGGATCGTCTTACCGGAAGTGATCTCCAAGGAGCCTCTCGGGCCGGTAGTGCGTCGCGGCGATGAAGACTGGTTCTCCATTGTTCGCTGGACGCTGTTCGCCATGCTGAACGCCGAAGAGATGGGCATCAACTCGAAGAACGTTGATGAGAAAGCCGCAAACCCAACGACTCCGGATATGGCGCACCTGCTGGGCAAAGAGGGCGACTTTGGTAAGGATCTGAAGCTCGATAACAAGTGGGCATATAACATCGTTAAAAAGGTCGGTAACTACGCAGAGATCTTCGAGCGCAACGTGGGATCGGAAAGCCCGCTGAAGATCAAACGCGGCCAGAACAACCTCTGGAATAACGGCGGCATTCAGTACGCTCCGCCAGTACGTTAAGCATTTGCTGTAACGGGCACTGCGCGTGCGGTGCCCTCTCCAGAGTCATGGTTACCGAGGTTTCTTTATGTCCCATCGCCGCCCAGCTGTAAAAGGATCGCTATCCTTTTCTCACCCCGCGGTTCGCGCCTGGCTGTTCCAGATAATAGCCATCGTCGTGGTTGTGGTTATCGTCGCCTATCTCATCCACAACACCGTAACTAACCTGAATAATCGCGGCATCACCTCCGGCTTTGCATTTCTCGATCGCAGCGCGGGTTTTGGCATTGTTCAGCATCTTATTGATTATCAGGAAGGCGATACCTACG
Organism: Enterobacter soli; assembly: GCF_964208575.1. GTDB lineage: Bacteria > Pseudomonadota > Gammaproteobacteria > Enterobacterales > Enterobacteriaceae > Enterobacter > Enterobacter soli_A. The sequence goes on along the minus strand of NZ_CAXOFU010000001.1, from coordinate 2,942 downwards.
GACGGGTGTTCGTCGTCGGCCTGCTGAATACCCTGCTGGTTTCGGCGCTTTGCATAGTCTTCGCGTCGATTCTGGGGTTCTTTATCGGCCTCGCGCGGCTTTCTGAAAACTGGCTGCTGCGAAAGCTGTCGACCATTTATATCGAGACTTTCCGTAATATCCCGCCGCTGCTGCAGATCTTTTTCTGGTACTTCGCCGTTCTGCGTAACCTCCCCGGCCCGCGCCAGGCGGTGGATGCCTTCGATCTTTTATTCCTGAGCAACCGCGGGCTTTATATCCCCTCACCCCAGGTCGCGGAAGGGATTTACGCGTTCATTGCGGCCATCGCGATCGCCATCGTTATCTCGATCGGGCTGTTTCGTTTTAACAAAAAGCATCAGATCAAAACCGGCCAGCTTCGCAGGACATGGCCTGTTGGCGTAGCGCTGATCGTTGGCCTTCCGCTGTTGGCGCACGGGCTTTTTGGCGCGGCGCTGCACTGGGATATTCCGCATCTGCGCGGCTTTAACTTCCAGGGCGGGATGGTGCTGATCCCCGAACTGGCGGCGTTGACGCTGGCGCTGTCCATTTACACCTCGGCCTTTATCGCCGAGATCATCCGCTCGGGCATTCAGGCCGTTCCTTACGGTCAGCACGAGGCGGCCCGCTCGCTGGGTTTGCCAAACACGGTAACGCTGCGTCAGGTCATCATTCCGCAGGCGCTGCGCGTCATTATTCCGCCGCTGACCAGCCAGTATCTCAACATCGTCAAAAACTCCTCGCTGGCGGCTGCCATTGGCTATCCGGATATGGTGTCGCTGTTCGCCGGAACCGTGCTTAACCAGACTGGGCAAGCGATTGAAACCATTGCCATCACAATGTCTGTCTATCTGATTATCAGCCTTGCGATTTCGCTGTTGATGAACCTCTATAACCGTCGCATCGCACTGGTTGAGCGCTAAGGAGCCATGATGACAAAAGCGATATTGTCTCACCCTGCGCGCACGGCCGGATCCCCTGGCGGGCGCTACATTACCTGGGCGCGCAAAAACCTGTTCTCCAGCTGGAGTAACAGCCTGCTGACGATTGTTTGCCTGTGGCTCATGTGGGAGCTGATCCCGCCGCTGCTGAACTGGGCTTTTTTACAGGCTAACTGGGTCGGTTCGACCCGCGCCGACTGTACCAAAGCGGGCGCGTGCTGGGTGTTTATCCATGAACGTTTCGGTCAGTTCATGTACGGGCTGTATCCGCACGAGCAGCGCTGGCGCATCAACCTCGCGCTGATTATCGGCCTGCTCTCCGTGGCGGCGATGTTCTGGAAAAACCTGCCCCACCGCGAGCGTTACATTGCCTGCTGGGCGGTGGTCTACCCGGTTATCGTCTGGATCTTGCTGTACGGTGGGTTCTTCGGGCTGGAGCGTGTCGAAACGCGCCAGTGGGGCGGTCTGACGCTGACGCTGATTATTGCCTCCGTGGGGATTGCCGGCGCGCTGCCGTGGGGGATCTTGCTGGCGTTAGGGCGTCGTTCAAAAATGCCGGTCGTGCGTATTCTGTCCGTCATCTTCATCGAGTTCTGGCGCGGCGTGCCGCTGATTACCGTGCTGTTTATGTCATCGGTCATGCTGCCGCTATTTATGGCGGAAGGCACGACGATCGACAAGCTGATTCGCGCGCTGGTCGGGGTGATTCTGTTCCAGTCGGCCTATGTTGCCGAGGTAGTGCGTGGCGGTCTCCAGGCATTGCCTAAAGGCCAGTACGAAGCCGCAGAATCGCTGGCGCTCGGCTACTGGAAAACCCAGGGGCTGGTCATTCTGCCCCAGGCGCTCAAGCTGGTTATTCCGGGGCTTGTGAACACCATCATTGCGCTCTTTAAAGATACCAGCCTGGTGATCATCATCGGCCTGTTCGATCTCTTTAGCAGCGTGCAGCAGGCCACGGTCGACCCCGTCTGGCTTGGTATGTCCACCGAGGGGTATGTCTTTGCCGCTCTGGTTTACTGGATTTTCTGTTTTAGCATGTCGCGCTATAGCCAGCATCTGGAGAAGCGCTTTAACACCGGGCGTACACCGCACTGAGGAATTTATGAGCCAGATTACTATGACCCCCGCCGACGCGATGATTACGCTGGAAAACGTGAATAAATGGTACGGGCAGTTCCACGTTCTGAAAGACATTAACCTGAAGGTTAAACAGGGAGAACGCATCGTTCTCTGCGGGCCTTCCGGCTCGGGAAAATCCACGACGATCCGCTGTATTAACCACCTGGAAGAGCATCAGCAGGGACGGATCGTGGTCGACGGGATAGAGCTGAATGAGGACGTGCGCAATATCGAGCGCGTGCGTCAGGAGGTCGGGATGGTCTTCCAGCACTTCAATTTATTCCCGCATCTGACGGTATTACAAAACTGCACGTTAGCGCCAATTTGGGTGCAAAAGATGCCTAAAAAGGAGGCCGAGGCGCTGGCAATGCACTATCTGGAGCGCGTGCGTATTGCCGAACACGCCAATAAGTTTCCGGGGCAGATCTCAGGCGGACAGCAGCAGCGCGTGGCGATTGCCCGCTCACTGTGCATGAAGCCTAAGATTATGCTCTTTGATGAGCCAACATCAGCGCTCGATCCGGAAATGGTGAAAGAGGTGCTGGATACCATGATTGGTCTGGCGCAGTCCGGGATGACCATGCTGTGCGTGACGCATGAGATGGGCTTTGCGCGAACGGTCGCCGATAGGGTGATCTTTATGGATCGCGGAGAAATTGTTGAACAGGCTCCGCCGGACGAGTTCTTTGCCCATCCAAAATCAGAGCGCACGCGGGCTTTCCTGTCGCAGGTGATCCACTAGTTTTCCATGCCGGGTAAGGCGAAGCGCCACCCGGCATTTTATTTGACCTGCCCCGCGTACAAATCAAAACCACAAAGCAAAAAACCCCGCACCTTTCGGTACGGGGTTCTTCTTGTTTGATG